>JANSXC010000008.1 GCA_024743115.1 bacterium | reverse complement strand
GCTCGTTGAGCGGCAGCGCCATGACCTCGGCGCGCAGGAACTCGCCGCCCGTCACACTGGCGAGGCGACGCAGGCTCTCGGGGTCCATCCGTGAAACGATCTCGTTGCCATCCTGATCCGTCAGGAACTCTTCCTCGCCCGTGTTCTGATCGGCCACGCGACCGCTCTTGCTCACCGTGATCTTGCTGCCCAGTGCGCTGCCATAGCCGATCGCATGCACGACGATGCTGTCGTCGTGCAGTTCCTTGGCGGCTTGGAGTCCGGCCCCCGCGAGATCCTCACCGTCCGTGAGCAGCAGGACGGCGGTGGTCGCGGCGTTGTCGACATCCGCGATGGTCAGCCCCTTCCGCAACGCCGCGGCGAGGTCGGTGCCCCCCGTCTTCACGGTGTCCGTATCGACCTCGTCGAGCAACTGCCGGAACGAGTCCAGGTCGTGCGTGAGCGGAATCCACAGCCGCGCGGTACCCGCGAACACGACGAGGCCGGCACGATCACCGCCCTCGAGCGCGGGCAGCACGGCACGAATATCCTGCACCGCGCGATCGAACCGCGTCGGCGACATGTCGGCCGCGAGCATCGAACGCGAGGTATCGAGGCAGAAGATCAGGTCCAGCCCGCGCCGCTCGATCGTCACAGGCTCCTCGCCCCAGCGCGGATCCATCCAGCACAGCAGCCCCAGCCCGAGCAACAACGTCACGCGCAACGACCGGGCGATCGGCGTGCTCATGGGATCCGTGGTCGTCGCGCCATAGCGCTGCATTGCGCGGCGCGATCGGTCGAAGAGCGCCCAGAGCATGGCCCAGACGACGGGCAGCAGCAGCAACGCCGGCCAGAGCCAGAGCCGCGCGAACTCGAAATCCTCGCCGGTGGCAGCCAAGTTCATGGGAGCACTGGTCATGGCACTCTCCGGAACACGAGCACCTCGAGGCCGAGCGCGAGCAGGAGGACGAGCAGCCCGAGTCCGAGCGGCCACTCGAAGCGATCGACGGTGCGGTAGCGCGGGTCCTCGAGCTCGGTCTTCTCGAGCTCGTCGATGCGCTCGTAGACGGCCGCGAGATCGTCATCGGACTTCGGTTCGAAGAACTCACCGCCCGTCTTCTCGGCGATCATGCGCAGATCGGAGAAATCGAGCGCGCGAAACCCGAACGGCGTCGGCAGCCCGCGCCCGAGCCCGACCGTGTGCACACGGATGCCGGCATCGGCCGCGAGCTTGGCACCATCCTCGGGCGCGATGTCGAACACGGTCGTCTCGCCATCGGTGAGCAACACGACGACCTTGGACTCGGCCGTGCTGTCCTGCAACACCTGCACCGCCTTGGCGAGCGCCGTGCCGACGGCGGTGCCGTCGAGCTGACTGCCCTCGGGCACGACATCGAGCGACCGCAAGAACGCTGCGAGCGCGCTCTCGTCGAGGGTCAGCGGACAACGCAACTCAGCAAACCGCGCGAACGCGACGAGACCGACCCGATCGTTGACCCGCTCGGCGGCGAACTCCTCGGCGCGCCGCCGCGCCGCGTCCATGCGCCGCAGGTCCTTGGTCTCGCTCATGTCCTTGGTGTTCATCGACGTGCTGGTGTCGACGACGAGCAGGATGTCGAGCCCGTCCTCCTCGATCGGCACGACGAGTCGCTCGACCGGTCGCGCGAGCGCGACGCCGAGACACGTCACCGCGACGAGTTTGATCGCGGCCGGCAGCCACGCGAGGCGCTGGCGGATCGTCCGCGGCACACCGTCGAACAGCGCCACGGCCGCGGTCGGCAGCGCGGCCCGCCGGCGGAGAGCGCGGTAGACCACGGCCAGGAACGCGATCGGGATCGCGAGCAGGAACCACGGATCGAGCAGCGTGAAGCCGGACCAGGTGAGCGCGGTCATCAGGAGACCCCCTGCATCGCATCGGCTGGCGATTCAGCGACCGCAGCGGACCGCTCTGCCGCGACATCCGCGCGGGTCGATTCCACGAACCCGACCGCGACATCGAAGGTCCGCGTGTGATCCTCATCGGTCGGGCGATGACGCGCGAACTTGACGAGGTCACACTGCGTCAAGAACTGGCGCAGATCGCCGCGATGCTCCCGCGCGAGCGCGTCGCCCGATTCGAGCTCGCGCAAGAACTCCTCCGTCGTCCGCTCGGGCGCGTGTAGCCCGAAGCGATCCTCGAGGTAGCGTCGCAACACGTCGGAGACCTCGACGTAAAACGTCTCGATCTCGGCTGGCGTCGTGCGCGGCGCGGTGCGCAGGCGTTCGAACGCGCGCATTGCAACGACGTGGGCGGGCGTCGCGGTCGCGACGGCCGGCGCCGACCGCCCGCCGCGCCGCGCGAACCACCAAAGCCCGGCTAGCAGCAGGAGTACGCCGGCCCCGACCGCGAGGTAGAGCGGCAGCCTGGAGGGCGTCGGGAACGGCTCGGCCGGGATCTCGAGTTCGCTGCCGTGGCCGTCGAGCACGGACGTGACGACGAGCCGCTGTTCTTCGGTGCGTGATTCGACCGTGCCATCGGCCGCGCGCGCGACGAACGCGGGGATCGTGAGTTCGCCGGGACCGCGGATCGGCGCGAGTTCGATCACGGTGCGCTGCCAGCGCCCGCTGCCGAGTTCGACCTCGGGCAACACGGTCACGTCCGAACGAAAGTCGGCTGCCGGGACCTCGGGCGCGAACTCGACCTCGAGGTCGGCGCGCCGATAGCGATCCAGCGTGACACGCACGGGCCCGAGCAGCGGCACCTCGGTGGCCGACACGCTCAGCTGGAGATCGAGCGCGACGGCCGGCGGCTCACCCCACGGCGACTCCGGCGCGCGGGTGCAGCCGCTCGTCAACGCGAGCAGCAGCATCAGCCCCAGCAGCAACGACAGACCGGCGCAGCGCATCAACGCTTGCTCCCCCGCAGTTCTCGCATGCGAAAGAACCGCACGAGCGGATCCGCGACCGAACCCGCGGTGGGCACGTCGAGCACGTCGACGCCCGACCGCCGACAGAGCACATCGAACTCGGCGCGCTCGTCGAGCCAACGCTGCCGCACGGCACGCCGAACCGCCGAACTGCTCGTATCCACCTCGACGAGCTTGCCCGTCTCGGGGTCGGCAACGTTCAAAAGCCCGACGCGTGGCAGCTCGACGACCTCGCCCGACACGGGGTCGAGCCCGCCCGCGAACGGGTCGCGCACGCGCACCGCGATCGCATCGTGCCGCTGCGCCACGAGCCGCAGCTGCTTGCCGAACGTTGATTCGGGATCGCCCGCGCCGAAGAAGTCGCTGACGACGAAAACGATCGCATGGCGTCGCTGCACACGGCCCGCGTAGTCGAGCGCCTGCGCCAGATCGGTCCGGACCGTCGCGAGCGGCGGCTCGCACGCCTCGCGGATGAGCCGCAGCACGTGGTTGCGCCCCTTCTTGGCGGGCACGTACTGCTCGATGCCGCCACCGAACCGGATCAGCCCGGCCTTGTCGTTGTTGCGCGCGGCGGCGAACGCGACGCAGCCGACGAACAACGCAGCCGACTGCGCCACTGTCCGGCGTTCGCGATTCTCGGGCCGGCTGCCGAAGCGCATCGAGGCCGACACGTCGAGGAGGAAGAGCACGGTCAGCTCGCGCTCCTCGACAAACTTCTTCACGAACGGCCGACCGACGCGGGCCGTGACGTTCCAGTCAACGGCGCGCAGCTCGTCGCCCTCGGCGAACTCGCGAACCTCGTCGAACTCGATGCCCGAACCGCGAAAGACGGAGCTGTAGCCGCCGGACATCACATCCGTGACCATGCGATCCGCGCGCACCTGGATCCGGCGCGCTTCGGCCAGCAGCTCTGCGTCGATCGGCCGCGCCACGACCGTGTCGCCTACGGAACCGGAACCGTGTCGAAGACCTGCTGCAGCACCTGCTCACTCGTGATCCCCTCGGCCTCGGCCTCGTAGGTGGTGAGCACGCGGTGACGCAGGACCATTGCCCCGACCGCCTTGACGTCCTGCGGCGTAACGAAACCGCGCCCTTCGAGGAACGCTCGCGCACGCGACGCACGGGCCAGCGCGAGCGAGGCGCGCGGCGAAGCGCCGTAGAGGATCAGCGGCTGCAGCTTTTCGAGCCCGATCGCCGCGGGTTCGCGCGTCGCGAACACGAGGTCGACGATGTAGGCCTTGACCTTGTCGTCGAGATAGATCGTGTCGAGCAGCGCGCGCATGCGCAGCAGTTCTGCCGGCGAAGTCGCGGGCGCGACGTCCGTGTTGGCGGCGATCGCCGACATCCGGTCGATGATCTGCAGCTCCTCGGACTTGGTCGGGTAACCGACGACCAGCTTGACCATGAAGCGGTCGACCTGCGCCTCGGGAAGCGCGTAGGTGCCCTCCTGCTCGACGGGATTCTGCGTCGCGAGCACGAGGAATGGATCCGGCAATCGCCGGGTGTCGCCCGCGAGCGTGACCTGCCGCTCCTGCATCGCTTCGAGCAACGCCGACTGCACCTTGGCGGGCGCGCGGTTGATCTCGTCCGCGAGCACGAAGTTCGCGAACACCGGGCCCTGACGCACCTGCCACTCGCCCGTCTTGGGGTTGTAGACGTGCGTGCCTACGAGGTCGGCGGGCAAGAGGTCCGGCGTGAACTGGATGCGGCGGAACTCCCCGCCGACTGCCCGCGCGAGCGAGCTCACGGCCAGCGACTTCGCGAGGCCGGGCAGGCCTTCGAGCAGCACGTGGCCGTCAGCGAGCAGGGCGATGAGCAGACCGTCAAGCAGTTCGTCCTGGCCGACGATGACCTGCTGGAGGGCGGTCCGCACCGATTGCAGGGCCTTGCTCTCGGACTGGATCTTCTGGGCGATTGCGACGACGTCGGTCATGAGGGGGCGGTGTCGGGCGTTTTGGGGGCCGAGACGATAACGACCCGCCCGAACTCCGCAAATGTCGACGCCACGTGGAGTTGATCCAGGGCGGCACCGGCAGGGTGGCGCCCCTGCCAGGCAGCCGCCACGATCAGCGGTTCTTCGCGGCGTTCCGGGTCTCGAACAGCAGGCGGTAGCGCGCCGCGATCCCGGCGCGATTCTCCGGGGTAGCGTGCATCGCCACGACGCCGTAGTCCTCGCCACTCACCGAGCGCAGCACGGCCGACGCGAGCACGTAGAGCCGCGGCTCGCGCAGGTCCGTGAGCAGCCGGGCCAGCTCGGGGATCGCAGCCGTGCCCGCGCCCGGCGCGAACTGCTCGGCCCGCAGCAGGGTCGGCGCCTCGGCGGCGGACAGCCCGTCGAGCAGCCACTGCCACTGCGGCCGCGCCCGGTTACGGCGCCACCACTCGTCCGCGAGACCCCAGGGATCATCGGTGTCCGAAAGGTCGACACCCGTCGTACCCATGATGGCGATCTTGGCGTCGGCCGCGCGCCGCGGGTTGCGCAGCAGCTGCAACAGATCCGGAACGCTCTCGGCGTCCTGGTAGCTGCCGAGCAACAGCACGAGTTCGTCGTGGATCTCGGGATCCTGCACGACCTTGACCTGATGACGGATCGCGGGCACCGCGAGCCGCGCGCCCATGCGGCCGAGGTAGAGCTTCGCGAGACCGCCCTGGTCGCTGCCATGCGCAATGACGGCGAGCTCCGCGAGCGTGTGGGCGGCCCGCGGGTCCCGCAACTCGCCGAGGCCGCGCAGCGCCGCTTCGCGATCCGCGGGCACGGGCGCGCGCAGCGCCTGATCGAGCACGGAGTAGGCGTTGTCGCCCCCCACCCGGCCGAGCGCGACGAGGCTCGCGCGGCGCACCAGCGGGTCGGTCGCCGAATCGACGATCATCCCGACGAGCGGCTCCCGCGCCGCGACCAGGCGCAGCTGACCGACGGCATCCGCCGCGGCCCGCCGCACGGGCACGGGTTCCTCGCTGCTCGCGAGCAATTCGACGAGTCGCGGCCCCGACCGGACGTCACGCGCCCGCACGGCCTCATCAACCGCAACGCGCCGCACCACCGCCCGTTCGTCGTTGAGCGCGGCGAGGATCGCCTCCGGCCCGAGCACGGCGAAGACGGCACGCACCGCGTCGCGGCCACCGCCTTCGACGCGTGCGGCGACATCGATGCACTCGCGCCAGACCCGGTCGCCGGGAATGCCGGCCGCGAGTTCGAGCATGCGCAACTCGAGCGCGCCGAGCGCCGGCGTCTGGCGTACGAGCGCGAGAACCGCGTCCCCGTCGGCTTCGTCGAACAGCTGCTTGCGGTCGGCTCGGGCGAACAGGTGCTCGAGCGCGCGACCGCGCAGCCACGGGGTCAGCACCGACCAGTTGGCGATGACGCGACGGCCGAATCGCCGGCCACGTTCGATGGGATCGGTGTGACTGTCGAGCCAACGCCGCTCGGCGCGCCAGAACGCCGCGCGATCGGGCTCCTTGACCGGGTGCCGGTAGAGCTGCCACAGCTGGCCGTCGATCGCCCGCGCGATCCGATCCTCGAGCCGCGCGAAGGGCCGGTGCTCGATCGCGGGCATGCCGACGAGCGCGCGCGCGCCCGCGACCTGCACCTCGAGCGAACGCACGATCGGCAGACTCGTCTTGTGCCGCATCCGCTCCGAATCACCGAATCCCGCCCGTTCGAGGTCACGAACGAGCGCCAGCATGTCTTCCTTGGTCAGGAACGCTTCCTCCGACTCCTCGAGCGGCGCGACGCTGCCGAGACCTTCGGCGAGCAACCGGTAGGTCTGCCGCTCGGCGCGCAGCGTGACGACCGCAAGATGCGCGTTCTCGGCCGTGATCGCGACGTGCTCGCGGATGCCGACGAACCCTTCACGGCGCGCAGTCCACCAGTCGCGCCACGACAGGGCCGCGTCCGGCCTGACGACGCGACCCGTCATGCGCACGAGCCGCTCTTCGGCCGGGCGCCGCAGGAGGTCGAGGTTCGGAACGAATAGCCGGCTGTCGACGAGGTCGAGCAACGCATCGCCGACGGCCGTATCGTCGACGTGCGCGGCCGCGCCCGCCGCGCCGCCCGAGGCGCCATCGTCACCGCCAGCCGCCGGGCTCGCATGATACGCGAGGTCCGCGAGCGCGATCGCCGCAAGGCTGCGGGTCAGCGCTTCGCGTTCGTCGAGTCGCAGCAGCAGGCGTCGCGTCGCAGCCGGGTCGATCAGCAGCCGCCCCTCGGCACCACCGATCTGCGCGAGCGCGAACGCCGCGTAGCAGTAGCCGCGGTCGATCGGCGGCTCGGCGAGCAGCGCCTGCAGTTCGGGAACCGCCTTTTGCCCGAGCGCGATCAACGATCGGCAGGCGGCGCCGGCGAGCGCGGGCGGCTTCGACAGCAGCGCGATGAGGCGTTGGCGGGCGGCGGCATCGGCGACGGAGCGCAGCAGATCGACGCCTCGCAGCTGAAGATCGAGGCTCTGCTGGCTGGCGAGCTCGAGCGCGAACGGCAGATCGTCCGGCGCCGCGATCTCGGCGAGCGCCTCGGTCGCGGCGCGCCGAGCACTGCTCTGCCGACTGCGGATCACGTCGTAGAGCGCCTGCCGCTCGTCGAGCTGATCCTGCCCATCGCGCTCTGGCCCCATGAGATAGGTCATCGCGTCGACGACGGGCCGGGTGGCCTTGCCGAGCGGCCGGGCGAGCAACTGGAAGCGCAGCTCACGCGCGACCTCGGGCGAGCCGTAGCGACGCGCGACCGGCATGAGGGCGGTCATCTCACGGCTGCGCGCTGCGCGCGCGACCTCGATGATCAAGGCATCGAGCGCCGGGTACCGCAGGCCGAACTCCTGGAGCTTCTGCTCGAGGCGGGCCGGCGATGCCACGAGGTCTTCGACGTCGCGACGAAAGCGCTCGATCTCCGTCATGGGACGCGGCACGTTCTGCTGCGTCGCGGGATCCTGCTTTCGGGGCGGTAACTTGAGGTCCCCCTGCGGCGCGGGCAGCAGGGCGGACAGCGAGAACAGGCTGGTAGCGAGAATCATCAGGGCGGGCGACCACTGGTTGCGTTCGACCGGGGTCTGGAGCCGAACGCGGGTTGGGGAAGGCCGCGGATGATATCGGCTCGGCCGCGGCAAGTCGCGAATTGCCACGATCCAGCCCCCCGAGCCCCGTATTTCCGCCCCGGACGCGGCTTGTATCGCCCGGCCGGACCGTCACGATCCGGCGGCCGCGCTCCCGCCCCCCCGTGCCACCGTCCCCCGCCCGCGTCCACCTCGCCCTTCTCACGGTCTCGATCGTGTTCGGCGGCACGTACGTGTTCAGCAAACGCGTCGTCGAGGCCATCCCACCACCGGCATGGGCGATGTTCCGCATCTTCGCGGCCACGGTGATCCTCGTGCCGCTCGCGATCTGGCTGCGCAAGCAGCGCCAGCTTCCCGACGGCCGAATGATCTGGCTGCTCGGCATCGCCTCGTTCTTCGGCGTCGTGCTCAACCAGGTACTGTTCATCGAAGGGCTCGCGCGCACGACCCCGGCGCACAGCTCGGTCATCAACGCGGGCATCCCGACCTGGACGCTGCTCTTCGCCGCGCTGGCCGGCCAGGAACGCATCGGCCCACGCCGCGTGCTCGCGATCGTGCTCGCACTCCTCGGCGTGCAGTACCTCCTCGGGCTCGACCGCCTCGTCTTCGACGCGGGAGCCGGGGGAGCAACGGCAGAACTCGAACACGGCGCAACGATGCTCGGCAACGTGCTCACGTTGCTCAACGGCTGGTCGTTCGCGATCCACCTCGTCTTCATGCGGCGCATCGCGAAGAACCTCGACCCGTGGCTCGCAACGGCCGTGATGTTCGTCTGGGCCGTACTGATGATCGGCGCCTACGGCATCCCACAGGCGAGCGCCGCGGACGTCGAGACCGCGCTCACCCCACCCGTGCTGTGGTGCGCGCTCTACGTCGTACTGCTCGCGACCGTGCTCACCTACCTGCTCAACACCTGGGCCCTGCGCCACACCAACAGTTCCACCGTCGCGCTCTACATCAACGTGCAACCGCTGGTCGCGGTCGTGCTCGACACGGCGCTCGGCGCGCCGCTGCCCGGCCACCGATTCTACGTCGCGCTCGCACTCGTGAGCGCAGGCCTGTGGCTGCAGGCTCGTGCGCGCGCCGGCGATCCGCGATGATCCCGCAATCCCATGAATGCAGACATGACCCCGCTCTCGGTCGGACAACTCCTCGAAGTGACCGTCGAACGCCTCGCGTTCGGCGGCGAAGCCGTCACGCGCACGGGCGGCGGCGAGGACGGGGATGGCGGCCTCGTCGTCTTCGTCCCGTTCGGCGTCCCGGGTGACCGCCTGCAGGTCGAGATCACCGAGATCGAGAAGAAGTTCGCGCGCGGCAAGATCGTCGAGATCCTGACACCGAGCCCCGATCGGGTGGCGCCGCGGTGCCGCCACTTCGGTGACTGCGGCGGTTGCCAGTTCCAGCAGGTCGACTATGCGGTGCAGCTGCAGCAGAAGGGCGAGTTCGTGCGCGATGCCCTGGTGCGCAACGGCGGCTTCGAGTGGCCCGAGCCGATCGTCGTGCACCGAGCCGAGCCCTGGGGTTACCGCTCGCGTACGCAACTCAAGCTGCACGCGACCTCCGGACTCCGCGGCGACGGGCGCCGCGGTCGGCTGCGCCGCAAAGAACGCCAGCCACGCCCCCGTCCGGCGACCGCCGGCGGCCCGCCGACACTCGGGTTCCACCGCGCGTTCCGCCACAGTGTGGTCGATATTCAGGAGTGTCCGGTGCTCGCTCCCGCACTAGAGCAGGGCATGTCCGACGTGCGAACTGCCCTCGCAGCGATGGACGCCGAGGACCTGCCTTACCAAATCGAAGGTGCGTGCGGAGTCGACGGCGCGTCGTGGGCGCCCGATCTCCCGGGCATGAAGAAGGACCTCGTCGAGCATCACGTCGGACGATTCCGCTACCTCATCGAACCCGAGAGTTTCTTCCAGGCCAACCACCGACTCGTCGGCGAACTCGTCGCCGGCGCCATCGGCGAAGAGCAGGGCGAACTCGCGTTCGATCTCTACGCCGGCGTCGGCCTGCTCTCGCTACCGCTCGCCGATCGCTTCGCACGCGTTGTCGCCGTCGAGGACGAACGCCGCGCGGCGACCCTCGGCCGCGTCAACGCCAAGGTCAACGAGCAGAACAACGTCACCTACCTGCGTGCCACGACCGAGCAGTTCCTGAGCAAGAACAAGGAACGCCCCGACCTCGTCGTGCTCGACCCGCCGCGCGTCGGAGCGAAGCCCGCGATCCCTGCCCTGCTGAAACTCGCGGCGCCGCGCATGGTCTATGTCTCGTGCGACCCGCAGACGCTCGCGCGCGATCTACGAACGCTCTGTGACGGCGGCTACCAGGTCGAGCGCGTCGAGGCCTACGACATGTTCCCGCAGACCTACCACGTCGAGAGCGTCGCGACCCTCCGCCGCTCGTCGTAACCACCTCCCATCAGCTTCCGCTCATGGAAACGCGCCATATCTCGTTCGATCAGACGCGCATCGCGGTCCACCTCAACGGCACGGGCCCGCTCGCGATACTGCTGCACGGCTACCCGCTCGACCATCGCATGTGGCTCGACGTGCTCGGCAGTCCGCTCGCGGAGACCCACACCCTGGCGGCCGTCGACCTGCGCGGTCACGGCGAGTCGCCCTGGTGCGGCAACAACGTGCACACGATGGACGCGATGGCCGACGACGTGTCCGCGGTCATTCGCACGCTCACCGACGACCCCGTCGACATCGTCGGGCTGTCGATGGGCGGCTACGTCGCGCAGGCGCTCGCCGTGCGGCATCCCGACCTCGTGAGTTCGCTCGCGCTCGTCAACACCCGCGCGCGCGGTGACACCGAAGAGCAGCGCTCCGGCCGCATGGGCGCGATGCAGACCCTGCTGACCGAAGGCCGCCGAGCGATCGCCACGACGATGTGCCAGAACCTGCTCGCGCCGCGCTCCGACGATGACGCGCACGGACAGATGATGCGCGCGCGGATCCACACGATGGTCGAGAACCTGCCCACCGAGACGATCCTCGCAGATCTGCGTGGGCTACGCGATCGGCCGGATCGCACCGCCACGACGAAGGCAGTGAAGGTGCCGATACTCGTCGTCGTCGGGGAAGACGACGCGATCACGCCGCCGTTCGAGACCGAGGCCTGGGCCGCGGAGATCCCGGGCGCACGCCACGTCGTGATCCCGGGGGCCGGGCACATGCCACCGATGGAGAACCCCGCCGAGTTCGTACGCGTGCTCGGTGAGTTCTGGAACGAGCTGTAATCCACCCGGACGGGCCAGGGTCGAGTAGGATCGACCCCATGCGCTGCTCCCCGTGGACGCTCGTCTCGCTGGCTCTCGCCCTCGCCAGCTCGCTGACCGCGCAACAGACGTGGGTGGTAGACCCAGGCGGCACGGGCAACTTCACGACGCTGGCTGCGGCAATCTACGGCAGCACGAATGGCGACACCCTGATCCTCCGCGGCGGGGACTACCCGGCGACCTACACGCTGGACAAGGCGCTCAACCTGATCGGCGACACCCCGCGGCCGCGCGTCGGCGGCCTGACCTGGGTCGCGCTGCCACCGGGCAGCCCACCAATTCGCGTCACGGGATTCGACCTGGGCAGTGCCTCCTTGCGGGTGTTCGCGACGTCCCAGTCCTCGGCCTTCGACAGCATGACGATCTCTCGCATCACGCTGCGCGACAACGTGACGGCGACGTTCACGAACTGCACCCTGGGTGGCGAGCACGACGTCTACGGCAACCGCAACACGGGTTATCCTGGCCTCTGGGTACAAGGAGCCCGCGTCGCAATGAGTGGCTGCACGGTGATGGGCGGCAGCGGCTTCTCGCTGCGTTCGGGCCGAGGCAATTGCGTCGTATTCCCAGCCGCTCCGCCAATCGAGTGTTGGTCGGGTGAACTCACGATCACGAGTTCGACCCTGACGGGCGCCGGCTACCAATCGCTGATCCCGTGCGGCTCGAATCCGCCCGGACCAGCGCTCCGCATCTTCGGGGGCACGATCCAGCCAACCCGGTGCGCACTCGCTTCGGGCACCAGCCAGCTGGCACCGTCGCCGCCCCCGATCGAACGAACGGCCGGCACCGTCGAGTACGACCTGACGACGAGCTTCGCCCCGACGAACAGCATCGGCACCGTAGAGTTCCTGCCCGGCACGACCGGCACGAGCGGCAGCGCCGGGTCGACGTTCACGTGCCGGGTCGAGAGCAGCCCGGGCGTCCCCGCCGCGCTGATCGCGAGCCTCGGGACCCGCACTCCCGCGCCGACCCCGATCGGCACCGCCTGGGTCGACCCGGCGAACTACACCGTGCTCGTAATCGGCGCGACCAGCTCGTCCGGCGACCTCGACGCGAGCATCGCGACGCCCGCGTGGTTGCCTCGCGGCCTCGCGATCACCGTGCAGAGCGTCGCCGCGCCGGCCACGAATGGTCCGCTGACGGCCGGCGCGCCGGTCGTGCTGCACGTGCTGTGAGCCGGATTGCAGCCTGGCAGCAGCAAACACCTACGGCACTGCGCCGATCAACCATTCGCGTCACGTTCATCGCAGTGAGCCCGCCGGCCGGTGCGCGAGACGGCTGCATAGCTGCTGGTTGTAGTTCCGACCCGATGTCGTCGACGCGAACGACAGGCCCGTGATGCGGCCGGCACCGGCGAGATCGACGGCGCGAGTTGGCAGCCATCGCAACCGCAAGTGCGGACGCCGGAACGGAAGCGAACGGCAAGCGGGAAGTCGGCATGAGTGGCGGCGGAACACGCCAGTGATCGCGTCACTGTAGCAGGCCGCACCACCTTCGGGTGGGCCGACGTCAGTCCGGCAACCCGAGCCCGACGACGTGCACCCGGCCGCAGTGCGCAGCGCCAATCGAGGTCGCCATCCCGCGCTTCTGCGCCACGAACGTCACCGTAGCATCCGCTCGACACGCGACGCCGAGCACCTCCCCCGTGTCGCCGTGCAGACCGGACGGAATATCGACCGCCACCTTTGTGCCGGCGGCCGTGTTGAAGCACTCCACCCAATCACGCACAGCACCCGTGAGCTCGCGCATCAGACCCGTGCCGAACAGTGCGTCGATCCAGACCACGCGCTCACCACCATCGGTGATCGCCGGTCCGTCGCCAACTACGATCGGCCAGCCAGCCGCGCGCAGGATCTCGAGCTGTGTCGCCGCGTCCGGCGCGCGTTCGGGGCTCGGCTCGGCGAGCAGATGGACCCGCGTGATCGCGCGACCGAGATGGCGCGCGATCGCGAGGCCGTCGCCGCCGTTGTTCCCCGCGCCGCACAGGATCACGAAGCGGTCACCGAGCGTTCGCGCGATTTCCGCGACCGAACGTGCGGCGTTCTCCATGAGTACGATTGTCGGCATCCGGAGACGCTCGGCCGCGTCGCGATCGATCGCGCGAGCCTGCTCGACGGACAAAAGCCGTTCTTCGCTCTCGCCGGTCGTCATCTCGGATCTCCCCGCACGGCTTCCCGCACCTGTAACAACAACTCGAGGTCTGCACTGGGATCGAGCGCACGCAGTTCGACGAACCCGCTCTGCGCGGTGCCGAGCAGCTCGCCACTGCCGCGGATCGCGAGGTCGGCCTCGGCGAGTTCGAAACCGTCCACGGTCGCGCACACCGCGGCGATGCGCGGCGTCTTCGGACCGCAGAGCACACAGAGCCCGCGCCTGCTCCCGCGCCCGACGCGGCCGCGCAGCTGATGCAGCGTCGCGATCCCGAAACGATCCGCGGCGACGACCACGATCAGGGTCGCCGCGGGCACGTCGACACCGACCTCGAGCACGGTGGTGCCGACGAGCACATCGAGGTCGCCATTGCGGAACGCTGCGACGACAGCCTGTCGTGATTCAGTCTCGAGGCGACCGTGCACGAGGCCGATCTTCGCGCCACGAATCGCGCGTGCCAACGTGCGATGCACGCGCACCGCGCCGCCCTTCTCGCCGTCCTCACCAACGGCGGGACAGACGACGAACACGCGACCGCCGCGTCGCACCGCGCGGCGGATGCTCTGCTCGACCCGAGCCCATTGCTCGGTGCGGACATGCACCGCCCGAACGGCCCCGCGACCCGGCGGGCGCTCACGCAGCTGATGCGCGTCGAGGTCGCCGAACAACGTCAGCGCGTAGGTCCGCGGGATCGGCGTCGCGGTCATCACGAGCACATGCGGGTTGTTGCCCTTGTTGACGAGGGCCATGCGCTGCCCGACGCCGAAGCGATGTTGTTCGTCGACGATCGCGAGTCCGAGTCGCGGCAGCAACGTGTCCTTCGTGAGCAGCGCGTGCGTGCCGAACACCAGCAGCGGCCCCGCGAACTCGCCGAGTTCCCCGACGTTCCGCCGCGTCGTCGCGGTCAGCAGCTCGACGCGCACGTCCGTGTCCGCGAGCCAGGTCGAGACCGTGGCGAAGTGCTGTTCCGCGAGCAGTTCCGTCGGCGCGAGGAACGCGACATGCCCACCATGCGCGAGCACTGCGAGCGCGGCCCCTACGGCCACCGCCGTCTTGCCCGTGCCGACGTCACCCTGCAGCAAAACGCCGAGTGCCGCAGGACCGGCGAGCCGCTGCCAGATCGCGCGCAACGCCCGATCCTGGTCCGCGGTCAGGTCGAACGGAATGCGTGCCAACACGCGTGCCGCGAGTTCCACGTCGACTGGGAACGCCTGCGCCGCGCGCCGCTCGCGGGCCCGGCGTGCGCGTTCGACCTGCGCAAAGAGTTCGACGGCCTCCCGCACGGCGAAATGGCGACGCGCGCGCTCGTGCACCGCGACATCCGCCGGACGATGCATCGCCGCCAGCAGGTCTTCGACCGGATCGTCGTGGGCTTCGAGACCAGTGGGCAACGCTGGCAGCGAGCTCTGCAGCCGCGCGATATCGAGATCCCGCAGCGCCGTCGCGATCCAGTTCTGCAACCGCGCCGCGGAGACCCCCTCGATCTCGCGATAACGCAGCTGCACCTCGCCCGCGGGATCCGCCCCGACCGGCAGGATGCGCGCGTTCTCGAGCACCCATCGGCTGGACTTGCGCGCGAGCACGCCCTCGACGGCGCGCTGTTGACCGATCGGATAGTTCTTGCGGAGCCAGGGTTGGTTGAAGAAGCGCGTGAGGAACAGCGCGCCGCTCGCGGTCGCGAACGTGACCGTCACCATCGCACGACGACCCGGCAACCACGCCAGCGCGACGTTGTGGACGCTGGCCTCGAGCCGCACTAGCTCCCCCGTGGCCGATTCGTCCGGGGCTTCGAGTTCGCGCAGCGCGCGATAGCGCCGCGGGAACCACTGCACGAGATCGGCGACCGTCGACAGCCCCGCGGCCGCGAGCCGCGCTGCGGTCGTCGGGCCGACCCCGGGTAGTACCGTCAGCGCCGCAGCGGGATCGAGCGGCGCCGCCGCTTCCGCACTCGCACCTGCCGTCGACATCACCCTCATGTGTAGCTTGGACACGCCGGCGCGGGTAGCTTGACGCGGCCTTGAACGAACTGACCGACGCACAAAACGAGTTCCTCCGCCGGTACGGTTTCGACGAAGAGCTGTTTCGCGACTGGCAAGCCCGGGTCGCCGATGGCCGGATGTCGAAAGCCAACAACGCCGTCACGAGCGAGCTGCTCGCTCCCCCGCCCGGCGCGATCGAGAAGCTGCCGGCGGGCACCAGCCCGGCCTGCTCGGAGCTGCAGAAGATCGGCCGCGAAGCCATCCAGCGCGGCGAGTTCGGGGTCGTCGTGCTCAACGGTGGCATGGCGACGCGCTTCGGCGGAGTCGTCAAGGGCGTCGTACCGGTGCTGGGTCCCGAGCGCTCGTTCCTCGCGTTGTCGATCGAAGACGTCCTCGGCATGCAAAAGGAGTGCGGCGGCGTCCGCATCCCCGTGTTCCTCATGAACAGCTTCGCGACCGACGAAGCGACGAAGGCGCACTTCGCGGAGCACGACAACTTCGGCGCCGACCCCGGGCAGATCACGCACTTCACGCAATTCGTCTCGCTGCGAATGGACAAGAAGGGCGAGATCTTCCGGCTGGAGAATGGTGAGGTTTCGCCATACGGACCCGGGCACGGAGACTTCGCGCCGGCGCTGCGCAGCAGCGGCGCACTGCAGAGCTTTCTCGACGGTGGCGGTCGCTACCTGCTCGTGCGCAACGTCGACAACGTCGGCGCCAGGGTCGACCCTGCGATCCTCGGCCACCATATCCGTGCCGAAGCGGAGACGACGTTCGAGCTCGCGCCCAAGTGGCCCGAGGACGTCGGCGGCAGCCCCTACCTCTACGAGGGCCGGACGCAGCTCGTCGAGCAGGTGCGCTACCCCGAGGGCTTCGACCCCAACATCGTCGACGTGTTCAACACCAACACCGCGACGTTCTCGGCAGCTGCGCTCGACCGCGACTTCCCGCTCGGCCGCTACTACGTCGAGAAGAAGGTCGAGGAGCGCTCCGCGGTGCAGATCGAGCACCTGATCGGTGAGCTCACGGCGCACCTGAAGACCTCCTACCTGCAGGTCCGCCGCAACGGCCGCGACACGCGCTTTCTGCCCGTGAAGACTCCGGACGATCTCGACGCCGCACGCGACGAGATTGCCGAGATGTACGACGGCCCGGCCGAGAGCTGAAGCCGACCGAGAGCTGAAGCCGACCGGCAGAAGCCGGCCGCCGAAGCGGACTGCAGAGCCGGCCAACTGAAGAAGGGGCGCGATTCGGCCGATAGGACCGGGGTCATGGGCCACGGCTCCAACGACCTCACGGATCCGCCGACCGGGTCGGCCAGCAAGCAGCCCTCGGGCCTGCAGAACCCGGGCCTGCAAACGCAGAACATGCGGAGTCAGTACGGCGACTGGCCGTACCCCAAGGTGCCGCTGCTCGCGAGCCTGCCGAGCACGCATCCGTTCGAGCTCCACTGCGACTGGCTCTGGGACCGCAGCGGCAGTGGGCCGGCGCCGAAGAACCCGAGGATCTGGATCGCGGGCTGCGGCACGTTCCAACCCTACGCCTTCGGCGTCGCAAACCCCGACGCGGAGATCGTCGCGGGAGACCTCAGCGAACCGAGCCTGCGCATAGCCGAACGCCGCTGTCGCTGGCACGGCCAAAAGAACATCACGTTCGCGCCCGTCGACCTCGCCGACGAATCGACATGGCCCGAGGGCGAGTTCGACCTCATCGAGTGCTACGGCGTCCTGATGAACCTGGCCGATCCGGCGGGCGCACTGCGCGGCCTGCGATCGCGGCTCACGAAGCGCGGCGTGCTGCGGCTCATGGTCTACCCGCATTGGTCACGCAGCCGCGTCTTCCAGATCCAGCGCCTCGCCCGCCTGCTCGGACTACATTCGGGGGACCGCTCGCATCCGGGAGCGTTGCGCGCCGTGATCAAATCGCTGCCGCGGAGCCACCCGCTGCGCTATGCGTTCACGAGCTACCACGACAGCAAGAACGACGCTGGCATCGTCGACGCGTTCCTGCACGCCGGCGATCGTGGATTCACGGCGTTCGAACTCGGAAGCCTGCTGCAGACGGCCGGTCTCGAACCGGCGCACTGGTTCCATCGCCCCTGGGGCCAGCCCGACGTGATGGCCGAACGCCTCGGTCTCGCAGATCGCAGCCAGACCTTCGTGCTCAACTATCTCGACCTCTGGCACGAACTGCGCAGCAACTTCATCGTCTGCGCGCGTCGCACGGACGCGCCCGCGCGCGAGCAGGGCCCCGAACGCCCGCACCCGATGTTCGCCGGGTCGCACTCGCTGCGGCACCGCCTGCGGCTCTCGCGCCTACAGTTGCTCGGCGGTCGCGTGCCGACGCGCACCGGCGACGGCCAGGTCGTGTTGAAGCCGCGCGATGCCCGCGCGCTCACGGGCAATGGCCAAGAGCCCCTCGACAGGTTGCGTCGCACGGGCCTGGTGCTCGGCGGCGAAGATCACGGCTCGACACGCCTGCCGCACGAGGACTTCCCCGGCGACGCCGACTTCGTGCGCCAGAGCCAGCGCCTGCGGACCGGCCGCCGCGCGCCGAATCCGCTCTACTCCCATCTGTTCGCCGCGTTCGAACTGGCCGAGCGCCACCCCGAACTCGGCCTGAAGGATCTCGAGAGCCAGATCGGCACGTGGTTGCCGTGGGCCGATCCGCTCGAGGAGCGACCCACTCTGTTCGGCCTGACCCCGTACGGCAGCTACACACGGCTGCGCCACAACATCCAGGAACACCTGGACCGCGCCGAGTGCCCCACCGCACCTCACTACGGCGCGGTGCGTCTGCGCAACGACTCGGAGGCTATCGGCCGCGCCCGCGCATTCGTGCGGTCACAGCACTTCTCAGCCGAGCTTTCCGACACCGAACTCCGCGAGCTCTGGGTGCTGCTGTTCGGTCACGAGTCGCTGTTCCTGACATTGGAATAGTCCCGGCGCCCCGAACGCGACCCCCTCAGGGCGGAGTGATCGTGACAACGGCGACCGGCAGGAACGTGCGATCCAGCCGCTCGGCGAACTCGGCGAGCAACACCTCGACCCGCGGCTCCGCGTCGACGCGCACCGGTCGGCGATTGCAGCGCACCTCAACGCGACCATCCCGCCCCATCATGTCGGGCGTCAGCAGGAGTTCGAATGACTTCACACCTTTCGACTTCGCAGTGAAGCGCCCTTTGCCACGATCGTGCACCTCGAGCTCCGCCGTGTAGCGGCCGAGGCGATCGAGCAGCAGCTTGCGGCGCCCGCGCTCGTCGAGCCGTTCCCATTGCGCACTGCTCACGCGCGGCGCGACCTTGACGCGGACGTTGCGTTCGAACGCTGTGATGCGACACCACGCGCTGCGCCCCTCGGTCTTTACCGCGGCCGTACGAATCACCCGCTCAGGCGTCTGCGCACGCCGCCGCGCGAAGAACTCGTTCCAATCGACGCCAGCCAGTTCGTACGAGTGCCCGAGCTCGGGAAACTCGCGAAACACCGCGTCCGAGGCGTTGCGTTTCTTCTTCAAGTGGTCGAACGCCACCCGCAGATTCACGAGCAACATCGGGTCGTCCTTGCTGCCTTGCAGGCAGCGAATCGGCAGATGCGCGACGTTGGCGAGATAGCGCATGTTGTTCTGCTCCCCGAGCTGCATGCGCGGCCCGCCGATGCACGGCACGAGCCCGGCCCACAGGTCGGGGTGGCGCAGCGCGAGATCCCACGTCATGTGGCCACCGCGTGAAGCGCCGCCGAGGAAGACCGCGTTCTCGTCGACGTTGCAGTGCCGCCTGGCCCAGCGCAGCGCGGCGAGCTGACTCGCACGCTCGTTCGCGGTGAAGCCCCAACCCGGCTGCGCCGCAGCCGAACTCGGCGCGAGCACGAGCATGCCGAGCCGATCCGCGAGCTGCTGCCAGGGACGATACTGCCGCGCGCCCGTGCCGCCGGCCCCGTGACCCCACAGCAGCAGCGGTGCGGGCTTCTGCGAGTCGTAGCGCTCGGGCACGTAGAGGAAGATCTCGGACTTCTGCGGTCGCCCGAGCACCGGCAGCGTGACCTCACGCCGGTTCTGGCCCGGCTCGAACCGGTCGAACGCCCCGAACGCGCGACACGCCGCGAGCCAGTCATCGACCGAACCGAGGTTCTGCCGCGTGAGTTTCTCCGCTTGGAGCCGTCGCCCACGCGGACTCGGCAGATCGACGAGTCGCGCGAGCTCGCGCTGCATCTGCTCCGCTCGATCGGGCTTCGGCGCAGACTTCCCTGACTGCCCTTGCTGCGGCTGCTCGAGCGCTGGAACGACGAGCGAGAGCGCGAGCGCGGCGACGATCATGCCGTCAGCGTAGCAGTTCGATCGCGCGCTGCAGTACGGTGTCGGTCTTGCCGATCAGGTCGGTCGGGCGCGTCGCCACGGCGACATCGGGCACGACTCCCTCGTGCTCGAAGAGTGTGCCGTTCGGCTGGAACGACGCCATGCTCGAAAGACGCAGTCGGATACCGCTCTTCGGCAGCACGTAGCTGCGCGCACGGCCGCTGCCACCCATCGTCGTTTCGCCGACGAGCTTGACGTGCGGCAGGGCGCTGAAGGCCGCGGCGAAGATGTCGGTCGCGGAGTAGCAACCGCGGTCGATGAGCACGACGGCAGGCTGGTCGTAGTGGAACGCTCCCGGGTTGTCCGAGTGTCGCTGCACGAGGAAGTGCAGCCGGGAGAACTGCCGCGCCGGAAACTTCCACGATGGTTCGAAGCCCTTCTCGAACTCGCGGATCGCGCGCCGCTCGGCCGCGTCGTAGCCGTCCCAGCTCGCGAGGTGCAGCCCGCGGTCCCCGAGGTACTCCGCATCGGCCTTCTCGTCCGGGAACAGGCGCTTGGCCGCGACGTTCGTCACGACCGGTGCCGCGTCAGGCGCGAGGAAGTACGGCAGGAGCCGTCGCAGGGCATCGCGCCGGCCGCCGCCGTTGCCGCGAACGTCGATCACGAGACCGGCCGTATCGCGGAAGTCGCGCATCGCTTCGTCAATCTCGTCGAGCTCGCGCTCCTTCAGGGACATCGACGCCAACCGCAAGTAACCGAGGTCGGCGCCATCCTTGCCCGCGCCGCGCAGACGGCGCGTCTTGCCGAGCGGCCAGCTGCCGTAGAACGGCTTCTTGCGCGCGGTCGGCAGCGCCACCCGCTTCTTGCTCGCGCCATCGGCGGAACGCAGCTCGACCTCGAGCAACGGCAGCACCTTCGGCTGCCCGGGCAGTGCCGCGCGCAGTTCGCAGAACGCGCGCAGGCCACGTTCTGCCGAGCGCAGCTGCATCGTCTTCGAGCCCTGGAGACCGGCCGCGCGCGCGAGTTCGAGCCAGCGCTCGATCGGAACGCCGTTGATCGCGGCCACGAATGGATGATCGGCATCGACGAAGCCGGAACGATCGTCGCGGAACGCCACCGGGCCGCCTTCGACCTGCTGCACGAGGAAGGGTAGGTAGCCGGGGTGCTTCGGCGGCAGGCCGCCCGCGAGCCGCGAGTGGGCGTCACCGAATGCCGCAAGGATACGATCGACCTGCCGCGCGAGTTCGAGCGGCGCCACGCGGTCACCGCTCTTGGCGAGCGCCTTGCGGGCATCCCGCAGCAGCTTCGTGAGCTGCACGTTGCGCACCTTCCGGTACGCGAAGCGCTCTTCGAGCAATCGCGCGAGCACTCCGAGATCCGCGCGCGCCTCGGCGGCGGACAAGGCCCCCCGCTTGACCGCCCGATCCGGCTGCCCCGCCGGCGGCCGGCCGCGGTACACGTCGCGCAACCGCTGGCGCTTGTCGTTCGTCATCTCCACGGCTTCGAACTCGCGCACGTTGCCGCTGTCGAGTTCGCGCACCACGAGATCGACCTTCTTGCCGACTGGTTCGTCGATCGCGGCAAGCAGCGCGGGCAAATCTTCGGTAATGCGCTTCCACCAGCGCGGGCCACAGAGCTTTTTGCTCTCGACGAGCAGCGTCCCCGACTTGACGTTCGCGACCTTCTCGAGGCGATACCAGGTCGCGTCGTGGACCTGCACCTCGATGCCGTCCGGCGCCATCCGCATGCCACGGAACGGCGACAGCGGCGGCCCCTCGGCCAGACTCTTCTGCGCGGGAACGGAACACGCGGCCACGAGCGCCACGCCCAATGTGATCAAGGTTTTCACGATGCCAACTCCTTCATGATCGGGGTGAAGACGCGCGGCGTGGGCGCCGCGGCCAGACGCGGCCGTTCGCGGTAGGTGCGTGGCCGCACGAAGACCAGGCTCAGCAGCGCGCCGAGCGGCCCGAGAACAATGGTGAGCCAGAGCCAGAGCTGACGATCCGCCGGGGCGCCGCCAATGCGACGGACACGACGGGCCGCCGCGCCGCCGAGCAGGATTCCCATGGCGAGCGCGAAGATCGCGAGTTGCCAAGAGAACTGCGTGATGAAGAGCGGCGGCAGCCCCAGCGCGAACCCGGCAGCGAGCCCGGCGTAGACGTATTCGAGGAAAGTCCTTGGCGAGTAGTGATGCGAGAACTCACTCTGTCCTGCGCTTGCGGGCACGCTGACGGTGACTTTCAGCCAGCCATCACCAACCACGACCGGGCTTCGTTCGCGCCACGGCTCGGGCTTCTCGACGAACGGAATCGCCACCCACTTGCCGTCGTCGAGAAAGTACGACGACTTCTCGCCGTCGACGAACCCGTAACTCGATCCCTCCTGCACCAGCGGATCACGTAGCAGCTGTAACGCTCCCTTTGGCAGGGCGCGCCAACGCATCCGCACGAGGCGGTCGCCATCCGGCAGCGGCAGCGGCACGAAGAAGCCCTGTTTCTGGTCGTAGCAGTAGATCCGGTTGGACTCGTGATCCACGACGAGGATGCGTTCCTTGCCGGCGCCGAGTGAATTGATCCGCGAGCCGGAACTGAACGGCGCGTGCTCCGGACCGATCCCGGTTGGCACCTTTCGGCGACCGTGGATCGAGCTCGCGAACGCCTCGCCCAGGCGCGTCAGGTAGACGCCCTGGCCATCGACCCATTCGGAGTCGACCCCACGATGCCATCGCGGCTCGCGGAAGCCGAGCAAGCTCACGATGCGATACTGCGGCACCCCGAACCTCAGGTGGGTCCACTGGTCGCTTTCCATCAGGTCCGTTCGGCGATGGTCACCGTCACAGAGCCGCGCCCGGCCATTGCGCCAAGCGTTGTGCAGGTCGGCGAGCCGGACCCGGCCCTGGTAGCGCGCCAACTGAGGATACTCGCGCCATAGTTCGACCGCGAACTCACGCGCCCCCTCCGTCATGACACCACTCATCACGAGAATGGACGCGACGACCACAAGTGGCACAGCGACGAAGCGAACACCCGCGGGCAAGGCCCGATCGGGGTCGTTATCGGCGGCGCACGCCAGCCGCGCCAACCCGACGAACAGGGCCGCAGCCAACAGGTGCAGGCTCACGTACAGCCAGCGCACGTGGTAGTCATCCGCCTTCGTAACGTGGTGGATCACCGTGAAGGCAGCGAGGAATGCCGCCGCGACCACGAACGGGCGCAACCACCAACGAACCGGCAGGCTCGCGCCGAAGTAACCGATCGCCGCTGCCGAGATGGCCGGGACGAAAGAGGCCCAGGCGGAAATCACCCCCATTGGCTCGAAGACGGCCGTGCGTTGGGTGATTGCCAGCCATACCCAGCCGGCGAGCGGTGCCGCGAGGAACCACACGAGCAGGATGCTGCCCATCGCGCGCTGGCGATGCCAGAACAGCTGTTCGGCGGCGATCGGTCGCTGCCGCAAGTGGTCGTCCGCACCCACCATTCGATCGAAGACGGCCGCGAAGACTCCGAGCGCAAGCCCGCAGATCCACGCCGTGTAGAACTCGGCGTCGTGGCGCCCCTCCTCGAACGCAAACGTGTGGAAGAAGCCACCGTCGCCGAGCGCGATCATCAACGCAATCGCGCCGTTGAACGCGAAGAACACGCGCCAGAGTGCGTCCTTCTGGGACAACGCCCGCGCGAAGGCAGCCTTCGGTGACGGCGCACTGGCGCCGGAGTTGTCAGGCGAGTTCACGATGCCACCTCCGTGGTCTTCTGGGGTTGGTTGGTCGAATCGCCAGCGCCGTTTTGCAGCACCCCGGCATCGGGGCCGACGAGTTCGACGAACAGGTCTTCGAGCGAGAGCGCTTCGGGTTCACCGACCTCACCCCCCGCCCGCAGAGCTTCGATCCGAGCGCGATCGGGATCGTCGAGCAGCAGGTCGACGCCATGCCGTCGCGACCGCACGCGCAGTACGTCGTCACCGGCCGGCGGGGCAACGCCCTCACGCGGCACGAAGGCGACCCGACGCACGCGGCGCTTGAGGTCTTCCATGTTTGCATCGACGAGCAGCGAGCCGTCGTGCAGGATCCCGACGCGATCCGCGATGCGCTCGACGTCGTTGAGGAAGTGCGAGCTGAACAGCACCGTCGCGCCGCTGTCCGCGAGCAGGTCGATGAGCACGTCCAGCAGCTCGCGCCGCATCACGACGTCGAGCCCGAGTGCGGGGTCGTCACAGATCAGCACCTCGGGATCGCCGGCAACGGCGAGGATGATGCAGAGCTGCGCCCGCTGACCGCGCGACAGCTGCGGGATTCGCTGCTTCTTGCCGAATCCGCAGCGCTCGATCGCCTGGAACGCGAACTCGCGTCGGAAGCCCGGCCGGGTGCCGGCCTCGAACTCGACGGCCTGCTGCACGCTCATCGTCGGGTAGAGCCGATGGTCTTCGCTGACGTAGCCAACCCGCCCGCGGATCGCGGCCGGCAGCTCCGCCGTGTCCTCGCCGAGCAGCCGCGCGGTGCCGTGGTGGGCGCGCAGGAAGCCGAGCAGGATCCGCAGCGCGGTCGTCTTGCCCGACCCGTTGCGCCCGAGCAACGCGTAGACCGTGCCGGGCTCGACCCGGAACGACAGCCCTTGCAGCACCGGCCGGTCGGCGTACCAGCGCTGCACACAATCGAATTCAATGGGATGAGAGGTCACTGCTTGCTCCTGGAATCGCTGGTGCCCGACTCGCCGTTCTCGGCGCTCCGCGCAGTCGGGTCGCCGCCGTCACGACGCCCTTCGAACCGCAGCTCCTCGAGACAGGCCCGCAGCGCAGCGAGCACTTCGTCGGCCGAGAAGCCGAGATGGAACGCTTCGGTCGCCGCGCGCCGCAGGAGGTCCTGCAGCTGGCGATTGCGTTCGGTTGGCGCGAGCTCGGTGCCGCGCCCGGTGAAGAAACTCCCGGCCCCCTGCCGCCGCACGATCACGCCATCGCGCTCGAGCAGCTCGTAGGCGCGCATGACCGTGTTGGGATTGATCGCGAGCTCCCGAGCGAGCTCACGCACGGAGGGCAGCTTGTCGCCCGCGGCCACCTGGCCCCGGGCAACAGCCTGCTTGACCGCGAAGACCACCTGTTCGAACAGAGGCTCGGCGGAGGCGGGATCGATACGAATGACGACCACTGTGCTAACTGTTCTAGCTTAGATAGAACAGTTAGTCAACTGTACTAGTACAGTTTTCGTAAGTGGTTTCCTAGCAAGCAGGTCCGATCCGCCCGAGGGCTACTTCAGGTGTTCGTACACCCAGATTCTCGCGACCTGGAGCGGGTCGGAGCCCGGACGCGGTCGCAGTTCGACGGTCACCCCCGGCTTGCCGCGGGTCAGCGCGATCGGCAGCCCGACCTCACACTCGGCGCCTTCCTTCCACGGGAACACGCTGTTGTGCGTGAACACGTGCAGCAGACCCGCCGGCTGTCCATCGACGAACACGTCGGCCTGGCAGACCCCCATCGTCGCGCCACCCAGGCGATCGAGCCGCAACCCGATCGTCAGCGGCCGATCCACGAACTCGTCCTGGCCGCGCACGACCTGGAAGCGCAGGAAGTCGCGGATGTGGCGCACGCCCTCGGACACGGCCGGCGTGCCATAGAACTGATCCCGCAGGAAGTTGCCCTGCCGCTGGTAGGTATTCCAGGCGGTGAACTGCACACCGTTGCTCGGCTCGCTGTCCGGATCGCTCGGATCGACATTGCCGATGTCGATCTCGGCGATCGCCCGCCGGGCCGCGCCCTGCTGCAGATAGAAGAACGCGATGAGCGAGTAGTCCGCGTTGGAGGTGTTCTGCAGGCCGTGCTCGAGCACGATGTCGATGCCGTCGACGAAGTGGATCGGATCGAACACGAACGTCGAGCCCTGCACCCGCCGACCTTCGACGTGGTTGTTCGGCAGCACGCGCGCCCGCAGCGACGACTGGAACGAGGTGTCGGAGACAAAGGGCTTGTCCGCCGGCGTCAGGTACCAACCCCAGCGCCCGATACTCGTCTCGGAAGCCGCAAACGTGTGGTCGTCCCCGCGATTGCCGTTGATGCGCACGCAGAGATCGCCCTCGAGGTGCGACATGAACATGTCGGGAATGCGACCGCTCGTGTCCGCGAAGTCCTCGAGCATCATGAAGCGCAGCATGCCACGGCAGTCGCGCAGCTGCGGCCCGACGAACGGCTCACCCGTCCCGGTGATCTCGCGCCGGAACCAGGACGTGAAGTAGCCCCAATCCCCCGTCGGCTGGCCACGCTTCAGCGCGTGCGTCACGGTGACGGGCACGGCCGTCGGGCCGTGATTGAGGATCTGCAGCGTCGCCTTCTGCTGGAACGGCATCGGGAACCAGCAGGTGCAGCGGGTCGAGCCGTTGTTGTCGATGAGCAGGCTGTGCACGGGGAACGTGAACGGCGGCTCGATCATTGCGCCGAGATAACGCAGCGGCATGTCGACGTGCGGCTCTGCCGCAGTGTCGAACGTGAAACGCGCCCACAGGTCTTTCCAATCCGACTGCTCGGGCACGGTGAACGTCAGCTCGAGCAGCGTCGCCGGCCCCGGGATCACGACCTGACCCGAACCACCGCCCGGCGCGAGCTGCAGCACGGTCGATTGCGCGTTGCGCCGCGCCTGGTGCGGCCACTGGCCCGGGTTGTTCGCGATGGTCTCCCACGCGGCCTTGTCGGGCATCGGCAGCTCACCCTCGGGCGAAGCGAGCGTCATCGCCACACG
The DNA here is from genome assembly GCA_024743115.1 of bacterium. Classification (GTDB taxonomy): domain Bacteria; phylum Planctomycetota; class UBA1135; order UBA1135; family UBA2386; genus JAGQRA01. Next base: position 238,478 of record JANSXC010000008.1, on the reverse strand, counting down.
GTGGAAGCGCGCCGCATTGTCGAATGCGTCGTCGTCGAGGCCGACACGGAACCGCTCCTGCCAGGTCAGCTGCGCGCTCGTGACGTGCGCCCCGGCGCGGCCGCGCGTGAACGGCCCGTCGAACGGCGGGACCTGACCGAGCGGATGCCCGGGATCCCGAAAGCACTCGGTCAGCGGCAGGTCGTATTGCGCGGCGTCGTCGAGCCAGAAGCGCGTGCGATTGTTCTCTTCCTTGAAGCGCTCGAGTCCGAACGAATCGCTCCAGAAGTTGCGGAAGAACAGCCCCATGACGCCAGCTCGCCCTTCGATATCGGCGAGGACCGCGACCGGCGTGCCGTTCTCGGTGTAGCGATAGGCTTCGCAGAGGTTGGCCCCCGAGAAGCCATCGTCGTTGCCACGCGACAGCGACGTCGCGCGGTCGTCGGGGTCGTAGCTCGCCTTGACCAGCGTGTGCACGCGGCTCGGGAACAGCTCGTAGAAGTTGTCGCTGCGCTGAGCCCGCAGACCGCTCAGGGTCAGGGTCAACGCGACAAGGCCCGGAAGAACGAGGTCAGGAAGGGTGTAGCGGTACTCCATCGGGGAGATCGGGGCGGGGCGCGAGGAGTTGGCTGAGGACGAGAGGGGGACGAAAGTCTAGCGCACTACGCACCCCGTCAAAGCGGTGGCCGCAGAACAGCGGACAAGCTCGTCACGAACGATGAAACGCCCGGCGGATGGGCCCTGAACCCGCGCTCGGAACGTCCGTTCCGACCGAGCCGACGACGGCAAGGGCGCCCCTTACGCCAGCCCGTGCAAGAGCAACGGTGCACCGCAGACGTGGACGCAAGAACCGTGGAGATCCTTCAACGGCGCACGCCAGAGCCCGACCGGCCCGCCGACTTCGCGACCTTCCGCCCCGTGCGCGCGCCGGCCTTGCCGGCCTTCTTCACCACCCTCGGAGCCGGCCGGGGGCGCGGCAGGTCCGCCGATCGATCACCGGGCAACTGGTAGCGCCGCGCGATGCGCTCGTGCGCCGCACGCGCCTCGTCTGCGGCGAACAGCACCGAGGCGCCACTCGACAACCGCAGGAACACGTCACCGTCGCTCTGGTCGATGCAGCGCACGAACTCCGCCATGTTCGCTGGCTTCTTGCCGTTGACCTCGAGCACGATGTCGTTGACGAACGGCTCGTAGCCGACGTTCACCGCGTCCGCGAGCACCTGCCCGAGCACGATGACCTCCTGCCGACCCGGCTCGCGCAGTCCCGAGTAGTAGAGGTTGAGTAGCTCTTTCGGCGCCTTGTCCCACCAGTGATCGCCCCAGACCCGCAGCAGCTCCGCCGTGAGACGTTGGAACACCAGCCCGCCGAACAGGAACCACGTCGGCATCTGCTCGAACTCGATGCGCGGCACGAGCCAGCACATCGGCCGCATCTCGAACGTCACCGCGACACGCTTGCCGGCCCTGAGCACACGCGCACGCAGCGGATCCCCGACCGAGTGATCCCCGACCGCGACGTCGAACTGGCAGCGGAAGCGATCGCGATACTGCACCGTGCCGTTGTTGGCGATGCGCATGCCATCGATCGCGATCAGCACGTCCCCGGGCTGCAGGTGGCCCCACGCACTCGAGCCGTACTGCACCGCGGTGACGAGCACGCCCGAGTCGCGCGCCGTCATGCCGAGGTAGCGCCGCATCGCGGGGTTCTCCAGCGGCTGCGTCGTAATCCCGAGCCCCGGCACGAGCACGTCACGCACGCCTTCGCGCGCCGTCTTCAGGAAGCGCTTGATGATCGGCGCCGGCACCATCTCGCCGATGTTCTCCGCGTCGGGAATCGCCTGGATCGCGATCCCTACCACCTTGCGTCCCGCGAACACCGGCCCGCCGCTGTTGCCCGAGTTGATCGCCGCATCGACCGTCACCGCGAGCAGGTGACGTTGGCTGTGCTCGTAACGCTGCACCTCGATGCGTGAGACCACGCCTTCGGTGATCGACACCTCCTCGCCGCCGATCGGATAGCCGACGACTTGCACCGCGTCGCGCAGGTGCGGCAGGTCACCGATCTGCACCGCCTTCATCCCGCGCGTGAACGCCGGATCATCGACGTGCAGCAGCGCGAGATCGGCGTCGTGACACACCGCCACGACGTGCGCGACGACCTTGGTCGGATCACTCGGCTTCTGCACCTGCACGAACGTCGAGTTCGCGACGACGTGCGCGCCGGTCAGGATCTCGTTCTTGCCGACGACCACCCCCGAACCGTTGCTGCCCCGCGACGCCAGGCTCTGCCACGGGCACTCGTGATCGGGATCCTGGTAGGTGTTGTAGACGCGAACGACTTGCGAGTGGGCCATCGAGGCTGGCCACTAGAACGACGGCGGGGGCGCGGCGCCAGCGCGATTGCCGATCTGGCGACCACCTCGGCGATCCCGTTGCCGCGACCCTCACCGTTCCTGGGCATGCCGCCGTCGGCCGCGCGCGAGATCCACGACTTGACAACTACGTGCTTCAGCATATCTTTTGGAGTCCAACATGACTCCGCCGCCAGAACAACGGGAACCCGAGAACCCCCTGCACGGACGGATCTCCGAGGCGCTGGCGCGGCTGGGCACGCTCGCTCGCGCAACCGAGCAGCAGGGCTCGACGACGCAGGAACTATCCCCGTTGCAGGCGCGAGCACTGGTCACGCTGAAGCAGCGCGGCGATCTCCGGGTCGGCGAGATCGCCAAGGATCTGATGGTGACCTACGGCACGATCAGCGCCGCGCTGTCCGTGCTCGAAGAGAAGGATCTGGTGCGCAAGTTCCAGGACCCGGACGAACATCGGGCCGTGCGCATCGAACTGACGCGTCGCGGCAGCAACGTCGCGAGGCAGGCCGCGGGCTGGAACGCCGAGGCCCTGCAACCGGCAATCGCGTCGTTACAGAAGGAAGAATCGGCAACGCTGCTGGCGACCCTGCTCAAGCTGATCCTGGTCCTCGAGCGGGACGGCGTCATCGGCCAGGCGCGCATGTGCGTGAGCTGCAAGCACTTCGTGCCTCACGGCGGCAACTCTCGCCGACCGCACTACTGCGGCCTCCTGCAGGCCGCCATCGGCGATTCCCAGTTGCGGACCGACTGCGCCGACCACGATCGCGCGCCGAGCAAACAACTCGGCGCCGTGGCCCGCGCCTTCCGCGTAGTCGGCTAGGTCAAGCGCGTTAGCCCCGCCCCACCCGCCCCCATCACCTCTCCTTCACCCTCTTCATTTTGGAGTCCTATATGACAAGACAAAGAACGACCGTGATCCTCGCAGCACTCGCACTCGCGAGTTGCCGCACCCCCGAAACCCCCAGCAGCCCCAATCGCAACCGCCAGATGACCACGATCCCCGGATACGCCTACGGCAGCTCCCAACTCCCCCACTCCCCCATCACCCTGGCCGAGTTCGAACTCCTGAAGCAATCCGTGCTGCTAACGGACGACGACCTCACCGCGCTGCGCATGTCGCGACCGATTCTCGAACCGCAGGTCGAAGCGATCCTGGACGTCTGGTACGGCTTCGTCGGCTCGACCCCTCACCTCTTGAAGTACTTCGAGAACGTCCCGCGAGGCGTACCGGATGGCGACTACCTGGCCGCCGTTCGCAAGCGCTTCGGGCGCTGGATCCTCGACACCGCGGCCGGCAATTACGACCAGAGCTGGCTCGACTACCAGCACGAGATCGGCCTGCGGCACCACACCACCAAGAAGAACCGCACGGACAACGTGCAATCGCAGCCGATCATCCACCTCCGCTACCTGGTCGCACTCGTCTACCCGATCACCGCGACCCTCAAACCCTTCCTGGAGAAGGGTGATCACGACGCAGCACAGGTCGATCGCATGCACCAGGCCTGGATCAAGTCCGTGTTGCTGCAGGTAATCCTGTGGAGTTACCCGTACGTGCGCGACGGTGAGTTCTAGGCTGCGGTGCGATCTGCGGTCACATGCGATCGCTCACTAGTCCACCCGCACGGCGAGCAACTCGGCCCCCGCGTCCGGCACGATCGCCACGACGACCCGGCCCGAAGCATCGATCCCGACCGCGGCATCCCGGACCGCATTGAACGACGCGCTGCGGAAGGCGAGCACGATCGGTGGATCCATCGGTTCACCGGCGCGCCAGCGCACGAGCATCCAGCGATCGGGACCTTCGTAGTACACGATCGCCGCCTCGCCGCGCGGGGACATCGCAACGGCGCGCGGGGTGGGCAACCGGTTGGGCGCTTCGACCCAGTCATCCGAGTTCGCCTCCGAGCGGAAGATGCGCCCCTGGACCACTGTCAGAACGGCGCCGGTAGCGGACGCATACCAGGGGGCGCCCGACGTCAGCGACACCGCAACGTTGGTCTCGTCGGCGAATCGCTCGCCCGCCGGAGCCCGACGCTGCAGCACTCCGCGCAACGGATCCAGGTAGACGACCCGCGCCCGCCCATCGACGCTGACACCGAGTCCGATGGCGCTGAGAAACGCACCGCTCCCGACGGTGTAGATCGTCGGCGTGGCCGAGGCCGGGTCGTAACGCTGCGCGATCACGAAGTCGCCGCCGGTCTCCGTATGCAGCGTGCTGACGGTGCCGCTGCCGTCGATCGTCGCGAGCAGCGTGTTCCAGCTCGCGCGCGCAGGCACCGGCAACGACGTCCAGCTGGGCGGACCACCGCGTGTCGTGTGTAGCTCGTCGACGAAACGCGTCGGCGCCACCAGCCGGGTCGTCAGGTGCACCAGGTAGTCACCGTTGTCCGTGCCCGTGAGCCGGGCGCGGTACGGCGTGCCCGGCCCCGTCGAAGCGACCAACTCCGGCGTCCACGTGCCATTGCCGGTCCGCCGCGCGACATTGATCGGCGTGTTGGTGGCAGCGCCGTCGACCATCAGCGCGGCGACGTTGCTCGCGGCGTCGACATGCAGGCCCCGGACGGTTCCGCCCGGGATGAACTCGGCCCCGAGCGTCGTGCTGGAACGCGACAGCCGCCAGGATCGGTCCTCGACTGCGATCTGCGCATCCCCGTTCGGGTACATGCTGACGAACAGGCCGGGATCGTTGGCGCTGGTCCTCGGGTTCACCGACGCCGCGAGTTCGATCGCGGGCTGCGCCAGCCCCGCCTCGACGTGATAGTTCCAGCCCGTCGGCGGCACGACCCCACCGTTGGTCGCGGCAAGCGACGACAGCGTCACCGCGAGCAGTGCCCCGCGTGGCAGCTCCCGCACAGGCCGCCAGCGCAGCTCACGCGTCGCATCGTCGTAGGACACCGCGCCGGGCAGCGCGCCGCTGCCGTCGGCAACGACGAGCACGTCTCCGGCCAATGCCCCGGTCACGATCGGCTCGGCAAAGCGCACCACGACATCTGCGGTCGGGGCAACCGTCGCACCCGGGGCCGGGAGCCGCTCGACGATCGCCACGATCGGCGGGTCGATGATGACGTCCGGGCTGGTGCTGCCGCTGGAGCAACCAAAGGCAAGGGAGCCAGTTACGAACAGGATGGCGACTTGGAATCGGTTCATTCAGGAGCAGTTCGGAGACACGATCGCACGCCATAGTCCACGGCTCGCAGGCGGTCACCACGAAGCCATCGCACGGGCCGGATCCGCGCGATCGACGGCCTTAGAGGAACGTATCATCGCGCTCGGCACCGGGCGCCGCCACCGGCAAGGGCGCCGAAGCGTCGATCAGGGACTCCAGCCACCAGTTCGTGCCGTGATACAGGCAGGTCACCTGTGAGCACTCGCGGGAAGCGTCGAAGCCATCGAGCATCCGCGCCGTCTCGCCCTTGGCCGCAGCCGCGTCCGCCCAGAGGCTCTGGCCACCGACGAGCGCCTTGTCGACTCCGCGATGCGCCGGGCAGTTGAACGTGCCGAGCGGCGTGACGACCTGCCGCAGCAGCTGCATGTGACACGTGCGCGGCTGGTTCGTATAGTCGCGCCAGTTGCCCGCAGTGAGCACGCGCAGGTTGGTGCTCTCGAGCACCTTGAAGTCCGAACCCGCAGCCGCGGCACGGCCCCGCGCTTCACCGACCGCCGCCTGGATGCGCGCGATCACGGCCTCGAGTTCGACCGCGGTCTTCTGCGGGTCCATGACCTCGGCGCCGTCTTCCTGGCGTTCGAGGAACGGCTTGAACGAGATGTAGTCGAACCCCGCAAGTCGCGCGCGATCGGCGGCCGCGACCATCTCGTGGATGTTCTCGACGACCTTGACGTCGCCGCGACTGCCGCCCTGCCACGTGATGACGAACGAGAAGCCGAGCGTGAGATCCGGGTTCACGGCCTTGATCTGTGGGATCCAACCGCAGATCTCGTCGAGCGAGAGCGTCTTCTTGCTCGGATTGTGCATGCGGCGGAACACGTCGTCGCTCGCCGCGTCGAGCGACAGCCGCACCCAGTCGCCCTTGGTGAAGTGCGACGCAGCCTTCAACACGCGATCGTTGCGACTGCCGTTGCTAACGACGGCGACCTGCAACTCGAGCTCCTTCAAGAACGCGACCATGTCCGCGAAGCCGGGATAGAGCGTCGGCTCGCCTCCGCCGATCAGGATCACGCTGCGCAGGCCGCGATCACGCATCTGACGCAACGACTCACGCAACTGCTCGTCGTCGTGGCGCACCTTGCTGTTGAGGATGTCCCAGTCGATGCAGTGGTCACACGCGTAGTTGCACGCGGTCGTGAGATCGAGATTGATCGACACCGGCGCGAGATCGGGCATTGCCGGCAGCGGCTCACCCTTGGCCTGCGCGGCGCGCAGCGCGCGCTGCCACTTCACGTAGTCGACGACGTAGGGCCAGAGCTTCGGCTGCTGGAGCTTGCCGGCGAAGTCATGGTAGCTCGCGACCGAGCCCTGCGAGGACGCCGGCGAAACTGCGGAGTCGCGTTCGGATTGCGGAGATGCCGATGGGGTCGTCAAGGCCGGATCGATGGGCGCGGGCGCCACGGTTGTGAGGGGTCGGATCGGCGGGAGAGGCAACCGCCGGGGTCGAACGAGCGGCGACACGATACACCAGCGCACCGAGCGGGTCAGGCATCGCTTCCTCGCGATCGTCGTTCGTTCTGAGCGACTGCGAATAGCCGGCCCCGATCCGACGGTCGAACCGAACGCCGTCGATCGCGAGCCAGGCCGGCCGCGGCTGCTCGTCGCGACGCTCGAGCTGCAACTCCACGGCGAGCCGCCGCTCCGCCCCTGCCCCCGACAGCAACGGCAGTTCGAACCTCAGCTCGTTGTTGACGGCCGCGCTACGCGGGTCGGACTCGCGCACGTTCGTGACCTGCCCGTCGGGGTCGATCGGGGCCAGCGCCTGGGCCAGGCTGAGGACGTGCGACAGCGAATCCAGAATCATCGCGCGACCGCCTGCGGCCGGGCAGAGCCCCATGGCGAGGGCTCGCGGCGCGGTCGCGACGGCGCCGGGTGCGAGCCGTTCGACGGTCGGCAGCACGAACGGCCATTGGCAGTTCTCGAACAGCGGCAGCCCGGCGGCGGCGAACGCGTCGACGAGTTCGAGGCCGCGGGCCGTCTCTCCGGGCAGCACGAACGGCTTTTCGCACAGGCACGCGACCCCCGCCATGAGCGCTGCTTCGAGTCCCTCGACATGCGCCGCCGCGGGCGAACTGACGACGAGCAGGTCGACGGCCCGCGCGAGGGACTCCGCCGACGCAAAAGCATCCGGCCGCCGGCCGATCTCGGCCGCGACCGCGGTCGCCCCGCGTTCCGCACCCTCGAGATCCCGCCCCGCGACGCCAACAACCCGCATCCCGGCGGCTTCGGCGTGTCGCGCGAGGAACGGCCCAAGCCCGTTGCGCCGCCGCCCGGCGCCGACCAGCCCGACCCGAATCGCGCCGTCGGGCAGCGGTTCGGATCGCGGCGGTGCGGTCATGGGACGAACGCTACCACGGATCCTGATCGGATCTTCGCCGCGCCCCGTCATACTCGCGGGCATGACTCGACTGCCGCTCGCCGTCGCCGTCCTCGCGGGACTCGCCGCCATCGTTCCGGGCCCCCTCCTCGCCCAATCCGGCTCCCCCCGCATCCACACCGACCGTCCGACGGGCAAACAGCTGCTGAAGCTGCCCAAGGAAGACGACGCGTTCGGATTCATCGTCTACGGCGATCGCACCGGTGGCCCGGCCGAGGGCATCGAGGTTCTGCGGCAGGCGGTCGTGGACACCAACCTGCTGGATCCGGATCTCGTATTCACGGTCGGCGATCTGATCCAGGGCTACAACGGCCAGAAGGAGTGGATGGCGCAGGCCGACGAGTTCAAGTCGTCGATGGCCGAGCTGCACATGCCGTGGTTCCCGGTCGCCGGCAATCACGACATCTACTGGCGCGGCCCAGGTCGCCCCGCGGGCCAGCACGAGAAGAACTACGAGGCGGAGTTCGGCCCCCTCTGGTACGCGGTGCAGCACAAGGACTGCTGGTTCCTCGCGCTCTACACCGACGAAGGCAACCCGAAGACCGGCGAGAAGAACTTCCACAAGCCCGAGTGCCAGCGCATGAGCGAAGCGCAGTTCACCTGGCTTGCGGACATCCTGAAGAAGGCGAAGCAGGCGCGCCACGTGTTCGTGTTCATGCACCACCCGCGCTGGCTGCCCCAATACGGCAATGACTGGGACCGGGTGCACACACTGCTCAAGGACAACGGCAACGTGTCCGCGGTTTTCGCCGGCCACATCCACCGCATGCGCTTCGATGGCAAGGTCGACGGCATCGAGTACTACGCCCTCGCGACGGTCGGTGGCCACCTGTCGATGGAGGCACCACAGGGCGGCTACCTGCATCAGTATCACGTCGTGACCGTGCGCCCCGAGGGCTTCAAGGTCGCAGCCCTTCCGGTCGGGACGGTCATCGATCCCCAGGAGATCACCGGCGACGTCAGCAACGACATCGCCCGACTCAACGGGGGCCTGCGCCCCACGGTCACGAAGTGCGTCGCGAGCGGTACCGGCGCCGCGGTCCGGCTCGACGGCTCCGTCGACGCGATCGTCACGCTCGAGTACGACAACCCGACCGCGCGCCCCATCGAGCTCGAGATCATCCCGCAGGCCGAGCCAAGCTGGCAGTTCGGCCCCGATCATCAGCACCTCGTGATCGCGCCCCACGACAAGGGGCAGACGACGTTCGCGGTGCGGCGCTTCGTCGACTCGACCGTACCGGCGAGCGCGCCCGTGGTGTTCACGCTGCCGCGCCTGCAGACCCGCTGCGACTACCTTGCGCAAACGCGCCGTATTGGCGTGCCCCACCGCGATCACGTACTCGAGCTACCGGCTCCGGCCGAGCTCGGTCGGCAGGCCGCATCCGAAGCCGGCGTCCTGACGCTCGACGGCCGCGGCGACTGCCTGGCGATCAGCTCCGAGGCCCTGCAGCTGCCGGACGGCCCGTTCACGGTCGAGCTCTGGCTCCGCGGTGACGGCTACCAGGGCCGTCGCGCCGTGTTGGCGAAGACGCAGCGCAGCGAGTTCGCGCTGTTTTGCAGCGACGGCCGCCCCGACTTCTCCGTTCATCTCGCGGGTCGCTACGCGTCCGCATCCGGCGAGGAGGGCATGCTGAAGCCAGGCCAGTGGCATCACCTCGCAGGCGTGTTCGACGGTCAGGAGCTTCGGCTCTACGTCGACGGCAAGCTGACCGCGAAAGGCGCAGGACAAGGCAAGCGGACGCGCAACTCGCTACCGCTCTTCGTCGGCGCCGATCCCGACGGCGGCGGCCGCCCGACGTCCTTCTTCGACGGCAAGGTCGACGACGTCCGCATCAGCAAGGTCGTGCGGTACACCAGGGACTTCGAACCGCCACGCCAGCACGAACCCGACGCCGACACCGTGCTGCTCTTGCCGCTCGATGCGGACTTCGGCCCCTGGGGCATCGACCGTTCATCGATGCGCACCCACCCGCGGCGCCGCGGCTCCGCGCACTGTGTGGTGGAGTCTCGGCCGAACTTCCGCTAACAAGGGCGCCATGGTCGCTCGTAGCCCCGCCAGAAAGTCCAAGAAGCTCACGGCCCGCACGGCCGACAGGCACGTGCTCTACCAGAAGTCGGTGCAGGCACCCGCCGACGACGCCCAGTTCTACACGCGGCGCTTCAAGAAGTACACGGGCCGCGACCTGCGCGTGTTCCGCGAGGACTTCTGCGGCACCGCCGTGCTGTCGTGCCACCACGTCCTGCAGCACCCCGACAACATTGCGATCGGCGTCGACCTCGACCAGCCGACGCTCGACTGGGGCATCGAGCACAACGTCAACAAGCTGCTGAACGCGGAGCAGAAGACGCGGCTCAAGCTGCTCAACAAGAACGTGCTCGACGTGCGCGCCCCCAAGTGTGACGCGATCAACGCGCTCAACTTCAGCTACTCGGTGTTCAAGAAGCGCCGCGACCTCGGCGCCTACATCAAGAACGCGTTCCGATCCCTGAAGCCGGGCGGCGTCTTCTTCATGGATGCCTGGGGCGGCCCCGACGTGCTGCAGGAAAAAACCGACCGCGTGCGGCACAAGGGCTTCGTCTACGAGTGGGAGCAGCGCGTCTACGACCCGATCAGCCACGAGATCACGTGCGCGATCCACTTCGAGTTCCCGGACGGCACGCGCATGCACAATGCATTCGTCTACGACTGGCGACTCTGGACGCTCGCGGAGATCCGGGAGCTGTTCGAGGACGCCGGCTTCGAGGACGTGCACGTGCTGTGGGAAGGCACCGACCACGACACCGGGGAGGGCAACGGCGTCTTCCGCCGCCGCACCCGTGGCGACTCGGACGAGGCCTGGATCAGCATCGTCGTCGGCCGCCGGCCTGAGTAGCCCGCAATAGCTCGGCGGCTGCCGGCGTCAGAGGACGTAGGCCACGACGGCAGCGCCAGCGAGGACGACCACGAAGACGACCGCGAATACAACCCGTATGTAGCGCCGCTGCATGGCGACCGCGTCCGCATACTGTTCTCGCACCTCCGCCTGCTTCGCGGCTTCGGCTTTCGTGAGCGCGAGCATCTCGACGCAGCAATCACGGATCTCGGAGAGCAGTTTCTCGGCTTCACCTGACATGGCCGCGGCAGCGTAACTCAGTCGACTCGGGGCGCACTATTCCCCAGCGCACGACGGCGGTTCCAGCGAACCTCGAGCCACAGCTCCACGGCGAGATAGAGCGTGGCCAGACCGCCGACCGCCGCCGTAGCGATCATCAGGCGTACGTCCCATTCGAGGTAGGGCGGCGCCGAACCAGTCCGGGGCGTCGGCGGCCCGATGACGTCAGCAAAGCGCTCCCACGGCACCTCGCCGTAGTTCGCGGCATGGAAGCCCCAGAGGCAGAATGGTGCCAGTACGAGACACGCGAAGATCGCGGCGAATCGCCACGGGCCGAGCACGAGAGCACGTCTGTTAGACACTGGTTGCTGCCGCCGCTGATTCTACCGACCCCGCCGCCACACGCCCGCCACCGTCGTTCGCCGCAACCACCACTCGGCGAACGCGAGGTTCAACACCCAGCACGTCCACGACACGAGCTGATAGGCCGGCCCGAAGTCGCCAAACCACCACGCGTACAGCGGCAGTTCGACCCGCAACGTAACGGCCGCATAACACGCGGCATAGCTGCGGACCATCCACTTGCGGTGCGTGACGATGTCGGAACGCTTGATCGCGCGCAACCCGAGCAGCGTCGTCACGAGCCAGATCAGCGCAAGCGCACCGAACCCGAGATGCGTCGTGATGCCGCCGTCCGAGAACACCGCCATCGCGAGGCCGGCGAGGCCGCTGCCGAGGATCGACGCGCAGTAGGCCATGCCGAGCTTCTTGTGGACCTTTGGCCGTCGCACGAGCACGTCGCGACGGAACGCGAACACGCCGACGAGCAAGGCCACGCCACCGAGCACGAAGTGCACCTCGTCGAGCCACGGCAGACCCGGCACGGTGTCCCGCAGCCGGCGGGCGTCCTGCAGCAGGATCGCGTAGCCGGCGACGCCGATCGCCGGCAACGCGAGCAGCCACCACAAGGGCCCCGGCCGCAACCGGTCGGGCGCGATCCGCGGCGTCGCCCCCACCGTCACTTCGTGCCTCCCGCGGCGCGATACTCATAGCCCCAGTAGTTCATCGCCTCGTCGTCCTGCCGCAACGTCGCCGTGATCGCATCGAGCTGCGCGCTCGACAGTTTGGCGATCTTCTGCGCATTGAGATCGACGATGCCGCGCTCGACGACTCCGTCCACCGCGTGGATCTTGAAGCGCTGCTGGGGATCGAGCGCACCGAGCTCGGGCAAGAACTCGGCAATTCGCCGCGTCACAGCGCCGGGATCGAGCACGAGTTCTTCATAGGTCAGCCGCAACGCGCAGTCGAACTGCTCGGCGTTCGCCATCTGCTGCCGCAAACACTCTCGTGAGAAGTGCGCCGCGAAGCCGAGCTCCCACTCGTTGCGGCGCATCAGGCCTTCGACGTGCGCGTAGGGATCACGCACCATCACGAGGAACCGGACCGGCGCGAAGTGCTCGGCGATCTCTGCGGCGCGGAGCAGGTTCGGCGGACTCTTCTCGACGAGCACGGCCTTGTCGTGGTCCCAGTGCTCGTCCCAAACGGCCTTGATGCGCGGCCACGACAGCCGGACCTCACGGTTCCACGGCTCGCGCCGCATTTCGTCGCGAACCTCGGGCAGGAACTGGCCTTCGCTCGGCAACGAGGACACCGCGTCCGACGTCGACACCAGGTTCCAGAGCAGCGTCGATCCCGAGTACGGCGGGCAGAGAATGAACAGGTGCAGTGCACTCATCCCGTCACTTCCCGTTCATTGCGGCGCGGCACGCGGCGAGCCACTCACCGATCGGCTCGCGGAAGCGTGGATCCCTGGCCGCGCAGCGTTCGCACTCTTCGAGCTCGGGCAGGGCCTGCGCAGGCTCGCCGAGTCCCATGAGCGCGCGGCCGATGATCGCGTGACCACCGGGCAGATCCGACTGTGCCCGAACGGCCCGGCGCCCCGCCGCAACGGCTTCGTTCCAACGCTCCAGCCGCAGCAGCACGTCACCGTAGTCGATCCACGTCGGCGCGTAGTCGTCCTCGTGACGGCACGCCTCCGCGTAGGCCTCGCGCGCGTTGTCCAGTTCGCCGACCTTCGCGAGCTGGCCACCCATCATGCGCCAGATCCCGGCGGCCCCCGGGCGCACCGTGAGCGCGCGGGCGAAGTAGCGGATCGCCTCCTGCGGCCGGTTCTGGAACGACAGGCCGAGGCCGTAGTCGAAGTTCAACATCACGTTGTCGGGGAAGCGCCGCAACGCGCCGCGGATCAGTGCGTCCGCGAGCTCCGGTGCACCCGACCCGGTGTGCATCATCGCGAGCCACGAGCACGTTCGCGCGTCGAGCGCCTCGACATCGACACCCTGCAACAGCGCCGCGACGCTGGCACGCGTCGGTGGCTTGCCCGAGTAGATCGAGCGCCGGATACCGGTGCGCAACGGATCGCTGTCGGCGGCAAAGATCGCATCGGCCCACGGCTGCATCGTCGCCCGCGTCGCCTTCGGCCCGCCCATCGATCCGAGGTTGCCGCGCGTCGCGATCCAAAGCTCGAACACATCGACGAGCCGGCGCGCGAACCGGTGCCCACGAATCTTCTGCGCCACGACCGGTGGTTCGTCCTCATCGACGTCGACACCGTGCGACTTCATGACCGCGGCCAACTCGCGCTCCATCCGCGTCCAGCTCTCGAGGTCAGGGTGCGCCGCGTTGTGGATCAAGACGTCCTCGACCCGCAGTGCCAGGTCGCGTTCGTCACGCGCGCTCGAGTAGCCCTCGGCAAAGCGCTCGGCTCGCGCCGCGACCGCGGCATCGATCTCGCCTTCGGCTCGCAGGTCGGCGACGCGTTCGAACGCGGTACTCGCCGCGACCCACTCCGTCGCGCGCGAAATCGGGGCATCGATCGCCGCCTCGAGCGCGAACTCGGCGACGTCGAGTGCCGCGACCGCGCGCTGACTGCGGTCCGCAACCCGCCGGACCTCCGCCTGCGCCGCCGAGAGACTCGACCACCCGAACCCGCCCCCGAGCACGAGGACGAGCGCCGCGACTCCGAGCGCCGAGCGATTGCGCCGGGTGAACGTTCGGAGGCGGTAGAACAGGCTGGGTGGCACGGCGTGCACCGGCGCGCCGCGCAGGTAACGCCGCACATCGTCGCCGAGCCCAGCGGCCGTCTCGTAACGCTGCGACCGATCCTTCTCGAGCGCGCGCATCACGACCCAGTCGAGCTCGGCGCGCAGCCGCGGGCCCGTGCGAATGCGGGTCGACGGCCGCGCGGGGATGTCCTCACGGATCGTCCGCAACAGCTCGGAGTAGCCCTTCGCGAGCACGCGCTCCGCGTTGAACGGCGTCGACCCCGTCAGCAGCTCGTAGAGCAGCACGCCGAGCGAATAGACGTCGGCCCGCGTGTCGACATCGAGCCCGGACATCTCGGCCTGCTCCGGCGCCATGTAGTCCGGCGTGCCGACCATCTGCTGGTAGCGCGTGAACAGCGTCTTCTGCGTCAGCTCTGCATTCGTCGCCTTGGCGATGCCGAAGTCGATGACCTTCGGCACCGGAACGCCATCGTGCAGCGTGACCATCACGTTGGTCGGCTTGACGTCACGATGAATGATGCCCTTGTGGTGCGCATGCTGGATCGCATCGCACACCTTGGCGAACAGCTCGAGCCGCGCCGCGGTATCCAGTCGATGCTGCTCGCAGTAGTCCGTGATCGGCACGCCGCGCACGAGTTCCATGACAAAGAACGGCCGCCCCCGCTCCGTCGCGCCACCGTCGAGCACCTTGGCGATGTGCGCATGATCCATGAGCGCGAGCGCCTGCCGCTCCGCCTCGAACCGCGCGACCACCTCCTTGGTGTCCATTCCCAGCTTGATGATCTTGAGCGCGACCTTGCGCTTCACGGGCTCCTGCTGCTCGGCCATCCAGACCGACCCCATGCCGCCTTCACCGATCTCCTGCAGCAGCTTGTAGCGCCCGATGTGGTGACCGGCCTGCTCGCGGGAATCACCGTCCGGGGCTGACGAGCTCGAGGTCATGGCGGGTCGACGTTAGCCGAAGCAGGCCGGGAGATTGACGGGTTACCGGCACGCAAGCGCAGGAATCGCGCCCGATCGACACCGCTGCGTCAGTTCAACCGTGCGAACAGCCGCTCGCTCCAGGTACGCCACCGCGGATTCCGGTGAGACCGACAGCGCTGTAGAATCTGCCGCACCACGCCGAGCTCCGGCTCGATCTCGGGCCACCCAGCGGCTTCAACGAACAGCTCGACGATCGACGCGATCTGATGCTCGTCGAAAGCGGCTTCGAACTGCGCAATCGACTCCGGCAGTTTTCTGGCGCAGTCCGTGAGGCCTGCCTGCCAGTGCGGCAACCACCGCTCGACCAACTCTCGGTCCCGCCGCCCGATTGCGATCCGGGTATTGGCAATCGCTGCAGCACGCATGACGTCGGGATCTTCGTTCGTCATCATCGCACGAACCCAACTCGCCGCGGATCTGCCACCAGCCGTCGCGTAAGCTATGGCTGCGATGCGGCCGACGGGGCGCATCGATAACACCAGCCGATCCGCTGTCGCGCGCTCCAGCAGGTCGAGCTGTCGGACCAGCAGGCGCTCACAGGCCTCGGGCGTCTTCGCGTGTTCCGTCAGGACTTCGAGTGCGACGGCTCCGTCGATGCCGCCCGCGTCGATCAGTTTCCACAACGGCCGATCCAGGGCAGTGGGCAGCCGCGGCCAACGAGCGAGAACAGCCACGATGCGCGACCGTTCTCGCACCGTCTCATCCGACAGCCAACTCTGCAGCCGGTCTTCGATGCCCGCGAGGCCATGTCCCATCGCCGCAATAGCGATCCGGAGGTCGTCCGACGCCGCATCCACCGGCCCACCATCCAGAGCCGCCACGAACGCATCCCGATCGCTCTCGAAGCAAGAGGGCAGCTGCCACGCGACCTGAGCAGCGAGCCGCCTCCCCGCCTCCGACCCCGCGCGAAGCGCTCCGAGCAGCGCTTCGCGAGCCTCGGGCCCCAGTTCACTCGGTGGGTTGGTGACCCAGAGCCCCGACAGCACATGGAGGACACGCGCCCGCCGCACCTCGTCCGAGCCAGCCAGTTCGGCCAAAAGTCGCGCCTCGATGCGTTTGAGTTCGACCCCAGCAAGGGGCACCTCGGCGCCCGGGCCCAGGGGCACCAGCAGGAGCCGCAACGTTCCAGCCGCCTCCTGCTGCGCGACGAAACCGGTATCCCGCATGAGATCGAGCAACTCGTCGCAGACCTGTGCTCGCGGCCGACGTCGAAGCTCACCAAGAATCCGCATCGCGGCCATGCCCGAGCGAATGTCCTGCGCCATGGGCCTGCCTTGCGACTGCCCAATCGTATGCAGCAGCTCGACCAAGGCGTCGACGCCTAACAACTCGAGGTCAACACCCTCCAACGTGAGAAGCACGGGAGTTACATTCTCTTCCTCGCTCGCTCGGAACGCAGGAATCGCCACCAAGGTCGCAACCGCAAGCAGCAGCCCCCCGCCTGCAAGCCAGCCCAACCCGGCTTGAGTAACCATCCGCGACGCTGCCACCTTCAGTAGAACCCCGCCGCCAGCACGTCGGCGAGGTACGCCTCGGCATCCGGCTCCCGCTCGAGCATCGCGCGGCGCCACGCGCCGTACTCGTGCGCGATGACGACGTGTTCCCAGACGCACGCCTGGTAGGGCTCCATCACCGGCTCGAACACGGCTGTACCGCGCTCGCCCCGCAGCATGCGCTGGCAACCGATCTCGTCGTGTGCCCACCAGTCGAGCAGCAGCCAGTTCGCGTGCTCGCCGGCATGCAGGATCGCGTAGCCGAGGCCGTGATGGTCGCCGACCGCAGCGGCGGCCACGGGCAAGATCGATTCCACCGCATGGCGGGCAGCCTGCACCAGGCCGGGCGTGACGCTGCCGGAGTCGAACCCGATCGTGTAGAGCTTGATCCGCAGCGGCTCGCACGCGACGACGCCGTCGAACCCGAACTCTCGCGGTCGGTAACGCTGCGCCGGCAGCCGCGGCGAATCGGAGGAACGCCCCATGGCACCCAAGCTACGAGGTCGGGATCCCGAGCCAGTCGCAAAAGAGCCGTGACCGGGG
Organism: bacterium; assembly: GCA_024743115.1. Classification (GTDB taxonomy): domain Bacteria; phylum Planctomycetota; class UBA1135; order UBA1135; family UBA2386; genus JAGQRA01. Next base: position 221,407 of record JANSXC010000008.1, on the reverse strand, counting down.
TTGAACCGGTCCAGGGGAGCCAGACAATGCTTCGCCCTCGAACTGCCCCACCGTCCTCGATCCGGGGCGCCCACAGCCTCGATCCAGCGCGTTACCCAGCCCTGGTTCAAGCCAACCCCAGCCACTCCATATGAAGCAACTCGTCATTCTCGGCGCCGGCAAGATCGGCCGCATGGTCTGCCACCTCATGGCCAAGAGCGGAGACTATCTCGTGCACATCGGCGACGTGGCCGAGGGCGCGGTGAAGCCGCTCGACGAGAAGTACGAGGCGGTCACGGGCCACGTCGTCGACTTCGACGACAAGGGCAGCCTCGACGGCATCCTCAAGGACGCCTGGGCCGTGATCAGCTGCGCGCCGTTCCACTGCAACCCGCTGATCGCGCAGCGCGCCAAGGAGCACGGCGTGCACTACTTCGATCTCACCGAGGACGTCGCGGTCACGCAGCAGGTCAAGGACCTCGCCGCGGGCAGTTCGACGTTGTTCGCGCCGCAGTGTGGCCTCGCGCCGGGCTTCATCACGGTCGTCGCCAATCACCTGATGAAGTCGATGACGGACGTCACCGACCTGCACCTGCGCGTCGGCGCGCTGCCGCGGTTCCCGAGCAACCGCATGAAGTACAACCTGACGTGGAGCACCGAGGGCCTGATCAACGAGTACTGCAACCCGTGTGAGTCGGTCGAGAACGGTGAGCTCACGACGGTGCCGCCGCTCGAGCAGCTCGAGCGCATCACGATCGACGGCGTCGAGTACGAGGCGTTCAACACGTCCGGCGGCCTCGGCACGCTCGCGATCACCCTCAAGGACCGCGTCAAGAACGTCAACTACAAGACGATCCGCTACCCGGGCCACTGCGAGCTGCTCAAGCTGCTGCTGCACGATCTGCAGATGCAGGATCACCAGGACGAGCTGCGCGGCATCTTCGAGCGCGCGCTGCCGGCGACGTTCCAGGATCAGATCGTGATCTACGTGAGCGCGACCGGGCAGTACCACGGCCGGCTGACGGAGCGCACCTACGCCAAGACGATCTACCACCAGGAGATCGACGGCGAGAACTGGAGCGGCATCCAGATCACGACGGCTGCCGGGGTAACCGCGATCGTCGACCTGCTGCACGATGGCAAGCTGCCGGACAGCGGATTCCTGCGCATGGAGAGCGTCGACTACGAAGCGTTCCTGAAGAACCGCTTCGGCCGCTACTACGGGTAGCCGCGACGCGCCCCGCGCGGCGAGTTCGCCGGCGCGGGCCCCCGACGACGGATTCCGGGGATTCCGTTCCGGTGCTCCGGCCGGCCCACGGTAGTCAGGTATGCTCACCCTGCCCCGTGCGCCGCACGCCATTCGCCGGTCGAGAAGCTCCGTGAACCTGCCCGAACCGCCCGACAGCACCGAGACGATCGATCTCGTCAACCGCCTGCAGGACGGTCAGACCGGGGCCTGGGAAGATCTCTACCGGCGCTATCGCGACGAGATGCTGCTGTCGGTCCGACTCGGAATGGGCAAGCAGCTGCGCGAGTCGCTGCAGAGCGAGGACGTGCTGCAGAGCGTGGCGCTCGCGGCGTTCCAGGCCATGCCGCGATTCGAAGCCCGGCAGTCCGGGGGCCTGCGCGGCTTCCTGCACAAGCTCGTGCGCCACAAGCTCGTCGACCAGGCCCGCGCGCTGCAGGCCAAGAAGCGCGCCGGAACGACGCCACTGACGCCGAGCCAGGCGGACGGCCTCGCGCAGCCCGAGGCACCGACCTACTCCGACCCCCGCTATGAGAAGATCGAGCACGCGCTGTCGCAGATGCCCGATGACATGCGGGCCGTGATCCAGCTGCGCCGGTTCGAGGGCCTGTCGAGCCAGGAGACCGCCGAACGGATGCAGAAGTCGGACGACGCGGTGCGCAAGCTCTATTCGCGGGCGATTGCACGCCTGACGTTACTCGCGGGAGGTTCGTGACCGAGCGCGATGACGACCGACTCGAGGAACTGCTCGCGGAGTTCGTCGAGCGCCGGGAGCGCGGTGAGCTGCTGACCGCCCACGGGTTCGCGGCCCAGCACCCGGAGCTGAACGATCAGTTGCAGCCATTGCTCGTCGAGCTCGAACGCACCGCCGCGCTGTTGCCCGCGGGTGACATGCCGCCGTTCCTCGGGCCCTACCGCATCGAAGCCCGGCTCGGCAGCGGCGGTACGGGCGAGGTCTTCGCCGCGCGCGCCGACGACGGCCGCGAGGTGGCCATCAAGTGCCTGCTGCCGCACGTCCGCCTGCAGCCCCGCGCGATCGAACGCTTGCGGCGCGAGGGCGCGGTGCTCGAGTCGATCGACCATCCGGGCATCGTGCGCGTCGAGGCCTTCGGTGAGGCCGACGGCAACGTGTTCCTCGTGATGGAACATGTCGACGGCGGCTCGCTCGCCGACGCGCTGCAGCAAGCGCGCGAGCGCCGCGTGGCTGGCTCCACCGGCGCGGCGGCCAGCCTGCTCGAGCTGCCGGGTGCCGGGCGCGGCGAACGACGGGCCATCGAACTCGTCGCGGGCCTCGCCCGCGCGCTCGCCGTCGCCCACTCGCGCGGCCTGCTGCACCGCGACCTCAAGCCCGGCAACGTGCTGCTCCGAGGTGACGGCAGCCCGGTGCTCGTCGACTTCGGCCTCGCGTTCGATCCGGAGGCCGACACGCTCACGAAGACCGGCGATGTGCTCGGCACACCCAACTACATGGCGCCGGAACAGGCCCTGGGCCGCGCCGCGACCGAGCAGTCCGACGTCTACGGGCTCGCCGCGATCCTCTACGAACTCGTCACGTTGCGGCCGCCACATCAGGGCGGCGACGCGCTGCAGGTGCTCAGCGCCGTGCGCGCGACACCGCCGCGCCCGGCCCGGGCGGTCGAACCGAGCGTCTCGCCGGCATTGGAACGCGTGCTGCGCCGCGCGCTCGCCCACAATCCGCCGAGTCGCTGGCAGAGCGCGTCGGAGTTCGCGGCGGCGCTCGAAGCGCTGCTCGCGGGCGAACGCCCGCAGCGCGCGACGATCTCACTACATCAGCGCGTCGGCGAGTTCTGGCTGTGGCACAAGCGGGGCGTTCTCCTCGCGGCAGCGGTCGTCGTCCTCGGGATCGCGACGATCGCGACGATGCAGGCGCTCGAGGCCGCGCAGGCGGATCGCCTCGCGACCGCGATCGAGGAGGCCACGATCGCCTATCTCGATGACGGCCGGCAAGGGCGCGAACGCGCCGGCACGATCTTACTGGACGCCGGTGCCGAGCCGGCGCTCGCCCGCTGGCTGACGACGGGCGAGACGGGCGACGACCCGTTCCTGCAGGCCTTCGCGCGCGGCGTCGAGCTGCGGCGGCAGAACCCCGGCGCGGCGGTGCCGCTGCTGCGCGATGCGTTCGGACACCGGCCCGATCTCGTGCTGTCCGGCGCGATGCTCGGCATCGCGGCGGGTGACGCGCGTGACTACGAACTCGCGGAACGGGAGCTCGTCGCCGCCGGCCGTCGACTTCAACGCTGCGTGCGTGTGCGCCGCGAACTCGGCACCGTGCGCCGCCGCCGCCACGATGCGAAGGGTGCCGCGCTCGCGTGGCGCGAGGTCGTGGCGATCGACGCGACCAATCCGCGCTACTTCTACGAACTCGCGCGCGTCGAGATCCAGGCCAAGAACGGTGCTGCCGCACTGGCGGCGATCGATCAAGCCATCGCGCTGCACGAACGGACGAACGCGGCGCCGGCACCGACTCGCTGGCTCCACGTCAAGGGTGCGGCGCTCGACCAGCTCGACCGCCGCGACGAGGGCATCGAACTACTCAAGGGCATCATCGCCCGCAAACCGACCTCGGCGACCTGGCACAGTCTCGGACTGCTCTACGACAAGGAGCACCGACTCCAGGAAGCGCGCGCGGCGTATCGCGCCGGGCTTCGACTCGACGACCGGAGCGCACCATGCATCATGAGCCTCGCCTGGCTGCTCGCCGGCAGCGATCGGAGCAACTGCCAGCAATGCGCGGAGTGCTTCGAGGCCGATCCCGGGTTGTTCGATCCCGACGGGGTCGAACAACTCGCCCTGCAGATGATCCGCGCCCAGCACGGTGAGTTCCGGCACGTCGAGCCGATGGCGCAAATGGTGAAGCGCGTTGGCGGCGGCGCCGCGCTGCGCCAGCGGCTCGACGCCCTGCTCGAGGAAGAGTTCTCCGACGCCGCGCTCGGGCGCTTGCTGAGCGCCAAACGCGCTCTCCGCTGACCCATCGAGGCCCCTGCCCGTCAGCAAGCGCCCGCATATGCTGAGGCCCGGCGCCGACCGAGTTTTCCGAGAATCCCGGATACCCTGGGGCGGCACCGGCAGGTATCCCGGACATGCAGGCCTTCTCGATCGATGCCGGCGAGTTCGAGCGTCGCGCCCGCCGCTCGGAGCCGACGGTTGCCCCACCCGCGGCGGACGCCGCGGATCCGATCGCTCGTCACATCGACGCGACGTTCCGCTTCGCCCGCACGCTGGGCGCCGACCGCGACCTCGCTAGCGACCTGACGCAGGAGGCGTTCGTCGTGGCGTGGCGCAAAGGCAAACAGGACCTCGCACCGGCAGCCCTGGCGGCCTACCTGCGGCGGACCACCCGCTACCTCTGGCTCCAGACCCGCCGCCGCGATCGCCGAGCCGAAGCCGCGATCGCCGCGCTGACCGAGCGACGATGGCTCGAACGTGCGAACGCGGCGGGCGACCAACACGGCACGGGCGACGAACTCGTCGCCACCGCACGCCAATGCGTCGACCGGCTCGAAGGCCGCGCGGCGGCTGCGGTCCGGCTGAGCTATGGGCAGGGCCGCAGCCGCCCCCACATCGCGACGGCACTCGGACTCACGCCCAACGGCGTGAAGACGCTGCTCGCGCGCACCCGCCGCTGGCTCGCCCTCTGCATCCGTCAAGGCCTCCGAGACGACTGCGATGAATGACACCGAATCGATCCGCCTCCGCACTGTCCGCTCGCGTGAACTCGACACGGCCCTCGAGGCCGCCTGCGGCCGCGGCGCCCCACCGGGTCTCGTTGCGGCCGTCCGACAGGCGTGCGAGTCCGTGCCGCCGCCGCGGCGCGCAGCACCCCGAGTGCTCGTGGCTGCGGCGATCGTCCTCGGTCTCGCGGTCGTGTTCACCATCGCCTCACTCACCGGCGACCGCGAAACCCGACAATCCGCGAGCTCTCCGACGTCTCGCCAGGACCCGAAGCCGGCCGCGATCACGATCACGACCGCCGCCGTGCGCGCGCGGGCTCCTGTGATCGCAGACCCCGGCAGGCTCGCCGCCGAACAACGCCTCCTCGCGATCGCATCGAGCAGCAAGGCGCGGCTCGTGATCGATACCCGGTTCGGTGGTTTCGGGCGGGAATCGCGGGTTGACCTGGCGGGCTGCGGCTGGGCCGAAGCCATCGACCGCATCGCGCACGAGTTCGGCGGCAGCGTGCGACAGTTCGGCGACGTCGTCCTGGTCGACGGCGATGCCGACGCCCGCCCACCGACCCCCGAGCGTGGCCGAATCACGCTTTCGGCGCAGGACCTGACGATCGGCGCGCTCGGTGAGAAGCTGCACGCCGAGGCCGGCGTCAACCTGGTGATCACGAGCGCCGAGAACACCCGATTCGACGTCGAGGTCGCGGACGTGCCCTGGCGCGCGCTGCTCGCGACGGCCGCCGCCGCCATCGGCCTCGAATCGATCGGCTGCGGTGGCACGATCGCCGTGCGGCCCCGCGCCGGGAGCAAGCCGCTTCCGGCCATCACCAACAACTACTCCCCGCGCCCGGCGACCGAGCTGCTGGATTCGTGGGCCAAAACGTCGGGGCAGAGCGTCGCCGTCAGTCCGGGCCTCGCCGGGGAAGTCGTGAGCACGTTGTTCGAGCCAACGCGCGATGGCCTGTTCGCCACGATCGCCGCGGTCACCCGAGCCGACATCCAACACGAGGATCGGAACGTCCGCCGGCTCGTCCCGACCAAGGCCCCCGACGAGACGATCGCGGTCAACTCCGCGGCCATGGTGCCACCCGATTTCCTGACGTTCGTGGGCCGCCTGGGGTTGATCGTCGATGCGCCGCAGATCGAGGACGAGCCCGTCGCGATCTTCGCGTCCCGGGCGCGGATCTTCGATCTCGTGCGCGCAATCGCGATCGTCAACGGCCAGGAGCTGCGCCGTAGCGATGCGGGCTACGCGATCGAGTGACCTCGCAGCATCGATGCCGCAACCTCGGAGCGCCTAGTCGGCGGGCGCATCGACCTTCGGAGGATGGAACAGCAGCGCGAGGAGGACGCCCGCACCGATCGCCATGCCGGTCGGCCAGAGGAACAGCGTCTCGTAGTCGACCTTCTTCGTCACCGCGTCGGTGTAGCGCTCGGACAGCGGCACGAAGATCCACTTCGCCGCGAGATCGCCGAGTCCGAGGATCAGCAGGTTGAAGAGGCCCTGCGCGCTCGTCCGCACGTCCTTCGGGAAGAACACGTCGATGAAGATGTAGACCGTCGCGAAGAAGAACGCATAGCACACGCCGTGCAGCAGCTGCGCGACGACGATGATCGTGTGGTCGCGACAATACGCGAACACCGCGAAGCGCGCGGCGTGGCCGAGCACGCCAATGATCATCGTGGTGCGCCAGCCGAGGCGCTTGAGCGCGAGCCCGAGCACGGCCATCGTCGCGACCTCCGCGATCTGCCCGAGGCTCATGACGGGCATGACGCTTCCGGGGTCGAAGCCCACCCCCTCGAGGTACGGATACGAGAGCACGAAGTAGCCCGCGTGGATCGTCGCGTCGATGAACGTGACGAGAAACAGCACGGCGATGAACGGCTTCTTGAGGAATGCCGCCGCCTTCGCCCAAGCGAGGCGGCCATCACCGTCCGTATCGGTCTTCGGCGGAGTGTGCGGCAACGTCAGGCTGAAGCCGGCGAGCAGCAGGGCGGCGATACCGGCCGCCAGGAACACCGCGCGCTGCCCCGCGAGCTTCTCATCGCCGTCGAGACCCTCGAGGATGAAGTAGAGCGGCCATGCCGCGGCGATCCAGCCGACGGTGCCCCCCATGCGCACGATCCCGAACTCCTTCTTGGGATCGGTGAGGTTGGCGAACGCAATCGAGTTCGTGATCGAGATCGTCGGCACGTAGACCAACGAGTGCACGAGCATGAGCGCGAAGAACGACCAGAAGTCGGTCGTGAACCACAGCCCCACGAGCGCGAGTCCGCCGATCAGATGACTCACGGCGAGAAAGCGCTGGGCAGCGAACGTGCGATCCGCCCACTGGTTGCTGAAGAAGATGCCAACGATTGATGCAATCGCGAAGCAGCTGCCGATCAGCGCCTGCTCCGTTCCCGTGAACTTCAGCCCCGGCATGATGCCGAAGAGTGGCGGCAGCCACGCCCCCCAGATGAAGAACTGGAGGACCATCATGACGAACAGCTTGAGTTTCGTGTTCATGGGCGAGCTTCTGAGGGCGGCGGGAGCGTAGTCGCGTCCCGCGAGCGCGGCAACAACAGCACCAGCACGGCGGAGAGCAACGCACACGCGATCCCGACCCAGAGCGCAGGCGCGAACGAATCACTCGCTGCGATCCAGCCGCTGATCTGCGGTTTGATCGGCAGCTGGGCGGCCCGCGCCAGGGCGTAGAAGAACGCCGCCGCCGTCGCGCGCAGAGCCACGGGATAGTGCGAACCGAACAGCGCACCGAAACACGACCAGGTGCCCGCGCCGAGTCCCATCGCGGTGACGACGAGAGCAAACGTCGAGAAGTCCGCGGTGATCGAGTCGAGTGCACCGAGCACGAGCCAATGACCGAACGCGAACACCAGGCAGAACGCGACGAACACCCGGATGCGACCGAGGCGCGCCGCGAGGAAGCCGAACGCGACGTCGGCGAACACGTGCACCGAGTTGACCTGGATCTGGTAGAAGCCGACGTCGCTCTTCGTGACCCCGTGCATGCCCATGAGGTAGCGCGGCAGCTCCGCATAGACGCACCAGAAACCGGTCATGTGCAACGTGATCACCAGCAGCAGGACGAGGCTCGCGCGCAGGTGTGCGGGCGCGAACAGCGCAACGAACGGCTGCGGCGCCGCGCGTTCGACCGCACGATCGGGTCCCGGCATCGCGACGCGTCCGAACAACGCGAGCACCGCGAGTCCGGCCGACGCGAGGAACACGTTCCGCCAGCCGATGCCGGGCAACGGCGCGAGGAAACACGCGACGCTCGCGGCGAGCGCCATCGCGATCGGACTGCCAGCCTGCAACAGCCCGTGCACGCGGTCACGCTGGCGGCCCGACCAGTGTTCGGCGACGACGGCGTGCCCGATCCCCCATTCACCGCCGACACCTAGCCCCGTCACGAACCGCGCGAGGAACAGCGACCAATAGCCGCCCGCAAGTCCCGTGAGCAACGCGCCGACGGAGAACAGCACGATCGACACGACCATGCCCTGCCGCCGCCCGATACGGTCCGCGATCCGACCGGCTCCGAGCGCGCCGATCGCCGTCGCGAACAGGGACCACCCCTCGATCCATGCGACCTCCGACACGAGATCGAGACCGAGATCGTCCGCGACCGCGCGCTTCGTGAACGCGAACAGGATCAGGTCGTAGAAGTCGAAGACCCAGCCGAGCCAGCAGAACAGCAGTACCTTGCCGCGGCCGTTGGCGAGCAATCCGGGAGAAGGCTCGGTCACTTCACGCTGCCGCCGACCGGCGTATCGAGACAATCGGGGCGAGGGGACTTTGCCATCGTTCGAGAATCGGAGGGGCGGCGTGGCACCATAGCGCGATGACCCGCCAACTCTGGTTCGAACGCAAGTTTCAGTTCCAGCTCGCGCCCGAGAACCATCACGACGTGCTGGCCCGACTCATGGCGACACCGCTCCAGGTCCACGCGTTCTGCAAGGACCTGGACGCGGACGCGGCTACCACGCGAACAGGCGACGCGTGGTCGATCCAGGAGAACGTCGGCCACCTGCTCGATCTCGAGTCGCTCTGGGCCACCCGGACCGAGCAGCTGATCGCCGGGGACGAAGTGCTCGCCGCAGCTGACCTCGAGAACCGCAAGAGCCACGACGCGGATCACAACCAGCGCCACATCTCGGACCTCGTCACCGAGTTCGCGAAAGCGCGCGGCACCTGGATCGATCGGCTGCACGGGCTGTCGGCCGCGGACTTCGCCAAGGCATCGCGGCATCCGCGGCTCGACCAGCCGATGCGGCAGATCGATCACTGCGTCTTCGTCGCCGAACATGACGCGCACCATCTGGGCCGAATCCTGCAACTCCTGAGCCAGGGTCGCTGAAGCGGCCAGTTCGGCCGATTCTGCTCCAGAATCGCCGAAGCAGGTGTCCGGAACGGCGACGACGCTATGGTGTTCGCCCCATGTTCCTGCCCGAACGCAAGCGAACGGTCGCCGTCACGGTCGGCAACGTCACGGTCGGCGGCGGCGCCCCCGTGGTCGTCCAGTCGATGACCAACACCGACACCGCGGACGCCGCCGCCACCGCCCAGCAGGTGCGCGAGCTGCACCAGGCCGGCAGCGAGGTCGTCCGCATCACCGTCAACACGCAGGAAGCTGCAGCGGCGGTGCCCGAGATCCAACGCCGACTGCACGACGACGGTGTCGAGGTGCCGCTCATCGGCGACTTCCACTACAACGGTCACGTCCTGCTACGGAAGTACCCGGATTGCGCCGACGTACTCGCGAAGTATCGCATCAACCCCGGCAACGTCGGCAAGGGTGCCAATCACGACAAGAACTTCGCCACGATGGTGCAGTGCGCGATCGATCACGATCGCCCGGTGCGCATCGGCGTCAACGCTGGTTCGCTCGACCAGGAACTGCTCGATGACCTCATGGAGCAGAACGCCAGGGCCTCGGTGCCGCTCGACGCGTCGAGCGTGTTCCTCGAGGCCATGGTGCAGAGCGCGCTGCGGTCCGCCGCCGCCGCCGAGGAGCTCGGACTCGCGCGCAACAAGATCATCCTCAGCGGCAAGATCAGTAAGGTGCAGGAACTCGTGCGCGTCTACCAGGCGCTCGCGGATCGCACCGACCATGCGCTGCATCTCGGGCTGACCGAGGCCGGCATGGGCATGAAGGGCCTCGTGAGCTCGAGCGCCGGCCTCGCGATCCTGCTGCAGCAGGGTATCGGCGACACCATCCGCGTGTCACTGACGCCCGAACCCGGCGGCCCGCGCACCGCCGAGGTGCGCGCCGCGCAGCAGATCCTGCAGGCGATGGACATCCGACCGTTCCTGCCGCAGGTCACCGCGTGCCCGGGCTGCGGCCGCACGACTTCGAGCTACTTCCAAGTACTGTCGCAGGAGGTCGAGAAGTTCCTGCACGAGCGTATGCCGGTGTGGAAGCAGACCAAACCGCGCGTCGCGGAGCTGCAGGTCGCAGTCATGGGCTGCGTCGTCAACGGTCCCGGCGAGAGCAAGGCGGCGCACATCGGCATCTCGCTGCCCGGCACGGGCGAAGCACCGCGCTCGCCGGTGTTCGAGGACGGCGAGCACGTCTGCACGCTCGAAGGCCCGACGCTGGCGCAGGATTTCCTCGCGCGCATCGAGGCCTACGTCGAGCGCATGGAGTAGTGCAAGCGCGGCGGATCTACTTCTTCGGCGGCGCGGTCACCTCGACGCGCAGCAGCTCCTTACCCACCGCGAACTGCAGCGTGAACACACCGCGCTTGCCGCGCTCGATCGCGGCCTCGCGCAGTTCGAGCGTCGCGACGCTTTCACCCTCCGGCAACGCCTCGACTCGCAACTTACCTGTCGTGCAGCGTTCGGCTGCCGGCGGCTGGATCTTGCCGAACCCGTAGTAGTCGGTCGGCGCGGCCATCCACGGCACGAGCAGGGCCTCGTCGCCGCGCAGCAGCAAGTTCCAGTTCTCCTTGGGGCGCGGGCGACCCATCGCGACCACGGCGATCGGAACCGCGCTCTGCTCACGCCGGGCGACGACGTTCGTCGGCAAACCGAACGTCGTCAGCTTGAACTTGCCGACCTTCTGCGAGGCGTGCGCATGGACCTCGACGGCCCCATGCCAGGCGTGCTCACCGAAGCGAACTCGTAGCTGGGCACCGAGCGTGTGGGCATCCTTCGGGATCGGTTTCGGCACCAGCCAGTCGATCGCGAGCTTCTTGGTCGGACGCGGATTCTGCGACAGCTTGCCGGCGAGTTGGAAGTCCGTCGCCTTCTCCCCACCGAGAGCATGCGCGCTGCCCTGTGCCCGGATCGCGCAGCGCTCGCCATCGAGGCGGTCGAGGTTGACGCGATACTCACCGGGCGGCAACACGCGATCGCCCGCGATGATCGGAAGCTCGGTGAACCACGTACTCGCGTTGTCGCGCCCGAGCCGCCACTGTCCGCCGACGGGCAGCTCCGCGAGCGTGTGCTTGCCGACGCCGACGGCACCGTAGGTCAGACGCGAACTGCGCTTGCGAAACTCCAGCTCGGGTGCGCCGCGCTGCGCCGGTAAGCCGCCGGCGGCGAGAGCCCCGACCATGCAGCCAAGCAGCAACCACGAAACCGACGAAGAACGATCCGGAGAGTGAGGGGTCATCACCTCGACTACTACGCAACGGAACCCGGCCAGCAGCACTCTCGGGCACAGTGCCGCGATAGCGCGATTTCGAACGAAACCCGTATGATCCGGCACCATGGACTACGAGTTGGCGAAGGAGTGGCTCGACCTCATCGCGATCGGCGTCGCGGTCGCATGGTTCCTCGGCGGCGTCTTCGTTTTCCTCACCGCCCAGGTGCTCAACGAGCGCAGCAGCGGCGAGATCGTCGTCGACACGACCGCACCCGAGTTCCTGCAAGGAGCGCAATCGCTCCTCGCCAAAGGCATCGCCAGCTCCCCACTGAGCAGGATCGCACTCGTCGAATCGACCGCAGACTCCCTCGTCTGGAAGGGCGGCTTCGCCCGACTCCGACATTCGGGCTCACTGCGCGTCGTGCCGAGCGGCAATCGCGCGCGCGTCGCCTGGCAGCTCGAACACAGCAGCAGCATGATCACGGCCGCGATCTGGGTCGTCGCCCTCGGCGCGATCGCCGCGATGACGCTCTACTGGTTGCTCTCCGAACACGCCCTGCCGAGCGACAAGCCGCATGTCCGCGGCCAGGTGTTCCAGATGTTCCAGGCCTGCCACCTGCTCTGGCCGCCGTTGCTGTTCGCTGGCATCGCTCGCGGCGCCCGCTCGCAACTGGTGCAGGATCTCGAGCGCGGACTCGGCAATCTCGGGGTCACGGCGGCGGGGGCGGACTGACAAGACAACGTGGCCTGCTCAGCTTTGACGGCCGGACGATCGTCCGGGTGATCGTCGGACTCCCTGCCATGCTGCGCATCGGGAGACCGAGGCCCCACCGCACGGGCTTGCCGGTGTGAGACTGCAAGACGCGGGTCGCTGCCTCAAAACACCTCGACGAACGTCGGCGTGCTGACCTCGATCGATGCGCTCGTCAGCGTCGCGCCCTGGAACACCAGGTCGACGGGCCACGGGATCGCCGGGCTGGTGTAGGTCGCGAAGCCGGTGCCCCCGGGAACGATGCCCATGAAGTTCGGCGCGGGGTAGTAGGCGGGGAAGCCGAGCCAGCCCCAGATGAAGGGTGCGGAGGTCGGCACGGCGGCGGGGCCAGGCGGGGCGAAGGACATGAAGACCCAGACCAGCGGCGTCGGCGGCGTGACGAAGTCGATCGTCGCGGGGAAGCCGGTCGGGATCTGCGGCGTCGCGGCTTCGGCGGCGAACTGGAACAACCGCTGGTTACCGGCGAGTGAGTTCACGTAACTCGGCACGCCAAGGGTCGTCGACGGCGGCATGAGACCCATCTGGTCGCCGAGCGTCGGGCCAAAGCCACAGCTCGTGCCGAGCGGCATGCAGGGCGAGTTGTAGATCGAGCCGCCGAGGTCGGTGGTCAGGATCGCGCCACCTGTCAGCGTCTCGGCACTGAACAGCAGCGTCGGCACGGAGACGATGCCGCCACAACCGACGACGGTGTAGGTCGACGGCGTCTGCCAATCGATCGCGAGCGACTCGATGTCGTTCGCCGCGGTGACGCAGACGCCGAAGCGGTTGGTCACCTGCGCGGCGTTGGTCATCGCGTTCATCATGTTCTCGGTGTAGACGCGCACCGCGCTGCTCGGGAACGTCGACGCGATCGTGCCGCCCGAACCGATCGTGTAGGCCCACGGCGGCAGGCAGATGACGTCGCCGTCGCGAACGAGCGTCGGGCCGCCGCACGGCGAGCACAGAATGTCGGCGTCGAGCGAGAAGAACAGTCCTTCGTTGTAGCCGAAGCACGCGGCGTCGACGTCGATGAGGATCGGGCTCGGTGGCAGCCCGAGGGCGATCTGGATGTTCTCGGCGCTGATGAAGTGCTCGACGTCACCGTTGCTCGGCAGCGCGCGAATGCGACCGATGTCACCGGGGCGCAACGGCGTGGACGTAATCGCGTTGCCGACCGGCGCCGACGTCGAGAAGTAGAGCGTGCGCAGGGCGGTGCCGGCAATCGGACTCGGGATCGCAACGAGTGCGTCGATCGAATCGAACAGATTGGTGCGCTGGTAGACGTCATCACCGTCCTCGTCGCCGGCCATGACCTCGAAGCCTTCGCGCGGCAGCCACTTCTCGACCCGCGGCGGGCACGGCGCGTTGCGCATGCCGATCACGTCGTTGGGATACAGCTGCTGCAGGATCGTGCCGCCGCTGCCACTGAGCGTTTGCTCCGGCTGCGACGTGGTGAAGAGGAAGTCCTGACCCTGTGCGATGGCCGCAGGGGCCAGCAGGGTCGAAGCAAGAAACACGGCTTGGATCTGGTTCATCGTCGGTGCGTGGTTGATGGCGTGACGGCGGGCTCATCAGCCGAAGGACCGAATCGCTGCCATCGCACGCGGAATCCATTGAGGCCCGACCGAGCTCCCGACGCACAGGGCGGCATGAATCTCACGCCCTCGACCACTGCATCACTTCGAGCACTCCCGACTCTCGCGCTGCTGGCACTGACCACCGGATCCGCCGCCGCGCAATCCCCGGTCGATCTCAGCCTCTGGAACGCCGAGTCCTATCCCGCCGTCGCGACGTTCGGCGCCGGTGTCTGGAACGTGGCACCCGGCGGCGCCTCGGTGACGCAGACCGTCAACGGCCAACCGACGATGTTCGTGAGCGACTTCGCAGCGTTCAACACGGAGATCCAGGGCCAGATCACGACGGGCGGGAGTGACAACGACTTCGTCGGGTTCGCGCTCGGTTTCCAACCGGGCGATTCAACCTCGACGATGGCCGACTACCTGCTCATCGACTGGAAAGCCGGCAACCAGACGTTCACGTTCGGCACGCCGTCCTGCACGCCGGGCGGCCAGGCGCGGTCGGGACTCGCACTGGCACGCGTGACGGGCATCCCGACCGCCGACGAGTTCTGGCAGCACGCCGATCTCGACGCGAGCTGTTCGCCGATCGGCCAGGGCGTCACCGAACTCGCGCGCGGCAACACGCTCGGCAACACGTCCTGGACCCGTAACACGACCTACACGTTCCGCTTCGAGTTCACCCCGACGAACATCAAGGTGTTCGTCGACAACGTGCTGGAGATCGACGAGAACGGTACGTTCGCCAACGGCCGCGTCGCGTTCTACAACTTCTCCCAGGCCGATACGCGATACAGCGCGTTCACCGTCACTTGCCTCGCGGGCTGGCGCAACTACGACGCCGGCTGGCCGGGAACGCAAGGCGTGCCCGGTCTGATCAGCAGCGCCGACCCGGTCCTTGGCACGACGATCGACCTGGTCTGCGGCAACTCCGCGGGCCACTCCGCGTTCGGATGCCTGCTGATCGGCGTCGCACCGACCAGCCAACCCTCGGGTGCGGGCGGCACGTGGCTGGTGCAGGCCACTTCGATCCTGCCGGTCCACCCGCTGCCGACGGCGGGCGCGAGCATCCCGATCTTCATCCCCAACCTGCCCGCGCTGTGCGGTCAGAACTACTACGCGCAGTTCTTCCACAACGACGCGGGCGCATCGCACGGTTTTTCGTTCTCACCCGGCCTCGAGGTCACGCTCGGGCTGTAACGGGCGCCGTAACCACCGCAGCCACCCGACGCTCACTCCACCACGAACTCGACCGGCGCGCCCTGGTCGATCTTGCGATCGCTCGCGAGCGTGGTCGGGATCGCGAGCCAACGGCCCGGTGCCAACGCGCCGCGCTGCAGTCGCAGCTCCCACGCGTCGGTCGCGGCCGGTGTCTGCAATCGGTGATTCGCGCCGCCGGGGCCGCGAAGTTCGACGCCGACCCAGACCGGATCGGCCGCAGTGGTTGCCGGCATCGTGAGCCGCAACACGAGTTCTCCTTCGGCCCACGAAGTCGGCTCGACCGCGAGCGCGAGACCGCGTTCGCTCGCGCGATGCAGCACTACGATCTCCTCGTCGCTGCGCTCGCGCGTCCAGCCCGGCGGCAGTTCTGCAGAACGCGCGAGCCGATGCAGTTCGTAGCCCGTGCCACTGCCGAGCACGAACCACGAGACGGGTCGCTTCTCCCGCACGAGATCGAGGCGACGCCAGAGGTCCGCGGCGCGGTTCTCCTGCCCCATGCCGAGCGACATGATGATCGACGTACCCGCGCACTCGACTTCCCGCTCGAGGAACGGATAGGTGCAGGCGATCTGCTGCAGCGGTCCGTGCTCGGCGAGGATCTTTCGCGCCGCGGCCACCTCCTCGTCGCCGTGACCGAGCTCGAATCGGCGCCACGACGCCGGGATCCCGACCAGGTGCTGCACACCGATCACCGCGACGAGACCGAGAGCGAGCCAGTGCCCGAAGCGCGACGACAGAACCGCGAGACCGGCGATGGCGACGGTCGCGACGAGAACGGTCGTGACGAGCAGGATGCGCGGCTCGGGATAGAACATGACGTTGACGAACGCGGCCTGCCCGAGACCTGCGATCAGGAGCCACGGCGAACCATCGCGCCAGCGTCGCAGCGTGAGTACGAGCACACCCGCGATGAGCAGCCCGAGCACGACGCCGACGAGCGGCGTCGAGGCCGACTCCTTGTCGAGTTGGAGCCGCGGCAGCGATTCGAGCAACCAGCCACCGAAGTCACCGAGGCCCTGGACCACCCATTCCGGCCAGCCCTCGCGCATCATCGCCACGAGTTCTTCGTCGTCGTGCTGCCGCAGCGCCGCCATGTCGCGATCGAACTCGTACTTGAGCACGACGTTCTTCCAGTTGTCGTTGCCGAACAACTTGCCGAATGCCGCGAAGCGGACAGCGAGGTGCGGGACCATCGCGAGGCCGCAGCCGAGGGCAACCCGGAGAGCCGCACCGAGACGGCGCGTGTGCACGAACGTCGCCAACAGGAGTAACGGCACGTGCATCCCGAGGTTGAAACGCGACGTCGTCGCGAGCCCGACGCAGATGCCGATCGCAACCAACCGCCAGCCCGAACCGCCGGACACCACCGGCTCGCCGGGCACTCGTCGTCCTGAGGACGGCAGCCCGAGCACCAGCCCGTACGCACCGACGACGAGCGCAGCGCCGAACATGTCGGTCGCAACCCGCATGCCCTCGAGCCACATCCCGGGCCCAACGGCGATGGCCAGCGCCGCCGTGAATGCGAGCCAGGCCGGGACGTAACGCCGGAGCAGCATCTGGATCGCGAACACCAGCGCACCGAATGCCAACGCCGAGACGAGCTTCCCCGCGACGAAGGCAGACGGCAACACGACCGCGACGGCCGCGACGAGCAAAGGGAACGTGTAGGGATGGAACGCGTCGTACGGCACGTGGCCGCGCAAGAGGTCCTCGGCGATTCCGACGTAGTTGTCGGACTCACCGCCGGTCCCGAGCCGGGGATGCCAGCCGAGACTGAGTCCGAACACGACGAGCGCAGCAAGCGCCGAGGACACCCCCGCCAAGAGTGCCACACGCAGCCCGACCGGCGCGGTTCCGGAGCCCGGCGGCAGGCCTTCCGGGCCCGCTGGCGCGGCGGCGGTTTCCTCGGCATCGAAATCCTCTGGCATGCGGCGCCGGGGAGCCTATCCGCCGCCTCGGAGAGTGGCGAGCGGCCACGTTTCCCCCTACCGTCTTTGCCCCCATGAAGTCCAAGAGCCCGTCCGACTTCCCCCAGCTCGATGTCGAGCTGCTCGACCGCATCACGCGGCGTGCATTTGCCCACATGGTGGCGATGATCCACATCGCCAACAACCGCGAGGACGCGGACAAGACCGACCCCAAGGTCGGCGGCCATCCGGCGGCGTGCGCGAGCAGCCTCGACTTCCTCGCAGCGTTGCATCTGCACGTGCGCGAGCCCGGCGACTTCGTCTGCTGCAAGCCGCACGCCTCGCCCGCGGACCACGCGCTCAACCATGCGATGGGGCTGTTCCGCGACGCGGACGGCAAGTGGTTCGACGACGATCGCGCCGAGGCGGTGATGCACCGCCTGCGGTCGTTCAGCCACGACGGTGCGGCGGTGTTTCAGAGCTATCACGCCGAAGCCGACCCGGACAGCTGGCGCTTCCTGCCGTCGGGTTCGGTCGGCATCCCGCCCGTCGCCGCGGCCTACCTGTCGCTCGCGTACCGCTACGCCCGGCAGCACGGCTGGGACGTCGACGAGCCGCACTTCTGGTGCATGATGGGCGACAGCGAGTTCCGCGAAGGCTCGCTGCTCGAGGTGTTGCCGGAGGTCGCCGAGCGCGAGCTCGGCAACGTCACGTGGATCGTGGACTACAACCGGCAAAACCTCGACGGCACGCGCATCCCGAACAACCGCGGCCTGAAGGGCACCGACGCGGACCGCATCGAG
Organism: bacterium; assembly: GCA_024743115.1. Lineage (GTDB taxonomy): Bacteria > Planctomycetota > UBA1135 > UBA1135 > UBA2386 > JAGQRA01. The sequence continues at coordinate 203,644 of JANSXC010000008.1, read as the reverse complement.
GGCACCGCGATCGCCAACGGCTGGGAGGTGATCCAGCTGCGTCACGGCAGCTTCCGCGAGTCCGTGTTCAAGAAGAAGGGCGGGGCCGCGCTGCGCCGCGTCTTCGAAGAAGGCCTGACCGACTATCACTACCAGGCGCTGCTCTGGAAGCGTGATCCCGCGCTGATGCGTGAAGCGATCGTCAGCAAGGAGAAGAGCACGAAGGCGCTCGTCGCGTCGCTGTCCGACGAGGACGTGGTGCGACTCTTCTTCGACGTCGGCGGCCACGATTTCCCGACGATCATCAAGGCCTTCGAGGACAGCAAGAAGGACCTCAAGACGCCGACGCTGATCGTCGCCCACACGATCAAGGGCCGCGGCCTCGAGTGCGTCGCCGCCAACGGCAACCACTCGGCGCTGCCGAGCCAGAAAGAGGTCGAGGCGATCCTCGCCGAGCACGGGCTGTCGCTCGATCGCCCGTTCGAGCGTCTCGCGGCCAGCAGCGACGAGGGCAAGTACGCGACGCAGCGCGGGCTCGCGATGCGGCTCGGCATCGAGGCGCTCGAGGCGCAGGCCGCGGCGAACCGTGAACGCGTCGTCGCCGAGATCGACAAGGCCGGCGGCATGCCCGAGAGCCTCGACATCAACCTCAAGCTCGCGCCCATCACCCACACGCAGTGGATGTGGGGTCAGCTCGCGGCCAAGCTCGTGCGCATCGGCGTCTACGACGAGTTGTCCAAGGCGGGCAAGGCGAAGAAGGCCGGCAAGGACCTGACAGCGGACGAAGCGAAGTGGAACCCGCTCGCCGATCTGATGATGACGATGGCGCCCGACGTCGGGACCTCGACGAACATCAACCCGGCGATGGACGAGAAGATCTTCGGGCCGAAGCACGACGAGAACTGGGAGAACAAGCTCGACCTGCACGAGCGCCTGCGTCCCGAACTCGCACCGACGGACGAGGCGTGGACGCGCCACATCCGCTTCGAAATCGCGGAGGCCAACTGCATGTCGGCCGCGGGCAGCTTCGGCAAGATGGACCACGTCGCCGGCATCCCGTTCCTGCCGATGATGACGGTCTACGACTTCTTCATCAAACGCGCGCTCGACCAGCTCTACTACGACCTCTACTGGGGCAGCTCGTTCGTTCTCGTGGGCACGCCGAGCGGCATCACGCTCTCACCCGAGGGCGCGCAGCACAGCTGGAAGAGCGACATCCAGATCCCCAACCTGATCACGTGGGAGCCGGCGTTCGCGATCGAGATGGAGTGGATCCTCTGCGACGCGATCCGCCGCCACTTCACGCGCGACAACCAGGGCCGCAGCGGCGTGCTGTTGCGCGCCGTGACGCGCGCGCTCGATCAGAAGATGCTGCTGACGTGGCTGCGCCGCCAGACCGTCAACAAGATCGACCTGCCCGACGGTGTCGAGATGGGGCTCACCGCCCAGGACGGTGGCCTGCACGAGGCCGAGGTCTCGCACAAGGACGACAAGACGATCATGGCACAGCTCAAGGACGACGTGCTCGCAGGCGCGTACCGTCTCGTCGACTGGCGTGGCTACCGCGGGTACCAGCCCGGTGAGAACGTCGTCGAGCTGTTCGTCATGGGCGCACTCGTGCCCGAAGCCGTGGGCGCCGCCGAGGTGCTGCTCGATCGCGGCATCTACGCCAACGTCACGGTCGTCAGCTCCCCGGACCTGCTCTGCGGCGAACTCGCGCGGCAAACCGACTACCAGCACCTGCGCCAGCGCCTCGACGTGAACGGCCGGCTGCACCTGCGACCCGCGGGTGGCAACAACGGCCCGCTCGGCGCCCAGGACGCGGTCGATCTCGCCGGTCGCCGCGTACCCATCGTCTCCGTACACGACGGCGAAGTCGGCCTGCTCGACAACCTCGGCTCCGTCGTCGGCGTGCAGCAGATCAGCAAGGCCGTGGTCAAGTTCAGCAAGTCGGGAACGCCGAAGCACATCTTCGAGTATCACGGCCTGCACGCGGAGGGCCTCGCCGACGCCTGCGGCGAAGCGCTCAGCAAGACCGCGCTCGAGAACGTGCAGCTGCACCCAGCCGCCGCAGCGCAGCTAGCCCAGCGCATCGATCCGGCCGCCGGTAACGGCGCCTGGCGCGAGCTTTGGCCGGACCCCGCCTGAGCGACCTCCGGGCCGCTCGGCCAAGCTCCGATCACCCCTCCCCGAAAGACGTTACGATCGGGGAGACGGCGCGAAGATCGCGAATGATCCAGCGCCCTCGCCGTAGGAGACCTTCGTGACGAACTACCAGACCTATCCCCGGCGCGGCGGCAACCTGCTGCCGACCCTCGTGGCGGGCGCGGCGTTCACGCTCGCCGTGTTCCTCGTGTTCGATCGCACGGGCTGGCTCGACGCCAAGCCCTCGGCCGAACCGCGCGCGGTCACGCCGCGCGGTGAACTCGCACCTCTCGAGCTGTCGTTCGTCGAGGTGTTCGAGCGCTGTTCACCGTCCGTCGCCCACATCAACACGTCGTCGCTCGTTCGCACCGGCTGGGGCGGCGTCTCGCGGCAGAACGGGTCGGGCAGCGGCTTCGTCTGGGACGCCGCCGGCATCGTCGTGACCAACCACCACGTCGTCGAGAACGCGCGCGAGGTGCAGGTCACGGTCGCAGGCAAGAACTACCGCGCCGACGTGCTGGCGAGCTCCCCGGTGAACGACCTCGCGGTGCTGCAGCTGCGCGGGCGAATCGAAGGCCTCGAACCGCTGCTCCTCGGTAGCTCGGACGACCTGCGCGTAGGGCAGACCGTGATCGCGATCGGGAACCCGTTCGGCTTCGACCAGACAATGACGACCGGCATCGTGAGCGCTCTCAACCGCACGATCCAGACCGGCAAGGACCGCAAGAAGCGCCGCATGAGCGGACTGATCCAGGTCGACGCCGCGATCAACCCCGGCAACTCGGGCGGGCCCGTGCTCGATTCGGCCGGCCGCCTGATCGGCGTCGCAACCGCGATCTACTCGCCGAGCGGCACGAACGCCGGCATCGGGTTCGCAGTTCCGGTGGACAAGGTCAACGAGGTCGTCCCACAGCTCCTCGGCAACCAACCCGACACCGCGGTGCTCGGCGTGCGCACCGAGTACGACAACCTGCGTCTCGATCCGAGCACAGGCTACAGCTCCGGAGCAATCATCACCGACGTCGTCGAAGGGTACGGCGCCGAGGCCGCCGGCATTCGGCCGTTTCGCGTGCGGGAGACCCGCAGCGGCTCGGTCATCGAGAGCTACGGCGACGTGATCGTGGCACTCGACGACCAACCCGTGCGCAGTTTCAGCGAACTGCCGCGCACACTGAAGAAGCGCAAGCCCGGTGACAAGGTCCGGGTCCGCTTGATCCGCGGCCTGCCAGACGATCCGCAGGAGATCGAAGTCGTGGTGAAGCTCTCCCGCCTCGGGAAGCCATCCGACATGTAGGGGACCCGCGGGCGGTGTCAGCTCAGCTCGCGGCCAACTTCGCTTCGACCACCTGCTGCGCCGGATCGAACGACGGCAGCTTGATGTGCGCGGCGAGATCCGCGTCGATCGCGGCCGCCGGCGCCAGCCCGATGAGTTCGCTCTCCGCGACCTCGACGCCCTTCTGGCTGGCGAGCTCCGCGACTTTGTCGAACACCGTGCGGATCGAAGTCGTCTCGAAGTCGAGCAGGTTCATCGACACCTGCGCGAGGTTCTTGTCGTCGAGGAAGAAGCCCATGCCCTGCACGCCCTTGAAGCCGCCGTCCTTCTCGCGCACGGCCTTGGCGATGTCCTTGGCGATCTGCACGTCGGTCGTCTGCAGGTTGATGTTGTAGGCAATCAGGAACTTCCGCGCGCCGACGCCGACCGCCCCCGCGCTCTCGTGCAGCTTCGCGGGCCCGAAGTCGGGCGCGAAGTCGGGATCACTGCCGACGAGTTCCATCAGTCCCTCGAACTCCTTGTTGCGGATGTTGCCGAGCTTGCGCCGTTCTTCGCGCTGGCAAGCCGCGCCGTAGAGGAACACCGGAATCGACAGTTCGTCCGCAATGCGCTCGCCGACCGCGCGCGCCGTCGCGACCGCGTCAGCCATCGTCGCATCCCCGAGCGGCACGAACGGGCAGACATCCATCGCCCCCATCCGCTTGTGCTCACCCTTGTGGTTGCGCAAGTCGATCCGCAGCGACGCTTCACGCGCACCCCGGAACGCCGCTTCGGCAACCGCGTCCGCCGGCCCGGCGAGCGTGACCACAGCCCGGTGATGGCTCGAATCGAGCTCGGACCCGAGGCACTTCACACCATCGACGGCCGTCATCGCCGCAACGAGTGCGTCAACGGTCGCGGCGTTCTTGCCTTCCGAGAAGTTGGGGATGAACTCGACGTTCTTCTGGCTGCTCATTTTGGCCGCAGACTCTCGACGACCACCGCGGCACAGACAACCCGATTCTCCCCCACGCCACGGATCGGACCGGTACGCCCGGTGCCCTTCGCCGGCCGGCCAAGCTGGATAGAGCCATCGATTCACGTATCGTCCCTGCCATGAAGGCCCCGCTCGCATCGACCCTCACCCTCTTGTCCCTCGCCGCGTGCAGCAGCATGGGCGGCATGTCCCCCACGCCCGGCGCGGAAGGCTTCGACGGCGCGACGACTGGCTGGCTAGCGGCCTGGACGGGCGGCTTCGGACCGCAGGCAACCTTCATGGCGAAGGCCGACGACGGCGCGGTCTCCGCGCCGAACGTGCTCGCCCTGACGGAGGTCAACCACGAGTCCGAGGCGCGCTTCAACCTCTACTGGCAACAGACGGCCGACTTCCAGGACGGTTACATCTCGCTCGCGGTGCGCGGCGACGACGGCGCCGTCGATCAGGGCGGCGGTCCGATGTGGCGCGTGCAGGACGAGAACAACTACTACGTCTGCCGTTTCAACCCGCTCGAGCTCAACTACCGCGTGTATGTCGTCGACAACGGCGTACGGCGTCAGCTCGGCACGGCGATCGCCGACGTCGAGATCGGCAAGTGGCACCGCGTCGAAGTGCTGCACGAGGGCGATCACATCGTCTGCTCGCTCGACGGCAAGCCGCTGCTCGACGTGCGCGACAACACGATCACGAAGGCCGGCGGTGTCGGTTTGTGGACGAAGGCCGACGCGCGGACTTCGTTCGATGACCTGACCGTGATGGCGAAGCGGTAGTCGGCGCTCTCGGGCCGGTTTCCCGACCCTTCGCGCGCCTCGGCGGTGCGTTCCTTCCGTGAAGCCCCCACTTCACGCCCTGAACGGACCCACTGCCATGATTCGATCGGCCGTCACGGCGCTCGCCCTGCCGAGCGCGCTCCTCGCCCAAGTCTCGCTGACCCAGATCGCTGCGATCGACGTCAGCACCACGGCCAACCCGGCCGCAGCCGAATACATCGGCACACGGCCTGCCGCGATCGCATGGGACGGGGTCAGCGTGTGGCTCGCCGGACGCAACGATTCTGCTGCGGCTGGCGACACCGCCATCGTGCGGATCGACAACCCACTGACGGCGGCGACCTTCGGAAACGCATTCGGAACCGCACCCGCGACCCCCTCGGGTTTCGGCTTCACCGGCCTTGCCCGCTCGGGCGGCCGCCTCGCCGCGGCGCACGACTCCGGCGCCTCCGCCGTGAACGGCATCGCGCACTACGACCTCGCTGGCAACCTCGCCTGGCTGTTCCCGGGTCGCGGCAGCAGTGGCATCGCGTTCGATCCGGGCTACTTCACGATCGCCGGCATCGGGACGGCCTGGACCTCGATCGGCGCCTCACGCCGTGCGCTGCAGGTCAACGCCAGCGGACTGATCCTCTATTCGTTGACGAACGGCATGGTTCTCGACGCCGGTCAAGGCCGGTTCTGGCGAGACGTGACGTTCGATCCGGCGACCGGCGACGCGTATCTGCGGAAGAGCAACGAGGTCATCTTGTGCGAACGGGTCGGACCCAACTCGGCCACCAACCGTCGGGTCCTAGTAATGACGGTGCGCGCCGACCTGGTCGACCAGCAGCACATCGTCTTTGCCGCGCACCCGACCCGTGACCTCATCTTCTGGAACGAACGGCGTTCGACCCAACCCGGTCAACCATTCGCCGCCGCGATTCGCTGCCACACGCCTACCGGCAACGAACTCACTGTCCTGTTCGACTACGGCAACCTGGCGCCACCAGGGGCCGGCGACGGGGCATACGACATCGACTATGACGCAACCACGGCAACGCTGGCGATCTGCGACGGCGCCAACCGTATGGTGCACGTCTTCGCCGTCAGTTCGTGGAACAACTACGGCACCGGCTGCCCCGGCCGCGGCAACTTCACACCGCGACTCCTGGCCCGCGGTGACACCCGCGGCGGGGGTTCGATTCAGTTCGACGTGAGCAACGCCGCACCATCTTCCGTCGGCGCCCTCGTGTTCGGCGTGGCCCGCGCCAACATCCCGATCCCGTTCCCGGGCAGCTGCCCGCAACACGTCGCCCCGCTGATCTTCCAACTCGGCCCCTTCTTCACGAGCCCCGGCACCGCCGGGTCCGGCACGGCGCGGATCACACTCGGCCTGAACCCGGGACTGCGCGGGCTCCGGATGACGACTCAGGCGGTGATTGCCGAGAACGGTAGCCTGAACGCGCTGGTCACGACCAACGGCATCGAGACGGTGTTGCAGTAGGTTCGTGATGGATCTGGCCGCGGCACCAGGGCAGTAGCGCCACGGCGACCGCTCACCGCGGCGGAATGAGCCCCGTGACGTACCACTGCGGGTGCCAGAACTCGAACCGCACCTTCATCTCGTCGAAGCCAATCGCGAAGAGCACCGTCGCCTTGCCGGGCCGCGGTCGCCCTTCGTCGTGATCACCGAGTTCGGGGCGCTCGTCGGTCCAACCACGCTTGCCGAACATGCTCTTCATCGTGCCCCCGAAGCGCTCGCGGCGTGACGGCCGAAACTGCTCGACGAGCGCAGCCATCCCCGGCTTCTTCCAGGCCTCCCGGAACGCACGGATCGCGACATCGATCGGAGGCGCTACGACCTCCGGCAGTCTGACCGAGTCGAGCTGCCACGCCTTCTCGCGCAGTTCGAATCGGACCTCGACCTTCCCGCCCGTGACCGTGAACTCCGCGCGAGCGCGTTCGCCTTCCTCTTCGATCCGGGGATCTCCGAGCTCAGGCAGCTGCTGATCCCAACCGCGCCGCTGCAGATCTTCGACGAAGGAACTGCGCGACATCTGTCGGGCGATGGTCTGCACCTCGCCGTCCCGCCAGCGAGCGGCGAACTTTTCCACCGCGGGGTCGACGTGCGGCGGCAGCGAGAGGAACCACATCACCAGGCCGAGCACCATGAGCGCCCCCACGGCAATGCCACCGATCTTGACCAGACCGAGCCACTCCGCCCCCTGAGTCTCGCGGCGCCGCTCGTAGGCCAGCTCGGCCACCCCGCCAACGGCCCGCTTCTCGGGATCGAAACGCTCGCGCTTCAACGACAGCTCGGGGTTCTCAGCGAGGATGCGCTGCACGCGCGCGGCCTGTGCCACCGCGAACCAGAACGCCAACATCATGAGCGTCCAGAACCCGATGAACACCGACAGCATGCCGAGTTCGATCGGTTCCTCGTAGCCACGCTCGCGGATGTAGACGTTCGCCGCCATGCAGAGCAGCAAGAAGTGCCAGACGAGCCCGGTATTGAGCGTCCAGTTGCAGGCGCCCACCAGCGTCCAGGCGAACGGCTTTCGCAACACGAACAGCGTGCCGACGATCATGACGACGAACTGCAGGTAGACGACCGCCGTCATCACGCCGTAGTAGTCGCCATAGATGACCTTGACGAGGTCCGCGATCGCGGTGTGCCACAGCGCAATCGTGAAGAAGCCGAGGATCGCCGACGACAAGAAGACGAACCGCACCGTGAACACGATGTTCTTGATGCGGCCGAACTCCTGGCGGGCGCGGGACTTCTTCGCTGCGTCGGGCGACATCTCCCGCTGACGACGCGAGCCTGCGCGGCGGCGGGGCGACGGGGACGAGCTCGGCAGCGGCGGCGGTGAATCGCCGGAGACGCGATCGTCGGATTCCTGCGGGGCAGACATGCGACCGAAGGTAGCGACAGCCGACCCCGCCGGCCAACGATCGGTCCGCCGACTACGGCTTCTTGCCGACGACGACGATCGACTGCGCGTAGTCGACGTTCATCAGCCGGTGCAGCGGGTGACACAACCACGCGTGCACGAGCCGCTGCTTCCAGCCCGCGGTATAGACTCGCGCCATGTCGACGACGTCGAAGCCGGCCCACGCGACGAGCCCCGCGATGTCCATGTAGTGCAGCGCCGCGATGTGCGTCCACTCGCTCTGGATGCCCGGTGTGAAGACGTTGGGCACGCTCGCGAGCACGTGACCGCCGGAACGGCACACGGAGAAGCACTGCTTCATCAGGTCGATCGCGATGTCCGGCGGCACGTGTTCGACGACCTCGAGAATGGTCACGAGATCGAACTCGCGATCGACGTCCGCGAAGTCGTGGTAGTCGTGCGGATTGGTGCGATCGATGTCCAGGCTGCGGTAGTCGACCCCGGGCCACTGCGCCCGCGCGCGCGGCTCGTGCACGCGATCGGTCGCGCCGACGTCCAGGACGGACTTGACGTCGCCGACATGGGCGACCGCCGCGTCGTAGTGACTCGGATGGTGGCGCATGTGGAACACCGACGGCCATCGCTGCTGATAGGGGTCCCGCTTGCGAGCGAACGCGAGCCACGGGATCCCCGCGGCGGTAGTTTCGCGCGAGCGGTCGGCGCCGTCGGGTACGGCCTGTCTGGTGTCGAGGTCGGACATTGCGGGGGAAGGAGCCTACCGAATCCGCCGTGAGAAAGACCCCGCCCGCCGCACGGAATCGACACTCGCTGGCGCGCGCTGCGACCTCGACCGCGCGGACCCGGCGTTGAGAAGGCCGGGTCCGGCGAGTGATCGCACCGCCGCGTCTATGCCCCGTCCTCGCCGCCTGGATCGACGGGCGAGTCGACGATTTCCGGATCGACGATCTCGAGATCGTCGCCAAACCAGTCCGGTTCGCGTTCGCTCACGTTCGCAACGGCGGGCACACCGTCCTTGACCGTCATCACCACCGGGTTGCCGCCGAACGCGTAGCCAACGGCCTGGTGGCTCGGCAGGTCGAGTACGCAGAGGTCCGCGCGCTTGCCCGGGTGGAGCGAACCGACCTCGTCGTCCAACCGCAACGAGAACGCGGGATTGATCGTCGACGCGACGATCACCTCCTCGGCGCTCATCTTCATCTGCGTGCACGCAATCGTGTGGATCATGCTCATCGACTGCGTGTGCGAACTACCCGGGTTGAAGTCCGTCGCGAGCGCGACCGCGCACCCGGCCTCGATCATGCGCCGCGCCGGCGCGTAGTGTGGCTTGGCGAGGAAGAAGATCGTGCCGGGCAGCAGCACGCCGACGGTGTCGCTGCCCGCGAGCGCTTCGATGCCGGCGTCGGAGATGCGACCGAGGTGGTCGCACGACAGTGCACCGTGCTCGACTGCGAGTTCGGCCCCGCCCATCGGTTCGATCTCGTCGGCGTGCACGCGCAGGCCGAGACCCAGCGCCTTCGCCGCGGAAAGCACGCGCGCGCTCTGTTCGCGATCGAACACCCCGGGCTCGGCAAACACGTCGCAGTAGTCCGCCATCGGCGCGAGCGCGGGCAGCATCTCTTCACAGACCAGCTTGACGTAGTCGTCCCGCCGCTCGCGGTACTCGGGCGGAAACTCGTGCGCGCCGAGGAACGTCCGCCGCGCCTGGATCGGCACCTGACCGAGCGCGTCGGCCAGTGCCTCGAGGCTCTTCTTTTCGGCATCCAACGAGAGCCCGTAGCCGCTCTTCGCCTCGATCGTCGTGATGCCGTGCTGCAGGAAGCCCCAGAGATGCTCGACCGTGCGCGTCGTGAGCGAGTCGAGATCAGCCTCGCGAACGCCTTGCATCGAGCTCAGGATGCCGCCGCCCGCCGCCGCGATCGCCATGTAGTCGGCCCCGGCGCAGCGCATGTGGAACTCGGCCTCGCGCGTGCGCGCGAACACGGGGTGCGTATGGCAATCGACGAATCCCGGCATCACGACGAAGCCGCTCAGGTCGAGCTCTTCGCCGCCCTCGTAGTCGCGCGTGATCTCGTCCGTCGTGCCGACAGCAACGATCCTGCCATCGTGCACCGCGACGGCGCCATCCGCGATCACACCGAGTTGCCGCATCGCCGCCCCGCGACGCGGCCCGGTCGCGGGACCATCCGTCAGGGTGACGAGCTCGCGACAGTGCACGAACAGCCGATCGACCTTCTGCATGCGCAGAAGGTCCGCGCACGATGGGCCCCGCGCAAGTGCCGTTTGGGTCGCAGGCCCACGGCGAAGGTCGCGGGGTGAGGTCGCGAGGCGAGCGTCGCGGGCGCTACGCCGCTGGCGACAGCGCGTCGACCGGGCGCAAGATCGCGTTCATCCGCTCGTTGATGCGCTTCCTCGCCCGGAACACGACCATCTTGATCGTTTCCGCGCGAATACCGAGCAGCTCGCCCAGCTCGGCGTAGCGCATCCGCTGCACCTCGACCATCTGGAGGACGAACCGTTCGCGATCCGAGAGCCGCTCGAACGCCGCGAGATAACACGTCAGGACGACCTGGAACGCACTCGCGGCGGCTCGGGTCTCCTCGTTCTCGACGGCGGCCAGCGCGGGCCCCGCCGAACGGGTGTCGGCCTGCTGCGACAGCACCTCGATCGGGCTCAGCGCGACGGCCGGGCCCGACTGCCGCTTGCGCAGCTGCCGCCGGATCGCGTTGTCGACGATCGTGGCCGACCATGCCGCGAACGCGTTGTAGCGACTCGCGGAGAACTTGTCCGGGTAACGGAAGACGTTGACGATCGCGTCCTGCAGCACCTCCTGCGGATCGAGCTGCGCACCGAGGCGCCGCAGCCGCGAGCGCACGCGAGCGAGCAGGTCCGGACTCACGAGCCCGACCAACGCCTCGAAGGCCTCGGCCGAACTGGTGCGGCGGTAGAGGTCCATCAACGCGGTCGCGTGCCCCGCGGCGCGCGCCCGGTCGTCACTCGGCTCCGGGAAGGTCGCCAGCGTCGAGTCTTCGTGAAGCGCGAGAACCTCCGCGGCACGCTCGATCGCGGGCCGAGCCGAGTTGGACGGGGAGCGTTCGATGGTGTCCGGCCGCTCGGACGCGGAAGCCGGAGTCGCCGTCTGCGAGGGGAGGCAGGTCATGGCACCCGTCCAGATGCGAACCGCGGGCCAACCCGGACAGAAAACCCGTGCGATTCCGCATCACTCAACCCAAACCTCTCTCATTACGAGACTTATCGACGGCAAAAAAGCCCCAATCAGCGGTGGGAAGGCACCCGACCAGGCCGTTGGCAGCATGGGACCCGGTCTCGCTTGAGCGACAAAGCGTGCGAAGCCGAACAGATGAAGGAGTCTCCACGTGCCTGCCGCCTACACTGCCATCACCGGTTCGAGCCTGCTCGCGACGATGCCGTCCGTGCTCGCGATCTGTGACTTGCGGCGACGGATCCGGCGACACCTCGGACGCCAACGAATCGGCGAAGACGAACTCGTCGCGCTGCTCGTTCTCGACCCCCCGGCAGTTCTGCGCGGGCTGCGTGCCGCAACGTCGCCAGTCTACGGGCCGACCACGGAGCGCTGGACGGTGCGCCGACTCGTGAAGGCCCTCGGCCCCGCCCTCTCCCAACGTCTGGCCCTGACCCCGGAACGCGGCATGAGCGGCACGGCGCCGTTGCGCCGGCTCTGGATGCGGTCGATCGGCATCGCGAGCGCGGCCCGCATCCTCGCCATGCACCACGGCACGCTCGACGCGGACGAGGCCTACTTGTTCGGGTTGCTGCGCACGACGCCAGACTGGATCGACCAACTCTCGCGGCTGCAGACCGGCCAGGCCACGACACCGGCCGACGCGCGCTCGTACACGTTGCATTGGCGGCTCGGCGGCGAACTCGCGGCCGCGGCCCAAGTCGGTGTCGAGACCGCTTGCGACCCCGAGATCCGCGAACTGCTGACCCGGGCCGAACGCATCGCCGACCTGGCCGGTTTCGGCCAGGTCGACTCCGCGCGGCGCTCCGCGGCCACGAAGGGCACGGCCGAGATCGATGTCGAAGCCCTCGCGCACCTCGACGAGACCCGCAGCCTGGTCGAGGACGGTCTGCGCCGGGTCGGCCTCGACTTCGCGCTGCCCGACCTCGACTCCGAGTTCGGCGAGTCGACGATCGATGCCGACGTGCCGGCGTTCAACCTGCGGTCGCGGCCGGCGCTCGACGACATGGCGCTCACGTTGCTGTCGTGCTCGGGCGCCCGCACCTACCGCGGCATCATCACGGCCCTGACCGCGGCCGCCGTACGCCACGGCGGCTACGATCGGGCGTTCTACGCCAAGTGGTGTCGCCGCCGCGGCCGGCTCGTCCTGCGCGCGAAGTCGGATCTGTCCTCGCGCCGCCTCCACACCCCCTACGTGCAGCCAACCGAGCCCGAGGCGGAGCTGATGCGCGCCGCACTGCTCGGCGCGCGGCCAACGCGCTTCGAACGCGACCCGGCGACCGAGGACGGCGTACTCGCGTTGCTCGGCGTCGACGAAGCGCTGCTCGTGCCGCTGAACGATGACTTCGAGTCGCCGTCGTTCCTCGTCCTCGACCGGTCGCTGTCACACGACCCGATCCGCCCCGTCGCGGACGCGGACACGGCAACCGCGATGAGCCTCACCGGCTCGCTGCTCGTCGAGAACCTGCTGCTCCGGAAGCGCCGCGATCGGGCGCAGAAGTTCGCATCGACCGACGGCCTCACGCGCCTGCTGAACCGCACGATGGGGCTGCACTGCCTCGATCAGGAGATCGCGCGCGCGACCCGCACCGACAACCAGGTCGGGGTCCTGCTCTGCGACCTCGACTACTTCAAGCAGCTCAACGATTCCTATGGCCACCTGCAGGGCGACAACGCGCTGCGCGCGACCGCGGACGTGCTGCGGCAGACGGCCCGGCGGTCCGATTCCGTGAGTCGATACGGCGGCGAGGAGTTCCTCGTCGTGCTGCCCGAGACCAGCGCCGAAGAAGCGTCGGTGTTCGCGGCGCGCCTGCACATCGCCGTCGAACAACGCGGCAAGGAACTCGGACTGCCGCTGACGATCTCGATCGGGCTCGCCTCGAGTCGCCACGGCGACACATGGGAGACCGTGCTCCACCGCGCCGACCAGGCGCTCTACGCCAGCAAGGACCACGGCCGCAACCGCTTCTCCGCGGACCCAGCCGACCTCGACCTCGAGGACAACGATCCCGAGAACTCGCACGACGGCGAACTCGAACCCGCGAACGCCGCCAACGACAGTGGTGACCCACCAGCCGCCGGGCCGTCCACGGCCGGGCCGGGGCCCGCAGAGTCTTCGCCTGAACGGGATTAGGCACGCTCCGCAAGCGATGGTGTCGGACCGTTCGGAATCCCCCTGCGCGCCACCCGCGGTTGGCTTATGATTCCGTCGACCTTGCCCACGAATCGCAGCCACGATGCCGATCGTTCTCCGGACCGCCAGCTACTCGACGCGTCCGAACCGGAAGAGCCTGGACCTAGTCCGGGCATCCGCCCGCCCTCGACAGCCCTGACGGCGCTGGCCGCCGCAGCGATCACCCTCCCAGGGACCGAGACCATGAGCCCGCCGGTCGACACCGCGGTCTCGCTCTACTACTTCGCGTTCACGATCGCCGGCGCACTGCTGGCCTCGCTCGGCGCCATCGCCGCGGCGAGCCTGCTGGGCTACTCGCGCTCGCTGCTCGCGGCCGAACTCGAGAACGAGTTCGCCGATGAGGACGCCAAGCTCGGCAAACAGGTCCACACCGAGATCGCCAAGCACGACACCGAGTACCTCGCGGTCGCGTTCGTCTACACGGTCGCCGGCTGGATCCTCGGCCTCTGGGCGCTACGGCTCGCGGTCGCGTCGGAGTACTACGTCACCGCGCTCGTGACGTTCGGCGCGGTGATGCTGCTCGTCGCGGGCAGTCTGCCCGTAGCCATTACGAAGTTCCGCGCCGAACGCACGCTGCTCGCCGTGCGCCCAGCCGTCCGCCTCGGCTGGTTCGTGCTGCGCTGGCCACTCGTGATGCCGCTGCTCGGCCTGACCCGGCTGTGCCTGCTCGTCCTGCGCATCCGCGCCAAGGCCCCGAGCGATACCGCCGAAGTCCACAAGCAGGTCATGGCGGCCGTCGCCGATTCGACCGAGGACACCCTCGAGGGCGAGGAACGCGCGTGGATCGGCAACATCGTGCAACTCAAGGAGCTGCAGGTCTCGACGATCATGACGCAGCGCCCCGACATCATCGCGTTCGAACGCGAGACGTCGATCGGCGAAGTCATCGAGGCGGCACTCGAGCACGGCTTCTCGCGTTACCCGGTCTATCGCGAACGCATCGACGACGTCGTCGGGATCTTCTACGTCAAGGACGCGCTCAAGCTGCTGCAGGAAGGCGGCAGCACAGCCGGCAAATCCGTCGAATCGATGATGCGCGATACGCTGTTCGTGCCCGAGTCGATGGGCGCTGCGCAGTTGCTTCGGCGGTTCCAGGCCGGCAACCAGCACATGGCGATCGTGCTCGACGAGTATGGCACGACCGCGGGCATCGTCAGTGTCGAAGACGTTCTCGAACAGATCGTCGGCGAGATCGCCGACGAGTACGACGAAGAAGGCCAGGAAGAGGGCGACCAGGGCCCATCGGTCGTGATCGAAGAAGGCCGCGTCGTCGAGGTGCCAGCACGCGCGACGATCGCCGACGTCAACGGCCTGCTCGGCAGCAACTTGCCCGAGGACAGCGACTGGGAAACCATCGCCGGCCTCGTCATCGCCCACTGCAACCGCATTCCGAGACCGGACGAGAACCTCGTCATCGCCGGCATCGAGTTCGTCGTGCTCGCGGCGGACGAACGGCGGCTCAAGCGCCTGCGGCTGACGATGCTCGCGTCCCACCCGTCCGAGGTGCACGCGGTGCAGGTGCAGCAGGACGCGAGTTGAGCTGCCAGCCGAACGGGGCTGACTTGCTGGAATAGGTTCACTGGCGGGTCTTCCAAGCGGTGAATGACACCTGGGAGATCCCCGTTGTGAAGGAGTGATCCTCCCACATCTGGCCGGTCGGCCGATTCTAGCAATGCGCGCTGGACGCTGCGTCGACCTTAACCACCTGGGACTGGCCGGCGAGCGCCCCCGCGTTTCACGAGATCGTGAGGTAGATCAACTGAGCCGCGATCGCGATGCCGATCAGCCACATCGTGACGCGCACTCCCCGATCGAGCCAGGACGAGGCGCGATCCATGAATGTGTCCGTTGAAGGCTCGACCGGTTCCGCAGCTTCGTCACTGAGCAACTCGAGGATCTCCGCTTCACTGGCATCTCGCCTTCCGGCTCCCGCGCTTGGGCAATGAAGAGATCGAAGGTGCTCGCGGGCGCGATCCACGTCGGGCGAGACCACGGCAACGAACGCCTGGTAGCCGCCCGAGATCTTGATGTTTCGGCGGTTGTATCGCGGCGGCCGCTGCTTCGCGTTCGCGAGTGCCACGATGCCTTGATCGCGCAACTGCGCGGCGAGTCGGCTTGCCTCCTTCACAGAACCGCAGTCGACCAGTCTCACGAAGTGTTCGTTCCGCCCGAGGTCGTGCCGGCGGGGGCGGCGCCTTCGATGCATCAGGCGAGCCACCGCAGCAAACACGAGGAACAGGCAACTTACGACGACCAGGGCGGACGTGATCTGCGTTCTCGCGTCACCCAGAAGCATGGGGGGCCAATTCTAACACGACGGTGAGCGGCACTAGCCCGCGCCTCGGTCGAGCGAGACCTGCTCATCTGGTGATTCCAGCAAGTCACTTCACGCGGATGATCCACTGGACGGCTACGAACGGCGGCCGATTGTCCAGAACGCGATAGTTGTCTTTCCCCTTCTTCGGGAGTCGTGTGTCCGGCGCCCAGCCGTCAAAGATCTTGTTGGGGCGAGGGTTGCTCTGAAAAGCTGCACGGAGTGCTACCACTTCACGTATGCCGTGTGATGTGGCTTCAGGGCTACCCATCTGCCCTTGCCGTAGCTGAAACGCTAGCTTCCCGGCGCCCCCGCTCGATCCGGATTCATCACCTTGGCCTGCGCCCTGGAGGAAGTAGCCCTGAAAGTCCGGGAGTTGGACTCTTCCGGTGCCATCTGCGTCGTAGGTAATGCCCAATACCGACACGATGCGATCCTGCGGGCTGGCCTCGATTGCTTGCCCGATGCACGGCGCCCATCCGCTGGGGGGAGACTGGGCCGCCGGCCACGCAACGACGCTTCCGACGGGCGAGCCCGCGAGCGTTGCTACTCGGGCGGCGAAGCGAGAATCCTCTGAGAGCTTCTTCGCGAGGTCGTGGAGTTGCACCTCGTCCAGAACTACATTCGTGATCGTCACGAACCATGTGCCGATTGATGCGACAATCGCGACTGCTGCAGCGACAACCAACGTCGCCAACTTGTCCAGAACGGCCGCCTTCAACCGTTCCCCAATGCCGGTGGGTTTCGTCATCCTGATTCCTTCCTCCCGGCTGTAGCCGAGAGCGACGGGAGGTTAGCGGGCTGGGTTGATGCGGTCAGCTTATTGGTCAGGTGATTCCAGCAAGCTGCGCGGCAGCCCAGTGGGCTTGATCCCGGATCGACCGCGCAAGTAGCGACCCCGTACGACAACACCCACTCATCACGCCGTTTCGCACAGCCTGAACGAACACCTGCCGCTATCGTCCCCCACCGTGCCCCAGCTCACCACGACAGCCACGATCCTGCGTCGCTCCGACTTCCGTGAGTCGAGCCGCATCGTGACCGTCGTCACACGCGAGCACGGCCGGATCGCGGGGCTTGCGAAGGGCGCCCACCGACCCGACTCGCCGTTTCTCGGGCGGATCGACTTCCTCAACGAGGTGCGAGCGACGTTCTCGCCCGATCGTGGCGGACTGCGGCTGCTGGTGCGGGCGGAGCTGATCCATGAGCGCCGCCACCTGCGGCAGCCGGAGCGGTTCGTGGCGGCGAGTCACCTGGCGCAGCTCGCGGACTTCGCGATGCCGGACGGCCGGCCCGATCCGCTGGCCTACGACCTGCTCGCGGGCGGATTGACGCTATTGGAACGTTGCCCGACGGCGCGCCTGCCGCGGGTCGTGCTCGGACTCGAGCTGCGGCTGCTCGACCACCTCGGGGCGCTGCCGGACCTCGACCACTGCTCGGAATGCGGCGCCGAGCTCGGGAATCGCGCCTACCGCAATGATGGATCGCTGGCGTTCTTCTGCCGCGACCATGCCGAGGCGCCGCGGCAGGCCGTGGCGCCCGATGTGCTCGGGCTGCTGCGCTGGCTGCGCGCAGCCCCGGGGCGAGAATGGCCGCACGGTCACGACGACGCCCCCACCCGGCTGGCCGCGGGGCTGCCGGGCGCGTGGTTGCGCGCGGCGACGGAGCTGCGCCCGCGCTGGCGACCGCTCATCTTCGCTTGACGCGTTCCGGCACGCCCTCGAACATCCCTGGATGCCGCCCGCGCCCCGCAACCCCTACCAGCCCGCCCGCGCGCGGGCCCTCGCGGCCGGCGCGCTGGCAATCGTGGCGGGCGCCGCGCTCGGTGGTTGCGCCAGTGCGCCCGAACCGCACCCGGATCCGGAAGGCGCGATCGCGACCGCCGAGCAGCAGCTGCAGGCCGGTGACGCGGCGGCCGCGGTCGCGATCCTGCAGGCCTTGGCGACCGAGACCCTGCCGTTCCGCCTCGCCGAACGCCACCAGCTCGCGCTCGGCGCCGCGCTCTACAACAGCGGCCAGGTCTGGAATGCGTTCCAGATCATCGAGCGCTTCCCCGAGAAGTTTCCGCACAGCGACCGCCGCGCGGCCGTCGCCGAACTCGAATACCGCATCGGCAAGACGCTGCTCGAGAGCGGGCGTTCGTTCCTGTTCTTCTACTCCGAGCGCCGGGGCGGCCGCGCGGCGCTCGAACACCTGCTGACGCGCCATCCCGACAGCGCGCGCGTGCCCGACGCGCTACGGCTGCTCGGCGACATGTCGTTCGAGGACGAGGACTACGTGCTCGCGCAAGAACGCTACCGCGATCTCATGCGGCGCTACCCGGACAGCGAATGGGTCGTCTACGCCCGTTTCCGCTACGCGATGAGCATCGTCGCGGGGCTGCAGGGGCCGGAATACGACCTCGACCAGATGCAGCACGCCAGCCGCGAACTGGCCGACTTCCTCGCCGCCCAGCCGGAGAACCCGGACTTCGTCGCCCAGGCCGGCGAGGCGCTCGAACGGCTACGCGAATGGCGCGCCGAACGCCACCTGGTGATCGCGGCGTTCTACCTGCGCGTCGACAACCCCAAGGGCCACCGCCTGCACCTCGAGTACGCGGCCAACACCGAGTTCGCGGGCACGACCGCCCACGCGCGCGCCGTGGCCGCGCTCGCGGAGCTGGGCGCGGGCGCGACGAAGCCGGCCAGCCCGACCCCGGGAGCAGGACAGTGAGGCAAAACACCCGATCGATCGCCCAGGCGACCCTTCTGGCGGTCACGGCGTTGCTGGCCGCGGACTGCGGCTATACCTGGGGCAGCGGGCTCCACGGCTACGGCGTGCGCACGGTCGCACTGACGCTCGTGGCCAACGACTCGTTCCGGCAACGGCTCGAAGTCGAACTCGCAGCGGCGCTTGCGCGCGAACTGCCGATCTCGACCGACCTCCGGCTCGCCTCCCGGGACCGCGCCGACGCCAGCCTCGAGGTGCGAATCACCGAGGCTCGCGAACGCACGCTCGTGCCCGGGACGACACTCGCGCCGGTGCGGGAGGGCACGCTCGCCGCCGCCGTCACGATGCGCCTGATCGATGCCGCCGGCCAGGTTCTGATCGAACAGGTGCTGCTCGACCGCACCGAGTTCCGCAATCCGATCGGTGAGAACCTGACCAGCGCGCGCGCCGAGCTCGTCAACGACATCGCCCGCAAGGTCACGCTGGCCCTCGACGGCCACCTCGTGATCCCCGAAGGCCGCCGACAGGCCACCGATCGCGGCCGCTGAAGCCCCGCCCCCCGGTCCACCGCTCCGGTCCGCTGCTGCGGTCCCGCCGATCCGGGGCGCCGCTCCGGGACGCCGGTTCCCTGGCAACGGAACCCGCCGCGACCTAGAGTAGCCTGTGCACCGCCACGCTGGCTCGCCGCGGCCCCCGAAGGCCCCCAAGGCTTGTTGACAAGGCGACTACGGGCACCGGCCGACCTTGGCCGATGAACCCTCGGGCACGGATCGGGAGCGATCCGTCCCCACCATAGAATCCATGACGAACAACGAACCGAAGGAACCGGCCGACGACGGCACCCGCGGGCGCAAGCCACGCGGCATGGGCGGAGTGATCCTGATCCTCGCCCTGCTGACCGCCCTGTTCCTGGTGGTCTCCAATGCGAGCAACGAGAGTCAGAGCACGGTCCACGCGTTCTACTCCCACCTGCTCAACGGCCGCGTCGAGAACCTCGCGCTCAGCAACGGCGTCGCAACGGCCGAGGTCCGACTCAACGACCAGAAGCAGAAGCTCGAGGTCGTCGTGCGCGAGTTCCTGAGCAACTCCAAAGAGGAGGAGATCAAGCTCTACAGCACGCTCGCTTCGCTCGAGCTCGACCGCACGCGTTACAACACGCAGGACGACCCAACCGCCGCAGGCCGGTTCGTCGAGGATCTCCAGAAGCGCGAGTTTCGGGCGCTGCGTGCGTTCCTCATCGAAGAGACGGAGACGCAGCAACAGACCAACGAGCGGCAGCCCGAGACCGCGCCCGTGCGCGAAGCCGGCACCTACCTCACGGTGTTGCTGCAGCGCGCCGACGGCCTCGAGTACGTGCGTCTCGACACGCCGCAGTCCGGCACCGAACCGACGCTGCTCGATGTGACGTTCGCGCTGCGCGACGCCAACGTGCCGGTCCGCGAGGAGCGCCTGTCGCTCGGCTCCGAGTTCCGCATCACGGAACCGAACACCGCACTGATCTACGTGCTCAGCACCGTCGGCCCATGGCTGCTCGTGCTGCTCATCGTCTGGTTCTTCATTCTGCGCCAGATGCGCTCGCCCGGCGGCAGCGGTGGCGTCCTGAGCTTCGGCCGCAGCCGCGCCGCGCTCTACACGAAGGAGAGCCGCACCAACGTGACGTTCGACGACGTCGCCGGCATGGAAGAGGCCAAGGCCGAGGTTCGTGAGATCATCGAGTTCCTCAAGAACCCCGCGAAGTTCGCGCGGCTCGGCGGTTCGATCCCGCGCGGTGTGCTGCTCGTCGGTTCACCCGGCACCGGCAAGACGCTGCTCGCGAAGGCGATCGCGGGCGAGGCCGAGGTGCCGTTCTTCTCGATCTCGGGCAGTGACTTCGTCGAGATGTTCGTCGGCGTCGGCGCGAGCCGCGTGCGCGACCTCTTCAAGCAGGCGCGGGAAGCCTCGCCGTGCCTCGTGTTCCTCGACGAGATCGACGCGGTCGGTCGCAAGCGCGGCACAGGCATGGGCGGCGGTCACGACGAGCGCGAGCAGACGCTCAACGCGATCCTCGTCGAGATGGACGGCTTCGACTCCGACAAGGGCATCATCCTGATCGGCGCGACCAACCGCCCCGACGTGCTCGACCCGGCGCTGCTGCGCCCAGGCCGTTTCGACCGCCAGGTCGTCATCGACCGCCCCGACGTCAAGGGCCGCGAGGCGATCCTCAAGGTCCACGCTCGCAAGGTGAAACTCGCGGGCTACGTCGACCTCAGCGTCACGGCGAAGGCCACGGCCGGGTTCTCCGGCGCGGAACTCGCGGCGGTCATCAACGAGGCTGCGATCCTCGCCGCGATGAAGAACAAGGACGCGGTCGACATGCAGGACCTCGAAGAGGCCCGCGATCGCATCCGCTGGGGCCGCGAGAAGCGCAGCCGCGCGATCGAGGAAGAGGACAAGAAGATCACCGCGTACCACGAAGCGGGCCACGCGCTCGTTTCGATTCTCACGCCCGATCAGGACCCGGTGCACAAGGTCACGATCGTCTCGCGCGGGCGCGCGCTCGGCGTGACGATGTCGCTGCCGGAGAAGGACGACTACAACCACTGGCGCAAGAAGCTCATGGGCCGCATCGCGGTCTGCTTCGGCGGCCGCGTCGCCGAGGACATCGTGTTCGGCGACATCTCCGCGGGCGCGCAGAACGACATCGAGCAGGCGACCAACCTCGCCCGGGTGATGGTCTGCGAGCTCGGCATGAGCGAGAAGGTCGGGCCGATCAAGTACACCGAGGACGACGAGAACCCGTTCCTCGGCGGCGAGTTCCGGCTCGGCAACATCTCGCAGCGCACGCTCGAGCTCATCGACGACGAGGTCCGCGCGATCATCGACGACCAGTACGGCACCGCCCGCCAGCTGCTCGTGGACAACCGCGAGAAACTCGAACTCGTCGCCCAGGCGCTACTCAAGCACGAGACGCTGAGCGGCGACGAGGTCGCGGCGATCCTGCGGGGCGACGATCTCGTGGAGTTCCGCGAAGCCCAGCTGCGCCTGCAAAAGGCGCACAAGCCCAAGCGAGCGGAAGCCGCACCGGCCGAGGCCGGTGACGCGGAGACCGCCCCCGACTCCGGCAACAACGGCAGCAAGCCCGACGTCGGGCTGTCGGGGGCCTGAGCGCCACGATGAACGCCGCGATCGCCTCACTTCTGCTCGCCGCCGACGTGAGCTGGAACGACGCGATCGATCTGGCCAAAATGGTGTTCGAGGTCGCGGTCTTCGCGATCCTGATCTACACCGGGCTGCGGTTCATTCGCGAGACCCGCGGCTCGGGCGTCATCTACGGCATGACGCTGCTGCTGATCGGCACGGTCGTCGTATGGATCGTGATCCGGGTCTTCGATCTGCCGAACCTCGCGCAGTTGTTCGACATGGTCGCGTCGTCGGTGCTCATCGCGCTGGTCGTCGTGTTCCAGCCCGAGATCCGCAAGGCGATCCTGCACCTCGGCGACGCGCCGATCTTCAACCGCTTCTTCCGCCACGAGAGCCGCATCGTACCCCGCCTCGTCCGGGCGATGGCGCGCATGAGCAAAGAACGCGTCGGCGCACTGATCGCGATCGAACGCGAAGCGTCGCTCGCCGAGCTCGCGGACAACGGCATCACGATCGACGCCGAACTCAACTCGTACCTGATCGAGTCGATCTTCTTCCCGAAGAGTGCGCTCCACGACGGCGGCATCGTCGTGCGTGACGACCGCATCGTCGCCGCTTCGTGCCTGTTCCCGCTCAGCCAGGACGACATCGACAAGCGGCTCGGCACGCGCCACCGCGCGGCGCTCGGACTGTCGGAGGAAACGGACGCCATCGTGCTCGTCGTCAGCGAAGAGACCGGTCGGATCTCGACCGCAATCGGCGGCAAGCTCAATCATGACCTGACCATCGAGCAGCTCGAACACGAGCTCGCGGCCCTGCTGCACCTGGAGCAGGCCGCGTGACGGCGACGCTGCAGAGCCGTCGCAAGCGCAGCCTGCTCGCGGCGACGTTTGCCGACCCCTACCGCAAGCTGGCGGCGATCGCGCTCGCGCTGGGCTTGTGGTACTTCCTCAACGCGCAGATCACGCGCACGGCCAAGGTCGACCTGGACCTCGTGCTCGAAGCCGGAATCAACAAACTGCACGTCGATCTCGGCGACCCCAAGGTGCTCGGCACCGGCTTCTCCGCGGACGGCAAACCGATCCAGAGCGTGCAGATCACGTTCACGGGCCAGAGCGCCGCGGTCGACTTCGTCGAGGCCGGCGACTTCGGCCTGCGCGTCGACTTCGCCAACATCTCGGAGTGGGGCGACCGCCCCTACGTCGAGTTCGAGGCCGTCGACCTGCTGGTGCCGACGCGACTCCGCGGCCTCGAACTCGCGATGGAACCGCCGCTCGTGCGGGTGCACGTTGACCTCGAAGTCGAGTATCGCCTGCCGCTCGACCTCGAGCACCACATCGAACTGCAGTTCGACGACGAGGCGGTGAAGGACCGACTGCAGCTAGAGACCGCGAAATTCGAACCGGACACGGTGCTCGTCACCGGCCCGAGCCGCGTGATCGCCGAGTTCAAGCGCGCGGTCGAGAACCGCCAGACGCCGTTCCTCGCGACGATCTCGGCGAGCCCCAACGACCGCCGCCTGTCGGCGCCGATCCGTATTCCGTCGACGTGGCAACAGCGCGGCCTGAACTTCGCCGGCGCGAGCCTCAACCTGCGCGCCGAGCCCGAGACCGAACGCCGCGTGCTGAACGTCCCGCTCTACATCGACCACAGCTCGCTGCCCGAATCGCAACGCGGCACCTTCAAGCCGAAGGATCCGAGCGAGACGCGGCAGGTCACGATCAAGGCCGGCGGCGCCGTACTGCGCGCGCTCGTCGGACCGCGGACCCAGGGCGCCGAGGCGCTCGATCAGTGGGCGCGTGAGAACTTGCGCTTGATCGTGATGTTGCTGCCCGCCGATACGCTCACCGACACACCGACCCGCGAAGCCACGCTCGTCCTGCTCGGCCCACTGCGCAACCAGGCCGAGGCTTCGGACTACGCGCTGGCCGAGGATGTGCCGGTGCAGCTCGTTCGCACTCCATGACAAACGACGACCCGATCCGTTTCGGCACCGACGGCCTGCGTGGCCGCGCCGGTGATACCCCCATGGACCCCGATACGATGCGCCGCGTCGGTGCCGCGCTCGGCGTACTGCTGCAGCGCACGGGCGGTGAACAGAAGCGCGTGGTCGTCGGCGACGACGGCCGCGATTCGGCACCGTGGATCCTCGAGGCACTGGCCCAGGGCCTCGCCGCTGCCGAGGTCGCGATCACCGAGATCGCGCTGTGCACGACGCCAGCACTCGCGTTCCTGACGCGGACCGAGCACTTCGACGCGGGTATCATGATCAGCGCGTCGCACAACCCGGCACACGACAACGGCATCAAGATCTTCGCGGGCGACGGCAGCAAACTCGGCGACGCCGACGAACGCGAACTCGAACGGCTCGCGAGCGAACTGCAGCCGGCGTCGGCGAAAACGCCGCGGATCAAACGCAATCCCGAGCTACTGCTGCGCTACGACGAACGGTTTGCGAACCAGTTCGGCGAACTCGACCTCACGGGTCGCCGTGTGGCCGTCGACGCGGCGAACGGCGGTGGCTCCGAACTCGCGCCGCGAATCCTGCGCGCGTTCGGCGCGGAGGTCATCGAACTCGCGTGCGAGCCCGACGGCTTCAACATCAACGACGGCGTCGGCGCGCTGCACCCCGAACGCATGGCCGACGCGGTCAAGGAGCACGGTGTCGATCTCGGCATCTGTCTCGACGGCGACGGGGATCGCGGCATCTTCGTCGACGAGCAGGGCACGGTGCGCGACGGCGACGACGTGATGTGCCTGTTCGGACTCGCACTGAAGCAGGCTGGCCGGCTGCCGGGCGATGTCGTCACGGCCACCGTGATGAGCAATCTCGGCCTCCACAAGGCCCTGGCGAACGCCGATCTTCGCGTCGAGATCACGCCGGTCGGCGACCGCAACGTCTGGCTGGCGATGCAGCAACTCGGCTGTGCGGTCGGCGGCGAACAATCCGGACACATCCTGTTCGCGGACAACGACCTCGTCGGCGACGGGCTCTACACGGCGATTCGCCTGCTCGAACTCACGACGAGCGACGCCCCCGGTCTCGCAACGAAGTTCGCGGCTTTCCACCGTTTTCCACAACGGCTCGTGAACGTCCCCGTCGCGCGCAAGCCCGATCTTTCCACAGTGCCCGCGATCACCGCCAAGGCGGCCGAGATCGAGGCCACGCTGGGCGACGACGGGCGCCTCCTGCTGCGTTATTCCGGCACCGAACCGAAGTGCCGGGTCATGATCGAAGCCGCCGACGAGGCCCTGACCAACCGCCTCTGCGACGAGCTCGCGGCGGTCGTAACCGCGGAACTCGGCACGTGATCGCACTGGCGCTCTCGGGCAGCAACCCGACCGGCGAAGCGCCCTTCTCCTGCGCGCTGCGGATCGGGGAACGAATCCACGGCGCGACCTCTCCCGCCGGCCAGCGCGGCGACGTCGCGCGACTCGCGGCGGACCTGCTCGCGACACACGGAATCGCGCCCGCCGAGATCGACGAATTGCGGATCGATCTCGGTCCGGGGTCCTACACCGGGCTGCGTGTCGCGATCACGTTCGTGCGTTTTTTGACGCATTTCGGCAGCGTGCGCGCCCTCGCGTGCGACACGCTGGCGCTCGTCGCGACGACGATCGCCGAGCCGCACGAGCGACTCCGGCCCGTGCTCGACGCGCGCCGCGGCCATTGGCACAGCGCGACGTTCGCAACGAACGGCCCGCAATGGCTGGTGCGCGACGAGGCCCGCGCCCTTTCGACCGAAGAACTGCTCACGAGCGTGAGTTCGGCCGACAAGTTCGTCGTGCCCCCCGGTCTCGATGCCACGATGCGAGACCGGCTCGCAGAGGCAGCGCCGGTCGTCACGACGACGGGTGCGGTGGCCGAACGCTTGTTCGACGAACGCCTGCCGCTGCAGGAATGCAGCCCGAACGAGCTCGAGCCGCGCTATCTGATGGCGAGCTACGCCGAGTAGATCGGCGATTTCGAATCGGCCGCCAAATCACCGATTTGAGGCCGATATCGACCGTTCCGCGGCAGTCGAGGTGAGGCGGCCACAACCCCGTCCGTACAGAAGCAAGGCCCGATCAGCGCCTAACCGCGCGCTGACCGGGCCCTGAGGATCAATCGGCAGGTGCGCCTTAGATATCCTGCGGACGCAGGGTCTTGCGGCCGTTGGCGGCGCAGCGCTTCTCAGCGCCCTGGATCACCGCACGAACGTGCGCATCGAGCGCACCGTAGAACTCCGACGAGACGTTGCACTTCCGAACCGAAGCCTTGGTGCGCGCCTTCGAGATGATGAGATCGCCTGTGGCCTTCGCGGCCTTCTTCTTCTTCTTGGCAGCCATCGTATGTCTCTGAAACGAGTGGTCTCCGTTCGCGCTAGAACCCGGCGAAGTGCCAAAGAACCGGCGAACTGGCGCGCAGTGTGACGCGAACGCTCGTGCAGTCAATCGAAAAAACCCCCGCAACGGGCCTCCAGGGCCCGATTCCGGCCGATCTCGCGAAGAGCATCCCAGTCGGTTTCGCCTCTGACGTGACCACGGTCACGAGCTACGATGACGCGCGATCATGAGTTGGCGTCGCATCCTCGTGCTGTCCATCGTGTTCGTGCTCGCACTCGCGGGCACGACGTGGGCCGTGCTCCAGCGCTCGGACGCGGCGACCGACATGCTGCGTCGCAAACTCGATGCCGCGTTCGCAACTCCAGCAACCATCCGCGCCAGTGAGCTCGATCTGACCGCTGGCCGGCTCGTCGTGAGTGGCCTGGCCATCGCAGATCCGACTCGGCCCGAGACCAGCCTGGTGCAGGCCGAGCGCATCGACCTCGATGCCCAGTTCGATCTCGGCGACCTCGTTGCCCTCCAGCGCGTCACGATCCACGGGCTCGCGATCGACCTCGGCAGCGAACTTCCCACCATCGGCCAGATCTTTTCCCCAACCGCGGGCCAGAACGGCGGCGACACGACTCGCCTGCCCGCCATCGACCTGACCGGCGGCAAGCTCCGGATCGGCTGCACCCCTGGCGAAGCGCCGATCGACATCGCGGATCTGGCGCTCTCGGCCACCCCGGTGGCCGGCCAGCCGGGCCGCTTCGCGCTCGCGGGCTCGGGCCAGGTCGTGGGCCTCGGCGCCACGGTGAAGCTCGCCGGTAGCGTCGACACCGCGACGGGCGCCACGGACGTGCTCGCGACGATCCGCGACTGGCCGCTGAGATCGACCTGCTTGGAGTGGCTCGAAGCCCGGCTCGATCTCGATGTCGGCAACCTGGACATCGCCGGCACGCTCGACGAACTCGAGGTCGCGTTCCAGGTCACGCCGGCGGATGGCGCAAACGGCGCCGCCACGCCAACGCAACGCCTGGAAGTCCGGGGCGCCGTGCGCGAGGCGCGCGTCGCGAGCGATCGACTGCCCCGTCACCTGCGCTCGGCCACGATCACGTTCGCGGCGAGCAGTGACGCCGACGGCGAGCTCGCACTGCGCATCGAGCAGACGACCAACGGCGGCGGCCATCTCGATCTCGCCGCCGACCTGCGCCGCCTGCTGTCCGATTCGCCGAGCTTCACGGTGCGCGCGGACGGCCAGGATCTGCAGATCGACGACGACACGATCGCCGCTCTGCGGCTGTTCGACATCGGCCGCAACGTCGTCGACGCGCTCGAACCCGAGAAGGGCCGCGCCGACATCCGCCTCTACCTCGCCGATCCGCACCTGCCCGCGGGCATCGCCGAATTCGACATGCGCGTCCGCGGTGGCGAACTCGCCTACCACGGCTACGGCGACGTGAAGGATCGCATCGGGTTCGCGCTGCCGCTCGTCGACGCGAGCGGCACCGTGCGACTGCGTGACGGCATCGTCGAACTCGAGGACATGAGCGCGAAGATCGCCGCATCCGCCGGCGGTGGCGATGTAACCCTCACGGGTCGCATCGACACGATGGCGGCGGCCGTGGAAAGCACGACGCTCGACATCGGCGCCACGGGCATCGGATTCACCGACGAGCTACGCACCGCACTCGCAACTCTGCTCGGCGACGAAGGTGAGCTCTACGACAGCCTGGATCCGACCGGCCGCGCCGACGTCGATGTCACGATCCGCCCGATGTCGAAACTCGCGGGTGGCTACTCCGTCGCCATCCGGCCACGCGGTGCGACCGTCAAGTGGAACGGTTTCCCCTACCGCCTGCGCGAGATCCGCGGCGCCATCGCCGTGCGCTTCGCCGACGCCGTCTTCGACCTCGAGGGCAAGAACCAGAAGGGCAGCGTCACCCTGCACGGCCGCATCCCGCTGGCCGAACTCCCCGACAGCGAGCCCGAGGCCCTCGGGATCCAGATCGCCGTCGAACTCGAGGACCTCGTCATCGACGATGAGCTGCGGGTCGCCGTCGCGCGCCTCGCGCCAGGTATCGATCGCCCCTGGCAGAGCTTCCGCCCCAAGGGTCGCTGCAGTGGGTTCGTGCGCGCCTGGCAACCGCGGCGCGGCCCGGACGACGAGGAAGAGGAGCTGCGATTCGACCTGCGCCTCGACGTCGCGAACGTCGAGCTCGCGCTGCCCGTCGAACCCTGGTTCGCGCGCGATCTGTCGGGCCGGCTGCTGCTCGGCGGCAGCGGCGACAACCTGCGCATCGACTTCGACGCGCTGCGTGGCCGCATCGATCACGGTAACGAGGTCACGACCGAACTCGCGATGCTCGGCCGCATCGAGTACGCCGAGCACGCCGACAGCGACCTCTCACTCGTCGTGCGCGACCTGCCACTCGACGCCGAACTCGGCCGCGCGCTCGAACGCCTGGGCGCCCTGGGCGAAGGCACCTGGGACTACCTGAAACCATCCGGCCATGTCGACCTCGTCTGCCGCCACCGCCTGACGCCCGACGGCGAGCCCGCGCTCAACCTCGTCGTCCATCTGCTCGACGTCGGCTCCGACCTCGAAGTGTTGCCGCGGCCGGCGCGCAACATGACCGGTGAACTCCACGTCGAGAGCGGCACCGTCACGTTCGACGAGGTGCGGGCCAGCCTCGGCGACCGCGTCGTGCGTTGTCTCGACGGTTCGATCTCCCGTGCCCCCGCGCCAGATGGCCGCACGCGCATCGCGTTCACGGTCAAGGCGAACGGCTTCCCGCTGAGTCGCGACCTCGCCAACCTCTTCCCGGGCCCGCTGCGTCAGACGATCGCAGAGCGTGAGCTCTCCGGCACGGCAGACATCGATCACCTCGCCATGACGTTCGCCGTGCCGACGGCCGGCAGCACGATGCCGTTCGAAACCGTGCTCGGCGGCCAGCTCCGTCTGCAGAACGTCGGACTCATGCTGGGCTCCGGCAAACAGGGCTTCCGGGTCGAGCGGCTCTACGGCAACGTCACCCTCGACGAAAGCCGCATCGGCACCGCCGGTGGCGAACTCGTCGGGCGGCTATCGAGCGCGTCGATGCAGTTGTTCGACCAGCCGTTCGAGAACCTGTCGGGCCGCTTTCGTACCGGCCCCGAACGCATGACGCTCGACGCGCTCGACGGCCGCCTGCACGGTGGCGTGTTGCGGCAGCGCGACCCAGCGATGCCCGCGTTCGTCTATACGCTGCCCGCGCCGGCGACCCCGGACGGTCGGCTCGCGGCGAGCGTCGCATTCGAAGGTATCGACGTGCACTCCTTCCTCCGCACGTCGGGCTGGGAAGCGCCGCCCTACCGCGGCACCGCCCGCGGTCACATCGACCTCACGCAACTCGACGGCCACGACGTCGTCGACGCCCGCGGCGAAGGCGCCCTGACGATCGAGCGCGCGGACCTCGGCGTCGTGCCGCTGTTCACGGCGATCTACTCGCAGGTGCCGGCCCCGGAGCGCCCGCGCTTCAACGGCCTGAACGTCGATTGGCAACTCCGCGAACGCCAGTTCCAACTCGAGAACCTGAAGGTCGACTCCAACCTGCTGAGCGCGACGGGCAGCGGCACCGTCGGACTCGACGGCTACGTCGACGTCCGACTGCAGACGCAGAGCCTGCTCGGCAACACGGCCGACCCGTTGTTCAGCCCGTTCATCGAGTTCTTCGCGGGCAACTTCGTGCGGTTCCACCTGTTCGGCCACCTGCGCGACCTCAAGGCCGAACAGCGCTGGATCACCGAGCGCTCACCCGATCGCCCGCCGGTGCCGCCGCTGCCGCCCCCCAAACCGCAGCGCCGGGTCATCGACTACTGATGGTTTGCGAACCCGACACGCCATGAGTGACGCCCTCCGCCGCATCCTCGCGGTCGACTTCGGCGACTCGCGCACGGGCCTCGCCGCGACCGATTGGACTGGCTCGATCACCGTGCCGCTGCCGCGCATCGACGAACGCGATCCCGATGCCCTCGTGCGCGCGATCGCCGAGGTCGTCGCCGACCGCGAGACCCAGGTCGTCGTGCTCGGTGTGCCACTGACCGTCGACGGCGTCGTCGGCGACCGCGCACGCCGCACCCTCGCGTTCCGTGACAAGCTCGTTAAGGGCCTGCCATGCCCCGTCGAGACCGTCGACGAGAGCCACAGCACCGACGAGGCCCACGAACGCCTGAAGCAGGGTGGCCTGAAGGCGAGCAAACGCAAACAGCTCGCCGACAGCATCGCGGCGCTCGTGATCCTCGAGCGCTTCCGCAGCCAGCGGCGGTGAACGGGCCGACCACCGGCCGGCGCAGCCGATCCGACGGGACGAAAAGTGCCTGGTCTCCGTAAGCCGGGTTCTGGTGCCGCCCGAAGGCGGTGACGATCATTTCTCTAAGGCCACCCTCGCAGGTGGCCTGCAACGACCTACCCGAGGATCTCGGCGCGGGCGACGCGATCCTCCTATTCGGTCTTCCTCCAGGTGGGGTTTGCCGTGCCGGACCGGTCGACCGGTCCGCGGTGAGCTCTTACCTCGCCGTTTCACCCTTGCCGTCGCCATTGCTGGCCGTCCGGCGGTCTGTTCTCTGTGGCACTTTCCCTGTCCTTGCGAACGGTGGGCGTTACCCACCACCTCGCCCTGTGGAGCCCGGACTTTCCTCCCGCGACGAAAGTCGCCGGCGATCGTCCGGAGACCAGGCGCGCATAGTGTATCCTTGGGAAGCCAGCGGGCGATTGGTTCTGACGCAGTCCGGGAAAGTACTGCTGCAAAGCCGCCGTGCCGCAAACCGAGTGCATCCGGATGCGGATTTAACGGAACGTGCCCTTGCGCACTTCGGCGTCTCCGGTATCTCTCGGGGTCCCCCTGCGGGCTCGTCCCCGCAACTCTCGACAACTCTGCTCTACATCTGACGAGGTCGCCTTGCGACTGCCTCCATGCCTCGCCAACCTCGTCCTGCTGGGCTCCCTCATGGCCCAGGGGACGGAACGGGAACCGATCCCGGCCAAGCCACCGACGCCGGTGTCTGCCGCCGACGCCGGGACCGTCATGCCCACAGGATCGGACTCCGCTGCCCCGGCGCAGGATCCCACCAGCCGCAAGGCCGGTGAGGCGTCCGCTGCCGCCGCCCCGGGCAACGAACCCGAAGAACCGGACGGCGCCGCGCCGGTCCCCGAGCCCAGCGCGCTGTTCCTCGTCGGCACGGGCCTGCTCGGTGTCGCCGTGACCGCCCGCCTACGTCGACGCGAACGCCCGAC
Source organism: bacterium (assembly GCA_024743115.1). Classification (GTDB taxonomy): domain Bacteria; phylum Planctomycetota; class UBA1135; order UBA1135; family UBA2386; genus JAGQRA01. Next base: position 172,467 of record JANSXC010000008.1, on the reverse strand, counting down.
GGATACTCCGCCTGCGGCGAGCTAGATCTACTCCGCCTGCGGCGAGCTAGATCTCTGCCTGCGGCGAGGCGGGTCGCCCCCCCGGCACTCCGGGCTTCAGCCGTACTTCGGCCGGTGGGCGCGAATCCGTGCCGCCTTCGTCATGATGTCGTCGAGCAGCGCCGGATCGAAGGCTGCGCCCTCCTGATACCGGCGAACGAAACGCAACAGCCAACGATCCGGAATCCGGACGGTGAGCGAGGACAGCAGACCGGCCAGGTCCTTGACGACCCAGCGCCGCCAGCGCCAGCGTGGCCGGAACGCCCGCTCGACGTCGACGAACACCGGTGGATCCCCGGCCCGCGGATCCTCGACGAGGAGATGGTTCCAATAGAGGTCCCGATAGGCGATCCGATTGTCGTGCAGGCGCCGAATCGCCGGTGCCACGTGAACCAGGGCGTATTCGCAGAGTTCATCCAGCCACCCCTCACGGTCCGCGTCGACCATCCAGCCGTCGAGACCGCGCCCGCCGACCCCGGCGGTCACGAGCAGTGACCGCCGGCGGCTCCCCAGCCAGCAGACCGGCTGGGGCACCGCGAGGCCCATCAGCGGCAGAACGTGCAACCAGTGCCATTCCCGCGCGGCGTCGCCCGCGGCCCCCTGGCGCCATTTGCCGAACAGCTCGACCGGGGCGTCGACGCGCACCGTGCGCCGGCGCGGCGTGCATCGGACCGTCCAACCGAGCGAACCGTGATAGATTCCTTCGACGGCCGTACGCACTTCAGGGTCCAAGAGCGCAAATGCGGCTTCGTTGGCTCGACGAGGCTTGTTGCTGGCGGACACGTGCAGCGGTTACGTTCTCCGGCGTCACAGCGCGGCGCAACCGTGCAGCCCTCTCAATGAATCCACAAGTCTCCGGCGAAGAGAACCCCTTCGCGGCCATGCAGGTCCGGTTCGATCAAGCAGCCGACCGGCTCGGCCTCGATCCCAACCTCTTCGGCATCCTCCGCAGCTGCGAACGCGAAATCACGGTCAGTATTCCGGTCGTGATGGATGACGGGTCGGTCTCGATCTTCGAGGGCTACCGCGTCCAGCACTCGACGGCACGCGGCCCTGCGAAGGGCGGTATCCGCTTCGCGGAGAACGTCAACCGCGACGAAGTGCGCGCGCTCGCCGCGTGGATGACGTGGAAGTGCGCGGTCGTCAACGTGCCGTTCGGCGGCGGCAAGGGCGGGGTGATCTGTGACCCGTTCAAGATGTCGCGGGGCGAACTCGAGCGACTCACGCGGCGTTACGTCGCCGGCATCATGGACATCCTCGGTCCCGACCGCGACGTGCCCGCCCCCGACATGGGCACCGATGGCCAGGTGATGTCGTGGATCCTCGACACCTACTCGATGCATCGCGAGGGCTACACGCCCGCGATCGTCACCGGCAAGCCAATCGGTCTCGGTGGTTCGCTCGGCCGACTCGAAGCGACCGGCCGCGGCGTGATGCTGTGCACGCGCGAGGCGCTCAAGCACCTCGACATGAACCCGAGCAAATGCACGGCCGCGATCCAGGGTGCCGGCAACGTCGGGTTGATCTCGGCGCTGCAACTGCAGTCGCTCGACGTCAAGGTCGTCGCGATCAGCGACGTGCACGGCGGGCTGTACAACGACAAGGGCCTCGACCTGCAGGGCATCCGCGACTACCTGCAGAAGAACCGCAAGCTCGACGGCTTCGACGGCGGCGACCGCATCAGCAATGCCGAGATCCTCGAGCTGCCCGTCGACATTCTCGTGCCGGCGGCGACGGAGAACGTGATCACGAGCCGCAACGCGCAGAACATCAAGGCCAAGATCATCACCGAGGGTGCCAACGGCCCGTGCACGGCCAACGCGGACAAGATCCTCGACGAGAAGGGCACGTTCGTGATCCCCGACATCCTCGCGAACGCGGGCGGTGTCACGGTGAGCTACTTCGAGTGGGTCCAGGACCGCATCGGCATGTTTTGGCCGCAGAAGGAGATCGAGGAACGCATGGAGCACATCATGTGTGACTCGTTTGCCGCGGTCGTCGAGATGGCGCGCAAGTGGGAAGTCAGCAATCGCATCGCGGCCTACATGCTCGGTGTGGATCGTGTCGCCGAGATCACGAAGATGCGCGGCATCTACGCCTGAGGCCGGCGGACGCGCGATTTCAGTCGTCGCGTCTGGGCTTCTGTCGCCCCTTCTTCAGGTCACCGCGCTGCCGCTTCTTGTCGAGCCGTCGGCGCTTACTGCCACGCGTCGGCCGCGTCTTGATCCGCCGCTTCTGCCGCACGAGCGCACTCGCGATCCACTCGACGAGTCGCTCCCGCGCCGCGGCGAGGTTCTGGTACTGGCTGCGGTGTTCGCTGACGACCACACACACCCGCCCCTCGGCGTCGAGCTTCGCGGCGAGTCGGGCGCGGATGCGGGCGGTGTCGGCCTCCCCGAGCACCGGCCGAGCGACCTCGATGTCGAGCCGTAGATCGACCTTGCTCTCGGTCTTGTTGACGTGCTGACCGCCGGGCCCACCGGACCGCGAGAAGCTCAGGTGGAAACAGTCGGCCGGCAGCACGCGTCCGTCGCGCAGTCTGATTTCAGAGCGCGACACGTGTGACCCACGACCGTTGGGGCTCGAGGCCGTCATGATTGCCCGCCGCGAGCCACGCCGCGCCACACGCCGCCGCGTTGTCCTCGAGCGGACGCCCGACGGAGAATCCCGAGCTGGCGAGCCGCTCCGTGAGGCGATCCCGAATCGCAGCCCCACCAGCGAGCACGCCACCGCCGAGCGTCACATTGGTGCCGTGGGGCTGCAGATCAACGGCCTTGGCAGCGGCGCTGGCCAAGGCCGCGAGGGCATCCGCGCCCGCAGCGAGTACCCCGTTCGCGACCGCGTCACCGGCCGCCGCCGCATCGAGGACGATCGGCAGGCGTGCCGCCACGGCACCGGTATCGAGTTCCTGCATCGCGGCGCCGAGCCGTTCGGGGCGCGCGACATCGAACGCTCGTGCCAGCTGCTCTCCCAGCACGGTCTGCTGACCGATCGCGTCGAAGCCGAGCAGGGCCGCAGCCCCCGCTCGACGAACGAGGTCGAAGCCACTGCCCTGGTCGCCGAGCAGGTAGCCGCGGCCACCCACGCGGTGGATCGAGCCGTCCTCGCCCCGCGCCACGGCAAACGAACCCGTGCCCGCCCAGACGAGCACTCCGGGGCCCGCACGCAGCCCAGCCGCCGCCGCCGCGACGACGTCGCCGACGACCGCGACCGGGAACTCCACACCGCGATCGGCGAGACGTTCCCGCAACGCAGTCGCGAGCGCTGGATCGCCGGCGCCGGCGATGGCCAGCACGGCAGCCGTGGTGGACCCCGCCCCAACCGAATCGGCCGGCCGCCCGGCAGCCTGCAGGATCGGGGCCAGCACGTCGGCCGCGGCTTCGGGTCCGACCACGGCCGGCTGCACGCCGGCGGCCGCCCCTCCGGACCGTCCGTCCCCGGGCCACCATTCGTAGCGGCACCGCGTGCCACCGACGTCGAGCCCGAGGAATGCCATGATCCATCGTGTAGCGCGTCGTGGGCGCCGATTCGACCCCCCCGTCAGCGTTCGTGTCCCCCCTGGCACCACGACTCGACCTCCGGGTTGTTCCGTGCTGGCGCCCGCCGGTGCGGGCGGCGACGATCACGGCATGACCAAGGCCGGCCCCCGCAGCAGCCTGTTCCGCGCAATCCTGATCGCGGCTTTCGTCACGCTCGTGATCAGCCTGGTACGGCTCTACGGCGAGCTCCAGGAATGGAACCCGACGGTGTTCGGACGCGCCGCGGGGGGCGGATTCGCGCTGCTCGGCATCACGTGGCTGGTGCTGCCGTTCGGGTTCTGGTTCGGCCGGCGGCTGGCCCAGAACGGCAGCCGACCGAAGTCCACAGCCCGCGCGATCCTCCTGCCGCTCGGCGGCATGGTGCTGATCGTCGTCGGGTTCATCGTCGGCAACGTGATCTGGCCGGACGAACCTGTTGGCTCACGCAGCGCCGACGGGTGGCTCAGTCTCGGCGTACTGGCCAATGGTACCGCCGTCATCGCGGGCCTCGCGACACTGATCGCCTATCCGCGCGCCTGGTTCGTGCTGATGGTCTACGGCTTCCTCGCCCGTATCCCCGTCATCGTGATCCAGTACTTCGCGCTCGTGAACGGCTGGGACGTGCACTTCGCCAAACTGCCGCCCGGTATGCCAGAGGACAACGCGCTGTTCGCCCTGACGCTCGCCCAGTGCCTGCTCTGGCCGCTCGGCTTCACGCCCATCATCGGCGGCATCTGCGCCGCGATCGGGGCCGCGACCGTCAAAGCGAAGTCGTAGCCCACGACAGCGACCGGCGGTCAGCCTCGCTTCGTCGCGTCGCTCGAACTCGTCGCGGCTCAGCACATCGCCGTTCTGTAACTCGGGGATCTTCGGTTCGGGGATCTTCGGTTCGGGGATCTTCGGGGGAGCCGTCATGAGGGTCGTCAGGCCTGGAACCGGCACGTCCGGGGGCAAGAGATCGGAGAAAACGCCTCAACAGGTGCCGCGGCGCATCGGCCACCGAGCCGTCATGAGCCCTGCTCTCCGCGCCTGGTCCCGCCTGGCAGTATCCGCACTCGCGCTGGCGCTGCTGGCCACGTTCGCGTGCCGGCCGGCCTGGAGCCCCGACGGAAAACGCCTCGCGTTCCACGTCGTGACGCCCGAGAAGAAAATGGTGCCGGCGATCTACGATCACACGACGGGCAAGACACGATTGCTCGCCACGCCCGAACCTCTCGGGGAACTGTTCGCACTGCACTGGTCGCCCGACGGCGAACGCATTCTGCTCATCGAGTCGAGCAAGGGTAAGAAGAAGCTGCGCGTGATGGCGCTCGATCCGGACGCCGAAGCGAAGCCAGCAGTACCTCCTGTGATCCACGAGGTCGCGGTCAAGGACGACTACACCGTGCTACTGGTGCCGCCGGTCGTGCACGACGGGCGGTTGTTCGTGAGTGCGACCGACATCGCGCGCATCGACCTCGTCACCGGTGAAACCGCGTTGAGCAAGGCCGATGGCAAACGCATGCTGGCCGTGCTCCAGGGCGACGGCCGCCTGCTCTACCTGAGCGTGTTGCGCGAGGATGCTGCGCCCGACTTCGAACTCGGAGAACTCGACCCCGACACTCTGGAGCGCCGACCGTTGATCAAGTCGCCGCCGAACAACCGCTGGGCCTTGTCACCGTACCTGGCGTGCTCCCCTACCGGCGACCGCATCGCGGTCGCGGCCGAACACAGCGACACGAGGCAGCAGGCGATCCTGATCCTGCGCGACAACAAGATCGAGACGGTCGAACCGTTCCCGGACGACAAGCAGGTCGGCATCAGCAGCGTGGCCTGGGCCCGCGACGGCGTCACTCTGCTGCTGGGCATCTGCCGGCGGGACGACGAGGCCCAGGTCGATCACTTCGCCCTCCTCGAACACAGCTTCAGCGGCAGCTTCTCACGCGAGACCCCGATCGTGAGCGCGCCGCGCCACAAGGAGAACGAGGCGCCGGCGTTTCAGCTGCCCCTCGCCATCTCCCCGGATCGCAAGCTGCTGGCGGGCGCAACGACCCTGATCGAGAACATCCCACCCGAGCAGGCCGGACTCTACCTCGTCGACCTGTCGGGTCCGCGCCCCGTCGTGAAGCGGGTGCCGCTGCCTGAGCTCCCGAAGTAGGCCGCCGATGCGGAGCCCGCGATCGGCGCCCGCGAAGCACGGACACCGACCGTCGGAAACCCAGGTGCGGCACCTGTCGGCCTAGAGGCCGATGCGGAGCTTGAGCCCGTTGGTCAACGCGATGCCTGGGAAGAAGGCATCACTGCCATCCGCGTCGAAGACGCCGGCCTGGCAATAGACCGGCAGCCCGAGGACCACGGGCGTCGCCGGGAAGGGCAACGGCACGGCCGCGGTGCCCTGGACGTCGGTCAGCACGACCCAGGTCGCACCGATCGAATCGATCAGCAGGGCGCCCGGCGCGATCGGCAGCGAACTCAGGCCCGCTGCGATCACCGCGATCGACAGCGGCCGCGCGTTGCGCAGCCCGAGGCCGAACGTCGGGCTCGGCTGCGTCGGCAAAGCCGGGTTACCCACCGGATAGAGGTCCGGCACGCGCCCCTCGAAACCAGCCGTGCCAGCTCCGTAGGTATCCGCGCGCGCTTCGGGCGCTCCGAGCCTGGTCACCACCGTTCCGGCGGCGGCGTCGGCGTAGAGCAGGTCCTCGAACCCGTCACCGCTGACGTCCGCCAGCCCGACACCGGTCGGCAACACGCCGAACGCGGCGATGCCACCGGTCCCGGCGCCGACATCACTCCAGCCGCCGAGAACCGAAACCGAACCGGCGATCGGGCTGATCAACGCCACATCCCGCCGCTGGGTGTCGGGGTCGGCATCCGCACCGAGGTCGCCAGCGGCGATCCGGGTGGGCCCACGATCGGTGAAGTAGAGCTCGTTCTGGAACGCCCCCGCACCGTCGTTGACGAGGACATTGAGCCCACCGTCGCCGAGCCCGAACGCATCGCGGAAGGCCGTGACGAGCAGGTCGGTGTCGCCATCGCCCTCGACGTCGGCAGCGAGCACCTGCTGCGCGTTGGCCGCCACCGCGACCGGGCTCGCGCCGTTCACGACGAAGCCGCCGAGCCCGTCGCCCTCGAACAAGTGGAGGTTGCCAGTCGCCGCATCACCTTCGGTAACCGCAACATCGAGCCCCGCACCGCCGACGAAGTCACCGATCGCAACATCACGGCAAGCGACCGTGAAGCCTCCGGCCAGACTGCTCGCAGTCCAGCCCGTGCCCGTGCCGTCGTTGGCGAGCACGGTCGCGCTGCCCGCGATGAAACCGGCCGAACCGGAATCGCTGACGGCGAGATCGTCGACCGAGTCACCATCGACATCGCCGGCAGCGATGCCGCTCGGCGTCGTGCCACCGACGATCGTATGGGTGTGCAACAACGAGAAGTTGCCGCTGCCGTCGTTGGCGAAGACGTAGACCTTGTTCTCCGTGGTCGCGGGCGGGACGTTGGCCGTCAGCACCGCGAGGTCGACACCGGCGGCACCGTTGAACTCGCCGCTACAGATCGCCACCGGGTTGCCGCTCGCGTTCCCGAACGGCACGTTCGTCACGCCGAAGGTGCCGCTCGAGTTGAGACCGACCGCGACCGACGGGCTACCGTTCTGACACAGCGCCGCGAAATCGGGCTGCGTGTCACCGCTCCATTCGCCGACCACGAGATCGACGGGCGAACAACCGACCGGCAGATTGGTGACGCTGTCTCCACTGAAGCCGGGCATGAACGGTTGCGCGTTGGCATCGGTCACCGCACCGGCGCCGGGAATGGCGTACGACCCGGCCGCGGACTGGCTCGAGTAGTAGTTGCCGTCCCACGTGTTGCCACCCACGTCATCGCCAGCATCGTTGTCGTTGCCGGAGAGATTGATGCCGAACGCGTTCTCGGTGATGTCGAACCCCGAGATGTTCGCGACGTAGATCGCGAACTGTGCGGTATGGACCCGGTTTCGCGAGATCTTGCCGGTGATCGTCGCCGGCGTCCCGAACACGTAGATCCCGACCTGGCAGTTGCCGAAGTCGCAGTTCTCGACGATCGTCGGCGTCGCGGAATCGAAGAGCAGCACTCCGGTCGCAACCGTCCCGCTCGGGTCGTACCAGCTGTCGGTGAACGTGCAGCGTCGAATCTCGCACGACGCGCCGCGACTGACCTGCACGCAGTTCTGCGCGGCGAGGCCGAGGAACGCGTGGTTGAACCCGGTCACGGAGCAATCGTCCATCATCAGGTGAGCGTCGAAGTTGGCGACCACGCCGCCCTTGCCGTATTCGCTGACCGAGCACCGACGCATCGCGACCCGTACCTGATCCGCGACGCCATCGCCACGGATGTTCACACCGAGCGGCCCCTGGATGCCGTTGATCGGATCGGCTCGGGCGTTGATGCACTCGACGTTGTCGAGGTCGGCATCGGCGCCGCCGCCGACCCAGAGGCAGTAGCCGCGACCGCTGCTCGGCATGCTGAAGCCCTGATCGAGCGTGAGATCGCGCAGGACGGTTTCCCCCGCCCCCGACAGCGCGATGCAGCAACGGTGGGGATCCATCGTCGGGGTCGCCACGAAGCCGGCCGGCAACATGATGTCCGTCGACGAGTGGGCCTTGATGATCGTCTGCCCGACCCCGGCCCCGACGATCGTGAGATCGATCGCCCCGAGCTGCACGTGATTCTGCTCGTCGCCGTAGGTGGCGGCCACGAGGTGGATCACGTCGCCTGCACTCGCGGTCGAAGCGGCGAAATTGATGGTCTGGAACGGCGAGGCCTGCGTGCCGGGATTGGCATCGCTGCCGGCGGGGTCGACCCACCAATGATTCTGGGCCGGGAGCAACCCAGCGGTCAGCAGACCAGCGAAAGCGGTGATTGTCTTGAGCACGATTCTTCCTTTCTCCTGAAGGGTTCGAACGACTGACGATCGCGAGCTCAGTCGCCGATCCGCAGGCGCAGGCCCGCGGTCAGACTGAACCCGACGAACGCCGAGGTAGTGGCAGCGGCGTCGAACACGCCGGCCTGCAGGCAGATCGGCAGCCCCCGAACGTCGGGCGACGCCGGCAGCGGCAGGTTGATCTCCGTGTGTCCGGCCGCGTCGGTCAGGGCGATCCACGTCGCGAAGGTGGTGCCCACGTCGAGCAGGTAGCTGCAGGGCTGCAACACGGGCGCGGGCGTGATCGCCGCGGCGTAGACCGCGAAACTCAGCGGCGCCCCGTCGGCCAACCCGATCTGCAGGGAACCGTTCGGCTGCCGCGGCAGCCCGGGCGCGCCGATCGTCGTCAGCCGTGGCTCCCGCCCGGACTGACCCGGACAGCCCCGCCCGAACGTCATGACCTGCGCCGTCGGTGAACCCCGCAGCACCGCGACCCCGCCCCGCATCGGTTCCGCGACGATGACGTCGCCGAAGTCGTCGAGGTCGAAATCAACCACGGCGATGTCGACCGGCTGCTCGACGAGCGTGCAGAGCCCGCCCCCCACGAAACCGGTCGTCGGCTCGTAGGCCCCCAGGAGCGCGATCGCGCTCGCGGTCGGACTCGCCACGAGCACTTCGGAGCGCGGCCCGCCGCCGAACGCGTCGGCGTCGAGATCCGCCGTGATGACCCGGCCTGGACCGAACTCGATCGCACGGGCAGCCGGTGCGGCCAGGACCCCGGCAACGTTGTCGTAATGCCAGAGCGCACCGCGTTGGAACGGCAGCGCCGCCCCCACGCCGGTCGCGAGCAGATCGCGATCACCGTCCAGGTCGGCGTCGGCAAGCGTCACACCGGTCGGATTCACAGGCCCCGTGAGCGGGCTGCTCGCGGCGGCGGCAAAAAAGCCGATGCCGTTGCCGAGCAACAGGTGGATCCGCCCGTCGCTGGCGCTCCCTTCGGCGATCGCGAGATCGACCTTGTTGTCGCCGTTCACATCACCGGCGGCGGCAGCGACGCCGGCGGCCGTGAACGCGATCGGCAACGGCGTGGCGAACCAGGTCGTGCCCGTCCCGTCGTTCAAGAACGTGTCACCGCGCCCCGCGACGAGCGGCAGCGCCCCGCGATCGAGCACGACCAGATCATCGAACGGGTTGGCGTTGAAACTCGCGGTCGCGAGAGCTGCGGGATTGATGTAGCCCGGCAACGTCTCCGTGTGCAGCAGCGTCATGCCGCCGAGGCCATCGTTCGAAAAGACCCAGAAGGCTGCACCCGAGTTCGCCGGCGGCACGGGTGCCGTCAGGGCAACCAGGTCGCGCCCGGGCATCGCGTCGAAATCACCGACGACCAGGGCAACCGGCCGAACCGCGCTACTGCCGAACGCGACGGTCGAAACCGCGTACCCACCGCCGGCGCCGAGTCCGACCGACAGGCCGCACCCGCCCACCGACAGATCGAGGGTAGCGAAGTCGTCGATCGAGTCGCCGTTGAAGTCCGCTGCCGTGATCGCGACGGGCGCGCCACCCGTCGGGACGCGCTGCACATCGCCCAGTTCGGAGATTCCCGCAAGCGGCGAGGCATCGACGTTGCTCCCCCCGGGAATCACGACCGCTGCCGTCCCGGGAGCAACCGCATAGCGATTGCCCGACCAGGCATTGCCGGCGTCGGTATCGTCGAACCACGGCACGGCGTCGAAACGGCTGACCGGGGCCAGCGAATTGCCCGCGATCGTCAACCCGAGCACGCCCTGGACCCGCACGGTCGTATCGACGCCGGCCACCCGATTGGCTCGCACGCTGCCCGGAACGATCGACGGCGGCACGTGCTGCAGATCGATCCCGATCGCCGAGTGCGCGATCCGGTTGCCCTCGATGACGCCGCCAGTGCCGTGATTCGAGCAGCGAATCGCGGCACCGTCGCCACCGCCGCAGTCCGCGATACGGGAGAGTCGGACGCTACCGATGGCGTCGGCCTCGACGAAGATCCCCCGCTGATCAACGGCCCCCGCGGCGGCACCGAGCCCGGCGAGTCGGCATTCGGTGAGCTCGACCTCGGCTCGCAACAGCGCCCGCACGCCGGCGGCGCCGAACGCGGTGAGCGTGAGATCACGAGCCACCAGCGTGGTCGGGTCGGTCGGCACGTCCCCGCGTACGACGATCGCTTGCGCCAGCCCGGCACCGACCGCGGCGGCACGGCAGTCGTGAATCGCTACGTGTTCGCACACCACGTCGACACCACCACGCAGATACATCCCGGCCAAGAAACCGGAGGGTGGAGTGATCGACTGTGCATCGATCGTCAGATCGCGAAGGTGCACGGTACGATCGCCGGACAAGACGATCCCGACTCGATGAATCTGCAATGCGGTGGCCGTCGCATCGCCCGGGACCAGCCCGACACTGAGCGTCAGATGAGGCCGCAAGACCGAAACACCGACGCCCGCGCCCTGCAGCACGAGATCCTTGCTGCCGAGCAACACGATCCCCTGCTCGTCGCCATAGATCCCCGCGGCGAGCACGATCGTGGCACCGGGTGCCGCGACCGCCGCAGCGTGGTTGATCGTCAGGAACGGGCTCGCCATGGTGCCGACGCCCTGCTGGTCGTCCCCCGTCGGCGCCACGTGGATCTGGGCTCGCGGGCCTGCGTCGAGCAGCAGCGCAACGGCCGCCGGCAGCAGCGCCAACAGCGCAACGCTCCGGCCGATGGCGCCAGCCTGCCGGCAGACATCGGCGATCCGACTCACGAATGCCGCGACACTCCATGCCACGACACCTCCTGAACTCCAGTCTTCCACCTCACCGAAGCTAGCTCCCGGACGACGTCCCGTCATGTGGAGCACAGTGCGTAGACACGCTCCACCGCCCCGCCCTCGCCGCGGCTTCGCGGCGTTCGCGGAGCCTCAGGCAATCGACCCGGTCACGCTGCAAACCCATGCCGCGCGCCCATGTTGCGAACGCCGGCCACGGCGCCTCGAGCGGTCACGGCGCGCCGATCGTGACGGCCGGCAACGCGGCCGGCACCGCGCCACACCGCCGGGGATACAATCGTGGCACAGGCCAGCGCGCCCACGCGCGTCTGAGCCCGCGTCTCAGCCCGCCGGGGCGAGGTCGTCGCGATAGTGCTCGAGCGCGTCGCGCACCAACGACTCCATGCCATCACCACCCGCATCGAAGTGGGCGAGGATCTCGCGCCGCATGCGCGGATCCCAAAACTTCCGCAGGTGGCCTGCGACGCCGGCAACCGCGTCCTTGCGATCCGGCTCCGCCGAGAAGAACGCGGCGATCTGGTTCGCCATGTTGACGAGCTTGTTCGCGTCCATCAGTTCGTCGTCCCGGGTTGCTGAGCCCGGCGGGACGGTAGCAGCGAATCCTGCTCCTGCTCGATGCGATCGAAGCCCTGCTGCCAGTCCGACTTGTCCTTCACGACCTTGCTCACCTGCACGGCCGTGACCTTGTACTCGGGGCAGTTCGTCGCCCAGTCCGAGTTGTCGGTCGTCACGACGTTGGCGCCCGACTCGGGGTGATGGAAGGTGGTGTAGACCACGCCCGGTTGCATGCGCTCGGTGATCACCGCCCGCATCGTCGTATTGCCCTGCCGGCTGGTCATCGCAACCATGTCGCCGTCCTCGATGCCGCGCAGCTCGGCATCGTGCGGATGAAGTTCGAGCACGTCCTCGTCGTGCCACACCTGGTTGTCCGTGCGGCGCGTCTGCGCACCCACGTTGTACTGGCTCAGGATCCGCCCCGTCGTGAGGATGAGCGGGAACTTGCGCGTCGTGCGCTCCGGCGTCGCGACGTAGTTGGTCACGAAGAAGCGGCCCTTGCCGCGCACGAACTCCTCGCTGTGCATGTAGGGCGTGCCCTCGGGCGCCTTGTCGTTACACGGCCACTGGATGCTGCCGAGTTCGTCGATCTTCTCGTAGGTCACGCCCGTGAACGTCGGCGTCAGCGCCGCGATCTCGGCCATGATCTCGCTCGGATGCTCGTAGTTCATCGGGTAGCCGAGCGCCTCGCTGAGCTTGACCGTGACCTCCCAGTCAGCGAGTCCCGCAAGCGGCGGCATGACCTTGCGCACGCGCGAGATCCGGCGCTCGGCGTTCGTGAACGTGCCGTCCTTCTCGAGGAACGAGCTGCCCGGCAGGATGACGTGCGCATATTTCGCCGTCTCGTTCATGAAGATGTCCTGCACGATCAACAGCTCGAGCGACGACAGTGCCGCGAGCACGTGCTGGGTGTCCGGATCGCTCTGCGCGATGTCCTCGCCCTGGACGTAGAGCGCCTTGAACGAGCCGTCGAGCGCGGCATCGAACATGTTCGGAATGCGCAGACCCGGCTCGGGGTCGATCTCGACCCCCCACTTGTCCTGGAACAGCGTGCGCACCGAGCCATCGCTGACGTGCCGGTAGCCCGGCAGCTCGTGCGGGAAGCTGCCCATGTCGCAACTGCCCTGCACGTTGTTCTGGCCACGCAGCGGATTCACGCCCACCCCGGGGCGGCCGATGTTGCCCGTGACCATCGCGAGGTTCGCGATGGTCATGACCGTGGTGCTGCCCTGGCTGTGCTCCGTGACGCCGAGGCCGTAGTAGATCGCGCCGTTGGGAGCTTTGGCGAACAGACGCGCGGCACCCCGGATCTGGTCCGCGGGCACGCCGGTCTCGGACTCGAGCACTTCGGGCGAATTGCGTTCTTCGCTGATGAACGCCTTCCACTTCTCGAACTCGGCGGGATCACAGCGCTCGGCGATGTAGTCGTCCGACGCCAGCCCCTCGGTGACGACGACGTGCGCGAGCGAGTTCATCACCGCGACGTTGGTGCCGGGCCGCAGCTGCAGGTGGTAGTCGGCCTCGATGTGCGGCGTGCGCACGAGGTCGATCTGGCGCGGATCGATCACGATCAGACCGGCACCGTCCTCGCCGCGCTTCTGCGCCCGCAGCCGCTGCTTCATCCGCGACGCGAACACCGGGTGGCCGTCGGTCGGATTGGCGCCGATCACGATCACGCAATCGGTGTGCTCGACGCTGTCGAAATCCTGCGTACCCGCGGACTCTCCGAGCGTCTGCTTGAGGCCGTAGCCCGTCGGCGAATGGCAGACGCGCGCGCAGGTGTCGACGTTGTTGTTGCCGAACGCGGCGCGCACGAGCTTCTGCACGAGGAACGTCTCCTCGTTCGTACAGCGCGAGCTCGTGATGCCACCGGCGGAACCGCGGCCGTATTTGGCCTGGATGCGCTTGACCTCCTTGGCCGTGTGGGCGAACGCCTCCTCCCAGCTGACCTCGCGCCACGGATCCGTGATCTTCTCGCGGATCATCGGCGACGTGACGCGGTCGGGGTGCGTCGCGTAACCCCACGCAAACCGGCCCTTGACGCAGCTGTGGCCGTGGTTGGCCTTGCCGTCCTTGTGCGGCACCATGCGCACGACCTCGTTGCCCTTCATCTCGGCGCGGAACGAGCAGCCGACACCGCAATAGGCGCACGTCGTTGTCACGGCGTGATCGGGCTGACCTTGCTCCTCGAGCGAGTTCTCCATCAGAGTCGCGGTCGGGCAGGCCTGCACACAAGCCCCGCACGACACGCACTCGCTGTCGAGGAAGTTGGTCGGACCCGCCGCGATCTGCGACTCGAAACCGCGGCCTTCGACCGTGAGCGCGAACGTACCCTGCACCTCGTCACACGCGCGCACGCAGCGCGAGCAGACGATGCACTTGCTGGGATCGAAGGTGAAGTACGGGTTGCTGCGATCCTTCTCGGCGTCGAGATGATTGTCGCCCTCGTAGCCGTAGCGCACCTCACGCAGGCCGACCGCACCCGCCATGTCCTGCAGTTCGCAGTTGCCGTTCGCCGTGCAGGTCAGGCAGTCGAGCGGGTGGTCGCTGATGTAGAGCTCCATGACGCCGCGCCGCAGGTCGGCGAGCTTGTCGCTCTGCGTCGTGACGCTCATGCCGTCCTCACACGGGGTCGTGCAGGAAGCCGGATAGCCGCGTCGCCCCTCGATCTCGACGACGCAGAGTCGGCAGCTGCCGAACGCGTCGAGCGTGTCCGTGGCGCAGAGCTTGGGCACCTTCACGCCCGCATCGACTGCGGCACGCATGACGGAGGTACCGGCCGGGACCGTAACCGGCTTGCCGTCGACCTGCAGGGTCACCTGCTTGGGCGACTTGCTGGCCGGAGTACCGTGATCGAGAACCTTGTTGGAGTACATCGCTGGGTCTTGCCCAGCCAGAAACCCCGGCCGGGCAACGGTGTAGTGCACTCACACCGGGTGGCGGCGTCAAGTCCGGCCGGTCGGTACGCGGTCGCGGGCCATGGCCGCGAGCCGCTGTCGCGGCCGTAGCCGTAGCCGTAGCCGCCTCGCAGCTCAGTGGCCGCGGCGGGCTCGCAGGCCGGCGAGGCGACGACGTACCACGTCACGGCCGGCTTCGGCACCCGGACCGTCGTCCCGCGTCTCCTGATTCTCCTTCTTCCCCTCTTCTTCCGGCCCCTCGCCGTTCCCCTCGCCTTCTTTCGCGGTCGCGAGCGCGGCCTCGTAGTGCCGCTCCGCCGCCGCGAGATCATTGCGTTCCTCGGCAAGCAGACCGCGATTGTATTCGGTCCGCCATCGCGGCGCACCGAGGCGCTCGGCGACGCCCAACGCCGCCAGCGCGGCCTCCGGCTCGCCCTTTAGCTGATGTACCCAGGCCGAGGACTCGTGCAACGTCGCGGACTCGGGCCGCTGCTGCAGGCCGTCGTCGACGAGACGGCGCGCCAGATCGAGGTTGCCGTCCGCAACCGCGATGCGGACCCGCAGCGCGCGCGCCTCGACGTGATCGGGCGCGATCGCGAGCGCCTGATCGGCGTAGCCCTGCGCGCGCAACCGATCGCCGTTGTCGAAGGTCAGAATCGCGGCCGCGACCTGACAACGCAGATGGCTCGGATGGCGCGCGGCGAGCCGCTCCACGGCCGCGCGCAGTCGCTCGCGCGAAATCTCGCGGGGACCGCCATCGGACTCGAACGGAGCCAGGAGCTGGCGCAGGTGCTGGTCCGGATCCGGCTCCCAGTCGGGGTCCCAGACGGCGCAGGCGGCGGAGAACGTCGCGACGGCGAGCAGCGAAGCGAGGCGAAGAGACATCGAGATCATCGAGTGTTGCCGAAGCCGGCGGTGCCGACCAGGAATCCGTAGAACGCGGGGCCGAGACTCATCACGAAGATGCCCGGCAGGAAACAGAGCACGAGCGGAAACACGAGCCGGGCAGGCAGCGACTGCGCGCGAGCCAGAGCGCGTTCGCGCAAGTCACCGCGAAGGTCGTCCGCCTGGCGCCGCAAGGTATCGGCCAGACCGATGCCGGCCTCCTGGGCGCGGATCAACGCCGACGTCAGACTGCCGATCTGCGGCAGTTCGATCCGGCGCGCGAAGCGCCGGAAGCACTGCGTGCGATCGGCACCACTCATGATCTCGGCCTGGAACGTCATGAACTCGCGACCGAGCGGGCGTTCGGGGCCGAGCGTGGGCACGATGCGCGCGAGCGCGCCGTCGAACGCGAGGCCGGCCTGCGCCAGACTCGCGAACAACTCGAGCACCGGATACAGATCCCGCAGGATCACCCGCACCCGGGCGCGGCGCTGACGCCGGACGCGGACCGCGGGGACTGCCGCCATGAACAGCATGAGCAAGACTGGCAGCGCGTGCACGACGGGAACGAACAGGTAGCCGACCCGGCCCGGGATCAACGTGAGGTCGGTCGTCATGCGCGCCGTCACGCCGGTGAACCAGAGCAGACCACCGATCAGAATCCCCAGCACGCCGAGCAGAACAGTCCGGAACCAGAATCGCAGCGTGGCATCGGGACGCCGATCGCCGGCGAGGTAGAGCCAGCGTGCGAGCCCGGCATCGGGAATGCCGGCATCGGCGGCATTGCCGGTGAGCGGCGTTCCCGCGAGGCTCGAAGCCGCCAGGCGATACTCGGCGCGCAGCCGCTGCGACCGCTGGCGCGCCCAGGCGACCAAGGCAGCAAGGGCGAGAACGCCAACCGAAATGCCCAACCAGTACGGCATCACACCTCGATGCGCGTGAGCCGCGCCATCCAGATTACACCGCCGGCCTGCAGCAGCACGCAGGCCGCAGCGATGCCACCACCGATGCCTGAGCCGAGAAACGCCGTGACCCGTTCGGGGTTGTTGGTCCACGCCAGCAACGCGATGCCGTAGACGACGGCGAGGATGCCCAGCACCGAGAAGCGGGCTTCGGCCGACTGACCGTGCACCCGCCGGCTCAGGTTGACCCGATCCCGCACCGTCTCTGCGATCGCATGCAGCCCCGGCGCGAGCGCACCGCCGCTCTGCCACTGCACGCTGAGGTAGTGCGTCAGCAAGCGGAACGCCGGCACGGGCAGCGTCGCCCACGCTTCCTCGAAGACCCGCTGCGGATCGTCACCGAGCCGCAGGCGTTCGGCGGCGGCGCCGAGAACCTGCCGCAGTGGACCGCGCGATTCGCGCACGACCCCGTCCAGGGCTTCGACGAGTCCGACGCCGGCCGCGACACTCGAGCCGAGCAGGTCGAGCGCATCGGCGAGCTGACCTTCGATCCGCACCGAACGCGAAGCCACGATCTGCCCGTCGATCACCCACGCCAGCGCGCCGACGAGCGCGCCCAGCGTCCACGCCAGCTCGACGTAGAGCGACGTCAGCAGCAGGCCGAGCGCGGTGACGAGCCCGTAGAACAAGCCGACGAGCGGTCGGCCGGCCGCCGCATCCTGGCCGACGCGTAACGCGTCAGGGTCCGGCGTGGCCGCGCGCTCCAGGAACGGCGCCTGCGCCGTCATTCGTCGCCCCCGGTGCGCGGCGGCTCGACATCGCGGAACCCGGTGCTGCGGCCGTCGTCGGGCCGGAACCACTGCTGTGGCACCTCGGCACCGCGATCACGCAGGCGTTCGACGAGTCGCGGTGTGATGCCGGTGGCGACGTAGCGGCCTTCGATGCGGCGCTCGCTGCGACCCGTGCGCTGCCAGCGGAACAGCTCCTGCAGCAGCGGCGTGTCGCCTTCGAGCCCGGTGATCTCGCTGATGCTCGCAATCCGCCGCACGCCGTCCTCACTACGGGTCACGTGCACGAGGAGCTGCACCGCCGAGGTGATCTGCTCGCGGATCGCGCGCGAGGGCAACTCCGTGCCCGCCATGAGCACCATGGTCTCGAGGCGGCTCAACGCATCGCGCGGCGAGTTGGCGTGCACCGTCGTCAGACTGCCGTCGTGACCGGTGTTCATCGCCTGCAGCATGTCGAGCGCCTCGCTGCTGCGAACCTCACCGACGAGGATGCGGTCCGGCCGCATGCGCAGCGAGTTGATGACGAGCTGGCGAATCGTGATCTCGCCCGCGCCCTCGGTGTTGGGTGGCCGACCTTCCATCCGCACGACGTGCGGCTGATCGAGCAGGAGTTCCGCCGTGTCCTCGATGGTCACGATCCGTTCGTCGGAGCCGATCGCTTCGGCGATCGCACCGAGCAACGTCGACTTGCCCGCGCCCGTGCCGCCCGAGATCACGAGGTTCGTGCGGTGCCGGACGGCGACGTGGAGGAAGTCGAGCATCGGCTCGCTGAGCGAGCCGTAGCGCAGGAGGTCCGCACCCCGAAGTCGGCGGGTGCCGAAGCGCCGAATCGACAGCGTCGGGTAATCGATCGACACCGGCGGAATCGTCGCATTGACGCGACTGCCGTCCGGCAGGCGGAAGTCCGCCATCGGCGCCGACTGATCGATGCGGCGCCCGACCCGCGCTGCGATGCGTTCGATCACGCGCAGCAGGTGCTCGCCATCGCGGAACTTCACGACGGAACGCTCGAGCCGGCCGAAGCGTTCAACGAAGACGTCGTTCGGGCCGTTGACGAGCACGTCGGTGACCGCCGGATCGAGCACGAGCGGCGCGAGTGGTCCGAGGCCGAGCGTCTCCTGCAGCAGGTCGCGCCCGAGCTGCTCACGTTCTGTCGCGTTGAGCGGCAGGTCCTCGTTCGCGAGCACGTCGTCGGCGAACTCGGAAACGAACGCACCGATGCGCTCCTCGCTCGCGCCGAGCAGATCGCCATCGGAAAGCTGCTCGAGCAGGCGCGACTGGAGATCGCCCTTGACCGCCGCGTAGTCGGTCATCGAGCGTCGCGCCGGCTCCGTGGGATTCTGGGTTTGGCGGCGCTCGGAATCGGACTCCGCCGGCAACTGGCGAATGCGCTGGATCATCTCCGCGGCGCGCGACCCTCGGAACAGACTGCGATCCACGCCAGCAGGCGCGCGACCGACTCCTGGCTCGGCGGCTGCCGACTCAGCAGCAGTGTCGTCGCTTCGATCCGTCATTCGTCGGCCTCCAGCGCCGCCCCCGCAGGCACGGTAGCGTGCCCGGCGACGCGATCCGCGAGATCGATGATACGACGGCGGAACCGCCCCACCCGCGAACTGGCGAGGACGACCGGCCGACCGGTGTTGCAGGCCGAGACCGCGGCGCGCGTGAACGGCACCACGAGATCGATGTCGCGGCCGAGTCGATCGGCAACGTTCTGCGGCGACAGGCGACCGGAGTGGGCCGGCACCGACACGTTGACGATCAGACGCTGCCGTTCGCGCTCGACCCCGACGCTCTCGAGCAATCCAATCAGGCGCTCGGCGCCGAGCACGACCGGCACCAACGGCGCGATGACCTGCCACACTTCGTCGGAACGATCGAGCGTGGCGATCGCGATGCCGTCGAGGATCGGAAACGTATCGACGATCACGTAGTCGTACGCGCTGCGCGCCACGGCGAGGATCCGCGACAGGCTCTCTTCGGTCACGGCCGCGGCCTCGACCGCATCACCCGGCGCGGCGAGCAGGTCCAGGCCGCAATCGTGCGAGACCGTGAGCTCGCGCAGCAATGTCGCGTCGAGGCGATCCATCTGGGTCACGATGTCGTGCATCGTCACCGCGGGATCGAGATCGAGCATCGTCGCGCAGAGGCCGAGCTGCAGCGCCGCGTCGACGAGCAGCACGCGACCCGGCGCCCGCCGCGCGAGCTCGCAGGCGACGTTGACCGCGAGCGTGGTCTTGCCGACCCCACCCTTGTTGCTCACGAAACAAGCCACGCGGCCCGCCTTCTGCCGCGGCTGCAAGGCCGCCGCGGCACCGTCCCCGACGCGTCGCAGCGCGGCCATCAGCTCGTTGGACGACAGCGGCCGCCGCAGGAAGTCGCGCACTCCGGCCCGCATGGCTCCGACGACGAACTGGCTCTCGGCATCACCGTTCTCGAACTGCCGTCGATCGAGCACGGCGAGGAATGCGGCGTGCGGCACGACGTCGACGATGTCGCGCACGAGGTTGGCCATGGCATCGGTCGATGTCGCGAGCGCGAGGCACACGACGTCGGGCTGGCGACTCGCAGCGAGTTGCACGGCCTCGCGGGGCGTGCTCGCGGAGTGGGTCAGCACCCGATGGTCGACGAGGCCGGACTGGGCGGCCTGCCACTCCGCGGCGAAGTCGGGGTCGTCGGCGACCAGCAGAACGGTAACGGGACGTGGCATGGGTTCAGCGGCGAAGCACGGGAGCCTGAAGCGGCTCGGACAAAGCGAAATGGAGCGCCCGGAGTTCGGGTGACGCCGCCAGGGCGAGGCGGGCGTCGAGCGTCACGGGCGCGACGGCCGAGGCGCCGCTCGGCAAGACGCCACCGCGCACACGGATGACGGTGAGCGCGGTTTCGGTCGCCTGAGCGCGCGCGAGCTCGAAGCCGGCGACCCGTCGCTCCCCGGCGATCACGCCGTAGACCGGCACGATGAGTGCAACGGCCGATGCGGTGGGCGGCGCCGCGCCCGGGGCCACGGTGGCACCGACCAGCCGCGGCGCGATGGCGGACACGACCCCCGCCTCGAGGGTGCCTGCCAGCAACACGCCGTCCTCGCGCACGTCGAACGTAATCGAATCGCCGACGTTCACGCCCGTCCAAGGGGCATCGGTGCCGCCTCGCAGCGCGAAGGTCGCGAGCACCGCGGCGCCGTCCGGTGTGGTGCTGACGTAGAGCGCGCGTTCGACGGCCGCGATGCCGGCCGCCCGAACCGTTAGTCCGTCGGCACGACTCTGCGCAACTTCGCCGTCGCCGGGCTCCTGCCACGCACCGCCGCGCGCCCACAGCCATTCGAACGCGGGTCCGGAGGAGCTGACGTCGGCGACGTCGTCGAGCACGAGCCGACCGTCGGTGCGCCGCAGCCGCACGAGGAATGCGGGAGCCGCGGCGAGCAGGCCGGGGTCGCTGCCCGTCGTGACTGGCACGAAGTCGTTGCGGTTGAAGTCGTCGTCTTCCAGAGCCAATGCGAACCCGGGCACGAAGGCGCCGGCCACGAGGTCGCCGTGCGGTGCGTTGGCGAGGTTGTCCTGCAGTGCCGCCGCGGGCCGCCAGTTCCGAGCACCCGGTGCCGCGGCCATGATTTTGGCGCCGAGCGCGACCTCTTCCGGTTGCACGGGCAACGCCCCGGCGCCAAGGTCGAGCCGACTGCCGTTCTGCGGGTCGAGGTCGTCGTCCCACTGCCGCTCGAGCGCCTGCCGCGCTCGCAGCCGACGCCCGGCATCGTCCTCGAGATCCTTGAACCGCACGCCTTCGAGCGCCGCGTGCTCGACACCCGCGAGCATCTGCTGGTGGGTCACGCGCAACCGCCCGCCGTCGACGAGCACGCCGAGCAGCCCGAACAGACCGACCAGCAGCAGCGCGAACAACACCAACACGGTGCCGTTCTCACGCGATTGTCGCGGCGCGAAATTCAACGGCCCCCGGTCCCCTGCGCCGGCGAGGTCTTCTGAGCGGATTCCTCCGGCGATCGCGGCACCGTGATAGTCGAACGTTCCCCACCACGGATCACCTCGACCATGCCGAGCGACCCGGGCGTGCCGCCGTCACCGTGCAACAGCTTCTCGAGGTCCACGGCCGGAGCGGCCACCTGCGAATCCTCGATCTCGGCGCCACCCGACTCGGGCTGACCCGAGCGCGGCGCCGCGACGATCTCGACTTTGCGAGCGAGCGCGCGGCTGAACTTGCTGACCTCCTCGGGCGCCAGCGCGAGCAGCACCTCGGTAACGGTCGCGGCCTTCTTACCGGCGCCTTCAGGCAGCTTGCGCTCGCGCTCCGGCTGGACGACGAGCGCTTGTCGCGCCAGCACCCAGGAACGCGCGGCAGGTTCGGCCTTCGGCATCGCCGCGACGCCATCGAGGCGGGTCTTGAGCACCGGGTCGGTGACCTGGCCGAGCCACTTGGGCCGGGCGGTCGCGGCCTTCGGCGTCACGGACTCGGCGGCGACGAGATCGACGCGATCCCCCGCGTTCAGATCCGACAGTCCCCGCACGTCCGCGATATCGACCCAGACTCCGCGCTTGCCGGGCGGAATACCCGCGCTCGGTCCGGGGCGCGTACCCTTCGGCAGGAAGTCGGATTCCTTGAACGCGAAGTTGACCGGTTTCGGCCGCCGCAACACGCGACCGAGCAGTCGCTGCAGACCCTCGACGTCATTGCGGAACAGGCCGTTCGACTCGATCGCCTCCTCGACGACGGGAACGACGTAGAGGCCGTCGGCAGTCAGCAGGTGGTCACGTGTGATCTTCGTGAACGCCGGCAGCTCGCGCGGGCAACCGTAGACGGCGACCGTGCCGGCAGGCAGACCGTTCGCCTGGGTCTGCTCCTGCTCCCGGTCGAACGCGAACACGACGCCGCCCCCGAACGGCAGCCGCAGCTCGCCGTTGATGATCGTGTAAACGACGAGCCCGAGGAACAGGATCGCGACGACCACCAGGATCTTGGACAGCATCGACCCCGCGCCCGAGGGCGCGGAGCGAGGGGACACGTTGCGGTTGCGATTCATGATGCGATGGTTCGGGTCGGTCGGTCCAGGCTGTCGGGGTTCGAGCTGCGTCGTGTGTGTCAGGTGGCGGCGGGTTCGTCGGGCGCGGCGGCCGAGCTGCGGGTGGCGCTACTGGAAGGCCTCGCGGCGGAAGAACGCCTGGCCGAGAAAGACCCGCCGGAACGGTCGGACCGGTTGACCGAGGGCGCCGAGTTCTCCGAGACCGAGCTCCCCCGCAATCGGACCGGGCCCGGCGCTCGCAGGCACGCCGCCAGCGAGACTGCCGTAGGGCGGAATCGAACCCGGTTCACTGCTCACCGGACCGACGCGATGCGGTTGCCCGGCGTTGGGGCCCGGCGGCCACGTCGCCGGCGCGTCGTATTCGGCGAGCGCAGCGGCCGTCGCCGGAATGTTGATGCGCAATGCGACCATCCCGCGATCCGAACCGGTCGCGGCCGCCGAGAACGAACCGGTGCTCGGGTCGTTCGGATCGGGCCGAATCTCTTCGACGACTGGCAGCCAGCGCACGATCTCACCGCCCTGGTCGAGCCGCGAGACCACCAGCGGCACCCCCACCGTAAGCCCCGCGTTGAACGCGGTCGGTTCGGGCGAAGCGAGCACGGCACCGGGAAAGCGGAGCACGCGCCGTGTGCCGATCACGTCGAACACGAACACGGGGCGCAACGCGCGATTGACGAGCGGCATCGCCGCGAAGACCTGGTCGAGTTCGAACCCGGTAGCGCTCACGGCATCGAGGTCGACGACGAGCTGGTTGGGATCGAAGATGCGGTCCCGGGTGTCCGCCAGCGCGGCCTCGAACGTGATCGCGGCGGGCAGCGGAGTCAACGCGAGTTCGCGGGCGGCCAGTCGCGCGACGTCCTGCGCGACCTGCGCTGCCTGAATCATCGTGCCGAACGACAGCAGGGCGCCGAGCAGCAGGTAGAGCGCCAACGCGACGACCGCGAACTCGACGAGGATGGCGCCGCGTTGCGCGCGAACGACGGGGCTCATCGACCGCCTCCGGTCAGCAGGTCGAACAGCCCGGTGCGGGGCGGCACGGCCCACTCCACGGCGAGCTTGGCAGTGAACCCCGCCGCGAACGCGGGCGCGTAGGGCAGAGTCTCGAGTCCACGCCGGCGCGCCCAGAGCGCGATCACGCCGCCGAAGAGCGCCGTACCGAACAGGACTTCGAGCAGCCCCCAGAGCCCGCAGCAGGCGCCGAGCCCAGCCGCGAGCTTCGCATCGCCGCCACCGAACGCGCCGAGGTAGAACAGCGCCGCGCCCAGCCCGAACCCGACGGCCGCACCGATCGCGAGATCGGCGAACGTGACCGCGTGCCAGCCGAACGTGGTCGCCAGCAGCGCCAGCACGAGCAGGCCGACGGACAAGGAGTCCGGGATCGTGCGTGAACGCAGGTCGATCCAGCTCGCAACGAGCAGGAGCGCCAGTGCCACGAGGGCGACGACGTGAGCCGGGTTCATCAAAAAAACGTCTGGTCCAGAACGACGAAACGCGGATACCCGCACAAGAAGGTATCCGCGATCCGAAGACGCGGCGATGACATGGGCCATTCTGCCGAACGACCCGCCATCGCGCGGGTGACCGGGCCTGCCCCGATCAGGCAGCCCGCATCAGTTCGCTTCGATGACGAGCGTCGTGCCGAGCACGTTGCCCGTGCCGCCCGGCTGGTTGAACGAGGCGCCGAGCAGGTTGTTGCCGAGACGCGGCGTCTCGGTCGCGGCGGTGGCCGTGTCGAGGATGATCGCGTCGTTGTTGTTCGGGTCGCGGGTCGTCTCGATCAGCTTGGCGCTGACGATCGGGCCGTTGTCGTCGTCGTGCGCACCCGGGAGGATCGCGGCGGTCGCGGCCAGGAGATCGTTGGTCTTGTGACCGAAGACCGAAACGGCGGCGGCGCTCACGAGAGCGACACCGGCGATCAGGAGGCCGTATTCGACGAGGGCGGAGCCCTTCTTGTTGCTGAGAAGCTTCTTCATGGTCGGTAGTCTTGCCGGCGCTACCGGCACAAGTAATGGTTCGGAGGGGAGTTGAGTTGCCGCGCCTGATGGACAGGACGGCGCGACGAAGGGTCGTTGCCGGTCGGCACGACCGAGTTCCGGATTCGGCGAGGGTTTTTCCCTACGGCCGTCCGGAGCCGTCCGCGCCCGAGCCGGTCGCCCCGGCAGGAGCGGCGGATTCCCCATCCCCAGACCCCGCGTCCTCGGATTCGCCATCCTCGAGATCATCCTGCCGCGGCGGCATGCAGGTGGCGAGCGACTCGGCGAGACCCGGATGCATCCAGAGCCCACTGCCCGGCACGCGCGGCCGCACGATGCTCGGACTCACGAGCACGAAGAGCTCGGACTGGGCGAACGACTCGTTCGTGCTGCGAAACAACCAGCCCAGCAGCGGTAAATCCCCGAGCAGCGGCGTCTTGGAGACATCGTTGCGCACGGCGTGCGACACCAGGCCACCGATGAGCAGGCTCTCACCGTCCTGCAGGCGGGCGTTCGTCTGCAGGGCACGCGTCGCGAACGCGGTGGTCTGCGGATCCGTGCCCGTCGCGTTCCGCACGACCGTCGTCAGCACCTCGTCGGGCTGTGAGACGATCGAACTCAGGTCCAATGTGACCTCGCCTGCGCGCCCGACGAGCGGTCGCACCCCGAGCCCGACGCCGAACGCGCGGAAGTCTACCGACGCGAACGTGCCGAGCCCACTGGCCCCACCGGCGGCGGGCGTGAACGCCTGCGGCACGGGAATCTCCCCGCCAACCTGGAACTGCGCCGTCTCGCCGTTGAGCACCGTGATGACGGGGTTGCTGAGCCGGCGCGCGATGCCGCGCGCCTCGAGCGCCTGGAGCAACAGATCGAGCGCGAACTGCCGGCCGCTGATCTGGGTTTGCTGGCTGAAGCCGTTGGCCAGCGACGCGAGACCGGCCTGGACATCAGTGTCCGAGAACGCGCCGACGTTGGCCGGAGTCGGCTGGATGCTGGTCCCGACCTGACTCGGCTCCAGCACCGGCTGCGGGAAATCCGAGACCAGCGTCTGGATCTCCGAGGCAAACTGGAACAGGCGATCGCGATCGATCTCGAACATCTTGACGGACAGCCGGACCTGCGGCCGATCGCGCACTTCGACGAACGACAGGATGCGGCCCTTGGCCATCGACAGCACGGTCGCGCGAGCGAGGTTGCGCTGCACCTGGTTCTGCCGCACGCCAACGCCGCCGCCACCCGCGAACCCACCGGCCCCGCCACCACCGCTGAGACCACCACCGCCCTGACCGAAGCCACCGCCACCCTGGCCGCCGCCGGCCTGGCCGTTTTGCTGGCCCGGCCCACCGAGCAGGCCACCGGCCTCGTCCGCGAGCACCTGAATCGCGTTGCGGTTCACGTTGGTGCCGGCCTCTTCGCCGAGGAACAGCCGCGCGGCGAGTTGCATCGAGCGCACGAGCGCGATCTGGTCGGCGACGCTGCCCTCGAGCACCAGAACGTCCTGTTCGTCGTCGGAGAGCGGGTTCTTCTGCAGGCGACGGACACGGATGTCGTCGCCCGCGATCGGCTCGATCGCGGCGAGGATGCGCTCCTCGAGCGACGTCGGGCGCGTCGCGAGCCGCAGCAGGTCGATCACGCAGCCGGTTCCACGACTGCCCGAGTCGCCTTCGCCCGTCGCCCCCGAGACGCTGCCGGCCCCGAGGTAGTTGCCCGCGATCCGCACGATCTCGCGATGGCAGGCGACGTCCGGCACGGTGCCGCGCAGCACCAGCGCGTCGCGATCCGGCGCCATTTCGACCACCACGCCAGCACAGATCTCGTCGATCGAGCTCTGCAGCAGTGACAGGTCGCGCTGCACGCGGAACAACATCGGCTCGTAGGACCCGTCGTCGTACCACGCCAGCATCGTCGTCGTGCCGGTCCGCAGCCCCAGGATCAGCGCCTCCCGCGTGTTGAGCAGCTGAACGCTGAGGATGGACTCGTCTCCGACGGCGAGGCGCGCCGCCTCCTTCGGCAGCGGCATCCGCAGGTGCGTGCCGACGATGAGCACGCGACTCGTGGGTTTCTGGGGCTCCTGGGGCGTGGCCCCGGCACCCGATTGCCCGAGCGCGACGCCCGCCCCGACGAGGAAGAAGACGAGGGGGGCGGTGCAGGTAATCAGCGACGGCATGGGCGATCGTTGCCCGCCGGCGCGTACGGGTTCCGAGAATTCGGCCTGGATTCGGCAATCCGGCGGCGCCGCCCCTTGGGGAACCGTCGAACTCGCCGTAATCTCCCTGCCCCCGATGGACCGCCTCCGCCGATCGTCGCAACTGGCCACCGCGCTCGCGGTCCTGGCCATTGGACTGCGCATTCTGCTACCGGCGCTCCACAGCCACCCGCCACACGCGCGTGGCCACGGCCTCCACGACCCGGCGGCGGCTGTGACCTGCAGCTGCGGACACGTTCATTCCGTACCCGCGTCGGGAGCTGACCGTGACGACTCCGGGGCAACCGACTCGCGTGAGGGCGCGGAGCAGTCACCCGCTGCATGCCACGGCTGCCTCGCTTGCGAACTCGAACAAGGAACCCCGGTCGACCTGCCATCTGATACCGGTTGGCAATTGACCGAGAGCACTCGGCACGGGCCACCGGCTCGCGCCGGCGAGACCCGCCACGATCGCTATCCGCACGCGCTCGCGCGCCCACGCGCGCCACCCCGACTCCAGGCCTGAACCCACCCCTGGCCGATCCCTGGCGGGCCTCACTGCTGACCTGATCGCTCTGCTGATCTGATCACACTGCGGACCTGAGCCCCGGGTGAAATCCGTGGTCCGACCCCGTCGCCTCCCCGAGGCACCCGGTCGCCGCGATCGGCCACCGCAAGCCTGCCTGGTGTCCTCCCATGACTGATTCCCCCGTCGCGACCTCGCTCCCCGGAGTCCGGCCGCTTCCCGAACTCTCGCCCGCGGATCGCGCCGCGATCCTCCACACCGCGATCCGCCTGCTCGGTTGCGAGCACCTGGCCCTGGACGCGTTCCAGGAAGTGCTGCTCGCGCTGCACCAGCGCCCAGAGCCACCGGAGCAGCCGGCCCGCTGGCTCATGCGGGCGATCGAGCTGCGCGCGCGCCACCTGCGCCGCACGGTCCGTCGCCGGCAGCGCCACGAGCACATCGCCTCCGAACGGTGCCGTTGGCATTCCGACTGCGACAACCCGCTGCACGTTGCGATCGCGCACGAGGTGTGCGACACGGTCGCGGCGGTGCGTGCCCAACTGCCCATGCAGCAGCGCGAGGCCCTGGACCTCTTCGAGCGCTCGGGCTTGGACTATCGGGAGATCGCGCGTTCGCTCGATCTGCCGATCGGGACGGTGCGATCGCGTCTCGCCCGAGCGCGTCGACAAATCCGCGCCAGCGTCGAGCACCACGCCTCGAACTGCTGCGAGCCGCGCCGCCAGGAACCGGCAGTCGCGGCCCCCGATCCTGCACGTCGAGAACGCGCAGGCGCCTGATCCGATCCGTGCTCGTCCAGCTCGGACGGTGGACCCCCTACGCACTTTTGCGGAACCCTCGCGCCGCGAGCGGCAGTAAGGCCCGCACGGACGAACCGCGGATCGCCGCATCTCATTGAATCCTGAAGTCGGCGGCCTGACGTCGACCGACCCCCACTCCGCCGGCCAACCATGCCCTCGAACCACGACCCGCTCCCGGACGTCGCCGACGTCGCGGTGCCGCCCGTTCGGGGCGGCCTCAACGCGGTCGGTATGCGCGACATCGCCATGCCGGTCGCGATCGCGCTCTCCCGCGGCCACGAACGGCTCGAAGCCGCGCTGGTCGGCCTCGGCGTCGACCTCGTGCAGCCGGACGCTCGCGGCGTTCACATGTCGCGACTCTACCTCGCCGCTGACCGGCTACTGAGCGCGGAAACCGTCACGCCCGGCGGCCTGCGGGAACTGCTGCGCGAGAGCATCGATTCCCAATCCGGCCTCTCCCGCGGCGGCTTCGTGCGAATCCGCGGGGGACTCACTCTGCGCCGCCCAGCGCTGATCTCCGCCAACTCCGGCCATCGCCGCTACCCCGTCGAACTGCTCGCCCGACTGGACCCCACCGGTGGCTTTCGCCTCGAGGAATGCGTGCACCTCGACTACTCGAGCACGTGCCCCTGCTCCGCGGCCCTCGCCCGCCAGCTGACGCGCCAGCATTTCGAACGGGACTTCGCCGAGCAGCCAAACCCGGGGTCCGAACGGGTCGCCGAGTGGCTCGCCAGCGAACGCGGCATGCCGGCGACTCCCCACAGCCAGCGCTCGGTCGCCGAGATCCGGATCCAGCGGTCCGCCGCGACGAGCATTGCCAGTGACTGCTTCCCGATCGACGATCTCATCGACCGGTGCGAGACCGCGCTGGGGACGCCCGTGCAGACCGCTGTCAAACGAGCGGACGAACAGGAGTTCGCACTGCGCAACGGGCAGAACCTGATGTTCTGTGAAGACGCGGCCCGGCGCCTGCAGGACGAGCTGGACAAGCTGCCCGACCTCGAAGACTACCGGATCCAGGTCTCCCATCTCGAGAGCCTGCACGCGCACGACGCGGTCGCCGTCGCGGCCCGCGGCGTGCCCGGGGGCTTCCCTGGCGCGTTCGATTGATGGCCCGCCGGCGCGGGTGGCGCGCACACCCCGGCGGAGCCCAAGGCGCCGCCACATCTTCCGCGATTCCCCGGAACTGAATGCCGGTGAGCGGCAGCGAGCCGGTGTCGCCCAATGAACCGCACCCTCGACCGCACCGGAGTCTTCGCGTCCGTCTTCTGCGCCATCCACTGCGCCGCGGCGCCCGCACTGATGCTCGCGGCCCCGGCGCTCGGCTCGATCTGGGCTCACCCGATGTCGCACCTGACGATCGCCGCGATCGTCCTGCCGGTGGCCGGTTTCGCGCTGCGTACCGGCCTGCGGCAGCACGGTCGCCGCTGGGTGCTGAACCTGGGCCTGCTCGGCATTGCGCTCGTGCTGGCCGGCGCCATCCTGCCCTACCTGACCAGCCCCGCCGAAGCCGGCTGCGAGAACTGCGACAACTGCTGCCCCTCCTTCGTCGTGGACGAGGCCACGGGCGAAGAGCGGCTCAACGTTCCGCCCGCCAGCATCATCACGCTCCTCGGCGGCATCGCGCTCGTCACGGCGCACATGGCCAACTTGCGCTGCTGCGCCAGCTGCAAGGCCACCAGCGCCATCGCCTGAGGAACGATCGCCTGCGGGACGACCGCCCGAGCGGAGCGCTCGGCCGACCTCAGCGCCGAACGACGGAGAACCGGACGCCGACGGCGCCGAGGTGATCGAGCGGCATCGATCGGAAGGGCTCCACCATCTCGGACCGTTGTTGCTCGGTCACCGGCCTCGTCGTGCCAACGGTGCAGTCGAGCACCTCGAAGCCATGCCGTTCGAAACGGGCGGTGAAGTCGAGCGGCCGGATGCGGTTGGACCCGTGCACGAGGAGATCCTCGGTCTCGACGGCAAGGAACGCGTGAGGGCCGATGCTCGCGTCGCCGTAGCTGCGGTGATCGACTCCATCGATGATGTGGTAGCCGATGGCGCCCGGCTTCGTGATGCGTGCCATCTCGGCGAAGATCGCGTCGACGTCCGGCACGTGTTCGTAGAACGAGAAGCTCGTGACGCAGTCGACACTGCGATCGTCGAGCCCGGTCGCGTCCGCCGAAACGTTGCGGTACTCGACCGGAAAGGTGCCCAGCGTCGCGAGGCGACCAGAGCGCGCTCCTTCGAGCAGCCCCTGGATATCGAGTCCAGCGAGGTTCCGGCGCACCTGCTCGCCTCCGATCGAATCGGGCAGGAGGAACAGACGTGGTTCCCCGATCAACTCCAGCGCCGTACGCGCGAGTGCGCGCACCGCGAGTGTCTCCTGCAGCGGATCGAGTTCGATCCCGATGCAGCGCGCGGCGCCGATCGCCTTGAGCACGAGCAGTCCCGACAGCGGATTCAGGCCACCACATCCGAAGTCGACGAATGTCGCACCCTGCGCCTTCTCGAGACTCCAGGCGGGGTGCTGCGAAAGCGCGTGGTAGAGGTGCCGCTCCTTCTGTCGCGAGAACCGGTTCGGGTGGACGTCGATCGCGCTCTCGAGCTTCGCCCACAGCGTCCCCAGCAACCGACCATCGCGCTCGGCCCGGGTCAGGTCGCCATGCTCGAAGACCGCGGCTTCCAGCTCCTGCACGAGCTCCGGGATCGTCAGCGCAGTCTTGCGCGCCACCGAAGCGGTCGTGGTCAGGACGCTGCCCGGAGTGAAGGGCGATTGATCGGGCTGGTTCATGTTCTCGATGCCGGCGGCGTGTTCGCAGCCGAGGGGAGAATACCTCGGCCTCGGCACGAACGGAGCTTCGCCCTGGGGAACTGCTCACGCCTCGAGGCATCGCGAGACACCCTCGACGTGACGGGCGGTTGCACGGTGTCGGAGGCCTCGATACCGTGAATCGGCGCGCAACCGAGGCGCCGATGCGATGTCCGTGGCGATGACGAAGATACTGATCGGCACCGGGTTGCTCGCACTGGGCGTGGTGACGGTGATGACTTTCACCGAGGCTCGAGGGGCGCACGCGGCCGACGCCACGATTGCCGGCCCACCGGAACCGGCAAGGCAGGCCGCCACTCAGCCGGTCGAAGCGACACGAACGGTCTCCGAACCGACGACGTCGAAACCGATGGTCGCAGAACCGTTGGCTGTCGAACCGATTCGGCCCTACGTCCTGGCCCTGACACGCGACAGCGCGACACTCTGCTGGGTGACCGCCGCAGAGCTGGTCGGCTCGGTCCGCCTGTTCTCGTATTCGGAGGAGACGCTGCACGAGGAGACGGGCGCCGCATCGCACTTCCACAAGGTCGCGATCACGGGCCTGCAGCCGGCGACCACCTACCGCTACGAGATCGGCCTCAACTACCGCGGCACGTTCACGACCGCGAGCCGCTCGCCAGCGTTCGAAGTCGCGGTCTTCGGGCATCCGGGCGGCACCGAACGTCCGCTCGAGTACCCGACCGAGATGCTCCAGGGGCGGCTGCTCGCCATCCAGCCGGAACTCGTGCTCTGCACCGGCGACATCACGTTCAAGGCCACCTTGCGTGACTTCCGGAAGGCCTTCTTCGAGCGCTTCGGCGAGTTCATGAGCAGCCGGCCCATCTACGTGTCGCCGGCGAACCACGAGTGCCGCGGCGGCCGGGAGAACTACGAGCTGTTCCGGAAGCTGTTCCCGTACGACTTCGGGCCGAAGACCGGGGGCTCGCACTGGTTCGACTACAAGCAGGCGCGATTCTTCGCGTTCACCTACCGGCACCACACGCCGGCAGAGTTCCAAAAGCACCTGAGCTGGCTCACCGACGCGCTCGACAACAGCAACGCCGAGTTCAACATCGTGTTCCTCGGCGGCGCCGATCGGACGTACTACGACCGCGATGCGCTGTTTCGGACGCTCAGCAAACACCGGGTCGAGTTGGTGCTGGGCGGTGACGGCGGCGGCACGAAACAGGAGAAGCTGCACGGCCTCGACTTCTTCTTCTCGGGCGACGGCGACATGGGCGCCTATCCCTTCTACTACCTGCGGTTCCACGCGCATCACTTCGACGTGCAGTTGCACTACAGCGATACGTCGCGGCGGTCGGTCAACTTCCGCAGCTTCTATTCGAAGAAGCCGCGGCGCGTGCAGCAACACCTGGCGAGCAAGCAACAGGAGTCGGAGGCGTGGCGACTCGTCTACCGCGGAATCGACACGCCGTCGACCGCCGTCGCCGGGGTTCATCTGACGATCGACTGGGACGAGAGCGAGGACGTCGAACTGCAGATGCTCGTTGGCGGCAAAGGACGCGGCCTCGAGAAGGAACAGTGTCACCTCGTCAAGGCCAACACGAAGACCGAGGTGCTGATCGACATCCCCGAGGCGAACCCGGTCGACACGGACGGTGTGCCCTACGAGATCAACCGACTGATCCTGCAGCTGGCGCCGCATCGCCCGCGGGCGAGGCACTACGCGCTGCAGGACAAGATCTCGAACGTCTACCTGTTCACGAAGTGACGGCGAGGGCCGCGTCGCGCAACAACAGCGGCGCCGGGCAGTCGGGGAGCCTCGCCCGGAAGGGCGACCGCACCTCGCCAACAGCGTGGCCGCGAGCCCCGCATCCGAATCTCGGGAATCCGGGTTTCGTGGAACCCGGGGGCCGCCAGCGGCAAGGGCACGGACGTGACGACCTGTGATCCTGCTTCGACTCGGCGCTTCGCCAACGTGATCGAGACGTCCGAGCTCGCCGACCTGGCCCGCATCCTCGATCCCGACGTCCACATCGCGATCTGGCGGCGGTCCCCGGACCAACGAATCACGGAGCTGCTGCAGCGACCCGAGTGCCACCTGTCGAATCCGTCGCGGTCGATCGCGCGCACGAGCGACAGCGACTTCGGCACGACCGTGGCCGAGCTGGTCCCGGCGACTGCCGCCGCTCTGGATCGCGAGGGCGCCCGCGCCCTGGCCGCGGACGTGCAACTGCTGTGCGAGGCGTTCGGTGAACTCGTCGCCGCCGACGAGCTCATGATCTCGCTCGAGGAGCCCGACGAGGCGACCTGCCCGCGTTTTCACGTCGACCGCGTCGGGATCCGCATGCTCGTAACCTACTGCGGCCCGGGCACGGAGTGGCTGCCGCACGAGCACTGCGACCGCCGTTTCCTCGGTGAAGCCGGTATGGACCAGCCCGACGACCAGAACGGCGTGATGCGCCCAGGGGCCGAGGTCCGGAACGTGCCCCCCCACGGCGTGGTCTTGCTCAAGGGCGAGGCCTGGCCGGGCGCCGAGAACTTCGGTGCGGTGCACCGCTCACCCGACCCCGGGGACGAGCTCCGAATCATGCTGCGGGTCGATATGCTGAGCCAGCTGCCGCTCGAAGCGGACGCAGCCACCACGAACCCCCGATGACCTCCACAACCGATTCTGCTGCGTCACCGGACGCGACTTCCAACGAACGGCTGCCCGTCACCGTGCTCTCCGGCTTTCTCGGTGCCGGCAAGACCACGCTGCTCCAGCACGTGCTTCACAACCGCGACGGCCTGCGCGTCGCCGTGATCGTCAACGACATGAGCGCCGTGAACATCGACGCGGCAATGGTTCGCGACGGCGGCGCCGCGCTGCATCGCACCGAGGAGAAGCTCGTGCAGATGGACAACGGCTGCATCTGCTGCACGCTGCGCGAAGACCTGCTGAAGGAGGTCGCAGAACTCGCCGAGAGCAGGAAGTTCGACTACCTGCTCATCGAGTCCACCGGCATCTCCGAACCGATGCCCGTCGCGGAGACCTTCACGTTCACCGACGAGGAAGGCCGCGGACTCGCCGACGTCGCCCGCCTCGACACGATGGTCACGGTCGTAGACGCGAGCGGCTTTCCGCAGGACCTCGGCAAGGGCGATGAGCTGCGCGATCGCGGCATCGGCCTCGATGCCGAGGACGACCGCACGATCGACGATCTGCTGATCGAGCAGGTCGAGTTCGCGGACGTGCTCGTCATCAGCAAGGCGGACCTCGTGACGGCGGAACAGCTCGGAGCGCTGCAGGCGGTGCTCCGGCGACTGAATCCGCGCGCGGAACAGGTTCTCGCGGACCACGGCAAGGTCGACCCGAAGCGCATCCTCGCCACCGGCAGTTTCAACTTCGACGCAGCCGCCGAGATGCCGGGTTGGCTCAGCGTGCTGCGCGGCGAAGAGTCGAGCGAGACCGACGAGTACGGCGTGCGGAGCTTCGTCTACCGCGCGCGGCGACCATTCCATCCCGAGCGTCTGTACTCACTGCTGGAAGAAGACTGGCCCGGCGTGCTGCGCAGCAAGGGCTTCGTGTGGCTCGCGACACGCCACGACTACGTCGGCATGTGGCATCAGGCCGGTGCTTCCTGCGCGCTGTCGGGCGCGGGCACCTGGTGGGCGACAGCGCCGCGCGAAGAGTGGCCCGACGACCCGAGCTTCCTCGCGGAGATCGAAGCCAACACGGTCGAGCCGTTCGGCGACCGCCGCCAGGAACTCGTCGTCATCGGTCGTGAGGTCGACGAAGCCGATCTGCGCCGCCGACTCGATGCCTGCCTGCTCGACGATGCCGAGCTCGCGCTGGGCACCGCCGACTGGCAGGAGTTCGCGGACCCGTTCGCGCCGTGGCTCGCCGAGGACGAGGAAGAGGAAGAGGGCCAGGACCAGGGCGAGATCGCAGCCGGCTCGAGTTCCTGAGACGCGTCGAGATCAGCTCGAGCTGGACACGCCAGTCGGCGCCGTCTCGGGCCGGAAGTCTTCCGGGAAGTGTTCGAGCGCGCTCTGCACGGGCAAGGGCGTCAGCCCGCCCATCGCACAGAGCGACGCGTCCTTCATCGTCGCGCAGAGATCCTGCAGCAGCGCGACGTTTTTGCCGCGGTCTTCGCCTTTGACGATGCGATCGATGACCTCGACACCGCGCGTGCTGCCGATGCGACACGGCGTGCACTTGCCGCACGACTCGATCGCGCAGAATTCCATCGCGTAGCGCGCCATCCTGGCCATGTCGACCGTGTCGTCGAACACGACGATGCCGCCGTGACCGAGCAGGCCACCGGCGGCCGTGAGCGCTTCGTAATCCAGCGCGGTGTCGAACGCGGCAGGCGGCAGGTACGCCCCGAGCGGGCCACCGACCTGGATCGTGCGAATCGGGCGCCCGGACGCGGTGCCGCCACCGAAGTCCTCGATGAGTTCACGCAGCGTGATGCCGAACGGCACCTCGACGAGTCCACCCTGCTTGATGTTTCCGGCGAGCTGCACGGGCAACGTGCCCTTACTGCGACCGACGCCGTGCGCCGCGTAGGCCGCGCCGCCGTGCGCGAGGATCCACGGCACCGCCGCGAGTGTCATGACGTTGTTGACGACCGTGGGCTTGCCCCAGAGTCCTTCGTGGGCCGGCAACGGCGGCTTCTGCCGCACGATGCCGCGCTTGCCCTCGAGGCTCTCGAGCATCGCGGTCTCTTCACCGCAGACGTAGCTGCCGGCGCCGATCCGCAGCACGATCTCGAAGCGCTTGCCGCTGCCGAGCACGTC
Source organism: bacterium (assembly GCA_024743115.1). GTDB lineage: Bacteria > Planctomycetota > UBA1135 > UBA1135 > UBA2386 > JAGQRA01. The sequence continues at coordinate 137,147 of JANSXC010000008.1, read as the reverse complement.
GTCTCCGATCCAGCCGCGTTCCCGGGCACGCTCGATCGCGGTCTCGAGGATCACTTTCGCGTCCGGGTACTCCGAGCGCAGGTAGATCCAACCCTCGGTCGCGCCGACCGCGAGCCCCGTGATCGCCATGCCTTCGAGCATGAGGTAGGGATCACCCTCCATGATCATGCGATCGCTGAACGTGCCGGAGTCGCCCTCGTCCGCGTTGCACGCGATGTACTTCGGTTCGCCCGGCGCCTCGAGCACCGTGCGCCACTTGATGCCGGCCGGGAATCCCGCACCGCCGCGGCCACGCAGACCCGACGCCACGACCTCTTCGACGATGTCGCCGGGCGCCATCGCGACAGCCTTCTTCAGACCGACGATCCCGCCATGCCGTTCGTACTCGTCCGCGTCGACCGGGTCCGTGACCCCGACGCGCGCGAACGTCAATCGTTCCTGGCGCTGCATCCAGGGCAGTTCGGCAGTCGGCCCGAGCCGCAGCTCGTGCTCCCCACCCGCGGTCAACCCGGCCGCCACGAGCCCGGCGACGTCGTCGACGGTGACCGGGCCATAGGCAATGCGCCCCGCGTCGGTCTCGACCTCCACGAGCGGCTCGAGCCACAGCATGCCGCGCGAGCCGTTGCGCACGATCGTCGCCGCGTCGCCGAGTGCCAGTTGCAGCGCCTGCGCGACTTCGTCAGCACCGACGGACTTGCTCGCACTGTCGCGCGGCACGAACACGCGAACACTCACTGCGCACCTCCGTCGTCGCCACCGAGCGCGTGGACCATCGCATCGAGGCGCTTCTCCGTCAGGCGACCGAGCAGCCGATTGTCGAGCAACACCGCCGGCGACAGCGCACAGTTGCCGAGACAGTAGACCGGCTCGACGGTCAGGCTGCCGTCCTCGGTCGTGCCGTGCATCGCGACGCCGTGACGTTCTTCGAGGCGCTCGACGAGCCGCTCACAACCCATCGCCTGACATGCCTCCGCACGGCAGATCTTGAGCACGTGGCGCCCGGGCGCCTGCTGGCGAAAGTCGTGGTAGTAGGTCAGCACACCATGCACATCGGCGCGCGACAGGTTCAGCGCGGCGGCGATCCGATCGATCGCTTCGGGCGGCACGAACCCGAGTTGCTCTTGGATGTCATGAAAGATCGGCAGGGTGGCGCCACGCTCGTGCGCGAGCTTCTCGATCGACGAATCGATCGCGGCGAGCTGCTCAGGCGTGGCGACGGCATCGGAGGCGCGGGAGGACATGGTCGCGAGTATTTGTAGCAACCCGGGCGCAGCGGAGCGAGGAGTGGGACACTGGCCGCGATGGACGCTCGCGAGATTCGCCGAGAACGCGCCGCGGCCCGGCTCGAAGAACGCGCCGCGCGCCAGGCAGCGGGACGCAACCGGCCGGGCCTGATCCGCATGCGGCGTGCGCGACGGCGACTCTCCGACTTCGTCCTGCGAACCGGTGGCCCGCTACTCACCAGGATGCTGGCCTGGACCTGGCGCATCGAGCGCCGCGGCGCGGCCGGGCTGGAGCAGCTGGCCAAACCCGAGCCGTTCGTGGCGGTGCTCTGGCATGGCCGCCTCGTGCCGCCGCTGCCCGTGAAAGGCCACAAACACCGCGGCCACGGCGTGCTCGTCTCGCCGAGCGACGACGGCAAGCTCGCAGGCGTCGCGCTGCGGGCGTTCGGCTACCGGGTCATCCTCGGCTCGGCGAGCCGGGGCGGCGCGAGCGCGCTGCGCGAACTCGGCGACGCGGTGCGCGAGGGCACTCCCGTCGTCATCACCCCGGATGGCCCCCGCGGACCGCGCCACTGCATGAACAGCGGCCCGGCCTGGCTCGCGCGGCAGACGGGCGCGCCGATGTTCGGCCTCGCGGTCGCGGTCGACCGGGCGTGGCGGCTCAAGAGCTGGGACCGCCTCGTGATCCCCAAGCCATTCGCCCGGATCGTGCTGCACTACTGCGATCCGGTGCGCGTGCCCGCCGAGACGACGGACCTCGAACTCGAGCACCTCACGGACGCGCTGGCCGCCAATCTCCTCGCGAACGAACGGCAAGGCTTCGCCGACCTCGGCGTGCCGCACGATCACGACGCCTGAACCGGCGCGACGCGCCGATCGGGCTACTTGCCGCGACCCTTCTTCGCCTTCGCGTCCGCGCCAGCCTTCTGGTCGTCGTCACCGGCCTTGGCACGCTTCTCCACGACGATCCACGAGTTCTTGATGACCGGCGGCTGCTTGATCTTGGTCCAGGCCTCGCGCGGGCGGGTGCCGCGGGCGTTCATCGCTGCGAGCGTCGCCTTGCACTGCGCAGTTGCGACCACCTTGCCGTAGACGGTGTGGCGACCGTTGAGGTGCGGGGTCGGCACGAACGTCAGGAAGAACTGCGAACCATCCGTGTTCGGGCGGCCGGCGTTCGCGGCGCTGAGGATGCCGGGACCGTCGTGCAGCCGGTTCTTCGCGAACTCGTGCGTCAGCATGTAGCCCGCGTTGCCGCGGGTGTCGTTGCGCGGGCAGCCACCCTGCGCCATGAACCCCTGGATCGTGCGCGGAAACTTCAGCCCGTCGTAGAAGCCGGCGCGCGCCAGGAAGATCGTCGACTCGACGTGCCGCGGCGCCTCCTGCGGGAAGAGTTCGACCTGAAGCTTGCCGCAGTCCGTATCGAGCATCCAGAAGTAGGTTCGATCGCTCGCGAACTCGACCTTCGGCGGCCGCGGCATGCTCGTGCGCCAGCTGTCGCCCTTCTTCTTGACCTTGCCCTTGATGAACTTGTCGAGCATCTTGATCACGGGGTCCTTGCGCGTGACCTCGTCGTCGCGCGCCGGCTTACCCTGGATCTCGGCCGCCGCTGCGGCCTTGGCCATCTCCTCGCCAGCCTGCTTGGCACTCCCGCTGTCGCCGGCCTCCTGGGCCGACAGTTCGGGGACGCAGATCAGCGCGGCAAGGCCCAGCGTGGCCAGTCCCCGCACAGCGAGAGGGAAGACGGATTTCGACTGTTCGACCGGTGTCATGGCCTAGAAGGTAGCGATCCCGGGCCCGTCTTGCGACCGCGGCACCAGTGCGTCACCACGTCTCCGCACCGCATCCCGCCGCCCGGGTAGAATGTCAGGTCCCCCGCCGATGACCGAAACGGCCGCCGAAATCACCAAATTGCTCTCTCGCCTCTCGGGTGGCGAGCAGGCCGCCGCCGAGCAGCTGATGCCCCTGCTCTATGCCGACCTTCACAAGAAGGCGCAGGCGATCATGCAGCGCGAGCAACACGGCGTGACGCTGCAGCCCACCGCCCTGCTCAACGAGGCCTGGATGCGGCTGCAGCCGCGGGAGGGCCAATACGCGGACCGCACCCACTTCCTGCGCCTGGCCGGCCGCGTCATGCGCAACGTCCTCGTCGACCATGCCCGCCGGCGACGCCGCACCTCCAAGGAGTCCATCGACGGCGATCTCGCGATCGCGATCGGCGGTGAAACGGAGGGCCGGGCGGCGGTTCTCGACCTGCAGGCGGCGCTCGAGCGCCTGGCTGCACGGGATCCCGAACTCGAACAAATCGTCGAACTGCGCTTCTTCGGCGGACTGACCGTGCAGGAAACTGCCACGGTTCTCGAGAAGAGCCCGAGTGCGGTCCACCGCGCCTGGGAGCTGGCCCGCGCATTCCTCCTGCGCGAATTGCGCTCCCGCGAAGACTGACCCGGGAGAACATTCGCTTCGACCGCCGACCTCCCAGGCCCTTTCGCCGAACCGCCGACCTCGAACCATCACTCTGACAGAAAGGACGGAATGCAGCGCCGGCCAGAACGCTGACATTCCGACGAGCCTCCCCGATGACCGCCCCTGCCCCGTCGTCCCAAGGTCCCGAGCCCGATTGGCCCGCGGTCCGCGCGCTGTTCGAGCGCTGCCTGGAGCTCGAGCCCCGGGCCAGGGCGACCGCACTCGCCGACGCGCCGACCGCGATCCGCTCGGAGGCCCAGGCGCTGCTCGCCGAGGTCGAAGGCCAGCCCAACGCACTCGACCCGGAAGCGGGCCATCGCCAGCTCATCGCCTCGGCCGAGGGGCTGCTCGCGAGCGGACGCACGATCGCGGGCTACCGGATCCTCAGCGTGCTCGGTCACGGCGGCATGAGCACCGTCTACCTCGCCGAACAGGAACACCCCCGCCGCCGGGTCGCGCTCAAGCTCGTGACCTCCGTCCTGTCCGGCGCCGAGTCCCGGCAGCGCTTCCAGAACGAGGGTGAGGTGCTCGCGCGCCTGCGCCATCCGGGCATCGCCCAGATCCACTCCGCTGGCGTCCACGCGGAGACCACGGCAATGGGCCGGCTGCAATGGCCGTACTTCGTCATGGAGTACGTCGAGAACGCCCGCCCCATCGACGGCTGGGTGCGAAACGAGCAACTCGACGATCGCGCGATCGTCGCGCTGTTCCTCGACGTCTGCGCCGCGATCCAGCACGCGCACGAACGCGGCGTCGTGCACCGCGACCTCAAGCCGCACAACGTACTCGTCGACGGCGACGGTCAGGTCAAGGTGATCGACTTCGGTGTCGCGCGCAGCCTCGAGGGCACGCGCCCCGACGAGCTCACCCGAACGGGCGACGTGATCGGCACGCTGCACTACATGAGCCCGGAGCAGGTCCGCGGCGAGAACGTCATCGACACGCGCACCGACGTGCACGCCCTCGGCGTCCTGCTGTTCGAACTACTCACAGGCCGGCTGCCGTTCGACTTCGAGGGCCAGGGGCTGCCCGAGATCGGCCGCATCCTGACGGACGTCGAGGCCAGGCCGCTGCGGTCACAGCGCCCTGAGATCGATCACGACCTCGAACTCATCGTGCAGAAGGCGCTCGCCAAGCTGCCCGCGCAGCGCTACTCGACCGCGGGCGCACTCGCCGACGATCTCGCGCGCTTTCTCGCCGACGAACCGATCAACGCTCGCGCCCCGAGCCTGCGCTACCAGCTGCGCATGTTCGCACGCCGCCGCCGTGGGTTCGTCACCGCGGTGCTCACCGTGATCGCGATCAGTCTGATCGGCGGCATCTCGAGCGTCGTGTACGCGGTCCGCGCCCACCGCGCCGAGCAGCTCGCCGTGGAGGAATCAGCGGTCAAGGACGACGCTTTGCGGCGCACGTTCGACATGACACTGCACGCGGTGCTCGACCTGCCGCGGCGCCTTCGTGACCTGCCGCATGCAACCGAATTGCGCGCCACGCTGATCTCCGAAGCGAGCAAGCAGCTGGCCTTCCTCGAGGACCACCTCGAGATTGCGGGCGGCATGCGACTGCAGCTCGCGCAAGCCTACTTCGAGCTCGGCAACATCCAGCGTAACGACGCCTCGGCATCGGACGGGGTGACCACGAGCATGCAGAGTTACGACCGGTCGGCGTTCCATCTGCGCACGATCCTCGACGACGATCCGGACGATCGGCGGGCACTGCACGTGCACAAGGACCTCGAGTTCCGCCGCGGCACGGACATCTACAACCGCCGCCGTGACATGACCGCCGCCGAGGGGCACTGGGCAACCGCGAAGGCGACCCTCGACCGGCTCGCGACGATGCCGCCCACCAAGGGGCGCGATCTACGCCGCGACTACGCCTACCACGAAGGCTGCATGGCGTCGGTAGCGGTCATGGAGCAGGACATCGACCGCGAGCTCGAACACCTCGCCCGCTCTCGGGACTACCTCGAACAGGCCCGCACCGGCGACCCCGACAACATCGAGATCGTGAAATCCCTGGGCATCACGGGCTATCGGCTCGGCATGGCCCATGCCCGGGCGGGCGATCAGCCAGCTCAGTTGGCCGCCCACAAGAGCGCCGTCGCAGCCCTTCAGGTCGCCGAGGAGCACCCGGGACACATCGCACTGCGCCACCTCCGCGCCAAGATCCGCACGCGCTACGGCTTCGTGCTCGCCGAGTCGGGCGACGTCGAGGCCGGCGAAGCTCACATGCGCTGGGGTTACCGCGAACTGCTGCAGCTACGCGACCACGATCCGCAGGATGCGTTCATCGCCAGCTCGTTCGCGCTGGCCTGTTCGCTGTTCGCGGAGCATCTCACGAAGCTCGCCGATGGCCCGACCGCGGCGGACCGCGACCTGGAGATGTTCGGCGAGGCCCGCGAGGTCGCCCGCGAGGGCCTGGCGGTGAGCGAGCAGTTGATCGAACGTTCCCGCGACATGCAGGTGCTGTTCGTGCGGGCCGTCTGCCGCGGCATCGTGGCCTCTTGCGATGTCGTGCTCGGCGAGGTGTCGGAGACCACGCCCGAGATGCCGGACGATGGGCAGCACCCGCCAGCACGCCAGCCTGACCCGGGCCAACGTCACCCGGGTAAGCCCGACGCCCGCAAGCGCTGACACGCGGGTCCATGCCGCCGGGCCACCGCCGGCGACCCCGCAGTCGACCACGGGTTACAGGATCGCGTCTTCGCCGGTCAGCTCGCGGCCGATGATCAGGCCGTGGATGTCGTGCGTGCCCTCGTAGGTGATGACCGACTCGAGGTTGCACATGTGACGCATCATCTGGTACTCGTCCGTGATGCCGTTCGCGCCGAGGATGTCGCGACCAAGACGGCAGGACTCGAGCGCCATCCAGCAGCTGTTGCGCTTGGCCATCGACACGTGGAAGTGCTTCATCGTCCCCGCCTCCTTCATGCGCCCGAGCCGCCAGCACATCAGCTGCGCCTTCGTGATCTCGTTCGCCATCCACACGAGCTTGTTCTGCACGAGCTGGAACCTCGCGATCGGCTTGTCGAACTGCACGCGGATCTGGCTGTAGCGGCAGGCTTCGTCGTAGGCCGCCTGCGCGGCGCCGATCGCGCCGAACGCGATGCCATAGCGCGCCTGCGTCAGACACGACAGCGGGCCCTTCAGCCCCTCGACGTCCAGCATGTTGCCCTTCGGCACGCGCACGTCCTCGAGCACGAGTTCGCTCGTGTCCGACGCGCGCAGGGAGAACTTGTTCTTGATGCCGCGGCCCTGGAAGCCCTTCGTGTCGGTGTCGATCACGAAGCCCTTGATCGTGCCCTCGCACTGCGCCCAGACGATCGCGACGTGGGCCATGCTGCCGTTCGTGATCCAGTACTTGCTGCCGTTGAGGATGTAGTCGTCGCCATCGGCCACGGCCTTGGTCAGCATGCCGCCGGGGTTGCTGCCGAAGTCGGCCTCGGTCAGACCGAAGCAGCCGATCAGCTCCCCCGTCGCCATCTTGGGCAGGTACTTCTGCTTGATCTCCTCACTGCCGTAGGCGTGGATCGGGAACATGCAGAGCGAGCCTTGGACCGACACGAACGAACGCAGGCCCGAGTCGCCGCGCTCGAGCTCCTGACAGATCAGACCACTCGCGACCGACGACAATCCAGCACAGCCGTAGCCTTCGAGACTCGATCCGAACACCCCCAGCTCCCCGAGCTCCGGAATCAGGTCGGTCGGGAACGTCGCATTGCGGTTGTGCTCCTCGATGACCGGCATGAAGCGCTCCGAGACCCAGCTGCGGATCGTGTCACGGACCATCCGCTCCTCTTCGGTGTAGAGTTCGTCGACGGCGAGGTAATCGAGGGCCTTGTAGGGGTCGGTCATTGCGTTGGAGATAATGGGCGAAGCAGGATAGACAGTTGGTCGTGACAAGGAAAGCCGGCGTGCCTCGTTGCCCGATTTGTGGGCACCCGGCCAGCGAACCGGCCACGTCGGCGGCGACCCCGACGGCAGCGACACCGGCCGCAGCGGCGCCGGCAGAACCAGCGCCTTGCGGACGGGGCCACGGCGAAGCGCGTTCGCTGCACGGCAAGTCGACCATGGCCCCGGGGACCGGGCTCTGGCCGGCAGACCTCGCCGGAGGAGTAACCGAAGTCGTGCGATCGGTTTTCACGATTGTTCTGGGCCGCCGGTTCTTCGGCACCTTGCGCACGGCGGTGATCGTCAACTGCCTCGCGTTCCTGGCGTTTGCGGCGCTGTTCGGTTTCGTGCTGCTGCCCGCGTTCGCGACCGACGAACGCCATGGCACGGCGCGTTGGGGAGTCGCCGCGTGGCTGCTGCTCACCCCCGCGATCCTCGAGATCCTCGCCGGCGGCGCGCAGAACCGTCTGCGACTGCTGACCGAACGCATCATGCTCGGCGAAGCGACTACGGCCCCGGGCAAGTCCGCGGCCGCCCGCGCCGGCCACCGCCTCGCGACGCTGGTCCTGAGCCTCGTCGTGCTGCTGACGGGGCTCGCGCTCGTCGAGGTACCCTGGGCCGGCCTGCCGCTCACCCTGCTGCTCGGCAGCGCGCTCTCGGGCTGGGTCTGGTTCGACGCCACGCTGGCCCGCGCGGCCTACGACCTGCCCGAACGGGCCACCGTGATCTGGCGCAATCGCTGGCGGGCCCTCGGGGTCGGGCTCGGGCTGGCCTTCTGCAGCGCGGTGCCGTTCCTAAATCTGCTGCTGCTGCCGACCGTCGCCGCGGTCGCGACCCAGAGCGCGTTCGTGCGGTTCGACAAGCGAGCCGCTACCCTGCCGGACTCCCCATGACGCGCCAGCTCCTCGTCACGAGTGCCCTGCCCTACGCGAACGGGCCGATCCACATCGGCCACCTCGTCGAGTACGTGCAGACCGACATCTACGTCCGCTTCCAGCGCCTGCGCGGCCACCGCGTCGCCTACATGTGCGCCGACGACACGCACGGCGCCGCGATCATGATCCGCGCGCAGAAGGAAGGCCGCACGCCGGAGGACTTCATCGCCGAGATGGCGGAATCGCACCAGCGCGACTTCGCCGCGTTCGGCATGTCGTTCGATCACTACGGTTCGACGAACAGCCCGGCGAACTACGAACAGTGCAAGCACGTCTGGGCCGCGCTGCGCGCTGCCGACCTGGTCGTCGCCCGCAACGTCGAGCGACTCTACGATCCCGTGCAGAAGACGTTCCTCGCCGACCGGTTCGTGAAGGGCAAGTGCCCCAACTGCGGCGCCGAGGACCAGTACGGCGACAGCTGCGAGAAGTGCGGCGCGACCTACGCCGCGACGGACCTGATCGAACCCAGGAGCGTGCACTCCGGCGCCACGCCCGAATTGCGCGAGAGCCGCCAGCTGTTCGTGCGCCTCGAACCGCTGCAGCCCTTCCTGCAGGAATGGACCAAGGCAGGCACGCTGCAGCCCGAGGTCATGAACTACCTGCACGGCAACTTCCTCGCCAAGCCGCTGCAGGACTGGGACGTGTCGCGGCCAGCCCCCTACTTCGGCTTCGAGATCCCCGACGAGGCCGGTCAGTTCTGGTACGTGTGGTTCGACGCCCCGATCGGCTACATCGCGAGCACCGCCGAATGGTGCGCACAGAACGGTCAGCAGCTCGATGACTGGTGGCGCAATCCCGAGTGCGAGATCGTCCACTTCCTCGGCAAGGACATCACCTACTTCCACACGCTCTTCTGGCCCGCGATGCTGAAGACCGCGGGGTTCGAACTGCCGAAGAAGGTGCAGATCCACGGCTTCTTGCGCGTCAATGGCGAGAAGATGTCGAAGTCGCGCGGCACGTTCGTGATGGCGCGAAGCTACCTCGACCAGGAGCTCGATCCGGGCTGCCTGCGCTACTACTACGCCAGCAAGCTCAGCCCCGGCATCGACGACCTCGACTTCAACACGGACGAGTTCGTCGGCAAGTGCAACAGCGACCTCGTCGGCCGCGTGGTGAACCTCGCGAGCCGCTCGGCCAAGTTCGTCAAGAACGTCGGACTGTCCGCGACCTACCCCGAGGACGGCGACCTGTTCGCGAACGCTGCGGAGTGCGGTGACCGCATCGCGGCCGCCTACGAAGCCTGTGACTACCGTGAGGCGATGCGGCTCTGCATGACCCTCGCCGACGCGGCCAACGAGTTCGTCGAACAGCGGGCACCCTGGACGCTCAAGAAGGACCCGGACCGCGCGCAGGAGCTGCAGGACGTGTGCACGGTCGTGCTCAACCTCTTCCGGCAGATCGCGATCTACCTGACCCCCGTGTTACCCGACCTCTCGCAACAGGCCGGCGAACTGCTGCAGTCCCCGATCGAGTCGTGGGACCAGAGCCGCACCCCGCTCACGGGCACCGCGGTCAGCAAGTTCAAGCACATGATGCAGCGCGTCGACGCCGACAAGGTCGCGGCGCTGTTCACCGCGCCGGCGACCGACGCAGCGACCGACGCAGCGACCGACGCAGCGACCGACGCAGTGGCCAACGCGGCGCCGGCAGCCGCGGGCCCGTCGCCGACGCTCGCGAAGGAACCGCTCGCTGACCAGATCACGATCGATGACTTCCTCAAGGTCGACCTGCGCATCGCGAAGGTGCTCGCCGCGGAAGAGGTGCCTGAAGCGCGCAAACTGCTGCGGCTCACTCTCGGACTCGGTGGCGGCGAAACGCGCAACGTCTTCGCCGGCATCAAGGGCAAGTACGACGCCGCGAGCCTGGTCGGCCGCCAGGTCGTGATGGTCGCCAACCTCGCACCGCGCAAGATGAAGTTCGGCCTCAGCGAGGGCATGGTCGTGGCGGCCGGAACGGATGGTGGCGTCTTCCTCGTCTCGCCGGACGAGGGCGCCGAAGCCGGGCAGCGGCTGCACTGATCCACTCGGGCCACGCGGGGCCATCGAGCTGAGAGGGGCCGCCGAATTGGGCCGCCTGGGGCAAAGAGCCCAACAAACGACAACGGGGCTCGGTTGCCCGAGCCCCGTCGTCGCTTGCGAAGGAGAACGCCGCCCTGAACTAGCCTCCTCGCGGAGGCCATTTGGGGGCGGCGCCCTGAGGAAGACTACTTCTTCGCGGCCTTCTTCTTGGTGGCCTTCTTCTTGGCCTTCTTCTTGGTGGCCTTCTTCTTCGTTGCCTTCTTCTTGGTGGCCTTCTTCTTGGTGGCCTTCTTCTTGGCCTTCTTCTTGGCAGCCATATCAGTATCCTCTTTAGGGTTTTGTGTGGGGAAGGCCGGCAGATCACGCCAGGAGGCGTGAACCGGTTTCACCGGCCACGCTTCCTGATCGACACATCAGAAGTGTGAATTCACCCGAACCCGCGGTGACACCGAGGGATAGTGCGCCAACGGCTCGGCGTATGTATTTGCGAAGCCCTAACCATCCTTTCTGATCAGTGCTTGAGCAGACGCATTGCGCGAACTCACGGAGAGGCCGATTGCGGCGGGTTTTTTTTGATTTTGCTTTGTACATCCGGGGCTGAAATCGCCTCCGGAATCCTTTCCACGAGCACGTTGAAAGTCTCGCCCGCGGTGCAAAACCAACAAGGCCACCGCGACTCGCGCCGGCGGTGGCCTGCCTGACGATCGACTCACGTCGATCGATGATCGTGGCCGCAGCCACGTTGCTTCGCTCGCTCAGTCGAACAACTTGTCGAGCGCACCCTTGCTCGCTTCGCCGTAGTCGTCACCGAGGTCCGGCGCCTGATCGCCGCGCGACATTGCATCGCGGTAGACCTCCGCGAGCTTCTTCGCCGTCTCGCCAGCGTAGAGCCGCACCATGCCGACCGTCGTGCGATCGTCGAACAGGATCGTGAGCAACGTGCGATCGCCGACGAGCGAGAGTTGGATGTTGTCGCGCTCACCCTGGTGGAACATCGCGGTGAACTCGTCCTCACCGAGCAGGCGCGCCATCTCCTTGGTCGCCGCGAACGAACCCGCGACGAGTGCGGAGATCGTGTCGATGTCGATCGTGCGGAGCTCACCACGCTTGGTGACGAGGTGCCCCTCCTTGTCGATCAGCAGCGCGCACTTCGCACCCGACAGGCGCAGGAACTCGGCGAGCAGCTTGTCGATGCGTTCGATGTCGTCCTTGTAGAACGTCAGCCGATCGTGACGGAGTTTCTCGTTCTTCGAGAGCTGTTTGTCGGTCATCGATCGTCCTCCCTCAGTTGAGCTGGCCACCGAGGAAGAAGTAGGCCACCCCGGCTGCGGCAATCAGCAGCGTGACCGTGAGCCCGACGACGAGCCCCATTCCCGAACTCTTCGCGGGCGCGCCGGCGCGCTTGCCGCGCGAGGCCTCGCCGCGGCGCGCCGCCGCGCGACCGCCGGCGTTCGCGCGACCGCCACCGGCACCGGCACGGCCCTTGGCTGCGGCCCGCCGGCCACCGCCGGCCTTGGCAGTGCGCGGCGCGGCAGCCTGACGCGGGGCCTGGCGCGGCGCTGCCGCCGCGGGTGCCGGAGCGGCAGCCGCGGGAGCGGGAGCCGGCGCGGGTGCGGCGGCGGCTGGCGCCGGCTGTGGCGCAGCGGCTGCGGCTGCCGGCGCAGCGGCCGGCGCGGGCCGCGGCGCGCTCTTGCGCGGGTTGCGCCCATCGACCTTCTCGATGCTTTCGAGCACCATCGCCGCGAGCGTCTTGAGCGTCGGGAAGACACCCTCACCCGTGTAGGCCACGGCCTCGAAGGTCGGCACGCCGAACTTGTTCATCGCCTTGTCGAGCTCCGCGACGGGCAGCGCGGTCGGCAGATCGCGCTTGTTGTACTGAATCACGTGCGGCAGCTCGCGGATGTCCTTGCCGTACTCCGCGAGGTTCTCGATGAGATTCGAATACGACTCGATGTTCTCGTCGACCTTCTCCGGATCGGAGTCCGCGACGAAGATCACGCCGTCGACACCCTGCAGTACGAGCTTGCGCGTCGAGTTGTAGTAGACCTGGCCCGGCACCGTGTAGAGCTGGAACTTCGTCCGCATGCCGGCGACGTTGCCGAGGTCGAGTGGCATGAAGTCGAAGAACAGCGTGCGGTCGCCGTCGGTCGAGATCGACGTCAGCTCGCCCTTGTTCTCTTCCGGTGCCTTTTGGTGAACGATCTCGAGATTCGTGGTCTTGCCACTCATCCCGGGGCCATAGAAGACGACCTTGCAGTTGACTTCTTTGAGAGCGAAGTTGATCTGGACCATTTCGTGTAGCTGTTGCGAGCCGGTGGTTCGGCAGGACGGTCCCCCGACCGTCCGCCAGAGGTTTCATCGACTCGCGGCATCGTCCGCTTGAGACGCATTCGGCCGCGAACGACCGAATCGGGACGCGACTCCGGTCCAGAGTGGCGCCCGGCGACGGGCTCAGCCGTCGGCGCCGATCCGCGAGCTCATGCGGATGCGCTGCGCGACCTCACGGACCTCCTGCCGGACCGTCGCGACGTCGGCGAACTGGTCGAACAAGCAGACCAGGTAGGCGTCATCGAGCGCCTTCAGGATCACCTTGCCATGGGTCGCATGCAGCAGGAACTGGTCGCACCCCCCGAGGCCGCCCTCCTTGAGGCTGCGGTTGAGGGTCATCAGCAGAAACGACGCGAGGCCGCCGACGACATCGCCCGGATAGCGATCGTCGAGGGACTCGGCCGCGACGAGGCCGTCGAGCGTGACGACGACGGCACCCTTGATGCCGCTCCGGTGATGCAGATCGCGCAGCGCATCCTGAATCGCGTTCACGAGTTGACTCCTCCAACGGGCGACAGCGAGCCGGCGACGATCTCCTGCAGCTCCCCGAGCACGAGATCGATGTCCGTGCCCTCGTCACACTGCACCCCGGCGAGAACCTCGCCGTAGACGCAGACACAGATGTGCCCGAAGTCGCCGTCTGCGACGTTCTTGCAGGCGTTGCCGATGTCGAGCCGACGGCCGAAGCGGTAGGCGGCCTTGGCCATCACCCGGACGATCCGCAGGAACGGATCCCGACCATCCTTGATCTCGCCCTTCACGAGTGCCCGCGATCCCTTGATGTAGGTCGCTTTGCGCACGCCGGGGATATCCGCGATGTGACCCAGGGTCTCGCGGATACTGCTGACCCCGACCTCCGCCGACGTGACCGCCGCGGTGGTGACCGGTGGGTGCGCGAGGCTGCCGCGCTCCTCCACTTCGTTGAACAGTTGTTCGACGTCGCTGCCCTTGTCGTCGAGGCCGCTCACGTATTCGAGCAGCTGCAGCAGGTCCCCGTCGTCGTGCCGGAGACCCTGCAGGGTCTGCAAGTGCTCGATCGACTGGTTTACTGCACCGACCCGATAGAGCACCTCGCCCAGCAACCGCCGCGCCTGCACTTCGTTGCCATCCATCTCGACCGCGCGGTCGAGACAACGCACGGCCTCACGACCTTCGCGCGCGGCGAGGTCACGATAGAAGCCGAGCAGCCGCGCCTGGCCGAGCAACAGCCAGGCCCCCGGATCGTCCGGGAATCGCAGGCTCCACTCCTGGCAGGTCTGATGCAGCGCCGCCACGTCACCGAGGTCCATCTGCAGTTCCGCGACCTCGCGGAACAGCTTCGGGTTCGGTGAGCGGATCAGCCGCGCCTTGAGCTCAGTCGCGCGCTGCTTCGACAGACCCCGGCGGGCGCAGTCCAGCAGCTTCTTCATCTCGGTCGCTTTCGGGAACAGCGCGAGGCCGTCCTCGGCAACGCGCAGCGCCTTGTCGTAGCTCTCGAGATTGATGTAGACCTGGCCGAGATCGACGAAGGTCGTGGGAGAAGGCTCTTCGCGGACTCGGATCTCGAGCCGCTTCAGCTCCTTCCAGATCTTCATGCGTTGGATCAGATGCATCGGCCTGTCCGTCCGCGTCAGCGGAACATCACCACTTCGCCGGCCGCGCCAGGGAACGCGACGTTGAGGTTGTCGACTCCGAACACGCCCGGGCTGATGCCGGCCGCCTCGTATTCCCAGAGCAGCTCGAATTGCGCGAGGTCGACCGCCAGCAGCACGTCACGTGCCGGCACGGCCTTCTTCTTCTCACGCTGGAGCCGCACGAACAGCCGGCTGCCCTGCGCCGCCAGTCCGGACTGCACGACCCCATCGAGTTCGAGTTTCGCCGCCTCGACGCCGGTCAGGCGCTCCCAGCAGAACAGCTCCTTGCCGTGGCCGCAGCACACCAGGTCCTTCGTCAGCACCATGGTGCCGTCGACCATCGAGTCGCCGACCTGAGCATCCCAGAGCACCTTGCCGCTCTCGATATCGACCGTGCGAACCAGTCCGGTCGCACAACCGAACGTCAGCACCTTGCCGTCGGAGAGGATCTGCGTCGTGATCGCGTGTTGCCCACGGAGCACCCCGACGATCCGCCCGTTCGCGGAGTCGATGATGAGCACGCGACCGTCGTTCGTGCCAATCAGCACGCGCCGTCCGATCAACGTCGGCGGCCCCGACGGCGCGCTGTCAAGCGACACCGACCAGACCTTGGAGCCGCGAGCCTGCTCCCAGCAGTGCAGGACGAACCGACCGTCCACGACGGCGACCCGGCCGCCACCGACCGCGAGTTCGGTCACGGCGCCGTGCCGGATCTCGGCTGGCCAGCCGCGGGGAGCGCTGCCCGACCCGATCTCGAGGCACTCGATGGTGTTCTCGTTGCTGACGAAGAACACCCGGCCGTTGTCGATGTGCGGATTGCTGGCGATCTCCTTGAGCCCGTTGAGCTCGAGCACGCGTTGGCCCGCGCCATCGACTCGTGCGACGCCGATCTTGCCGCCGCGCAACCCGACCGCGATCCAGTTCTCGCGGGTCACGATGCCGGACTGCAACTCCTTCGGGAACGTAATCGTGCGCTGCGGCACGACCGTGAGCACGACACTGACCTCGGCATCGTGCATTGGTCGAATCGTCAACCGAGCGCTCTCGAAACCCGCCAATTCGGTCGCGACCTCGATCGGCGTCCGCACATCGGAGCAGTAGATCAGGGTTGGCGTGACGAGCGGCTGCTCCTCACCGTCGACCCGTTTCACGAGTGGCTTGCCACGGTGCATGATTCGCGCGCCCGGCGGCTGCGTCACCACCATGACCGGCACGTGCACCTGGCGGGCAGCCGCCGTGTTTTCGAACTGATCGGCAAGCATGAGCGCGAACCGGCGCGCCTCGCGCCAGTCACCCGCCGCCTGCGAATCGCGGAAGCGGGTCGCGAGCGTCTCCGCCTCGGCGAGGTACTTCTGCAGCCGTTGCCAGTTGTGCTCGACCTCGTTCTCGAGGGCCCAGGCCACGTCCTCGGGACGGCCGGCCTCCGCAACGATCTCACGGACCGACTTCAGCGACTCGATCGCCGCTTCGGGTTCGCCACCCAGGAACTGCTCGCGGTGCTTGGCCCACGCGGCGCGGTAGCGCGCCCGCAGGCGCTCGAGCGCCCGATCACGTTCGGCCTTCTCGGTCGCGAGTCGCGCCTCGAATGCCTCGCGCGCGGCGTCGATGCGCCGCAACTCGCTCTTCGCATCGGCGATCGCGGTCGTGAGCGGATAGCGCGCGACGAACTCATCGTAGGCGATCGCAGCACCCGCGAAGTCATCGTGTTCGAGGAGTTCGCGCACGTCGATCGTCGCATACTCCTGGTTCGCGCGTTCGTTGTAGAACCAGTAGAAGGCCCCGACGACGACCAGCACGCAGAACAGCAGCGCGAGCGCGCCGAGCGAACGGGTCCGCTTGCGCGCGCGCTCGTCGCTTTCATAGAGCTCGCGAACGCGGTGCGAGATGTCGGACCGGCTGCGGTCCATCAGCAGGATCTTCTGCAGGTAGCCGACCGCTTCGAGCGGCTGGCCGGCCTCGACGAGATCCTCCGCGATCGACTCGTAGAGCTCGGCGACGCGCTGCTGGTCCCCGGCCTTGACGTGGACGCTGATCAGCGCCTTCTTGAGATCGAGATCTTCGGGAACGACGAGCAGCAGACGTTCGAGCAGCGTGCGAACCCGCTCGATATCGCCGAACTCGAGCAGCAGGTCGACGACCTCCTTGCCGTCCGCCAACGCATCGAACTCGCCGAGTTCGAGGTGATGCTCGACGGCCAACTCGACGAGCCGTTCCCGGGCCGCGAGCGCCGTGGGCAGCATCTCGCGCACCTCGAGCAGCCGTTCGGCCGCGGTCGCGGGATCGCCGGATTCGACGTGACCCTCGGCCTCCGCCTCGAGATGACGCGCCGCTTCTTCGTAGTGCGTCGCGGCTCGGTAGGCGTTCGCCGCGAGCGAATGAACCTCGGGATAGCCGATGCCGAGCGCCGCAGCGCGCTCGAACAGATGAATCGCCTCGACGAAGCGCTCTTCCTCGAGGCACTCCGAACCGAGGTCGAGCAGCTCGTCGTCCGCCACCGGCGCGATCGCACCGGCGTCGAGCAGAGCGCTCAGCACCTTGAACGCCTGGAACCTCGCGAGCCCCGTCAGATCGACGAGCCGACCGGCACTACGCCGGCCGTCGAGCAGTTCGAAGACGGCCGCACCATCTTCACCGTACTCGTCGATCGCGATCGAATCGGTGACCGGAACGAAGAACTCGCCGTCGGTCGGCACCCGTTCGGTGATGTAGGCCCACTCGTCGATGCGACGCGCAGCCTCCATCACGACGCTGTCACAGTTGAACAGGTACCGGTCGTCGGTCTGACCGTCATAGCCCTCGAGCGCGGTCGCCCCTTCGTAGAACTCGAACCGCGCGTCGCGGCAGAAGAACAGCTCGTAGAGCTCTTCTTCGAGTTCGAAGCGATAACGCTCCTCGAGCTCCGCCACCTCGAGGAAGCCGCCCGCGAGCAGACTGTCCGTGAGTGACTGCCCCATGCGCGCCGCATGATCGCGGACCTCTTCGAGCGCATCCTCGGACAGCCGTCCGGTGCGCACGAAGCCCGCGACCACGCGATCGAGCACGGCGTGGGCGTTGTGATGAACCGTGACCCCGCGATGATCGAAGTACAGCACCTTCCAGAGCTGCTTCGATTGGATGCTCAGCAGGCCGACCTTTTGATTCATGGCCAGCATCTGGAACACCTGTGCCAGGTCGACGCTTGCTAGATCCCCTCTGAGTGCCATCGTTGTCTCGTCGTTCGGTCGGTGCCGAATCGTTGGCTCTATCGACCTCACGCCCGACGCCGTTGAGCAATTGAGGGAAAGCCTGCCCATACCGCGACGATCGCGGCACCGACGGCCGGACGACCCGCGCCTTGGCGGCGGGGCCAGGCCTCGGGCCACGCCCGGCAACCCTGGACCGCCGGCCGTCACCAAGACGCGGCACCATGGGCGCTGCAGCTGCCCCTGTGGCAATCTGCCGCGGCGCAACGCGGAAAACGTCCGAATCCGGTCGCACCGCACCCACTTACCTTGTGCCCCGAACCAGGGCGGCGTACTCTTCCGGCCCATGCTTTCGGCGGATTCGATCCTGCGCACGGCCTCGGCCCGCGTCGCCTCGATGTGCGGCTGGCTCGCGTTCCGTCTCGGAATGCGGCAGCAGGCCCGACGCCAGTACGAGCGGGTGCTCCGCCTGAAGGGCGACGACTTCTCCGCCTACGTTCACCTCGGCCGGATCGCCTACGACGCCGGTGACTACAGCGGCTGGCGCCGCGAGTTCGAGCACGCGCGCCGCGCGGACCCCGCGCGATTCGCCCGCCTGCGGCAGCCGTTCGAGCTGTTCGAACCGCGCCTCGCCGGCACGACGTTCGATGGGCGGGACTTCGACGATCGCGGTTTTGATGATCGCGAGTTCGACGATCGCGATTTCGACGATCCGGGGGCGCGCGCGACCTGGCAGACGCTCCACCCGTTCGGCGCCAAGGCTCGCATCGGCGGCCGCCGGGCAGCCGACCGCTTGCGTCGCGAGGGCATGGGTGAGACCGGCAACGGCGATTTCGACGGGCACTCCAGCGACTCCGATTCGCGCCGTGGGCGCAATTCGATCGAAGGTGGCGGGGACGACGAACGCGGTTCGGACCACCAGGCCGCGGGCGACCCGTTCGGTTCCGATCCGTTCGGGCACGATCCGTTTGCCGGCCACGATCCGTTTGCCGGCCACGATCCGTTCGCGGGCCATGATGCGCGCTTCGCGCCGGACGACTGCACCAACCCACTCGAGCGCGAACGGTTCGACCTCCTGGGCCCGATCCGGCGCGACGAGATCGCCGCCTGCGATCTCGACGACCTCGCGAAGCAATTCGCTTCGGAGTGAGCGACAGGCTCAGTCCGAAGCTCGCTCGCGAGTGAGCGATGAGCTCAGTCCGAAGCTCGCTCGCGAATGAGCGGTAGCTCAGTCCCAGGATCGGCTGAGACGGAAGGCGGCGTTGATCAACCCGACGTGACTGTAGGTCTGTGGGAAGTTGCCACTCTGCGTGCCACACCCCATCAGCAGGTCCTCGGCGAACAGGCCCAGACCGTTGTTCCGCGCCAGAACCGACTCGAACAATTCACGAGCGTCTGACTGCCGCCCGACCATCGACAGCGCGTCGACGAGCCAGAAAGTGCAGACGGTGAACGCCGCATCCGGCACCCCGAAGTCGTCCTCGACGTCGTAGCGGCGCAGCATGCCGTTGGGCAGTTCGAGCTGACGCTGGATCGCGTCCACCATGCGGGCAGCGCGCGGGTCGTCGCCGCGCAAGAAGCCGAAGTGCAGCGCAAGCAGGCTCGAGGCGTCGAGGTTGTCACGCCCGGCGGCCTGCGTGAACGAGCCGATCTGCTCGTTCCAGCACTCCTGCCACAGGTAGTCCGACGCCCGCGCCATGACCGAACGAGCCCGCGCGCCGAGGTCCGGCAGGCCGAGCACCTGCGCGATGTCGACCGCCCGCCGCGCGCCCGCCCAGTGCGTCAACAACGTGAAGGTATGCACGAATTGGCTGCCACGCAGCTCCCATAGCCCCGCATCGGGCTCGAGCAGCTTGCGATCGATCTGCGACACCAGGCCCTCGACGAGGCGCCCCGCGCCGTCGATGCCTTCCGCCCCGCGAAACCGTGTGTCGAGCAGCAGTCGACTCATCGACAGGATCAGCTCACCGTAGACATCGTGCTGGATCTGCGCGTAGGCCTGGTTGCCGATCCGCACCGGCCCCTCGCCCTCGAACCCACTCAGGTGATCGAGAATGCTCTCCTCGAGATCGGCCGCGAGGTCGATGCCGTAGACCGGCTGGAACTCGCGCTGCCCGTCGCCACAGAGATTGCGGAGGTAGAGCAGGAAGTTCTCCATCTCCTCCGCGTAGCCCAGGCGCTCGAACGCATCGATCGTGAAGTAGGCGTCGCGCAACCAGCAGTAGCGATAGTCCCAAGTCCGGCCCGACCCCGGCGATTCCGGCAGGCTCGTCGTCGTCGCGGCGAGCAACGCACCCGTGTCGTCGAACTGGTGCAGCTTGAGCGCGAGCGCCGAGCGGATGACCTCGGGCTGCCAGTCCCGCGGAATACGCCCGCTCTTGACCCAGTGCCGCCACGAGTCGCGGGTCTGCACGAGAAACGTCTCGGCGGTCTCCTCGAGCGGCGCCTCGAGCGGCTCACCCCACGTCAGCACGAAATGCAGATCGCGCGTCAGCAGGAACGGCGTGCCATCGCGGACGTAGGTCAACGATGCGTTGGTCGTCAGCCGGAGCGGCGCGGGAAAGCCGCCGAACTGGATGTGGTTGCTCGAGCTCCAGACCTGCGGCTCCTGACGGCCGTAGTCGTAGACGGGCTTGCACTGCACACGGATCCGCGGCTCGCCCTCGATCGGACGCACGATGCGAACCAGGGTCTTGGGCCGGTACCAGCGGTTGAAGAGTTCGAAGCGCGGCGCGAAGTCGAGGACCTCGAATGCCCAGCCGTCGCCCCGAAAAACAGTGCGCAGAATGTTGGTGTTTTCGACGTAACTGACGGTGGTGTCGTAACCCTGACCAGCCGCGTCGGCGTGATCGATCGCGGGCTCGATCGCGTAAACCCCTGCACGATCACGGTCGAGCAGCTCGCCGAAAACGAAACTGCTGTCGGGACGCGGCCAACAGAGCCACACCACGCGCCCATCGCGAATCAGCGCGTTGAACGAACAGTTGCCGATGAGTCCAGTTGCTGCAACCATGCTTCAGATATGCGAGTAACGGCCGCGGTGCTGGCGGCACCGATGCGGGAGAATCCCCCACCGGTCGACCGCAGCCAGGCCGTGGACCGCAAGCGGTCCCAATCCTTACTTATCGGACGAACGTGGATCCAGGCGAAGCGAAGGCTGATGCCGACGTGCTGATCGTCAGCAACCGGCTCCCGGTGCGGGTCAAGCTGGACCGGAGCCAGATCACGAAACAACCCGCCGCGGGTGGCCTGGCCTCGGCGCTGCGGGCCGTTACGACGATTCGTGAATGGATCGGCTGGTCGGGCGGCCCCGTGCCCGAGAGCCAGCGCGCCGCGGTCACGGCCGAACTCGAGAAGGACCGCCTCGTGCCGGTCTTCCTGACCGCCGAGGAGGAGCGGCTCTACTACGCGGGAATGTGCAACAGCACGCTCTGGCCGCTCCTGCACTACTTCCCTTCGAAGGTCGGAGCCTCCGAACGATCCTGGCAGGCCTACGCCGCCGTCAATCAGCACTTCGCCAATCGGGTAATCGAGCGAACCCGCCCCGGCGACACGGTCTGGATCCACGACTTCCACCTCATGCTGCTGCCGCAGCTGCTCCGCGCGGCGCGACCCGACCTCTCGATCGGGTTCTTCCTGCACGTCCCGTTCCCGTCGTCCGAGGTCTGGCGACTCGTCCCGCAGCGCGAAGAACTGCTGCTCGGCCTGCTCGGGGCGGACTACATCGGCTTCCACACGCCGGACTACCTGCGCCACTTCCGCGACTCGTGCCTGCGGGTCCTCGGCCTCGATGCGGGCTCGGACGTCATTCAGGCCGGCCCGCGCCGCGTCGCGCTCGGGGTCAACGCGCTGGGTCCGGATGTCGCGACGTTCCAGGGCGTGCTCGACGATCCGAAGGTCGAGGAGCACATCGAGGGCTACCAGAAGAGCTGGGGCGATCGCCGCCTGCTGCTCGGAGTCGAACGACTCGACTACACCAAGGGCATCGTGCACAAGCTGCACGCGTTCGAACGCCTGCTCGACCAGGAGCCCGAACGCGTCGCCGACACGGTGATGCTGCAGGTGCTCGTGCCGTCGCGCGAAGAGAACGAGACCTACCGCACCCTGCTGCGCGAGATCCAGCGCGAGGTCGGGCGTATCAACGGCCGCTTCGGTATCCCAGGGCGCATGCCGCTCGAGTTCCTGCATCGCGGGGTCGACAACTGCGAGCTCGCGGCGCTGTACCGCCTCGCCGACGCGTGCGTGGTGACGCCACTGCGCGACGGTATGAACCTCGTCGCCCACGAGTTCGTGCTGTGCCAGGGACATGAGTTCGGCGGCGACGGCGCGAGCGGCGGCGCCACCGGACGCGCGCGCGGCATGCTCGTGCTCAGCGAGTTCGCCGGCGCCGCGCTATCGCTGACGCAATCGATCCTGGTCAACCCCTGGGACGAGAACGCGCTGGCCCAGGCGCTCTCCGACGCGCTGACGATGCCCGCGAACGAACGCACCGACCGTATCGCCGCAATGCACGAGCGCGTGCTCGAGATGGACAGCGCCGCGTGGTCCCAGCGCTTCCTCACCCGTCTCGACCGCGCCGCGCGCCACAATCGCGAACACGCTGTACGACTGCTCGCACCCGACGCCCGCGGCGAACTGGCCCAGCACTTCGCGAACGCCCCCGAACGGCACCTGTTCCTCGACTACGATGGCACACTGCGGGAAATCCAACAGCGCCCGGAGCAGGCACAGCCCACGAGTGAGATCCTCGAACTGCTGCAGGCCTTGGCCAACGTCCCGAACACCCACGTCCACGTGGTCAGCGGCCGGCCACGACAAACGCTCGAGTCCTGGCTCGGCCACCTGCCGATTCACCTGTGCGCCGAGCACGGCTACGCCCACCGGCCACCGGGCGCCGCATGGTATCAGCCGGTCATCGCCGAACTCGGCTGGATCCCGGCCGTGACCGAGGTGCTCGAGCGGGCGAGTGAAGACCTGCCGGGCTCGTTCATCGAGAAGAAGCCGTGCGGACTGGCGTGGCACTACCGCGTCGCAGACCCCGGATACGGGCCGTGGCGCGCGCGTGAACTGCAACACCAGCTCGGCGAGATGCTCGCCAACCACCCGGCCGAGACGCTCGCCGGCCACGCCGTGCTCGAGGTCCGGGCCAAGGGCATCGACAAAGGCAGCTACGTCGCCGCCCGCACCGCGACAACGACGAAGGATCACTTCGTGCTCGGCGCCGGCGATGACCGGACCGACGACGACATGTTCCGCTGCCTGCCGACCGGCGCGACCGCCCTGAGCATCGGTGGCGGCTCCGCGGTCGCCGACGGCGCGCTCGCGTCGCCGGCCGAGTTCCGCGATCTGCTGCGCGGCTTCCTCACGGAAGCGGGCGCGCTAAGCTGACCGCGTGCTCGCCAGTCTCGAGTCGCTACCCGCGCTCGCGTTCGTCCTCGGAGTAGGAACGTTCGCGCAGTGGCTCGCGTGGCGGATCCGCATTCCCGCGATTCTCCTGCTCCTGCTCGCGGGCTTCCTCGCGGGCCCGATCGGCGGCCTGCTCGATCCGGCGGCCGCGTTCGGCGAGCTGTTCCGACCGATCATCTCGCTGGCCGTCGGGTTGATCCTGTTCGAAGGCGGACTCACGCTCCGGTTCGACGAGGTCCGCGAGACCGGCAAGGTCGTGCGCAATCTGGTCTCGATCGGTGCCCTCGTCACCTGGCTGCTCTCCACGGCCGCGGGCGTGTTCCTCGTCGGCATCGACTTCGACGTCGCGCTGCTCGTGGGCGCCCTGCTCACGCTGACTGGACCGACCGTGGTCATCCCGCTCGTGCGGCACGTCCGCCCCGCCGGACCGACGGGTGCCATCCTGCGCTGGGAAGGCATCCTCATCGATCCGATCGGCGCCATGCTCGCGATCGTCGTGTTCGAAGCGATCCGCGGCGGTGACCACGCAACCGCGACCGGCATCGCGCTCGAGGTCGGCAAGATCGTGATCTACGGCAGCGGTATCGGTCTTGGCGCCGGCCTCGTGCTCGCCCGCGCACTCGAACGCTTCCACGTCCCGGACATGCTGCACGTGCCCGTCACGCTCGGCATGGTCGCCGTCGCGTTCGTCGGCGCCGACATGCTGCAGCCCGAAGCCGGACTCTTCGCGGTCACGGTCATGGGCATCACGCTCGCCAACCGCCCCGGACTCGACGTCGAACACATCGCCGAGTGGAAGGAGCACCTGTCGACGATCCTGCTGTCGGTGTTGTTCGTCTCGATCGCGGCGCACCTGCCGCTCGGGCCACTCACCGAACTCGGCTGGCGCGCGCTGCTCTACGTCGGCCTGCTCATTCTCGTCGTGCGCCCCGCCGCCGTCTGGGTGTCGACGCTCGGCTCGGGTCTGCCAGCCAAGGACCGCGCGTTCCTGATGGCTATGGCGCCCCGCGGAATCGTCGTCGCCGCGGTGAGCTCGGAGCTCGCGCTACAGATGGACGACCCTGCCAACGCCAACGTGCTCGTCGCACTCGTCTTCCCGACGATCGTACTCACCGTGCTCGTCTACGGCCTCGGCGCGCGGCCGTTCGCGCGCGCGATCGGCCTGTCGAAGGGCGACCCACAGGGCGCACTGATCGTCGGCGCCGACCTCGTCGGCCGCGAGATCGGCGCCGCGCTGCGCGATCAGGGCTTCGACGTACTCCTCGTCGACACCAATGCCCGGAGCGCGCAGAACGCCCGCACTGCTGGCCTGCCGACGTTCCATGGCAGCGTGCTCTCGACCCGCTTCGCCGAGACCGCGGACCTCCACGGCCTCGGCTGCGTGCTCGCACTCCTGCCGAGCGACGAGGTCAATCGCCTCGCCAACCGCGAGTTCCTCGCCACGTTCGGCCGCTCCCGGCTCTACCGCGTGCCGCCGACCGGCAAGAGCGCGACCGAGCACGAACCCGAGCACGGCCGCTATCTGTTCGGCGAGACCTGCTCCGCGGACTGGCTGCGCGAACAGCTACGCTCGGGTGCCCGCATCAAGGCCACGAACCTGACCGAGCAGTTCGGCCCCGAGGAGTTCGCCAGCCAGAACGACGACCGCACCGTGCCGCTGTTCGTCGTCACGGGCGAACGCCAGCTCCTGGTCGCAACGGTCGACACCCCGCCGCCGCTCCAGGTGGGCAGCACCGTCCTGAGCCTCGTGCGCGGTGACGGCGAGCGCGAGAGCGTGGCAACGCCGAATGCCGACGGCTAAGCTGCGCGGCCTGATGCGCACCACCGCCCTCGAATCGATTCACACCCAGGCCGGCGCCCGACTCGTCCCGTTCGCCGGCTGGAACATGCCGGTGCAGTACGGCCCGATCCTCGACGAGGCCCGGATCGTTCGCAGCAAAGCTGGCCTGTTCGACCTCGGTCACATGGGCCGCGTGAACGTCCATGGCCCGCAGGCCGAGGACTTCCTGCAGAAGCTGCAGACCAACGACGCGAGCAAGATCCCGCCGGGGCGCATCCGCTACTCAATGATCCTCAACGAGGACGGGCTGACGCAGGACGACATCCTGGTCTACCGCAACCCGAAGAACGACGGCTTCTTCCTCGTCATCAACGCGGGCAACACCGAGCGCGATCTCGAGATCATGCGCACGACGGCCAAGGACTTCGAATGCGAGGTTCAGGATCGCACCGCCGACACGGGCATGATCGCGATCCAAGGCCCGCTCTCCGAGCAGATCACGCAGCGCCTCACCGCCTCCGATCTGTCGGAGCTGAAGTACTACGCGTGGATGGACACGGAGATCTGCGGCCAACCGATGACGATCTCGCGCACCGGCTACACGGGCGAGGACGGCTTCGAGGTCTACGTGCCGGCCGGCCACGAGGCCGACGTATGGAACGCGTTCCTCGAGGTCGGCGGCGACGACGGACTGCAGCCGATCGGACTCGGCGCGCGCGACACTCTGCGCCACGAAGCCGGCATGCCGCTCTACGGCCACGAGATCAACGAGACCACCAACCCGCTCGAGGCAGGCCTCGACTTCGCGGTGAAGTTCACGCACGACTTCACCGGCCGTGCGGCCCTCGAGGCGGTGCAGCAGAAGGGCGGCACGGGCCGCAAGCTCGTCGGCATGACCGCCGCGAGCAAGCGCTGCCCGCGTCAAGGCTACCCGATCGTGCACGACGGCAAGGACGTCGGCGCCGTCTGCTCGGGCAGCATCTCCCCGACACTCGGCACCAACATCGCGACCGCCTACGTGCCCGATGCCCTCGCCGAACCAGGCACCGAGCTGCAGTTCCGCGTGCGGGAAGCGCTGGAGCCCTGCGTCGTCGTTCCGACGCCGTTCTACAAGCGCTCGCGATAGCCCGAACTATCTGGCCGCGAGTCCCAGGCTGGATTCGCCAGCGCCCCCCGGATCTCATCTCTCCTAGAACCCCGACCCTTTCGAGAACCCCCAATGCGTCCCGACGACCGTCAGTACCTCAAGAGCCACGAGTGGTGCAAGATCGATGGTGAAACCGCCACGCTCGGCATCACCGACCACGCCGTCGCCCAACTCAGTGACCTCGTATTCCTCGACCTGCCGGCAGTCGGCGCCAGCGTGACCGCGGGCGAACAGTACGGCGAGATCGAGTCGGTCAAGGCCGTCAGCAGCCTCTACTCGGCGGTCTCCGGCGAGGTCCTCGAGGTCAACGCGGAGCTGCCCGACAACCTCGAGTGGCTGAGCGAAGACGCGTTCGAGAAGGCGTGGATGATCAAGGTCAAGCTGACCGACAAGTCCGGCGACCTGATGGACGCCGCCGCCTACGAAGAGACCGTCAAGGCGGAACAGTAGGCCACCGGCCGGCCGGATTCTCCGTGCCGCGGAACGCCCCCCGCCTGCGCGTCCTCGTCGACGCGCCCGGAGCCCCGGCGCAAAACATGGCGCTGGACGAGGCTCTGATGCTGGCTGCCAGCGAACCGACTCTGCGCTTCTACGGCTGGCAGCCGGCGACCGTCTCGCTGGGCTACTTCCAACGCCGCGCCGAGTTCGCAGATGTGCCGCGCGATACACCGATCGTGCGCCGCCTCACCGGCGGCGGCGCGATCCACCACGGCGACGAGCTCACATTCGCGCTCGCGGTCGACGCGACGCTCCTGCCGGGCGACATCGCATCGAGCTACACCGGACTGCACGATGCGATCGTCGCGGTGCTCCGGAATCTCGGCGTCCCCTGCGAACGCCTGACGTCCGGGAAAGCCCAGTCATCGCGACCGGCCGACCGCTGGTGCTTCGCGGTGCCGGGGCAGGACGACATCGTCACGGCACACGGCAAGCTCTTGGGCTCGGCACAGCGTCGGGTGCGACAGCCGCGGACGCGCGTGCTGCACCACGGTTCGCTCGTGCTGTCGCGCCCGACACTGACACCGTTCGTCGCGGCGGTCGATGACTTCGTCGCCGTCGACGACGGGTTCCGGCGGGCGCTCATCGAACGTCTCACCGCAGCACTCGGCAGCGCGATCGGTTGCCAACCCGAGGCCGGCGAGTGCACGGCGACCGAGCGCGATCACGCAGCCCGACTGACCACGCGCTACCTCGATCCGAGCTTCACCGCCCGGCTCTGAGCTCGGTCGCCCGTTGCCGCGGACCAGCCTCACTGCCCAGGTCGTTCGACGAGCTCCCCGTGCCGGGTAGTCTGTCCGCCATGTCGATCGCCCATCTGCTCGACCGCCCGGGGCTCGCCGTCGACGAACGCCTGCTGGTTCTCGGCCTCGCCGCGATCTGGCGCGCCGACTGGCCGCGGCTGCGGGAGGTCGCACGCCTCGGCCAGGACCGCGACCTGCCGCGCGCGGCGTTCGAAGAGATGCTCCTGCAGTCGGTCTTGTTCTGCGGTTTTCCGCGCGCCGTCACGGCCTTCGAACAGTTCGGCGAAGCCTGGCCGGCTCCGAGCCCACCACGGGGAGGCGCGCTGCCGGCGGGCGAGCAACGCCAGGCCGGCGACGCGCTGTTCGACGCGATCTACGGCAAGAACTCGACGAGCGTGCGCGGCATGCTCACCGGCTTCCACGCCGACTTCGAGGCGTTCGTGCTCGAGGTCGCCTACGGCCGCATCCTCGCGCGCCCGGGCCTCGACGGCCGCCGCCGCGAACTCCTCGCGATCGGCGCACTGGCCGCATCCGACCAGAAGCGGCAGTTCGCCGGCCACGCCCGCGGTGCGCTCCACCTCGGTGCCACCCGCAACGAACTGCGCGAGGTTCTCGAGACGGTGTTCGCGGACCGGCCTGACGACGCGATCGTCGCGGCCTGGCTGCACCGCGTGCCGGCGGTGGATTGAACGCAGCGGACTGGCGCAGTCCGACGGATCACGGCCGGTGAGACGCCCAAGGCTCGACCGATTCAGGCGTGCTCAGTACATTAAGGAAGACTCTCCGCCTCGCCCCCGGAGCTCCGGGCAACGTGCCCGTTACTCCTCGGCGGAGAGTCTCATTCGTTGTCCGTCGCACGGCTCACACCGAACGCCGAACACCGTCATCTACCCAAGCCGCCGCGCGTGGTTTCACGCTGCCGGGACGTTTTTTCGACTTCTCTCTGAACCCGCGACGGCCCGGTACCGACGGCCGGGTACCGACGGCCCTGGTCGCCCGCATGGGAACTATCGCAGGAGCCGCCACCGGAACGCCCGCGTCGCGGTAAGTCCGCCGGGCACCACCGGGTCGGTAAGGAACCACTGTCCGAAGAGTTCGACGCCCGCGAGCGACGGATCGGACGGCAGCCCGACACGATGCGACAGGTGGCCACTGGCGGGTCCAACCCCGCGCCCGAGCCGCCCGGTGTACTGCACCGTCGCGGCCGGCGTCAGGGCCAACAGCACCTCGATCCCACCAAACTGCAGAGGGGAAGCAGCCGCCGCGATGTCGAGCCCGAGAAACGCGTGCTCGCCGGGTCGCCCGCCATCGACCGCGACCGTCGCGAACCCGCGCCCGAGGCGCGGCGGCTCCACGGCCACGACGCGCGGAGGACTCCCCACACCACCGACCGAAGGCTGGCCGAACACGACGTTGCGCCCGACGCCTTCCGAGAAGAGCCGGGGCCGATCGAACGGCGGCAGCTCGGCGACAACACGCGGATCCGTGAGTTCGCCGAGAAACGCGATGATCGCGGCCCGGATCGCGGGCGGCAACTGTCCCTGCATCTGCTGCATCAGCGGATCCCGGTTCGCCGGGAAGTCGCCGCCGCGATCGTAGAACTGCAGCACTTCGTTGAGCGTCCTCGCGCTGCCGTTGTGGAAGAACGGCCCGCGCAACACAACGTTCCGCAGGTCCGGACTCTTGAACCGCCCGTCGTCGACGAGCCGACCGGTCACGAGAAAGCGCCCGCGATCCTCCACAATCGGCCGCACGCCGATGTTGCGGAAGTCGATCGACGCCGGACCACTGACGACACTGAAGTTGCTGAGGTCCTTGTGGCACTGCGAGCAGTGCACGCCGAACTCGACGAACCCCGGCGACGCCCGCTGCGGAAACGGCCCACGCCCCTGCAGAAACCGATCGATCGGGGACTCGTCGGCCACGAGTGTTCGCATGTAGGCGGCGATCGCCATCACGGTGCGCGACGCATCGACACCCGGCGAACCGAACGCCAGATCGAAGAGCTGCGGATACGTGCGCCCGGCCACGAATGCCGCCAGCGGCGCTGGCACTCTCGAAGCGAGCGCGAGCGGTGGCGCTGCAACGATCGCCGTGACGACATCCTGCCAGTCGCGCCCGGGATGCCCCATCTCGATCGCGGAGAGCGGCGGCTCGGCGATCTGGTTCTCGAGGAACGCATTCGAGTGCAAGACGAGTGCACCCGTCACCGGATCACGGAATTCCTTGTCCTCCGCGCGCCCGTCCCAGAACTGCGCAACCTGGTAGGCGGCGTTGATCACGGTCGGCGCGGTGCGCGCCGTGATCTGCGGCGCGATGCCGAACGACTCGACCCAGCGATAAGAACCGGCCCTATCACTCGCGGGCACCCCCGGCGATCCACGACCGTCGTCGCTCGTTCCGAACACACCATCGGGACCGGGGTGAACCGCCACGGGCGCACGGGGATCCGCACCGCCATGCGAAAACACGTGACACGTGCCGCACGCCACCGAGTTCGTGCTGGCGAGCTGTTCGTCCCAGAACAGTGCCTTGCCAAGCAGCACCTTCGTCGGCGTCGTCGGGTTGCCAGGCGGTTCGGGCGGCGCTGGCCAGACAGCCTGCGCCGCAGCCGCCACGTGGAGCAGCATGACCATCAGCGGAGTCGAGAACGGGCGCGAGGGCATCGCCGCGCCATCCTATCCGCTCTCGAGCCCGACGGGGTCGAGGGCGGTCCGATCCGGCGCGAATCAGCCGACCGTCGCCGCCGAGAAGTACTGTCCGGGTTCGAACCGCGCCCGCCGACGCCCGCGACCGATGTACCGGTTCTGCTGACCCGCGATGTTCCGCGCGGGCAGCACCCGCGAATCGAACGTCACGCGCGTGAGTGGCGTCGTGTTGTGTGGCCCCGCATGCAGACAGCGCGAATCGAAGACCACGAGATCACCGACGCCGACCTCGAGCGGGCGACAAATCGCTTCGCAACGCGCGATCGTGTCCTCGTCCAGCTGCGTATCGCGACCGAAACGCGCGAGGTCCGCCGCATAGTCGCCGAGCAGATCCAGGCTGTCGGCCAAGGACGCCATGAGCAACGAGCGTGTGCCTCGGCATTCGACGAGCGGGACGAACACATTCACCTCGCGCGGGTTGTGGCCGATCATGATGTCGTTGTGAAAGCTCGTCCGCCCCGGGTAGCCCGGCGCATCGGGAAAGAACACGCGGAACGTCGGAACGTTCTGATGATGCAGCGGCCCGAGTCCCAGTGCTGGCGCGACGACCTCCTCGTGGAAGCGGGCATGCAGCTCGTAGCAACCGGCGGGCAACTCGTAGAGCGCCCGCGCGGCGGCCGACTGCTGCGATTCGTCCATACGTTGATGGGCCTCTGCGACATGCTCGTGCAGGTTCTCGAGCAAGCCGTCACCGTTCGATGGCTCGAGCATCGACTCGCCATTCCGAACATCCTCGAAGAGCCCCGCATCGCGCAGGCGCGCCAGCACCGGCGAGCGAAAGTCGAACTCGACCGGGTCGTAGCGCAGTCGCAGCAAACCCTCGGGACAGCGCTCCTGAAACGCACTGCGCCCGCGCATGTCGGCGAAGAACTCGCGACAGAACGCCGGATCCGTGTAGTGGACGTAGTCGGGTGCGAAGGTCGGAGGGTTCAGCGTGGACATGGCAATACGAAGTCGGCCAGAGCCGCGATGCCGGTCGCGTTCTGCGCGTCGAGAGCGGGATCCGCAACACCCCGGCGAGCGAGCTCGGCACGCAGCAGCGCGGCGTAAGGTTCGTCGGCGAGCCCGGCACGCAGCACCTCGTCGGCTCCGGTCCGGCCGAGAGCCTCGAGCAAACGCGCCCACGTCAGTCGCGCGGACAGCAGGCTCGGGTGGCGCTCTGCACAGGTCGCGACGGTCAGGAGCGCGGTCTCGGTGTCGCCGTGCATCAGCGCCGTGGCAAAGAAGTCTTCGCAGAGTCTGACGTTGCGACTCGCGCTGTTGGACAAGATCCCGAGCCGGGCATGGACCTCGGCCTCTTCGCGCAGCGAAGGCGTGAACAACACGGCCGGCAAGATCCGGTGCATCCTGATCGGCGGCAGTGCCACGTCGAGCGAATCACGGTGTGCCTGCCGCGCTCGCTCCATGTCAGCGGGTGCCGCCGCGACGTCCCGCGCCCGCCGCCAGCTCGCCGAAAGGGGACTCGCGACAAGAACCGCGCGGCGCTGCCGAACGCCGCAGACGCCATCCCCGATCACCCGCAGCCACATCTCATACTCTGCGGCCACACCGAATTCCGGATCGAACCAACCGAAGCGATCGTGCAGTGTCCGACGCCAGACCGCGTGCAGCCCGACGCAGTCGACCTCGAACTGCCGCTTCTGGGAGAACCCGGGCCGACAGCTCACGGCGGCGATGATCTCGGGCCGGAACTCGTTGACGGGCTCGGTGATCCACCCCTCGCTCGCGTTGACGATGTCGGCCTCCGGTGCCTCCTCCAGTTCGACAACGAGCTGCTCGAAGGCATCCACGCGCACCAGGTCTCCCGGCATCGTCACCGTGAGCAACGGCGCCGTGGCGGCCTGGGCGCAGGCATTAAGTCGTTCGGCGTAGCCGGCGTCCGCCGACACCTCGACCGTGCGGATAGCGAGCGCGCTGTCCTCGTAGGCCGCGAGTGTGTTCGCGATCGCGCGATCCGTTCGCTCTGCGACGACGAGCACCTGCAACTCGGAGACGATGGTCTGGTTCTGCAGTCCGGCGAGCAGCGCGGACAGCTCGAGGCCGTCGCCCGTCAGCGGGATGAGCACCGCGAGCCGCGATTCCCTGGCTCCGGGCAGCGCCATCCTGACCTCTTTGGCAGCCTGCTGCGCGCGCCGCTCGACCAGGATCAGCTCCCGCGTTTCGACCGCGGTATCGATCGTGTCTTCCTGCAGCCGGCGCAGGGCGAGTCCACCACCAATGGCGTGTTCGCCCCGTCCTCGCAGCGACTCCAGCAGCTCCGCGGCCGCGGGGAACTCCGTCGAGCCTGCCGCGAGCCGTTCGAGGATCGGGATGGCGCGCGCAGTCGCGGCCGCATCGCCCTCGGCGACGAGCGACGCCGCCAGGTCCATCCGATAGCGCGCGAACCCCGGGTCGAGCTCCGCGGCCCGTTCGTGCAGCGACACCTTGCGGGTCTTGCGCCCGAGGTAGCCCGCAAGCGCCGCGAGCATGAGTTCGGCGAGGGACCGGTCCGTCACCGTCGCATCGCCTGCGCAACGAGCCGCGACGAGCGCGAGATAGTCGCGGTAGTTGAAGAACTCGGGATGGAAGTCGAACGGCAGCACATCGTCCATCGCATCGACGCGCCAGTCCATCTCGAGATCGAGGGTGTCGAACGCGAGCTGCAGCGCCTGAACGCGCTGCTCGGGCGTGCCGTGGTGCAACGCAGTACGCACGAAGTTGAACCGCAACACGAGCCGATCGGGCCACGTGTCCATGCCGCGTTCGAGCAGAGCGAGCGCATCGGCGAGCAGCGTCTGCTCATCGGACTCGACCTGCTCGTGGCGTTCGTAGTAGGTGAACTCGCAGATCAGCTCACGCGCCATGTCGTTGACGACGGTGGCCGAGGGCTCACGCTGCACGACTTCGCCGAGGAAAGCGAAGCTGGCCTGCATCGAACGACGCCGGGCGACCGCACTGTCGGGCAACCAGGCCTTGTAGACGCAGAGGCGCTTCTGCGGCAGCGACGCCGTATCGACCGGCTGCCGCTGGTTGCGCGGCGCGGCACTGCGAAAGGTCAGGTAGCGCAGGTACTGCGCGGCTACGCGCGGCATGTCGAACGCGCGACGCACGATGTTCGCGCCGCGCCGCGCCGCCGCGCCGAAGTGCTCGCGCTCGTTGAGAATGCGCTGGATCGTCGCCGCGAGAGCACCGGGTTCGGGGCCGTAGCGCAGCACGCCATCGCGTTCTCCGACTCAGGAGGACTCGATCCTCAACCTCTGGGTCGCCAGTGCACAGCCCATCGCGAGCGACTCGAGCCCGCGCGTCGGCAACGCACCGGGTCGCCGCACGTACGTGAACGACGCCTGGCTTGCGCCGAGCAGCGCGTGATAGGCCTCGACGCCCGCGTGTCCGCGCACGACGCGCAGCCGGATGTCCGGGATCGACAGCAGCTCGTGCATGAGCGCCGCCTTGTCGGGGTGGTAATCGTCGAGCATCGTCCCCGAGACGAAGAAGTCGAGGAACCGCTCGCCCTCCGGGATCGCCGGCAGATCGGTCGGCAGTCCGAAGACCTTCGGGAACGACGTCACGGGGCGCGCGCTCCCGAGCCCGGGTGACAGGTTCTGGACGTCGAGCCATTCGCTGCGATCCGTGACGACGAGCTCGTCGAAGAGCCCCAACCACGGCTGCAGGGTCTGCACGTGCAGATCGTGATCCGCAATGTGCCCGAGGATCGGGCACTGCAGCTGCTGTAGATTGGGCGGCAGGTGGTGCCACTCGACCATCGCCGAGACGTAGAAGTCGGGCACGAAGTCCGCATCGAGGAACCGCCGCACGTCAGCATAGGGCTGGTTCCTGACGCCCTCGACGGCGTAGCCGACGTTACGAATCTCGAAGCGCGGGTCGGATTCGGCTGCCGCCATGAGATCCCACTGCGAACCCCGCATGCATGGCAGCTGAGCGAGAACCTGAATGCGTTCGCGACGGATCAACCGCGCCAGCCCGCGGGCGTGCGGCAACTCGCACTCGTCGAGAACCTCGAGCGCCCCGGCATCGTCGCCATGGATCCAGCGCGCGGCCCCGAAGTGCAACCGGGCTTCCGGCTCGGTATCGCTCGCCAGCGCGCTCATCGGCGCGCCTTCCCCGAGCAGCATCGCGCGCGCGGCGCGCCACTGCCACGTGACCGGATCACCGAACATCGCGGCGCCCGCGTAGTCCCCTGCCGCGAACACCGCGGCGGTCCACTTCGCCCGGTCCTCGCCCGCCGTCGGTCCCAGCCGATCCGCGCTCATGCCGGTGCTCCGCTCGTCGGGCCGCTGGCCGGGCGCCACACCACGACGCTGTAGCCTTCGTGGAAGAAGGATCCGAACCCCGTGCGGCGCTCCGCGAGCAATTCGATCACGCCCGCCTGCGCCAGTTGCCGCAACCTTGGCAGGAACCCGCTGAGGTAGTTGCGATGGCGGTGGTATCGCCGCGCCACCTCATCGAACAGTACCGAGTCGTCGTAGAGCTCGTAGATCGGTTCGATGTGGACCGCGACCTGCGGCCGCTGCGCGACCAGGTAGTCGAGGAAGGCAACGTGATCGTGGCCCAGCTGCTCCATCGCAGCAGAGGTCAACACGCCGACCCCTGCACCGAGCGTGACACTCGTGTCAGGGTGGAACATATCGAACCGGATGGGCTCGATCCGACGGTCACAGCGCGCCGACAGCCGTTCCAGAATCGCCTGGGACGACGGTGCCCAGTCGCAACCCGTGAGTTCGAGATGCGGCATCGTCTCGGCGAGCTGTAGCAGGCTCGTCCCCGTCCCACACCCGAACTCGGTCACGGCGGAGCAATCGCGAAACCACCGCTCGAAGCACCAGTGGCGAAGCGCGGTGTAGACCGCGTATTCGAACCGACGATCACGAACGCGCACGTAGTCGCCCATGAGGCGGAGCACGTCATACTTGTTGTACTTCGGGATCAGGACATCGTGCGACGCAGCGCGGTCGAGCTCTCGCAGGTTCTCGCTCCAACCCCGCTCCCAGTCCGCGGCGCGGTGCGGGCCGGACGGCCGCAGGTCCTCGGCCTCGGAACCACGTAGCGCAGTCAGCAGCTGGGCATCGCGCTCCCGATCGCAGAGCACCTCGTATCGCAGGTCCGCAACGGCGAGCGCCGCTCCACACGCAGGTGGCAGCGTCGACGGATCGACGCCGAGAAGCTGCGCGAACCCCTCCTCTCCGAGGCGAACGCGAGCGCTGATGGTGCCCGCAGTCATCGCTCAGGCCATCGGCAAGCCGTCCTTCGCGACTGAACCGCACTTGCCCTTGGCATGGCTCAATCCGACCCGCCCACGCTGCCGATGCAGGAACATGCTGGTCCAGGCCCAGGGGTCCGGCTCCCGGGCGGACGTACCCGCCCGCGAGCCGACCGTCGTCACCGCGGCTCCCGTGCTGCACGTAAGCTACGTGAAGTCCGGAAGCTACTTCCTCTGGAAGCTGCTCGACAGCCTGTTCCGCGCCCACGGCACCAAGCAGAGCTTCGTGCAGCAGCACCCGATCCAGCAGCTGCGCGAGCAGTGGCCCGAGTTCTCGATCGAGCAGTTCGACATCGATCAGATGCTGATCCAGGACGACGGGGTCCATTGGCAGGTCGAAGTCCAACACATCGAAGCGATCCGCGATCTGTCGGCCTACCTGCGGCAGTGCAGCCACGTCTGGTCGCACTCGTTCCTCTGCGAGAGAAGCTGGGAGGTCTACCCGCGCTTCGGCCGGCGCGGCTACATCGTGCGCGATCCGCGCGACGCGTTGGTCTCCATGGCGCACTTCGTGCAGACGCCGTTCATGCGGCGATACCACCCGCACCCGGCGACCTCGTCCGAGGAGTACGTCGCCATGGAACTCTGCGCATTCCTCGAGGACTGGTGTCGGCACGCGGGTGACCATCTGCGCGCCAGCCGTGCGCTCGAGATCGAGATCCTGCAGTACGAAAGCATGGTCGCGGACCTCGACGGTGCAGTTCGCCATCTCGCGAACTGGCTCGCGCTCGACCTCGACGACGCGGCGATCGCGCAGGTCTGTGACACCGTGAGCCTCGGCAAAATGAAACGGAACAACCCGCAACATGTACGCCGCGGCGGCAGCGGCGGATTCCGCGAAGTCTTGAGTCGCGCCCAACGTGAACGCGCGCTCGCAATCGTCGGTCCGACCATGGCGGCGGCCGGCTACGAACCCGAAGTCTGACCCGGAGACGACCGATGCATCCCGACACCCCGATCGACCGCGGCCTCGTCATGCACCTCGACGCCGCCGACGTGCGCTCCTACGCCGGCGAGGGCATGCTCTGGCGCGACCTCAAGGGCAACTTCGACGGCGAGCTGCCCGGCGACGCCAGCAACTCCCGCGCCGACCCGCATTGGACCGGCCGCGGCTTCCGCTTCGGCGGGCAGAACTTCATCCGACTGCTCAACAGCCAGCACGGGTTCTTCAAGACGTTCGCCAACGCGGGAGCGAAGTTCACGATCGACTGCTGCTTCACGACCGCGAGCGCGATCAACAATCCGCATTTCCTGCTCGCCGACGGCGCTCATGGCAACCCGTTCGCGGGCGCGGGGTTCACGTTCTACTTCTTCAACTTCGAGAACCACAACCTGCGACTCAGCGTCCAGAACAACGCGAACACGGAGCTCACGCGCGCGGTGCACGTCACGCACCCGAAGCCGGTGCCGACCGAACGAACGCTGCGTGCAGCGGTCTCGATCTCGGACGAGACGGGCATCGGCTACGCCGTGCTCGACGACGAAGTCTGCGAGTTCGACGGCCGCTACGTGCAGCCTGCGACCGAGCAATCGCCCTACTACGTGCACATCGGCGCGCCGGGCAACATCGAATACAACGCGGGCGCCTGCATCGACACGCACGTCAGCCGCCTCGACCTCGCAATCGACGACTTCGGCAAGCGCATGCAGATTCCCTACGGGCGCATGCGGTTCCATCCAGGATTCGAGATGCACGCCATGCTGGTCTACGACCGCGCACTCGATCGCGAAGAACTCGAACACAACCGCGAGTATCTCGCCGCCCGCTTCTTTCCGGGCGGCACCCGCAGCTATGAGCTGCCCGCCGAGCCGCAGCAGCGCGACATCTACGGCAACCGCTCGACCCGGCCAACGCGCGACTGGGCCCAGCAGTCCAAGACGCCGAGCCGCAGCTGAGCCAGCGGCCTGCAGCAGCCGGCGCCGGACCATGAATAGTCGCGCTCAGCAGGTAGCATCAGGCCATGCTGCAGACCCCGCGCGCAGGCATCCTGCTGACGGCAATCGCCGTCCTCATGTCGACCCTGGCACCGTCCAGGGCTCAATCCGAACCCTCGGCACCAGCGGCGTATGACCTCGTCCTTCGGGGAGGCACGCTCGTCGATGGCAAATCACGCCAGCTCCTGCGCGCCGACCTCGCGATCGCCGACGGACGAATCGCCGCGATCGGTGAGGTCGAGGCCGCTCCGGGCACGCCGGTCCTGCACGTAACTGGACTCCACGTCGCGCCGGGCTTCGTCGACGTGCACGGGCACGCCGACGCGTCGGTAGCGCGCTCGCCGCACTGTCGTAACTTCCTGCTCATGGGCGTCACGACGCTCATTACCGGCAACTGCGGCAGCTCGATGAGCGATCTCGCCAAGCACTATCGCCGGATCGAGAAGGGCGGCATCGGCCTCAACTACGGCAGCCTGGTCGGCCACGCGACGGCGCGGCGGGCCGCGATGGGCAGCGCGGACCGCGCCCCGACGGATGCAGAACTCGACGAGATGCGCACGCTCGTGCGTCGCGGCATGGCGGCTGGCGCATTCGGGCTCTCGACGGGCCTGATCTACGTGCCAGGCACGTACGCGAAGACTGCCGAGATCGCCGAACTCGCGAAGGTCGCGGCCGAGTTCGGTGGGCTCTACGTCTCCCACATGCGCAATGAGAACTCTCGCATGCCGAAGGCGATCGCCGAAGCCCTCGCGATCGGCGAGGCCGCAAACTGCCCTGTGCACATCTCCCACATCAAGTGCAGCGGCAAGAAGAACCACGGTCGCTCCACGGAGATGCTCGACCTGCTGCGCGCAGCCAAGAACCGCGGCGTCGCAGTCAGCGCCGATCAGTACGCCTACGATGCCTCGTCGACGGGCCTCGACGTGCTGTTCCCAACCGACGAACTGGCCGTCGGCCGGAAGGAGTTCGCCGGGCGACTCACGAACGACCCCGAGTTCCGGACCAAGATCCAGCGCGCGATGCTCGCGACGATGGATCGCGTCGGCTTCGGCGACTTCCGCTATGCGCGCATCTCCTCGGCCCGCAAGAACGCGAAGTACAACGGCATGCTGATCCCCGACGCCGCCAAGGCAGAGTTCGGCGGCGACAGCCGCGAGCAGCAGATCGAGATGGCGATGAAGCTGTTCATCGACGCCGCGCCTTCACGCGTGCAGATGGTCTACCACACCATGGCGAACGAGGACGTCGACAACTACATGCAGCAGGACTGGATCGCGATCGCGAGCGACGCCGGCATCCGGTCGCAGAACAGCACCTCACGGCCACACCCCCGCGGTGCCGGCAACAACCCGCGCGTCCTCGCCCGCTACGTCCGCGAACTCGGCATCCTGGACCTGCCGACCGCGGTCCACAAGATGTCGTCGCTACCCGCGAGCCTGTTCGGCATCACGGATCGCGGAGTACTGCGGGTCGGCGCCTTCGCGGACCTCGTCGTCTTCGACGCCGAGAAGGTCCAGGACACGGCCACGTTCAAGGAACCCACGAACGTGCCCGAAGGCATCACGCATGTGTTCGTGAACGGTCGACTCGCAGCCCACCATGGCCGGCTGACCGGCGAGCGGGCAGGCGTGGTGCTGCGATTCCGTGGCAGCCAGGCGGAGGGCCAGGGCCGATGATCCATCTCGCCACGACGCTCGCGTTGGCCGTGCTGCCCGTAGCACAACAGGATCCACCGCCGCCGCCCGCAACCGAGCTGCTACAACGCTACCGCCGCCTCGATCGCGACCAGCGCAACACGGTCGTTCGCAACATGGAACGCCGACTGCTCCGGGTCCGCGACCGGGTGCTGCGCCGCCCGGCCAACTACGAACGCGGCATCCGCAGTTACCCCGTCATCTCGCGATCGGACTTCTACAAGGCCGCGAAGTATGCGCCCGTGGCGACCCCGCGCCAGCTCGTCACCCGGGGTAGCACCCGCCATCGCAAGGCGACGGCGGGCATGGAGCCGTTCCTGTTCCTGAGCGATCTCAACGCGTGCGTCACCTACGATTGGCGCCAGCGAAAGGCCGCGAAGATCCGGGAGAGCCTCGACGACGACCAGCGCTTCGCCAACTACGTCAACGGGTATCCACCCGGCAGCGACCACGCGATCGCGGCGATCCTCGCGGAACTCGACGACGACCCCGCGCAGCATCAGCTCGCGTTCTACTTCGAACATCTCTACACGGACCGTTACGGCGCCGCCTATGAAGGCGTCTCGATGTTCGACGCCTGGAACTCGGGCGCCGTCGTCGAAATGCCGGACACCGACGCGATCGCGTTCGCGCGTGACATCCTCAACACCCGCTCCTTCAAGTCACCGATTCCGGGCGACCGCCGCCGCACGCGGCTCTACCGCAAGGTGAAGGAGGCGTTCCAGGCACACCGTGAGTACCGTTCACTGCGACTCGCCGCGGCGGCTTCGTTCCTCGTCGCCCGACCCGTGATCGACCCGACGTACGAACCGTTGATCCGGCGTTGCCGCTGGCTCTGGATTCAGTGCGGTTACGACCCTGGGGCATTCAAGAAGCGGCTGCAGGACGCCGGCGATCGTGCAACGCTACTGGCCGAAGTCGACCGCGCCATCGAGTCTTCGCGGGAGGTCGTCGACGGCGAACGCGACGCACTGCAGGCCCGGGCGGACTTCCTGCGCTCACTCGCGGCCAAGGAACTCGAGACGCTCGGGCAGTGAGCTGACGAGCAAGGCCCACGGGCCGGGAGAGGCGGGTTATCATTGGCCGCTCCACTCTCGCCCTCATGGCCTCGCCGCATCCCACCGATCAACCGCACCGCGACCCTACGGAATGGGGTCGCCTCGTCGAGAGCCTCGACGTCGCGAGCGTGTTCGTCGTCATCGGTTCGTGGCTGTCACCGCGCCTGCGAGGACAGCTCGCGATCGAAGACATCTGGCAGGAGACCCTCTGGTGCTCGTGGCGCGACCGCGAACAACACGAGTGGCAGAACCTCGCAGCCTGGCGCCGGTGGCTGCTGTCGATCGCGCACAACCGGGTCCGCGACGCGGGCCGAACGATCGGCCGGCAGAAGCGCGGCGGTGAGGCTTCCACGAAGGAGTTCTCCGTGCTCGCCGGCGACGACTCGGTCTCCGCGATTCTGCCACCCGGCTCGACGACTCCGAGCCGCGTGGCAGGCTTTCGCGAGCGCGCCGCCGCGATGGAGCGCGTGCTCGAAACCCTCGAGCCCGACCTGCGCAGCATCGTGCACCTGCGCCTGTTCGAAGAGATCCCGATGCGCGAGATCGCAACCCGCCTCGACCTGCCGCTCTCGACGGCCAAGGAACGGCTGCTCCGCGGTGTAACGAAGTACCGCCATCGCCTACGCCAGCTCCTCGGCAGCGATGCCGGCCCGGGAGGATTTGCGTGAGCGGCTCTTCGAGTTCCCAGGACCTCGACACCCACGACGGTGAGATCCTCGCCGATCTGTTCGACGACCTGCTGCAGGAGATCCTCGAAGGCCGCACTCCGGATCTCGATTCGTATCTGACCGAACGCCCCGACCTGCGTGAACGAGTCGCCAAGACCTGGGCCCTCGCGTGCTCGGTGGCCGGCAGGCGCGAAGCCAGCCGACCAGTCCTCGGGGGCTACGAGATCCTGCGCGAACTCGGGCACGGCGGCATGGGAACGGTCTACCTCGCGCAGCACGAGATCCTGCAACGTGAGGTCGCGATCAAGGTATTGCCGCATTCGCTCGCGATGTCACCTCGGGCAAAGCAGCGGTTTCTCGAGGAGGCCAAGGCGCTCGCGCGCATTCGCCACAGCAACGTCGTTCACGTGCATCGCATCCTCGACCACACGGAGATGCTCGCGTTCGAGATGGAATACATCGACGGCCCGAGCCTGCGCGATCTGCTGCAGGAATTGCGGGCAGGCGGCCAACCGGCAATCGTCGGCAAGAACCGCATCGAGTGGTGCGCACGGCTGGGCATCGCGATCGCCCGCGCACTCGCCGAGGTCCATCGTCACGGTCTCGTGCACCGGGACATCAAGCCGGCAAACATCCTCCTGCGCAGCGACGGCACCCCGGTCCTCGCCGACTTCGGTCTCGCCCGCGTGCAGGAACTCGAACGTAAGGCCGGCCAGCACGCGTTCGCCGGTACACCCGTCTACGCAGCTCCGGAGCGGCTGCGCGGCGGCGATCACGAGGTCGGCCCTCAAACCGACATCTACAGTCTCGGCGTCACGCTCTACGAGCTTCTGACCCAGGAGCAGCCGGCGCTCGGTAACACGACCGACGAGGTGCTGCGCAGAATCGAGCGCGGCGACCTGCAGCCATTGCACCAAGTCGCACCGCACATCCCCGCCGACCTCGCAACGATCGTGCAGAAGGCGATGGAGACCGACCCGCGCCATCGTTTCGCCACGGCGGACGAGTTGGCTGACGACCTCGAGCGCCTGCTCGCATTCGAGCCGATCCACGCCCGGCCCGCCGGGCCGGGGCGACGGTTCGTCAAGTTCTTGCGGCGCAACCGACGGGTCGTCACCGCTGGAGTGGTGGGCGCGATCCTCGTCGCCGGAACGATCTGGCCGATCGCGGCACACGCCGAGGCCCAATCGACGGCGCGCGCCAGAAGCGCCGACGAACTGCACGCCGCGCGCACGAGCTTGCTGTCACCCGCAAGCCTGCACACCGCGTGGACCGTCGCGTTCGGTGGTTCGAGTCATCAACCGCTGCAAAACGAGCGCACTCGCACGGCGCATCTCGCGGCGCTCGAGGCGACGGTGAAACGCTACGACGAGGCACTGGCGATCTGGCCGCACGATACCGGCGCCAACCGCGAGCGCGAGGCCGTGGCGGCGGCACTGCGAATCGTTCGTCAGCGCGACAGCCGGGTGCAGCCCCCCTCTACACCGACCGACACAACCAAACGGACTTCGGCGACAGAACGCTTCGCGAACGGCCTGACCGCGTTCCTGATCGGTGACACCAACGGCTGCCGGTCCTGCTGGCAAGAACTCGAAGCACACAACGAATTCACGGATCACCCGCTCCTGGCGTCCTGCCGCGCACTGCAGCTCGCGAACGAAGGGCGACCGGAACGGGCCTATCCGCGCCTGTTTCACGCCACGCGGACCTTCCCCGAAGCTACCGCTCTCGAACTCGCGACCGCAGCCGCCGCGCTCGAACTCGGTGACCCGGCCCTCGCCGAGAACCTGCTCGCGAAGCCGGCGGAGCAATCAGACAACCACATCGCGGCGACGCGCCGGGAGCTGTTGCGCGCTGATCTGCTGGCGACGAACGGCGATCACGACCAGGCCGCGGCGATCTACCGGGATCTCAGCGCTCGCGACGTGAGCGATCCGTTGCCACGGGAACGGCTCGCGAGGCTCGCCCTCGGCACGGGGGATCCGTTACTCGCGCGTCGATTGCTCGAACGCCTGCTGCAGCAGCATCCCGACCGCGCGTCGGCGCGGCTGCAACTCGCTCGCCTCGACCTGGAGCAACGACAGCTCCCGGCCTATCTGGCACACGTCCGGTTCGCACTGAGCCGGGATCACTCACGTCTGCCGCCCGCGGCTCGCCGCCTGTTCGCGGAGATTGTCCGCTTCGGCGGACTCGATGCGCTGCTCACACGTGCGGATCGGCTCGAGCCATCGCGCGCGAGTGCGCGGCTGCCGTTGCGACACTGGTTGCCGACCGCGGAACCGGGCATCCGCCGGGTGCTCGAACTCTTGCGGATCGTCGATCGCACGGCGCAATCGATCCACCTCGTCGACGAGCGGCCGGTCGGTCGAACCCTGCGCACGATCTGGATCACGACACTGCGCCTGCCGCAACTGACCCTCCGCCTGCCCCTGGCCGTCCAGGTGACCCTGGTCGCGGCGCCGCCGCTGCTCCTCGATCGCCCGACCAACTGGCTCGCGGAGCAGGTACTGCCGTTCCAACGCATCCTCGGCAACCGCGCCTTCGTCGTCCAACCGGAGGCGCTCGTGCCGTTCGGGCTCGAGCCCCGCAATCTCGCGTTCGCGCGCCACCTGGTCACCGCAACCGATATCGACGGCGACACGTTGCGCGACTTCTGCATCGTGCACCCGAACCAGAATGGTACGGGGCAGGGGCGGATCGAGGTCCGATCCGCGAGCGACGGCACCCTGCTTCGCACGGTGCCGGCCTCGAATCGCGAGCGATTCGGCAGCGGCTTCACGACGATCGGCGACGTCGACGGCGACGCCTGCGACGACCTGCTGATCGGCATACCTGCCAACCCCGCGGATGGATCCGACCTGGGATCCGGTCGGACAGGTGCCCCCGCAAACGGTCGCGTCGAACTGCATTCAGGGCGCACCGGCGAAGTACTCTGGACCCGCGACAGCGACCACCCACGGTTCGGAGAATCACTCGCGATGCTGACGGATCTCGATGGCGACGACGTCAACGACTTCCTGGTCGGCGCGCCGAGCACGGTGACCGATCGCTCCGGTCGAGCGTTCGTGTGTTCCGGCCTCGACGGGGCCGTACTGCGCACGATCGCACCGCGTATCACGAACCCGAGCTTCGGCGCAGCCGTTGCGAACCCGGGCGACATCGATGGCGACGGAGTTGCCGACCTCATGGTCACCGGCAACTCCGGAAACGCGCCGGGCTACGCCGGGATCTGGTCCGGCGCGTCGGGCACTCAGCTGCAGACGTTCACCGAGCAATCCACGCTCGAGGACTTCGGCACCAACGCCGTCGGCCTCGGCGACCTCGATGGCGACGGCCATGACGAGTTCGCGATCGCCGCGCCGGCCTACACCGGCCGCGATCGCCTCCCTGGTCGGGTTCTCGTACTCGACGGCAAGTCAGGCACCCTGCGCTACGAGCTGCGCGGTGAAGCCCCCGGCGAATCGTTCGGCATGGCGCTGTGCACTCTGCCCCACTGGCGCGCG
This sequence comes from bacterium, assembly GCA_024743115.1. GTDB lineage: Bacteria > Planctomycetota > UBA1135 > UBA1135 > UBA2386 > JAGQRA01. The sequence continues at coordinate 93,095 of JANSXC010000008.1, read as the reverse complement.
GACGGCCGGCCGGCCCTTGCCGTCAGCGCGTTCCGAGGCGGACCGACCGGCCGCGGCTACGTTCGCATCTTCGACGCCGCAACCGGCGCGCCGTTGCAAACGGTCGCCGCGAACCCATCGGTACGCCTCTTCGGTCACGCACTCGCAGACCTCGGCGACCGCGACGGCGACGGCCTGCGCGATCTCGGCCTCGCGCTGATCCTCGTCAACGACGCCTGCGGCGTGTGGTCGATCAGCTTTGCGATGACGCAGCCACGCGCGCGTTAGCGCTGGCGCCACGCAGCCAGTTGCGCCCCTTGACCGCCCGCCGCAGCTTGCGGGCGAGCCGGCGGTACATCGCCTGGAGTTCGGCCCGCGGCACGCCAAGAGCCAGCAGCATGCGCAGCTCTTCGGAGCGCGTCGGCACGGCCGCCATTCGCGGGCGGTGCTTCACGACGTAACGCCCCATGCGAACGAGCATGCTCTCCACCTCCTTCTGTGGCACGGCCGCCTTGAGGCGGGCCCGATCGAGATCCACGAGGACCGCTCGGACACGGTCCTCGCGAGCTGCGCACAGCACGTTGTCGAGATGAAGGTCCGGATGCCGCAGACCGGCATCGAACGCCAGCTTCAGCATCGTGCCGACCGCCACCGCGGTCCGTCGTCGCAGACCCGGCTCCGCGGCGAGGAACGCCGGCAGTGGCATGGCGCCAGGGACCCGCTCGGTGCCGAGCCGCAGCCGCCAGAACGCGCCATGTCGCTTCCAGACCGCGGCGATCGGCACGACGGCCGGGACCCCTTGCTCACGCAACGCGAGCAGCGTCTCGATCTCGTCGCGGACCCTTCTAGTCGACCCGTAGCGATCCTTGAGCAACGAACCCAGTGCACCGCCGCGACGAAACGGCCGCACGACGATCTCACGACCGCCGAGTTCGAGGACCCCGACTCCGCCGCGCCCCTTCGCCCCCGGCAACGGCTGCAACGGCCCGAAGTACGGCGCCAGCCCCGCGGCAGCGAGGTCCGTCGCAACCCAACCGACCGCGGCGTCTTCGCGCAGCTCGGTGAATCCTTCGGGAGCGGTCACGAGTGCCATGATAGAGCTGGACTGCAAAACAGCGATGCCCAATGCTCGCCGCCTGCGTCATGACGACTCGATTGCCGGCTGCCGAAGTGATCCCGGAGGGCGGGCGCGTGCTCGTCGTGCGGCTGTCGGCGCTCGGCGATGTGCTGTTCGCGCTGGAAACGGTCGCGGCGATCAAGCGCGAACGGCCCGACGTGATCATCGACTTCCTCGTCGAGGATCGGTTCGAGAGCCTGCTCACCGACCACCCGGATCTCGCGCGGGTGATCGTCTACCCCCGCAGGCGGCGCACCCGCATCCCCGGCAGCCTGCTGCGACTGCGGCGCAACCAGCGCTACGACGTCGTGATCGATCTGCACGCGATCCAGAAGAGCGTGCTGCACGTCCGATTCGTGCGCACCGCGCTCAAACTCGGCCCCGCCGCCCCCGCCGCGCGCGAGGGCGCCTGGCGCGCCTACGACCGCGCGGTGCCCATGCCGGATCCGCTGCCGCACCGCGCGGACATCGGTCATCGCCTGCTCGCGAATGTCGGACTGTCCGGCGAGCCGGCGCCAGCCAGCCTCGCTCTGATTCCGCCGCCGACCGAGCTCCTGGCTGGCGCCCCGCGGCCACTGGTGATGTTGTTCCCGGGCACGTCCGCGTTCGCGACGTTCAAGCGCTGGCCGGTTTCGCGCTTCGTCGAACTCGCAGAACGCCTCCTTGCGCGCGGTCTCGGCGTCGCGGCTGGATTCGGCCCCGACGAGCGCGAACTCGTGGCTCCGCTACTCGAACTCGACGGCGTCCTGCCCGTCGACGGCACGAACCTGGGATTGCGCGGCCTCGCCGGCGCCCTGGGCCATTGCGATGTCGTCGTCGCCGCGGACACCGGCCCGTTGCACCTCGCCGCGGTCGCGGGCTCGCGCTGCGTGGCGCTGTTCGGCCCCAAGAACGTCGCGCGCTACGGCCCCAGATCACACGGCGAAATCACGCACGAGGTGCTGTTCCACGACGTGCCGTGCCGACCGTGCACGCGGCGCGATTGCGTCACGCCCCAGTGCGTACTCGGTATCCCGGTCGCCGACGTCGAGGCCGCCGTGTTACGCCAACTGGATCGCACGAGCAGTGCGACCGTCATGGAGAAACCGTCGTGACAAAGCTGATCCCGACGACGGTCATCCGCCACTACAAGGAACGCATCAGCAAGTGTTCGCTGCGCTTCCTGCACGACCGTCCCGAGATGACGTTCCACCGCGCCCGCCCCGGCTTTCGATTCGACGCGACGGGCTACACCGTGCTCGCCGTCGACGCACCAGCGCTGTCCCCCGCCGACGCCGGGCGCCCGCTACTGCTGCTCGATTCGACCTGGCGCTGGCTCCCCCAACTCGCCGCCTGCCTCGATGGCGAACCGGTGCGCCGCTCGATCCCCGGTGACGTGCCGACGGCGTATCCACGCATCACGAAGGTCTTCGAGGATCCCGAACGCGGCCTGGCCTCGGTCGAGGCACTCTACCTCGCCCGTCGGCTGCTCGGCGACTCGGACGAGTCCCTGCTCGCGGGCTACCACTGGAAAGACGAGTTCCTCGCTGCGGTGAAGGCGGCCGGGTCGTAACCCGAACGGGCGAACGAAGCGCCTAACCGAAGCGGCCTTCGATGTAGTCGGCGGTCTCTTTCTGTGCCGGCGAAACGAACACCTGCTCGGTGGCACCGTGCTCGATCACGCGGCCCATGAGCATGAACACGCACTCGTCGCTCGCGCGACGCGCCTGCGCCATGTTGTGCGTCACGATCAGGATCGAGTACTTGCCGCGCAGATCCCAAATCAGCTCTTCGATGGCCGACGTCGCCTTCGGATCGAGTGCCGAGCAGGGCTCGTCCATGAGGAGGACCGACGGCTTGGTCGGCAGCAACCGCGCGATGCACAGCTTCTGCTGTTCTTCGAGCGACAGGCTGGTGGCCTTCTTGCCGAGACGGTCCTTGATGCGGTCCCAGAGCAGAACCTGCTTCAACGCCTCCTCGACCATCTCGTCCTCTTCGGCGCGCGACGTGCGCTCCTCGCGGTGCAGCCGATGACCGAACAGCAAGTTGTCGCGCACCGACAAAGGCAGTGGGTTCGGACGCTGGAACACCATGCCGACGCGGCGCCGCACCTGAATGCGCGACGCCTCTTCGGCGTAGATATCCTCGCCCAGCACGCGAATCGTGCCCGTCGTGCGCACGTAGTCGAGCCGTTCGTTGATGCGATTACAGCTGCGGAGCAACGTCGACTTGCCGCAGCCCGAAGGCCCGATCATGGACGTCACGATGCCCTGCCGAATATCGAGGTCGATGTCGAACAGCGCCTGGAAGTCGCCGTACCAGAGGTTCATGTCGCGCACCTCGATGGCGTGCGCGGAAGACTCGGAAGGCGCGCCGCCGTCCTCGGCAGCCATTGGGGCAGTTCCAAAATCAGCCAAAACGACCCTCCAGGTAATCGGCGGTGCGCTGGTCCTTGGCGCCGCCCGCAAACAACGGCTCGGTATCGCCGATCTCGACGCACTCACCGCCGAGGAAGAACGCGGTCCGGTTCGCGAGTCGCCTCGCCTGCTGCACGAGGTTCGTGACGAGAATGATCGTCATCTCGTCGCGCAACTCCTTCAGCACTTCCTCGATCCGCATCGTCGTAACCGGATCGACCGCGATCGAGAACTCGTCGAGCAGCAGCATCTGCGGCTCCTGCGACAGCGCGCGCGCGATCGTGAGACGCTGCTGCTGGCCACCGCTGAGCAGCGAGCCGAGGCTCTTCAAGCGATCCTTGACCTCGTCCCAGAGCGCCGCGCGGGTAAGACACCGCTCGACGATCTCGTCGAGGTCGGCCCGCTTCGTCGTGCCAGACAGCCGCGGCGCCAGGGCGACGTTGTCGTAGATCGACAGCGGCAGCCCGACTGGCAACGGGAACACCACGCCGATCATGCGCCGCAGAGCGTAGAGGTTCCTGACCGTCGACAGGTCACGGCCGGCGAATCGCACTTCGCCGGAAACGCGCATGTTGTGGACGAACTCGTCCATGCGGTTAAGCGACCGCAGGAAGGACGTCTTCCCCGAGTTTGCCGGACCGATGATCCCGAAGATCTCGTTGCGGCGGACGTCGAGGTTCACCCCACCGAGCGCCAGCTTGTTGCCGTAGCGAATCTCGAGGTTCTCGACCTCGAGCAGGGTCTCCGTCGCGGGCATCGCCGCCAGGGTCGTAGTCGTTACCACTTCTTCTTCCCTCGCAGCTTCATGCGGAAGTAGATCGCGACGGCATTCATCGACATGACCACGAGGATCAGCGTCAGCGCCACCGTGAACGGAATGTGATCAGGGACGTTCGTCACCTGCGTCGACACGTTGAACAGATGCAGCGACAGCGCCATCGACTTGTCGAAGACGCCGTTCGGAAACACCTGACGGATGAACACGGCACCCGTGAACATGATGGGCGCCGTCTCGCCAACGGCGCGACACACGACGAGAATCAGCCCCGTGAGGATGCCGCTGCCCGAGTTCGGCAGCACGATGCGCCAGATGGTCTGCCAGCGCGTCGCCCCCATGTTCCAGCAAGCATCGCGGAACGAATGCGGCACCGCCTGCAGCGACTCACGCGTCGAGACGATCACCACCGGCAACGTCATCACCGCCAGCGTGCAGCCCGCCGCGAGGATCGACTTGCCGAACTGCATGAAGTAGACGAACGCACCGACGCCAAACAACGCGTGCACGATCGACGGCACACCCGCCAGGTTGACGATCGCGATGTTGATCGTGCGCGTCAGCCAGTTGTCGCGGGCATACTCGCTGAGGTAGATCGCCGCCGCGACACCGAGCGGCAGCGCGAACACGAGTGCCGTCACCGTCAGCCAGATCGTGCCAACGAGCGCCGTCGCGATGCCGCCGGCAGCGCCGTTCTCACGCGGCATCGTGGTCAGGAACTCCCAGGTCAGACCGGGCGCCCCTTCGATCACGAGCACGGCCAGGATCGCGCCGGCCGGGATCAGCAGCAGCAGCGACACGGCCAGGAAGCCGAGGCGCAGCAACTTCTGCAGCGACAGCGCACGCTCCTCGTTGGCCGAGGCCGTGAACAAGCTCGAGTCGGTCATGCCTTGGCCCTCCGGCCGCGAACAATGCGATCCGCGAGCAGGTTGATGCAGAACGTAATCAGGAAGAGCAACAGCCCGAGCACGAAGAGCACCTGATAGTGATCCCCGCCGACCGCCGCCTCACCGAGTTCGGCCGCGATCGTCGCAGTCAATGTCGCGGCCGAGTCGAAGACGCTCTCCGGAATCATCAGTCGATGGCCACTGGCCATCAGCACCGCGATCGTCTCGCCGAATGCGCGACCGACGCCGAGCAGAACCGCGGCCGAGAGTCCCGGTCGGGCGTGCGGCAGCACGACCTTCCAGATCACCTGCCAGCGCGTCGCACCGAGCGATTCGGCCGCCTCGCGATAACCCTCGGGCACGGCCTTGAGCGCGTCCTCGGCAATCGTCGCGATGATCGGCGCCGCCATCAGTCCGAGAATGATCCCGGCATTGAGCACGTTGAGGCCAACCTGGACATCGAACGTGTCCTCGATCAGCGGTTTCATCACGTGCAGGCCGATCACCCCCCAGACGACGGACGGGATGGCAGCCAGCAGTTCGATGCCGATCTTCAGCCATTCACGCTGCTTGCCACGCGCGAACTCGCCGACGTAGACCGCAGCGGCAAAGGACAACGGCACCGCGATCACCATCGCGACGAACGTGATCCACGCCGTGCCCATGATGAGCGGCGCGGCGCCGTAGACCGGCGGCTCCACCGTCGGATCCCATTGGGTCCCGAACAACAGTTCGCTGAACGACAGTCGGTTCCAGAGGAACTCGAAGCCTTCGGTCCCGATGAAGAGGAAGATCGCGACGATGAACAGGATCGCGGAGATACCGCCGACCTGCACACCGATGCGAGCGAAGAGATCGACGAGCCACGAGCGATCGCGATGATCGAGGGCGTAAGCCCAATCGGGCTGCTTGTCGACTGGCTGCTCATCGGGCTTGACGGCCACGAGCTTCCTCGCCGGTTGCTTGTCGGAGTTGGTCGACATGGATGGCGCGCCCACGGTCAGCTGGCCTGCTCGCCGCGGAGCTGCTCCATCAGCCCGCGAATGAGCGGCGTAATGGTGCGATACACCTCGGCCGGAGTCGCCGTCGTGTCGACGTCCCAGTGCAACAAGGTCGTGTGGAACGGGGTACGCTCCAGGCGATCACGGATCTCGGGAGTCAGGCCGACCACGAGATCGAACGTGTCGAGCTGCGGCTTCTTGCTCGCGAGATCGGTTGGCCAGGACTTGCTGAGGTCCATGCCAGACGACTCCGCAAACTCGACGAAGTTCGACTGGATCTCCTCCGCGGGGCTCCAGCCGGCACTCTCGTACTGACCGCTGTTGGGGAAGGCCTTGCGAGTGAAATGCTCCGCCAACTGACTCGCACCGTCGTTCTTCTCGTCGACGAACAGGATCTGGAAGCGCTTCTCGCCCTTGTCCTGCCCAGTGACGACGAAGACCGTCTCTTCGCAGATGTTCTTGGCCTGGTGGATCACGCGCTCCAGTCGCTTGAAGGTCGCAATCAGCCCGTAGAGATCTTCGATCGGGCGCGCGTTCTCTTCGCCCGCCTTGACCAGATCGGCGAACACCCGGTCGAGGTACGGAGCGAACTGGTTGGCAGCCTTGATCGTCGCGCGCGCCAACGGCTCGTCACGCTTGTGAAAGCTGTTGAGGCTGTCGGCCAGCAATCGGCGGGACTGCTCCGACATCATTTCGATGTCGCGAACGACCGCCGAGGGCGGCGGCTCACTGAGGTGCGCCGCGGTTCTCGAGATCGTCGTCGCATAGTCGCCGATGCGCTCCAACGCGATGTTGAGCCGCAGGACCGACGACACGTAGCGCAAATGCCCCGCGCTCGGCAGATGCCGCGCCACGAACGCATGACAAAGCCGGTCGAGCTCCCGCGTCTGCCGATTGATCGTGAAGTCCCCGATCACGATCTCTGCCGCCAGCTGCCGGTCGATCCGCAACACGGCATCGACGGCGCTCTGAATCGTCTCGACCAGCTGTTTGCCGACCACCTCGACGAGCTGGTCGATCCATTCGAGGTCTTTCTGCAGACGTTGTTCGTAGTGACTGGTCACGAGAGAAGGTTTGGGGTTCGCCGAGGGGTCGTGGCAGGCCGAGTCTCGCCGCCCCCCTTCGGTCAGTCGTCGCTATCGATCAGTGCTCGCCCGACCATACGGGCCAGCAACCAGCACGGGCCGGATCAGGGCTTGCGCATGGGCACGTAGCCCTTGTCCAGCAGGACCTTCTGGCCCTCGTCCGACTTGATCCAGTCGACGTAGGCCTTGATGTCACCCTGCGGCTCGCCGTTGGTGTACATGTAGAGCGGGCGCGCGATCGCGTAGCTCTTGTCGAGGACGCTGTCGATCGTCGGCCCCACCGCCGGCGAGCCATCGGCCTTCTGCACCGGCACGATCTTGACGTCGTCGGTCGCGTAGGCGAGCCCGCTGTAGCCGATCGCGCTCTTCGTCTTGGCACAGAACTCGACCACTTCCTTGCTGCCGTTCAGCAAGCGGCAGTCGGGCTTGAAGCTCTCCTTCTTGCCACCGAGAACGATGTTGCGGAAGCACTCGTAGGTGCCGCTGCTACTCTGGCGACTTAGGACCGCGATCTCGTTCACATCTTCGCTACCCAAATCGACACCGAGGTCCTTCCACGAGTTGACCTTGCCGCCCTTACCGAAGATTCCTTTGAGCTGCGCAACGGACAACGACTCGATCGGGTTGTCCTTGTGAACGTAGACCGCGATCCCGTCGTAGCCGACGATGTGCTCGACCGGATCGTTGCCGTTCTTCTTGGCGGACTCGATCTCTTCCTTCTTCATCGGCCGGCTGGCGTTCGCGATGTCGACGTCACCCGCGACGAGACTCGCGATGCCGACGCCCGAACCGCTACCGGAAACGGAGACGACGATCTCCGGGTTCTTGTCGTGGTAGATCTCGGCGAGCGCACCAGCCACCACAAGCATGGTGTTGGAGCCGTCGTTCTGGATTTCCTTTTGGCCACCACCACAACTGGCCAGAACGGCCAACGGGGCGGCGAGCAACGCGGGGAGTAGCTTCTTGATCACGATTCGATTCCTGGTGTGCCCCCCCTACTCGGGACGGACACTTCTTGGGGTGAGCACTTCTTGAGGTGGAGCACTCCACGCACCAACCGTGAACGCGAGGAGTGGGTAGTGTTAAGAGACCATTAAGACCCTCCGCATCACCTCTTAACCCTTTTTTGGCCGTCACTTAGGATGGCAACAAGTCGAGGACTCAACGCCAATGGAGGGCCGAATGTGAAGGATCCCGGCTCGCGGAGCCGCCAGCCCTCATCGATGCCGGCGGGCGCAACCACCGGCTAGAAGACCGTGAGACCGAACGCTTGCGACGCGGCAAAGCCGCGCGACCCGGAGGGATCGGTGACGAGCCACTGACCGAACAGGCGAGCGCCCCGGAGCTCAGGAGCCATCGGCAGCGCGATCGACGTGGACGCATGGCCACTCCCTGCGCCCGCCGTGCCAGCCAGCCCACCGACCAAGCCGACGTGAACGGCCGGCGACAACGCGAGATGCACGTCGACTCCGAGCACCCGCCACGGCGTCGACGTTCGCATCACGTCCCAACCGATCAACACCAGTTCGCCAGGCAGCGCCGAGTCGACGGCGAGCGTCACGGTCGCGCCGATTCGCGGAGCCTCGACGGCGATCGCGCGCGGCGCGAGGCCGCCCGTTCCCGCCGTGCCGGCACCGACGGACACGTTCGCGTTCGGCCCCTCCGCGAACAACCGCGGCCGATCGAACGGTGGCGTCTCGTCGCGCACGCGCGGATCCGTGAAGGCGTCGAGAAGCGCCAGCAGGTCAGTCCGTTGCGCCGGCACCTGTTGCTGCATCGAAACCATCAACGGGTCCTGGTTGACGTGAAAGTCGCCGCCGCGCCCGTAGAACGCGAGCACGTCTGCCAGAGTGCGCGCGCTGCCGCCATGGAAGAACGGCCCGCGCAATGCCACGTTGCGCAGGTCAGGCACCTTGAACTTGCCCGCATCGCTCGCGCGGTTCGTGACTGCCTGACGCCCCACATCTTCCGCGATCGGCCGCACGCCCGTGTTGCGGAAGTCGAGCCCGACCGGCCCGAACGCAAGGACCGACGCGCTGATGTTCTGGTGACAACGCGCACAGGCGATGCGCGCGAACTGGAACCCCTGCAGCGCGGCGCCGGTGAGGGTCTCGCCATCGGCGAGGTGTTGATCGACGGGCGATCCGTCGCTGACGAGCGTTCGCAGATAGCTCGCGATCGCCATGACGATCCGCGACGCATCGACGCCCGGGGTGCCGAACGCCTGCGAGAACAACTGCGCGTAGTTCCGCGCCCCGACGAAGTTCTGCATGGCCGCGGGCAGGTTCGACGCGAGCGCGAGCGGCATGACGTTTTGCACGCGGGCAACGACATCGCTCCAGGTTCGCCCGGGGTGCCCCATCTCGACGGCATCGAGTGGCGGCTGAGCGATCAGGTTCTCGAGCTGGGCATCGCTCGCGAGCACGACCTGCTGCGTGAGCGGATCACGGAACACGCCGTCGTTGGCGCGACCGTCCCAGAACATCTCCGACAGGTAGGCCGCGTTGATCACACTCGGCGCCGTCCGCCGCGTGACCTGCGGCGCCGCGCCGAAACCGGGAACCCAGTCGTAGCGCCCCGCGCCATCGTTGCGCGGCACACCCGGCGACCCGAGGCTGTCGTCCGCCGTGCCGAAGACCCCATCGGGCCCGGGGTGCAACGCCTCGAACGACCGCGGATCCGCGCCACCATGTGACAGGATGTGGCACGTGCCGCACGCCACGCTCCCCGTGCTCGACAGCTGCTCGTCCCAGAACAGCACCTTGCCGAGCAACACCTTGTCGGCCGTGACCGGATTGCCCGCCGGCGTCCGCGGCGGCGGCCAATGGGTCTGGGCGAACAGTGCAGTTGGCCAGACGGCCATCGGCAGCAACAAAGCCGCAGCGAAGGTAAGTCGGTGCATTCGGGTGACGGTGGGCGTCGAGGGCGAGCTCACACAGCGTAACCGCCCGTTGCGGTAGCGGGGCGAGCTCCGTCGATACAGCGCCCGCCTCACCGTCCGCGCTGCAACTTTCGCTGCAACCGATCGCCGCGACCGCCCCTAAGACCCGATGACCGCCTCCAACCGATTGGAGAACGACACCTCGGCACTCGCCGGAAACGTGCCGCACGGATTGGCGCCGCTCAGGAACGACGCCCACTGCGTGAACACCCCCAGCCCATGGAACGACGGATCGCACGGGATCGCGAGCGGGAAACTCGCCCCCCCCGCGCCGTTGGCCAGCGTAAACACGTAGCTGTTCTGCGCATTGAACGTGCACGGTCCGCAGGTCTGCGTCGCGTTGACGAACTGGATACTCGCGAACACGATCGGCGTCGTGGCGCCCGACAGGGTGAGTTCGAGCTGCGAGTTGCCGAGCGCTACCGGGCCGTTGAAACCGTTGTTGCCGCCACTGCCGCAGGCACCACCGAGATCGGTCACCGCACCACCACCGAACGCCTCGTAGAGGTGCGCCACGACATCGGTCTCGAGGAAGCGCGTCGGCGACAACCCGAGCTCCGACCAGACGAGCAGTCCCTGGTCCTGCGTGATCGGATCGATACTCGGTCGCCCCTGGTAGCGCGTCGCGATCTCCGGACCGAAGTCGAGCACGTTGGTCCCACCACTCGTGGTCTGCACCACGCCACACGCCAGGCACGTCGCGGGATCCAGTTCGACCATGGCGATGTCCGGACTGATCGCCGCGCCCGAGGACCAGGCGACGACGTACTTCTGGCCGAGCAGCCCGATCGCTGGCGCCTGCGCCTCGAGACCAGGCACCGAGCTGACCGCCACCATCCCGCCGACGGACTTGAGGTCCGAACCATCCCAGCCCATGCGCTGGCAGTAGATGTCATGCAACGTCGACGACGCACTCTCCTGGCGCTGCAGCACGACGACGAAGCTCGTGCCGTCGCCATCGACATCGGGGGCCGAGTCGTCGAGCGCAGAGAACAGCCCCACCGCCGCAAAGCTGTCGAGCACCGTCATGTTGCGATCCACGAGCGCGGCCTGGATATCCCGATCGGTGCCGAAGTCCTGCTCCCACACGATGACGAACCGGCCATCGGGACCGCCGCTCTTGCTGATCGCCGGGTTGGCGCTGCCGCTGAACCGGAGCACGGTCGGCAAGGCGACGGTGTTCGGGATGATCTCGACCTTGGTGCCGATCGTTCTGCCGCTGTCGTCAGACCACACGACGAGAATGGAGTCGTCGACGAACGAACTGTCACCTCCGACATCGGGCGTGAACTCGTTGGCGCCGCCCGGGGCGCTGATATTGATGATCGGGGTCATCGTCGATGTCGGATCCGAAGTAATGCTGCGGCCGCGGATGTGCCACGGCCCGAACGGCGTCGGGCCATCCTGGAACGCGATGAAGAAGCGGTTGCCGAGATCCGTGTTTGCCACCGCCGGGTTGATCTCGTGGCCCGGTTCGAAGGTCACGTTGATGAGCCCACCCGCGAAAGTGCCGGCCAGCTTCATGAGCCGCGCACGAATGTCGGTATCGACGGCCGAGAACTCCTGTTCCCAGACAATGAGGTAGACATCGTAGGTCTCGTCGTACGCGACGTCGGGATCGACGGCGGTGGCCGTCTCCACGAACCGTGCCGTACTGACCAATGGATCGAGCACGAGCGGATAGGCCGCCCGATCGACGAACTCGTTCGGCAACACGAATCGGATTCGCTCTCCGTCACACGACAGCTCGCCCGCCTGCTTGCGGCCACGGCGATCGATGCCGACGACGTCGCCGATGGCCACGCCACCGATCCCTTCCGCGACGAACCGGGCAGCGACGCCCTCAGTCGCCGGGGCCGTCATCGCGAGTTCGGTCGTGATCCGGCCCTCGACGACCAGATCGCCCTGGCCGCTCATGGGTGCTGTAAACACGAAGTCCTGCTTGATGCCGTCACTGCGCGCCACGTAGCGCTCGACGATGCTCGCACCACGGTCGTAGGACGCGACCGCGCCGTCGTGTTGCGGTGCGACCGCTGGGGCCTTGGCCGCGTCGAACAACACGGTATCGCCACGACGAATCGTCTGGACCGCGAAGTGCCACGGGTAGTTGCGACTCGCCTGGCGGCCGAGCGCAGGCGTGTAGGTCACGCCCGTGGCATCGAACCGCGCCTTGTAGTCCGGCCCCGCGGCCCGCAGTTGCCCGTCGACCCGCTCCATGACGAACGCGCGACTGGCCGCGGATCGTTGCATCGACGGACTCGGCACGTGCGCTGAGTCGGAAGCCTGCTGTGCGCCGATCGCAGCGGCCACACCGAAGAAGAACACGCCGAAACCGGCGAACTGGCGAATGTAGGTCTTCATCTGGGGAGCCCTCACTGGATCGTCGTGCGGTAGGCGTCGGACATGTCGAAGTTGAACAGCGTGCAGGCCGGGGAGGCGGTGTCGAAGACCACCCACTGGTGCACGAGCGACGCGCCAACGAGAGAGCTCGTCGCGGGGATCGAGAACGCCACGTCGGCGCTGCCGTTGCCGTCGGTCGTGCGCGGCAGGACGAAGCCACCGAGAGGATCCGCGATCATCCGGCAGCTCGAGCAGCTGCCGTTGAAGCGATCGGGGCTCATCAACAGCCACGCTGACGCATTGGGGATCGCGTTGCGCCAGCGCATCGCGAACGCGGAGTTGCCCGTCATCGCGCACTCGGCATAGCTGAAGCCGCGCGTGCCGCAGCCACCTCCGAGTTCTTCGTTCTCGCCGTCGTCCGCCTCGAAGCGGATCACGAACGCGTCGTTGTCCCCGCCCGTGTCGCGTTCGCTCCAGACGATCAGCGCTTCGTCGCGATCGATTCCGACACCCGCGCGGCTCACCGCTCGGATCGGCCCCTGATCGCTGCCGACGCCATTGAGCGGCAACGCGAGTGCGGGCCCACAGCCGCGCCCACTCATCAAATCGACCGGCTGAACGATCGCATCGAAGACCCCGGGCGTCCCGGTGCCGCGCTCGAACATCACGAGTGCCGAGTCGCCCATCCACGCCACCTTAGCGGCCCGTTCGTCGGCACTCGTCGCCGCGACGGCCCAGACCGGGCTCTGGAAGAACCCGCGATCGCCCGACGCCCGTTGCGAACTGAACGCGAGAGAGCGCGCGCGCACATCGTTCCGACCGGATCCCGAGGTCGACTCCCACTCCCACGCAATGAGCCAGTTACGCCCGTCCCCATCGACATCGGGAACGTCGTTGTCGCCACCCGTTCCGGCCGTGAGCACGATCGACGCGTAACCCAGGTCACGCGTCACGATGCGACACATGATGTCGGTCAGGCCATTGGTCTGGTTGCGGTGCCAGGCGATGCAGTGCAGGCCCGTCGTGCCGCCGGTCTTGCTGATCGCCGGCGCAACCTCCGTCGCACCGGTCGGGGGATTCGACATGATGACCTCGGTGCCGGACGGTCCGAGCACGGGCGGCTGAATCGAGTCGTTGACGTTGACCTGTTTCGCCTCGATCCGGTTGTTGGTGGAGTCGCGCCACACGACGAGCACTTCGTCGTCGGCCACGGATTCACCGCCGACATCCGGATCCGATTCCGTGGCGGACGTCACAGCGAGACCCGACTCGAGCCCGACCGCGAGCGTCGTCGAGCTGATCGCGCGGCCATAGATGTTCCCGGAGCGGCTGTAGACCACGACGAACGAGTTCGCGGTGCGAATCATCGTGCAACGCGGGTTGAAGTTGTTGCCCGGCGTCTGGATCGTGATCAGCGTCGGTGACACGACGCCCGTGCGATTGACGAGCGCGCCGCGCACGGCGTGCCCGCCACCCGAGAACGCACGACGCCAGACGACGAGGTAGTGGGTACCGGCATTGGCCGCCACGTCGGTGTCGAGGTCCTGGTAGCCGCCCCCGACCTGGATGGTCGTACCGATCAGCGGATCGAGTTCGAGCGGCAGCGCCGCTCCATCGACGAACGCAGCCGGCAATCGCAGTTCGAGTTCCCCGTCCGCGAACCGCATCTTGCCGGCCGCACGCACGCCATTGGCATCGATGCCGACGACCGCCCCGAGTGTCACGCCCCCGACGTCGCCATGCCGGAACTCGAGGCCGCCATCGGTCGCGCCCAGAGCACTTGGTTCGAGTTCCGTCTCGACCCGCAGCCGCACGACGAGATCCCCGCTACCCGGCGGCAACGCGTCGAACACGAAGCTCTGCTTGACGCCATCGCGCCGCGCCTCGTAGCGCTCGACGAATGCCCCACGCTCGTAGCGCACGACCTTCTCGTCCTTGTCCATCCGCGGCTCGGCAGCCGCAGGAACCAGCGCCGCGTCGCCACGCCCGTAGCTCACCGTGCATATCGCGAACGGCATCACGCGCTCCGCCGCCGGCAACGCCGGCGTGTAGACCACGCAGTCGCCGAAGAACTCGGCCTGGTAATCACGCCCGGCGGCAATTGGCACGCCGTCGAGCAGGTTGACACCGAAGGCACCGAGGAACGACCTCGGCGCAGGCTCTTGCGCCGGCAGCGCAAGGCCCAGACCAAGACCACAAAGAAGGAGCCGCAGGGCCCCGGACAAGTGACACATCGGTGGTGCTCCTGAAGGGTTCGCGAGCGCGAATGGGACGAGAACGGCCACTCACCGACGGTGCAGCGCAACACGACTGCGCATCCTGCGCCGCCAACGACGACCTACTCGTGGCGCAGTGCCGCGCAGACGAGACGCGAACAGCACGCGTGAAGTTTTCTCGCGAAGGCAGCCCCGTCAGCCGCGCGATCCTTGGGCCGCCATCCAGTCGTCATCCCACTCGGTCAGCGTCGTAGCGCGAATCCGAAGTTCGCATGTTTCGGAGTCAGGCTGCTGGCCCCAGCCATTCCGCCACCTGGGGAGCCCTCGACGAAGTTACGAACGCCAAGGTCATCTGGACCACGTGCCCACAGGCGTTCCCGCTCAACACGCCCTTCGGGAACGTCGAGGTCTTTGGCACGAACAATCCCAACAAGAAGGAATGGATCTGCTGGCATGGCCTGATGTTCATCGACGGTCAGAACCAAGCACCGTTCAGCCACTACGCGGTCGACGTGGACGCCGCTGCGAACAAGGTTCGGATCTGCGTCACCTACGCCTTCACGGGTATCAAGTGCTGCTTCGACCTCTCCTACACGGAAACGAAGACAACCCCCTTCCTATACTGAGGCACCACAACTCAAATGGCCCCATAGTCACGGGGCCGCAGGGACTCACGAACGCACCGTGGAGTTCCGTAGTTGATCGGTTCCCCATCGACAACGGCACCAGCCCCGAGCAGGACGAATAGACTCATGAACCGCGCCATCGTCACCGTGCTCCTCCTGCTCAACCTGATCGTCTTGCTCGGTCAGATCTGGCCGGAAGGAGCCCCCCCGTTCGCAAGGTGGGTCAACATCGCCTTCCTCGTAGGGAACGCAGCATTCCTGCTGGCCCTCGTTCGAGGACGCAACGCAGGCAGCAATCAGAAACCCGGCACCACCCCCCGGTAAGTCGCCCGGATCGTCGTCCGTCCCCTCCTTCGAAACGGATGCATCGCCCGCCTCATCAACGACTTGAGTGGCACGCCCGGCAGGGCTCGAACCTGCGACCATCGGCTTAGAAGGCCGGTGCTCTTCCAACTGAGCTACGGGCGCCCGTGCGGCGGACAGCCTACCACGGCACGCGCTATGCGCCGCCTCCGGAACGTGCTTCGGCCTCGGCTTCGTCACCCTCTTCCGCGTCGCTCCCCGGCCGCCAGCCCGGGGGCGGTTGCTTGCGATAGCGGTCATGGATCCACAGGTACTGCTCGGGCGCCATGCGAATCAGCTCCTCGAGGCGGCGGTTCACCTGCACGACCCCCTCGTAGAGATCCTTGGCCTTGTCACCTGTCACCTCCGGCACGAACGGCGGCAGGAGCACGAGGCGAAAGCGGAAGCGGTTGTCCACGCGCAGTGCGGTGCCGACGATGATCGGGTAGCGCTGGCGCAGGCACAGACTCACGGCCGCCCGTTCGCAACTCGCGACCTCGCCGAAGAACGGGGCGAAGACGCCGCGCAGGCGCTGGTTCTGGTCGACGACCTGGAGGCCGACGACGCCGCGATCCATCGCGCGCTTGAGGTCGCGGAAGCCACCGCGGCGGGGATGGATGTGGAGGCCGGCACGACCGCGGTTGTCGAGGATCCACTGCTGCAGCAGCGGGTTCTTGCTGACCTTGGCGATGCCGTGGGCTTCGCCGACGCGACTGGCCATCGCGGCCGCAGCGACCTCCCAGCTGCCGAGGTGCGCGGTCACGGCGAAGCAGGGCGGCGCGGTGCGGAGCGCTTCTTCCGCCGCCGTGTAGTCGACGATGTCCTCGAGACTCCCGCCGCGCGCGAGTAGTCGGGTCAGGCGCGCCATGTCGAGCGGCACCTGGAACAGGTTGCCCGTGGCAACGGCACCGAGCCGCAGCAGGTCGCGCTCGTCGCGATCGGGGTAGGCGTTCTTCAGAAAGCGCAGGGCGTAGCGCTGCCGTCGCTTCGCACAGCGGAAGAACATGCGGCCGAGCCAGCCCGCCAGGCCGTAGCCGAGGCGTTCGGGAACGCGGGCGGCGACCCCGATCGCGCAGCGCGCGACCTGGTAGACGACACGATCGCGGAACCGCACCCGCGCCTGCGACGGCGTTTCGCTCACAGCAAGAACTCCGCAGGCCGTGGCTCGCCGTCGAGCATGTGTTCGAGGAACTGCAGATCGATGCGCAGTACGTGGCGTGGCAGTTCGGCGTCGCCATCGCGCACGAGCGCGGCGAGCTTGACGTCGTCCTTCTCGGTCGTGACGAGCATCGCCTCCGCCGCCATCGCTGCCTCGACGGCCGCCCGCGCTTCGGCGAGCGTGTAGCGGTGATGATCGCGATAGCGCAGTTCCCGCACGACTTCGGCGCCGAGTGCCACGACCGTGTCGCGCAGGCTCTCGGGCCGCGCGATCGCCGACAGCAGCACCACGCGTTGCCCGGCGAGAGTCGCGACCTCGTGCGTCACGGGTTCGCCGGCACCGAGGTCGGACCATTCCACGAGTTCGGACGGCGCGTGCGTGCATGCATGGACCCGCAGGTCGTCGCGCCGCGCGAGCTGCCGCAAGCGCGCGGCGCGCTGCACGAGCTGCTCGGCTTCGAGCCCTTCCGCGCGCGTCAAGAGCAGCTTGCCCGCGCGACGCACACCCGACCGAAACTCACGCAGGTCCCCCGCCGGCAGACATTGCCCGTTGCCGAACGGCAGCTTTGCATCGAGACAGACGACGTCGAGATCGCGATGCAGTCGTCGATGCTGGAAGCCATCGTCGAGCACGATGTAGTCCGCACCCGCCGCAACGAGCCGCCGCCCGGCCGCAACGCGATCCGGGTCCTGCTGCTGCAACAGCTCGGGCATGCGGCGCCGC
The DNA here is from genome assembly GCA_024743115.1 of bacterium. Taxonomy (GTDB): domain Bacteria; phylum Planctomycetota; class UBA1135; order UBA1135; family UBA2386; genus JAGQRA01. Next base: position 75,508 of record JANSXC010000008.1, on the reverse strand, counting down.
AGCAGTTCGCCCTCGTCGTTGAGCTCGGCGCCCGGCGCACGCCCGTACCCGCGCGCGAGCACGCCGGGGCGTTTCCCGGCCGCAGCCGCCTGGCGGCAGAGCCATGCGACCGTCGGAGTCTTGCCCGTGCCACCGACGGTGAGGTTGCCGATCGACACGACGGGCACGTCGAGCCGATGCACGGCCTTGCCGCCCGAGTCGAACAAGAAGTTGCGGAACCCCGCGACCGCGCCGTAGAGCAGCCCGAGCGGCCACAACGCCTGGCGCAAGGGATGATCCCCGGCACTCACGAAGCGAGCGCAGCGATCTCGTCCGGGGTCGTCGCAGCAAACGTCTCGACGCCCTCGATCTCGTGCGCCATCGCGATGCGCTTGACCATGTTCACGAGCGTCGCTTTCGGCCCGCACTCGACGAACTCGCGCACACCCTGCTCGAGCATGCCCTCGATCGTCTGCAGCCAGCGCACCGAACCCGCGAACTGACGCTTCAGCGCGTCGCGCGCCGCATCGCTGTCCGTGACGGGTCTGGCGTCGACGTTGCACCAGATCGGGAACGCCGGATCGTTCATCGTGATCGCATCGAGCGTCGTCGCGAAGCCCTCGCCCGCTTCCTTCAGCAGCGAACAATGGAACGGCACGCTGACGTTCAGTTTCATCGCAGTGCGCCGCGGCGCGAGTTCGACGAGCTGATCCATCGCGGCCATCGCACCGGACACGACCGTCTGCTGCGGCTCGTTGTAGTTGGCGATCTCGCAAACCCCCGCGTCGACCTTGGCCACGAGCGCCTCGACGTCGGCGAGCGGCGTCTTGCGCAGCGCGACCATGCCGCCCGTGCCGACGGGCACGGCGTCCTGCATGCATTCGGCGCGGTCGCGCACGAGCCGCACCGCATCCGCAAACGTGATCGTGCCCGCGGCGACGTGCGCGCTGTACTCACCGAGGCTATGGCCCGCGGCGAGATCGGGCGTGATCCCGAGCGCGCGGTAGGCCGCGATCGCGACGGTCAACGTGCACGGCTGCGTGTTGGTCGTCAGCGCGAGCTGCTCGTCCGGCCCTGTGAAGCACAGCTCGCTGATCGGCTCGGCGAGCGTGGCATCGGCTTCTTCGAACGTCTCGCGAGCGGCAGGAAACCGCTCGGCGAGCTCCTTGCCCATGCCGGCGAACTGCGAACCCTGACCGGTGAATAGAAAAGCGCGTGGCATGGCGGACAGCTTCGTGTCCGCGCCCGCCTCCGATCAAGGCTGCTCGCAGGAATCCGCCGCCGCACTGGCGACGACTTGCCGCGGGCGGGCCGGCGCCCGCTACTTGTCGCGGTTCTTGCGGCGATTGCGACGTTCCTCGCGCGCCTTCCGCTTGGCCTCACGCCGTTCGCGGGCGGTCGTGCGCCGCCTCGTCTTCGACTTCTCGTCCGACTTCGAGCTCCCGCCGGTCGACTTGCCCGTCGACTTGCCCGTCGACTTACCCTTCGTCGCGCCACCGAGCCCGCCGCCCGTGCCGGCATCGCCGCCGGCCGTGCCGACTCCGAAGTGCTTGCAGGCCTTCTGCCACTCGGCGTAGCGATCAACGAACGCCTGCTCCTTCTCACTCGGCCGCGCGCCGATGACCTGGAAGCGCCGCGAGATCTCGTCGCGCTTCTCCGCGTTCCAGCCGCCCGCCGGCGGGTAGCTCTGCAGCAGCTGGTACCACTCGCGATGCTGTTCCTGGTTCGCCTCCCCCCCGGTCGATTCGGTCGTCGAACCGGTCGCAACACCGGTCTTGCCGGCGCCGGCCGTGCCGTCCACACCTGCGCCCTTGCCGGGCACGGTGCTCGCGCCAGTCCCGGCCGTGCCGAGCCCAACCGAACCGAACGTTCCCGACGACTGCTCCGTGCCGAGCTGCTGCAGCCGGCTCGTGAGCGAACCCGTCGGCGCCGGCGTCGTCGTCGCGCCACCCGTCGAATTGGTCGCCCCGCCCGCTGGCGTGTAGCCCGGCAGCAATTGGCCCGGGAGCTGACCCGGGAGCTGGCCGGGCAGCTGAGCCGATTGGGGCTCCCGCCCCTGCGCGGTGGGCGGCGGCAAGCGACCACCGGGCAACCCCGGAGCGGTCACGCTCTCACCCTGGGGCTGACTCGGCACCGGCCGACCCGGTAGCCCGGCAACGCTGCCGGGCGCCCCCGCGGCGCGACGCTGCCGGCGCGCGAGATCCTCACGCTCCTTCATCTGCATCTCGGTCTCGAGCTGTGCGAGCTGCTCATGCGTGAGCCGCTGGAGCACCGTGTAGTGCTTCAGCTCGGAGAACGGCACGAACACGTAGTTGCGCGTGCCACCCGAGTACCAGATGCGAATCCCCGCGCCCTTGTCCGCGGCATGGGCATCCTGAAAGCGCAGCCCCGAGACCCGCTCGACGAGGCGACCATCCTTGACGACGCCCCGCAGGCGGTTGCCGTTCTTGAGGCGCACCTGCACGCGCACGTGACTCTTGATCTGCCGGCCGCGACCAAGCTGATCCCGCATCTGCTGGGCGCGGCGCGCGATGCGGTCCGCGACCCCCGCTGGCCGCTGGCTCTTGTTCGAATCGCCGCCCGGCTGCTGTTGACCGGGCTGCTGCTGACCGGGCGGCTGCTTCTTACCCGCCGGCACCTTGTGAACGGGCGGCGTTGTTTGCGTCGAGCCCGCGGGCCTCGCGGGCGGCTGCTGGCCGACACCGGGCGCCTGGCCCACCACACCGACCGCAGAACAGGCGCCGACGAGCGCACCGAGGAGGAGCGATTTCATGCCGATCCTATCGGCCACTGGCGGCACCCGACTTCTGGCGAGTCCCCGCCTGGGACGACCCCGGCCAGATCGCCCCGGCGCGGCGTCGCGCCCGTGCCATCCAGAATCCCCAAACCACTGCCCCATCGGGGCTACGGCGCACCGCACACGCACCCCACCAGCCGCCTGGCAAGCCGGAAATCCGCGTGCGCTCGAGCCGGTCGCGCCCTTCTTCTCCCGGAGCGAGTCCAAGACGATGCCCTTCCTGAGCCCACCCTCTGCGCGCGCCAAACGCCCCATGAGCCACGACCCGACTTGTCGGCGGCCGCGTAACCGGCAGAATCACCTGCTTCCCGCCTACGCTCCGTTCTTGGACGACAACACCCGAAATCTCGTAAGTCGGGCCCTGGAGCAGGATCGCGATGCGATCGACCTGCTGTTCCAGCGCTACCGCGACCGCCTGCGCGCGGCGCTGCGCAAGCTGATCGGGCCCAAGTATCGGGTGCTCATGGCCGACAGCGAGGACGCAACGCACGACGCGATCCTGTCTGCACTGCGGCGGCTGCACCAGTTCGAGTACCGCGGCGAGGGCTCGTTCCTGGCCTGGCTGCTCAAGGGCGCCGAGTACGAGATCATCCGCCGCATCCGGGCGCTCGAGACCAAGAAGCGTTCGGCCGAGGGCGGCGTGATCGGGATCGACGAGAACGTCGCCGAAATGATCCCGGCCAAGGGCGCGACGCCGTCGCAGGCCCACGACGAGACGGAACTCGCCGAACGGATCCGGGTCGCCCTGCAGCAGCTGCCGGACCGCGAGCGCGAGATCATCGTACTCAAGCGCTACCTCGAACTCAGCACCGAAGAAATCTGCGCGGAGATGGGCCTGCCCACCGACGGCGCGGTGCGCGCGCTGTTGTCGCGGGCCCAGGCGCGCCTGTCGGGCCTGCTGTCGCGCCCGCAGGAGGGCTGAGCGTGAGCCACGAGCCGATCGGGGACGACGACGCCGCGCAGGAAGCGCGGGTCGCGAGTGCCGAGAGCGAGGCCGCGCTCGTCCAGGCTGCGGTCGAGACGTTCGTCGAACGCCACAGCTGCGGCGAGACCCCCGACCTCGCGGAGTTCGTGCAGACCTACCCCGAGGCAATCCGGCCGCGGATCCTCGCGCAGTGCCGTGAGTTCCTCGCGTTCGACGGGCTGCTCGGCCACCAGCCGTGGGAACCGCCGGACGAGGACGGCCCGGACTCGACCTCGCGGACGTTCGGGGACTTCGAGATCACCGAGGAGCTCGGGCGCGGCGGCATGGGCGTCGTCTACCTCGCGCGCCAGCGCTCGCTCAACCGGCGGGTCGCGCTCAAGGTCATGGCGAGCGGCCTGACCCTGAGCAAGCGCCACGTCGAACGCTTCCGCCGCGAAGCCGCCGCGACCGCGCAGCTACGCCATCCCGCGATCGTGCCCGTGCACAGCCTCGTCGAGGTCGACGGCACGTTCGCGATCGCGATGGATTTCATCGCCGGCCGCAACCTCGCGGACATCCTCGACGACCTGCGCCTCGCCAACGGCAGCGAACCGACATCGATCGAGGGCACGCTCGGACTCGAGCCGGAGAAGGGTTACGTCGCCGAGTGCGCGATGCTAGTTGCACAGATCGCGTCGGCGCTGTCCGCCGCGCACGCGCAGGGCGTGATGCATCGCGACCTCAAGCCGCGCAATCTGATGATCGACGAGCGCCGGCAGTCGCGACTGCTCGACTTCGGCCTCAGCAAGTCGCTGGGCGACGGCAGCCTGTCGATGTCCGGCGAGATCACCGGGACGGTGCACTACATGAGCCCGGAGCAGACGCTCGCGAAGCGCGTCGCGGTCGACCACCGCACCGACGTCTTTGCGCTCGGTGTCATCCTCTACGAACTGCTCACGCTCAAGCGCCCGTTCGACGGCAAGAACATGCAGCAGATCGTCTACGAGATCTGCTTCAAGGAGCCGGTGTCGCCGCAGCGCCTCAATCCCAAGGTGCCGCGCGACCTCGTCACGATCTGCCTCAAGGCACTCGAGAAAGATCCCAACAACCGCTACGCCAGCGCCGCGGAGCTCGAAGCCGACCTGCAGCGCTTCCTGCGCTGGGAGCCGATCCAGGCACGGCCCGCGGGCGCGTTCTCGCGGCTTTCGAAATGGCTGCGCCGCCACCGCACCGAATCGATCGCGGCGGCGGCAGTAGTCACAGTCACGGCCAGCGTGCTCGGCTACTCGTGGTACGGCAACGCGCTCGACAACGCCGAGGCCGACCGGCTGCTGCATCAGGCCGCGCAGCAGGACGCGGCCGGTGACTACCGCGGCGCGTTCGAGAGCGCGAAGCGCGCGCTCGCCAGGCGTGACGACCCCGAGATCCAGTCCAAGCTCGAGACCTACCGCGCGCACATCGAGATGGCGGTCACGGCCGAGGAGAAAAACATCGCCGAAGCGCGCGCCCTGAGCCTCGAGAGCAATCGCGTGTTGCCGTTCAATCGCCGGCAGGCCGTGCTGCTCGCGCTCGCGGCGTTCGAACGCCGCGAGTTCTCGGAATCGCGCAGCGCCGTGCTCGACGCGCTCGGCGGCGGCTTCCGCACCGTCCCGCTGACGTGGCCGCACAGCGGTCGCACGTTGATCGCGCGCTGGTCGAACGACGGCTCGAAGGTGCTCACGGCCGCGATGGACGATCGCGGTCCGCAATCCGCGAGTGCCGTGCTCTGGCGCGCCGATGGCTCGCCGCTGACGACGCTCGAAGGCCACTCCCACTGGATCTCGGATGCGGCGTTCCAACCCGGTTCGGATCGAGTCGCGACCGCGAGCGTCGACGGCACGGTGCGCCTCTGGGACCTCGCCAACGGGATGCCGCCAGGTATCTGGCAGCACGACGGGGTCGTGCAGCACGTCGCCTTCGACCGCAGCGGCAAACGCGCGCTCACCCACGGCTATGTCTCCGAGGCCGGCCCGTTCCACGCCCAGGTCTGGGACGCCGACACGGGGACGCGGTTGGCGAGCTGCAAGGACCACTCCCGCTTCGTACTCGCCGCGGCGATCGCGCCGAGCGGTGAGTTCGTCGCCACGTACGGCGACTCGGACCACGTCCGGCTGTGGCACGTCGACACGGACCGGGAACTCGCGCGGCTCAAAGGACACCGCGGTCGCGTCACAACGATCGAGTTCGGCCCGCAGAGTGACATCGTCGCGATCGGCGATGCCAACGGCTCGCTGCAACTGTTCTCCGTGCCGGACGGCAAGCTGCTCGCGCGTGCCGGGCACAGCCGCGAGATCACGTCTCTGCAGTTCGACGCCGCGGGGCAACGCCTGCTGACCGCGTCGCACGATCTCAGTGCGCGGCTGTGGCGACTCGAACCGTCGGCCGTCGGCCACGGCACGCAGGATCCTCGACTCATGCTGCGCGAGATCCACCAGTTCGTCGACCACAAGGACGCGGTCACGAGCGCGCGCTTTGACGCCAACGAGGAGTTCGTCGTCACGGGCTCGGCCGACGGTGTGCTGCGCGTGTTCGATCCCGACAGCGACGGCTCGGCCGCCGGGCTGACGCTGATGCAGTACGAACTCGGCGCGGGGATCACGGGCCCCGTCGAGTTCGCGCCCGCCGGCGACACCGACCGCATCCTCGCACTCGCCGGCCGCCAACCCGTCATCTGGCATTGCACGTCGGGCAGCGGCATCGTCACGCTGCGCCAACCCGGCAAGGTGCCGAGCGTCAGCTTCGACGCGACCGGCACCCGACTCGCGACGGCCGGCGACGACGAACGCCTGCGACTGTGGAACGCGCGCGACGGCAGTTTGCTCTGGGTGTCGGAGCCGCTCGACAACCCGATCGAAGCCCTCGCGATCGATCAGGCCGGTGACCGCATCGTCGCGAGCACCGACGGCGGCGGTCTGCACGTGCATCGCACGGCGGACGGCAAACCACTGTTCGCGCTACCACAGCAATCGAGCGACGTCACGGTCGTTCGCTTCGCTGCGAACGGCACGCGGATCCTGTCCGCGAGCAAGAACGGCAACGCGGTGGTCTGGAACGCCAACGACCAGACCGCGGTCGTGCGAATCGCGCGGGATCGCGCCATCGTGGCCGCGGACCTGAACCACGACGCGACGATCGTCGCGACCGTGGAATCCCGCGAAAAATGCGCGCGGCTGTGGAACGTCGCCGACGGCAGCGATGCCGGCACGCTCGACACCGGCGCCCGCGTGTTCGCGGTCGCGTTCCGGCCCGATGGCGCAGCCGTGCTGACGGCCGCGGCCGACGGCATCGTGCGCATCCATGACCTCGACGGCACCGAGCGCTCGCGTCTGCACACCGGTCAGCCGGTCAAGCCCGTCCGCCTCGCGGTCTGGAGCCCGGACGGGCAGCGCGTGCTCACGAGTTCCCGCAACGACGGCGCCCGCGCCCGGCTCTGGAACGTCGCCGACGGCACCGAAGTATTGCGCTTCGACGCGCGGACGAGCACGGTCGAGTGCAATGCATTCGGGCCGCACGGCCGCTTCGCCGTGACTTCGTGTCACGATGGTACGACGAGAATCTGGCCAACGGATCCCGTCGAGCTCGCGCGACGTCTCAATCTCCGGCCGCTCGACACCGCGGAACGCACGCAGTTCCGCCTCGACCGCCGCAAGAACTGATCTCCAACCCTGCCAGCAACGCCGCAACAGGCACCACCACCACTTTGGCATCAACCATGAAACCCACCCCGATCCTGATCTCGAGCGCGCTGGCCGTGTTCTTGTCGGGCAGCCAGCTCGTCGCGCAGCAGCCAACGGACCCGCCGCCCTGGTGGGGCGTGCAGGACGACGAGACCCTGTCGCTCTACTGGGACTTCAGCGGCCCCAACCCGCTCGATCCGCAGCAGGTCGCGACCGCCCCGTGGTACAACCCGCAGGTCACCGGCTTCGCGTTGACGGGCCCCCTGCAGATCATCCCGTCGCTCGCCGGCCGCACAGACGTCCTCGGCGTGCTCGGCAACGGCACGCCTCAGTTCGCGACCGCCGACCTCAAGGTCGACAACGACCCGCATCTCAACTGGGTCAAGATTTTCCAGTTCCAGTTCGACGTGCTCGAAGGCTCGGTCGGCTCCGTGGTCGAGTCGCTCGAGGACAGCCTCGCAAACTACGAACGCTCGTCGATGACGTGGAAGTCCACGCCGGTCGGCGGTGGCTGGTCGCGCGTCACGGTCGACGCCGAGTTGTGGCCGCAGCCCGACGACGAAGACATCAGCTGGTCGTTCTTCACCGACCTCAACGACGATGTCGCGATCGATGACCTCTACGTCAACAGCCGCTGCGTCAAGGTCGAGGACGCGGATGAAGCCGGCGAGGCGATGGGCAAGGTCGACGGCCTGCCGTTCGGCCAGCTCGGCCTCGACCTCACGGGCGTCACGGGTCGGGCGTGCGTCGCGGCGGCGATGACCGAGGAGCCGACGACCGGCGCGCGGCGCTACTGGGTCAGCTCGATCGCCCCCAACGCCATCACCTCCCACGCGATCGTTCAGCTCGACGCGCTCGGCACCACGGTCCTCGCCGTCACGAGCCTGCCCGAGAACCTCGCGAACGCTCCGAACGGCGCCAGCGACCTTGCGGTCGAAACGGTGCATTCGGGCCCGCTGTTCCAGCAGTTCGTCTACGGCATCATCGACCGCCGCGGCACGCCGCTCAACGACGTCATCGTTCGCGGCATCGACGCGAACACAGGCGCCCTGATCCCCGGCCTCACGCTGACGGTACAACTGCCGAGCGTCGCAGCCCCCGACAACCTGGGGCTCGCGTTCAATCCCGACGGCAACGGCGGCGCGGGCACGTTCCTCGTGACCGACAGCCTCGGCAACGCCTACGAGATCGAACGCCCGACAGGGCAGGTGATCCGCACGTTCTCGAACTTCCCGCCGCGCTCGGGAGGCCTCGGCTACGACCACATCTTCGGCCGCTACTACGCGTTCAGCAGCCAGCCCGAAGCGACGCCCGCGGGCAACCTGCGGTGCAACGGTCACGAGTTCTCGGCCTACGACTTCGAGCCGACCGGCACGCGCTTCTGGGGCAACCTGCAGATTCCCAACGCCGGCGGGCCGCCCGGCGGCACGGCGACGGGCCTCGAGGTCTACCGCTACCAGCGCACCGCGCAGCGCGGTCAGATGCGGCTGCTCTGCGTCGTGCAGACCGGAGCCGGCAGCTGGCTCTACAAGCTGCACGGGCCGTTCAAGTTCGGACAGAGTCGGCACGGTCGCACCGGCATGCGAGGCCAACCGTTCGAACTCAGCAGCAACTTCGAGCTGACGCTCGACGGCTTGCGTCCCGGCACGGCCGCATTCGCAGCCATCTACGCCGGGTTCAGCAACACTGTCTTCGGGCCGACCCCGCTGCCGGTCCCGCTCGCGAGCTTCGGACTCATTGAAACCAAGCTGCTCATCTCGCCCGACCTGCGCGGCACGCTCGTCGCGCCAGCGGCGAACGGCCAGTTCCGCTTCTTGATGCCGACGCTGCCCGTGGGCTTCCGCAACGTTGAGATGTTCTTCCAGTGGCTGGTCTTCGACCCCACCGTGACGAACGGCCTCGCGATGTCGTCCGGCGGCAAGACGCTGATCTATTGATCGCGTCGGCTCGCAGGTCCGTGCGCGGCTACTTGCCCGCGCCGGCCTTCGCCGGCTCCTTCCCCTGGCCGGCCTGCTCCGCGGCGGCCTTCGCTGCCTCTTTCTTCAGGGCCGCCGCGCGGCGCTTGTCGCGCTCGACGAGGAGCTTCGGCTTCTTGGCGTGGAACACGAAGCGCACCTCCGTGCCGGGTTCGGGCACGTCGTCGCTGAGCCACCAGTTCTGGTCATCGCGCGCGTCCTTGTGACGCATCGTCGCGAGGTGGTTGTCGGGCAAGAGGTAGCAGATGCTGACGAGGTTGCCCTCGTAGTCGGCGACATACACCTCGGGATCGTTCTTGTAGATCCGCGCCATGCGACCGCCGAGGTAGACCCACGACGCGTCTTGCACGGGCTCCTGCGTCGTCAGGTCGAGCAGCAGATCCTCGACGCAATGCTCGACGCGCTCACCATCCTCGTCGAGCCAGTTCACGGTCATCCAGAACGGCTTGCCCACGGGCGGCGTCACGACCGTGGTCTCGGCCCCCGCCTCGACCTCTTCCCTGGTCGGGAACGGTTCGATGTCGCGCACGGACGCGTTCTTGCCGCGCTGCAGGCCGACGAGCAGCAGCGCGCCGTTGAGAATGCTCGGCTGCGCCTTGGTGATGAACATCGCCTCATGGCGCTTGCCGCGTTGGTGGATCAGCAGATACTCGACCGGATCGCGCGGGTAGTTGGCGATCGCCGGCACGGACACGCTCTTCTGCTTCAGGTCGAGCTCGATGCCCTGCTCCTTGAACTTCGCGAGCATCTCCGCGTAGAGCTGCTTGGGATCCTGGGCGGCAGCAGGAGGCTCGTCCGTTGCCTTCTTCTTCGGCGCGGGCGCCGGATCCTGGCACGCGGCCAGGCCCGCGAGCAGCAAAGGCAACAACGGCAGCGACGGCATCAACAGGAATCGGCTCTTCATCGGTTCTCGAGTTCGGTGATCGTAGCCAGAGTCGCGCGGTCACGCCCGGCCAGCTTGCGGGCGTCGGCGAGTGCCCGCCGAACTGCGGCCGTCATACCGGCTGCCCGCACTCCGGCTGCGGTCTCCCCAGCGGCGAGCGCCGCCCGCGCCTGCAACACGAACGGCCGCGCGGCGAGCGCACTCCAGGGATCCTGCCCGAGCGCCGGCTCGCGCTCGCCGAGGTGGATGCGCGCCGCTCGCCGGCTCACAGGGTATCGCAGCAGGCTCGTGATCGCGCGGCGCGCATGTCCGATCGCTTCGTCGAACTTGCCCACCGCCTCGGTCGCCTGCATCGCGTAGTAACTCGCGGCGCCGCGTCCGGTGCCCTCGGGATTGGTCGCGGCGAGCAGCATCGCCGCGGTCGCACGGCCGATCGCGGCCTGCATTGCGGGGTCCGGCACGAGCGTGCGCCAGAGCACGACGAGTCGCTGCGGCGCGAACGCGCCGAACTCGGGATGTTCCTGCGCCTGCGCAGCGAACCGCGCGAACACGAGCTGCGCGAGTTCGGGGTCGCCGCCGCGCAAGCGATGCGCGATCGCCGCGGCGAGCGGGAACCCGAAGCGACCGTCGGGCCAACGCGCCGCACGCCGCCGATCGCGCTCGGGGTCGCCGAGCGGCAGGAGCAGAACGAGTTCGGCGAGCAGTTCGTAATCGGCGCGCACGAGGGGCGTCGACATCGTCGACACGAGCTCGTAGCACAGCGCCTCATGGCGATCGTCGAGCGGCCCAGCTGCGACCGCCGCCCGCAACGCCGTGATGAGTCGCCCGCGCGCCGCACCCCGGCCGAGCCCCGACAAAGCCGCGATGTTGCGCTCCGTCAGCTCGGGCTTCAGCCAGATCTTCTCGAGCTCCGCCTCAACGGCCGGATCCTGCGTCGTCGCGGCCCACGTGATGAGTTCGACCGCGAGATCGTCGTCGACCGTGGCCGCATCGCTGAGCAACCGCAAGCTGTTCGCCTTCCCGACCGGGTCCGCCCAGTGCGTGCAACGCCGCACGAACGCCGGCCTACTGGTCCGTGCCCGTTCGACGAGTTGCTGCAGCTGGCGCCGATCACCGAGACTCACGAGTCCGATGCGCACCGCGTCGAGCTGCTCGGCGCGGCGTTCTTCACCGATCTCGACGCGGAGTTGCTCGGCCTCGAGCTTCTGGTCGAGTTCGGCGAGCAGCAGCGCGTGACAGAACGGGGCCCGCCGCCGGGCAATCGCGTCGACGTACTGCGGGAACCGCTGTGATCGCCGCAGCCCGGGCCAGAGCGCCGCCACGGCCTCGGCGCTGCCACGCTGCAGCACGGCCATCACGAACGGCTCCGTCTCGGTCGTTGCCACCACGCCATCGAGCAGCGCGATGAGTTCGCGCTCGATCGCGGGTTCGAGTGGATCGCGCCGCAGCAGCGCGCGCGCCGTCACCTGCGCGATGCGGACGTCGTCGTGCAACCACTCGATGATCTGATCGACGGCGATCGTGCCAACCGCAGCCGTCAGGATCTCCCGCACGTGCGCGAGCCGGTTCTCGCTCAGGTCCGCCCAGGCGATCATCGCGGGCTCGACGACGCCCGCGGCGAGCAGCACGCGGAACGCGGCCTGCTGAAGTTCGGCGCTCGCGGCGTCATCGCGCAACACCCCGAGCAACCGGTCGACGCGACTGCGTTCGGTCAGCAGCTTCTCGGCCTGCGCGAGCCAGATCGGCTCGAGGTCGACCTTGCCATCGAGCGCGTCCGCAGCACGTCGCTGGAACGCGGGCACTTCGTTCTGCACGTAATAGTGCACCAGCGGCCCCTTGGTCTCCGGCGGCAGCGACAGCACGAGCCCGACGAGATGCTCGTAGCCGCGCGGTGACATGCGATCGAAGAACGGTACGAAGCGCGCGAACTCGGCATCCCGCTCGAGCAACGCCGCGTGCAGCCGACCGATCAGGCGATCCGCGTCACGCGGCGCAAGTAGCCAGGCGGCGGTGCGATAACCGTTGCCGAACTCTTCGTCGTCGTTCGTCGCGGCCGCTTCGACCAGCAGATCCGCATACTTGCCCGTCGGCCGAATCTCGGCGGCTGCGAGCGCGAGACAGCGCACGTCCCGCGGCAGCTTCGACCGCTCGGCCTGGCGCTGGGCCCAGTTCCTGGCTGCCGGCCGCGGCGCGACCGCGAACTCTTCGAGCAGGCACGCACACGCGCGCGGCTCGTCGGCGATCGCATCGAACAGCGCCGCCGGCAACTCGGTCCATTCGTGGCGCACGATCGCCGCCGCGGTCTCCGCCGCGGCATCACCCTGGCGCAGCGCGCGCGCCGCGAGTTCGACCGTGAGCTCGCCGCCATCCTGCGCCGCGGCGACCTCGGCCGCGGTCAATCGCGGTTCGCCGCCTGCGCTACCCGGCGGCGGCGGTGTTGACGATTCCTGAGCGACGAGGGACACGCCGAACGCGACCCCGACAGCCAATGCGAGCGCGGCGCCGGTGCGAAACATCGAGCAGATTCGATTCATGGCAGGATCTCCGCAAGCGCCGGCGGCAGGTCCGACGCAATCAGGCCGCGCTGCGAAGTGCGCCGCGCAACGTGGTCAGCGGCCGCACCGTGCCAGTGCACCGCAGCACAGGCCGCGTCGAACGGTACCATGCCGTCCGCGAGCAGTGCTCCGAGCAACCCGGCGAGCACGTCGCCCGAACCCGCCGTTGCGAGCCCGGCGTTGCCTGTCGTGTTGCGAAAACAACGCACGCCGTCACTCACGAGCGTGCCGGCGCCCTTGAGCACGACGACGCCGCCCGTGCGTTCGCAGAGCGCCGCGACCGCGCCACGACGGTTCGCACGCACGGCGTCGGAGTCGACCCCGAGCAGTCGCGCAGCTTCGCCGACGTGAGGGGTGAACACGAGCGCCGCCGGACTGCGCGGCCTCTGCGTAAGCGGCGACAACGCAAACAAGGCCCCGGCGTCGACGACGACCGGCGCAACCGACTTCGCGATCACGCTGCGCACGAGCGTCCCCGCCGCAGCCGTCGTGCCGATACCCGGCCCGAGCACGACGGCATCGGTCGCGGCGAGCGCACGCGCGACTGCGGCCGGCGAACGCGCCAAGGTCATGGCAGGCGGAACCGCGATCGTGAGCGGCGCCATCAACGGTTTGGGCACGGCTGCGGTCACGAGGCCGGCACCGCCGCGCAACGCCGCGGTCGTGGCGAGGATCGCCGCGCCGAGCATGCCGTCACTGCCCGCGACCACGAGCACGCGACCGCAGTCGCCCTTGTGCGCGTCAGCGGCGCGCCGCGACAGCCGGGGCACGCGCCTCGTCATCGCCAGGCGCTTGCCGAGTTGGATCGCGGCAACGGGCAAACCGGCACCGTCACCGGCGGAACGTCGCGGAGAACGCGTCATGCCGGCCACTCGCAAACGGCCGCAACCTCGCCGACGATCCGCTTCTGGGTGTTCCCGACCGGAATCCGCCACCACGACTCCAGCGCCGCCGGCACCTCGCCGGCCGACGCCTCGATCGCCCCCGGTGCCCCGAAAGCGCCAAGTCGCCGCAGCACGTCGACCACGACGGGCTGGTACCCGCGCTCGCTGCCGTCGTCGATCTTCACCGCGATCCCGAGCGCACCCGGCCAGCGCGTCCGCGCAGGATCCGGCGCGAGCGCGACCGCGTAGACCCCCTCCGCGCCGTTCTTCGCAAACGCCCCACCCGGCAGCGCCCCACCGTTCTGGGCCCGTACGAGCGCGGTGCAGAAGCGCCGCTCGCCGGCAAGACAGACCGGTTCTTCGGCGACGGCGGCGAGAATCTTGCGGCATGCTTCCGCCCTAACGTCGGAAACCCCGGTCGGGTTCGCCAACTGGCAAAACCCCCGCGCGATCGCCATGAGCGGCAGCCAGAACGTCGGCGCACCGCAACCATCGAGTCCGGTCGGGATCGGGCCCTGGAGGCCCGTCATCGCGGCCACGGCATCGTGAATCTCGCGCTGGCACCGCGCCCCCGGATCGAGGTAGTCCGCGAGGTCATCGCCGCACTCGCGCGCCAGGTGCAGAAAGCCGGTGTGCTTGCCGCTGCAGTTGTTGTGCAGCCGCGCCGGGCTCTGACCGTCGCGCAGCATGGCGCGGCGGATCGCGGGATCGAACGGCGCATGCGGCCCGCAGCGCAAGTAGTTCTCGTCGAGTTGGCCGCGCCCGAGGAACGTCCGCACGAGCTCGGTGTGCAACGGCGTGCCGTCGTGACTTGCACACATGACCGCGATCTCCCCCGCCGTCAAACCGAGCCGCGTATCGAGACCGCGCTCCAGGAACGGTAACGCCTGCAGCGGCTTCACGACCGAGCGCGCGTAGACCTCGGCAGCCACATCACCGAGACTCAGCACCAGTTCACCGTCGTGCACGACCGCAATCGCGCCGCGATGACGCGATTCGACCCGGCCGCTGCGGGTCACGACGCTGAGAACGGGATTGGGCGCAGGAACGCCGGAGTCGACGGGTCGGGACACGTACTCGTTATACCGCGAGACGCGCCGATCCCGCGGGCGGAGGGAAACCGTGCATGGAGCGGGGCGCCGCCGGTAGACTGCGCCGGCCGCGCATGGATCTCGTCGAAGTCGAACTCTCTCGCGTGATCATCCAGCAAAAGGGTGATCAGCAGTACTTGAACCTGCGGCAACGCCAGGGCACACGCACGTTCTCGATCGTGATCGGCTTTCACGAAGTCGAGGAGATCAACCGCAAGTTGCACGGCCTCGAGACGCAACGGCCGCTGACTCACGACCTCGTCGGCCGCGTGATCCATGGCCTTGGCCACCGCCTGCACCGCGTCGTGGTCAACGATCTGCGCGACGGCACGTTCTACGCGTTCCTCGGCCTGGTGCCGAAGAACGGCGCTCCCGACCAGCCCGGCCCCGAGGTCACGATCGACTGCCGCCCGTCCGACGCAATCGCGCTGGCCGTGCAGACCCAGGCGCGGATCTTCGTCGCGCGGCACGTGTTCGACGAAGTCAGCGTCGAGTAGCCACGACCAGCCGGGCGCGTGTCGTGCTCGCGGCACCGAGCGCGAGCAACCCGAGCCCGCTCGCGAGCCAGACGTGCTCGATCCGCGTGAGCTGCCACCACACGCCGAGGCAACCGCACGGACCATTGCCGAGGTAGGCCACCAGGACCCCGCCTGCCGCGAGCGCCACCACACCGAACGCCGCCGGCACTGCAAGGCGACGCCAGATGAGCGCGACGGCGAGCCCGACTTCGAGAACGCACGCGAACCAGAACACGGGGGCAGGCAGCACGAGCCGTTCGTGCCAGCCGCTCAGGAACTTCGCGGTCGCACTGCCGACGAGCGCGAGCCCGACGACCACACGCAGCACCTGATCGCGCGTCATGCTCAGCGCCGCTCGAACGTGCCCAGGTCGATCGCGAGGTCGTCGCCGTCGACCGTGACTTCGTGCCGCAGCGGCTGACGACCCGGTGACGAAGCCAGGAATCGATAGTCTCCGGGCGGCAAGTCGAGCTGCACTCGGCGCTCGGCCGTGAACTGCCACGTCTTCGAATTGCGCCCACCGCTCGCCAAGTGCGCGATGACCTGCAGGTGCCAGCGGCTGGCCGGATCGTCAATCGCGATCGCCACCTGCGCCACGGGCCACGGCAGCTCGATTCGCGCCTGCACGAGGTCATCGGCGATCGCGACGAACGTGCGCGGCGCAATCCCGCGCCCGAGGATCGGGTCGCGCGACATCAGGCGATAGCGCCCGGCGCGAACCGTCGCGGGCTCATTGGCCGGCAGCCGAGCACCCCACTTCAGTTCCGTCGGATCGAGATTCATCGCCGCGTTGCGGTCCGAGATCTCGAACAACTGCACACCCTTCTCGCCGACGAGAGTAACGGTCGCGGCGACTTCGCGACCGCGCGTATCGACGAGTTCGATGTGGGCTCGACCCGTGCGAATCGGGCCCGGCTTCGGTGCCCGGACGACGGTGTATTCGGGATCGTCGATCGGCCGCAGCGGCAGATCGAGGCGAACCGGACCGGACTCACTGAGGAGCGCATAGAGTACGAGCATCGGCTCGAATCCGCCGGGAGTCGGAACCCCGCAATACTCGAAGTGATCCGACTGCGGCGCCATCGACCGCGACGGCCGACCGAGTCGGCGATCGACCTCCGACAGCCCCGTGCGCAAGCCACGTGGATACAGCATCGAGCTCGAGAGCATGATCTCGCCACCGAACTCGACACGGCAGCCGAGGATCGGCGCCATCGTTACCGTGATCCCGCCGCACGGCGCGTCGATCTTGGCAACGCGTCCCTGGCCATCGATGTCCGTCGTGATGCAGCGCGAATGGCTGGTGCGCAGGAGGTAGCGGCCGACGGGCAGGCCGCCGACCACGAACCCCCCGAGATCGTCGGTCCGTGCCGCGAAAACCGCGCGCGGCGCAGCGGTCGGCACGCGAGGCGGCGCGGCCGCGGGATCGCGCGGCGAATCCCAACCGGCACGTGAGAGCTGCACCAGCACACCGGCCAGCGGCACGCCATCGAGTCCCCGAACCTGACCGTGCACCTCGGAGCCGCGCCGCAGCACGATCCGTGGTTCGCCGTTCCACGAAGCCGGCTGATAGTCGGGGTGATAGCAGGTGTGGTCCGCGGCTTTCGGATCGAGTTCGCCAATCTCCACCGCGCCGTCGAGGTCCGACTCCGGCGCACGCGTTGGCAACTCGAGGTGACGCGCTGTTTCGTCGTGAGCGAAAAGCCGCGCTCCGTCGACCGGCCGTCCCAGCTCGTCGACGACGACCGCGGTCCCGGAGGCCGGCGTCGCGGCCACCCGCAAAGGAGTCGGCACATCGGCGCCGGCAGGCAGCTCCCCGACCATCGAACTCGCGGCGCTCGCCTTGAGCGCGTGTGGCGCGACGGCGGCACCGCTCTGGAGGGACTGCTGGATCGCAATCAGGACCGCCGCCGCCAGCAGCGCCGCCAATCCCAACCAGGACAATGATGGGCGGCGCGAAGAACTCATCCGGCGTTCTCCGTTACCGGCAGGAGCACGCGTTGCGCGAGTCCGGGTTGTCCTTGGTCGGAACATCGGCGTTCGCGCAGTCCATCGACGTTCCGCAGGCCCCCGCTGAGGTGCTGTTGCAGTCCCAAGGGGAGTTCGGGTTCACAGGCGCGACACCATGGTTCGGATCCTTGCGCACCGGCCCGTCCCAATGCAGGACTGCCTGACACTCGGACAAACCCTTACCTGGCGCTGTAAGGCAACCACAACTGGCAAAGCCGTTACCGCTGCCATCGGTGCCGTCCTTGACCTCGCAATCACTACCGGGGCAATCGCTGCCCAGACTGCAGGAGACCCAGATCACTTCGTGGACGCGCCCTTCGTCATCGGTCGTCTCCTGCCAATGCACCATGGCAAAACACGGCGTCCCAGTGGGCAGCACGGCCGGCGCAGCGACCGCCGATCCGAGGAACCCCAAAGCCAGAAACAACGAACACGGATTGGCCATCTCTGCTCTCGCTCAAATCACCAGAGCCCTCTCCGTGGCCCTGCAAACGGCGCCGCGATCGCGGCGAAGGCCCTCCGGCCTTACCAACCAGATCGTTGAAGGGGGATCGTTCCCGGGACGAATTCGGGACGCCGCTCGACGAGATAGGCCTCCAGCGTTGCCACGAGGCGACGCATCCGCAGCCGAATCGCCGCCGCACTGGTCGCGAGACGGCGCGCCAACGCCTTCTTGGAACGGCAGCCGTCGAGCCAGGCCTGTAGCAGTTCGAGTGCCTTCGGCTTGAGCCGCTCGCGCAGTTCCTGCGGGATCTCACGATCCCCGAGGATCTCCTCGGGCTCGGGCAGCAACTGATCGCTCTCGCCGAGGAGTTGTGGGCGCAGCCGCCTGAGTCGATCGACCCGCCGACATCGCTGAATGCGATCCGCAATCGCAAACAACTCCTGCTGCGACGGCATCGTCGCAGCGGGCGAGTCGGAACTCTCGTCGCGATGGCGCGCGAGGAACTCCAGTAAGCCAACGATGGCTTCCTGCACGTCGTCCTCACATTCGAGGTCACGACTGCGGGCGTGGAGGTGCCGCACGAGGTCTTGCCAGACGGCTTCGATCGCCGCGACTTGCGCGTTGACCTCGGCGTCGACTTCTTCCCCGGGCCGCTTGCCGGCGACCGGCATTTCGAAAGGCGTTTCGAGAACTTGAGGAGGGACTTCGCTGCCAGTCGGTGGACCGATCTCCGCGCGCCCCTCGCTGCGTTGCTGAGGCATGACAACCCCTGAGCGTGGTGGAACGTTGGAAACAGATATCAGCGCACAAACCGGTGTAAGCGACCGATTTCCGGAATCGACATGCCACCACCGGGACGCCGGCCCGGACGCAGCCGGATTCAACAATCATCCACAGGCTTCGCGCTGCCGGCTACGACCCCGCCAGACGCTGCGCCGCAGCCAACCACTGCAAACCGCGCCTCGACTGCGCCAACGCATGAGACTGACCGGAACCGACTTGCCGAGCAGTGGCCACATCTGACCAGTGGCATGCAAGCGCCTTGACGGGCAGCGAAGAACCGACCGCACCGTGGTTCGACGAACACGCCCGTCACCCCGTTCGAAGGGACTCCACCGGCTCGCCAGCCAGGCAAAAAAGATTCCCGCGAAGTCTCGCTCCCCCGCGCAGTTGCCAAGCCCCCCGCCAAGCGCCTACCCTGCGGCCGACCCGGAGGGATGCCAGAGCGGCTGAATGGACCGGTTTTGAAATCCGGCCATCGTGGCGAAACGCCCGATTCGGGCGACGACGAAGACGGCCCCTCCGACCAACGTAAGCGGCCCCGGAGCCGCACGTTAAGCCGCCACAGACGCCCGACGGCGCGCACTCATGCACCACGCCGAGAACGGCGATTCCGGGTGCCAAGTGATGCCACGGGTGATGCCACGCTGAAGCGCCGGGGCGGTGCATTCAGCGACCGCATCGAACGTGGCAGGGGGACGCACGGCCGGCGGTCTAGCGCCGGCGATCTCTCAACCCCGGACCAATCGGGGGCAGCAGGCGGCGCCGTCGTGCCAGCGCCGAGCGCGCGGAGGTCGTCGTGAGCGACTCCGTGCGACGGATCCGACTCCACGGCCTGTGGCTCCGGAAGGACGACCGGGGCACGCACGTGCTCACCGGTCGCACGCAGAGCGAGGCTCGCTACGAGATCGTCCTGACCGACCTGACGATCTCAGACGCGCAGTGCGCCATCTCAAAGCTGGCCGAGTTCATCGGCGAGACGATCGAGTCGGAGCGCCGACACCACGATTTCGTGCGCCGCCGAGTCTCCGACGCCAGCTCCCGCGTTCGCCGTGCAACGGAGCAACAGGCATGACGACCACCGTTGCCATCGCCTTCGGCGCGTTCGTCATCCTGACGCACGGCATGCTCTACGTGCTCGCCTACGGGCTCCAGCGTCAGATCACGCACCAGCTCGAGCTCTACCGCACACTCGCTGACCGGATCGACAGCTGGCCGGACGAGGATCGTGAGTGGTCTGAGTGCAGTGGAGACCCGTCCAGCTGTCCCGAGAACGAAGGCTACGGCTGCTGCGGAGGTTCGAAATGACCTGCGTCGACGTCGAGTGCCCGCACTGCGAGCACATGATCGAAGCCCCCGAGTCCGGCGAGCTCGAGCAGCTGCGCGCGGACAACGAACGGCTGCGCAACGCGCTAGCCGACCAGGTCGCTGCGAGCGTCGAGCCGACCGACGACCAGTGGATGATCTTCGACTGGAGCGGCGGAGGCAGTGACCAGGCGTTCTGGTGGCGACCGAACGCCTCGGGCTACACGACGAACCTGCGCGAAGCCGGCGTCTACACCCGCGAGGACGCGGAGCGCTGGGCCTCGGCACGTTTGCAGAAGCCGGTGCAAGCGGCGCTCGTGCACGTGTCGACCGCCTGGCGCCTGGCGCGCCCGGTCGTCGACTGGTGCGAGATGAAGGGCGAGTTGGACCGGCCGCGCCGAGTCGGGGGGAAGGCCTGATGAAGCACCGTCGCCTCCTCTGCGGCCGCGACCCCAACGAGTCGCCGCTCGCGACGATGCTCGTTGCCGCGATCGCCGCGCACACCGGCCTCCGCGCTGCCGGAACGCCGCACCCCGACGCCGCCACCCCGTGGCTCGAGCAGCGTGCCACGCTCGCCGACCTGCTCACCGAGACCGGCGCCGACCCGCGCGCCGCACGCCGCGCGCTCGCCGAGCTCGAGGACGCCGGCACGGCTCGCCTCACGAAGGGCATCCGCGGCCGCGTCGAGGCGCAGATCGCTTGCCCAGCGATCCTGGCAGCGCGCTGGACCGTCGTCCGTCGCCGCGTCGCATTCGACCAGGCCATTCGCTCGGCTCGCCTGGCGCCGCCCTACGCGCTCCTGGCGGCCTGGGTTGCCGGCCAGACCAGGCGCCAGCACGCATCGACTCGCGCCACGCGCGCGGGCCTCGCCGACATCCTCGGAATGCCGGTGCGAACCGTCCGCCGCGCGCTCGCCGCGGTCGACTCGTCTGGCCTGGTCCAACGCTGGGTGCACGCCGATCGGATCGTGCTCGCGGCCCCCCGCGACCGGTGCAAGAACGGTCCCCCGACCGGTGCAGAAACGGCCCCCCCCCGGACCGATCTCGCACCGGTGCAGAATCGGTCCCGCACCGGTGCAGATTCGGACCCCCACCGGTGCAATTCCGGACCCCCACCGGTGCAAGAACGGTCCCCCACCGGTGCAAATTCGGTCCCCGAAGCCCCGTTCTCCCCGTTTACCCCGTGTACCCCGTTGCGCGCGTGTGCGCGCGGGGGTGGTGCTGCGCACGAAGACGCAGAAGCAGAACCTCGGCACGAGGTCGCGGGTGAGCTGTGCGAGATCCTGGCTGGAACCCAGCTGCGATCGCGGACCCCGGCACGCTTCCGCAACCCGTTCCTCGATGCCCGCTCGGCCGAGCTCGCTGCCGACGGCATGCAGCCGGGTGACCTGCAGCTGCTGATCGAGGCAGCGGGCAGGTTCACGAACGGCGACCAGGCCGCGCTGCTCGGCACGTGGCTCGACAACGGCCGCGCCTGGCGCGAGGTGCTGATCGACCTGCGACACGAGCAGAAGGAGCGCGTGCGTCGCGCCCAGGGTCCGAACCGGCCTGAGCCGCTGCTGGCTGCCAGCGTGCTCGACGCGATCACCAGCAGCACGAGAGCCCAGCAATGAGCGAACCCAGCACCGTCACCCGCGACGAGCAGGTCGTCCGCATCGCGGAGCACAAGGGCACCGGCGCGTGCCAGGTCTGCGGCAACCAGGTCACCTGGGCCCGCACGGTCGCGGGCGCGCTGATCCCGCTCGAGGACGAGCTGCGCGTTCGCGCGCTGTTCTCGCCCGGCCTCAAGCGACGAATCACCATCCACTTGGCAACCAAGCCCGGCACCACGCGGCACGAGCTGGTGAAGGACGACGCGCACGCGCGCCGCCTCGAGGCGAAAGGTAGCCGCATCCGGGACGAGCTCGTCGAGGTCTGGGAGATCCCAGCGAGCCTCACCCACTTCGCGAACTGCAAGCAGGCACACCGAGTGCGGCGCAAGTCGCGCAGACGCTGACAACCAACGCCGAGCGCGCGTTGCCGCCAGCGCGCGAGGCGATCCACGGTCAGGGCGGCGAGGTCATCACGCATGGCAACAAGGCGACAGGGAGCCGGCACAGGGCCCGGCAGAGTTCTGAACATGGGCGCGAAGGGCACAACGAAGAAGCCCAGCAAGAAGGCGGCCAAGAAAGCCGGCGTCCGCGGCAAGACCAGCGATGTCACGGTCGAGGTGCCGGCCGGTGGCTTCATGGGCGAGAAGGCCAACGAGGACCGGAAGGCCACGAAGGCCAGCCACATCGACGACGGCCTCAAGGCGCTGAAGGACCAGAACGCTCGCATGACGAGCGGCATTGCCTACGCGATGAAGGTCGGCGACTACGACGTGAAGATGACGGTGATGAACGAGATCGCCGACACCGCCGCGGCGATCCGTGACGATGCGCGCCGGGCAGTCCGGAACGCCAAGGCCGAGAACAAGAACCTCCAGCCGTGACCGCCGCCAAGAAAGCGCCGGCCAAACGGAAAGCCCCGGCCGCCAGTAAGGCGCCGGCGGTGATTCAAGGCATCGTGGACGTCAGTCGCGATCTCTCGAAGGTCGGCATCGCGAAGGGGCGCAAGAACCAGCAGCAGGGCTACCAGTTCCGCGGCATCGACGACGTCTACGCGGCGCTTTCGCCCCTACTGGCCAAGCAAGGCCTCGTGGTTGCACCTTGCGTCGAGGACCGCACCACCACCGACTACCAGACGAAGAACGGGTCAGCACTGCACAACGTGGTGCTCCGCGTTCGCTACGTGATCACGTCGGCGAAGGACGGCTCCAGCATCGAGTGCATCGTCTTCGGTGAAGCCATGGACATGGCCGACAAGGCCACGAACAAGGCGCTCTCAGCAGCCTACAAATACATGGCGCTGCAGACCTTCTGCATCCCGGTCGAGGGAGAGGAAGACGCCGACGACGTCACGCACGAGACTGCGCCACGCACTCGTGCCGAGGGAAAACCACGCAACCAGGCGCCGAAACGATCTGAGCATTTCGACGAGGTCCGGACGGCGGTGCTCGTCGCAGAGTCAGAGGAGGAACTCGACAGCCTGGCACGCAAGGCCAAGACGCTGACGGAGGAAGAGCAGGCCTTCGTCCGACCGCTCTGGAAGGCGCGCAAGGACATCCTCGCCAGCCGAACGAGCAGTGCCGAGGAAGGGCTCGTGCCAACAACGCTCCTAGCGACCAAGACAGGCGACGACATGCCCGAGCTGCTCGAGGGTGCGTTCTGCTTCGTCGGGGACCGTGCTGCCGGCAAACGGTGGATGGTCGCGGACCTGAGCAAGGACGTGTGGGCAACACTCCGAAACCCTGCCGACGTCGACCGGCTCTGGAAGAGCCTCGAGGTCGCCGCCAAGGGACACGGATGGGAGTTCGACCGGAAGAAGTCGAAGCTCGACGAGCTCGGCGAACAGCTCCTGGGGGCCCAATGACGAATCGCAAACCGAGCCGAGTCCGCACGCCAGTATCCCAGCACGGATCTCCTCATACTTCCGCGCCACGGTGCGGGCTCGGCTCACTCTTTCTCGTGTCGCTCCTGCTCGCATCGTGCAGCCCGAGCGCCGAGGAGCTGCATAGGCGCGCGGGTGCTGTGCGAGCACAGGAGGCGGTGGATATCGCTCGCAAGAACCGAGGCACCGCGGGCCTGATGCATCCCGCCGAAGTCATCTACCAGGCCGCGGGCCACGGCGCCGGCTCGCACGCGATTCCGTTTCGCGTCGTCGGCTTCGACGACGGCAGCCAGGTGATGATCATCGGCTACTACGCGTCCGAGAAGGCGGTCGTCGTGATGGTGCGCAAGTCGCCGACCGACGAGTGGCGCACTGTCCACGGAGGCAAGTGACCATGGCCGCGCGCATGAAGGTCACGCCGACCACGCAGACGCTCAGCTACCTGCGCGCGCGCGGCTGGCTCGCTGAAGAAGCCGAGCGTCAACAGGGCCGCATCAAGCGCGACCTGTTCGGGTGCATCGACATCCACGCGGTGCACCCGTCGAGCGGCGAGTTCCTCTACGTGCAAGTCACCGACCACTCGCACCGCGCGCACCGCGTCACGAAGACACGCACGAACGAGAACGTGCCCGGACTCCTGGCCGCTGGCGCACGCGTCGAGGTCTGGACCTGGGCGCCGGAAGACACCGAACCCCACGTAACCCGACTGGTTTCCAGTCAGAACACCACGAAGTGACCATGAGACGAATCGCAGCGATTCTCTGGCTGCTGCTCGCAGCCTCCCTCTCCGCCCAGGTGATCCACCTCGGCAACTACACCGACAAGCCGTTCCACGGGTGGAAGCGCACCACTGTCGACGTGAAGCCACCGTTCCCGGCGGGTCAGATCGCCGGCCTCGAGGCACCCATCCGATACGTGGCCGGCAGCGCGTTCGGCCTTGGCACGCTGCGGATCGACGTGCACGTGCACCTGGCGCCAGGCCAGATCATCACGATCGACCTGGCCGACTCGGCTCGATGGCAGTTCGAGCGCGCGCCGGCCCCCACCAACCCGGAAGAGTTCTTCGGCGTGCCACGGATCGCCGGCGAGCGCCTTGAGTTCGTGTCAGTGAAGGCCGACGGCGCTGCCTACGTGGCACACCTCGCTACGCGCAACCGCGTCGCAAGGATGCTGCACACGGACGTGTTCCTGCGCTGGTATCCCGACCAGCCAGGCTGGGCGCACGGCGAAGTCCTCGTCACTGCGAGCAACCCGGCCGTTCCGGACGTCACTGCCGAGGTTCCGAGCGACTTCGAGCTCACGTTTGGCCAGGCCGAGTGCCTGGTGCCAGGTCTGACCTACGGACAGTCGCTCCTGCAGAAGGGCACCGTTTTCGGGGACGGCCAATCGCGGCAGTTCCCGATCGTGCTCGTCTGGCCGCAGCACCTCGAGGAAGAGGTCGAGTGGCACTCGGCAGGCGCCGCTGCATCGCTTGGTATCTCGGCGATCGGAATCCAGACGCTCTGGCCCGATGGCAACCCGGTTCCGACGCCCAATCTCGACCCGCTGCAGTGGACGCGCCAGCACTTCGGCTACGAGCTCGCGCGCCTGCACGATTGGAAGGAGAGCCGCATCTCTGTCACCGCCAGGTCGATGAACACGGGCGCACAGGCCGACCAGATCTACGTCGGAGCCGAGTGCATGCAGGGCACCGCATCGCTCGGCGCCGAGACCGTGCGCTACATGGCCGCCCTCGGCCAGGCCAGGCGCCCGTGCTACCACCTCGAGGCAGACGGCTCCCCACTGTCACTCGACCACGAAGACCTAGTGCTGTGGGTCTCGCGACCACACTGGCATCACGGCCAATCGCCTGACCAGCTCGGCAAGAGCCGTGGAATCACTGAGTGGGATACGAACGGCTGGCTCGGGCCGGACGATGAGCACTGGCTCTCGAACACGCGCGCGATCGCGGCGCGCCTCACAGGATCGCGCGCCCTGCAGTGGCAGTTGCGCGCGCAGGCCGTGAACTGGCTCTACAGCGACACGCTCGACCCGTTGAAGAGCACGAGCCGCGCACGTGCGTCACGAGCGATGGGCTACGCGATCCTCTTCGCGACCTGGTGCCACCACGTGCTCGAGGATCGCGAGATCGCCGAGCTCGTCGTGAACCGTGCTCGAGACCGCGTGGAGCAGGTCTACGTTCCCGGTCTGAGCGAGGCGCGCGTCTGGCAGATCACCAAAGACGCGAGGCTCTCCGCCGAAACGGGGATGCCTGTCAACGCGATGGCCTACCAGAACGCCATGGGTGCCGGCCTGCTCGAGCGCGGTTGTCGCCTACTCGGCATCGAGTCCGGCGTGCAGCTGGGACTGGCACAGTGCAAGGCCGTCCTGGATTACGCCTACAGCCAGGACGACGGACGCTGGATCGAGTGGGACATGGTCGCCGTGGATCCGAACACGAGTGCGACCGGGCCGCTACTGGAAGGCCAGGGAGCACACCGAACGGGCTGGTATGGGCACACGTGGTTCCTGCCGGCTGTTGCGACCGTGCTGCATCACGATCCCGAGAACGAGAAGGCTCGGGCGCTTTGGAGCCAACACGCGCGGAATGGTGGCACTTGGGTCACCCCGCAAGGAGAAGACCGATGAAGAAGAATACGATCGTTTCGTTCCTGTTCCTGCTCACGCTCATGGCGTGCAGCTCCTCCCCCGAACGCGAGCGCCGTCGAGCGCGGCTGCTTCGCATCGCCGAGACTGTCGGCGACGTTTGGCTGCAGACCGAGGGCAGCGCGCGACTCAGGCGTGAGGCGCCTGACGCGTTCGCCGCGCTCGACACCAACAATGACGGAGTGCTATCGACCGAAGAGATTCGCAACGTCGCTCCGGAAAGTGCTGCCGCAGCGTCTGCAATCGAGCTGCTATCCAAGGAAACGAACCTCTAGATGAGTGAGTATGGATCGGTGGCGAATCGAGAGACAACCTCGTGGGCAGTCTTGAGCACTGTTCGCTTGTCCTTCTCGAAGTGCTCGCTGATTACCCCGACATCCGAGGCCAGCATATCGTCGATCCGGCTGAGAACCTCGCGCACGGCATTGAGTCGTTCAGATCCGCGATCGTCTACAGCGATCTTGATCCCCGCAGCCACTACACCCTCGTAGCTCTCTGAACGATATTTTTCGTACTCGCGTTGCCGTTCAAGGGAGCGCTCAATGACTTCGGCGTGCTTCTTCTCCATCCGATCCCGGACTTCAGCAGGATCACTCTCCGGGCTCTCCGACAACGCTTTACGGATGTCGGACAGCCTTCTGTCATGGCGAAGCCTGCCCAGAGCACGGGAGTCCGCCACGTCTCGATGATGAACGAGGAACTTCTGGACGTTGGTAAGCCATCCTGCATATGCGCTCGCCAGTCGATCGATTCGCCGTTCGGCGAGGTCTGCTTTGTGACGTCTGTTGTGCTCCCTAATCCCTTTCAGGCCAAGCCAAGCACCGAAACACAGCACGAGGGTTCGGGCCATGCCCCACCAATCAATGCCTCCACCGGCGCTGAAGCTCCATCCTTCTACATCGAGAATCATCGTTTCGAACGGATCCTTGACGGCGGGACTTCGACCCTACCTGCCCTCTTCAGACGTCTTGTTCGCATCGCGACGTTCCTCGTAGCGATCCTTCCACCATCTGAACTCGCTCAACGGCTTGACTCCCACCTCCCAGGCAACATGTCTCGCGAAGCCATCGAGGCCCGAGAAGAGAGAGCTCTCATTGACACCAAGCCTGTCCAGTTCGGTGAGCATCATCGCTTTGCAACCAGACGGAATGATCGCGTGGTTGAACTGCGCCGTATCCAGTTGCGAATCTGGGGTCGGAGCGACGAAGAAACACGACGACTGAGCCGCAATCCTTGGGAACGAGTGAGGCGGGAAGTAAGGCATCCACATCGGAAACACTCGGAACGGATCCTCCTCGAGAGCTTCAGCCGCAGGTTCAGCCGACACGCGGTCGTGAAGGAAACCAAACACCCGACCGTCAATCGCTGGCTCGTCCTTGCAGGCGAAGTAGGCTGCAACCAGCGGGTTCGTCGTAAAGTCGAGCAATCGAGTAGGAAGACCGTGGTGCTGAGCGATCGCGAGCTGCTCAATCTTAGACCCAGCCGTTGCATGGCTGGACGCGCGCTCCAAGAAACGATTCAACAATCGCTTCTCCTCGTCGACGATTTCCTGGCGAAGGGAGTCTTGCTCCGGCCTGTTGAAGTCGGATATCACTCTTGCGACAGCCCTCCAAGGTTCGACCCGTGCGATCTTCGATTCGACCGGCCAGGACTTGTCCGCTTGGCCCCGAAAGAGACTGTCACGTCTGCATGTTGGCCATCGAAGAAGATCAGCCACACTGCGGACGACGGTCTCGTTGGGGAGAAGCGGTGGATGCATACGCGGGGGTCCTTCCAGGGGGGGGCCGCGGTTCGAGATCGCGGCCCAACCGCTTTTTTACTACGCCGGGGCTCGATTCCGTATGCGCTCCACCACCATCGGCCACATGTGTCCGGTTCCGGTGAGCAGCTCGGCCCCGAACCCGCCCCCGGAACCGCTCAGCTGCCGCATCGGGCCGGCAGGTAGCGAAGAGCGCTCCTGCCCGCGCGCCGCGTGACATCGAAAGGCCGCAAGAAGTCGAAGAAGACCGCGAAGCGCGCTCCGAGGAAGCGCGGACCAACCCTCGCGGAGCTGGGCGTCGCGCTCAACCGCTCGGTGACGCAAGTGCAGCGCCGATTCGCGCAGGGCATGCCGCGGCCGGACGACGGCGAGGCGCTGCCGGCGTGGGTCGAGCGCGCGCACCGCTGGATGTTCGAGAACACCAGCCGGCCAGGCCGGAAGCGCGCGGATGGAACCCAGCGCGACGCACGGCCCGCGAGCGCCGAGCTCGAGCACGACGTCGCGTATGATCTTCTCGTCCTGCAGCGAGGGTGCTTCGGCCGGAGCGACGCGGACACCGCGCAGGCGAAGCGTGATCGGCCGCGTGCTGCGAGTCGATGGCGACGAGCTCGTCGTCGTGCTCGGGAAGAACGGCGCCGAGGCCGTGCGCGTCGACGCCACGAAGACGCTCGAGCAGGACAAGATCGTCGTCACGGACGGCAGCCGGCCTTTCACGGGCAACGTCGGGTGCAACGCGGCCACCCCGACCGACCCGAGTCACCTGATCCACAAGGCATGGCTCGAGGCGCAGCTGTTGGTCGTCACCAACTACGCGGCAGCCACCTTCCAGCCGATCGCGCAGACCCTCAGCGCGCTCTCGCTGGTCGTGACAGAGGCCGACAAGGTCCCCTACTTCACTGGAGCCGGCACGGCCTCGAAGACCACGCTGAGCGCGTTCGCGCGCACGCTGATCGACGACGCGGACGCCGCGGCCGCGCGCACGACGCTCGGTATGGGCACCGCCCAGGCGATCCAGACGCTCGCCAAACCCATCTACCGCGTCGACGTGCACAGCGACGCGAACTCGAACACGAACCTCGCGTCGATGGCGGTCGCAGAGGCCTGGTTCAAGAGCAGCCGCATCGCGACGTTCGTCGACCTCGCGAACTACTCCGAGGTCCGGTTGATCGTCCGCGTCTCCACCACGAGCAGCAGCGCCAACTCTCCGCGCCTGCGCGTGCGCTACCGGAACGGTTCCTACACCTACACGGTCGGCAACTACTCGGACATCGGCACGTCCGAGGTGTCGGTCGCGCTCGACGGTTCGACGGGCCTGCAGAAGAGCTCGTGGATCTCTATCGCGGAAGGTGCGCGCGCGGACGACGTCGTGCTCGCTGTGACCACGATCGGCGGCGACGGATCCGCCTCCCCGGGGACCGGCCACGTGGCCGTGGAGTTCAGATAGCCATGCCAAGCGAAGCCAACCCTCCGTTCATCAACCGTCAGACGCTCATCCCGATCGGGCTGCTCGTTGCGGTCGTCATGTCAGCGATCGCTGGGACATGGAAGATCGCCTCGGCGCTCGGCGACTTTCAGGAAGACCTCGCGAAGCGTGACGCCAACCAAGCCCTCCGATTTCAGCGCATCGAGCTGAAGATCGAGAGCCTTGAGGGCGCCATCCAGAACGACACGAAGAACGATTGGGCGTTCCAAGACATGCGCGCCTGGGTTGAGGTCCTTGCGGCGCGGAACCAGTCGATGAGCGTGCCGAAGGTCGAGAAGGTCCGATGAACGGGCGCCGGCGCAACCAGGATCGAGGCAACTCAGGTGCCGTGATTGTGTGGGTCGGGCTCGCGGTGAGCCACTGGCTCGCGGTCTTGCTCGGATCGTTACTCTGAAGGAGGATCGGGCCCCTCCTCCCGCGCAAGATCGAGGCTGAGATCGGTCGTCTCAAGAACACACGCCTCGAAGAACTCCTGAGCACCTCCCACTCGCACGAACCTGACACCAGGCTTCCCCCCGAGTTCTTCGACCACATTGGCATGCGGAGCCTCGCCTCGATAGAGCCAGTAAAGGCCCCACTCCCAGCGAGACACCTGGCCAAGTAGAGTCATCACCGGGTCGTGGGGATTATCTCCGCTATAGCCGGCAACGATCCAGGGCCCCACGCGCCCGGCCTCTTTGAACACAGGCCCCATCGTCTTCCTATGCCGCCCCCAATGCTCGATCATCTCCCGCCGCGTGTTGATCAACACCTGGCCGTCATGGGTACCATGCAAGTGATACACCTCAGCATCCGCCATGCTTGCCTGCCAGTACTCCTGTGGCACCGTCAAGTCCACGGACCTGAACACAACCTTACGATGCCTGAACGCACGCTCTATTAGGTTGTCAAAGTTCGTTGTAAGCACCCGCGAGACCACCTTTTTCTTGGCCATGTGGGCAATCGCCACGTGCAGCCCCTTGAATCCCGCGTTCTCCACGAGCTCCCAGATCGCTGCATTACGATAGCCTGCCGGAAGCGCTGCCATAACATCCAGGTAGCTCGTGAAACCGGCGCACGGAACCGGGTACCGCTTTTTGAGCAGTGCTGCCAGATCTTGCGCCGCTGGCACACCCGCGTCGGCCGAGCATCCAGCACCGATCAGTAGAGTCGTTGCACGCCCGCTGAGGCTTGCACCCTTCACCAACTGGCAGACTCCTTCAGGCGACCCCTTCCTCATCCTTCCTCCACGACAATCAGACTGCAAGTGAGGGAAGCATAGCACCTGATTTAGACCGGCGCTTACTGCCGCGACGCGCCCAATGCCATGGGGCTCTTGACCCTTTGGAATCGTCGACAGGAGCCACCGACTACGCCTCCAAGCTGGTGGTTGCGAGCATGGGCCTCGCGCAGCTCACGGAGATCTCACCGGAGCTAGGGAACATCCCCTGGGGGCAGGACTTCTCGCTCGGCAAAGGGTCGGGGTTCTGCAAGGCGGCATGGGATGCCTACTACGCGCCGGTGCTCGTCTAGTCGATCCGCGTCAGACCGCGCGCCTTCGGAGAGAAGCCGTCAGGCCATTTCGTGTCGTCGGTGTAGGTGCTATCGGCCCACCAGCACTTCGATATCTCGGCACCAAAGAGGTCTGCACTGCCAAACCTACAATCGCCAAACAGGAGGTCCTGGAAAACCGCGTGGCTGAAGTCGGCCGACCGACAATCGACGCCATGGACCACGCACGATCGAAAGCTCGAAGACGCAGGACTTGCGAGCCTCAGGCTAACGCTGACCAAAACTGCGTCTTCAAGAACGCTTCCGAAGAGGTTCGCTTCCGTTAAATCAACATCGTAGAGATTCGCGCCTCGCAGCGACGCGTTTATCAGCGAGGCCCCCTGCATCTCGACTCCACGTAGAGTCGCGGCATCAAGCACCGCACCGTTCAGTACGGCGCCGTTGAGATTCAGTCCGGTCCGACCTTCGAGCTTAAGACCCCGGATGACCGCTCCCGTCAGGTCTACAGGCTCACCACGACCATTCTGCAGCGCGATATAGCTTCGTGCGGCCTCCCAGCGAACTCGATCCGAGTGTACGGGCTCCGGTTCAGACCAAGGCCATCTCCGTTCCGTCGCGTAGATCTTAGACAGCAGGATTGCTTTTCGAGTCTCGTAGTCGGACTGCCGATCGATGTCTATCTGCTCCTGCACCTGGAGCAGGTTGACAATCGCAACGATCGAGCCACCGATGATCAGCGTGCTCGGTGCGAAGAGGAGCATCGCAAGCGCCGTGCGGGAAGCCCAGCGACGATCGTGCTTCGATCGAGGCAGGCCGAAGCGGAAGAAGTTGGCGAGCACGGCGACCGGTCGATGCTCTTGAGCAACGACGTTCCGCTCGAGGTCGCCAACGCGGTCGCCGATTCGACGCTGCTGCTTGCGCTTGCGGGGCGGTGGGTTGCTCCGGGGGTGCTTCACGGCGACAGCCTAGCGAGGAGCTCTAGGCAACAGGAAGAGTCATGGCGCTGGGTCCCAATCCAGGCAGACCGGCCACATCTGTCTGGTCCCCGGCACGATCCCATTGAAGCGGCGGGCACTCCCGAGCTACTCGTAGAACGAGATCCGATCTAATTCACCGATCCAGTCCGACGGGAGACGAATAATGCCCAACCTAAAATCGAGGAACCTCTTCATCAGCCACGCCTGGACCTACGGAGACGCCTACGACAACCTCGTCACACTGCTCAACGCCGCTCCCAACTTCCTATACAAGAACTACTCGATCCCGAAGGACGACCCAGTCCACAACGCGGCGAATGACGCGGAGTTGTACCGAGCCATCCAGAACCAGATCGTGTTCTGCGACGTCATTCTGATCCTGGCCGGAAAGTACGCGACGTACCGAAAGTGGATCCAGAAAGAGATCGAAATCGCGAAGAGCTATGTGAAGCCCAAGCCCATCGTCGCGATACGGCCACGGGGGAACCAACAGATCTCTTCCGTTGTCTCCGAAGCCGCCGATCGCCTCGTGAACTGGAACACCGACTCGATCGTTTCGGCCATACGAGAGCTAGATCGCTAGCACGGCGGCGCGTGACGCCTACCTACCCGGCCACGCTCGCCTAGGGAGTGGAGGGCATAGCCCGGGGCGGCATCAGGACAGTGGTGCCGTCCATGCGGCCTCTACCCGGCCTCGTCCACACCAGCTGAACTTCCCGCCCAGGCCGCATCTGCAAGAGCGCGGCATCGAAGGCCGAGAAGCCGGCGACATCGTCAACCGGCACGACCGGGTGCCCGTCGGCGTTCAGCAGTGTGTCGCCTTCTTGTAGGCCGGACGATTCGTGCACGCGTGCGTCGACCGCGAGAACCAATCCCGATCGATCAATCGTGATGCCCGTCTCCACTGGACTCAGCCGGCAGCACCACGCAACCGAAAGGTGTCGATACGCGGCTTCCTGCATTGCCATGCCGAGTCCCAGATAGGTCGAGAACGAACCTGTCTGCACCGACCCCGACTCTCGAAAGAGAAGGAGGTCGGCGCGAAGCCCGCGCATTCGTGACTCGCGGGCAAGCTTGGCCATCTGCCACTCGCTGGACCCGAACGGGAAGCTGCCCGAGAGCCTGGCATAGGGCACGAATCGCGGCAGGTCCTGCGGGGGCGATGACGCCCGGTAGGCGGGCGGATCTACTTCACGATCCTCATCGACCATCGACATCGCGATGTCGTAGGTCGAGAGGCGCACTTCCTCGTAGGCACTGCAGCCAACCAAGAGCGCCATAGCGAGCGCTGCAACAAGCGATCGCAGCACGCTCAGAACGTGACGGCTTCGTCTTCGCTGTTGCCGCTGTTGTCGGAGATGATCAGGCCCTCGGTGTTCGGGCTAGACGTCACGACAACGCAGTTGTCCTCCGGCGTCAGCGTTACGGAGTCAGGATCGTGAGGCGGATCCCATGAGAGACTCAGGGTCACCGAGGTCTCGGACACGCCAGAGAAGTCATAGCAGATCGTGATGTCGTCTCCCGCATTCGCGGGGTTCGGCGTGACCGTGATTCGTGCTGTCATTTGCCTTTCTCCGCTGTGGCCTCATGGACTCGAAGAAGAATCCGATCGATGGACTCCGCGCACTCAGGGGAACGCTCTCGCGCCTCTCGAAGCGTGGCGATGAACGTCCGGACGTGACGGCGCCCCTTCTCGGCAGCAGCACGAATCCGATTGGGCTGAGTGTCCTCGCCGAGCACGTCGAGAACTTGGTCGAACGAAAGCATGTCTGCCATCTTCCCGTGCCAGTAGAGGGAAGTCGCACCAACGCAGGTGACAATCAGGCCGGCGCACAGGCCGAAGATGGGTAGCAATCGACTGCGCCGGGGCTCGGGCATCGGCTTGATGATGCCTGCGAAGATGTTCGGCCGAGCCTCGTGACTGTTAGCGCCCACGATTCAGCCTCCGGAACTTGAGCTCGACTGCATCGCGACGGGAAGTCCACTCCTCGTCGTCTACGACCTCGAAGCGACTCGGGATCGGGTAACCAAAGGCAATGCTTCCATCCTCTGAAACGACGTCGGGCCCGGCTCCGAGCACCTCGTTCAGCGTCTCCGCGCGAAGAACAGCCTCCTCCGCGGCCTTGTTGATGACTCCACCGGCCGCGCGAAGCTCGGGTGTCTCCGCCAGCCCCAGCACCCAATCGGTCGAGACTCTGTAGAGCGCACAGAGTTCGGCCAAGCGAGATACCTGGAAGTCGAACTTGCCCTGCTCGTAGTCGCCGATCGACTGGCCGCGAGCGAGGCCTATCTCCTTGGCGGCGGCGGTCTGAGAGAGGCCCGCCTTGTGGCGAGCCTGCGCCAACCGAGCACCGATGCCACGCAGCTGTTCCGTGTCTTCCTTCATGAGGGCGAGACCTCTACCCCTAACTGCGCCCGGGAGGCGCGAGCAACGCCGCTCCGCAAGATTGCGGCGCTTACTGTTGCACTGCTGCGAATATTGTTGTAACGCTGCAAGCCTCACCATCGGACATGGAGGTCGCACATGGACAGGCTTCGGAGCAGCATTCCGTCGCGCGCAGCCGACACGGCTCGCGCGCGGCAGCACAGCAATCGTTCGACGGGCATCACGACGGCTGGGCCGAGAACGGCCGTCCTGCGGCCATCCGATGGTGAGAAATCGGAAGCCGCCGTCGGGCAGGGGCAGCTCAGGAGTCGCGTTGTCTCGCGCCAACGCGACGCCACCCCTCCTTCGGTAGATCGATGCGCTGCGTCCTCTCCGATGCACCGGCATGGCCGCGACAATGGTGGCGGTTCGCAAACGCGTCAAGCCGCCACAATGCCCACAGCCGGACACATGTGGCCGATCGCGGGAGAACAGGTCTCCGATAATCGAACACTCTCTGAGGGCGTGACCACGCCCGACCGTTGTGTGCCTGCCGGACTTACGTTCCGGCACCTCCCCCCCCCCCCTGCCGGGTGCTGAACCCACCCGGCAGGTTTTCTTCCGAAACCGGAGAGTGCGCGTTTTCGCGGAGCGCGCGGGCACGTGCGTGCTGCTGGCGATCGCGATCGCCGCGGCGCTCGGTTTGCTCGACTTGCCGCTGCAGTGGCTCGCGGAGGTGACCCGTGGCTGATCTCACGCCCCACGACCCCGAGTACATGACGCACGAAGAGGTCGCGAAGATCCTGCGCATGGAACCATCGAAGGTGGTTCGGCTGTCACGACGCGGGAAGCTGCCTTCGATGCTCGACGTCCCGGGCACGCACCTGTTCCTGATGCTCAGGACGGACTTCGAGAACTTCAAGGCGGACAACCAGACCAGCACGTCGGCCAAGATCGTCGGCCTCACGAGGGCAGCGCTCGCAGGCACGGTGGTCAACCCACGCGCGAAGAACCGGAGGCGAGCATGAAGCCGGCTCCGAACGAAACCCGACCCTCACCGGCAGTTGTCGCTCGAGTCGAGCCTGCGGCAGCTGAGAGGCGATCCGGTGAGGGTCATTCCTTTCCCGTCTCCGACTACACGCTGCCCTGCCAGCTCGTGAACGGCATCGTGCGGCCTGTCCCGTGGGGCGGCCCCGTGCTGCCCGAGTCCCTGCTCGAGGTAGCACGTCGCGCCCGCGCCAAGATCAACAAGGACGAGGTTCTCGCGATCCAGGTGCTCGACTGGGTGCTGCAGCACTCGAAGGACGACAACGATGGCGTGTGACACCGAGCTGAAACCGGGCCCGATCCTGGACTCTCGGATCGCGAAGCTGCTCGGCTGGACCGAGGTCGAGACGAACGAAGGCATCCGCTGGCAAGCGCCCGCGAAGTATCGATGCCGCGTCGAGCCAACGCGCTTCTCGCTCCCGCCACGCTTCTCGGAAGACCTGCGGCTGGTCGACGTTCTGCTCAGCTTCGTGTGTGGCGAACTGCCTGACGGAACGATGCCCATGCACCGCCTCGCGCTGAGCAGCGACGAGGGCGGCATCTACGCGCGCCTAGTTCAGCACGGCAGGCGCGGCGAGATCACGCGGACCGTCAACGCATACGACGCATTCCGCCGCCTCCCGCTGCTGCTCTGTGACCTGGCGTTGAAGGTGGCAGCGTGAGCGAACCCTTGAGCAAGCCCTTCCCCGCTCTGCAGCTGCTCGCGATTGTCCTCCGCAAGCACGGTGGAACGATCGCGCTGACCGACCAGGAGATCCTCACGTTCCCGTCGGATCAGTTCGACGTCGCCGCCAACGAGCGCGAGGGCGGCATCGTGCTGACGTTGCAGCCCAAGGAACCGACCTAGCCGTGCTTCGCCTCGCCTTCCGACCCACCGGGCAGGTAGCGCAGCTGCGCCGCCATGCGACGTTCGTCCTCTTCGACGAGATGCACGTAGCGTTCGGTCGTCTTGGACGACGCGTGGCCGAGCATGCGCTGTGCCTCAAGCGTCGAGCTGCCGTGGCGGATGACCGCGGTGCCGGCCGTGTGCCGCAGCGCGTGGGCATGGAACCGACGGTCGCCGAGCTTGATCGCCCAGCGCTTGAAGATGTTCTTCACGAACGCAGCGCGCTGCTCCTCATCGGTGCGGTTCTTACGCGGCGCCCGCTCGACGAGGAACCCGTCGTTCGGACCAGCGCGCTCGAGCAGCCGCTCGACTGCCGCTCGAACCTCGGCGACGATCGCCTTCCGCTTGATGCCGCGCTTCCGCCGCACGGTGAAGAACCCACCTCGCATGTCGAACTGGGACTCGTGCAGCCGCGCGACCTCAGAGACGCGCAGGTTCGTGTAGGCCATGAACAGGACCACGTCGTAGGCCTCGGGATCCTCTGCACGGATCCGATCGAGGATGGCGCGCAGCTCCTCCTCGTAGAAGTAGTCAGCCGGCGGATCCTCCGCGGTCGGCCACTCGACATCCTCGATCGGGTTCTCGCCACGGAACCAACGCCGCTGCCGCTTGGCGGACCAACGGATCAGCCGGTTGAGCCAGACGCGGTAGTGCAGCACGGTGCGCGGCGAGTAGCCGCCCTGCCGGGCAAGCGACACAAGTCGCTGCAGCACGGTCGGAGTGATCGCCTGCAGCTCGAGGTTCTGGTCGATGTAGCGGAACACGCCGCTCGCTTGCTGCTCGTAGAAGCGGATGGTGCCGGGTCGCACGATGTCGCGGAGTTCGTCGACCATTGCTTCGTGCGCGGCGCCGATCGTGACGACGCGCTTTGGCATGGCCTCACCATTCGCGAGCTTCTCCTGCGCGTCCGCGAACGCCTCGCTGGCCGTCTGGCGCCACGGGCCGTTCGAACGCAGCTTCGCGATCGTGACCTGACAGCGGTAGCCCTTCACCTCTGCGGTGCCCGGCTTCCAGCGGACGGTGACGTGCTGCGGAACGCGCTTGAGGATGCGTTGCCGCTTCGCCTTCACCTTCGGGTCGAGTGGAGTGCGCATGGGCTACGCTCCCCGCGCGACGATGCGCAGTCGGTCGGCGTCGACGAAGGCCTCGCCGTAGGTGTCGCGCCGCGGGCCGCACATCGCTCCGTCTCTCGTTGCTACCTGTGCCTGGTAGCCGTCGACGGTCGCGGTCCCTTCGACCCAATGAACGATCACGTCCTTCGGTGTTTCCGCCAGGACACGCAGGCGCTCGGCCTGCACATTGGCATCCGGTCTCCTCATGATGCCAACGTTACACTCCAGGGGTGCAGTGATGCCAAATGTGATGCCACGAGAGGGTCACAGGCAAAGGAGCTAGACAGGTGAGACGCGTAACACTAGGCTTCGTAACGGACAGCGATATCGGAGGGATGCCAGAGCGGCTGAATGGACCGGTTTTGAAAACCGGCGTCGGTGCAAGCCGACCGGGGGTTCGAATCCCCCTCCCTCCGCCATTTCACTCCTTGCTTCGGAATCGAGTCAGGGAGTGGCATGTGGTCTCAGGGATGTCCAAGAAGGGCAAGAAACGGGGAAGGGGGTGACCCAGCCACGGGCTCACCAACTCTAGTTCAGCGCTTCGACTCTCCAACGAAGCTCCCGTCCCACACGAACCCCGAACGCAACGCGCTCCGGATTCCCTGTGAACTGGATGCCACCCGCATCGTCGAACGGACCAAACGTTCGCCCCTTCACCGAGAGGAACCAGTGCTGACCAACCCGGTAGGTAGCGGCGACATATCCACTCGGAGAGAACGCAACCTCGCCGACTTGGTCGCCCCCATCCAGGACACACTCTTGTTGAGAGTCGGGTCCGATCAACATCAAACTCCACTTGCCACCCTCGACGTATCGCTCGCTGTCCCGGAGCAGACGCCGAAAGGGTCCCACTTCGCCGCCGCGGTTGACCACGAACGCGAGTCGGCCACGGCCTTCGTCGAGGAAGATGCGACCAACAAACTCCTCGCCTGAAGCCAGAACGCCACGACCTCGCTCAGCGACCCCCATGCGCCGGTCATCCAGGAAACGGTAGACGCACCTCTTGCCATCGCTCGAAAGGACGGGGCCGAAGGCGGCATCGGAATCCATCCCCAACCGCTCGCGCCCGTAATAGACGCGCCACTTGCCTGCCCGCACGCCCGCAGGCATCTCAACCCCGGGAGGAACCGGGTGTCCGGCCACTACAGTTGTCAGCGCCCACGCCGAGCCGTCGCCGGAAAGCGCGATATCCTGCACGTGCAGGAACTTCTTCGGGTGGAAAGAGGCTTTCCCGTCCTCCACAAGAACCACCTGTCGGCGATCACGGACGCGACTGACCGCCACACACGTCCGACCATCCAGCGAGAACTCCGGCTTGATCGTCAATACAGCGCTCGGAAGGACCTCGGACGCGAAACTTCCGACCTGCAAACTCACGTCGCGAGCCTCATCGGGATGCACCAAGCCCCGGTAACCGGGCTCAACCCAGAATGCCAGCTCACCGCGAGAGCTGACGGCAACCGGCCCCAGCCAGCTTTCGAAGGTCGAAACACCGTCACCGGACAAGAGTCGCCATCCATCCCGCGATGGCTCAACCTGGTATCCAGCGCGAAACACGAAGTGACTGCGGCCCGCATCCGCTTCCGGCTCATCCAGATGGCGAAACGTGCCGAGCTCTCGCGCACCATCCATCGCAACAAGGCGCTGACCGCGGTAGGCCCGGTAGACGGCAAAGCTCCCGTTGCGTCCGAACAGGACTCTCGATCGCGGCCGGTCATCAGATGCTGACAACTCAACCGCATCGGGCACGACCGCGAGCAACCGCCTCCCAGCGTCCTCCTGCGGCTCCTGGAGGAACCCAGACGCCAAGCTGAGCGCCAAACCGATGACGTCGATCATGGATCGCATCCTAGACGGCTACCGATCAGTCCGCGGTCCAGGTCGGCCAACTGGAGAGCAGGCTGCACGTTCTTCTGGAACTGCCTGACAAACAAAGGGCCCCATATCGGGGCCGATTTGTGGCCACGGCGATATGTCCCGTTCTCTCAACGGCTCTGGACACTCGCCCGATCCGGGCTAGCGTCCCGATCGTGCGGCAGCTGATCTCAAACGCCAACCTCGTCACCATGTCGCAGTGGGGTGACTCCTTCACTTGATCGACCGGAGCCTCGTTGGCGGTGGCACGGTCGTGCTGCATCTACACCTGAGTGCAGATCGCAGAGCGTGGTGTCCGTCGACGAAGTCGACCACGACACCACCCGATGCAAGATCCACACCTGACTGGCACAGCAGCCGTTACCGGTAGAGTCGCTACCCACCGCCCGAAGGGCCAGGTGCGCACGCATCACGCCCCGGCAGCAACCCGGCGACGCTGCACCGACCACCCCGACCAGACCCGGCTGCCCTGGGCCCGAGGTCCGCAGCTCCCACCACCGACACACGCTGGCAGGCGACCGCAAGCAACGGCGGCGTCTGCCGCGCCACCGAGTCGTTCGTGTGCGAACTCCGCGCGAGCGAAGACCATTCCCCTCTCCCCCTCGCTACGACCGAAAATGAACCGACCCGCGACCTCGGCGGGCCAGCTGCTGGCTGGCGCGACCGCCCTCACCCTCTCCTGCTCGACACTGCTGGCGCAAGACCCGCCGAAGGGACCGTTCCGAATCGACGAATGGCTCGGCACCCCGGACTCGATCCGCTTCAGCGGCCAGGAGCGAATCCGCTACGAAGGCCTCGACGGCCAGTACCGTGCCGGCGGAACGCGCAACACCGAGGACCAGGTCTTCTCACGCCTGCTCCTGCGTGGCGACTACACCCGCGGCGACTGGGGCGTGACCGTCGAGGGTATCGACGCCCGCGCCTGGGGCACCAAGTTCAACTCGTTCGCCAACACGACGACGGTCAACACGTTCGACGTGCTGCAGGCCAACGTGCACTGGCAATTGGGTGAAGGCCACAGCGTCACGCTGGGCCGCTACACGATGGACATCGGCAGCCGCCGCCTGAGCGCCCGCAACCGCTACCGTAACACGATCAACTCGTTCAACGGCGTGCGCTGGGACTACGAGGGCGAAGGCGACTACGAAGCCGGCGCGTTCTGGAACACGCCGACGAACCGCCGCCCCGGCAACCGCACGCTGCTCGTCGACAACGAGCACGACTTCGACAACCAGTCGATCGACTTCCAGTTCTACGGCGCCCACGCGACGCAGAAGATCGACGAGCGCGCCACCGCACAGGTCTACCTGCTCGGCCTCAACGACCACCGTGTCGGCCGCACCTCGCGCGACCTCGGCACCGCCGGCTTCCGCTACCTGGTGCCAGCCGCTCCGGGCAAGATCTTCGGCGAAGCCGAGGTCGCCTACCAGTTCGGCGGCCGCGGCACGACCGACGTGTCTGCGTACTTCGCGCATGGCTCGATCGGCAAGCAGTGGGACTGCGCGATGAAGCCCAAGCTGCGCTTCGCGCTCGACGTTGCGAGCGGCAACGACACCGGCGATCCGGACTGGAACCGCTTCGACACGCTGTTCGGGGCGCGCCGCTTCGAGTACGGCCCGACCGGCATCTACGGGGCCATCGGCCGGCGCAACATCGTGTCGCCCGAAGTCCGCGTGTCCTTCAAGCCGGTGCAGGACCTGACCGTCATGGTCGCGGCTCGTACCCTGCGCCTCAACTCGGTAGCCGACGGCTGGCGTGAGGCCGGCGACACCACCGGCACTGGCGGCGACGTCGGCGACCAGGTCGAGTGCCGTGTTCGCTGGGACGTCGCGCCGAAGAGCGTGCGCCTCGAAGGCGGCGCCGTCTACTTCAGCGGCGACACCTTCCGCGAGACCTCGACGCTCGGCCGCCGAACGGACACCAACTACTTCTACTTCCAGGCCATCTGGACCTTCTGAGCAGGGCCGCTCGCTTCGCGAGCAAACCTGCTCAGGACCACGCCCGAACTCGCGGACGGCGAGAGTCCTCGAAAGGGCGCGCTCTTCGCCGTCATGCTCCGCTACTGGATGGCCGTGAACTTCGCCGCCAAGGTGGGGACTCCGCCCCGGCCGTGACCTGAGCCATCTCATTCACCCGGCCCGAGACGACACCCTCCCGCCGCGGTATCCTGATACACGACATGCGTAAGGCCTCCCGCAACCTCCTCCTGTTCGGCGCCCTCGCCGGTCTCGTCACGGCCACCATCGCGAACGTTGGCCCGTCCTGGGCAACGACCCAGAACGACGCGGCGGCTTGCACGGGCTGCAACTGCCTCGCGCCAGAGGTTTGCGGCGATCATGAGAAGGTCTGCCCCGCGGGGGTCGGTTGCTGGATGCCGGAGTACTGCGCGGATCAAACCGTCGTCTGCCCGCCATCGGACAGGGCCACCCGGCCCTCGGACGAGTAGCCGACGGCGGAGAGCCGCCAGGCGCCACCCGGCAAACACGCCACGGTCCGAACGCAGCATCGTCGGGCTCCGTCACAGCGACGCAACGTAGACTGGTAGGCATCCTTCGCCAGCGCATGCCTCCACCCGCAGAATCGTCGCCCGTCCGCCTCGTCAACTGGACGATCATCCTATGGGGCCTCGCGATCGCAGCGACTCCGCTCAGTAGCCTCGACCGAATGCCGTCGTGGATCTGGATCGCGTTCGGTGCCGGCGCGCTGAACATCGTGATCGGCATCGTGGGGCTGCGGCGCGGCGCGTGGCTCGGCCCGATGTTCACGGCACTCTACGCTCTGGCCTTCTGCATGGTGCTCGCGGGCGCACTCACCGGCGTCGATGCATACCCGACCACCGGCGTCCTCTGCCTCACCGTGCTGTCCGTCGGCGCCGCGATCCTGCATCGGATGAAACGATGAAGCACTACTTGCCTGGCGGTGGGGGCGGCGCCTCGCCGGGATTGCGGAGCTCGTCCAGCGCTGCGAGCAATCGCGGCACGAACGCATCGAAGTCGGTGTAGCGCTCCGCGCCCGGCACATACTCGTCGATGATGCAACGCGCAAGCAGCGGCACGTAGAGGAAGCCACGCTGGACCTGAGTCCGCATCTCGCGGTCGGCGGCTTCGCGGCCCCGCTCCTGATGCATCATCGCGACAACGCACGCGCGCACGATGTTCTCCTCCAGGCAGTAGGACCAGGTCGTCACGTTTTGAGATCGCAGACGGTGCGAGTTGAAGAGCCGTTTCATCTCATCGATCCGCGCCGCGTGCGTTCGCATCGCAGGGTTCAGGTAGACATGACTGCCCTCGTGCCAGACGGTGCCCAGCATCGAGCGTGCGGAGCGGAACTGCAGCTCGCTATCCGGAAACGTCGCAGCCCCGGACGAACCGATCTGGAACGTTACACGTCGACCATTCGGCTCGCCTTTCAGCGAATCGAAGAGGATCGCGTGCGCGCCCCAGCCGTTGAGCGGCTCGAGGCAGACCGTGACCTGTGGTCGCTGCCGGTCGGAACCGAACCGGAAGAACCGATCGAGTCGATCGAGCGCCTCGTGCTCCGCGAGCATGCCCTCCATCTCGGACTGCCAGCGACCGAACCGCTCGGCCTGCGCTCGGTAAAACGCCGCGAAGTCTGTGTCGGCCGCGAACCGGGGTGCGGCGCGCAGGATCGCCGCGGTCTCAGCCTTGCCGATCACGGCATACCAAGAACACTTCTCGGGCAGTTCGACGCGCCACTCGTCGGGGCCGCCCGCGAGCAGCCAACCGGTCTCAGTGAAGTCCGGATACATCGACTTCGGCGCCCGCACGGTCGCGAGTGAGGGGTGGTCGCGATGCTCGCGGAAGTGCGACCAGACCGCGGACTTGTAGAGCGAGTCGACGGGCGGTGGATAGCGCCCGGCCAGCCAGAGCATGATCGTGATCAGTTCCATGCCCGGGTGGACGACGGCCCGTACGGCGATCTTCGGCGCCGGCCGGTCGGCAGCCTCCTGGGCGAGATTGTCGGCCGGTGATAGGACCAGGACCGCACCGAGCACCAGCGCCGCATGCGGCGCGCGAAGACTCTGGGAGAATCCTTGTAGGAGGTTTCGACGGCAGCAGTTATCGATCATGATTACTCGTGAAGGACCAGGGACTCGGTCCGAATGAGGACATGATCTACGTGGGGACTGTCCCCACAGAGAGACAATACCCAGATTTTCGCGCACGGATGACCACGCCCCCGAACGACGCCCAGCTCCTGAGTCGCCTGCAGGAGGTCGCCCGAGTCGTCGACCAGATCGGCAACGAGGTCGTCGGCAACCGTCTGCGCCGCCTGCGCACCAAGCAGGGGATCTCGATCCGCGAGCTCGCGACGCGCGCCGAGATCGGCAAGAACTCGATCTCACGGGCCGAGGCCGGCCATGCGAGCCGCCCGCTGACGATCTTGAAGATCTGCACGGTGCTGGGCGTTCATCTCGAGCGTCTGGCCGAACCCGACGGCGACGACCTCGTCGTTGCGTCCACCCACCGGGCCGCCGACGACCATTGGGTCGATATGGCGGACTTCGCTGCCGGCGCGCTTGGCGGCAAACCGGGGCCGCTGACGGCCCGCGAACGGGCCCGAGCCGTCAAGTCGGGCGCCCTCGTCCCGCTTTGCCTGCTCCGCAGCCGCCTGCCCCAGGGCCGCGTCCTCCCGACGGTGATCGAACTGCACGGCCCGAGCGAGCTCAGCACGCACGCCGGCGAAGAGTTCGTCTACGTGCTCGAGGGCCGCGCCCGCATCGAGGTCTCGGGCCAGATCCACACCCTCGGCGCCGGCGAATCGATCACGTTCTTCAGCGCAGAACCCCACCGCTACGCCCCCGCGAGCCGCCGCCACGTACCGACCCGACTGTTGTCCGTGCGCTACGACGCGAACCCAGGTGAACCGAGAGCAGAGTGACTCGCGCACGCCGGCGGGACCCCACAACCAACCCGGCCAACATCGCGGCGAGTAGCGCCCACCTGCGGCAAACGGACGGGTGCACCCAGCCACCCGTCGCCGACGACTCTCACAAGTCGCCGATGACCCCGACGTAGCCGTTGCTGACGGCGATGCCGAGCGCGTTCACGGGCGCGAGCGCGCCGCCCTGCGTCCACAGCTGCAGCCCCACGAACGACGGGTGGGCCGGGATCGCGATCGAATAGGCCGGAGACGGCACGGGCAACAGCAGCAACACCACCGCGTCACCACTCGTGTATTGCCGGCAGCCGGGCGCGAGCGGGCTGATCGGCAACGAGCGTTGGCCGAGGCCGAACTGCAGAAAGGCGATCGTGGACGACGGCGGCAGG
The DNA here is from genome assembly GCA_024743115.1 of bacterium. Lineage (GTDB taxonomy): Bacteria > Planctomycetota > UBA1135 > UBA1135 > UBA2386 > JAGQRA01. The sequence goes on along the minus strand of JANSXC010000008.1, from coordinate 31,263 downwards.
TTGCTCAGCGTCAGATCCCACATCGAGCCGAGCAGCGGCCGGTTGACCGAACTCATGGTCGGGCCATTGCAGGCCAAGCCGTACGGGTCGGTCAACGCTAGCTGTGTTAGAGCCGCTTCATCCGTCACGTACTGCAGCGAGAACGCGACGTCGTCCACGGCGCCATCGGCGCGGAACGTGGTGACATACACAAACGTGCCGCTGCCACCATCCGTGGACCAACTCGACACGGTTGCGTAGTCGCCGTTGCTGGCCAACGCCGTGACGATCACGTTCGAGCTGTCGCTCGGCGTGAGATTCGGCAGGTGCACGTTGTAGACCCCGGGCGCCAACCGCGTGACCCGCTCGCCGTTGAACGGTCCGTTGCGGCTGTTGTTGTCAGTGTAGGCGACGTTCGGCGCATAGGACGTCGTCAACGGCTGATCGGCGAGCACGTGAGCGCCCGAACCGAGGCGCGGTGCGATCGCGGCCGCGCGCTCTGCATAACTGAGCAGGAAGATCGAGTCCGCCGGCGCGCCCGTCACGTCGGAACAGCGCACGCGAACCTGCACGTCATTGCCGACGACGGTCCAACTCTCGACGCGGGCGCGGCGCATCGTGGTCGACTCGGGGGTCACCTGCACGTTGCCGAGTTCGGTCGAGGAGCCGCCGAGACCCGGTAGCGTGATGCGATAGTGGCCCCGTGCGAGGCGCAGAACACTCGGGCTCGGGCGATTGCCGTTCCATACCGGCGCCGAAGGTAGATAGGCGCCCGTCGCGGTCGGCTGGTTCGCGCGCAGATACGCATGCCGCGACTCGAGATCACCGTTCCGCCGAACGTGCACGGTGAACGGCGCATCGGCAGCCGGACCGCCGGCAGCGTCGTAGAGATCGACCTGCAGTGACATCCGCGCCGAGTCATACGAGTACCCGACCAGCGACACGACGGCCGCGTGATTGCCGCTGTAAGGCGAGACATGTGGCATCCCGAGCGCGGAGTCGAACGGGAAGGTCACGAGGAACCGGTTGGCGGCCGCCGGATCCCGCTGCACCGTGATCGGTTCGTCGTTCGGCGTGTACGAGAAGCTCGGCGACGGCTGGAACGTATTGGGCTGATTGAGCGGATTGATCCACGCCCAGGCGGCGTCATCGGTTGGCTTGCTGGTCAGGTAGAGCAAGTTGAACAAGGCGTTGGCCGGGGTGCCCGACCCGTCCCAGGTGTTGACGTAGACCTCGGTCCCGCCGCGGCCGTCATCGACCCACCCGTCGATCGTCGCGTAGTGGCTGCCGCTGCCGTACGCGGTAACCAGGGCGTTCGAGCTACCGGCCGGCGGCAAGCCCGGCAGCCGCACACGATAGTAGCCGGTATGAATCCACTCGACCCGCTGACCACCGCGCGGAGCGAGCGCGCCATTGCCATCAGTGAACACGGGGTTCGGCGCGTAGGACGGCCCCGACGCCAGGTTCGCCCACACGAACGCCCCCGAGCCGATCTTCGGATTGATCGGCGCCGCCTGCTCGCAGTAATGCAACGTGAAGCGCGCGTCGGCGGGGTTGCCCGCCAGATCGTGCGTCCGGACCGTGATGAAGAGATCCGAGCCACTGGGCCCCCAGGAGCTCACCTTCGCGCGATACGGCGTGCTGCCGTACGGGGAGACCTGCACGTGCCCACGCTTGCTCGACGCGAAGTTGCCCAAGACGGGCACCCGCACCACGTAGACCCCCGGCCCAGAACGCGAGATCGTCGACGGGCTCGTCGTGCCGTTCCAGTTGTAGGCCAGGTTCGGCGTGTAGCTCGCGGACGTCGGCGAGTTGGCCCAGAGGTGCGCCTGGCGGCCGAACGGGTGACCGCGGCGGCGATACTGGATCGTGAACGGCGCGTTGTCCGCCGGCGCGCCGTTCGGCAAGAAGCACGAGACGATCGCGCGCACGTCGCTGCCGACGGCACTCCAGGAATCGACGGTGATCGTGTGGAAGCCGCTGTAGGCACTGGCCAGCACGATGCCATCCGCTGGCGCCGCCCCGGGAAACGTTACGGCAAACCGGTTCTGCGTCGCGCCGAAGCGCGTCGCAGTGATCGTTCCGCCCGCGGAGTTGAACTGCCAATCCGCATCCGGCGTGAAGCTGTTGGCCGCCGCCGTCGGGGCCAACCAGGCCCATGCCACGGTCTGGGCCGGCAACGCGAAGCCGAGCAGGGCAGCGAGCGCCAGCCCGAGGACGAACCGAAAGTGGATACTGCGCATGCACGGATCAGTGCCGCGCCCGGGCCAGCTGTTCGCCCTCCTTCGACTTTTCGCGGGCGCGTCTACGCGTGATCCGCGCCCACGACGACCCCGCCGGGAGCCGCTTCCGCGACGTAGCGGTCGACGATGCCCTCGACGAGGCCCTCGAATCCCGCGACGTCGTAGGACGGCACCCGCACCGACCTCGCCTGCTCGACGAGCGCGCACTGCAGCTCGCGAATCGCGGGGAAGTGATCGAGGTGGCGGGCGCCGGGCCGGGCCGCCGCCGAACGCGCACGCCGCAGCATCCGCGCGCGGTGCAACCGTTCGTCGTCGAGCGTCAGCAGCAGCTCGACGACGACCGCATTCGAACCGCGCTCCGCGAGCCCGGCTCGCAGATCGCCGGGCAGGCAGTGTGCCCCCGCGACGAGCACGCTGCGGCCGTCACGCGTCATTCGATCGAGCGCCGCGACGACCGCACCGCCGACCGCTTGCGCCTGCCGTACGAACGGCGAGTCCGAGCCCGGTGCCGCGGGGTCGATCCAGGCCGCGTGCGCCGCGAGGTGCAACTCTGGCAGCACGGACTCGGGCACCACCGTGCGCAGCGTCTCGCGGATCGCATCGGTCGGCACCACGCGATCGACCCCGAGCCGCAGGGCCACGCGATTGCCGATCCCCGACTTGCCGACTCCCGGCGCCCCCCACAGCCCGAGCACGAGCGGTCGTCCGGACGCCCGCGCTGCGTGCCACGCCCGGAAGCGCTCGCCGGCCACCGCGCCGACGCGCACTTCGAGTTCGAGAGCCGTACGCTCGACGAGCTCGTCCGACGAGATCTCCTCGATCTGGCGCCGCCGCAGGTCGTCCGCGATGCTCGCGGCGAGCTCGAACGCAAGGGGAGTGGCAACCCCCGTGACGAGCACGCTCGTCGCGAGCATTCCGGTGGCGAACGGCTGCGTGATCCCGCCGCGATTCCGCACGCGAATCAGCGGGCCCGAAGTCTGGTAGTCGATCGGCATGACTCTTGGTTCCGGTTCGGCAGATCAGCCTTTGGGCCCAGGTCTCGGGTCGCGGGATGCCCCATTTCGGGACATCCCCAAGAACACGCCCGACTATTGACGCCGCCGACGCCACCGTCTTGAATGCCTGCGGCTTCCCTGCGGAGAGGTGGCAGAGTGGCCGATTGCACCGCCTTGCTAAGGCGACGTACCGGTTTCCCGGTACCGGGGGTTCGAATCCCCCCCTCTCCGCCATTCTTCCTGCCGCCACCACGGTAGCGACGAACCTCGTGAGAACGCCTCGTGAGAACCTTGCCAGCCACCAGAACGCTGCCGGCCCGCGCGCCGACCCTCGCACTGGGGGCCCTGGCGTTCCTGGCCGGAGCCGCCTGCGAAGGACCGCGCACCTACATCGAGAACTCAGGCCAGCACCGCTGCTTCGTCGACGGCCGGCTTGAGACCCGACCCGCGCTGCCCTATCGCTACTACGGCACGAGCCGCGTCGATGCGCTGCCGCGCGACCTGCCGAGCGGACTGCCGGACTGGGAGCTTCAGCCCGTCAGCGTGCCGATCCCGCAGCCGGCCCCCGCGAGCCCGTGGCTGTTCCCGCTCGACTTCTTCCTCGAAGCGCTGGACCGCGGCCTCCACGGCGAACCACGTTTCGTCGCGACGGTCGAACTGCCGGCCACCCCAAACGATCTGCGCGTCGAGGACGACGTCCGCCCGACCGGCAGCGAAAACGTGCGGGTGCGCGCCGACGCCGCCCGCATCGCGCGGTGAATGCCATCCGGTGACGCCACCCGATGACGCCACCCGATGACGCCACCCGATGAACGGCACCCGATGAACGGCACCGCACGAACGGTTCCGGAGCTGCCCGCCGGCACCCGCGTGCTCGTCCACGGCCTCGGGCGTTTCGGCGGTGGGCGCGAGACGATCCGCCACCTCGCGCGCCGCGGCTGCCGGGTGCGCGTCGCGGACCGCGGTGACGGCCCGGACCTCCGAAGCGAACGGGACTCGCTGCAGGCTGCCCTGCACGGCCTGCTCGTCGAATGGCATCTCGGCTCCGAGGCCGAATCCCTGCTCGACGACATCGAGTGCTTCGTCCAGAACCCGGCCGTGCCCGACGAACATCCGCTGGTGCAGGCCGCAGCCAGACGCGGCATCGCCCGCACGCAGGAACTCGACCTGTTCCTCGCCGCCTATCCGGGCCGGGTCATCGGCGTCACCGGGACCAACGGCAAGTCGACGACCGCGACGATGCTCCATCGCGCGCTCCAGCGCGCCGGGTTCGATGCGCTGCTCGGCGGCAACATCGGCCACAGCCTGCTCGCCGACGAAGCCGCGTGGCGCGCCGAACAGCTCGCGGTCGTCGAGATGTCGAGCTTCCAGCTCGAACGCATGGCCGACTCGATTCGCGTCGAAGGCGCCGTCTTCACGCGGGTCACGAGCGACCACCTCGATCGCCATGGCTCGCTCACGAACTACCACGCGGCCAAGAGCCGGCTCGCGCGGGCGGCGCGGGGCTTCGTCGTGCACGCCGCCGCCGATCCGGTCGCCGCGGCCTACGCGACGACGGCAGCCGTGCGCTTGCGCTACGCCTTGACCGCGCCCGCACCCGACAGCGTCGGGTTGGAGCACGGGTTCGTCACGATCCGCCGCGGCGGTCGCCCGAGACGAACGATCCTGCACCGGGATGCCCTGCAACAGCCGGGCGACTTCCAGGTCGAGAACGCGATGGCCGCCGCGGCCGCAGCGGACTGCGTCGATGCCGCCCCCGATCGCGTCGGACTCGCTCTCGCCACGGCTGCACCGCTGCCGTTCCGGCTGCAACGCGTCCGGCAGCTCGACGGTGTCACGATCTACGACAACGCCGTGAGCACCGCCGCAGAATCGACCCGGACCGCACTGACCGCATTGACCGGCAAGCACACCCGCATCCACTGGGTCGGCGGCGGCAAGAGCAAGTCCGACGACTTCGCCGCCGTCGTCACCGCCCTCGCACCACACTGCGCCAGCGCGCACGTTTTCGGCCACGCCGCCGATCCCCTCGCGGCCAGTTGGCGGGGCGCGCCGGCCAGGGCTGTGACTGCGGACGAAGCCGGCGGAACCAATGCCCCCCCCACCCCGGCAAACCCGCCGCTGACCACGCACGACGACCTGCACAACGCCCTCGGCGCCGCGCGCCGGGCCGCCAACCCGGGCGACGCCATCTTGTTCAGTCCGGGGTTCGCGTCGTTCGATCAGTTCCCCAACTTCCGCGCCCGCGCCCTGGCGTTCCACGATTGGCTCCGTAGTGCGTCGTCGCGGACCTCCGGGTAGAGTCCGTAGCACGATGCAATACTGCTCCGCATGCCAGACAGCGCTCGCATCGGTCGTGATCCTGGACCTCGACGACGGCGCCGTGACCGGATCACAACACTTGTGCCCGACCTGCGCCGAGCAGCTCGGTGTCGCGCAGCCGAAGACGCCGCCCAAGTTCTCCGCGGAGATCCTCGAGGATCTGCTCGGCGGCCTGCAGGCGCCAGGGGCCGGAAGTGCGGCTGGCAGTGAAGCGGGCAATGAGGACAGCGCGGCCGAAACCGGCAGCGCCGGCAAGCCACGGCGTGGGGCGGCACGCCAGCAAGCGGACGCGTGCCCGGGCTGCGGCATGACGGTCAGCGAGTTCCGCAGCAAGGGGCGCCTCGGCTGCCCGCGCTGCTACGAAACCTACCGCAACGACCTGGTGCCGCTGCTGCAGCGGATCCACGAAGCGCAGAGCCATCGCGGCCGTCTGCCGGGCCGCCTCGCAGCCGCGCCACCCGCGACCGACGAACGCGACCTCGCGCAACTGCGCCAACGACTCGAGGACGCGGTCCGCGGCGAACGCTACGAAGAAGCCGCAAAACTGCGAGACGACCTACGGCGGCTCGAACGCGGCGAATCGAGCGAGGGCACCCACTCGTGAGCGGCAACGGCGACGACACCGATTTCGACGCGTCGGACTTCGACGAGTCTGGCTCCGACCAATCTGGCGCGCCCGAGTTCCAGGGCGGCGCCTGGCTGCGCGGTTCGGGCCCCGACAGTGACATCGCGATCTGCACGCGCGTGCGACTCGCGCGCAACCTCGTCGGCTACCACTTCAGCCCGCAGCTCGCCGAAGAGCAGGCACGCCAGCTGCGCGACTTCGTGATCGACCGCCTGCAGAAGCCGGGCCTGCCCGAGCAGCTCGCGATCGTCGACCTCGACTCGATCGACGAACTCGAACGCTCCGTGCTCGTCGAGCGCCACCTGATCAGCCGCGAACTCGCGACGAGCCGCCGGCCGCGGGCCGCCGCGATCGACTCGGACGAGAGCGTCGCGATCATGGTCAACGAGGAGGATCACCTGCGCATGCAGGTCTTCGAGTCCGGCCTCGAACTCGACGGCGCCTGGCGACGCGCCGAGCGCCTCGACGACGCGCTGATGCAGCGGCTCCCGATCGCGTGGTCGGAGGAGTTCGGGTTCCAGACGTCGTGCCCGACCAACACCGGCACCGGCCTGCGCTTGTCCGTGATGCTGCACCTGCCCGGCCTGGTCTGGTCCGAGGACATCGAGCGCGCCACCAATGTCGCGCAGAAGATCCATCTGGCCGTGCGCGGCCTCTACGGCGAGGGCAGCCGCGCCCTCGGCGACTTCTATCAGGTCAGCAACCAGATCACGCTCGGCCGCGACGAGGAGCAGATCATCGACGACGTCCGACTCGCGGTCGGGCGCATCGTGACCTGGGAACGCGAGGTCCGCGAAGCGCTGCTGCGTGGCGCCGCCCGCGCGCGCACGCTCGATCGCATCCATCGCGCACTCGGCACGATCGAACGCGCGCAGATCCTCACGAGTGAGGAGTCCCTCGGCTGCCTGTCGGCTCTGCGCCTGGGTCTCGAGGAGAAGGTCCTGTCCGGCTTCACCGTCGCCGACGTCAACCGGGCGCTGCTGCTGTCACAGCCCGGTCACCTGCAGCGCGAGTCACGCCAGCGTCTCGATCCGGACGAACGGGACGAGCGCCGCGCCCGATTGGTGCGCGAGGTGCTGCGGGTCCAGCTCTGAGCGGAGTTGCTCGCTTCGCGAGCAATCCTGCCCAGGACCACGCCGAGCGCCTTCGGCGCTCTGCTTGGGTTCTGAGGCCCCGTCAGCCCGGCGGCGCCCCCCCGGGGAGACATCCCCGTCCGACCACCCCAGATCGGCCCCGAAGCGGGTGATTCCGCGGCCATGGGCCCGTTCTGCCGCGCCGTTGCGAAACCGGCCAAAATCCCCGGTCTTGCCCTTCGCATCTGGATCTCCAAACCGGGTAAATCCTATACCCCAGGAAACCGATCTTAGGAACAGGGCCAACCCCGGCCTGCGGAGACTTCTACAGCATGTTTGATCGCTTCACCGACCGCGCCAAGAAGGTCATGAGCTTTGCCCGCCAGGAGGCGATGAAGTTCAACCACGAGTACATCGGCACCGAGCACATCCTGCTCGGGCTGGTCCAGGAAGGCAGCGGCGTCGCTGCCAACGTACTCAAGAACATGACCGTCGATCTCGAGAAGATCCGTCACGAGGTCGAGAAGATCGTCAAGACGGGTCCCTCGATGGTCACGATGGGCCAACTGCCGTTCACGCCGCGCGCGAAAAAGGTGCTCGAGCTATCGATGGAGGAAGCCTCCCAGCTCAGCCACAATTACATCGGGACCGAGCATCTGCTGCTCGGCCTGATTCGCGAGAACGAAGGCATCGCCGCGCAGGTCCTCATGAACCTCGGCGTCAAGCTCGAGGAAGTGCGCGAAGAGGTGCTCGAGTTCCTGGGCGCGTCCGAGCACAACAACGAGGACGACGGCGACAGCGGCGAGTCGATCGGCGGCGGTTCGTCCGAGGGCAGCTCGCGCCAGGGCAGCTCGCAGGGCAAGAGCAAGACGCCCGCGCTCGATTCGTTCGGCCGCGATCTCACCGAGCATGCGCGCGACGCCAAGCTCGATCCCGTGATCGGTCGGGACCAGGAGATCGAACGTGTCATTCAGATTCTGTCGCGCCGCACGAAGAACAACCCGGTGCTGCTGGGCGAAGCGGGTGTCGGCAAGACGGCGATCGTCGAGGGCCTCGCGCAGCGCATCGTCAAGGGCACGGTGCCCGAGATCCTGCGCAGGAAGCGCCTCGTCGTGCTCGACCTCGCGATGATGGTCGCGGGCACGAAGTACCGCGGTCAGTTCGAAGAACGCATCAAGGCCGTGATGACCGAGGTGCGCCGCGCCAAGGACGTCATGCTGTTCATCGACGAGCTGCACACGCTCGTCGGTGCGGGCGGCGCCGAGGGCGCGATCGATGCCAGCAACGTACTCAAGCCGGCGCTGTCGCGCGGTGAGGTCCAGTGCATCGGCGCAACGACGCTCGACGAGTACCGCAAGTACATCGAGAAGGACGGCGCGCTCGAGCGGCGTTTCCAGACCGTCAACGTCGAGCCGCCGACGCCGGAACAGGCCGTCGAGATCCTCAAGGGTCTGCGCGACAAGTACGAGGCGCACCACCGCGTCAACTACACCGAGGACGCCCTCGAGGCGGCCGTTGAGCTCAGTACCCGGTACATCACGGGCCGATTCCTGCCGGACAAGGCGATCGACGTGATCGACGAAGCGGGCGCGCGCATCCGCATCAAGTCGATGACCGCGCCGCCCGACCTGCGCGAGATGGACAACGAGATCACCCGCCTCAACAAGGAGAAGGAGGAGGCGGTCGCCGGCCAGGATTTCGAGCGCGCCGCGGACCTCCGTGACCAGGCGTTCAAGCTCGGCAAGAAGAAGGAAGAGATCCAGAAGGAGTGGCGCGAGCGCGAGAACTCGCGCGAGTCGGGCGGCGTCGTCGACGAAGAGGTGATCGCGGAAACCGTGTCGAAGATGACCGGCATCCCGCTCAACCGCCTCGACCAGGCCGAAGCCGAACGCTTGCTCAAGATGGAGCAGGAGCTCGGCCAGGACGTCATCAATCAAGACGAAGCGATCACCGCGATCGCCAAGGCCGTGCGCCGCTCGCGCGCAGGCCTGAAGGACCCCAACCGACCGATGGGTTCATTCGTGTTCCTCGGTCCGTCGGGCGTCGGCAAGACGTGGCTCAGCAAGTGCCTGGCCAAGTTCATGTTCGGCAGCGAGGACGCGATCATCCAGATCGACATGTCCGAGTACATGGAGAAGTACAACGCCTCGCGACTCGTCGGCGCGCCTCCGGGCTACGTCGGCTACGAGGAGGGCGGCCAGCTCACCGAGAAGGTGCGCCGGCGGCCATACTCGGTCGTGCTGCTCGACGAGATCGAGAAAGCACACCCGGACATCTTCAACATGCTGCTCCAGATCATGGAGGAGGGCCGACTGACCGATTCGTTCGGTCGCCACATCGACTTCCGCAACGTGGTCCTGATCATGACGTCGAACATCGGCGCCAACCTGATCAAGAACAGCGCCGGACTCGGTTTCGCCAACTCCGGCACCGAAGCAGGCACGAGCAAGATGCGCGACATGATCATGGCCGAGGTGGAACGCCACTTCCGGCCGGAGTTCATCAACCGCCTCGACGAGATCGTCATCTTCAACCAGCTCACGCGTGACGACATGCACCGCATCGTCGGCAACGAGCTGGAGAAGGTGAACGAGCGCCTCGGCCACAAGGGTCACAGCCTCGAGGTCCAGCCGGACGTGCTCGAGTGGCTGATCGACAAGTCGTTCACCGAGGACTTCGGTGCACGGCCGCTCAAGCGCGGCATCGAACGCCACCTCGAGGACCCGCTCAGCGAGCAGATGCTCAAGGGCCAGCTCGACACTCCGTTCGTGATCACCGCGACGATGAAGGGCGACGACGTCGACTTCGTGCTCACGGCGAAGCCCGAAGAGGAGAAGAAGGAGACGGAGACCGCCGCGGTCGCCGAAACCACCGGCGACAAGGACGACGCGGGCGACGACGACGACAAGTCGGACGACGGCGGCGACAACAGCTGAACGCCGCGCGGCGGATCGGCCTCGGCTGATCCGCTGCGGCCCGCTCGCTGCCCCCGCCCGGTTGCCTCGGGGCAACCGCCGGCTATGAACCGGTGATGGCCGATTCGCTGCTCACCCGCGCCGCCGCCGTGGCAGCGCTCACGCTGACGTTCGCGAGCGGCGCTCCGGCGCAATCCGGCTGGACCGCGCGGCGCACCGCGACGACCCCGCTGCCACGGAGTGATCCTGGCCTCGCCTACGACACGAGCCGCGCCCGGACCGTGCTCTTCGGCGGCAGCTGGATCGTGCCAGCACTCGGAGACACCTGGGAGTTCGACGGGATCGACTGGACGCAGCGCACCCCCACGACGTCGCCTCCCCCACGCAGCCTGCATGGCATGACGTTCGACCCGGCCGCCGGCGTCGCCGTCCTGTTCGGCGGCTTCGGCGCCAGCGCACTCGTCATCCTCGACGACACGTGGCTATGGGACGGCGTCAACTGGCGGGCGACCAACCCCGCGACCCGACCACCCGCACGCGGCGGCGGCAGGCTGGCGTTCGACGCCGCCACGGGCCAGGTGCTGCTGTTCGGCGGCGCGCACATCTCCCCGGGGCTCAAAACGCATTTTGACGACACGTGGCTCTGGGACGGCGCCCAGTGGATTCGCCGCAGCACGACCCGCCGACCGAGCGCACGGTGGGGTCATGCCCTCGCAACCGACTTCGCGCGTGGCGGCGTCGTGCTCTTCGGCGGCCTCGACGCCCAATACACCCGCGGCGACACATGGCTGTGGGACGGCGTTGACTGGAGTTTGCAGGCACCGCGCCACGCACCCAACGCCCGGTCGTGGGCTGGGATCGCGACGCGGCCGAACGATGGCCTGGCAACTCTGTACGGAGGCCGGACGTTCGACACCCGGACCTGGTCCTGGGACGGCTCGACCTGGCGCATCGACGACCGCACGCCAAGACCGCCGGATCTCGCGAGCCACGGGATGGTCCACGACGTGATACGCAACGTCACGCTCCTCATCGGCGGAACCGGTGCCAATCCGCAGACCGACGTCTACGAGTATCGATCGGGCCCGATCGCGCGGGTGACGGCCGGCGCGCCGAACTGTTCGACCAGTGTCGGCGCCGCGACCCTCGAGAGTTCTTACCTGCCGATCCTCGGCCAGACGCCGGACCTCGAGCTCACGGCCTCTGGCCCCACGAACGCCGCCGCAGTGATTGCGTTCGGCCTCGACAACTCGCAGTGGGCGGCGGGACCGCTGCCGTTCGATCTCGCCGCCTACGGCCTGCCGAGCTGCGAACTGCGCGTGCGACCCGACGCCACACGCTTCGTCACGCTCACGGCCGGCGTTGCGACCGCGCCGTTCGCGGTGCCACGGGACCCGGGCCTCACCGGCATCGTGATCTTCGCGCAGGGCTTCGTCGCCGACCCCGCGGCCAATACCGGCGGCATTCTCGCGAGCAACGAGGTCGCGCTGACGATCGGCCCCATGTGACCCGGGCGGCCACGGCGAGACGAGAACTCGGAGCCCACGTGTAACGGCACGAGTCGGCGGGGCACAACCACGACGTGGACCCGCTCTCGTATCTACAGATCGCCATCGCGGAAGGCTTCGGGGAAGGCCCGATCAGCGCGGTGCTCGCCCCGGACGTCGATCTCGAGGGCTGGCTGCGAGACCCACCGTCGCCGCGAACCGTGCCGCCACGCGTCGCGGCAAGGCTGCGCGACCCCGGGTTGCGAGCCGCCGCAACCGCGATGCGCGAGGCGGCTGCTGGCCACGGGCTGACCGTTCTTACGCCCGCGGATCCGCGCTACCCGGACCGCCTCCACGACAGTCCGCTGCGCCCGCTGGTGCTGTTCTGCCGCGGCGATCCGGACGCACTCGCGGCCACGCCGGCCGTCAGCGTGGTCGGCAGCCGCACGCCATCGGCCTACGGTCAGGAGGCCGGCGACCAGCTCGCGCGGGCACTCGCGCGCAGTGGCCTCGTGCTCTGGAGCGGGCTCGCGCGCGGGGTCGACGCAATCGCGCACCGCGCGGCGCTCGCGGCCCGGACGCCGACGGTTGCCGTGCTCGCGGGCGGCATCGACCGGCTGTATCCACCCGAACATCTCGAGCTCGCGGGCAACATCGTCGCGGCCGGCGGGTGCGTGGTCAGCGAGCTGCCGCCCGGCCGCCGCGCGCGCCGCGGCCACTTCGTGCGGCGCAACCGCATCCTCGCGAGCGGGGCATCCGCCACGCTCGTCGTCGAGGCCAGCAGCACCTCGGGCGCACTGCACACCGCGCGCTTCGCGGCCGAGTGCGGCCGCGACGTGTTCGCGGTGCCGGGCACGATCTTCAGCGACCTCAGCCAAGGCTGTCATCGCCTCGTCACCGAGGGCGCCGTGCTCGTCGAGAACGCCGAGAACCTGCTGCGCGACCTCGGGGTGACCGGACAGGGCCAGGCCCGCCAGCTCGCGGAGAGCGCGGACGAACAGGCGATCGTCGATGGCCTCACCGGCGGCGCCCGCCCGTCGGATCTGCTGCAACGCGAGAGCGGCCTCGAGCGACCGGCGTTCCTGCGGGCGCTGCTCGCGCTCGCAGAACGCGGCGCGATCCGCCGGCTGCCCGGCGACCTCTGGGCGGCGGTGCGCTGATCGCGGCGGCGCCCTCCTTGCCCGGCGCCTACCGGCCCTGCGCGAGCGCCGCACGCAACGCGGGCTCGAACAGGATCGCATGGCTGCTGCCGCAGACCGCGAGCACGCGCTCGCCAGCGGCGACGCCCTCTGCAATCGCGGCGACGAAGTGGCGATCACGAAACGCGTTGATGCGTTCGGCGATGCGCTGCAGCCAGGTGCCCGCGCGCTGGCGATAGAGCGCGGACTGCGGCAGATCCCGCCAGTCCGCGGGCGCGCTGTCGGGGCGTTGCTCGTTCCAGAACGCATCCATCGCCGCGAGATCCAGCAGGGCCTCGGGGAACCCGGTGCGCCGCCCGCGCTTCGACAGCAGTGCGAGTGCCTCGGCATCGAGTTCGGGCCCCGACCACTTCTCGGCGTCGCGCTCGCTCGTGAACACGCGCAAGAAATAGAACGCAACGACCTGCGCCGGCGTGAACTCACTCGCGACGTCCGCGACCTCGTCGTTCGCTGCTGGTTCGAGGCTCCGACAGCGCACGCCCGTCGCCGCCGCGAGCGCGGCCGCCTCACCCGACTCGCCGAAGCGCGGCAGCAGCGACGCGGTGCCGCCGAAGTGCCAGCCAAGCCGCCCTTCGACGAGCACGAGTGTGGGCCGCAACGCCGCGAACCGCGCACGTAGCGCGGCGATCTGCGGATCGGACTCGTCGCTGGTGTGGCGCATGCCGAGCACGATCGCACGGCCGCCATCCTGGCTGCCGGCGGGCCCACCGGCCTCGATGACGAACGGCACCTGCGCGTAGAGCCGATCGTGCTCGGCCTGGCTGCGCAGCGGCGCGGCGAGCTCCGGCACGTTCTCGAGTGCGCACCCGGGCAGCGGTCGCCAGACCAACAGACTCGCGGTGACGACCCCACCGACGGCGAGCGCGGCAAGGGTCAGGAGCACGATTCGGCGGCGTCGCATGCCGAAGGCTGCGACCGAACCGCGGGACTATTCCGGTGCGAGGAGCCTTCTGGGCTGCCGGGCTACCAACCGATGAACAGCAGCTCGAGACCGAACATGATCACGAGCAACAGGAACGTCCACCAGATCCAGCGCCCTGTGCGCCGCAGAGCGTCCTGCAGGGTCGCTTTGGCGGTCGTGTGGTTCTGCGCAACCACGACGATCGCGATCAGAAACAGCACGATCAGGTAGATCACGATGCGGAAGGCGAGCATCAGGCCTTGCCCTCCTCGCCGGCTGGCGCCGGGCCGGCTGCGGGGACCGGGTCGGCGGCGAGCGCCGCGGTAGCCGGCATGGCCGGACCATCGCCCCCTTCGCTCGGCACCTGCACCGGGAACACCGAGCGCTCGGCGACGGTGAAGGCATCGACCATGACGACGAGATTCATCAGACCTGCGACCGTGCACAGCACGACTCCGAGGTCGTAGTGCGCAGGCGCAGACACCATCTGCATCGGACTCGTGACAAACGCCGCGAACAGCGTCCCGCCGCCGAACAGGTTCTGCCCCATCCACCACACCGATGCGTTGGCGCGATCGACGGCGTGACCCTGCGAAAACGCGAGGCCCATCCCAAACACGATCACGACCGCCGCGGCCATGAGCATGCCCTTGTCCTTCTGCCCCGCCTTGGCGTGACCGAGGCCGGGCACGAGCCACGTCAGCGCGGCACACAGCGCGGGATGTGCGACCGGGGCGGGCGTGCCCTCGCGCGCGTCGCGCCGCAGCCGGAACTCCCAGTGCCCAGCGGCGGACCAGAACGCGGCGAGCATGCCCGACGCGGCCGTGAGCCAACCGAACAGATGCTCCATACCGCGCGGCAACCGCCACAGGCGTTCCGCACTGCCGGTCGGTTCGAACGCGAGGATCGCACCGATGGCGTTGGCCGGCAGGTTCAGCAGTTCGGGCAGCGTCAGCGGGAAACCGACGCGCGCGAGTCCGCGCGGGATCGTGCTGTCGTCGCCCGGGACGACGAGGCCCCAGTAGAACAGGCGCTCACCCACGACCACCCAGCCGAGGAAGAACAGCACCGTGCAGCTGACGAACGCCGCGATCGCGCGCGGCTTCTGGCCGAGCTGGAACTGCAGCAGGCCCGGCACGAACCCGGCGAGGAACACACCCCAGCCCAGGCCCTTGGCGGCTTGTGGAACTCGTTCGGCCATCGGCCGAGAAGGTTAGCGGCCGGCGCCAGAAGTTCGAGCCCCGGGTGCATCCGAGCCGCTCGAAGCGCCCGTCCCGGAGCCGCTTACGGGGACCGGATCCGGGCCTGGTGCCCGGGCCGGGAACAGCTGGTCGCGCTTCAGCGCGAAACGCCGCGCGCTCTGCGTCGCCGGGACAATGCGTCCGCGCTCGTCCTGGGTTCCGATCCGCAGCTCGAAGCACCACGGCGCCTGCCGGAACACGAGCGAGTGCAGCGTGCCGAACCGCCGCCCGCCGCCACGCTCGACCTTGGTCAGCGCCTCCCAGGCCTCGGCGGGCGAGACCTTCTGATCGCCACCGTCGAAACAGCCCGCCACGCACTCGGACATCTGCTCGACCCGCCGTTCGCTGTCGCGCGACGAGCCACGCCCGTCTCGGCGTTGGAAGAAGTGGTTCGTCACCACGGAGAACTCCTCGACCGAACCACCGCGCACCGGCTTCTTGCTATCGGTCTCGAACACCGCGACGGGCGCGCCCTTGGCCGGCACGCTCGGCAGCACGACGCGCGTGAGGAAGCCAGCGGGCGGACTCGTGTAGGACAGCAGGTCCTCGGCCTTGGCAAACGCGTCCTTCGGCGTGTGTGCCGCGCGCACCGACTCGAGGATCCGCCGCGCCGCGACGCCGGTCGGCCACGAGTCGGGCTCAGGCGTCAGCGTGACCTTGCCCGAACCGACGTGCAGGAATGCGGCGACCCCTTCACTGCTGATCCCCGTCACAACGGGCACGTAACCCGGCCACGTGATCGAAGCCGTCGCCGTGCCGTCGGTGAGATGCTGCACGAGCACGATCGTGCCATCGAGCAGGTGCGGACCCGTGAGCGGCCAGTCGAAGTTGCGCGCCGTCAGCACGCCGCCACCCGCCGCGCGTTCACCCCACACCGTGATCCCGCTGCAACCCATGAGCCCGAACACGTCGAGCGCGTTGGCCACCTTGAGATCCACGAGATCGAAATCGCGCCCGAGCGCCTTCATGTGCCGCGGCGCGCCGCTCGCGACGACGCCGCGGAACACCCCGTCGATCTCCGCCGCGATGTCCTCGGGATACTCGATCAGTCGATCCACGGACTTCCGCGCCAGCTCGAGGATCGCCTTGCCGGGCCCGCGCGAGAACCGCGCCTCGAACTCCTGGATCCCGACGTTCGCGACTTCTCTACCGAGAAGGTAGCCATGCGCATAGCCGCGCTGCGCCGGCGTGCCCCACGTGCGCAGGAGCGTGAGCTCGTTCCCGAGATCCTCGAGCCGACCGTGCACTGTGACGGCGGCTGAATCGGCGGGTTTCGCGGCTTCGGGGGCTGCCACCTCGGAAACCGTGGGCCGCTGGGTGACGGCGCAACCAGCCAGGAACGTCGATACGAGCAGCGTCAGCGCACGATGAGCCATGCGAAGATCTTCGCGGACGAACGTCGATCGGTCCATTGCCCGAGGTCAAAGCCGGCCGGAAGACCACCGAGCCCAGTTCGGTGCTCCATCTCCGTCTCGGAACACCTCCACCCCACGGCCAGTCCCGACGCAACACCTCGAACACCCGTTCCCCGAACGCCGCGGGCGTCTTCGGACCGAACCTGCATCTCCCCCGCCGGCTCGTCGTTGGCGATTGCACAATCCTCGAGGTTGAAGTCGACGATGCGGTTCGGGTCGACCTGTTGCAGCAGCGGTGCGATGGCCTCGTTGCGGATCGTCTCTCGCACGCCCGCAGACTCGCTGCCAATCCGCCCAGCCACGCAGAGCACGCCCGGGCGCATGCGCTCCACGCTCAAGCCGCGCGAGCAGCTCCGCGGAACGCCGCCAGGACCGACGGAATCACGACGAGACCGATCCCCGCGACACATGCGAGCACGGCCGCGAACATGACCACGATCGGGAATTGGGTGATGTTCCGGCGAATGCCCACGGCGCCATCACCGCGACTCCACAGGCGCACGGTGAGTTCGTGCTTGCCCGCGCTCTCGACCGTGACCGGCGTGAACCACCAGGAGCCGCCGCCCGTCGAGTCGATACTGCCGCTGCGCGTGGCCCCATAGACCTCGTTGCCGGCGGCGTCGGTCAGCGTCACGGTGGCGCCCGAGCTGGCGTCGGCCGTCGCGAGGTCGATGCCGAGCGGATTCATCGCGGGGGCTAGCTCGACCTCGTAGGTCTTCGTGTGCATCGCGCCCTTGCCCTTGGTCTTCGGGATCTTGGTCTCGAACGCGACCTCACCGGACACGGCCATCAGGGTGAAGCCCGTAGCCGCGACACCAACGCCTACGGCCGCGAGCAGGAGACCGGCGATCGTGAGCTTCTTCATGATGGGATCCTCCCCATGGCGACCACCTGCAGGGTACTGCACGACGACCCGTCGGCGCACCGTCAATGCCGGCCGATTGACGACACCATCACTCGACCGAGCGATCGCGGGCCTCGAACCCGATCCACATCCGCACCAATCGCTGCACGCTACCATGAACGGTATGACGCGAACTCTGCTGTCGGCCGGGCCCAGCCTCGCTCTCCTCGCCATCGCGATGCCGGCGCAGCAGATCTGGGTGGTCGATCCGAACGGCACGGGCAACTTCACCGACCTGCAAGTCGCGATCCAGACGGTGGCATCCGGAGACACGTTGCTGTTGCGCGGCGGCGGGCACTACACGGGCACGTATTCGTTCCAGAAGCACCTGTCGTTCGTCGGCGTGCCGCCGGGGCGGGCGCTCGTGAACCGCTTCCAGATGTCCGCCGCGCCCGGGACGAGCCTGTCCGTCGTCAGCTTGGACGTAACGCGGATCACGACCGAGGTGCCGACGAGTCTCGAAGACGTGCACCTCGAGCAATGCAACGTGAATGCGTCGCACACGTTCCTCAACCGCTGCACGATGGGACAGCCGAACCCGACGCATCGCGATGAGGTGCTCCTCGTCGTCGGCGCCTCGGCACTTGTCACCTCGTCGACGCTCTACGGCAGTTCGGCCTGGGTCGAAAACTCGCGATTCTGCGGTGTCCGGGTCGGGCAGGCTCCGGTCCAGGTCTTCGACGGCACGGTATCGATCGCGGACTCCACGCTGATCGGCACGCCGCCTCAGTCACTCTTCTGCCCGTCGGGCCCCGCCACCTCGCCCGGCAGCCTGGCGATGCAGATCCATGGGACGGGCTCGACGGCTTGGATCGCACAATCAACCGTGACCAGCGGCAGCAGCACCCTGCCGACGATCTGGGCCGGCGTCGGCACAACGGTGTATCACGACACGCAGACGCAATTCACGCCGGCGTTCACCGGCACACCGACGTTCCTGCCCACGACGCGCGGCGACGGCGCCCAGCCGGGCAGCACGATCACGTGCCACGCGCAGACCGAGCCCGGCTATCCGGCTGTACTCGCGGCAAGTCTCGGGAAACACCCGGCGAGCATGCTCCCCACGATCGGCGGCAACGCCTGGATCGCCCCGAACGCGTTCGTCGTGCTCGTCATCGGCTTCGCCGACGGGACGGGCCAGCTACCGGCCACGATCCCCGTGCCGGCGACCGCCCCGCGCGGGTTGCCGATCACGGTGCAGGCCGCGGTCGCGCCGCCGGGAAGCGGACTCACCGCGGCGACGCCGGTCGTCGTGCACGTGCGCTGAGTGACACGCGCAAGAGCTGATCGCGAAAACGCCCTAGTTGGCGTCGCGGTAGATGTCCTGAACCGACTTCAGGAGTTCGAGCGCTTCGGCCTTCGGACGCTGGAACGCGTTGCGGCCCATGATCGAGCCGAAGGAGCCGCCGGCGGCCAGGCCGCCGATCTCTTCGAGCACGGCATCAGTACCCTTCGCGGCGCCGCCACTGAAGATCACGATGCGGCGACCACCGAACGCGGCCTGGATGACGTGGCTCGTGCGCTCGGCGAGGGTCGAGACCGGAATCTTCTCCGCCTCGTAGACCTTGCGCGCGGCGTCCTGCTCGATGTCGGCCGTCGGCGGCTTGACCTTGATGATGTGCGCGCCGAGCTGCGCAGCGATCTGCGCCGCGTAGGCCGCAACGTCGATCGAAGTCTCACCAACCTTGCTCAGCGCGGTGCCGCGCGGGTAGCTCCAGACGACGACCGCGAGGCCGGCCGCCTTGGCTTCCTCGGCGATCTCGCGCAGCTCCATGTACATCTCGTTGCGCTCGCACGAGCCGGGGTAGATCGTGAAGCCGATCGCGGCGCAGCCGAGGCGCAGCGCGTCGTTGACCGAACCGGTCACGGCGGGCTTGGGGTCGCCGCTGCTGTAGAGCGAGTCGCTGTTGTTGAGCTTGAGGATCAGCGGGATGCGACCGGCATACTTGCGCGCGCCGGCTTCGAGGAAGCCAAGCGGCGCGGCGTAGGCGTTGCAGCCAGCGGCGAGCGCGAGTTCGAAGTGATAGTGCGGATCGTAGCCCGGCGAGTTCTTCGCGAACGAGCGGGCGGGGCCATGCTCGAAGCCCTGGTCGACAGGAAGGATCACGAACTTGCCGGTGCCGGCGAGGGCTCCGGTATCCATCATCCACCGCAGGTTCTTGAGAACACCTGGGTGATCGGATTCGTACCAGCTGAGAATTTCTTCGACGCGTTCGGACATGGCTGAGACTGGGCGGAGTCGCACTCCGCGGGTGAGAGAAGCAGAAATAGAGTAATTCGGCCCGAGATCATGGACCCCGGGCCGGGGCCGAGCAAGCTTGGGGCCTGGTTCAGGCCGCTACTTGAGGTCGAGGCCCTGCTTCTTGCCGCCCGTCTGGAACTCCCAGATCATCGCCATCATGTCCATGCCACCGATCTGCAGGTAGGCGCGGACCTGATAGGCCTTGCCGCTCTTCAGCGGCTCCTTGGGCAGCGCAAACAGCACGTTCCGGATGTCGCGCTTCTTGTTGAGCGGCACCTTCGGCGTGTGCACGTAGCACTCGACCTGCTTGCGGCAGCGGCTCGTCCAGGCGCGGTAGTCTTCTTTGCCAGCCGCGACCATGTTCTTCGGCGGCGTACGGCCCTTGCGCGTCTCCCAGATCTCGATCCGGCAGTCACCGAGCTGCTCCGCGACCCCGCGCTGGAGCTGGATGCTCGCCACGTAGCCACACTTGGTCACGTCCTGCTCGTCCTCGGGCTGATCCGCGAGCGGGTTGGGATGCTCCGGATCGCCGAAGTGCGTCGGCACCTTCTTCATCCCGGGCGGCGGCCAGACGACGAGGCGCGGTGCAGTCGCGGGATCGTACGGCTCCTCGAGCGAGCCCATGTCGAGCACCGATACCGACAGATCACCATCGACGTGGCTGTAACCGAGCCGCTTGATGTTGTGCTGCAGCATCGGGAAGCGGTGGTACGGCGCGGACATCCAGCCATCGACCGAATCGCGCGCAAACTCACGCGTCGCGCGACCCGTGCTCGTGACGATGTTGCCGCCACCGGCCTGCTGCCCGCGACGCGTGAAGTCGTCGTGTGCGGGATCCTCCTCGTGAATCTTGCCATCGGGGTCATTGACGAGGTCGGGGTGGTTGCTGACGTACTGGGAGTGCAAGTCACAGCCGAGCGTCGCTTCGGCATCCATCTCGCACTCGGTCAACGTGACCCACTCTCCCTCCGTGACGTCCGACTTCGGCTTCCACGTGTAGCCGACCTTCTGGGCCCGGATGAGATTGATCTGCTCGAGTGCCGTGATCTCGATGTCGCTAGGCCGCTCAGGCAACAGCGGCGGGCCATAGCCGGTACCGAACGCGACGCCACTGTCGCCGCGCGCCCACTCGCGCCACTCGGCATCGATCTGCGCGCTCGACTTCTTGAAGACGTCGACCACGACCTTTTCGACGTCTTCGAGCGTCGGCACCTTCTTCTTCGTGTTGGGCAACTTCAGGAAGAAGTCGACCCACTGATCGGGATACGCCGCCATCATCCACGTCATCAGGCTCCACGACTTGAGACGGCAGTCGTTGCGGAAACGGCTCAGCCGCTCGCGCGGGACCTGCGCCAGCGGCCAATCCTGCTTGGAGAGCGCCTGATCGCGCACGGTGCGCATCCACCAGCTCGTGCCTTCGGGCAGCGCCAGACTGTCCTCGCCGACCGTGCCCTCGGGCAGCGCGCCCCACTTGCTGATCGACGTCGACTTCAGCGTCCACGTGATCGCATGGATCAGACCCTGACCGATCCCGTCGTTGCGCATTTCCCCCAGGCCATCCATGACGACGTAGGAGATGACCGCATCGTGGATGCGACGCGGCGATGAGCCGACCTTCATCACCGCGGGCCCCTGCTTGGAACGCCAATTGTTGTTGGCGAAGCGCATGCCGTCCTCGACGGATCGACCGTTGAGCACCTGCGGATTGGCCTTCAAGAACTCCTCGCGCTCGCGCCGCGTCGCGAGGAAGCCCTGCCAGGACCAGCTCTTGGTCGCACGATCGACGAAGCGCTGACGCTTGGCATGCTTCGGCCCGATCAGCCACTCGACGAAATCAGTCGTGCGCTCACCCCACATCGCACACTCGTTGGCGAGCCCTTGTGAGCCGCGCACCCAGATGCAGAACCGCTTGGTCTTGGCGCCGTGCACCTCGAACTTCGGCTTCTTCATCCACGGCGGTGCCTGGTCGATCAGGTTGACGAGCTCGATCGGCATCGCCTCGAACGGCAGCTCCTCGACGGGGTACTCGCGGCGCGCAAACTCGACCGCCTTGATCTCGATCTCTTTCAGCCGCTTCGCGAACGCGAGCTGCTCGGCAGTGCCGAAGAAGCCGTCACCCTTCTCATAGCCGAGCGCGAGATTCGCAGCCTCGTCCATCGGGTTGTAGTAGACCGCCTTCTCGAGGTGATACGTCGCGCGGCCACTGCCGCCTTCCTGCATCTTCAGGCCGAGGTCGCGGTGCAGTCCGCCGAGCGCCATGGACGTCTTGTGCCAGTCGTCCATCGTCTTGAAGCGGTTCTCGTAGCTCGACTTGTCGCGCCACTTCTTGCGCTTCTCGGGCGGCTTCTGCATCCACTCCTTGCCGCGCTTGACCCAATCGAGCTCGCGGCGCGCCGCCTTGTTCTCCGGGTCGTACTCGAGAATGAGGTCGAACGCCTGCTTGGCGCGCTGACCGACCTTGCGCGACTTCGCCTTGCTCGCGAACCGCGACAGCTCCTTGACGGCCTTCTTGTGGAGCGTCGCTTCCTGCTTGGCGAACTGGTCCTGGGCCAGAACCGGCGACAGCGCGAACGCGACGGCCAGCAGCCCGGTGAGTGGTGTGGATCGTGACATCGGGGGCAAAGTCTACGGACCACGCGCACGGCTGCACGCCGAAGGGCCGGGAAGTCTGCGTCAGTCGGCACGGGGAGGCCGCCCGAGCATGCGTTCAGGAGGAACCGACCCGGGCGGAACCCCAGCGGCAGGCCCCGAGGGGCCACCACCTACGCAACGGGCCCGGCAATCTGCCGGGCCCGTGCTCGCGACCCCGTTCGGGGCCGGCGTTTCTGCGGCGATCCCTACTGGGGGCCGATCAGGAGGACCACGCCGTTCGACGAGATCAGCCCGAGGGTCGTGAGGCCCGGCGTGTAGGCGTAGGCCTGGCCGAAGACCGACAGCCCGACGAACGAGCTGTCGTTCGGGATCGTGAACGGCGTCGACACGCTCGTCGCGCCACCCGTGAGCCAGAACTGGTTGATCGACGCGAGGGGGTTGGTGTAGGCGAAGCAGCCTTCCATCTGGTACTGGGTCAGGTCCAGCGGCGGGTTCGCGCCCTGCAGCGAGAGGACCGTCACACCGAAGCCCGTGCCGGGCTGCGTGATCCCACTCGTCATCAGCTGGATCGTCGTCCCCGTGATCGGCCGCGCGCTCGCATCGAACGAGATGCCCGAGGCGGGCGACGCACAGAGCGAGAAGCCGTTCGGGATCGCGGTGCTCAGGTCGGAGTTGCCCGGATCGGACGGGCCGCCACCCGGCGTCCAACCGACGAGGTACTCGTTGCCGGTCGTGGACAACTGCTGCCAGACCATGTGCACGTCGCCACTCGGCTCGAACTGGATCTGGAAGGTGCTGTTGCCCGGGTTGCTGCCGCCCTGCCAGTTCGGGACGTCGAGCCAGGTCAGCGTCGCGCGCGACGCCGTGGATTGATAGAGCACACCACCGTTGCCCGGCGCATTCTGCGGCGACATGTCGTGCCAGGCCGCAGCCCAGCGCGCTGCGCCGGTGAGGAACTCACCAACGGTCGGATCCCACTCGGTGCCGTTGGAAGCGCCGGGCGAGATGAAGCCGTTGGAGCACACGATCAGAGAGGTCGTCGTGCCACCGGGGTACGGCAGCGAGAACGGCAGGGTCACGGTCGTCTCGTCGTCCTCACCGAGGCCGATGTTGTTCGTGCCCGGCGCGATGTAGCTCACCGTGCCCGAACCGACGCTGTAGGCGCCGTTGCTGAACGTCATGGTCATCGACGAGCCCGAGAGGTCCACCCCGTTGGGGTTGCCCCAGAACTCGTAGAACGCGCTCTCGCAGCTGCCACAGCTGCTGCCGATGACCGTCTTCTGGGCCACGGGCACACCACCCGGGACATCCGTGATCACGTCGACCGTGAGCGAACCGCTGCCGATACGCGCCTGGTCGATCTCGACGAGACCCGAGCCGGGTGCGACGTCACAGTCGAAGTAGAAGTTGTAGATCGAGTTCCAGTTCAGCGGGTTGTTCGCCGACGCCAGCCACTCGAGCTCGGTCGCCGTCTGGTTGAACGTCCACTCATTGAGCGAGTTCGCGTCCGCGTCGCGGAAGCCGACGTTGGAGATGTTGACGTTGTTGGCAACCGGGATCCGGAACGACGCGCCACCACGGTGGTTGTCGATGTTGTGGACCGCGTATTCGTAGTGGTAGAGCCCGTTGAACGGCCCCGTCACCTTGACCGCGACGGCGAAGCGACCATCGCTGTTGCCGTTGCCACCGAGCTCGACGCTGGCGCCGGTCCAGCGATTGAGCACCGAACCGTTGCCGATGTTGTCGAGGTCGGACACGGACCACGAGGAGCCGTTCCAGTTGAACGACAGCTCTTCCGTGACGATGTTGTTGCCACGGTTCGCCACCGGCTCACCCTCGCAGACAACCTGCACCTGACCGTAGTAGGTGCCTGGCGCCGCGACCTCGGACTCACGCGCGGTCACGCGGTTCTTGACCGAGTCGAAGGCGTTGACCTGCGAGCTCGTCAGCGACTGCCGCCCGTCCGTCGCAGCCGAACCACCGACGGCAGGGTCACCGCGATCGAAGTAGCTGCCGACCGGATTCCAACTGCCGAGCCAGGGGTCGATCTCGCTCTGCGGGCCGAGGTTGTAGCGATCCGAGTTCCACGGCGACGCGGTGTAGGCGTCGTAACAACCGATGCGGAACGTGCTGCCCGGGCCATTCTGGCAAGTGCCGCACTGACTCGAACCGAGGTTGTACGTCGTGCGGGAGTGCTTGACCCCCGACTCGCTCGTCGACACCTGCACCATGCGACCGTTGCTCTCGCGCACCACGAGAAACGCGATCTTGAAGTGCGTGTCGAGCATGTTGCTGCCGGGGCTGGTCGTCGCCCACGGAATGTGGACCGAACCGGCGTTGCAGAACGCGTGCCCGTAACCGAAGCCGACCTCACCATTCGGGTAGGACGGGCCCCGGCGGCCGAACGCCTGCGCATCGATGACGTCGTAGACGAACACATCGGTGCCAGGGACGGCGTTCGATTGGGCCAACGCGCTCGCAGCAACGAGGAGAGAAACGATAGGGAGAGCTTTGCGAGCCATGGGAGGGAACTACGCCACGATGCGTGACCTGCGTCAACCATCCCTGGTTGCCATCGATCGACGTTATCGGTCTAGCGTAATTCATTGGCGAGCGCCGAATCTCCGGCCCCGCGCCCGCTTGCTCAGCCCTGGTCGTAAGTCCGCACGATCACGAGACCTCCACCGCACTGGAGCGAGTTCTCGCTGGCAAGCAGTCAGCCATCCGCAACGGCCCGGCCGCCCCGAACGGCTCGCGCCGATCGCGCCCGGGCGCAGCACCTCGCGACGGTTCTCGAGACCGAGCCAGGACGTTGCGCAAGAACATCGAATCGCTGCTCACCGCCGGTCAGCGCATCTTGATGTGCTTGCCGCCCGAGTCGGCAGCGATCCACTCGAGGATCTCGAGGCTGCCGCCGACCGCGACCGTGTGGATCTTGATCTTGCGGTGGCGGTTCCAGAACTTGATGTCCTCGCGAATGCGATGCGGGTCGATGACCGCACCAACCGTGGGCTCGCCATCGGACATCAGGTAGATCGTGTCGACGTCCTTGTCCTGGAAGGCGATCTCGAGCGAGTCGTAGATGTTCGTGCCACCGTTGGCGCCGAGTCGCTCGACCCACTCGATCGCGGCGTCACGGCTGGCCTGGTCGTTCGTTCCCGAGCTCTCCTCCTTCCACTTCTCGACGCCACTGCTGAACGCGTAGACGTTGAAGAGCGCGCCACTGTCGAGGTTCTTGATCGCGTTGATGACCTCGACGCGCGCGATGTCGATGCGCGCCGCCGGCCGACCATCGAACTCCTTGCCGTACATCGCCTCGATCATCGAACCCGACACGTCGATCACGAAGATCACCCGGTGGGACTCGATCTTGAGGCCGAAGAACTCGGCGGGCGCACTCGTGCGCTCCGTGAGCCGCTTGAGTTCGCGCGACTTCTTCGCCTTGGCGAGCTCGTTGTCCGAAGCGATCTCGAACGTCGAACCGGCCTCCTTCCACCACGACGCCCAGCGCTTGTGGTTCTCCTCGAACGGCTGCGCCGTGAACTCCCAGAGAATCTCGGCGATGCGCTTGCTCATGCGACCGGGGTCCTTGGGCATCCGCGCGATCAACATCGGAACGACCTGCTTGCGGCGCATGTTGTAGAGCGCGTCGACGGCGGCGAACCGCGTCGACCAATCGGGATGATCGAGCGCCGCGCCGAGCACGCCGACCTGCTTCTTCCACCGGCCGATGCCGATCTGCTCGACTGCGGCGTTGCGCAGGTCGCGATCCTCGTGCTTCGTAAACTCCTCGAGCTCCTTGAGCCAGGGATCCGAGCCCTTCTCCATCGCACTGATCGCTTCGACCGCGAACCGTTGGTCGCCGGGCTTTTTCGGCTTCTTCAGCATCCCGCGCAGCACCGGCATCATCGACCGCATCTTGCGCTCCTTGATGACCGCGGCCGCAGCGCGGCGAACCTCGATCGACTTGTTGCCGAGCTCCTTCTTGAGCTGCTTCTCGGTCGCTTCACGGCCGGCGGCCTCGAGCGCGAACACGCGTTCGTGCGGCTTGCCCTTGCCGATCATCTTGGCGACCTTCTTGCGGATCTTGGCGTCGCTCATCTTCCGGATGAGCCGCGCCATCTCGATCCGCAGATCTTCGGGGGTGACGTCGCGCTTCTTGGCCAGGGCGAGGAACGTCTGCGCGGCCTTGCTGCCCTTGCGGTCCGCGACGATGCGCGCCGCCACGATGCGGTCCGGCCCCGCGAAGTCGACGCGCCCGAGCATCCACTCGGCGATCTCCGCGGTCTTAGGCATGTCGCGGTTGCGCATCACCACGAGAGCCTCGCGGCGGATCTTCGGTTCGAAATCGCGCCGAATCGCCTCGATGAGTTCGCCCTCACTCAGGTACTGCGACACTCCCTGGAAAGCGAGCAGACGAATCGTCGGCAGCTCGAGCGCGCGAATGTTGCCCTCCTTGTCCTTGCGCTGCTCGCGCTTCAAGTTCCACACGAACTTGTACCAGTCCGCGTCACCGGACGTTGCTTGCTTGACGTGCTCCTGCATCGCCGGCTCGCGCACGAGATCGGACGCTTCACTGTCGACGATCTGCCGCAGGAAGTGCTTGCCGAGATTCTTGCTGTCCGCGAGCGAGTAGATCGCAGCCTCGCGCAGCTCCGGCTCGCTGGACGTCGTCGCCACGGACATGATCTTGGCCAGCGCGGGCTGTTCGGCCTCGCCGGCACCATCGAACCGCGCGAGCGCGCGCACGATCTCGCGCCGCATGAGAATGCTGCCGCAGAGGTCGTAGGCCTTGATGAGCCCAGCCGCCGCGTCGCGCGACCGTGTCGCGGCGATCTTCGTCACCAGTTCCGGCTTGGCGTCGTCCTTGAGCCGGATCAGGTCCGCAACGTCACCGGTCACATCCTGCGCCAGCGTCACGGCCGCCAGCAGCGGCAGGGCCAGCAACACCAACACGGCACGGCAGATTCCCTGCCCGCGATATCCTTGCACTCGATCGTTCACGCCCTGATCGTCCGAGGCCCGCCGCGGGGAGTCAAGCTGGGCACGACGCACCGCCGAAACTACTGTGGCGATCTTCCCCATGACCGCCGAGTCGATCTACCTCGCCATCGTGTTGCTCGCCGCGATGGTCTCGTTCTACCTGCAGAAGCTCAGGCCGGACCTGACCGCGCTGCTCGTGATGCTGTCGCTGCTCGTACCGTGGCGGCCGACCGAGGACGGATTGCAGGCGATCCTGGCTCCCGAGAAGGCGTTCCACGGTTTCGGCAGCCCGGCGCTCATCATGGTCGCCTCGATGTTCGTGCTCGCGGCCGCGATGGTCCGGACCGGCGCCGCGGACTACCTCGGAGGCCGGCTGTTGCGGCGTAGCGCGACGAGCGAACTGCGCTTCCAGCTCACGGTGCTCGTGCTCGTCACCCTCTTCAGCGCCGTCATCAACGACACCACCACGGTGCTCGTGTGGATGCCGCCCGTGATGGCGATCTGCCGCGAGCGTGGCTACGCCCCGTCGCGCGTGCTCATGCTGCTCGCGTTCGGCTCCCTCCTCGGCGGGCAGTGGACGCTGATCGGCACCCGCAGCAACGTAATTCTGTCCGACTACCTCGCGGGCCAGACGGGCACCGGCTTCGGGTTCTTCGCGTTCACGCCGATCGCGATCGTCATCTTCGTCGGCTGCGCCACCTGGTTCGCGCTCGTCGGCCGCCACATGCTGCCGCGCAGCGAAGGGAAGGCCTCGCTCGAAAACCGCTACGAGGTCGCCGAGTTCCTCACGGAGACGATGGCGGAGACCGGCTCCGACGTCGTCGGCAAGACGCTGTTCGAACTCGACCTCGCGGAACGTGACGTCTCCCTGCTGCAGGTCATCCGCGGCAAGGAGTTCCTGCCGCCGAGTCCTTGGCTGCGGATCCAACCCGGCGACGTGCTCGTGATCCAGGGCCGCATCACCGCGATCACGGACGTGCTGACCTCGCCGGGCATGAAGGTCCGCGAAGAGCTCGAGATCGACGACAAGACGCTGCGGTCCGCGGATCTGCGCATGGTCGAAGCGATCCTGCCGCCCGACAGCCACCTGGTGCAACGCAGCCTCCGCGACCTCGACTTCCACCATCGCTACGGCGTGAGCCCGCTGGCGATCAGCCGCGCCGGTCGCTCGATCCGTGAGCGGCCGTCGAGCGTGACGCTCAAGACCGGCGACTCGCTGCTGCTCGTCGGCCACGAAGCCGAACTCGACCGGCTGCGCCGCAACCCCGACCTGCTGCTGCTCGAGAGCCAGCCGCTGCCGAACACGCGCCCCAAGGCGCCGATCGTCCTGCTCGCCATTCTGGGCATGATGGTGTTGTCCGGCGCGCTGGGCCTGCTCGCGCCCGCGGTCGCGATCCCGATGGCCGCCATCGCCGCGGTGCTCACCGGCTGTGTCGGGCTACGCTCGGCGTACGAATCGATCGACCTGCAGGCGATCGTGATCGTCGGGGCGATGATCCCGTTCGGTGACGCACTGCACTCGACGGGCACCGCCGAGTGGTTCGCGCACGGGATCACCTCGGCCGCAGGCACGGACTCACCGCAGCTGACCTTCGCGGTCCTGCTCGGACTCGCGCTGGTCCTGACGCAGATCATCGAGAACGCCGCGGTCGCGGTGCTGCTCGCGCCGCTCGCAATCGCGACGGCAAAGGCCTGCGGTGGCGATCCGCGCGCATTCCTGCTCGGCGTCGCGGTCTGCGTGTCGGCCGGGTTCGTCACTCCGGTCGCGCATGAATCCACGATCCTCGTGATGGGACCGGGGCGTTATCGGTTCCGCGACTACGTGGTGCTGGGACTGCCGTTCGCGATCATCACCTGGCTGGTGACGGCGTTCGTCGTGCCCTGGATCTGGCCGCTGACGCCGCAGTAGCGCGGCGGGCGCCGGATCGGACCGAACCCGCGAGTTGCGCCGGACCACCTCCCGCGCGATCCTGCGCGCAATGCGCCGCCTCGGTATCGCCCTCCTCTGCCTCGCACTGCCAGCCCTCGCCACGGCCCAGACCGAAGTCGTGCTGCCGGACGAAGTCGGCAAGCTCACCGCCTCGAACGACTGGACCGTTGTCACCGGCAGCGATCTCGCGGCGACCGAACGACCAACGGACCCGACCGCCGAGCCGGCCCGCAGTCTCGTGCAGGGCATGGCCCGCTTGCTCACCCAGTCCGGGCGCACCGAGCGCAACGTGCTGCTGCACGCCCCCGGGATGGCGCCTGGCCAGGTCCGCACGATCAATTCGTACAGCGACGCGATCGCCACGACGAGCGCGGAGCTCGCGCACCCCGACCAGATCAACCGGATCCAGCGCGCTTACGAGGAGGTCATCGCGAAACCCGATCAGAAGATCGTACGGCTCGGCGACGGCGAGACCGACCTGTTCGCGATTCCCGGTGTCGCGATGAAGTTCCGGCTCGAGTATCCCGAACGCCAGGTGATCACCGAGCTGCATGTGGTGCCGGCGGGCCCGCGGCTGAAGTACTTCGAGGCCAGCTACTCGGTCGACGACCTCGACGCGCCAACCGCGGTCGCAGCGCTCCTGCGAAGTTTCGACGGCGCGCGCGAGGACGAGGACAACACGCTACGGAACATGGTACTCGGAGGCGTGAGTGGCGCGATCGCCGGGTCCCTGGCCGCGATCTGGAGTCGCCGGCGACGCCAACGAATCATGGCGCAGGCCGGTGGCAACCCGCCAGCCGCGACCTGATGCCGCCGAGCGACCGACCGCCATTCAGCTCGGTTCGCGGTCGTCGCGCGCCGCGATCTGCAGCTCGAGACGTTTGATCTCACGCAGCACAGCGTTGCGGTTCAGCATCATCCAATGGAACTGCCAGAGGATGCCGAGGGACACGATCGCCGCGAGTGCGCCGAACCCCCAATAGAACCGTTCGTCGCGATCCTCGACCACGAAGGTCATGATCGTCGCGGTCACCGCGAGCCCCCACGCCACGACGATCTTCACGACCGAACCGATCGTGATGAGGCGGCTTCGGAAGCGAAACAGTTCGGTCACGAGTCCTCTGGCCGAGCCGATTTCCTCGCCGCCGATCTCGATGCGCTCGCCGCGCAGTGCAGATTTCAACTTGTCGTCGAAGTCATCCATGTTCTTTGCTCCTTTCCGGGTTGGTTGATTCTCGATCCTGAACGGGCGTGCGATCGACACCGTCGCGATCGGCCAGCACCTCGCGCAGCCGGCGCCGCGCGTAGTGCAGCCGGGACTTGACCGTGCCCACGGGAACCGCGACGGCGCCGCTGATCTCGGGCAACGTCAGGCCCTCGAGGTAGTGCAGCTCGACCACGACGCGGTGATCCAGATCGAGTCGCCGCACCGCCGCCCGCAGGCGGTCGCCGGTCGAGGCCGCCGCGTTCGACGCCCCCGGTCCGATCGGCGGCTCGACCGATGGCTCATTGCCATCCAGCTGAGTCGCGGGCGTTCGCTGCCGACGACGCACAAGGTCGATCGCCCGCCGAGCCACGATGCAGAGCGCCCAGGGCAGGAAGCGCGCGGGGTCTTCGAGCCGGCGCAGGCCGCGCACGATCGCGAGCCACGCGTCCTGCGTGGCGTCGCTCACGAGTTCCGGGTCCACGACGTAGCGCCGCGCATGGCGCCGCAGCGCGGCATCGACGCGTTCGACGAGCACCGCGAACGCGGCTTCGTCGTTCGCCTGCGCCCGCAGCACCAGCAGCTCGAGTCGTGGACCGGTCGATTGCATACCAGGGTGAAGTCGCCCGCACGGCGACCGCGGTTCACCGATTCCGCGAAACCTGCATCGCGGGCCGGAACCGCGAGCGCGCTACTCGTAGCGCAGGGCCTCGATCGGATCGAGACTCGCGGCCTTCCACGCCGGCCACAACCCGAAGAACAGCCCGACCCCCGCAGAACCCGCGAACGCGAACACGCGCGCCCACATCGGCGTCGCTGTGGGCAGACCTTCGATCGCGAGCCCGACGAGCTGCAGCAGCCCCTCGCCACAGAGCAACCCGAGGATGCCCCCCACGATGCAGAGCAACGTCGCCTCGACGAGGAACTGCCCCATGATGTCGCGGCGCCGGGCACCGACCGCCTTGCGCACGCCGATCTCGCGCGTCCGCTCCTTCACGGACACGAGCATGATG
>JANSXC010000005.1 GCA_024743115.1 bacterium | reverse complement strand
CACGGTCTTCGACACCCGCCCGAAGCCGATCCGGCCACTGCAGCGCAAGCCCGTGTATCGACAGGCGAAGTACCTGCCCGACTCGTTCGATCGCCCCGCGTTGTTGATCGCGGAGAACTCACCCTGGGTCGGGGAGACGTTCGGCAGCAAGTTCGACTGGCTTTGAATGTGTCTCGATGCCCACGCGCACGGGATGCGCGTCGACCACGAGATCTTCCATTCGCCGAACGAGGTGGCGCTGACGATCGAGCAGCGCCCGACACCCGACGCCTACGGCCGCTATGGCCTGGGTGAGACCATGGCGATGTGGCGGGTGCAGACCGAGGGTTACACCGAAGGCAGCAACCAGCTCATCGGCGTCGTTTCGAGCAACGCCGGATTCGCGGACTCGCCCGATACCGAGTGGATCTCGGGTGGGGTCAACACGAAGCGGCCGCTCGCGATCGCCCTCGGACGGCACGGCAACCTGTTTCATTGGGGTTTCGCCGCGTCGCCGACCTACATGACGGAGGAGGCCAGGCTCGTCTTCGTCAACGCGATCCACTACATCGCCAAGTTCGCCGGCCAGGCACCGATCGCGCGCAAGCAGAGCGGTATCCTCGTGCGGTCGCGCATCGAGGAGGCGCTCGCGAAGATCTCCGAGTCGGGCTACGCCAAGGAGGTCGAGATGCATCGCTTCTATCAGCAGCGCATCGAGCAGCGCAACGCGGAGATCCGCGCGCGGATCGCGGCCGGCGATGACGTGACCGACAGCGAGCGTCGGCTCGCGAAGCGGCCGCCGCCGAAGCCGCCCGGGCGCTTCACGCCGGTCAAGCGTTACCTCACCGACGACGAGTGGCAGCGGCTCGATGGTGATGAGGCTGCAATCCGTGAGCACTTCGCGCACATGCTGCCGTTCCTGCATCCTGAAGGGCGCTACAACCTCGCCATCGATCAAGATCTGCGCCGCTTCGGCGTCGGGAACAACGACCCCGCGTTCCTCGAGCGCGCGATCGCGGCGCTGCGTGAACCCGAGCAGGCCAAGCTCGCACGGACGCTGCTTACGCGCTACACGAACGAGAAGTTCGAGACCGCGGAGCAGTGGACAGCGTGGCTGACCGACAACCGCGAGCGCTTCTTCTTCACCGAGGCTGGCGGGTTCAAGTGGCTCGTCGATACGCGTGGCGCCGAGGTGGTCGTTGACACGGTAGCGGAAGAGCCGCCGATGCCGACGCCGAGTAACGCCGATCCGCTGGTCGGCGACATGACGGTGCGGTGTCTGCCGAGCGGTAACCATTGCGTCACGGTGCGCGTTGCGATCCTTCCCGGCTGGCACGGCTACAAGTCGGTGCCCGAGGGCTCGGCGTATGCGCCGCTGAAACTCACGCTCGAGTTGCCCGACGGGGTTTCGACTGTGGGCGAGTGGCAGTCGCCGCTCGGCATGCCTTCGACGGAGGATCCGACGATCACGGTCTACGAGGGCGATCTCGAGTTCACCTGCGAGATCGCGGGCACACTCGTGCCGGGCCGCGAGATCGCGTGCAATATGAGCTACCAGGTCTGCGACGAGCGCATGTGTCTGCCGCCCGACACGACGCGGTGGACCGCGAGATCGCCGCGCTGATCGACGCCCGGGCCGCGCTCTGGCGGCCGGAGTTGTCTCAGGAATGTGCTTCTGGCGAGGTCGGGGCTTGATCGCGGCGACCGCGGTGGACGGCTCGCTACACTGCGGGGCCCCCCAGAGGCCAGGATCGGCCTCCCAACGCCCCGGAGACCTCCATGTTCCGTTCGATGTCCGCGTTTGCCGTGTTCACCACGGCTGCCGTCCTCCCGAGTCTTGCGTTCGCCCAACAGCTCCCCGAGAGCTGGGCCGACAAGCTGCATTGGCGCAGCATCGGCCCGTCCAACATGGGTGGCCGTATCATCGCGCTCGCCGTGTTCGAGCAGAAGCCGACGACCTGGTGGGCCGCGACGGCCTCGGGCGGTCTGCTGAAGACGACCAACAACGGCACGACGTTCGAGCACCAGTTCGATCGTGAATCGGTCGTGTCGATCGGGCACGTCGCGGTCGCGCAGTCCGACGAGAACATCGTGTGGGTCGGCACCGGCGAAGCGAACCCGCGCAACTCGGTTTCGTACGGCAACGGCGTCTACAAGTCGACCGATGGCGGCAAGAGCTGGCAGCACATGGGGCTGAAAGAGTCGTTCCAGATCGGCCGCATCGCGGTCCATCCGGAGGACCCCGATGTTGTCTACGTCGGCGCGCTCGGCCGCCTCTACGGCGACAGCGAGGAGCGCGGTCTTTACAAGACCACCGATGGCGGCAAGAACTGGCAGCGCGTGCTCTTCGTCGACGACAAGACCGGCGTCATCGACATCGACATGCATCCGACGGACCCGGACACGCTGCTGATCGCGACCTACGAACGTCAGCGCGATGGCTTCGACACCAACGACCCGGCGAAGAAGTACGGTCCCGGCAGCGGTATCTGGAAGACCACTGACGGCGGCGCGACGTTCGAGCGCGTCACGAAGGGTCTGCCGACCTGCGACTTCGGCCGCGTCGGCATCGATTGGTACCGCAAGGATCCGAAGGTCGTCATGGCGATCGTCGAGAGCGAGAAGATCGCGAAGCAGCCCGAAGACGCGCCCTATCACGGTGCGCGCGTCGAGTCGGCGGACGCGGGTGTCAAGATCGCGGCAGTCGAACCGCGGCGCGGTCGTGGTAGTGCTCAGCGCCGCGGGCGCGGCAACCGCACGGAGGGTGAATCCCCCGAGAAGCCGGCCGACACGCCCGCGAAGAAGGCGGGCCTGAAGGCAGGCGATGTCGTGCTCGCGATCGGCGGTGAGCGCGTGAACACGACGGGTGAGTTCGAACGCCAGTGCCGCCAGCACAAGGCCGGCGACTCGGTCACGTTCTCGGTGGTGCGTGATCGCAAGGACCACGAGATCGTCGTCAAGTTCGGCAAGTACCCGAAGGGCGCGCGGTCACCGTTCACCGGCACGCTCGGCGGTCAGGCGGCCGACATGCAGGACATGCAGGGCGAGAACGGTCATGAGTACGGCGGCGTCTACAAGTCGACCGACGGCGGTGATTCGTGGACGCGGGTCAACACGCTGAACCCGCGGCCGATGTACTACAGCCAGATCCGCATCGATCCGAGCAACGCCGACAACGTCATGGTCCTCGGCACCTCGCTCTACCGCTCGACGGACGGCGGCAAGTCGTTCGACCGGGGTGCCGGCCGCGGCATGCACGTCGATCACCACGCCGAGTGGATCGACCCGAACAACGGTGACCACATCATCCACGGTTGTGACGGCGGCATCTACGTCACGCATGACGCGTGCAAGAATTGGGACCATCTCAACCACGTTGCGATCGGCCAGTTCTATCACGTCGGGGTGAGCTCGGATCGCAACTACCGCGTCTACGGCGGGCTGCAGGACAACGGCAGCTGGGGCGGCCCGAGCCGCACGGCCGGCACCGGTGCGCGCAATCACGACTGGGTCCGCATCGGCGGTGGTGATGGTTTCCGTTGCCTCGTCGATCCCGACGACAAGAACGTCGTCTACAGCCAGAGCCAGAACGGCCCGCCCGGTTGGCGCAATCTCGCCAACTCGGAGCGCGGCAGTCTACGGCCGCGGCGTGGTCGTGGCGGCAATCGGGAGCGAATCCGCTTCAACTGGGAGACGCCTTACATCCTCTCGGGCCACAACAGCAAGATCGTCTACACGGCAGGCAGCAAGGTCCTGAAGTCGCTCAACCGCGGGCGCAACATGCAGGTGATCTCGCCGAACATCACGAACACCGACCGTGGGTCGGCAACGGCGCTTGCCGAGTCGCCGCGCGATGCGAACATCGTCTATGTCGGCACCGATGACGGTGCGCTGTGGGTCACGCACGACGGCGGTGACAACTGGACCGATTGCTTCGAAGAGCCGGCGGCCGATCCAACGGAGAGTGGCGAGGCGGAAGGCGCTGGCGTCAACGAGCGTGAGCGCGGTCCCGCGGCTGCCGATCCGTTCGTGCGCGACGCGCAGCCGATCGCCCAGCTCGTCCCCGGACCGCGGTGGGTCAGCGAACTCGTGGCGAGCCGTCACGAAGCCAAGCGGGCCTACGTCACGCTCGACGGCCACCGCAGCGACGACGATGCGGCCTATGTGCTCGCGACCGAGGACGCCGGACTGACGTGGAAGTCGCTCACGGCGACGCTGCCGAAGAATGCGGGTTCGACGCGCACGATCACCGAGGACCCCGTGAACGGCGACGTGCTCTACCTCGGCACCGAGTTCCAGACGTTCGTATCGCTCGATCGCGGTGAGAACTGGACGCGCTTCAACGGTGACCTGCCGACGGTGTCAGTGCACGCGTTTGCGGTCAACGTGCCGTCGGGCGAGATCGTTGCCGGCACGCACGGTCGCAGCCTCTGGATCACGAACGTCAACGAGATCCGCCAGATGACGAAGGAGGTGCTCGCGAAGGATGCGCACTTCTACCGGCCCGTGAGCGCGATCGTGTGGCGCTCGGGCATGTCGACGGGCAGCACCAACCGCCGCTTCGCCGGCGAGAACCCCGGCAGTGGCGCGCGCCTCGTCTACCACCTCAAGAAGGCGGCGAAGTCGGCCGCGATCGAGGTGCTGGACAGCAGCGGTAAGGCGGTCCGCACGATGAAGGCGCCGACCGAGAAGGGCCTGCACACCGTGACGTGGAACCTGCGCGGCCCGGCGCGCATTCCCGATGGCGCGAGCGAGCGGGCGCGGCAGTGGTACATGAGCCGCGGCGGCGCGCGCGTCGACCCGGGTACCTACACGCTGAACCTCGTCGTCGACGGTGAGACGATGACGCAGAAGCTGAAGCTCGAGCTCGATCCCGATCACCCGGATCCGAGCTGGCTGAGCAACGAGCAGGCCAACGAGCTGTTCGAGGCCGAGTACGGCGTCGAGGGCGAGGAAGAAGGCGACGCCGACAGCGATCGCTGATCGCGCGTCGGCGACGGCGGGCGATCGCCAAGTTCCGCCCAACGGATGCTGCGCTCCGCGCGTAGCATCCGCAACATGACCGCGCCGACCCGTCGAACGTTCCTGGCGTCGGCGGCCGCAGCGGGGGCCGCGATGCCTCTGCTGCCTGCTGCCGAACGCGCTCTTACGCCCCGTTTCGCCAAGCCACAGAAGATCCTCGTGCTGGGGGGCACGCGGTTCCTCGGGCCACACTTCGTCCGCGCGGCGTTGGCAAAGGGCCACTCGATCACGCTGTTCAACCGCGGCCGGTCGAATCCCGAGATGTTCAAGGATCTCGAGCAGCTGCGGGGCGATCGTGACGAGTCCGATCTCGATGCGTTGAAGGGGCGCAAGTTCGATGCGGTGGTCGATACCTCGGGCTATGTGCCCGATCACGTCACGGCGACGGCGGAACTCTTCAGGGACACCGCGGCGCACTATCAGTTCATCAGCACGATCTCGGTGTACGGAGGATTCGGTCAGCGTCCCAAGAGCCTCGACGAGAGCGTGGAGCCGACGAAGATTTCCGATGAGGAGGCCGCCAAGTACAAGACCATCCGGCAGTCGTTCCGGCACTACGGTGCGTTCAAGGCGCGGTGCGAAGCGGCAGCGGAGGCCGCGATGCCGGGGCGGGTGTCGAACATTCGCCCTGGGCTGATCGTCGGCCCGCTCGACAACAGCGATCGCTTCACCTGGTGGCCCGTGCGGATGGATCGCGGTGGCGAGGTGCTGTGCCCGGGTGACAAGGACGGTCACGTGCAGTTCATCGACGCCCGCGACCTCGCCGACTGGATGCTGCACTGCCTCGAGCAGAACATCACGGGCGTCTACAACGCCAACGGGTTCCATGGTCGGGTCTCGATGTCGGAGATGCTCGGCGCCTGCAAGTGCGCGACGTCGGCGCCGACCGATCTCGTTTGGGCCAGTGAGGAGTTCCTGGCCGAGAACAAGGTCCGGCCTTACATGCAGATGCCGGTCTGGATCCCACGTGAGGGCCGCGCGATGGTCAAGAACGACAAGGCCACCGCGGCGGGGCTGAAGTTCCGGCCGATTGGCGACACCGTGCGCGACACCCTGGCGTGGGCGAAGGCCGAGCGCGGCGATCGCCGCTGGCGAACGGGATTGCCCGCCGAGCGTGAGAAGGAGCTCATCGCGAAGTGGCGGGACCGTGGCGCGGACGTGACGGATGGCGGAGGCAAGCGCTGATGCCTGCCACGCG
This sequence comes from bacterium, assembly GCA_024743115.1. GTDB lineage: Bacteria > Planctomycetota > UBA1135 > UBA1135 > UBA2386 > JAGQRA01. Next base: position 372,786 of record JANSXC010000005.1, on the reverse strand, counting down.
TTGGTTGTTCACCGCGGTCGTGCTCCTGCTTGCGGCTTCAGCCCGCGGCCAGGACGAGCTCGGTCTCGGCAAGATGTGGACGTTCGAGCGGCCGCCGTTGGCCTACCTCGAACGCGAGTACGGCTTCAAACCGGATCAGCGGTGGTGGAACCGGGTGCGGCTCGCGTCGCTGCGGTTCGGTCGCGGCTGCTCGGCGTCGTTCGTGTCGCCGAAGGGGCTGATCTTGACGAACCATCACTGCGCGCGCGGCAACATCGCGCAGGTGCAGGGCGAGCACGATTGGGTTCGGGACGGATTCGTCGCGCGCGACCTCGAGGACGAGGTTCGGCTGCCCGGTCTGACAGTGCAGCAGCTCGTGCGGATGACGGACGTGACCGCTGCGATGCGGGAGGGGGTGAAGGGCGGGATGTCCGCCGACGAAGTCGCGCGGCTCCTCGACAAGAACGGTGAGCGCATCGTTCGCAAGGCCCGAGCCGAGCATCCCGAACTCACGCCGCAGCTCGTCAAGCTGTTCCAGGGCGGCATCTGGCAGCTCTATCAGTATCGGGTGTTCGAAGACATCCGACTCGTGATGGCGCCGCATCTCCAGGCGTCGCACTTCGGCGGTGATCCGGACAACTTCGTCTACCCGCGCTACTCGGTCGATTTCACGTTCTGTCGGGCCTATGTCGACGGCAAGCCCGCGGACACGTCGGACTACCACCTGCCTTGGAGCGATGGCCCCGAGGAGGGCGAGCTGGTCTTCCTCACCGGCAATCCCGGCGGCACGCAGCGCCTGCTCACGCGCTCGCAGCTCGAGTACAATCGCGACGCGCGCTATCCGCGCGTGCGCGAGCTCATCGACAATCGGATCGCGATCCTGCGCGAGTTCTCCGCGGCGAGCGCGGAGCGCGAGAAGGAGCTGCGCACGATGATCCTCGGGCTCGAGAACGGTCAGAAGCTCTATCGCGGCGAGCACGGAGCGTTGACGGATCCCGAGTTCATGCAGCGCAAGGAGACGGCAGAACGGGCATTTCAGGGCCGCGCTGCAAAGGCCGGCAAGGGTGGCGCGGAGATCTGGACGCGCATGGCGACACTCATGGAGCGCAAGAAAGCGCTCGAGGGGCCGCGCAGTTTCCACCGCGCTGGCGGTCTGCCGCTGCTGCTGCGGGCGCTCGCGTTGCTCGAGTTCGATGCCACGGGTGACAAGAACGCGGCCGAAGAGGCGCGGGACATCGTCTGCAAGCGGGACGCCGTGCAGGAGGCGTTTTTCGCCGATCATTGGTCTCGCGCGCGTGACTGGTTGCCCGAGGACGATCCCGTCTTGCAGGCGGTGCTCGGTGCGGACGAGCCCGCGGCGGCGACCGAACGTCTCGTGACCGGGAGCCGGCTCGCCGATGGTGAGTATCTCGACGCCCTGCTGCGCGGGGCGGACGTCAAGATTGCCGACAGCAAGGACCCGGCGCTCGTCATCGCGCGGGTTCTTCGCCCATGGATGAAGCAGAACCGCGAGGCTGCGGCCGCGACCGCGGCGGCCGAGGACGAGCTCGGCGCCCGGCTCGCGGGCCTGCTGTTCGAGGTCTACGGCAACGATGTTTCGCCCGATGCGACGTTCACGCTGCGCATCAGTGATGGGCGGGTGCTCGGCTATCCATACAACGGTTCACTGGCGCCTTGGCGCACCGTGTTCCACGGGATGTTCGCGCGCCACGCCGAGTTCGGCGGCAAGCATCCGTTCGACCTGCCCGACGAATGGTTGATCGCCAAGGATCGGATCGACATGCAGGCCGCGGTCGACTTCGTTTGCACGGTCGACTCGACGGGCGGCAATTCCGGGAGTCCGGTGATCAATCGTCACGGCGAGCTCGTCGGACTGTTGTTCGACGGCAACATCGAGTCGCTCGCGAACGAGTTCCTCTACGGAGAGCGGGTCGAGCGCAGCGTCTGCGTCCACCCGCAGGGCATCGTCGAGGCGCTCGCGAAGGTCTACCGCGCGAAACGCCTGCTTCGCGAGCTGTCGCGGTAGGGCGATGCCTGCGGGGCCATTCGGCCCCGCAAGCTGTCGCGGCAAGGCGATGCCTGCGGGGCCATTCGGCCCCGCAAGCTGTCCTACTCGTCTTCGGTTTGGAGCACGCCGCCGACGTAGAGCGGTGCGGCCGTGATGGTCGGTTTCTCGCCGATCGCCGGGTCCTCCCACGGATCCTGGCCCGGTGCGCTCAGCGGCGTGTCGAGGTCGAAGCCCTGCGACGTGTAGACCGCGCTCGGGTTGCCGACCGACACCATCACCTGCTCGCCCTCGAGCTGCTTCACGAGGTAGGTCGACTGGCCGGACGTGAGCTGCGTGCCCGTGGGGATGTTGAACGCCGGGTACCAGCGATTGTCACCCGAGTTCTCCTCGTGCGGGACACCGCCGAGGTGCATGCCGTCCCATTCGAGGTTGAACGCGCGGCCGTCGAACGGCGAGCCACTCTCGTTGTGGGTGTAGGTGAAGCGCTTCGGCGGGGTGAACGAGACGTAGTTGCCATCGCCGTCCTTGAGCGTGCGCAGCTGGTTCCACGGGTTGCTGCCGATGCTCCAGTCGTAGGTGACCGACTGGCTGCCGGCCTGGCCGAGCGACGTCAGTGCCGTCGCGAACAGTGGGCCGCAGTTGAGGCCGTGCATGCCCGGGCCCTGCGTCACGGTGACTCCGTTCAGGAAGTTCACATCGTTGCCGCCCAGGGTGAGCATCAGCGTCGTCTTGTTGAAGACGTAGGTCTGGTTGCCCGACGAGACGTTCGTCGCGTCCGGGTGGTAGGGCGTCTCGGAGCTCACGAAGTTGGCCTGGTTGCTCGTGATGTCGGCCTTCAGCATGTGGAAGTAGCCGTGCAGTGTCAGGTCGCCCGACGCGAGCTCGGGCGAATCGGCCGTGACGGTCGTCGACTGCCAGACGGCGGCAGGCGTGGTGTTGAGGATCGACGCCGGCCAGGTGAACTCGACCTGTCCGCGCGCCTGGCTCCACAGGTTCATCCATTGACCGGTCGTGAACGAACTCTCGATGTTGACTGGCGAACTCTCGGGCGTCCACGAGTTGCCGCTGCGTGTTGCCATGCGGACGAACTGCTGCCCGGTCCAGCGGACGAGAATCTCGTTGCCGGCGGACGGGTCGAACATCTGGAAGTCCTCGTCGATGACGTCGCCGAGCGTGATCGCAGAGCTCGTGCGCTTCTCGAGGCGTCCCGGCACCACGACTGCGGTGTACGGGGTCGTCGTGTTGTTCTGGAAGCTACGACGCAGCACCTGCATCCCGTTGGTGACCGTGACTTCTTCGGGGAACCAGATGCCGTGGAACCCGGCCCAGCCGTAGTTGCCCGCCGCGTCTTCGACCGGGAAGCCGGACAACTGGCGCACTCTGGCTTCCGTCGTGGCGTCGTAGACCCCGTAGCGGAACACGTAGGTGTCGTAGTTGTTGCGATCCTTGACGTCGAGCGCGTTGCTATTCGTGACATCGCGCAACGCAACGTAGTCCGCGTTGAACTGCATCTGGTACTCGCCACTCTCCGTGAACGAGCCAGTGCCGGGCACGGCGTTGGCGACGTACTTGTACTCCGAGTAGGCGCGACCGGCGTCCGTGCTGGGATCGCCGACCACGTGCACGCGCTCGCGCGTGTGGAACTCGCCCGTGGGCACCGTGCCGTCCGGGTCGCCGTTCCACATGTAGAACTCGAGCTCGGTCTGGCTGTCAGTACGGGCAACCGTGCGCAGGTAGCCTTGGAAGATCGTGTCCGTGCTGGTCGACGCGTTCGTGGCGGCGATCGACTTGAAGTTGAGCGTGAAGTCGCCGAGCGGCTGGGCATCCGACGGCTCGGCGCGAACCGTCAGCAGGCCGTAGATGATCGCTTCGATGTCCTGGCCCATCGCCTCGTCCTGGAGCACCCAGAACTTGACGATCTGCGGGGCCGAGTTGTTCGCGCGCGTCGACTCGACGATCCACTCCTCGTAGTTGTTGCCAGTCTGGCCGCGCTCGCCACCGCCGCTGCCGCGGCTCTCTTCCGTGACGAGGCAACGGTAGGCGCCGAGGTTGGTACGATCCGGATAGTTCGTCTGCGAGAGCGAGTTCAGGATCATGTTGACCGTGTCCAGCGTCTCCATCGAGTCGTCCCGAACCCACATCCTGGTCGGGTCGGTCTGATAGGCACTGCCGGCCACGCCGCGCACCCCACGCGGCAGGCGAACCGTCGAAGAACCGCCACTGGATTCGACGATGGTGACCTGTTGCGGGCCGCTCAATCCTTGGATCGAGCCGGAAGAGCCGCCGCTGCCGCAGGCAGCGAGAGCAAGAAGAACGATGGACGAAACGAGAAGCTTGGGTGCCATGGGCTGATGCAGGTCCTCTCCGAGTGAAGGCAGACCGACCCCCGACGGGCCGGATCCTCGCGCATCGACCAACCTGTGGCGGGGGCTGCACCGGAATCTCCCGGTACACCCATCTGGCTTCGTCTGACGGCCTTGCGCGCGCGATGAGGCCAGGGAGAACCCTGAGTTTGCCGCGCCGACTAGCGCGGCAGCGACTGCAGTTCTTGCCGCGCGAGCTGGTAGTCGGGATCGATGGCGAGCGCTCGCTGCTGCCACTTGCGGGCCTTGCGCGGCTGCTTGTTGCGGCGCAGATTGATCCCTGTCCAGTACGCGACTTCGGGGTCGTCGCTCGCGATTCGCCACGCGGCTTCGAACTCGACCTGCGCTTCCTCGTAGCGCTTCAGTTCCATCAATGCCCGGCCATGGAACAGTCGGGCCTTCTTGTGGTGCGGATCGGTCGCGATCGCCGCGTGGTAGTGCGGCAGCGCGTCTTCGAGTTCGTTCTTCAGCAGGTGGATTCCTGCCAGCGTCACGTGGGCATCCGCGTTGTCCGGTAGCAGGCGCAGCGACTCCTCCAGGTGCTGGCGCGCTTCTTCGTACTTCTGTTCCTGGGCGAGCTTCAGGCCGGTGGCGTACTGCAGCTCCCAACTGTCGGGCAGCGTGGCAAACAGGCGGTCGTGAAGCTGCTCTTTCAGCAACCGGGATTGGCGATCGGCGATCTCACTCTCGGTGAGCGAGCGGCCTGCGATCGGTTGTTCTGCTTCGGCCAGTGCCGCGGCACGCTGGTTGGACTCGAGCACCAGGCAGACGCCGGCGGGGATGGCGAAGATGCTCCAGAGCGCAGCGTGTTTGAGCCACGGGCGATGAAACCAGGTCTTCGTGGCCGAGCCGTTGACGCCGAGAGCCGAGCTGTTCGAGGCGTCACGCAGGCGCCAGATGAAGCCGTCGAAGTAGTAGTGCAGGATCGTCGAGGCGCCGAACACGCCGAGCATGACGTCGCGGAACAGCTCGCTGTCCGATTGTTTGGAGCCGAGATCGACGAGGCCGTAGAGCGCGCAGATACCGACGTAGAACAGCACACGGAAGGCGCCAGGCGAGAACAGGAAGCGCGACAGGCCACCGAACTCCTGGCCCTTGTCGACGCGGTTGCGGTTGATCGCCCAGACGATCGTCAGGTATTGCGTGTCGTGGAAGATCTCGAACAGCGCATACGCGACGAACACGTTGTCGGGGAAGGCGGCGATGAACCACACGTAGAGCATCGTCGTGCCGAGCATCGACAGCTTGACCGGGCTCGAAGCGGTGCCGCGGATGCCGTTGCGTATCGCATTCCCGATCCAGAGCAGGGTGATCGCGCCCATCACGATCTGGGTGATGAATCGAATCGTCGTGAGTGCACTCGAGGACGGAATCGGCAGTCCGCTGCGGGACGCACCTTCGAAGAAGCCGATCGTCGCGTTCGAGAACAGGATCGGCGTGCCGACGAACCATGCGAGGCAGAGCGCCTTGTCGAGACGGGCGTCGAGTTGGGCCGTGCGGCCCATGCGACCGTCGTAGATGCGGCCGAAGCCATAGGCCTGCGCGAGGTAGTGCCAGTTGCCCCACAGCATCGTGACGAAGATGACCGAGTGGAGCCCCGCGACGGTCGCCGGCACGGTCACCGCGAGCAGGATGACGGGTGCCAGCAGAAAGCGGGTTCGGAACCGCCGGAAGAGCTCGCGGTCGCCGTAGGCGCGGATGAATCCCGGCAGGTGGTGACTCATCGCGAACAGCACTGCAAACGCCGTGACCTGTGCGGCGGAGAACCAGGTGAGCGCCAGCAGCACCAGCGGCACGACGAGGATCGGACTGCCGATGATGAGTAGGGAGTCGCGCCAAGGACCGAGGATCCAGGGTGAGCGAGCAGGCGAAGCGGCGGTTTTCGGGATCGCGGTCATGGCGGTCGCGAGAGCGGAGGTCCGACGAGAGGAGGATCTGTAAGCATGACTCCTGTTGCTAGACTGTCCAGTGCGGTCGTCCTCGGGTCCAAAGTCGAGCCTGAGTTGCCGGCTCGCCCTCGTTCGATTGCCCGAAAGACCTGCCCGAGTGCCTTGACCGAGCCGACCGTCCTCACCGGTGAGTCGAACGCGCGGCCGATCGTCGGCATGGGCGCGACGGGGCTCGCGATCGCGCTGTTCCTCGTGGGCGCGATCCTGCTCGCGGTGCCCGCCGAAGAGGATGCGTTCATCTACTACCGCTACGCGCTGCAGTTTGCCCGGGGCGAGGGTCTGGTGTTCCAAGCCGGTGAACCGGTCGAGGGGTTCTCCGGGTTCCTGTGGATGTGGTTGCTGGCGATCGCCGCGACGGTCGGGTGTGACCTGCCGACGATCGGGCCGCTGCTCGGTCTCGCGGCCGGGGTCGCGCTGATCCTGACGACGCGCCGGCTGGCGCAAGTCGTCGGTCTCGGGGGTGGTGCCGGGTCGGTTGCGGTCCTGGCCATTGCGAGTTGCCACGCCGTGATGTGGTGGGCGCGATCGGGGCTCGAGACGCTGTGCTACGCGACGTTCGTGACCGGGTTCGTCGCGCGTTACCTCGCGCTCGGTGCGGGCGCGTCGCGCCGGGACCGCTTGCTCGCGGGAGTCTGGCTCGCCGCAGTGGTCCTCAGTCGCCCCGAAGGCTTGCTGTTGGTCGGCATCGTCGCCCTCGATCTTGCCTGGCGCCGCGCGCTCTCGCGCGAGGTGGCGCTGTTGTTGCCTTGGGCACTCGCGCAGCTCGGGCTCTGGTTCTGGCGCTGGTCGGTCTACGGCAGCCTGGTGCCCAACACGGGTGTCAAGGTCGACCCGCTCAATGTGTCACGCTCGGTGCCTCAGGTCGCGGGCTACCTCGCGAGCGTCGGATTCGTTCCTTTCGCCATGCCGCTTTGGTACCTCGTGACACGACGCCACGACACGGGCGAGCGTCGTTGGCGGGTCCGATTCCTGATGTCGGCAGTCGTTCTGATGTCGCTGGGTTTCACTCTGCTCGCCGGTGGCGACTATCGCGAGCACTTCCGATTCCTCGTGCCGACGCTGCCTTTGCTCGTCGTTGCGTTCTTGTCGGCCATGACACGGCTGTCACTGCCAGCCGTGTTCCAGAAGCGGTTCGGTTTGACTGCGGCGTTCGTCTTGCTCTCGAGCTACTCGGTATTCGAGGTGGCGCGCAATCTGGCGGGCCGACCAGCCTGGTCCGGTGTGCTCAACGAGTGGCGTGATCCGACGAGCGCGACCGACGACTATCACCTGCACCTGGCGGACTGGCTGATTGCGAACGCCGATTCCGGATTGACGGTCGCCTACGGTCAGATGGGCAAGGCGCCGTACTACACGCTGGTAGCCGGCCACGAACTGCAGTTCGTCGACACCCTCGGTCTGCTCGACCGGCAGTTCACCCGCACGCTCGGACTACCGCGCAAGGTGCGCGAGGTGGTGTCCGAGTTCTGGAACGGCGGGTCTCTCACGGCAGCGCACGACGCCGCACGTCGACGGTTGCACGCGGAATACCTCGACTATCTGTTCGGTGAACGCCGCCCCGATCTCATCGTGTTGGAAGAGCACTTCCTGACCACTGGTCGGCCGCTCTTTCGGTCATTGATCGCGCGCCCCGAGTTCGAACGCGACTACGTCTTGCGGGCCGAAGTGCCGTCGCCGCAACGGTTGTTGTTTCGCGTCTACGAGCGGCGCTGAGCCGTACCGGCGAGCGGGCGAGCGAACCCGCGCACCAAACGTTTCGAAACGCTCACGTTGTTACCGGGAGTGCTTTCGCTCTCTAGGAGGGACAGACCCAATCGCCGGGCGGCGCTCTGCCGGCCGGACCCTCTCCCAAAGCCTGTCCCCATGAACGACGCAGCCCGCCTGGGTGCTGTTTGCGCCCGCTCTCCGTACGTCGATAGCCGCGGTCCTGCTGCCCTGACCTTGGCAGTGTCCCTGGCTGTGGTCATGTCGCTCGCGGGCTGCTCCGGCAGTGGGGGGGACGGCGTCGTTCCGGAGTTCGATGCCAGCGATCCGTTCGTGGTGCAAGCCGTGAGTCCCCCGGACAACGGCACTGCGTTCCTCAATGACGTGATCGCGATCGACTTCTCGTTGCCCGTGGACCTCGACACGGTGAACCTCGACGCCGTCGCGTTTCAGGCATTCGATCAGGAGGGCGACCCCGTGACCGAACCCGTGACCGGGGTCTTCCGCCTCGCGCGTCGGCCGGGTGACTCCTTGATCGGACGCCGGCTCGTGTTCGAGCCGCGTCTGCCCACCAACCGCACCTTCGACAACGGTGGCCTGCGGCCGGGTCATGAATACCTCGTGCAGCTCGTGGGTGGCGATCGTCACAACGGCACCGCGGTGCGATCGAGCAGCGGTAAGCCGCTCGAGGCCGTTCTCAGTTTCCGGTTCCGCATGGTCGAAGGCACGACGGCGAGTCAGCTGTTTCGCAATCCGGGTGCCGGCGGACCGCGGCGAACCGACCCCGGGATCACGATTGCAGGCCGCGAGGATGTCGTCGACGTCGGGCTCAACCTGCTTGGCTCTCCGCCGCAGGAGGTGCGCTTGTTCTTCGATCAGGCGCTCAATCCGGTGCCCGAGAACCTGCCCGTTGCGTTGGACACGGACCCGGAGGTGCGACGTATCGCGGACCGCGGGCGGATCTATCTCGAGTACGATGATCCCGAGCGCGGGGACTCGACCTGGATCCCGGCGGATGTCGAGATCGAACGCAACGATAGTCAGGGCGCGACCCTGCTGCTGCGGCCCGTCGGCGTGTTGCCGAACAACGCGGAGATTCGGGTGATCGTCCTCTCGACCGTGGAGGACATCTCGGGCGAGTCCAACGTCGGCGAGCCGAACCATGACCCCGTGTTCGCGAAGTTTCATACCGCACCCGCGTTCGGGCAGCAGTGGAACGGCGTCGTCGAAGAGTTTGCCTCGAGTGCTGCAATCGATTTCGACGCGGTGTTTCCCGAGCCGCTCGCCGAGGTCGGGCCGGGTTACGTGCGAGCTGCATTCGATTTCGAAGGTTCCGAAACCGCGGTCGACTATCACCCGCTGGTGTCGGAGGTCGTGCTGGATACGGGTTACACCCAGGTCGTGCCCGAGATCGGTTTGCCGTTCAACGTGTCGGGTGGCGTGTTTCGATTTCGCAACGTGACGATCCCGCAGGGCGTGACCGTGCAGGGGCGCGGCCCCAACCCGATGGTTTGGTTGTGCAGCGGCGAGATGCGCGTCGATGGCACGTTGTCCGTGCGGGGTGGCGACGGTGAGCGCGTCAACACGCTCAACTCCGCGACGTTCGCGAAGGGTGGCGGTGTCGGCGTCTGTGGCGGCGGGAACGGCGGCAATGGTTCGCCGAACTCGATCGCGCGCAGCACGGTCGGCGGCACGGGCAACGGGCCGTTGCAGGTGCCGGGGCGCGGTGGGCGCGGTGGGCTGATGTCGTGCATCGCCGGTTGCGCGCTGGGCAACGGTGGTGGCTCGGGCGGCGGCGGTGGCTCGCTCGCCACGCAGGGCGATCCGTGGTATCGCGCGCCGGCGTTGCCTGGCACCGGCTTTCGTCAGCGCGAGGGCGATGGCGGTATGGGCTGCAGCAACGCACCCAATCAGCCGGTCCCTGCCCGGTCTGCCGTGCTGATCGGCGGTGACGCGGCCGATGCCGTATTCATCGATTCGCGGTCCGACAACGACTTCTACGGCTTTGGAATCGACCGTAATCGCAATGTGCGCATCCGCGGTGAACTCACCGTCCCGATGGGCGGTGGTGGTGGTGGTGGTGGCGGCGACAGTTCGTCGAACCAGTCATGTCTCAACGACCCGTCGTTCAAGAGCGATGAGAGCGGCGGCGGTGGCGGCGGCGGCGGTGGTGTTCTGATCGTCAAGGCGCTCGGGAAGATCGAGGTGTCGGCGACCGGGCGCATCGTTGCGGATGGCGGTCATGGTGGCGGTGGCGCGTGGGCCGGGTCCTGCGGCTGGGGTGGCGGTGGCGGCGCGGGTGCCGGAGGAATGGTCGTGCTGATGTCGAGCAGCCAGATCGTGCTCCATGTGCACGGCTCGGGGTCACGCTGGAACTATGCCGACAACGACTATGACTTCTGCGTCTCGGCCGACGGCGGCGTCTGCACCACGGGCAGCTACGCCGGCACCGGTGGCGCGTGGCTGATCGAGTCGAAGTACCCGCCACAAGGGCAGCCCGTCTACACCGGCGTGCAGTACGACCGCAATCCGCTCGGCGGATTCGGCGGTATGGGCATCGTCCAGCTCATGGCGCCCGTCGGTGAGCACAATGCGGATGGCACCAACACGCTGCTCGACGACAACATCGTCGTCATGCGGAACGGGTTCGTGCAGACCGGTGCCGAGAAACAGGCGGCGCTGGCGTGGCGCGGCATCCGTGACGATCAGGGCGTGGCCCGTGACGACTTCGGCGGGATCGTCGAGATCGGTAACGATGGCGGCGACGTCCGGCCGGCGCCGCATCTGCTGCCGGTGCCGTTCGGCGACACGTCGCGGGTGCGCTCGAAGTGGCTCGACACGGGCGCGAGCCAGCGCCGCGAACTCGCGAGCCCGGATGGCTTGCCGCGCGGGATCGTGACGGCTGCGGGCGCGGTCGCGGGACCGATGTTCGAGTTCGCGGGGACGTTCGATGCGGGCAGCTCCGCGGGGTTCGTGCGGCACCTCAGCGTGAGTCGAACGGCGGCGATCGCTGCGCCGGAAGTCGTTGCGCGCACGCCCGTCCTCGCGTTGACCGATGGTGTGACGCACGACGGGCAGGCGGCCTACGCGGTCGATCTGGCTGCCGACGCGCTGACCCCCGGACCACTGGGCGCCGAGCGCGATCGCTATCGCCACTACGAAGCGCAGCTGCTCGGTGCTGCGCAGGAACAGGTTGCGAGCCTGCGCATCCTGGGTCACACGGACCGCCGGCTCTACGTCGCGGCGGACGCGGTCATGCCGAGCGGGGTCGAGAGTGTTCGCGTGCTGGCGAAGTTCTTCCGCATCACGACCTCCGGCAGCGAAGGACTCGGACCGCTCGCGGAGGGCCTCGACGACCCGGTCGCCAACGTTCGTATCGGCTTCGCGTTCCATCAGGATCCGAGCTCGGAAGCGGCGACGCGCTACCCACCGACGTCGGGCGACTTCGTGCACTCGCTCGCGGACCCCGGTCTGCTGGACTGGATCGGCGAGCACGGCCCGCCGCGCTACGTGAAATGGGACGTGTTGTTCGACATCGCGTATCCGCAGGGCGAAGGCTTCGGGCCGCAATCGCCGTTGCCGCGGCTCGACTTCTTGCGGCTGCCGTTCCGCTTCTGAGTGGGGCGTTCCGACGCGCTACTGATTGCCCGCCGCGTCGAGTCGATCCCGCCAGGCCTTGGCCTTGGCGGGTTGCCCCCATGCTTCGTAGAGCGTGACCATCTCTTGCCAGTTACTGCGGGTGCGGCCGTGCTTCTCCCCGAGCGCTGCCGCCATGAGCTTGCCGGCTTCGAGCAACGCCGTCTCGGCTTCCGCGAAGCGATCGAGCTTGCGCAGCGCGATGCCGCGGTGGTGGCGGAAGACGGCCAGTCGCCAGCTGCTCTCGGGCAGCAGGCCCTCGGCGGCGGTGATCAGTCGCTCGGCCTGATCGAGTGCCTCGATACGTTTGGCCTCGTCGCCCTGGCTGTGCAGTGAGACGACGAGGTTGAACCGCGTGATGAGATCGGCGAGTTCGGTCTGCGTGCCGGCGTTCTCGCGAATCGCGATCTGTTCGCGGTAGATCAACTCGGCCTTCGCGAAGCGCTTCTGCCGTTCGTGGCAGAGCGCCTTGTTACTCGCGTATCGCATCGTTGCCGGATGCGCGTCGCCCGACACGCGCCGGCTGATCTCGTGCAGCTTCTCGAACTGTGTCAAGGCCTCGTCGAGCTGGCCGCGATGGAACAGGAAGACCGCGAACGTGTTCCGCGCCGCCAACGTATCGGGGTCTTCGTCTCCGAGGTGTTCTTCCGCGATCTTGCACGTCGACTCGAAAGCTTCGCGCGCGGCGTCGAGCTTCTCGAGCCCCTGCAGGCAGATCGCGACGCCGAGCCGCGCGCGGATCGAGGAGTAGTGGTGCTTGCCGTAGATGCGTTCGAAGTCTCCGACCGCGCGCTCATAGTGGTCGCGCGCCTCGGCGAACTTGCGCTGTTCGTGCAGCGTTGCACCGAGCGTCGCGTGGACTGCGGCGGATTCGTGCGGACCCGCTTCGTCGGTTGCCGCCAGCTCGGCGAGGATGTCACGCAGGATCGGTTCGGCGTCCTTGCCTCGACCGACGCCGCTCAGCAGCCGCGCCTTGCCCGAGCGCACGATGCGAACTGCGCGTGGCATCTCCGCGGCGCGGTCCCCGACCCGTTCGAGCGCGCGGTCGTATTCCGCGAGTGCCTTGTCGTTGAGCCCGAGGCCGTAGAACGAGGCGCCGAGTGCCGCGTGCATCGTGGCGGCGACGCGGTCACTGAGTTCCGCCGACGGCAGCTTTTGGCTCCAGTCCTCGATGACCTCGGCGAGTTTGATGTTCTTGTCGCCACGCGCGCCGCCGAGAAGCTGGAACTGCATCTGGGCGACCTGCCACATGTCGCGCGCGGAGCGTTCGGCGGTCTGCCGCCGCGATTCCGCGAGCTCTTCGGCGGTCAGTGCCCGGCGCCAGCCGATCGACGTGGCGATCGTGCCGCCGATCAGCGCCAGCAATACGCAGGTGACCGCCGCGACCGCCGTGCGATTGCGCCGCACGAACTTCCGGAGCAGGTAGGTCGCGCTCGGCGGTCCCGCCTGCACGGGCTCGCCGCGGCGCAGTCGCGTGAGGTCGTCGCGCAGGGCCTGGGCCGACGCGTAGCGATCGTCGGGGTTCTTGCTCAGCGCTTTCGCGAGGATCCAGTCGAGGTCCGCGGGTAGCCCGCGCGCGCCCGGCATGAGCGATAGCCGCGGTGGTTCCTGGTTGCGGATCACGTCGGTGGCACGGCCGAGCGGCAGGTCTGCGAGCTCGAGCGGCAACTGGCCCGTGAGCAGCTGAAAGAGGATGACGCCCAGCGCGTAGACATCGACGCGGGTGTCGATTGCAGCGCCGCCCTGGTCGAGTTGTTCGGGCGCCATGTAGGCGAGCGTGCCGATCACATTGTCCGACTCGCTGGACAACGTCGCCTGCCATTCCGTGCCGCCGGCGCGCGCGATACCGAAATCGATGAGCTTGGGTTGGCCCGATGCTTCGACGAGAACGTTCGCTGGCTTGAGATCGCGGTGCACGACGCCGCGCTGGTGTCCGTGATGCACCGCATCGCAGACGAGTTCGACGAGTTCGAGAGTCCCAGGGCAGTCGAGGCGCCGATCGTGCACGTAGGCATCGAGCGGCCGGCCACCGTCGATGAGTTCCATCGCGAAGTACGGCTGCGGCACGCCTTCGACCTCGAAAGTCGACGCCTCGTAGACCTGCGCGATGCCGGGATGCTGCAGACGCGCGAGGATCTCGGCTTCGTACTCGAACCGTAGTCGCGCCTTCTCGTCGCCGATGGCATGTCGCATGACCTTGAGTGCGACACGGCGGTGGGGTCGGCTCTGCTCGGCTTCGAAGACCGTGCCCATGCCGCCGCGGCCGAGCACGGCCATCAACCGGAACGAGCCGACCTCGCGGCCGAGCCATTGGGATCCCGCCGCGGTCGGCAGGTCCGGCACCGCGGGCGGGGTGTCGAGCACCGGCGCCGTCGACGCGTCGAGCTCGAGCAGGTTCTGGACCTCGCGACGCAGACCCTCGTCGTCATCGGTCGCGCGACGTAGCCATTCGTCGCGTTCGTTCGCCGGAATGTCGAGCGCCTGCTCGAACAGCTCACGAACGGCTTGGAAGGAATGGGCCACGCCGTAAGTGTAGCTCCCCCTGCTGCCACGGCGGCGATTGCCCGGCGATCGACCGCGGGCAGTTGGGGCCGGGCGAACGGTTCGCCTGGCCCCGTTGTCACGGGTCGATCAGCAGTCGGCGAGGCCTGGCGCGGCGGCGAACAGCGCGAACATCGCGCCCGTCGGATCCGTGAGCATCGAGAAGCTGCCGATCTCGGGGATCGGGATGCCCTCCATCATCGCGTTGGCGCCGAGTTCCTTGGCCTTGTTGGTCGAGGCCGCGAGATCCTCGACGAAGAAGTAGACGACCCAGCACGGCGGCACCCCGGGCATCGGGTGCTTCATGAGCCCGCCGGTCTGTTTGTCGCCGACCATCTGCACGTGATACATGCCGGCTTCGCCCATGTCCTTTGCCTGATGGGTCCAGCCGAAGACATCGGTGTAGAACTTCTGCCCGCCATCGGGGTCCGGCGTGTAGACCTCGTTCCAGCAGATGCGACCGGGCACGGGGATGTCGGGATCGAACCCCTCGGACCCGGGCAGGCTTTGATAGATCGAGAGAAACGCGCCCTGCGGATCGCCGATCACGGCGAAGCGTCCCGTCTCCGGGATGTCGGTCGGCGGTACGCAGACCGTGCCGCCACAGTCGGTCACCTTCTTGGCCGACGCGTCGACGTTCTCGACGGCGACGTAGGGCATCCAATGGGCTGCCGGGATGTTGGCCTCTTCGACGATGCCGCCGATCGGGCCCGGGCCGCACGTGATGGCGCGGTAGATGCTGCCCATCATGGGCTTTTCTTCGATCTGCCAATCGAACAGCCCGCAGTAGAACTGCTGAGCCGTCTTGGCGTCCTTGGTCATGAGGTCGTGCCAGACGAATCGGCCCGGCCACGGACCCTGCGAACCAGTTGCTTCGGACATTTCGGTCTCCTTGAGAGGTCGAGAGAGTGGGAACGACAACTGGACGAGTGGCCGGCGCCCGGATCGACACATTTTTGCCGGGGTCGGGCGTTTCTCCGGGCTCGATATCGTGCCCGGGGTTCGGCTATCAGCACTCCGTCTTGGTGTCTACCCAGACGCCGTTCTTACAGACCTTCTCGCGCCCGGTGTCCGGGTCGCAAACGATCTCGCCGTGCTTCTTGACGTCGCCGTTCCACAGGCAGCTCTCACCGCTGCCGATCTCCTCGTCCGCGTCCTTGCTGCCCTTACCGCTTTCGTTCTGGTCTTTGGTCATCGTTCTTCTTCCTGCGGGGCGGGCGAGCGCCCCGCTCATAGATCATCGAGGATCGTACCCGGTACGAGCGACCGGAGTTTCTCCAGTGCCCGCCCATAACGTTTGGCGATCGTATTGGGTTCTTCTCCGAGCAGCACCCCAACTTCGTGATTCGGCACCTGCTCGAGGCCGCGCAGGATGACGGTTTCGCGTTCTGCGGTGGTGAGTCCGTCGAGGCCGCGCAGCAGGCGCGCGGTCGCCTCGTCGCGGGCCATCCGACTGATGACACCCGTCGTGTGAGCCGGCAGCTGGCTCTCGGCGAGCACCTCCTTGCTCGCGCCGCGCAGGTGATGCCGCAGCATGCCGGCGTGGCAACGCCACATCGTCGAGGACAGGAAGCGCAGGAGAACGGGCGTGAACCGTTCGTGCCGCGGCTCGAGATCACCGAGCCGCGGGATCGTGATGGACCAGACCTCTTGCACGAGATCTTCGGGGTCGACGTGTTGCCGCAGTTCGCCAGTCAGCCGTTGGCGCGCGGACGCCATCAAGGCGGGCGTGAAGCGTTCGAGCAATTGCGTCATCGCCGCTTCGTCACCGGCGATCGCGCCGCGCACGGCAATCGTCGTCGGGTCTTCGCGCTGCTCGGCCATTGCGGCGAGTCTGGGTTGCGATTGCGTGCCCGTCAAGCAGTAGACTCGCCTGCGCCATGCCCGCAGAACGCAATCCCGACCTCGTGCTCGCGGCGTTCTACGATGCCGTGTTGCACGATCGCGAGAGCGGCAGAGGCGAGCGCCGACTTGCTGACTATCAGGCGCGTTTTCCCGGCTATGAGAACGAGATTGCCCGCGCATGGGCGGAGATCGCGGGGGGAGAGGCTGCCGGCGCAGGGGCCTCCGGCGCGGATGGAATCGACCCGGGCCCGGGTGCGAACGGCGGACTCGTGGCCGGTGTGACGTTTGCCGGCTATCGCATCGACGGCGTATTGGGGCGGGGTGGCCAGGCGATCGTCTATGACGCGTTCGACGCGGATCTCGATCGGCCCGTAGCGCTCAAGGTGCTGCACGGTTCGCGTCTGTGGTCGCCCGATGCGCGGGCGCGTTTCGCGCGTGAGGTCGAGCTCACCGTGCGGCTCGCCCATCCCGGGATCTGTCCGGTGCATGCGCGAGGGTTCGAGAACGGCGTGCCCTGGGTCGCGATGCGACGGCTCGAGGGGCAGCCGCTCGGCGCCTTGCCGGAGTCTGGCGACTGGCGCGTCGCCGTCCGGCGAGTTCGGGATGCCGCCGATGCGGTTGCGCATGCCCACGAGCGCCACGTCATCCACCGCGATCTCAAGCCCGCCAATCTGTGGGTCGACGAAGACGGTCGCGTGCTGGTGCTGGACTTCGGTCTCGCCGCCGATCTGCGTGGCGAGGTCACCGGTGCATCCGAGCAAGCAGGGCTCACGCTCACGGGCGACCAGTTCGGCACGCCGGGTTACATGGCGCCGGAGCAGCTCGGTCATGGTGGTCGCACGTCGCCGGCGACGGATGTCTTTGCGCTCGGCGTCGTGTTGTTCGAACGCGTCGCGGGGCAGCGACCGTTCGATACCGCGACGATGATGAGCTACGAACGCGCAGTGCTCGTCGGGCCGCCCGAGTTGCGCCGGATTCGTTCCGGACTGCCGCGCGATCTCGACGCGCTGCTCCAGGTCGCGATGGCGTCTTCGCCGGTGGAACGCTATCTCGACGCTGCGGCTCTGCGCGACGATCTCGATGCGCTGCTCGCGGGCCGACCGATTCAGGCGACGGCGCCAGGACGCCTGCTGCGGCTGTGGCGCTGGGCGCAGCGGGAGCGCGCGCTGGCGGTGACCATTCTGACGTTGTTCTGCGTGTTGGTGAGTGCGCTCGTGACGGTGTCGATGGCGCTTGCCCGATCCCAGCGCGATGCCGCCACGTCCGCGTTGACCGCCACGGCCGCGCTGCTCGGCAACGAAGAGTTCGAACTCGCCCGCGCGCGACTGCGGGCCTGCCCTGAGGAGCACCGCGGGTTCGCGTTTGCAGTTCTCGCGCGCGAGCTCGACAACGGGCTCGATCCGGTCGGCCAATCAGTCGCACGCGAAGCGCCGGCGATCGTGACGCAGCGGGTCGATGGGCGGTTGCAGGTGCGCGCCGAGAGTCGTGCCGGGGATCGCGCCTTCGAACTACCGTTGCCTGCGACGGTGGAACACTTCGTGCTCGCGCTTTCGAGTGACGCGTCTCTGGTTGCACTGTCGCATGTCAGGGTCGGGCATGGCGGCACGCGCGTTCGCGTATTCGGGACCGAAGATGGTCGCGAGCGCTACGGCCTCGAGCTGCCGCGACAGGCGGTAACGGCACTGGCGTTCTCGCGCGATGGCCGCTGGCTGTGGACCGCGGCGCGCAGGATCGGGGTTCTGCCGCGAAACGTGCTGCAGGCATGGAGCACCCTTACCGGCGAACGATTGCTCGCGCGTGATGTCCGCGGTCCGCGCCTGCGGTCGCTGATTGCGATCGACGACCGGCACCTTGCCGTTGGCCGGGACGACGGCCTCGTTCAGCTCGTGCCGTTGGATCGCTCGCTCGACATCGTCAACCTCGGTGGTCATCGAGCCACTGTCGGCGAACTGCACCTCACGGGACGCGGTTTTTCGAGCCGCTGTGAGGCCGGCGAAGAGCGGCACTGGGACCGCTTCGTTCGGGGTTCGGGGCGAACGCTCGAGACCGGTGGTCAGACGGTGCATGCGCTCCGTTGGCGGGACGCGAAGACGGTCGAGGTCTGGTCGCCCTATCACCGTCTCGCGATCTGGACGCCGGCTGCACAGGTGCTGCATTGGCTGCCCGAACCCGAACCGCCTGCCGCGAGCGCGCCGCGGGCGGAGCATCCGTCGGAGGACCTGGTCGTCGTCGGCACCGCGGACGGGCGGGTCAGTTTCGAGTCGGGTGCCGAGGTGTTGTTCTCGCTGCGCAGTGGCGCGGCTGCGGTGACGGCGGCGGCGTTCTCTCCCGACGGCAACATGCTGGCCGTGGGGCACGCCGACGGCACTGTGATCGTCTGGGCGGGGTCACGCTCACGGATTGGGCCAGCCGCGGCGGTCACGGCTCGCGAGCGTGCGTTCGAGCGACTCGCAAGCGTCGGGCACGAGATGCGATTGCTCGCCGACCTGACGGACCCCGCGGTCGACGAGGGTTGGGCGATGCTCGGCGAACTGCAGCTGTGTCGGCGGCGATCCGGTCGCGTTTGGGACGAACTCCGCGTCGCGTTGCGCCAGCCGGTTGCGCCTCGGGGCCTGTGGCCGTTCGTGCAGCAGGAACTGACGGCGCTGCGAACCGCGCGACCGGAGCTCTGGACCGCGCTTGCTCCGGAGGCGTTCGCGTTCGCGCGTTGCGGACAGTTCGACACGGCGGCGAGCCTGCTGCAACAGATGCCCGATCCACAGATGACCGCGGTGTTGCAGTCCGCCTTGGCGGGGCTTCGTCGGCCGACTGACAATGAGCTTCCGGCCGGGCTGCCGTTCGCCGAAGAGCTCGGCTTGCGCGCGCAGCCGAGCGGCGAGCAGGGTTGGTCGTGGCTTCAGGACCAGGTGCGGCGCGGTGTGCCGTGGCATCAGCTCGGCAAGGAGCTGCCCGACGACCGTGCCGTGGCGCAAGCGGTCGAGCGGCTACTCGCGTTGACGACGCGGGACCCGCGCGAGCTCACCGATGCCTGCGTCAGGCTCGCGGCCTGGCCGGACCCGCCCCTGGTATTGAAGAGCGCCCTCGCGGAATGGACGCTGCGCCTGGTCGCGGAGATTGCGCCCGACGATTTCGGTGCGGCTGCGATCCGGGTCCGGGTTGCGCGTGGTGCGGCGTTGCTGCGCGACGGCGATTCGGATCGTGCGCTCGCGATGCTGGCACCACTCGTCGCCCGCGCGACGGATTGGCGTGACGCCGACGCAGAAGCCGTCGCGTTCTATGCGCTCGCCCTGCAAGCTGCCGGTCGGCGTATCGAAGCCCTGACCTGGCGCGACTGCCTGACGGCTCTCGTTGCGAACCCGTCGCAACGCAACCGCCAGCTGCTCGACGTGCTGCGCCGTGAGCTCGACCGCCGCGGGCTCTGACGCCCCGGGTTTTTCGCGGAATCCCGTCATCGCCTGCGCGGCATCGGCATCGCCTGCACGGGCGCGCCTCCGCGCCGGAAAGGAACTCCGAAAGATGACCGAACTCACGGCCTATCGCGGCGCCGGGCTCGCGCTGCTCGATCACGTCCGTGCCAACAGCCATCCCGCGGCGTGGCAACGCTTTGCCCGAGCAGAGTGCATCGACCATCCACTCTGCCAAAAGATCCACGAGGATCCGATGACCCATCGGAGCTTTCCACAAACCGCGCGGCTACGCCGGCGACGCTGTGCTACTCGACTACCTCTACGGCATCCTGGGCCGCGACAACGCGACCGACCTCGGCAAGAAAGATCGGTCAGTTCGCCGCCGGCCGCGCTCCCGCCGCCGCCGTGCGTCACCGCCGTGACCTGATCGCCTACCGCATCGACCAGCTCGCCGAACGCCAGCCCGGGAAACCGCGCGTGCTGTCCGTAGCCTGTGGCCACTTCCGCGAAGGCCGCATGTCCGTCGCCGTCCAGACCGGCCACCTCGAAGAGGTCGTCGCCCTCGATGCGGACCCCGAGAGTCTCACCGAAGTCGCCGCCAGCTCTCCTGCCGTCGTCACCCCGTGCGAGATGTCGGTCCGTGGCCTCCTGTCGAAGAACACCGACCTGGGCAGCTTCGACTTCATCTACAGCGCCGGCCTCTACGACTACCTGGAGGACCGCCTCGCCACCGCCCTCACCGCCCGCCTCTTCGCCATGCTCCGCCCCGGCGGCAAACTGCTCTTCTGCAACTTCCTGCCGGACACCCCGGACATCGGCTACATGGAGACTTTCATGGGCTGGGAACTGATCTACCGCAACCTCGGCGAGATCGTGAAGCTCACCGCCGACTGCGACCCGAGCGCCATGGCCGCAACCCACCGCTACCAGGACGGCTTCGGCAGCGTGGGTTACGTGGAGGTCGTGAAGGCGGCGGAGTGAAGCCGCCGTCACGAAACGCCGGAACGCGGGCAGGAGCGGCCCAGAAGGCGCATCCGGAGCCCCGGCCGGGGCGGGAGAACCCTTGCCGAATCGCCCCGGCACGCTACCCTTCTGGGCCCCCCGCGGGGCGACGCGCCGGTTTCGGTGGGTTGGCCCCGCAAGTGTCTGATCGACTGTCGGAGCGTAGCGCAGCCTGGTAGCGCACCTGCATGGGGTGCAGGGGGTCGGAGGTTCAAATCCTCTCGCTCCGACCATTTCCATCTTCGAGCCGCCGCTGGGTTTACAGCGATTCTCTCGGTTCCGAGGAGTGCGTGGCACTCGCTTTTTCGAGGGTCAGATGACCCTCAAACGAAGGAGCGGTCATGCCTCGGAAGAGGAATCCCATCCCCAAGCTCTGTCGCCACAAGGCGACCGACCGGGCCTACGCACGCGTCGACGGGCGCCACGTCTACTTCGGCAAGTGGGGCACCGACGACGCGGTCGAGCAGTACCGGCGGCTCGTTGCCGAGCACGCGTCGGGCACCAACACCTCGGCGAACGGGTCTCGGCGCGACGAGGTCGTTGACGACCTGACGGTCGCTGGCCTCGTGGTCCGCTACTGGCGGTTCATCGAGCACTCGGGCCGGTACACGAAGAACGGCGAGCCCACCAGCGAGCGGGAGCGCGTCCGTGGTGCTCTCGATGAGCTGCTGGCTCTCTATGCCTCGGTTCCGGTTGTCGAGTTCGGTCCGCGCAAGCTCGTGGCTCTACGCGAGGCCATGGCGGAAGGGCCGAGCGGTCGAGCTCGTTCGAGAGTCACGGTGAACGGCCAGGTGTCTCGCGTCCGTCGGCTGTTTCGTTGGGGGGTGGAACGGGAGCTGGTGCCGCCGACTGTTGCTCACGGGCTGGCGTGCGTGGCGGGAATCCGCCGAGGCGAGACCTCGACTCTCGCGGAGACCGCGCCGGTGCGGCCGGTCGACAGCACCGTGGCCGAGAAGGCCGCGGATGCCGCTCCGCCGACGATCGCCGCGATGATCCGGTTGCAGCTCTCGACAGGGATGCGACCGGGGGAGGTCTGCATTCTGCGGACTGCGGACGTGGACCAAACGGGCGATGTCTGGATCTACAAGCCATCGAGCCACAAGACCGAGGCTCATGGTGTCGAGCGCGCGATTCCGATTGGCCCGGCTGGGCAGAGAGTCCTCGCGCCCTTGCTCCGCCCGGACGCTCCAGATGCGTTCGTCTTCAGTCCGGGGCGAGCAGAAGAAGAACGCCATGCGGAGCAGCGGCGGCAGGCCATGGCGCGTTACGGCGACCGGGGGCGCCCGAATCGCAGCCGAGACGAGGAGCGCCGGCAGAAGCCGATGGTGACGCTCTCGGAGCGCTACGACTCCTCCTCCTATCGCAAGGCGATTGCCCATGCGTGTCGTGCGGCCGGAGTAGAGCCGTTTGGCCCGAACAGGCTTCGTCACACCGCGCTGACGGAGGCGAGGCGGCGAGCTGGACTCGATGCCGCTCAGGTCCTCGGGGGGCACACGGACGCCAAAACGACGCAGCGCTACGCAGAGGTGTTGCCAGCGGCGGCCATCCAATACGCGCGACGACACGGATAGCCGGATTAGCGAAGCCGCTCACTGATCCTGTCGAACGGCGGGGTGACCATGAGCGGCTCATCCAGAACGAAGACCGATCCGGACTACGACCTGCCGCTACCTCCAGCGGTTCGTCTGGATGACGAGAATCTGCTGAGCCTGGAAGACCTTCGGCATCGCTTTCGGCCCGGTGGACGATCGATGGACCGGGCTTCGCTCTACCGGTGGGCGTCGCGCGGCTTCCATGGGATCCGGTTGCCGGCGCTGCGGATTGGTCAGCGCTGGTTCTCGACCGAGGCTTCGCTCGAGTGGTTCGTTGCGGCCACGACGGCCATGGCTCAGGTGGTTCCCTCGCGAGTCTCGACGCGACGATCGCCGAAGAAGTCGAACCGTGATCTCCATCGAAGCCTCGATGAACTTCGCGCCTACGGCTTCGCCGCAGCTGCACCGCCCGACCCGGCGTCTGAGTGACCGCAGTGATGAGAGACCGCCCGAGTTGAGTACGATCTCCGATCGATGGTACTCTCGCGTCGCGGCGGAAGCCGCTGTCGTCAGAGCCAGCTAAACACGGCCTGGCGTCGTTCGGTTGAGCAGACCGACACCCGTCAACGCGGCCTCACCAGCCGCCGTAGGGGAGGGTTTCATCACCCTCGAGTTGGTCGCTCGTAGCGCCGGATGCATCGAGAGGTGCTTGTCCGGTGCGAGGGAGGCTCCAAGGAGCAATCCCTTCGCTCATGTTCTCGCTTGTCTCTTCTGCGAAGGAGCAAGCATTGTCGCTCTCGGGTGGTTCCTGGGAGCGTTGTGCTCCCGACCCGATATTCTCTTAGCGAGAACGCGAAGGACCAATCCCTTGGTTCGATCCCATGAAGCCTGAAGTCCATCGGATATCGAGGGGCAAGGGCGACCGAGAAACCCTCCGAGCTGGAATGCTCGGAGTCGGAATCGCTGAAGTGGTGTGGAAGACGTGAAGCGCCTGCGCGGCAACGAGCCGTGCGACGAGGTGCATCTTCCGAATCCGCCTGGTGGGGTTCGACAGCAAGTGGCCGCGGTCACTTGGTGCGTTCAACGCCAGCCGGCGTGGGGAGCTCCGCTGCCGCGAGGTAGACGGATCGGAGTCAAGCAACTCCGGCGACCTGGGAAATCCAGGCGGTGAATAGCTCAACCATGAAAGGCCCGCGAGGGCTTGCCGGTAAGGCGCGTGAGAGACGGAGCCGAACTGTGAAAGGGTCCAGTCGATGGGTAGAGGAGGAGCTTCTGCGTTCTGCCCCTCGAAACCGAGATGCCGAGGACGATTCTGTTCGCGGCTTCTCGAGAACTTCCACCACCCGGGAGGGAGGTGGCTACGGCTCGACCCCTGAGGGTAACGCCCTCTCAGCAACGTGACTCATGCACCGACATCGATTTCTAATCGGGGACAGACTCCTGTTTCCGCGGGTGATGACCGCGGTGCCTGGTCTGCTAGCCAGGTGATTCAAACGCAGGAGTCTAGGAGCGGGCAGCAAGTAGAACTCGGACGGAAGTCCGAGCGGTGATGCGAGCGAAGGCTTGCACAGGTTCAGCTTCGTGCTGTGGACCTGCACGGCAAGGCAGTCGTGACCCGTGTTCGTGAACCAGCGGATGGTGCCGGGTTCGAGAACGAGAACGAAAGCTGCGACGAGCACTCAGTAGCTCAACCGAACGGCGAGTACTGGGAAGCACGGCCTGTGGTGAGCAGAGCCGCTTCCGGGGGGAAGCGCTCTGCTCGCAATGGGATGACGACAGACGCTAGAGGTTCGTCTAGCGCCTGTCGGCGGTTTGAAAGTGCCAACTCCTATGGATTGGCGCTGTGTGTTTTGGAACGTGGTTTTGCCGGACGAGTAGGCCGGAGAAACGAAGCCACGCGAACGAGGACGAGTTCCCGCAAGGGAAGGAGGTTGGCGACGGCCCCGAACAAGGATGGCCGTCGAGGATGACAGGCGACTGGACCGAGGTTCGATGAAACGAAGGTCCATGCGGCTTTAGCGAAGTGTGCCGAGAACACTTCGCATCCTCTGGTGGTCGCGGATCGCGGTCCCGAGAGGATAGGAGGGACCAGTGCAATACAGATGCGAAGCAAAGTCGGTGACGGGGTTCGTGCAGCAGCTTGCGTGCGCTTACCTGGTTCACGGCTACCACAACTACGTGACCGGGCGAATCCCCGAGTCGAAGGACGCGAGGGCCGTCGACGCGAAGATGATCGACCGCTTCGAAGCCGACCGGCCGCGCTGGGCGAGGTCGCGGCGGAAGAAGAACGGGCAGGGGAGTGCCCACTACCTGCGCTACGGCGACTTCTTCGTGCTGGTTGCGACCGATGGCCCGCAACCGTTCTTCGGCGAGCACGACGAGTCGCAGATTCGCAACGTGCGGAGGTCTCCGATTGCGTTCGCTGGCTACAGCATCGGCTGGCACCGGGGCGTGGATCGCAAGTGGCACGTGTCCGTGCGCATCCATCCGGATGAGTATCTGAGCCTGAAGGCGTTCCTGCTCGAGGTCGCTACGAAGCGCGACGTCGGACAGATGTCCGAGATCCTCGCGGGAATCCCATTCGAGCCCTACGCGCCGGTCCGTCGGCAGCTTCTGAACTTGCTGCGCGCCGTGAACCGCGCTCGGAAGGTTGCCGGCCTTGAGCAAGTCCCGGTGCAGGCTCTCAGGCTTCGACGTAGCCTAGTGAAGCCGTTCGTGGATTCGGATCCCACCGAATCGGTTGTGAAGGTGGCGGCATGATCGAAGGGCTGCACCTCGTCCTTCTACTCGGAGCGATGACGCTCGCATTCCAGGGCGGTGGCCGGATTGCTCGTCTGAAGCGTGACCTGCACTACCGGCGCGCGACGCGAGGCGAGATACGCACCTCGACGTTCCGTCCCAGTTCTGGTGAGCTGCCATACTTCCGGCGGCGGTTCCTCTGCTCTGATGGCGAATTCCGCTTCTATCGTGAGCTCGTCGCTGCGCTCGAAGGTGAGTGGGATGTGTGGCCGAAGATTCGAGTGGCTGCGATCATTGGCTGTCGGCGAGACGACTGGGCTGCTGGCTACGGTGCGCCTATCGCGCAGAAGGAGTTCGACTTCGTGGTGGTGCGACCTGGAACAAGTCATGCGCTGGCGGCAATCGAGCTGGATGATTGTTCGCATGCGCTGCCACACAGGAAGAACCGAGATGAGTTCCTCGATCGAGCATGCAGCTCGGCCGGACTCCCCCTTCTTCGAGTCAAAGTTCAGCGTCGCTACGACCGAGCGGTGCTCCGAGAGGCGCTTCTGAGGGCGGGCGCCTGACGAGCCTACTCTCGTGCGAGTTCCGTCACGCGTTGCACGAGTTCCACGCCGAGGGCGGCATCGAGGAAGCTCGGAAGGAGTTCAGCAGAATGCTCGGAGAGCGATTCTCTCCGTGCTGCGAGTTCCTCGGTTGCCGACATGACGCGGCAAACGAGATCCTGGATCTCGATTGGCGGTAGTGGAATCCGGTGCTCAAGGATCGTCTCAGGATGTACACGCTGACGACGGTTTCCGAGTCCCTTGCTCTTCTCGGAGATCTCGTCCCAGACGCGAGGCGATCGGAAGTATGCGTAGAGGAAGCTCGGGAGGAGGCGGCTTTGGTCGCAATCGAAGGTCGGGTATTCGTTCGAGACGAAGCACTTGTCGAACTCCTCGGTGACCAGTCCATACGAGCCCTCGAAGGCGAAGAGTCGACTGTAGATGAACTGATCCTTGTGGACTCTGAAGAGTCGAGTGGCGCTGGTTGTGAGGCCGTCGATCGGGGGCTTAGAGAAGAGCCCCTTGCCGAAGCTGAAAATCCCGAGATTCGGATAGGACTCGGATGCAACTACCTCGTGAACGTCTTCGACGTGGGTCAGCAGCTCAGAAAGCTCGACACGATCCCAGGTCTCCTGAATGTCGAGCCCCGCAAGGGTGTCTGCTTCGCGCTGTAGTTGTTGAAGCGCCGCCATCTGTTGGGCTGCTTGGTCGAGCATGCGTGCTGTGACGACGCTCGGTGCTGGAAGTGCAAACTGGTCTGCCCGATTCGGATTTCGGATATCTAGGTTGCAACCCTGGGCCAATAGGTCTGACGCGCTGACCCTCCAAGCGTTCTCATTCTCGGCAGTTCTGTCGCTGTTGTACCACTCGAGAGCCGGCTGGAGCTCCTCGTACTTCAGCGGAGTCGTCTTCGTGTACTTCTTGCGCCCATCAGCAGGTTTGACTTCATAGAACCAGACATGCTCCGTCGGGTGGCTGCGATCGAAGAAGAGAATGTTTGTAGGGATTGGTGTGTATGGCTCGAAGACCCCTTCTGGAAGTCTGACGACGGTGTGTAGGTTGAACTCGGACAAGAGCGCTGCCTTCACGCGCGCGCAGACCCCGTCAGCATAGAGAGTCGTATTTGGGACGATGACGCCAGCTCGACCGGGGGATCCTGAACTCGGGCGGCGAAGCCTCCGCATGATGAGTTGGAGGAACAGCAGTGTGGTCTCCGCTGTCTGAAGGTCTGCCGGGAAGTTGTTGAGTATTCCCTTCTCCTCCTCTCCTCCGAATGGAGGATTTGTCAACACGATGTCGACGCGCTCACGGTCCCCGATCTCGCTCAGATTGTGTCGGAGACTGTTTTCAGGGTCGATTCGCGGTGCCTCGACTCCGTGGAGAAGAAGATTCATCTGGCACATGAGGTAAGGGAGAGGCTTGGCTTCGCCCCCAACGACCGCCTGCGTCTGTAGAACCTTCCGATCCTCGACCGTCTGAGCTTGCTGCTCAAGGTGAGCGAAGGCGTCGACCAGGAAGCCGCCGGTCCCGCACGCGGGATCCATGACGGTCTCGCCGAGCCTAGGATCCAACGCGTCGATCATGAATCGCACAACCGGGCGCGGCGTGTAGAACTCGCCGTTCTCGCCTGCTGCGTCTCGCATCTCCTTGATCATCGACTCGTAGAGATGGCCGAGGACGAAGAGCTCCTCCTGCTCGAGGAAGTGGATCGTGTTTACTGAGTTGATGACATCGCGCAGCAGGTATCCGGATTCCACCCGGCAGGAGATTCGGGAGAACACGGATGCGATGACTTGTCTGCGATCCGTGGCGCCATCATGTGCCTCCAGGGCGCGCAAGTATGCGAACAGCCCTGGGCCTCGAGAGCCATCGGGCAAGTTCGCTTCCTCGTGGTTGATGAAAGCGAGCAACTCAGGCCCGGTGATTCCGTCGTCCTGTGCGGCCCAATCTCGCCAACGATAGGGGGCAAGAAGCATTGGTCTGTGCTTCTTGCGGCTCAGCTTGGCACGGGATTCCTCAATCTGCTCAAGGTCGTCGAGGAACTTGAGGAACATGATCCAGGTCAAGAGTGGGAGTCGATCTAGGTCTGTCGACAGCCCCTTGTCCTTGCGCATCACCTTTCGGCAGGTCTTCACGACAGCGCTGAGGCGCTCGGCTGTTGTGAGCTCGCTTGGCGATTTCTTCTTCTTTGGCTTCTTCGCCATGCTGGTTCTTAGGCTACGTAAAGCAGCGTCTGGAGGTCAGCGACTGCTTCCGCGAGTTGCTCCTCGCCCCCAAACAGTCGCGCGATTTCAAGGATGTTCCCGTGCTGGTTGATCGGGGGGAGCTCTAGAACGTCTGGTATCAGAAACTGGGCAGTTCCATGCTCAGCGTACTTGTCTAGTAGCTGTACCAGGACTTGCTGAGCTTCGGGTTCAAACTTCTGGAAGAACTCGCGTTCTTCGGCTCGTAGTCGTTGTGCGCGTTCGCGTCGAGTGCGCAGCGGAGACTCGAACGCTATGTGGCAGAGCAGGTCGAACGGATCGGCGTCGGGTTGGTTGGCCGCGTTGGCCAACTCATCGAAGTCGATTCCGCGTTCCGCTAGCCGCTCGATGATCTCTGCGCGTTGATCTGGAATCGCCCAGTCGCGCTGAAGCTGGGCTGCGTTTGAATACAGCGTGCGCACTTTCTCGGCGGTGTAGTCTGTGAATTGGATGACACGGAGCTGCTTCCCACTGTCGGGGTCGAGTTCGTAGACGAGGTGAGCTGCGATCTCGACGGCGCCACCGTCGAAGTAGAACTTGCGGGGCTCTCCGCCGGGGCTCTCCGCTACGTGACTAGCTCCTTCGGAAGTGGCGAATGGGTAGGGCGTGCCTTCGCCTTCCTGCTCGAGGTTGGATTCGAGTACATCCTCATCTGTCACCGGGTTGCCCTCGTCATCGATCGTCAGCTGAGTCTCAAGAACCGGGTTTCCGTCAAACTCTGGGTCGGCGAAGAGTCGGGTTGCTGATCCGGTGTAGTCGAGGATGCTGAAGAAGAGCTTTCCGTAGTCATCGCGCACTCGAGTGCCACGTCCGATGATCTGCTTGAACTCTGTCATGGAGTTGACGAGCCGAACGAGTACCACGTTCTTTACAGTTGGGGCGTCGACGCCTGTCGTGAGCATCTGGGATGACGTCAAGATCACTGGTGTTTGGCGCTCGAGATCCTGGAAGTTGCTGAGGTGTCCCCGGCCGATCTCTCCCTCGGCGGAAGTCACGCGGCAGACGTAGTCTGGGTGTTGCCGGACCAACTCAGAGTTCAGATTGTTGAGTGCTCGGCGCATCTCGTCGGCGTGCTCTTGATCCACGCAGAACACGATCGTCTTTGCGAAGGGGTCTGTGGACTGCAGGTAGTTGCTCAAGTGCTTCGCGACGGCTTCAGTGCGTGCCCGCAACGCAACCCTTCGCTCGAAGTCAGCCGTTCTGTACTCCTCATCAGGGATCTCGCGCCCGTGTCGGTCAAGCTCGCCCTGAGTCGGACGCCAGCCGGCTGCGTCCCAACTGGTCACGACCCTGTGGACTCGGTACGGGGCCAAGAAGCCATCCTCAATGCCCTGCCGGAGGCTGTAGGTGTAGATTGCGTCGCCGAAGTATCGGTAGGTGTCGACGTTGTCATGGCGTCGAGGAGTTGCCGTCATGCCGACTTGGAAGGCTGGCTCGAAGTAATCGAGGATCTCCCTCCAGTTGCTGTCATCTCGCGCGCTACCTCGGTGGCACTCGTCGATGACGATGAGGTCGAAGTAGTCGGGGGCATACTCTCGATAGAGTCCCGGTCGGTTCTCGTCCCGCGCGATCGACTGGTAGATCGCGAAGTACATCTGACGGCTCTTGGTCGCCACTCCTCCCTCGATCTTCCAGCGGGCGTCACCGAAGGGCGTGAAGGTCTTCGCCATCGGGTCGTCTACGAGGACGTTTCTGTCTGCAAGAAACAGGATTCGAGGTCGGCGATGTTCTCCGCCTCGATTCCATCGAGATGACCAGAGCTTCCAGCAAATCTGAAATGCTACGAACGTCTTCCCAGTGCCCGTCGCCATCGTGAGCAGGATTCGTTTCCTGCCTTGCAGGATCGCTTCGATGGTGCGGTTGATCGCGATCTCTTGGTAGTAGCGGGTAGTCTTGCCGCTAAGGTTGTACGTCGGGGTGACGAGGTGCGTTTGCTTGTGCTCTTCGACGTTCTGAGAGTTGCGAAGGCGTCGCCAGAGGTCTTCAGGGCCAGGGAACGAGTCGACTTCGGATTCGAGTCCTGTCAGGAAGTCAAACTCGACGATCCCGTGTCCGTTCGTCGAGTAAGCGAACTTCAACCCCAGAATCTCTGCATACTCCTTGGCTTGCTGGAGGCCATCTGAAGGCGTGCGGTAGTCGGCCTTGGCTTCTACCACCGCAAGCGTGACGTGAGGGCGGTAGCGCAAGACGTAGTCCGCCCTTTTTCCCGGGCGGCGACGACCTTGGCGCCCAGTGACGACGATCCGCCCATCGGTGAACGACACCTGTTCATTGAGACGGTAGGGGTCGTTGTCCCATCCAGCAGCTTGGAGCTTCGGAACGACGTAGCGACGGCAGGTGTCAGCTTCGTTCGGCATGGCAAATCAGAATGGTCGTCTAGATGCGGATCCGTTCGATCTCGTCGAGCGTGATCTGGTCGGTTGTCCGATCGTAGAGCTTTGTTGTTCTGGGAGACGAGTGTGCTGCGATCGCCTGCGCTTTCTCCACTGTGCCTCCACAAGGCGGAAGGAGTGCTTGTGCCCACCCCGGTCAGCATGCGGTGCAGTAGGCCGCAGCCTGCTAGCGTGCCGAGGCTCACCGGGCTACGGGAGAGACTTGCACCATCCGTGGCGGCTGCAATAGACTGAACCGCTGCGAACCGAGCCTGGGAAGATGCCGGACGAGCTTGCGCGATCTCGGGCTCGGATCCTCAAAGGAAACCACAAGATGAGCGAATCTCGAGAAGAGCTGCAACGACACGCCGACGCTACCGTCCGCGAGCTGAGGAATCCCTCCACGTCGGCGACTGAGAAGAAGGAACTCGTGGCCCGCCTGTTGGCGGCCAAGAAGAAGGAGGTGACGGCGGACTCGATGAAGAAAGAGACCGGCGGGTGGACGAGCGATGGGCTCCACTGCCAAGTCGATTGCTAGACGCGAGTCGAGACGTGACTCCTCGAACACGCTCGGCGCAGGCTTCATTAATGAAACCGGATCCCTCGGCTCAGCCGGAACCCGAAGCGACGACCGCGCGGCACGCAGCCGCGGACTCGTCCATCGCGACGCGGGCACGCCAGGGCCTCTTCCCCTGGCGTGTCGGATCCCGGAACTTCATCGTTCAACTCGACCCCTACTACTCCGCCGCTCTACGAGCCTGGGAGGTCGATTGCGGCGCGATCGACGCTCTCTATGGTGCCATTCGAGAGGATGACTCCGAGATCTGGTCGGCGCTGGGCTCGGTATTCCTGGGCCAGCGGAACGGAATCGACAGCCCACCTCT
Organism: bacterium; assembly: GCA_024743115.1. Taxonomy (GTDB): domain Bacteria; phylum Planctomycetota; class UBA1135; order UBA1135; family UBA2386; genus JAGQRA01. The sequence goes on along the minus strand of JANSXC010000005.1, from coordinate 342,037 downwards.
AGCCGGCGTCAATCTAGAGCAGGTCTACAAGTCGGAAGGGTCGACTCGGACGCTTCAGGATGCCGCCGTGCGCAGCGTCCAACCCTGGCTGATCTATCTCGAACTCAATCAGATCTGCAATCTGTCGTGCGACTTCTGCTACGTCGAGAAGCTCCCGAACGACCGCGGAGTCTCGGAGATCCTTCACCTTGGTGTCCAGCGTGCTGCGGAGGCTGGGGCCATTCAGCTCACGTTGACGGGGGGCGAGCCGACGCTGTATCCCGAACTACCCGGCCTCGTGCGTGCCGCAACGTTGACCGGCATGGCCATCACGCTGCGAAGCAACCTCCTTCGCTTGCCGAAGGACATCGACTCACTGGCTGGTGAGCCCCGCCTCGCGGTCTACACGTCCTATCACCACTCGAGCGATTCGGTGTTCGACTCAATCGTCGGCCGCCGCGGCGCGCGGCGTGAGATCGTTCGCAACATCGAGAGGCTCTCCGACCTTGGCATCCGCGTCTGTGCCAACATCGTTCTTCGCAATAACAACGTCGATGCACTCGACGATATGGTTGAGCAGCTCATCGAGCTCGGAATCCCCTACAAGCTCTCGACGACGCTCTTCCCGTACACGGGCGCTCGCGGCCCGCTCGCCGAAGGGCCGTTGAACCGGGCCGTTCGCAGCAGTCGATCCCGCCAGCTCCTCGACGACAACGCCATCAGTCGCGCGCGCAGCGTGTGCACGGCAGCACAAAGCAAGCTGTGGCTAGGATGCAAGGGAGACGTGTTTCCGTGCGAACTCTTCCGTGAAAAGGCGATCGGGAGCTTCGTGAACGACGATCTGAGCACGATCTTACACACCCGCGAACTCCAAGAGTGGCGCGCTCGAACGATCCACGAGTCCGAACCATCCGGTTGTCTGTCTTGCGGCCTGCGGAAGAAGTGCCCACGCTGTCCGGCGATGGTGCATATGCAGCACGGCCACACCCGCGGCAAGCACGACCGGACCTGCGACCTGACGCAGAGCATCCATGGCCAGAATGTCTAGCGACAGCTCGTACGAGCGCATTCCGATTGACGAAGAGTTCGAGCTCGTCCTCGGAGCCAGCGGGCCCCACGCGGTGCTTAAGAACGGGCACGTGTTTGGCGGACCAGCCAGCAGATCGCTGACCAACTACTCCGCCCTGCTCAAACAGGAGAACGCCTCCGGCTACCTGAAGGCGAAAGTGCTGGTCACGGGAGCTTGCAACCAGCGCTGCTACTTCTGCTCCGTCGCCGCCGATTGGGACAAGGGCGGGCTCACGACCCCCGAGTTGATTCGCGTCTTTCAGGGGCTCCGCAATGGTGGGATTCTCCACGTCCAGTTGCACGGCGGAGACGTGTCTGTTCGGCGCGACTTGCCAGGCTTGCTGGGCGAGCTCGATGCGCTCGGACTCTCCGTCGACTTCTTCACGAACGGCTCGGGGCCCGCGTGGGACGACTATCGTACCTACGAGGTCCTGGCTGGAATGTCACCGCGGCCGACGTGCACGATCTCACTGCTCGCTGCGACGAGCGAAGCTCACGACAAGCTGGCTGGCGTCCGAGGTGTGTTCGAGAAGGCGCAGCGGACGATTCGCCGTCTTCTCGATGCCGGAGCCCGCGTGGAGCTGACCGCATCTCTGTCTCGGGAGTCGATGACGGAAATGGCCGGCATCCGCGCGTTGGCCGATTCCTATGGCGCGCCGTTCCAGATCATAGCCGACGTATACTCGAGTGTTGACGGGATCATCGACAATCGCTCGCTGGAACTGTTCCCCGACGAGATCGTTGAAGCCCGTGCCCAATCGCTCGGAGACCAGGTCGTTGAGCTCTCCCGCATCGATTGCGCCGCGGGCCTGACGAGCTTAACGATCGACCACGAAGGCTACCTCGTGGGTTGCGATCAGAACTCCAGGCGTCGGTTCGGAAGTCTGCTCGAAAGCTCCCTCGTCGACCTTGTCGGACACAGCGACTACCAAGACTACGTGACTTCGCAGTATCGACGCCCGATCGAGTGTGCGGACTGCCCCGACGAACTGGCGAGCTACTGCAGCTGGTGCCCGGCGACGCCGATGAACTACGGCATCCCGAAGGACCAGTGGGTTGACTGGCACTGCAAAGCCGCGATGAAACGCCGGCTGTTCTGGTCGGGGAAGAGCGACGCGATCCCGGGTGTGCGGCCCGCCGCACAGCTCGACTCGGCGACGACCTACTTCGGCTCCGCGAGCGAATCGACAAGCAGGTCGACGTAGGATCCGACTTCGGAATCTCCATTCGGATCGGGTGGCATCGTCTCGAGTAGGGTCCGCGCCGCGTCCTTGTTGCCAAGCCGGAGTTCGCACTTCACCATCTCAAGCACGACCTCCCTTCCACCTTGCCCGACTTCTCGGAGAACGTCCTTCGCCAACCCGTGGCCACCGAGCATCGAGTAGTACCTCGCCCTCGACAGGTTCGCCGCGTCGTCCGACTGCTCGGGTCCCAATCGATGCCTCGCACTGGAAAGCGCCTCGGCGCAGCCGAGATGCCACTGGTAAACGGCGCCGTCGTTGCTCGCTGAGGCAAGCCTCAGACCGCTAGAATCGACGGCGACCGAGAACACTGCCGCTCGGTGCCCATCGAGCGCATACAACTGCCGGCACGACTCGTAGTCCCAGAGGCGCACTCGTCCGTCCCTCCCGCCCGTGACGAGCACCTGCCCCTCGAATGCCAGGGCCACACACAACACCGACGAGTTGCTTCCGTCGAACTCCCCAACGAGTTCCGCGCGCTGTCCGGTCCACGCCCACTTCTTCACGGTGCCGTCGCTCGAAGCGCTCACGAACTTCTCTCCATCGAACAACACCGCGTTCACACCTCGATCGTGAACGCGATCGGTCCAGATCAACCCCGAACTGACGTTACGAACGACCAACGCGCCCTTCGAATCCCCCGCGACGAGTAAAGGTCGACCAACGTCGTCATGACCGTAGGTCACGCAGCGAACCCAAGAGTCGTGCGGCCTCACGATTGAGCCGACGTCACCTCCGGCTCGGAGCGCGTCGAGTTGGTAGATCCGAAACTCATTCTGGGTAGTACCCACGCACACGCTGTCCCCGGCGATCGATCGTGCGATGCCGTTGATCCGACGCCTCGTACCCTCGGTTACGCTCTCGACGGTGACGATGCTCTTCACCTCGCGGACCGACCACAGTCGAAGATAGGGATCACGACCTCCCGTGAGGAACTCGCTCCCGGATATCCAAACGGCATCTCGAATGGAGTCCGGAGCAGCAACTGACGAACTGACTTGGAAGCGGCGCAGGGGCATGCCCGTAGAGCAGTCCACGAGCGACAACTCGGCACCGCCCAACAAGAGCGAACGATCGTCCGGCGCGTAGCGAACCGCGAATACGGCTCGCTGTCGATCCGGCTCTCGTAGGCGGTGTACCATGGCGCCCTCCTCGGCGAAGCCCCAGACTCTGACGACACCGTCTTCCGTGCCACTGATGAGCGTGCGGCGATCGGCAGAGAAAGCGACGCACCGAACGGCGCTCTCGTGATCGGTGAGCCGGCGGCGCACGCGCTTGTCGGACGAATCCCAGACAACGACCGCGCGATCCTCGGATGCCGTGGCAATGTACTCGCCGCCTCCGGAAAACGCGACCGACCAGATGGGGCCGCGATGGGCCGACGCATCCACGACCGCGGCTCCATCTCCCCGGGTTCCGAGCGCGCCCTCTCGAAGATGGGGGTCGTAAGACCCCCACGCGACTCGGCTCGTCGAGCAGTCGAGAGCGAGAACCTCCTCCGGAACCTCCCCATTGTCGAACGTTGATTCGAGTTCGCCGTCACCGACGCCCCAGATCTTGATTGTTCCATCGTGCCCTCCGGTCACGAGAAACCTCCCGGATGGCTCGAATCCGAGAGCCGTTACGGGATGCGAATCAACCTTGGCCGCCGTAATTTGATGCGCCCGGGCTGAGGCGCCCGATCCGAGACTCTGGTCGGTGAATCGCCGGGAGATCGAAGCGGTCTCGACATCGGCGACGACGACCCTGCCTGTCAGCCCGCCGATCGCGAGGAGTCTGCCGTCGGGACTGAGCGCGAGACCGGCGACCCCCCCGACCTCATCGTGAAGCGGCAGGGAATCCCCCGCGGGAGAGAAGTCCGAGACATTGAATCGATGAACGGTGCCAGCCGGACCACCGTAGAACAGCTCTCGGCCGTCCTTGGAGATCGCGATCGAGTTCGCGTCGTACGGGATCGGCTCCGATAACGGCGCGGCCGGACAGGGAACCACCTGCTGTCGCACCTTCTTCCCCAACACCAGATCCCACAAGACCAGCACGCCCTCGCCTCGGGCGCCTTGGGCCCGCTCGCGCCAGTGCAGCGATACCGCTTTGCGATCCCCGTCGAGGAAGCGGACGTCGGTTACGGCGCCACACGCGGCGGACAACTCCATCATTGGCGGAGGAGACAACTGGGCGATACGGGCCCTCAGGATCCTCAGCCGGATATCATTGCGGCCCAATGCGTTGGCAGCCTCATCCACGCGGCCGAGCGCCTCGCGAGTGAGCCCCTGCGCGGTCAGGCCCTCGGCCTCCGCAAGCAACCCGTGGCCGAGTACCAGTCGCTTTCGCTCGCTCTCGAGCACCATCATCCGCCAGAAGACGAGCGCGATAATCGCGAGACTGACGGAGGCGGTGACCGCGATCCTGAAGAGCGTCTGACTGCTGCGTTGCCGCCGCTCGCTGGCCTCGCTATCGGCGACGAGTTCTGCCTCGGGCTCGGTCAGACCCCGAACCCCTTCTTGGCGGGCGCTCCGGACGAACTCGAGTTCCATCGACGACAAGTGCCTCTGAGCGTCGATCGCAGCCTCCATGGCTCGACACGCTCGCTGCGCATCCTCCATCGACGCATCGAAGGCCTCGACGACGACCGGCCCGAGAGTGTCGTGCGCCAAACGAGTGCCGCTGGAAGTGACGGCCAACAGGGATCTGTCCGACAAGATTTCTCGCGCCTGCTGGAGGAAGCGACCACATTCTGGGTAGCGCGCCGTGAGTTCGTCGTCGGATCGAATCAGAGCGGACATGTGATGCTCGCGATCGACGTGGAACTCAAGCATGTCCAACGCCAACCCCAACGAGACACCTTCCAAGGCTTTCAGTTGGCGCCTCGCGAAGGCGCGGGGATGGAATCCAATCCGTCGTTGATCCAGGTAGATTTCGGTTGTCAACAGTCTGCGACCGCCCCCCGCGGCACTCGCGGATCGCCACATCTCTGCCAGCAGCACCTGGAGCGCTGGCGCAACCGGCAACTCGGGGTCCGACAAGAGGTCGCTCGCGATTTGCTCTGGGAGGCTGGGCTCGATCCTGGCTCGATACTTGGATCGCAAACTCGCAGTGTTTGCGATCCCGCGAACGACTTCGACAATCGATCGTCGATCCAGAGGGCGAAGCAGAAGTTCCGTCCACGAGATACCGGCTCGCCTCAGCAGATCCCGCGCTTCGGGATACCACTCCTTGCGTAACGACAAGATCAGGCGGCTACGCGTTCGCTGGCCATCGGCGCGAATGTCGTCGAAGGATCGAAGCCAGGCCAAGAACCCCTCTCGTTGATCTCTGCTGTGGGATCGTATCCAGCCTTCCAATTGATCCAAGACGATCAGCCGCTGTGACTCCCCCGACGGGATCTTCGCATCGAGCGCCTTGGCGAGATCGGCCCCGGGCACGGCGTCGACGAGAGTGATCGCCCAGCGGCGACGTGCGCGCGACGTGATCCCGGCCCGAAGAAACGATGACTTACCCACTCCGGACGCGCCCGATACGAGCAGCACATCACCGATGGAGTCCTCATTCTCCGCTCGATCGATCCAACTCAGTGCTTCCCGGATCTCGGCGCATCTTCCGAAGAACAAGGGCGCGTCCGATTCTGAGTAGCGCTGGAAGTAGCGAAAGGGTTCGTCGGGCAGTTCTTGGCCCACTGGATCGGGGAGACCGAGACACGGATCGAACGACGCGAGATCCGAGACCTGCTCGATCAAGTGCCAGGATGGCGTCGCGAAGAGCTTCCCTCCGGATGCGAGCGCGCCGTCTTCGGACAACATCTGTCGAATCAACCCGACGGCCACGACCACGCCCTGTTCGCGCAAGGCTAGGCACGGAGCTCCGGACAAGCCTCCGGCGCGAAGCCCCCCAGCCGCAGCCACGACGTCGCTGAACAGCTCCATCGCGGGGGCGCTGCCGAGATGCTGATGTGGGTTGTCGACCCGTAACGGCAGAGTCAACGACGCTCCTGAGCTGGCCGACGGATAGCCGAACGCCCACAGTCGCCCTGAGTCCGACCGTTCCAAAGGTGCGAGTTGTATCGGCTGAAGGCCGACCTCGTCCTTCAACCGGAGCGCTACCCAGTCGTCGACTTCCGATCGGTGCCGATCGTCGATGCTGGCCTGCTGTCGGACCCGACCATCGGCGAGCAAGACGTGGATCTCCGCGTCCTCCGGGACCGCGCCGACCACGTGCCAACAGGTGAGCACACGATCGCGACTCACTAAGAACCCCGTGCCGAGTTCGACCTCTCGCCGCCCGAGCAGGCCTATGATCTTCGCGACCGCGTGCTGCACTGGCGAAGGCAGAGGCCCCGCAGCGGAGTCTGTCATGGAGGCGACACTATTGTGGCTGCTGCCACGTGAGCCCGACCTTGATGTGCCCTTCACCCGCGGCCTTGGCGAGCACGAGATTGCAGTCCGCTCGGAGTTAAGCTCCGAACTCGATCTCGACCGCGGTCGGCCGGCTCTCCAGGTCCTGCAGTGACGCGACTATTTTCCCGACCATCGGTCGCATGCGCGAGAGAGCGGACTCGAACGAATCGGCGGCACGCTCGATCGGCGACCCTCGGCCGATCTCCACCGTACCCGCCGGGCCGTCTATCTCCACGTCGACGAGAACGGAGTATTCGCCCTCGATCTCGAACTCAACCAGCTTTCGCATATCATTCCTCCTTCAGGGGTGATGCTTCTGCGACGAGAGTCTGTCCAACCCGGTTCTCTGACAAGTGAGGGCCGTTGATCGACGTGGGCTAGTGGACGGTGTCGTTGTTCACGCAACGTCATCCACCAACTCAGTGGTTCGATCGAAGTAGAGGCTACTTTTCGCGAGGCCAGGCTTCCAGTGCCAGGCAGTTCAGTGGTGCTCGCGAGCGAGTACAGCTCGGGAACCATGCCACGACTTGGCGTCGTGGCCGAGCCGCGTTTCGGTACCAGCCCGCTGGGCAAGGGCCCGAATGCGTACAGTCGTTTCCCCGGCTGGCACGTCCTGAGGGCTCCCCACCATTTGTCAAGAGACAGAGTCGCTAGCGATTCAGGGTTCGTAGCGATTCCGTGAACGGGTCGATCGGGTCCGAGTCTGACACCGACCTTTCGACCCCGCACGTTCAGTGGTACTGGCGCAAGTGGATAGGCGACAGGCGGCAGGCGGAGCCAGCAGCGAGGCGTTCTCATCGACTACCACTCACTACCACTTTGTCGCATCGCTGCCAGCGAACTCGTGAGCTTGGTTGAGACTACGTGAGGGAGCTTGCGGACGGCGGGAGGGGCGGTAACCTCGCGTTCTGCCATCGATTCCGGTTCTGAAGCCGGATGGAGCGAGAGGCCACCGAGGCGCCCGGGTCAGCATGGGGTGCAGGGGGTCGGAGGTTCAAATCCTCTCGCTCCGACCACTTTCAGTGCGAGTCGAGCGGGTTGTCGTCCGGGATTCGTCTGATGGCGCGATTGCCTTCGAGATTCGCGGTTGCGGCGGCATGCCACGGAGCGTGAGCCGCTTCTGCTGGCCGCGCCCGGCTTGTCCGTCGACGTGGCGAAGTGGTGAGGTCACTTCGTGATGAGTCTGGCGGGGCGCAAGCCCAGGCCGCCGTCGCGGATCGTCGGTGCGTGACCGTCGCGGTTGGTCGACCGCGCGAACACGGCGGGGTAGCCGAAGCCGCCGCCGCGGAGGACGCGGCGAGAGGAGCTGTCGAACGTACTCTGGCACCACTCCCACACGTTGCCGTGCACGTCATGCAGTCCGAACAGGTTGGCTCCAAACGTACCTACCGGTGCGTGGATGATGTGCCCGTCCGACCAGGCTTCGCAAGTCCAGGGGGCCCCAGCGCGCTTGGCCGTGGCGTCGGCGACGTTGGCGAACTTGTTCAGATCCGCGAAGTCGAACCAGTAGGGAGTGTTCGTCGTTCCGTGGCACCCGTACTCCCATTGCGCCTCGGTCGGCAGCGACAGGCCATGGCGAGCCATCGTCTCGCTGCTCATCGTCCAGTCGACGTTCTCGACCGGGTGGGAGTCGTCGACTGCGGCAGTCATGGTCAGGCCTCGGAAGCCCAGGCCGTGGCTCGAAGGACGCCTGAGCTGCGCCTCGCCACTCCACAGACGGGCCCACTGCCCTTGCGACAGCTCGTGACGGCCCAAGAAGAACGGCGGCACGTAAACCTGACGCGGTGCTACGTCGGGCCGCGCATGCTTGTCGTAGTTGGGGCCGTTCGGATCGGTCGCCTGCGCGCCCATCCAGAACGTCGCCCCGGGCAGCAGCACGAACACGATGCCGGTGTCGGCCGTGACCTCGATCGAGCCGTCTTCGCGGTGGCTGGGGATCGTGATTGCTGATGGATCGGACGTGCCGTCCCACGCCGAGCGCAGGTGGTAGAACTCCCACAGCTTGGTCTTGGGGTTCATGCCGATCGGAACCAAGCCCATCTGGGGTGAGAGCTCGACGGGCACCTCGCCGTACAGCTCGCTCGCGGCTTTCCCATCCGCCTTGATGATCGCTAGCCGAGCTTCCTTCCAGCGCTCGTCGTAGCGGCTGATTGTCAGTTTCTCGACGCGCTCGGACCACGTGAGCCGTTTTTTAACCTGTGCGACGTTGGCTTCTTCGAAGCTCTTGATGTCCGCCACCAGCTTGCGCAGCGTCGCGTGCAGGAATCGGTCGGCGTCGTCTTCGAACTGCCAATCTGTGCGGGTTGAGACCTCGGCATCCAGTGCAGCGACCTGCTGAGCCAAGTCGGTGATCGCGCGTTGCCCCTCGTCGCCCGAAGCCGTGGCAATCGTGGCTTCGAGCTTCTTCAAGTAGCCCGAGTAATCGGCCCGCTTCGATGCTGATGCAGCGGCAAGGGCCTCCTTGCTCTTGGCCAGCGCCTCGTCGTCCAGGCCGTTGGCGAACAGCGCCCAGGCGAGGGTGTCGGTCACCATCGCTCGGTCGTCGCCGCTCGCAGGAGCTGCGGACACGGCGCGGCGTGCCAACGCCAGGCCTTCGGCTTCGCGACCGAACTCTGTGCGCCCGGGATCGACCAGAGCCCACGCGAGGTTGTTCAGCTCGTCGTGTGTCTTGGGGAGCTTGGCTTCCTCCAACGCGAAGGGTTCGGGTTGGCGATGCCCGTTCCTCACGTCCTGCGCGTACCGCATCGCGGTCAGTTTCGCTTCGAGCGCCTTCAATTCACCGGAGCGCGGGCGCTTCTCGCGCTCTTCGGCCTTGTCTTCCTCGGACTGAGGGAGAGCCCTCGCCTCGAGCTCGGCCAGGGTTGAGCGCAACTTTGGCAGCACACCGACGAGGTCCTTGGCATCGGTATCGAGCCAGGACCGCATCGCTTCCGACTTGCTCGGCCAGGCCGGGAACAGGTCGACTTCCTTGGCCTTCGCCGACTCCAGCCGCACCACGTGCGAGAGGCGGTTGAAGTTGGCGAGGTTGGTCTCGGCAGCCTCGCGTGCTGTCTTCTCTGCTTGCTCGGCCGTCTTGGCGTCGGACGCTGCCTTCTCGGCGACCCCACGCTGTGTGTCCGCATCCCGCCAGAACCACAGCGACGCCCCGAGCCCCGCCGCGATCACAACAGTCAAAGCGATGCCCAGCTTCTGCGTGCGCTTGAGCGCCGCCGCCCGAATGTTCGCATCGTGAGCTCGCGCCTCGGCGGCACCGAGATGCTCATGGATCCGCGAGGCTACGGCTTCCGCCGACTGCGGACGCGCTGCGGGTGCGGGCATCAGGCACTCCGTCGCGAGTTCGATCAGGTCGTCATCGGCGCCACTCGCCGCGAGACGGGCCTGCGCATCGTCGAGCTTCGCCATTGCCGCCATGGTGATGAGGTCGCTCTGTTCCCCGACGTACGGCGGTTGCCCAGTCAGGATCTCGCACAGGATCGCGCCGAGCGCGAACACATCCGACCGCGCGTCCATCGCGTCGACGTCACCGCGAGCCTGCTCGGGAGGCATGTAGGCGGGTGTGCCCATCACCGATCCCATGATCGATTGCGTGCCGTGGCCGGCGCTTCGCACCGTCTCGATCACGCTCAGCTGCGACTGCAACTCGGCAGCGCGCTTCTCGTCGGCGACGCCACCGCGCTTCAGCACCTTGCCCATGCCCCAGTCGACGACCTGTACCTCGCCGAACGAGCCGATCATGACATTGGCCGGCTTGAGGTCGCGGTGCACCACGCCGCGCGCGTGCGCGTAGGCCATTGTCTGGCAGATCTGCTCGAAGATCGCGAGGAAGCGGCGGCGGTCGCTCGCCGATGACCTGCGGTCGGACAGCGCCTGCGCCAGCGTCTGCCCCTTGACCATCTTCATCGTGAAGAACGGTCGCCCGTCCGACATGCCGAGTTCGTAGACCGGTACGATGCCCGGGTGTTGCAGCTGGCCGCCGATCTGCGCTTCCTCGACGAAGCGGTGCAGGATGGCGGGCTCGTCCTTGTACTTCGCGTGCAGGAACTTCATCGCGACGTCGCGACCGAGGTCCTGGTCGTGGCCGCGGTGCACGGCGCCGACACCGCCGCGGCCGAGTTCGCCTTGGATGACGTACTTGCCGGCGTCGCGTGCATCGTCGGGCCCGAGCGGCTTGAGCATCGGGGTCTGCCCCGGCTCCTCCGCGTCGCGCAGCGAGACCTTCGGCTTGCTGCCGGTGACTTCGCCGATGCGCTCGATCACGCTGGGCGTGGGTGAGGGGGCCTCGCGGTTGGCCGCGTCCCCGGCGGCGCCGAAGGCGCCGTCAAGGGCCCGATCCAGGGCGCTCTCGTCGAGATCGCTCAGTTCAGGATCGCTGTCGGGCTTGTCGGGATCGGTCATGCAGAGGCTCCGTGTGGGTTGCCCCAGGTTCGCGCAGCCGGGCGTTTCGGGCACGGAATCTCGAAGAAATGCCGAGTAGCTCCAGACGGTCACGAACCGAGCAGTTCGGTCACTCGCCGGCACTCGGCATCGATCGACTCCGGGCCAGCTCCCGTGTGCTTCGCCACGACGTCACGCAGGAGCGTGCGGAACTCGCGTCGACTGCGGCGATAGGCGTTGTGCACGGCGTCGACGTCCTGCTCGTTGAGGGTTGCCGCAATCTCGCGGATCGGCTTGCCCTGCTGATGGCGCAGCCGCAGGATTCGATAACGGCGCCGATAGCTATCGTCGCCGCGTCTGGCAGCCCGGGCGTGCCGCAGCACGGCCTCGCGCAGGATCGAGCGGGCCCAGGCGCGGTCGAACACTCGCGAAAGGGCTTCTTGTTGCGCTGGTAGGTCGTCGAGGTGCACGCTTCCCGCAGGCTGGAGCTGTGACGGCTTCGTGGTGCGCTTCTCGAACCGGCGCGCAGCATGGTCCAGCAGGTGTCTTGTGGCGGAGTCGACAATGCGCGTCGAAGGATAACGGTTGGCTGACCCCGAAACGGTCGTGTTGACCCCGTCCGCCGTGAGACTGGTGAGACGCTTGAGACAGGGCCGTCGCGCGATACCTTGCTGGAGACGCGCGTTGTTGCGCACCTTCGGACCGATTCGCGGACTCCATGTTGGGTCCGCCAAGCGCCGATGCGGTGCGGGGGGCGGAGGTTCAAATCCTCTCGCTTCGACCAACTTCACTTCCTGTTTCCACGCGCAGGAGGTCGAGGGGTGAACGTGCGATGACTTCGAGAGTTGCGGCGTTCAGCGTGAGGTTCAGACTCACGGTGTCGAGTTTCGCGAAATGGAGCGCCGGTACGCGGGCAGCGGGCAGGTTGGCGGCAAAGCTCGCGACACCGAGTCCCAAAGGCCGGAGATCTGGCGCTGTTGCCGAGGCGGGCAGATACTTCAGGCCATGCCCGTGATTCGAAGGATGCACACCGAAGACTGGCCCGCGGTGTGGGGGCTGTTGGAACCCCCGTTTCGAGCGGGAGAGACTTATGCCGTGGCGCGTGATATCAGCGAAACCGAAGCGCGACAACTTTGGGTGGACTCGCCGCTCGCCACCTACGTGGCCATGGGCGAGGCTGGCGAAGTATTGGGAACATACTACATCAAGCCCAACCAGGGTGGTGGCGGGGCGCACGTCTGCAACTGCGGCTACATCGTTGGCGAAGCCTCTCGCGGTAGGGGGCTGGCGTCCCTGATGTGTGAGCACTCGCAGGGAGAAGCGGGTCGCTTGGGGTTCACGGCGATGCAATTCAACTTCGTCGTATCCAGCAACGAAGGCGCGATTCGACTTTGGAAGAAGCTGGGTTTCGAGATCGTCGGTGAGCTGCCTCAAGCCTTCAGACACCCGACGCTTGGACTTGTGAACGCTGTGGTCATGTTCAAGCATTTGGGTTCGGTGCAGTAGGGTCGCGATGGCAGTGCGTTCGTTGTTGCTATCCTGGCCTCCGGCAACGGACCTGCTCGGGTACCTCATGCTGCCAGGAGCCCCTCCATGACGGCGCGGTCGAGTCGCGCTGCACCGGCCACGAACAGTTCAATCCGTGTCCCGTTGCTTCGACCACTTGGCAATTCGCTGAGCGACGCGGGATTGCGTCGAACCGGTCTTGCTGACCGTGCGGCACCTGGCTCCTCGAGATCGAGGGTGTGGAAGAAGAGACGCTGGGGTGGGCCGGGTCGGTTCCATCGGACTGGAAGGCCTCATGCCGGACATCATCGCCGGTGCTCGTGGACCGCACCCCAAGACAACCTCGACGGATCTGGGACAGTCGCAAGACTCGATCGGCGGTGCTGGGCCGAGTTACGCTGCACGTCATGTCAGCATGCCCGCCCCCCGTGTCGCTGGCCCGGGTTCTCGGCCCGGCGCTCTGTGTCTTCGGTCTCGCGCTACCCGTTCTCGCTCAGGATGACGACCCGGTACCGGCGAAGCCGCCGAGCATCGTGTTCATCATGTCCGACGAACTCGGCTACTACGAGTTGTCCTGCATGGGGCATCCCAACATCCAAACTCCGAACGTCGACCGGATCGTGGCAGAGGGGCTTCGGTTTACCCAGTGCCTGGCAGGGTCGGCGGTGTGCGCGCCGACCCGGTGTTGCCTGCTCACCGGCAAGCACAGTGGCCACACGTCGGTGCGCACCAATGGCGGTGCGACCCCGCTGCGGGCCGGGGAAGAGACGATCGGTTCGGTGCTGAAGCGCAGTGGCTACGCGACCGGTGGGTTCGGTAAGTGGGGCTGTGGTGGTCGCGGATCGACCGGAGTCCCGGAGCAGCACGGGTTCGACACGTTCGTCGGCTATTACGACCAGGTGCACGCGCACACCTATTTCCCACCATACATTGTGCACAACAGCGAAGAGATCGCGCTCGCCGGCAACAAGGGTGGCCGTCAGGGGACGACCTACTCCCACTACGTCATCTTCGACGGGGCGAAGAAGTTCATCCGGGCAAACAAGGACCAGCCGTTCTTCTGCTACATGCCGGTGACGCCACCCCATGGGTTCTTCAACATTCCCGACGAGGATCCGGCGTGGCAGATCTACAAGGACAAGGAATGGCCCGAAGACGCACGGCGGTACGCGGCGATGGTGACGATGCTCGATCGGCAGGTCGGTGAATTGCTCGCCCTCTTGAGGGAGCTAGGGGTTGCCAACAACACGATCGTCATGTTCGGCGGCGATAACGGCGGCAAGGACTACTTCAAGGATGAGGATCATCCGCGTGGCTTCCACGCACCGAACGTCGATCCGAAGACCAAGGTCGAGTTTCGCGGTCAGAAGGGCCATCTCTACGAAGGTGGCCTGCGCATCCCCATGATCGCGTACTGGCCGGGCCGGATCGAAGGCGGTCGTGTGAGCGAACACCTGTGCTACTTCCCGGACTTCCTGCCGACGTTCGCCGAGATCGCCGGAGCCAAGGTGCCAGGCGACCTCGACGGAATCTCGTTCGTGCCCGAGTTGTTCGGGGAAGCGGCGGCTGGGCGCAAGCAGCAGCGACACGAGTATCTGTACTGGGAGCTGGGACGGCAGGTCGCCGTACGCATGGGCTCCTGGAAGGCGATCCAACCGTTACGGGGTGGTCCGTGGGAGCTCTACGATCTGAGCCGTGATGTGTCCGAACAGGAGGACGTGGCCGAGGCGCACGCCGATATCCTGGCGAAGATGCAGCGCTTCGCGAAGGCTGCGCACGAGCCGGCGCGGGTGGGGACGTTCACCGACCGCAGCAAGCAGCGAAAGGACGCACGTGCCAGGGGCAATATCCGCCGGGCGGGCGGCGGGCGGTAGTTGCGATATGCTCCCGGCACCAACCTGGCGGGTTGCCTCAATCACATGAACGTTCAAACCGGGCCCTTCGTCTGCCTTGTGTGCTGTAAGTCCTTCAAGCGGCCGCGCCATTTGGAGGGTCCCGCGTGCTCCGACTGTGGTGAGCCGACCGTTGGGCTGAACGAGAAGTTTCAGGCTCCTCCGCGGAAGGACGTGGCAGGTTGGCAGGTCGTGGCCTTTCTGATCGAGCACGGATTCCGCTACCACTCGATCTGGGAGCGGACAGAGACCGGCTCCTATCAGCTGGTTCCGAAGGCCTACCCGCGCACGATGGCAGAGGCGCGAGAGTTCGTCGTGCGCTACCACGCGCACCGGGTAGTCGACGGGCCTCTCTGATTCGGGCCGGGCCATCACCCAACGCGCTATGAGCAAGCGCAGCAACGCGGCCGTTCAGCCCTCGCGACGCCGGGTGGGGCGATTTCGGCGACCTGCAGCTACTGGGCCCCGACCCAGCCGGGTCTCGTCGGCCTCGACCCGGTGACCGCAACGGCCCTCCCGGAGCACCGGATTGCTACGGGTCCAGCCCGCGTCTGCCCGCGCCCATCGCCGATCGATCCGCGCTCCCGGGAATGGCCGCGAAGTTTCGGGCGTGCTGGCGAAGGTGTGATCGTGCGCCCGTGTCGGGTGCGTTCGAGGTAACCGATGATCAAACACCGTCTCTTCGCTTCCACGGCCGTTCTCTTTGCAGCTGGGGTGGTCTGTCTCAGCGCGGTTCGGCCGTCCGTTCCGCAGGACCCGCAGCCGGCTGCTAGTCAGCGGCGGCCGAATCGCATCGCGCAGTTGGAGGCGCGGGTTGCTGAGCATCCGAACGACCTGGCGGCGTTGCGTCGGCTTGGGCGGGCGTACTTCTTTGCCGCTCGTCGTGGTGAGAAGAAGCTCGTGGACAAGTCGGTGACCACGCTCGAGAAGCTGCGGCAGCTGGATCCGGATCGGGACGTTCACCGCGATCTCGGTACGGCCTACCTGACCCAGTTGGCCTACCTGTTGCCGAAGGGGGCCGCCGCATTGGAGCGGGGCGACAAGCAGACCGAGCAGCGCAAGCTGCAGTTGGTCAAGCGCGCCCGAACGGAGTTCGATGCGGGCGCGAAGCTGCATCCCCAGGACGCCCGCATGCAGTCCGGAATCGGGCTGACGATGTTCCTGCAGGCGATCTTCGAACAGGACTACCGGACGATTCCGAAAGCCATGCAGGCGCTCAACCGTGCCGTCGAGATGGCGCCGGACCAGACGCATCCGCGGCTGGCGCGGGGCCTGACGTTGATGCCGATGCCGCCGAGCATGGGCGCATCGGAGGTCGTCGTCGGTGACCTCGAGCGACTGGTTCGGTACGCCGACGGACAAAAGAACGGCCAGGTCGCCGGCGTGCTCCAGGTGTTCATTGGCGATGTGCTCACGCTCGCGGACAAGCCGGACCAGGCGCGGGCGGCCTATGAAGGCGCGGCGAAGCGCAAGTCCTCGGCCGCTGCGACGGCGCGGGCGCGGTTGCGGGTGCTCGACGCGGATGAGCGTATCCCGCGCCAGGACATCCTGGATTTCCGCGGTCAGTCGCTGGACTGTGCCGTGTGTCATAGTCGCTGAGCTCGTATGGCTCCGATGACACGATGTTGACAACGCAGCAGTTCCTGGCGTTGCAGACCACGTGCTTTAGCGTCGGCTGCACGGTCTTCGTGATGTTGACCTGGCTGTTTGCCAGGTACGTCGGCGCCGTTGCGAACGCGCGGGAGCGGGCTCTTGCGCGCTGTGGCGCCGTGTTCGCGCTGTCTGCGACCTGGTGGTGCGTCGCGAGCCTGGCGTTCTACGTAGCGATGATGGTGGGGTGGGCGGAGTCCATCGATCGTGCGACGTGGATCCGGATGCGATTCAGCCCGGTTGCGGTGTTGCCGACGGTCGCACTCGTATTTCTGTGGCTCGCGACATCACCGGATCGCGCGGCCGTCTCGCGTTGGCGCCGGACGCTGGTCGGAACTTCGTTCCTGCTCGGCGCAGTGTGCCTGGCAGCGGTCTGGTTCGTCCCAAGGCAGGATGTCGACCTGGCGATGATCCTGCCAGGCGCCAACCAGCTCGTGCATGCTGTGTTTGCGCTACCGCTTCTGATTGGGAGCGAGTGGGTGTCGCGACCTGTACGCCGCTTCGTCATCGCGACGACCTGGACCGGCTTCGCGATGGCAGCCGCGACCGCTGCCATGCTGTGGCTCGCGCCGCGGAGTGGCCTGCTGCTGTTGTTCGTCGTGGAGCAGTTCGCGCTCGTGTGGGCCGTGCTGGCGTTCGGCCTGTTTGCACCGTTTCGCTTTGCCGACCGTTTCGCGCATTCGTGCGGCGCGTTGGCGGTGACGGTGGTCTGGGCGTTCGGCGCGTACCTGAGCGTGGATCAGCTGTGGTCCGGTGCGACGCATGCGCCGTTGCTTGCGATCGCGATTGGCGTCGTGATGCTGTTGGCCTACCTGCCTGCCCGCCGCCTTGCGAACCGGTGGATCGATCGGTTCTTGTTACGGCGGGCGGATCATCGGGCCGTGCGCGCAGAGCTGCGCGCTGCGCTCGACTGCGCTGCGTCGCGAGAAGAAGTGGAGGACGAGGTCTCGCGGGTCTTGAGCGCGGCGCTCGACGTCGAGGAAGTGTGGCTGCGCGAGTCCGAGGGCCAGGAATCTGACAGGGAGCGGATGATGACGGCGACCGGTGGCTACGCGGCGATCGCGTGGCGCGCGCGCGGTCGTGAGCCGCGCCTGTTGTCGGGCGAGGCGCTGCTGTTGCAGGAGGTGTCGCAGCTGGTGGGGCGTCATCTCGACCGCATCGGGCGTGAGGAGCAGCGGGCACGACAGCGTGAACTCGAGGCGTCGCTGGCTGAAGCCAGCCTCGTGGCCTTGCGCGCGCAGCTGGACCCGCACTTCCTGTTCAACGCGCTGAACATGCTGGCCGAGTTGGTTCGGTCGGACCCGGTCGCCGCCGAGCAGATGGTCGAACGGCTCTCCCGGGTCTTGCGCCACGTGCTCGAGGGGTCGCAACGGCCAACGGCCCGACTCGCAGATGAGGTCAGGTTCTTGCAGGCCTATCTCGACGTTCTGCATGCGCGCTTCGGCTCGCGACTGCGGGTGGAGTTCGCGGTGGAGGAAGACACACTGGCGGTCGAGGTGCCGTCCCTGCTGCTGCAGCCGCTCGTGGAGAACGCCGTCGAGCACGGCATCGGTCCGCAGCGGGAAGGCGGCACGGTCCGGGTGCGCGCGTGGAACGAGCGAGACGTGCTCTGCATGGACGTCGTCGACGACGGCGTGGGGGGCTGCCCCGAGTTTGGCGCCGGCGCCGGTTTCGGAATGCGAAGCGTGCACGATCGGCTGGTGGCATTCGCCGGCCAGGACAGCCGTTTGTCGATCGATTCGCCACCCGGCGACGGGACGACGGTGTCTTTGCGCATGCGGAGGCCAAGCTGATGATTCGAGTTCTGATCTGCGACGACGAACCGCCTGCGCGTGCGCGGATGCGGCGCCTGCTCGAGCAGGCTTCGGGCGTCACCGTCGTCGGGGAGGCTGGTGACGGGGAGGCCGCGCTCGCGTTGGCGGCCGAGCTGCAAGTGGACGTCGCGTTCCTCGATATCCGCATGCCCGGCGTCGACGGTCTCGACCTGGCGGCTGCCTGGTCGGCTCCCACCGACCCTCTGGTGGTGTTCGTCACGGCCTATCAGGACCACGCCATGCGGGCCTTCGAGCTGCACGCGGTTTCGTATCTGGTCAAACCGGTCGAGCGGGAGCAACTCGGAAGCGCGATCGAACGCTGTCGACGACTGGTCGCCGGACGTGGCGCGCCGACCACGGAGCCTACGGTCGGCGAGGAGCCGTTACTGCCCGCGCCGGCCGTGCTGCGTGAACTCGCTCGCATCCGCGCGGCCCTCGATGAAGTGCGGGTCGAGCCGCGGCTGGTTGCGCGCTCCCGACGCGGGCTGCAGCTGGTGAGGAGGAGCGAGGTCGCGTGGATTCAGGCGCTGAGCAGCGTGGTCGTGGCCCACACTGCCGACGGTGAGTTGCGTCTCGATCGTTCGATTCGCAGTCTCGAACAGGAGCTGCCGACGCCGCCGTTCCTGCTGGCTCGTCGTGGCGTGCTCGTCAACCTGGATCATGTCACCGAGATCCGGCCCGGCTTACGCGGCACGCTACGATTGCAGATGGCCGACGCGATGGGCAGCGAGATCACGACCAGCGAGCGCCAGGCCAAAGAGCTACGTCGACTGCTCGACTAGGGCGCCGTAATGAGGTCGTCGCGCGCGGCGAGCTCTCGGTGCCCGGTGCCGTGGCTACTTCGTCAGCTCTGCGAGCATGCCCATCAGCTCGGCGAATGCCTCTTTGCTGCCGCTCCTGTTGAAGCGCAGCTGCCCCTTCTTGTCGATCACGGCAAGGTGCGGAATGCCACGCACGCTGTAACGCGGGCCGAAGATCGGGCGCCGGGTGAACACGATGGGCCATGTGATGTCGTGGTTCTTGATCGACTCGCGCATCAGGGCGAACTCCGCTTGTGGGTCCCCTTCACAGTCGACCTTGGTGCCGTCGGCCTTCACATGGAATCCCTGTGCCGAGGTGACCCCGAGCAGCACCACCTTGTCGCCGAATCGCTGCTTCAGCTCTCGTAGTTTGGGGAACGCGTGGATGCACGAGCCACACCACGTGGTCCAGAAATCCAGCACCACGACCTGGCCCTTGAGGTCTGAGAGGCGTGCTGGAACCTGCTCGTCGGAGCGCCACAAGAACTGGAGTTCTGGCGCGGTGGCGGTCAGAGCTCGGCCGCGCCCGGGTTTGGACCGGTACTCCTTGATCACACGATCGAGATGGGCTGCTCGAGCCGGGCTTGCGGTGTTACGGGTGACCCTTGCGAGGTAGGACGCGGCTTGTTTGCGCCAATCGGCTACCAAACCCGGCTCCAGGTGCTCTTCGATCATTTCCAATGACGCCGTGTAAGCGATCACGAACCGCGCTTGCTGGAACGTCTCGGTTCGGCAGATGTCTTTGCCGGCCGCGAGCAGCTGATCCGAGAAGAGGGCCAGCATGTCATCGGTCATGAGGCCGAGGCTCGCCTCCCGCAGGATGCGAACCCCCACTCCGCTGGCCAAGGCCTCCGGTAGGGCCGGGTGACACAGGGCGGCTTCCAAGATCGCCTGGCGGCCGGCGGTGTGGTTGAGCAGGAAGCGGTTGGCCGAGTCTTCGCCTTGTTCGCGCTGGATGAGCTCGAACTGCTTGTCGTCCGCGGCGCTGCACAGCAACAGCCGAGCGTCGTAGGCGTGGATGGCGTCGACGGTTTGGTGGCGACACAGTTCCACCGCCCGTGAGTAGGCGGCCGATCGGGCCACCATGGTTCGCGCGGCGGGGTTCGCGAGCTTGCCGAGCTGCTTGCCGTCGAGCTTGCCCCATGGCACGGGAGCGAGAAGGGCTTCGACCTGGGCGAGCGGCATGCCCGATTCGGCGCCGCGGCTTTTCTTGACGAGGGCGATCCACTTCGACCAGGTGACGGTGCAGATCTGCTCGATCTCCGGCGACGCTTGAGCGGGCAAGAACGTGCTGGGCGTTGCGAGTGTGAGCAGCGCGCCAGTGGCCGAGAGTAGTTTCATCCTCATTGCTGCGGACCGTGCCTTGGCGTTGCGACGGTGCCAGTATCGGCATCGTCGGCGGACGGTTGCGTTACGCGAGTCTCTACGTCGGGCGGTGTAGCCGAGAGGGTGGGCGCGGAAGAGTTCCTTCAACCCGCTCCATCGTGGCATCGCGACCGAGTAGCTCGCGTGCGAGGAAAACGGTGCTCCGACGCCTGCACCTAGACGGGCGTCGAAGCACCGGGTGAATGCACGCCAACGCGGCGGCATCCACCATGCACAAGGTCAGGCACTCACGCCCCTGACCGAACACTGCATCGAACCGAAGGCGGACCTCACTCGCAGGGAAAACGCCCAGGGCACTCCGGCAGAACGACCCGGGTCGAAATACCATCTCGGGGCCGGGAAGAGTGCGCTGGGAATTCCACGGGGCCCCGGGAACTCGGAGAGTCGAGGTGCGTTCCGCGCTGCTCTTCCGATCGCGCGCACCGAAGGCGCGAACCCAGCGACGAATGAGACAGTTCTTCCGTGATTCTTGTTCCCGGATCCCGGTCTCCGGCAGGCTGGCAGGATTGCTCTGCCTGACTGCGGTGGCGCCGGCGCAGGTCGCCGATCTGCGAGTGGCCGTCGTCGGGCCGACGTCGACCGAGGCTGCGGTGCTGTTACGGGCGATCGAGTCCGGTGTCGGCGCCACGGTGCGGGCCATTCCGTGTGATCGCGTCGGGAGGGACAGCTTCTGGAATGTCGACGTCGTCGTGGTCGATTGGCCGGCTGCAGAGGATCTACCGACCGAGTTGCTCGGTGAGTTCGGCCGATGGCCACATGCCACCGTCCTCACGCACGGTTGCGCTGCCCGTTGGGCCGACGCGTTGGGGTTGCCGGCGCCGGAGACTCTCCTGCGTTCGCGGGCGGGTGAACTCGGGCCGGCCGTCGAGCGGATGAAGATGGGGAGCGCGGCGGTAACTCGCCACGGCAACCTGCTGTACCTGCCGAAGACGATCGTGGTCGAAGAGTTGCTCGCTGCGGTCGTTCGCCGAGCTGCACAGTTCCGCCTCGACCATCCGGTCGTTCGCGCGAGTGACGACGACAAGCGCGCCCGTATCCGAGAGCTCGCTGCTGCCGTCTCGTTGGATGTCCCCGCCTTGGACGTGTCTGAGCTCGCCAAGCAGCTCGGTGAGCAGCCGGCATGGAAGAAGCTCGTGACCGAACTGTTCCCCGACGGGCCGGGTGCCACGGTCGGCTCGCGCGGGTGGCGACGTTGGCTGAAGCGGAACGCCAAGAGTCTGGCATTCGACGCCGGGCGGTCTGAGTGGCGTCTCGATCATCTGGCGCGCAGAGTCGGGGTCGCCAGCGCCGAGTATCGCGGGAGTCGCCGCGTCGTCGTCGGACCATCGGACCCGGTTGCCGCGCGGCTCGCCGCACGAGTCGTGGCCCGTTACGGGGGCGATGCGCTGCGCGATCTCTCGACGTTTTCGTGCTGGCTGGGAGATCGGCACGTGATGTGGGACCGGCGGCGTGGCTACTTCCGGATCGAGAACCACACCAAGGTTCCGCCGGGGCGACGTGCGACGCCCTGGAAGGTCGTGGTGCACGATACGCATCGTGATGCCGAGCTGATCTGGGGTGGCGGGCCGCCACCAAGGCCGCGGATCTCGGGCCGGTCGACCGTGCGGCAGTTGTCGCAGCTGGCGTTCTTGCCGCTGCTTCTGCGGCGGGCGAGCGCTACGGTCCAGGTGCGAGAAGGAGAAAGCACCGCGGACCACGTTCGTCTCGAGGTCAAGCTGGCCGAGAGCCACTGCGATCTGACTTCGGTCTTCGTGTTGGACGTCGAGGTGCCCTCGGCCTCGGTCGTGGCGATCGAGCGCTACTCTGGCGAGCGGTTGCGCGAACGATGGGAACTGCTCGAGGTGACGCCCTGCGGGCCGATCCAGCTGCCTTCGCGCTGGCGAGACGTCAGGTCACGCCGTGGCCGTGAGTTCGTGATCGCTTCGCCCGCGTGGAATCCGGACTTGCCTGAACGGCTATCTGACAGCAAGGATTACATCGCGGGGCCGCGCTCGAAGTGACGAGTCGTTTGCCGGCCTCCGGTACCCGACAGCCGCCAGTCGGTCGGATGCTTCTCGCGCTTCGGAGCCCTCGGCGTTTGCACAGGTATGATCCGGCAATGCGGAGCCTCTTGATCGCGTCGTTCCTCTGGTGCTCTGCGGGCGCTGTTGCTTGTCAAGACAGCCAGTCACCCAAGGCGCAGAAGTCGAATCGGAAAGCCCCGACACTGGTGGTCTACCCGACTCCGCATCTCGGCAAGAAGGGAGTCGATCCGATCCTGCCCTGGCTCCGAGCGTTTGCGGGAGAGCGCGGCGCGGTCGATTACAAAGCGAAGTCGGACCACTTGCTCATCAAGGCCGACCGTGCCGGGCACAAGCGTGCGACCGAGATCTTGACGTGGGCTGCTGCCTACATGCCACCGCAGTTCGAGGTGGCGGTTTCGGAACTCCAAGGCGATGCTGAGCGGTTGAAGTCGCTCGCGGGCTCGGCGAGCCGGGTCCTTGCCAGCCGAGAGGCGGTCACAGAGCTACTGCGAGCCGCCGAACGGCGCGGTGGGGTCCGGTTGAGGAGCTTCCCGACCCAGAGGCTTCAGGGCAGGGCGTCGGCCGTGCTCGAGAAAGCCGTCGGGATCGTCAAGAGAGGCGAGCGAGGACCGTTGGTCGTCGGCGCGACGCGTCTCCGGGGCGAGAAGTTCTTGGCGAAGACCTGGAGTCCAGAGGCTCCGTGCACCGAGATGGAGTGCGGCCACACCCTGGTGGTGGACGACGTGAGTCACGGCCGCCTGATCCTGGTCAGGTTCGACAAGGTGATCGCGCGGCGGCGACCGGCGCAGGTCGTCCCGGTTGCTCCGGTTCTTCTGCCACCGGGCAAGCGACGCCCCGAACCTCGAAAGGCATCTGGCGCCGAGAAGGATGATCGACGGCGTTGACACCGTCGGGCCCTGAGTCGGACCGGCCGAGCGCGGATCGGGTGCAGGCGGTCGGAGGTGCGGGTCTTCCAATGCCGGGTGATGGCGGCTCTCCCGTAGCCGGTTCCGGTGCTCCTACTTGCCATGGCTGGGTGGCGTCGCCGCCTACCTCAGGTTCGGATGACCTCGTAGAGGCCCGGGAAGTGGGGGAATGCTTCCACGCCGCCGTCGGCTACTTGCTTGAACTCGTCGCTCTCCACGACGGCGAGGAAGTGCTGCGGTGATTCCCACTCCGCCATGTTGATGTAGTGGAAGCGCGCGTCGGGCGAGATGGCACGATGCAGCCGGGTCGAGATGTAACCGGGTGCCTTCCGCATGACGTCGGCGCAGCGTTCCCAGTAGGCGAGCGCTTCGTCTTCTTTGCCGGCGGGAACTTCGAATGGGTTCAGGAGGATGACTGTCATGTTTGGTTCTCGTTCTTCTGTTCTTTCAGCCGCTCGCTCAGCGTCGCCATGACACCAAGTGCGCTCCGAATGGTTCGTTCGTTGATTCCGTCTGCGAGCTTGTTCGACCAGCGAACCTGTTTGGCCATGACCTCGTCGAAGACCTTCTGTCCTCGTCGGGTGAGCTGGACCAGGCGGGCGCGCCGGTGGTCCGGGTTCTCGACGAGTTGGACCAGGCCGGCCTTCTCGAGATCGTTCACGGTCCGTTGCACGCCCTGGCGCGTGAGCCCCATGTTTCGACCGATCTGGGCGACGTGCAGCGGTTGTCCCGCTTCCGCAGTGGCGCCGAGCACTTTCCATTTCGCGCTCGAGAGGCCCCAGGGCTCGGTCAACTCATCGCCCGCGGCCCCGAGCAAGCCGTGTAGCTGAAAGGACTGCAGGATGAGTCGTGTCAGCGCTTCACCGCTGGGTGTTCTGTTTGCCCGCGCGACCATATTGACAACAGATTGTCATGTGGGTGTGAGGTTGTCAATCTGGTTTCGGAAAGGTTCTCCAGCTGCGCACCTTCGGACCGTGCGCGGACTCCATCTTGACCAGCAACGACCTCGTGTTGGTGCTCGGCTACTGAACGCGAGGAAAACGGTGTTCCGACGCCTGCACATGGACAGGCGTCGAAGCACCGGGTGAAGGCACACCAGCGCGGCGGCATCCACCATGCACGAGGTCCAGGCGCCTACGCCCCTGACCGAGCACAGCATCGAGCCGATGGCGGGTTCACTCGCAGGGAAGACACCCGGGGGGTAATCGGCAGAGCGGCCCGGGTCGAAACGCCATCTTGGGACCGAACTCGCTCGCAGGGCCGGTGGGTGATGGCTCGTGCGCAAGGCGGGCGAGAGGGGGGCAGGCCCCGCGGTACCGCTGGGCGTTCTCTCAGCCGACGGGCTGCGTGCGTTTCCTCGGCGCCGGAGTAGCCCAGCTTCGCGGCGGCGTTCCGAACTGGCGACGGAACTCGCGGGTGACTTGCGCATGGATCTCGCGGTGTTGGACTCCGGGCCGGGCAGCGGCGGCCGAGGCGCGCTCATCTGCAACGCGGCGATGCGCAAGTGGTCAGGCAGCAGATCACCGTTGACGAGTCCGAGAGCCAGCTCGGGGATCACATACCTGCAGAACCAGGTCGCCGTGCGCGGAGGCGTGGCATTTGGCCCGTGTCGATGCTCGGCCCCCTTTCACCCAATGAGAATATGCTCTCGCCGCCTACGTTCGGGCTCCGTCGCCACGGCCCGTGAAAACCATGAAGCGCAAGACGAGCAAGCGGAGAAAGGCCCTCTACGTCCTGTTCGGGCTCCTGTTGTTCCTCGTGGTCAGCGCGGTCGGCGGGATGGTGTACATCAAGTCGTGGTGGTTCCAGGAGCGGCCGAACACGCTCGCCTTCGTCGGGGAGCTGCACACCATTCCTTTCGAGTGGACGGCGACCACGGACAACGGTCACACGGAACCGCACGCCGCCACCCTGATTCCGGTCACGCTTCCGGGGCTGCAGAAGAAGTTCTACATGCAGTTCGACACCGGCTCGCCTTACACGTTCGTGCGGTCGGGCGCCTTGGAATCGCTGCGCCAGCGCGGGCATGCCCACGAGGTGCGCGTCGAGGAGGACCGGTCGGTGGTCGAGCGGTTAGAGCTCGACGTCGGCGGCAACCGCGTCGTGCTGAACTCCGGTCATGTGCTGGAGCGGACGGCGACGATCGATTGGGAGGACCCTGACAGCATCGCGATCCTGGGCAGTTTCGGTACGGACCTCCTCGCCGAGAAGGTCTGCGCGATCGACTTTCCGGCGCAGCAGCTGCAGCTGTATCGCACTCGCCCCGAGAGCCTGACCGCGCTCGGCGAGTTCGTGCCGTTCGACTTTAGCGGTCGGCGGATCATGCTGCCGTCGACGATCGCCGGCACGGAACAGGACGTGTTCTACGATTCGGGCTGTAGCGCGTTCGGCTTGCTGACGTCGAAGTATCACTTCGATCGGTTCACGGACCCGAACGTTGCGGAGATTCAGTATTCCGCCAATCGGTTCGGCGATTCGATCCCGGTGCACCACAAGCCGTGCTCGGGCAACTTGCGGCTCGGTACGGTCGAGCTCCCGCTCGAGCGTGTCAGTTACGTGGAGCTCTACGAGTTCTTCCAGGCGACGCTCGGTCGCTTCAGCTTCTTCGGTGGGTTCCTCGGCAACAAGGCGCTGTTGGAGAGCACTCTCATCCTCGACACGGAGGCGAGCGAGTTCCTGCTCGTTCGACGCAGCCTCCAAGCGGTTGACCCGGCGTCCGGCGACCCGGAGGTGACCCGCTGGATTCGCTCTTCTGCGACTGCGCTCGAGCCGAAGCAGGAGTCGTACGGCCGCGTCGGGCAGGCGATGGCTGCAGCGCGGGTCGTTGGGCTTGGCGAAGCGACGCACGGGCAGCACGAGGCATTCGATCTCAAGCGTCGCTTGACGATGCATCTGATTCGCCACCATGGTTTCCGCGTGGTGGCGTACGAGGCCAGCGCATCTCGAGCCATGGATTGCGACGCGTACGTCGCGGGCCGGTCGGATGACCGCGAGAAGGCGGTCGCTGGCTTTGGGATGCTGGTCTGGCAGGTGGAGGAGAACGCGCGGTTGCTGGACGATCTTCGCGAGTGGAATCGAACCGCGAAACCCGGCGACCGCGTGCGCTTCCTCGGTTGTGACGCGCAGAGCGGGGGCGTGATCCTCGCGCGCCTCACCGATCTGCTGACCGGCGCCGGTGAGCGCGGGGATACGGCCCTCGCCAAACTGAAGGCGCTGCTCGACCGTTCGATGCCGGCGACCAGAAAGGCTCAGGGTGGTGATCGTGCCGACCTCGATCAGCTGCTCGAGGAGGCCGCGGTCGTCGCGGACGAGGTTCGCGCGATCGCTCGCGCGAAGTCGGTCCCGGCAGGGGCGATCGACATTCGCCTGCGGGAGTTCGTCGCGCACCTCGGGCTCTACGGCAGCGTGGGTGCGCGTGACCGCGCGATGGCCGAACTGTTGCTGGCCCAGCTCGGTCCGCCCGAGTTGCGGCCCAAGTGCGTCGTCTGGGGCCACAATGCGCACGTCCAGCGGTCGCCACTCACCTATATGCGCAGCGAGGCCCTCGCAATGGGGGGGCATCTGGCGAAGGCCCTCGGCCGTGACTACTACGCGCTGGGGTTCTTCTTCGGCTGCGGCGAGTTCCAGGCCAACGCGCGCGACGAAACGGGCCGGTGGCGATTCAAGCGCTACCGTCATGCGGCGGTTACGGAAGGTTCGCTCGACGCGTTCTTCGCGGCGGCAGTGCCGACCGACTTCGTCCTGGACCTGCGTAGCGCGCCATCTGTGCCGGCGGTCAAGGAATGGCTGACCACTCCCCGCGGTCATCGCTGGTGGGGCGGCTACAACATCTCCGACGATTTCGACGAACGCACTTCCGACGTCGCCAACCTCTCGACGTGTGCGCCGGGTGGTTCCTATGACGGGATCGCCTTTCACCATCGCACGACTGCCGCGCAACCGGTGAACGCCGCGTTGATCATGACGAAGTAGTCGACGGACCATCTCATGGGAGAGAACGAAAGTGTGCGCGCGCGGAGTCGGCGATCCCGCATCTTCCTCGCCATCATGGTGCTGGTCGTCGGCATGACGGCCGGCTGCAGTACCGCCGAGACCTGGGTGCACCGATCGGACTTCGAGGAGCACTTCGACAACGCGGGGGTCGAAGGCGTGTTCCTGGTGTACGAGCCGACCGAGAACCGCTATCTGACGAACGATCGGGCGCGGGCGCACGCCGCGTTCTTGCCGGCGTCGACCTACAAGATCTTCAACTCCTTGGTCGCGCTCGAGACCGGCTGCATCGAGGACGCAGACACGGTCATCGAATGGGACGGAGTCGATCGCGGTTGGTCGGAGTGGAATCGCGATCAGACGCTGCGTTCGGCCATTCGCTGTTCGTGTGTCTGGTTCTATCAGGAACTCGCCCGCCGCATCGGCGAACGGCGTATGCAGCGATGGGTCGCGGCGGCGGGGTATGGCAACGCCGACATCAGCGGCGGCATCGACGTGTTCTGGCTCGAGGGCGGGCTGCGAATCACGCCGTATCAGCAGATCGGAATCCTGCGACGTCTCTACCGCGGAGAACTGCCGTTCTCGCAACGGGCGATGGACCTCGTCAGGGAGATCATGCTCTTCGAACGTGGCGATGGGTACACGCTGCGGGCCAAGACCGGTTGGGCGCAGAGCACGACTCCGCAGGTCGGCTGGTTCGTCGGCTTCGTCGAGGGCCCGGGCGAGCAGCCGACGTTCTTCGCGATCAACATCGACATCCGCGATCGCAGCGACGAACGGGCGCGGATCGTGATCACGAGGAGCATCCTCGGCGAGCTCGGCCTCATGCCGATCGCGGAGAGGGACCCGGGAGCGCTGAGTCGTTGATGGCGTCGCCCGGTCGGCGCGCGACCTGCTTCGGCCCAACCATAAAATGATCCGTAAATACCCAAACAGCCTCGAACCGATGGCGCCGTTGTCGGCCGCGATCCTGGCGTTGGCATTCGAGCGTGGGCGGGGGACCTGGTACGAGAAGGTGTGATGGGCAGTAGCCTCTGGATCGGAGCTGTCAGCGGCTGATGGCGTGGGATTCCCGGCCCGCTCTGCAGCGTCGGGCGTTGTCCCGGATATGACACTGCGCGGGGCTTCGGCCGCGCCTCGAAACTCCGAACGAACCGCGATCCCTCAACGGAACTCATGGCCCTCAACCTGTTGTACTCACGAAGCGCAGCCGCTCTGTTCCTCGCGCTGATGACTGCTCTCCCGACCATTCGTGCCCAATCTTCGGACAACCCGCTGATGCAGCGCTGGGATACTCCGTTCGGCGCCCCGCCCTTCGGTAGGATTGGTACCAAGGACTTCGAGCCGGCGTTCGAGGCGGCGATGCAGAAGAACCTGGCCGAGATCGCGGCGATCAGTTCCAACACGAGTGCGCCGACGTTCGACAACACGATTGCGGCGCTCGAACAGGCGGGGTGGGATTTGGCGCGCGTGCAGCGCACGTTCTCCGCGCTGACCTCGTCGGCGACGAACGATGAGCTGCGCGCGATCCAGAGTCGGATGGCGCCGCGCCTCGCTACGCATTCGTCGGCGATCATGTTGAACGCGGCGCTCTTTGCGCGCATCGACTCACTGTTCAACCAGCGGGCGACCCTCGGCCTCGACGCGGAGCAGTCTCGGGTTCTCGAGTTGACGCATACGCGTTTCGTGCGTGCGGGAGCGAAGCTCGAGGGTGCGGATCGTGAGCGATTGGCCGCGATCACGAAAGAACTCGCGGGCCTCTACACCAGCTTCAGTCAGAACGTGCAGAAGGGCGCGGAGGCTTTTGCTCTGGTGCTGAGTGGCGACGCCGATCGCGCGGGTTTGCCGGACTTCGTCCTGAGTGCGGCGGCGCAGGCGGCGTCGGATCGCGGCCTCGACGGGCAGCATGCCATCACGTTGGCGCGGTCCTCGTTCGAGCCGTTCATGACGTTCAGCACGCGTCGCGATCTGCGCGCGAAGCTGTTCGCGGGTTGGACGAACCGTGGCGAGAGTGCTGGTGAGTTCGACAACGCGGACAACATTCGCCGCATCCTGCAGCTACGCCTCGAGCGCGCGCGGTTGCTCGGCTACGAGGACTTCTCGGCGTATCGCACGGCGAACACGATGGCCGGTACGGGGCAGTCGGCCAAGGACCTGCTCGACGAGGTCTGGGCCGGGGCGCTGGCGAAGGCCAATGCCGAAGCGGATCGGATCCGCGCGATCATGCGGAAGGAGGGGGCCGACCACGAGCTGCGCGCCTGGGATTGGTGGCACTACGCGGAGAAGGCGCGCGCGGCGTCCTACGACCTCGACGAGGACGCGGTGAAGGCGCACCTCTCGCTCGACAACGTGCTCCGCGCCCAGTTCGCGGTGGCGAAGCGGCTGTTCGGAATCGAGTTCACGCCGCGCGGGGACGTTCCGACCTACCACCCGGACGTTCGGGTGTGGGAGGTGAAGAACACGTCGGGTGAGCACGTCGGGTTGTTCTACGGCGACTACTTCGCGCGGCCCGGCAAGCGGTCGGGTGCATGGATGAGCGCGCTGCGCACGCAGCATCGCCTGGGCGGCGGATCGACGCCGCTCATCATGAACAACTGCAACTACAACAAGCCGGCGCCGGGCAAGCCTGCGTTGATCACCATGCGAGAAGCGGAGGTGGTCTTCCACGAGTTCGGCCATGCGCTGCACGGCCTGTTGTCCAACGTGACGTACGCTTCGATCTCGGGGACGTCGGTGGACTACGACTTCGTCGAGTTTCCCGCCCAGATCTACGAGCACTGGATGCGGCAGCCGGAGGTGATCAAGGAGTTCGCGCTCCATCACGAAACTGGCGAGCCGATGCCGAGCGCGCTGATCGAGCGCCTTCGCGCGGCGGCCAACGCGCAGTCGGGTTTCGACAACGTTGAGTACATCGCCTCCGCGTTCGTCGATCTGGCCTGCCATCGCATCACCGATCCGGAAGTGCTCGCAAGCCTGGACATCAACTCGTTCGAAGACGGGGTGCTCGCCCAGGCCCGCATGCCGAAGGCGATCGAGATGCGTCATCGGTCGCCGCACTTCCTGCACTCGTTCTCCGGCGAGCTCTACGCCAGCGGCTACTACACCTACATGTGGGCCGGTGTGCTCGATAACGACGGCTTCGCGGCGTTCGAAGAGGCCGGGAACATCTATGACCCGTCACTCGCCCGCAAGCTGTACGAGTTCGTGTATTCGGCAGGCAACCGACGCCCGGCAATGAACGCCTACGTCGGATTCCGTGGGCGTGAGCCGAGCACGGCGCCGCTGCTCCGGAATCGCGGGTTGGACGCGGCCAAGAAGGACTGACGGGCGCTCCCGGCGGTTCGGGGTCACGATGGGCCGCCGTTGAGGGGGGCAAAGATCAGGAAGGCGATTGCCGGGATGCCGAACGCGTAGCCGAGGAAGAAGCTGGTCTTGTGCGTTTTCCAGCACTGCTCGGGAATCGCTCGTGCCGCCGTGGCATCGTTGGTCAGTAGCTGGTCCGCGATCTCGAACGAACTCAGATGGACCTTGCGGTAGTAGCTGAAAAAGAAGTAGGCGCTGGCAAGAAGTAGCACCACGGCGACGTTCGTTTGCCAAGGCGGGCTTGTCGCCGGCCTCAGAACGAAGGACACGACCGCCAGGTCGAAGGCCACGAACAGCAAGACGGATCGAGCATCCCGCTCGGTCAGGGCGATGAGTTCCTTGATGTAGGCTTGCCGGTTGTCGGTCGGATTCGTGGTCATGGTTTGGCTGCGCGGTCGCTTGATTGCGATCGCGCAGCCTACGCGGTCCGGGTTCTCCGATTCGAGAGCTCACTCTCGTCGCGGAGCGTCGATGCCGGGTCGGTAACTGTCAGAACGAGGTCGTCAGACAGTTTGTCAACAGCCGTAGCTGGCTCGGCTCCGCATAGATCGCCTGCCAGTAGATGGTCAGGCCTGCCATTCCGGCGGGCACCGACAGCGACCACGTTGCGCTTGGCAGCCGTGGCGAGGACGGCATGACCCCGCTCGTTACGACCAGCAGTTCGTTGATGTCGAGGCACAGCGTGCCGATGCCGAGAAATGGCATGTTCCCGGGCGTGAGCGAGACCATCAGGAGCCACAGATCATCGGCGACGCCGAACGTGTCGAGCGTGAGCGTCCCCGGCGTGCTCGCGCCGGGACGGGCAACGAGGCCGGACAGTTCGCCGAGCTGCAGGTGCTCGTAGACGAACGCGATTGCGTCGTCGTGGAAGCTGGCGAAGTAGGTGCCCCACGGACCATGGCCGGCGCCCGGGATCGGCAGCAGTTCGGTGGGGACTCCGACGGCGAGCGCTTGCGCGTGCAGATCGACGCCGAGCTGATACACGACGGTCGGGTCGTCAGTGCCGTGGATGATCTGCACCGGTGTTTCGCCGGCTTCGAGTTGATTGAGGTCGGCGAGGCCGCCCCAGAGTTCGACGATCGCGCCGAGCTCCGAAGAGAATCCGGGATTGCCACTCACGCCCTCGGTTTCGATGTAGGCCGCTTCGCAGCAGGTGAAGCCGCCGGCCGAACTACCGGTGCCGGCGATGCGTTCGGGGTCGATGCGCAGCTGGGTCGCGAAGCGCCGCAGCCAGCGCACCGCGGCTTTCATGTCGTGGCCGGCATCGGTGACGTCCTGCGGCTGCACCTGCCCGCCCCGCGGGCGCAGCCGGTAGTTGATCGAGATGGCGACGAACCCGCGTTCGGCGTAGTCGGTCGCCAGGCTCACCATCTGCGGCGCCCGCTTGTCGCCGCCGACGAAACCACCCCCGTGAACGACGACAACGGCGGCACGCTGACTCGCCGCGTCCCCGCGTGGCCGATAGAGATCGAGCCGCAGGGCTTCGTTGAGCCCGCTGTAGCGATTGACGGCCTGGCCGAACTGGATGTCCTGCTGCACGTCGACGTTGGCGAATACGGTGTCGCGGTAGCGGGTCTGCTGGGCGGTGGCGAAGCTCGTGGTGGACAGTGCCAGAAGAGCCAGTACGGCTGGGGCCGTGGAGTGGAGTCCGTTCATGCTTGGGTGTTTGCTTGCGAACGAGCACGAGGCAGTCAGATTCCGAGAATCTTGCTGTTGGCCCGTACCGCGGCTGGTGAGAGCCCTTTGCCAGAGCTGCCCGTTCGGGGACAGAGATCGCGCTTGCTACACTGGGATCGTGACCATGGCCGACGGTGCGACGGAACTCGAGCGGGCCCTGGTCCGCGCCGTCCATGAACGGGAACCGGGAGGTCGGCGTTTCGTCAAGCTCGACCGGGTCGTGGCGGCGGCCGCGCGCTTCGTCGATCGCTTTACTCCCGCACTGTCGAACAGTCTGGTCATTGAGGTGGCGGATTGGACGGACGACGACTACGCGTTCTACGAGCAGTGCGTCGTTGCCATTCGCACGGAGCGCTTCCTCGAAGGGCAGGGCAACTTCGGCCGACCGCGCGACGACGATGAGTATCCCACCCTGAACGTGAACTACCCCGAACTCGACGACGACTGGCCGCCCGCTCACCCCCGGGTGCTCGAGTGCCGGCTGACGGATCGCGGTCGGGCGCTGCTCGCTGAGGCCGATTCGTAGGCGTCGCGGCATGGCTAGCGCGTCGTGACGAGTGGCCTGTGGGTTTCGCTTCCCAGTGGCAGCTCACGTCCTGATGATGCGACTTCGTGGTGGAACGCGGTTCGCAAGATGGAATC
This sequence comes from bacterium, assembly GCA_024743115.1. Lineage (GTDB taxonomy): Bacteria > Planctomycetota > UBA1135 > UBA1135 > UBA2386 > JAGQRA01. The sequence continues at coordinate 309,335 of JANSXC010000005.1, read as the reverse complement.
GACAGCGTGACCCGGTGGCTCGGGCAGACGCGGCTCGATGATGCGGCCTTGGCCGAGCTGGTCTCGGCAGTGCAGACCGATCTCCGCGAACTGGCGGCGAGACATTTGCGCGCGGAGCGGCCCGACCACACTCTGCAGCCGACCGCGCTCGTCAACGAGGCCTACCTGCGGCTGGTCCAGCAGCGCGACCGCAACTGGGAGAACAAGCGCCACTTCCTAAGCATCGCGTCGACCGCGATGCGTCGCGTCCTGTTGGAGCACGCCCGCAATCGCGTTGCCGCCAAGCGGGGTGGGGGCGCGTTCAAGGTGACGTTGTTCGATGCGGCCAGCGTACTTCAGGAGTCCCCGGAGGTGACGATCGCCCTCGACGAGGCCCTGACCGAGTTTGCCGACCTCGATCCCCGCAACGCACAGATCGTCGAGCTGCGCTGGTTCGTCGGGCTCGATGTCGAAGAAACCGCGGCGGCGCTCGAAGTCTCGACGCGAACCGTCGAACGGGGCTGGCGTGCGGCCGCGGCCTGGCTCCGGGCGCGCCTCACGGAAGACTAGCCCGGACGATGCGGCGCGGGCCGATCAGCGCAGGCTCGCCAGTAGTTGTTCCAGCTCCTCGGTATCGGGGTGCGTCGACCGGAATGCTGCTCGCAGGATCTTGCGCGCGGTTTCGAAGTGGGTTCGGGCGTCCACGCCTCGACCTTCGGCCAACGACATTCGGCCCAGGGCGATGTGGGCGTCGGCCACCATCTCGTCCGGCAGGGGGGCGCTGTCGAGCTTCGCCAGCGCGTCGGCAAGGACTGCTCGAGCTTCGCTATGCTCGCCTCGGGCGGCCCGAACGAGTGCGAGCAGGCACCGGGAGTTCGGGATCAGGCGCGCCTCGCCGTTGCGGGTCCGGAGTTCGAGGGCTTCCCGGGCCGCCGCTTCGGCTCGAACGTACTCCTTCTTGCGGAAGTGAATTCGCCCGAGCATCTGCTGGGTCGCAGCAAGGAACCACTCGTCGTCGAGGCTGCGCCAGGTCGCCAGTACACGTTCGAACTCCTGCCGGGCGCCGTCGTAGTTCAAACCGCGGTAGAGCGTCGCGCCGAGGTTGAAGCGGACCTTGCCGACGGATGGGTTCCGCTCGCCGCGATGCCACGACAGGATCTCGAGAGCATCGCGATAGCGTTCGGCCGCGAGATCGACCTCGCCGCGCCGCGCGAACGCGATCGCCTGTTCGTTGAGGAAGCGGGCGGCGATCTCGGCGCGTGGATCCTGTTGACGGATCTCCGCGACCGCGTCGTCGAGGAATCGTTGGGCTTCGGCGTGCCGATCGCGCGAACGGAGTTCGTCCGACCAGCCGAGCATCGCGTCGGCATGGAGGACGTCGCCGGGGGGCAGGTTGGCGCGCGCGTACTGAAGTGCTGCCAGGCTTTGCGCCTCACTGCTCGCTGGATCCCGTTGATGCATCGCGTAGGCGCGGGTGTTCAGCGCTCGAGCCTTCACCTGAACGTCGGGTTCGGGGACCCGTTCCAGTTCTTGCAGCGCAGCCTCGGCGAGTTCGAGGCTCGCCGACCAGTCGTCGCGGAAGCCCTCGAAGACTGCGCGTTGCGCCTGCGCGTCCGCGCGCAGCGCCGGGTCGTCGGGCAATTGCTGCACCGCGAGGTCGGCGGCGTCCAGCTCGGCGAACGCCCGGTCCGGTTGCCCATCGGCCCACTGGACCCGCGCATTGTGGATCCGATCTTTCACCGCAGCTCGCAGCTCGCCCTGCCGCCGCTGATCACTCGCCCGCGACTGAAGCCAGAACGTCGATACGGCGATCGCTACGATCGCGAGGCCGCCGGCGACGACGTGGAAGGGGCGGCGCGTCGCGTAGCGTGACGCTCTCGTAACCATGCTCGTGCGACGGGCCTGGATCGGTAGTCCCTGCAGGTGGCGCTCGATGTCTTCACAGAGGTGCGTGACCGTCGCGTAGCGGCGCTCGGGCTGTTTGGCGAGGCATTGCAGCGTGATCGCATCGAGATCCCGGGCGACGTGTCGGCGGGGTTTCTTGCCAAGCGCGCGGCTCGGCGGCGGCGGATCGAGTTCGCAGATGCGTCGTTCGAGGTCACCAACGGTCGCGTGTGGCTGCCACGGCGAGCGATCGGCAAGGAACGAGTACAGCAGCACACCGAGCGCGAAGATGTCGCTCGCCGTCGTCGCCTCGTCGCCCCGCACCTGCTCGGGGCTCGCGTATTCCGGGGTGAACAGCCGATGGCCGGTGCGCGTCAGTTGCGCCTCGTCGCTGGGGTTTCGCGCCCGCGCGATGCCGAAGTCGAGCAGGCGCGGCGTGCCGTCCGGGCGCACCAGGATGTTGCTGGGTTTGAGGTCGCGATGCACGATGCCCCGGTCGTGGGCGTGGGCGACCGCCCGCCCGATACGGAGGAACAGCTCGAGGCGTTCCCGTAAGACCAGCGGTGACGCGAAGACGTCCGCGGGCTCGCCATCGACGCACTCCATGACCAGGAACGGCGTGCCATCCTCGGTCGTTCCGCCGTCGAGGAGGCGGGCGATGAACTCGTGGTCCAGGCTCGCGAGCGTCTGGCGTTCGCGGAGGAAACGTTGAACGACCGAGTCATCCGCCGTGCCGGGTCGGAGCAGCTTGATCGCGACTTCGCGTTCGTACTCGCCGTCGGCGCGATGGCCGAGGAAGACGTCGCCCATTCCACCGCTGCCGATCCGCCTCCCGATCTCGTACGGTCCGAATCGTCGAGCTCGGACGCGGTCCGTGAACGACGGCGTGTCGTGGCGCAGCAGCTTTCGGACGAGCGCCGCAACCGCCGGGTCCGTTTCTGCCAGGCGACTCAGGGTCGTTGACCGGTCGGAGTCCGGGCTGTCCGCGAGATCGAGGAAGATCTCGCGAGCACGTTCCCAGCTCGCTCTCGGGTCCATTCGCACGAATGTAGCACCGGGTCGAGATCAGTTTGCAGCGAGGCTGCGTCCGATCGTCGGTGCGCGCGATCCGGCTTCGAACGCAAGCAGGCGCTCGGCGGCGTCCAGGCCGCTCTGGAGTGCCGACTCGTGCACGAACGGTGTTCGTAGCCACGCGCCGGCGAACCAGGTGCGGCGGCAACCCTGCAAGCGTTCGACCGCGGCGATGTGCTGCGGCAGATCGAGTGTCGCCACCGGATGGATGAACGAGCGTTCGGCCAGCACCGCATCGGGCTCACGGTGCGGATTCATCGTGAGGAAGGCGTCCGGTGCGCCCTCTGGCAGCCGACCGAGCTTGTTCGGGTGAAAGGTGATCGTCGGCCGGATGGCGGGGACGCCGCCGCGTGGCACGATGTAGTGGAAGCCGCCCCACAGGTCGCGGTCGGAACCCATCAGGCTGGTATCCTGATGGATCGCCATGCGCGCGCGCTGGCAGCGGAAACGGCACAGGGCGTGACGCTCCTCCTGGGTCGGCTCGTCGAGCAGGTGCAGCGAGTGCCGCGCGTGTCCGGTCAGCACGACGTGATCGACGGTCAGCAGCCGTTGCCGATTCTGCTCGTCCACCGCGCGGATCTCGACGCCCTGTTTGCGGCGCGACACGCCGACGACGCGGGTTCCGCAGTGGAGTTCCCCACCGCGGTCGACGAAGTGCTGCTCGAAGGCGCGGACGTAGCGGTGCATCCCTCCTTCGACGCAGCGGCGGTCGGCCGGCTGGTCGGACACGATCCCGTGGACGTTCCAGAACTCGATCAATTGCCTGACCGGAAAGTCCGCCGGGTCCGTGTCGGGCATCGGAAAGCAACCGGCGGCGCGGGGGTAGAGGATCGCAGAGCGGAACGCTTCGGACGCCCCGAGGTGGTCGAGGTAGGTGCCGAGCGAGGCGTGTTCGAAGCGGGGGTCGCGGAGCACCTCGAGTGCCTGTGTGGCGAAGGCCGTGGCTTCCCGCGCCAGGGCGGTTGCGTTGCCACCAGGGTCGCTGCGGAACTCCCAGGAGCCGTTGCGGCAGGCCCAGAGCGACTCGCCATCCGGCGACGCGAAGTGCGCGTCCTGGTTGATCGGTCGAGTGGGAAGGCCGAGCTCCTCGATCAAGCTGGCGACCGCCGTGAACGTCGTGCGATTGAAGTCGCTGACGCCCACATCGACGGTGAAGGACGAGCCGTCCGGGCCCGGCAGGTCGAAGCCGACGCAGTTTCCCCCGAGTTGCGGAGCTGCTTCGATCAAGAGGACCCTGAACCCGCACTGCCTGAGCCGATGGGCGGCTCCGATGCCTGCCGCGCCGCCTCCGATGACCGCGATCTCTACCATTGTCGCCTCGTGTTCTCGAGTTGCCGGATCGATGCTCCGGGACCGGCGGGGTGCCGGCGCGGGGCGTCATCCACCCGCTCCTGCGGGCGACGTGTTCCGTGCGAGAACTCGTTCGGAGCCGACAGGAAGACGTCAAAAACTTCCGGGACGGTCGCCGTGTAACGACGAACCCGTCTCGCCGGCCTAGAGGTGACTTCGAGTCGGTCGGAGGTTGCGGCGGTTGGGTCGCTACCATCGCGGCGTGCTTCTGCGCGCCGAATCCGACCGTCGCTTCTATTGGCGCAGCAGCCTGGGGCTGATCGCGTTCATCGTCCTCGGCTTCGGTGGCCGGGCGCTGACCCAGCACGAAGAGGACGCGCCGGCGCTCGCCGTTCTGGCGCCGCACATCGTTTGCATCGTCGGCTGGTATCTGTTGTTTGCGGTGCAGGCATTTCTGATCGGGAAGGGGCGGCACCAGCTCCACCGCCGGCTCGGTCGTGCCAGCGTCGTGCTCGTCATCGGGCTGCTCGTGAGCGGTGTCCTGGTCACGAGCGCGAACTTTCGGCTGAAGGGCGACGCGCCGCTCGTGTTCTTCAACCTGCTCAACCTGGCGCAGTTCGCCGTGCTCTACGTCTGGGCGGTGTTGCGGGTGCGGGATCCTGCGCTGCACAAGCGGCTGCTGCTGTTCGCCAGCATCGCGATGATGCCGCCGGCGCTCGTGCGGCTGATTCAAACGTTCGGGCTGCCCGAGGTCGCTACCGTGGGGCTCATCGTCGGGTGGTGCGTGCCGAGTGTGTTGCACGATCGGGCCACGCTCGGGCGGGTGCATCGCGGAACATGGATCGGGCTCGCCGCGATCGGAATCGGGCTTGCGATCGGTGGACCGATCGGATTCAGCGCTGGTTGGCGTGAGCTCGTGGTCGCCTGGTTCGGTGAGCCGGCGTAGAGCATGGCGAGGATGGCTCGCGGATGACGCGGAGGATCTGGTGCAGGAGATCGTGCAGGTCGCGTGGCAGCATCCGCCAGCGTCGGGGCGCTCGGTCCGCGGTTGGCAGGTCGAACTCGCCGCGCCGACCGATCGGGCGGACGAGTTCCGGATCCTCGATGCGATGGGTCGACCGATGCTGCTCGTGGTCTTCCGCGGCACGTCGCGGACCCAGAACTTCAAGTCGGCGCTCGTGGATGGCCGCTCGCAGGTCTTGACGATTGGCGAAGGCGGCGTGACCGCGGTGTTCTCCAAGGCGGGGGCAGAGGTCGGATGACTGCCTCTGCAACTGCAGTTGGGGCAGGTGAATACGATCCGATTCTGAGCCGCGTCCGGGGCTGTGGAGAGGCCCGTGGCATGGCGGATTCGTTCCGGGTGTCGCCGTTTCCCTTGCCGCTCTGCTCAAGAACATCTATACAGTTGCCGAACTGTGCAAGTGATGGAACAAGACTGCAGACACGACCACGAGCCCGATCCGATCGCGCCGGCGCCGAACATCGTTGCGGATGCGGCGGCGTTCTTCCGGGCGCTCGGCGAGCCGGCGCGTTTGCGGGTTGTTGCCGAACTCTGTGGGCGCGAACTCTGCGTCTCGGAGCTCGCGGCGCTCACGGGCGACTCGATGTCCGCGGTGTCGCAGCGTCTGCGGGTGCTGCGGGCCGACGGCCTCGTCGTGCGTCGCCGCAATGGCAAGCACGTGCACTACTCCCTCTGTGACGACCATGTGGCGGAGCTGGTTCGCAATGCGATCGAGCACGCTACGGAACCCAGGCGAGCCGACTCGGAGTAGCCGAGCCGGATCGAGCCCAGCCCGGATCACGACATTCAATCAGGACGACAAGAACGATGAACTGCGACAAGAAGCACGACGATCACGCTCACCAGCACGGCCCCGATTGTGGCCACACGGCCGTTCGCCACGGCGATCACGTCGACTACCTGCACGACGGCCACCTGCATCACCCGCATGCGGACCACGTCGACGAGCACACGATCGATGTCGGCGCCGACAACCCGGCGAACTGCACTCCCGCGCACGTCTGTGGCGGGCACGAGGACGGTCACGTGCACGGCCCCGGGTGCGGTCACGAAGCGGTGCCGCACGGCGACCACGTCGACTACCTCGTCGATGGCCACCTGCACCACCCGCACGACGGCCACTGCGACGATCACGGCAAGCTCGCGCTCGCCTGAGTCGGGGCCCCGCGCCAGCCAGAGTACGGCCCGCCGCGCTCGTCGGAGTCGGGCCCGCGCTCCGCGCCGAATTGCCGAAGGAGCTGTCACACGGGCGGCGCCGCGCTCGTCGTCTCCTTGGCCGGGAGTTTCCCCCCGGCCGGATGACACGGAGCGAAGCATGACCGACAAGACGGCCGAGCAGGCCGCGATCCAGGCGTTCGGGCGCCAGTACGACTACGACGTGAGCTACCTCGAGCGGCTGCTCGAGGCTTCGCGGGACGCCTACGATACGTTCGTCGCCGGGCAGCCGATGAGCCTGTTTCGTCGTGCTCTGCCCCTCGAAGCGCACTTCATCGCCCGCGTGGCGGCCATGCAGGGTGAAGACTGCGGAGCCTGTGCCCAGCTGACCGTGCGGATGGCGGTCGAAGCCGGCGTCGACCGGGATCTGCTGCGAACGATGCTCGCGCAGCCCGAAGACTTGCCGTCGGTCCTGTTCGACGTCTACGGGCATGCCCGTGACGTCGCGAGCCAGCGGTCGGTCGACCCGGCGCGGGCCGAGCGGGTGCGAGCGGCATTCGGCGAGGCCGCGTTTGCGGAGCTGGCAGTCGTGATCGCGGGATCGAGAATCTATCCGACCGCGAAGCGGGCCCTGCTCATGGACGGAGCGTGCGAGATCTTGAGCGTCGATCGATGACCGAGGTCGACCGGTTCGAGAGCGAGCGACAGTTCTTGTCGCGCTTGGCCTACCGCCTGCTCGGTTCGGTGGCCGACGCCGAGGACGTGGTGCAGGAGGCGTTCTTGCGCTGGCGGAGCGCAGATCGCGCGGACGTCGCAGATCCGCGGGCCTGGTTGACCCGCGCCTGCACGCGGCTCTGTCTCGACCGCATTCGTGCGACGAAGCGGCAGCGGGAGCAATACGTCGGCGAGTGGTTGCCCGAGCCGCTGATCGAGGACGGAACGCACGAGCTCGACGAGACGTTGTCGATGGCGCTGCTCCGCACGGTCGAGCGACTGCCGGCGACAGAGCGTGCGAGCTTCCTGCTGCACGACGTGTTCGGCTACGAGTTCACCGAGGTGGCGGCGATCCTCGATCTGCAGCCGGCGAACTGCCGACAGCTCGCCGCGCGCGCGCGCCGCAACCTGCGGACGGGCCGGCGACGAAGAGTGGACGCCACGACCGTGCGACGGCTGTCGGAGGCGTTCTTTGCGGCGATCGGCGACGGCGATCTCGATCGGCTGCACGGCGTGCTGGCGGAGGATGTCGTCCTCTATTCGGATGGCGGCGGCAAGGTGCCGGCCGCGCGGATTCCGGTCGTCGGCGTGGGCAAGGTCGCGAACTTCTTCGTGGCGGTCTTCGCGCGCGAGCCGGATTCGGACTTCGACGAGGTCTGGTTCAACGGGGCGCCCGGAATCGTGGTGCGGCAGGCGGGGCGGCCGGTGTCGGCGTTCCAATTCGACGTCGTCGACGGCCGCATCGCGGGAATCTACGTGCAGCGCAACCCGGACAAGCTCGGGGTGCTGTGGCCGAGCAGTCCGTAGCGTGCGGCTGCGTGCCGTCCCTTGCAGGAAGCGGCCCCGAGGCATACATCGGCGGTCTCGCCGTGACCATCGCCTTCGACAACTCCTACGCCCGTCTGCCCGGGCGGTTCTACGCCCGGCTCGCTCCGACGCCGGTGAGCCGGCCCGAGCCGATTGCCATCAATCGCGAACTCGCGCAGGAGCTGGGGCTCGATACCGCGGAGCTCGAGAGCGCGGAGGGCATCGCGATGCTGGCCGGAAACCTCGTGCCCGCGGGCGCGGAGCCGCTCGCGCAGGCCTACGCGGGGCATCAGTTCGGCAACTTCGTGCCGCAGCTCGGCGACGGTCGCGCGATTCTGCTGGGCGAGGTCGTCGATCGAGCGGGGCGGCGGCGGGACATCCAGCTCAAGGGTTCCGGGCCGACGCCGTTCTCGCGGGCCGGGGACGGTCGGGCCTGGCTCGGCCCCGTGCTGCGCGAGTACGTGGTCAGCGAGGCGATGCACGCGATGGGCGTGCCGACGACCCGTGCGCTCGCGGCGATCGCCACGGGTGACACCGTCTACCGCGGGTCGGCCTTGCCGGGCGCGATCCTGACCCGGGTCGCGGGTTCGCACGTCCGCGTCGGCACGTTTCAGTTCTTCGCCGCCCGGCGCGACGTGGAGGCGTTGCAGGAGTTGTTCGATCACGTCGTGGCCCGGCATGCGCCGGACGCGCAGTCACCGCTCGAACTGCTCGCTGCCGTCATCGAACGACAGGCCACCCTGGTCGCGAAGTGGATGGGCGTCGGCTTCATCCACGGCGTGATGAACACGGACAACGTGAACGTCGCGGGCGAGACGATCGACTACGGGCCGTGCGCCTTCCTCGATACGTACGATCCCGCGCAGGTCTACTCGTCGATCGATCGCTTCGGCCGTTACGCCTACGGTCGCCAGCCGGAGATCATGACCTGGAACCTGGCGCAGTTCGCGTCGGCGTTGCTGCCATTGATCGACGACGACGAGGAGCAGGCCGTGGCGTCGGCAACCGAGGTGATGGCGACCGCGTCACCGGCGATGCAGTCGGCCTGGCTCGCCGAGTTCCGGCGCAAGCTCGGCCTCGAGGAGGTCGGCGCGGCCGAGATCGATGCGGCAGAACTCGCGACGCGTGACACCGCGCTGATCGGGCGGCTCCTGCAGCTGATGTACGAGGGGCGGGCCGACTTCACGAACACGTTCCGTGCGCTACCCGACGTCGGCGCCGCCAAGCGGCACTTCCGCAAGCTGACGGCCGATGCCGACCGGGAGCTCTCACGGCTGGCCGAGGACTGGGCCCAGCGACTGCAGTTGCAGGGCGAGGATCTCGCGTCGGTCCGGTCACGCCTCGCGACCGTCAACCCGAGCGTCATCCCGCGCAACCACCGGGTCGAAGAGGCGATCCAGGCTGGCCTCGAAGGCGACTACTCGGTGTTCGAGCGCCTGGTCGCGGCGTGTACGCAGCCGTTTGCGGATCGGGCGGACGGCGACCGGCTGACGCTCCCGCCCGAGCCTCACGAGGTCGTCGAGCGCACGTTCTGCGGCACGTGATCCGCGCCAATGCGCCGAGCCATGTTGGATCACGATGGTCGAGCTTGGGTCGATGACTCGCCGAGAGGGAGCGCGAGGTTTGTCCTGGAGTTCCCGTCGATCAGAGAACCATGGTAGATGCTGAGGCTACGAGCGCAGGATCTTCGCCATTGCCTTGCCCTTGGCGAGTTCGTCTACGAGTTTGTCCATGTAACGGGCTTTCTGCGTCAGCGGGTTCTCAATCTCCTCGACGCGGTAACCGCAGATCACGCCTTTGATCTGCGATGCGTTGGGATGGAGCTTGGCGGCATCGAAGAACGCCGCGATCGTCGACTCCTTCGCGATTTGCTTGTCGAGTTGCTTCTCGGTGAACCCGGTGAGCCAGCGGAGGACTTCGCGAAGCTCGGCTTCGGTGCGCCCCTTCTTGACGACCTTGGTCACGTAGTGTGGGTAGATCGCGGCGAACGTCAGGTTTGCGATCCTCTCGTGTTGGTCCGTGGCCATGGCAGCCTCGGTGTTCGCGGTTGGGTTCCGGGTCCAGCGTATGCGACCGGCGCACCGACCGAATCGCGAAACGGCGGCCCGGCGTCCGATCCGCCGAATCCGCTTCCGCATCCAACCGCCCGATCCTACATTCCTGAATACCCGTGCCCGTCACCCCCGAAGTTCCACACCCTGGTCGAGGGCTGGGACCGCTCCGCTGGGTCGCAGAGCGGCCCGGCTACCCGAAGATTCTGCTATGGGATCGTGACCGGGACGAGTGGTGCGCCGGGGTTGGCGCGGCGGCGATCTATCGGCCGCACGAGACGTCAACGACCGCCGCGATCGAGCGCGAGCTGAGTCGCCGGGCGGCGCACGAACCAGCGGATGGTCCGGGTTGGATCGGCGGCATGCGCTTCGCCGTGAACCGGCCTGCGGGGGCAGTCTGGGACGCGTTCGGCGCGGCTCTGTGGCTCCGGCCTCGATGCTGGTCGATGCGATACGACGGCGTCGAGCGGACCGGTGAAGAGACTGGGGGCGACGAATCGATCGCGTCCGCTACGGTCTCTGGAACGCATTCGGTTGCCAGTCCGGCGTCCGGGGAATCGTCCGAGGTCTACCTCGAACGTGTTCGTGCCGCGCTGGTCGAATTGGATCGGGCGCGGCTCGACAAGATCGTGCTGGCGCGCTGCGTCCATCGGCCGGGGAGCGTCGATCCCGTCGCGACGCTGTCGCGTATGGCGAGCACCGAGTCCGGCGGCACGCTCTACTGGATCGCGCTCGACGAGAACGAAGGCTTCCTCGGACTGACGCCCGAGACGCTCTATCGTCGGCGCGGTGTTCGGGTCGAGACCGAGGCGCTCGCCGGGACGAGCGGCCCGCGCGATGTCGATGGGCTCGCGCTGTTGCGCGATGCGAAGTCGCTGCGCGAGCATGCCTATGTGCGCGATGCGATCGTGCAGGCACTGACCCCGATCGCGGCCGAGCTGGATGTCGCCGCGGATCCGGTGCTGCACCGGATGGCTCGACTGCACCATCTGCGGACACCCATCACCGCGACGTTGCGTGAGGCACAGCCGCTGCTCTCCCGGCTGCACCCGACACCGGCCGTCTGCGGTACGCCCCACGCGGCAGCAGAGCAGGCGATCGCGCGGCTCGAGGCCAAGGACCGCGGTTTCTATGCCGGGGCGATCGGCTGGTGCCGTCGCGACGGCGAGTCGATTCACGTTGCACTGCGCGGTGCGCGCTACAGTCGCGGTGGTTGTCTCGCGCACCTCGGCGCGGGGATCGTGCGCGGTTCGGTTCCGGAGGCCGAGCTGCGCGAGCTGGAGCTCAAGGCCGAAGCGTTGTTCGAGTCCTTTGCGGCGGTCGGGAACGAGGCGACCGCGTGACCGGCAACGCAAACGACGAACTCGCGGGTGCGGTCGTCGCGGCACTCGGGCAGGCCTCTGCACGCCATGTCTTCCTGGCGCCCGGGTCGCGCTCGACGCCGCTCGTCGCCGCGTTACACGGTGCCGGGTTGTCGCCCACGCTCGTACTGGACGAACGTGCTGCCGCCTATGCCGCCGTGGGGTGCGCGCGAGTCGGTGAACTCGCCGCGATCGTCACGACCTCGGGCACCGCGGTCGCCAATCTGCTGCCCGGACTCGCGGAGGCCGAGCGCGACGAGCTGCCCGTGATCGCGGTGACGGCGGATCGGCCGGAACATGAAGTTCGCGTGCGGGCCAACCAGACGATCGAGCAGCCCGGCCTGCTGGCCGGCGTGGCCCGTGGTCGCGTTGATCTGACGGCCGCGGAGCTGCCCGACGACTGGCGCGAGCAGCTCGGCCGAGCCCTTGCGGCGTTGCGGGGACCGCAGCCCGGGCCGGTGCATCTGAACCTGCGATTCGACAAGCCGCTCGAACCGGGCGGTGATCTTGGCGATGCCGCAGCGGTTGAGGTGCCGCCGGCAGCCGAGTGGCCGATGCCGGCCGCACCATGGGAGTCGGCCGAGCGCGGGCTCGTCGTCGTCGGTGCGTTGCCGTTCGCGACCCGAGGTCCGGTCGATCGGCTGCTCGGCGCGTTGCCCTGGCCGGCGCTCGTCGACGTGACCAGCGGGCTCGATCGCCGCGTGGCTGGTCGCTTTCGCCCGGCACTGATGCGGGCGCCGGAAGCGTGCGAACGGTTCGCGCCGGACCATGTGCTCTGGCTTGGCGGTCGTGTGACCGAGCCGGCGGTCGGTGCCTGGCTCGCACGGACGGACATGACGCAGTGGCGGACCGGCGGAGCGAACCGTGAGTCGGACGGCATCCGGCCATGTTCGGTGGTCGTCGACTTCGGCGGGCCGTTGCCGGATCCGGCGACCGCGCGCCCGAGCGCACTCGATTTCGAAGCGCTCGATGCCGTGATGCCCGAACCGCCCGAGGGACTCAACGAGCCGGCCATCGCGCGGCTCGTTGCCGAGACGGTGCGTTCGAACGAGGTGTTCTTCGTCGGCAGCTCGATGCCGATCCGCGACGTCGATCGCTTTGCCCGGCGGATCGCGGCGGACGTGATCGCGAACCGTGGTGTGTCCGGCATCGATGGCAATCTCGCGACGGCGATCGGGGCGCATGTCGCGACGCGGCGGCCGACGACCGCGCTGCTCGGGGACCTCGCGTTCTTGCACGACGCCGGCACCCTCGGGCTGTTGGCGCAGAGCGGTGCCGCGGTGCGTGTTGTCTGCGTGAACAACGACGGCGGCGGGATCTTCCACTTTCTGCCGATCGCGGCGCACGAGTCGATCTTCCAGCCCTGGTTCACCGCGCCGCACGGTCTGGATCCGGTCGCGATCGCGCGCGGCTTCGGTGTCACGGCGCGGCGGATCGAGTCGTTCGACGAACTGGCACGGGCGTTGGCCGTGCCGCCATCGGCTCCAGAGGTTCTCGAGGTGAGGACGACGCGCGATGCCAATCAGGCGCTGCACGCCGAGCTCGATCGACGGTATCGGGAAGCCTTGCAGTGAGTGGACCGCTGTTCATGATCCACGGCAGCTTCGGTTGTGGTGCGGATTGGCGCGAGATCGCGAGTCGGCTCGACCGTCCGTCGTACGCGCCTGACCTGCCGGGTCATGGCACCCGCCCTGCGACCCCGGCGGCCTCGTTCTCCGCCACGGTGGACGAACTCGTCGGCATCCTGCCGACGGGTTGTGACCTCGTCGGCTACTCGCTCGGTGGTCGCCTGGCGCTTGCCGCGGCGCTGCGGGCGCCGCGTGGCACCGTGCGATCACTGGTGCTCGAGTCGGCGCATCCCGGCCTCGAACCGAAAGCGCAGCGAGCGCGGCTCGACGAGGATCGAGCGCGGGCCGAGCGGCTCGAGCGCGATCCGGAGGACTTTCTGCGCGAGTTCTACTCGGCTCCGCTGTTTGCGACGTTTCGCGAGCACGATGCCTTCGAGGCTGTCCTCGCCGAACGGATCGCTCGCGCGCAGCGTGAGCCGGCGGCGTTGGCCGCAACGCTCGTCGCGTTGTCACCCGGCAACCAGCCGCAGCTCGCAAACGAGCTGATTGCGAGCGCGATCCCGACGATGCTCGTCGCCGGGGAAAAGGATCAGAAGTACGCGACGCTGGCGCGCGATCTGCTGGCGGCGGACCCTGCCGGCCGGCTGCGGCTCGCGGTCGTGCCCGACGCAGGTCACAACGTGCACTTCGAGAAGCCCGATGACTTCGTCGCGGTCCTCACGGAGTTCCAGGAGGAGCTCGCATGAGCTTCGCGGTCTGGCTCGAGGCGACTCGGCCACGGACCCTGCCCGCCGCGGCGGCGCCGGTGGCTGTCGGCACCGCGCTCGCTGCCGGTCGCGATGGTCTGCATTGGCCGGCCGCCGTGGCGGCCCTCGTCGGGGCGCTGTTGATCCAGATCGGCACCAACTACGCCAACGACTACTTCGACTTCGTGAAGGGCGCGGATACCGATGCGCGGGTCGGGCCGCGGCGCGCGACGCAGGCCGGGCTCGTTTCGCCGCGCGCGATGCGGCTCGCTTTCGTGCTCGCATTCGTCGCGGCCAGTGCCGTCGGCGCCTATCTGATGGTTCGTGGTGGCTGGCCGATCGTCGCAATCGGCGTGGCGTCGGTCGCGAGTGGCATTCTCTACACGGGTGGGCCCTATCCGCTGGGCTACAACGGGCTCGGCGATCTCTTCGTCTGGATCTTCTTCGGCCCCGTCGCGGTCGGTGGCACGGTGTACGTGCAGACGCTCGATTGGCGGGCAGAGGATCTCGTCGTCGGAGGGGCGTTCGGCTTCGTATCGACGGCCATCCTGGTCGTGAACAACCTGCGCGATGTCGCGACCGACGCGCCGGTCGGCAAGCGCACGCTGGCAGTGCGGTTCGGCAAGACCGCGGCGCGGTTCCAGTACGGCGCCTGTCTCGGTCTGGCCATCTGTCTGCCGTTGCTCTACGCCTCCGATCGACCGTGGTTGCTCGCGCTGCTTGCGCTCACGCCGTTCGGCTTCTGGCTGACGCAGCAGGTCGCGGCCCGTGACGGTGCGGCGCTCAATCCGATGCTCGGCGCGACGGGCAAGTTCCTGCTCGGGTTCGCTCTGGTCTTCTGCTGCGGGTGGTTGCTGTGAAGTTCGAGGCCGCGCGCTACGAGCTGCCGCTGACGCGGCCACTGCAGCTCGGGTCCGAGCGCGTGCTCGTTCGGGCCGGCTGGCTCGTGCGGCGCGGCACGGCGGTCGGTGATGCGTGTCCGCTGCCGGAGTTCTCCTCCGATACGCTGGGCGAAGTCGACTCGGCGATCGCGAGTGGCAAGATGACGGCGAGCCTCGAATGGGCGCTGTCCACACTGCAGGCCGGTGGACCCGCCACGGTGCGTACCGCGGGATTGTTGGTGGCGCTCGATGAGCAGGTTGCGCCGACGCACGCCTGCATAAAGCTCAAGGTGGGCCGACGCCCGATCGGCGAAGAACTCGACGCGATCGCACGCTGTCGGGCGGTTGGCCTGCGGCTGCGGCTCGACGGTAATCGTTCGCTGGCGCTGGACGTCGCCCGGCGCCTCGCCGATGCGGCGGCCGATGCCTTGGAGTTCTTCGAAGAGCCGGTGGCGCCGTCGGATCTCGAGCTCGCGATGCGATGCCTGCCCATCGCGCTCGACGAGACGCTGGGTGAGCCCGGCGAAGTTCCGAGCGGTGCCGCCGCATTCGTTCTCAAGCCGACGGTGCTCGGTTTGCGGCGCACGCTCGAACTCGTCGAAGTCGCCCAGCGGACCGCGATCCCGATCGTCGTGTCGAGCGCCTACGAGTCGGCGGTCGGTCGAGCCGCGCTCATTCGTTTCGCCGCGGCCGTCGCACCGGACGTCGCCCACGGCCTGGGTACCGGGCCGGCGTTCGTGGCCGACTTCGCTGGTTGGGTGCAGGCTGCCGGTGATCGTCTCACGGCTGGCGAGGGTGAGTTGCCCGCGGAGTTGGAATGGGTCGGTTGCTAGATCAGGGTTCGGCTTCGCCGCGACTCGAAGTCGATGGCCGTTCCCTGCCGATGCGCGGCAACTGCGATGTGCCGGCTGGAGTTCGTGCCGGCTTTCACGAACCGAACTCGCCGCGGTTGGTCGAGCAACTGCTCGGTGCGCTGGATCGTGGCGCGATCCCGGTGCTGGCGCACCCGCGCTGGCCGGCGATCTTCGCCGCGGATGCAATGCAGCGCGCCGGGGTCGGCGAGGCTTGCCAGATCGAGGCGGCGGCGACGCTCTTGTTCACCTCCGGATCGACTGCGGCACCGAAGATCGTGGTGCACTCGCTCGCAGCTCACCTCGCCGCGGCCCACGCCAGCGCCGAACGTGTGCCGTTTGGACCTGATCACCGCTGGCTGTTGTCGCTACCGCTTTGCCATGTCGGCGGCCTGTCGCTGCTCTTTCGCACGGTGGTTGCTGGCGCGACGCTCGTGCTGCCCGAACCCGACGAACGGCTCGCCGATGCCGTTCTGAGAACCCGACCGTCGCATGTGTCGCTCGTGGCCACGCAACTGCGCGAGCTGTTGCGGCAGCCACGCGTCGTGGCGGTGCTTGCTGCGTGCGAGGTCGTGCTGCTGGGCGGCGGTCCTTGCCCGGGCGAGCTCGTGCGGCGTGCGCTCGACGCCGGGGTCCCGCTGCGACGCACATACGGCATGACAGAGATGGGTTCGCAGATCGCGACCGAGCCCTCGGGCGCAGCCCGCATGGTGCCATTGCGCGGCGTCGATCTGAGAATCGACGAGGCCGCCGAGCTGTGGGTGCGAGGGCCGGCGCGCTTTCTCGGCTATCTGGTGGATGAGGAGCTCGAGCTACCGTTCGTCGATGGTTGGTTTCCGACGGGCGATCTCGCGACTCTCGATGACGAAGCCGGGCTCGAGATCCATGGTCGGCGTGACAACCAGTTCGTCTCGGGCGGCGAGAACGTCCAGCCCGAAGCCGTCGAAGCCGCGTTCGCTGCGCGCGGGATCGAGGTGGTCGTGGTGGCGGTAGCCGACGAGCGCTACGGGGCCCGACCGGTCGCGTTCACGGTGGATGGCGCGGCGCATGGCGCGGTGGCCGAGCAGATCCTGCCGAGCTACGCACGGCCGGTCGCGTGGCTGGAGCTGCCGGCAACGCGGGGTCTGAAGCTGCGACGGGCAGAGCTGCGGCGGCTTGCGGAAGCCCGGTTGGGTGATCCGCCGTTGGGGGATCCGCCTCAGTAGCGCACGGTCAGTAGTGCCAGGGAAAGCGAGAGTAGTCCTGGTCCCGCTTCTCGAGGAACGCGTCTCGTCCCTCGGTCGCCTCGTCGGTGCCGTATGCGAGTCGCGTGGCTTCCCCGGCGAACAGCTGCTGGCCCACGAGTCCGTCGTCGGGCAGGTTGAAGCCGAACTTCAGCATCCGCATCGCGGTTGGACTCTTCGAGTTGATGAGGCGACCCCACTCGAGTGCGGTGCGCTCGAGTTCGTCATGGGACACGACTGCATTGACCATGCCCATCGCGTGAGCCTCGTCAGCCGAGTAGTCGAGTCCCAGGAAGAAGATCTCGCGGGCGCGCTTCTGGCCGACCTGTCGGGCGAGCAGTGCGGAGCCGTAGCCGGAGTCGAAACTCGCGACGTCGGGATCGGTCTGCTTGAAGACCGCATGCTCCTTGGACGCGATCGTCAGGTCGCAGACGACGTGCAGGCTGTGACCGCCGCCGACGGCCCAACCGGGAACGACCGCGATCACGACTTTGGGGCTGAAGCGGATCAGGCGCTGCACTTCGAGGATGTGCAGCCGGCCGAGCCGGGCCGGGTCGGGTTCGCTGCCGTCGCCGGCATACTTGTAGCCATCCTGGCCGCGGATGCGCTGGTCGCCGCCCGAGCAGAACGCCCAGCCGCCGTCCTTCGGGCTCGGACCGTTGCCTGTCAGCAGGACACAACCGACGTCGGGCGTCGTGCGCGCGTGTTCGAGCGCGGTGGCCAGTTCGTCGACCGTTGCGGGGCGAAAGGCGTTGCGGCACTCCGGCCGGTCGAAGGCGATCCGCACCGTGCCGTGGTCGTTGGCACGGTGATAGGTCAGGTCCTGGAAGTCGAACCCCGCTACCGGGGTCCATGCAGACGGGTCGAAGATTTTGGACACCATGGCAAGCGGCAGTTGGGGCGCGAAGGGTATCAGGTGACTCGCGCACGGACGAGCGCGTGCGGTGCAGGAAGTCGCGTGGGCCGCACCGCAGGAGCGCGCGGAAGACCCGCGTGAAGTGACTCTGATCGGCGAACCCGCAGGCAAGGGCGATCGCCGTCAGTGTCCCGTCGCCGCGAATCATCATCGCGATGGCGTATCCGCTACGCCGAGTTTCGGCTCGAGGACTACGTCCAGCTCATCGAGTCGGGCGGCCGTTGGCGGATCGTGAACAAGGTCTACCGCCGCGTGCCGAAGAGCCGTTGATCGCCGAGCCGTCGGTGCGGTTCGCGTGGTCGAATCCCGTAGACTCTGTGTGCAATGCACCGACGGGCAATCCACTTCGCGATCACGTGTCTGGCAGCGCTCTCGAGCGTCGCGGTCGGTCAGTCCGAGTCGAATCCGCCGACGTTCGCCGAGCTCAAAGCCGCTGGTGCGCAGGCGTCGCGCTACCGCGGGCAGGAACGGGCGCCCGCGGGGTTTGCGGCCCCGCGCGCTGACCTCGCGACGTTCCGCGAGCAGATCGAGCCGATTCTGAAGGCGAACTGCTACCGCTGTCACGGTGCGAAGAAAGCCAAGGCCGATCTGCGAGTCGACACGCTCGATCCCGATCTGTTCGCGGGTGACGACGTCGATTGGTGGCTCGAAGTGCAGGCGGTGCTGACCAACGGAGAGATGCCGCCCGAGGACGACGCCGCGATGCCCGAGGACCATCGCACGAAGGTCATCGATTGGCTCGCGGGTGAGACGCTGGCGGCGTCGGTCGCGCGACGCGGGTCGGCGGAGCATTCGTCGTTCCGGCGAATGGCGCGGTACGAGTATCGCCACGCGATGCAGGACCTGCTCGGGTTGCCGTTCGACTTCGCGGCGGATCTGCCACCGGATCCCGTGTCCGAGGACGGGTTCGAGAACTCCTCGGAGACACTGCACGTGTCCGGGATGCAGCTGCGGACGTATCTCGATTCGGCCCGCAAGGCACTGCGGCTCGCGACCGTGCGTGGCGATCAGCCGGCGCCGCTTTACTGGAGTGTGTCGATGAAGGACGTCGCCGCGAGGGAGTGGCGGCACCAGGATCAACAGCTCGCCAAACTCGAGAAGAAGCATGCCAAGAACCCGAAGAAGCTGGCTGCCGAGGTCGAGCGCCATCGCGCCGGCCGTCTCGAGCGGCCAGGGGGCGTGTTCTACCGCGATCTCGAGAGCGGCCGTATGGCGCGGCAGCGCTGGGGCTACAACGGCGCGAAGTTCGCGTGGGCGCCCGTCACCGACCAGCCGGCGGTTCCACCGTTGTCCGGTCATGTCGCGGTACTGCCGCCGCGGCGCCACTTGTTCGTCGAGCTCGGTGATCGGTTGCCCGAGCGTGGCGAGCTACGTGTTCGCGTGCGGGCTTGGCGCGCAGATGCGTCCGCCGCGAATGCGCCGAGCCTGCGACTGATGTTCGGGTGGAAAGCGAGCAACGACTCGCAGGCCAATGTGCGCCTCGATGCTCCCGATCATGTCGTCGAGGCGATCGCCGGAGCGCCGCGGTTCTACGAATGGCGGGTGCCTCTGAGTCAGGTCTACCCGCGCAACCTGGTTCGGGGGATCAACAAACTCGGCGACCTGCCGAGTCCGTCGGAGTATCTGCGCATCGTCAATGCGTCGCTCACTGGCGGAGACGTCGTCCTCGACCATGTGGCCGTCGCAGCGCCGGTCTACGAGTCCTGGCCGCCGGCTTCGCATGCGCGCATCTTCTTCCCCAGCGAGAACCGTGCGGACGAGCCGATCTACGTCCGTGAGGTGATCGGCCGCTTCCTGACCCGCGCCTGGCGACGTGAGCCGACGGTGGGGGAGGTCGACAGGAAGGTCCGGCTGTTCGAGCGGCTGCGACCTCGGTGTGACACGTTGGAGGACGCGGTTCTCGAGACGCTCGCCGCGGCGCTGGCTTCGCCGAACTTCCTCTACCTCGTCGAGCTGGATGCGGCCTCCGCGGGTGCGGGCCGATCCGAGCTGCTGACCGAGCACGAGTTCGCGTCGCGGCTTGCGATGTTCCTGTGGTGTGGTCTGCCGGACGAGGAACTTCTCGACCTGGCAGTGACCGGACGGCTGGGCGACCCCGAGGTGCTCGTCGCACAAGTCGACCGGATGCTCGCCGATCCGAGGAGCCAGCGGTTTTGCGAACACTTCGTGCGGCAGTGGCTCAACCTGGAGTTGCTCGACTTCCTACACGTCGACAAGAAGGTGCATCCGCGGTTCGACGCCGAGCTCAAGCGCTCGATGCGCCGAGAGCCGGTGGCGTTCTTCGCCGAGCTGTTGCGCGAGAACTTCAGTGTCCTCGAGTTCCTGCACGCCGACTTCGCGATGCTCGACGAGCGGCTCGCACGTCACTACGGCATCAAGAACGTCTTCGGGAACCACCTGCGCCGGGTGGATCTCGATACCTCGCGACGTCGCGGCGGCTTGCTGACCCAGGCGGGGCTGCTTGCGATGAACTCGGACGGCAAGGACTCGCATCCGCTGAAGCGCGGTGTCTGGATGCTCGAGCGGATTCTCGACGATCCGCCGCCACCCCCGCCGCCCGCCGTGCCGGAGATCGATCTCACGGATCCACGGATCGCGAAGATGACGCTCAAGGAGCGCATTGAGGACCATCGCAATCACGCGGCTTGCCGGTCATGCCACGCGAAGATCGACCCGTGGGGCATCGCATTCGAGAATTTCGACGCGGTCGGGTCCTGGCGCAGCGAGATTCAGGGCAAGCCGGTCGATGCCGCGAGTACCTTGTTCAACGGTCAACGGCTCGATGGCATGGCGGGTCTCAAGCGCTTTCTGCTCTTGAACCGCCAGGATCAGTTCGTGCGCGCGTTGGTTCGGAAACTCGCAACCTACGCCCTCGGGCGGCCGCTGGGGTTCGGTGATCGGGCGGCGATCGAGGCGATCACCCGACGAACACGGCGCCAGGGCGACGGCCTGGCGGCTATGGTGAAGACCCTCGCGAACAGCCAGCTGTTCCGGGCGAAGTGAATCCACCCGGAACAGCGAACTGATCCGGGCGAAGTGAATCCACCCGGCACAGCGAACCAGAAGAACGGGCCCATGCAGATCGATCTCGCCGACCTCGACCGCCGCCGGTTTCTGCGTGGCGCGACCGCCGCGCTCGCGCTGCCGTACCTCGAGTCGGTGATTCGGGGGCCGGTGATTGGCGGCGCGCACGTCAGGTCGAAGCCGCGACGGCTCGTGTGCCTCTACCAGCCCGACGGCGTGCCCATGCCGCTGAAGAACGATCCGGCGTTCGAGGATTGGTCGTGGTTCCCACACGGCGCCGGTACCGATTTCCAGTTCACGAAGTGTCTCGAGCCGCTCGCGCCGTTGCGGCAGCGGTTGACGGTGCTATCGGGATTGTCGCACCCGGCAGTGCGGGCCTATCACGGTCATTCGAACGCCGATCAGTTCCTCACCGGCGCGGATACCGGCGCCCAGGGCGAGTACCGCAACTCCGTTTCGCTGGACCAGGTCTTCGCCGAGCACGTTGGCGAACAGACCCGTTTCGCATCGCTCGTGATGTCGACCGATGGTGGCACGGGCACGCCGCGCGGCGCGCACACCTTGTCCTTCGATCGCAGTGGGCGTGCCATTCCAGCGGCGCATCGCCCCAAGAGGATCTTCGACTCGCTCTTCGTCACGAACGACGAAGATGCCGCGCGGCGGCTCGCGCTCGACGAGAGTGCGCTCGACGAATTACTCGAAGACGTGCGCGCGCTGCGGAAGAAGCTCTCGGAGCATGATCGCAAGTCCCTCGACGACTACCTCGATGCGGTGCGCGATACCGAGCGCAAGGTCGAGAAGGCCCGGCGCTGGGTCGACGTGCCGTTGCCGAGGGTCGACGGTTCTCGCTTCGATCTCGACGTCACGCCGGACGACGCGCGCAACTACGTGCGCACGATGTTCGAGCTGATCCATCTCGCACTCCACACCGACTCGACGCGCGTCGTGACCTACCAGATCGGTCGCGAAAACAGCGTCGGGATCAGCGATCGACTGGGTCGTGCCGTTGGGTTCCCGCTCGCGCACCAGCTCTCGCACGAGACCAAGAAGCCGGGCGGCTGGAAGAACTTCGGCGTCTACTGCGCCTTCCTCGCTGAAGAACTGCGCCGCTTCGTGCAGCGACTCGCGGACACCCCCGAGCCGGGCGGCGAGGGCAACATGCTCGACAATACGCTCGTGCTGTTCGGGTCTGCATCGAGCGCGTTCCACCTGTCCCGCAACTACCCGCTCATCCTGCTCGGCGGCGAGAGCATGGACTTCCGCCATGGCCAGTATCTCAACTACGTCGTCGGCGATGCCTACGGCGGCGCCTGGAAGGGCGGTCGCGAACCGTGGCAGCGGGAGTTCGAGCACGAGGATCGCCCGGCGGGTGAGCTGTTCGTGACGATGCTGCGGCGGCTAGGCGTCGATGTCGAGTCGTTCGCGGGTTGCGAGCGCGCGATCGACGAAATCTGAGCAGGGTTGCGCGCTTCGGGAGCAAACCTGCTCAGGACCACGCCGAACGCCTGCCGCGCTGCGCTTGGGTTCTGAGCGGACAAATCGCGCAGATCTCGGGCTGCCGCGAGATTTCTGCTTTTCGCGAAATTGCCGCGAAGTGAAAGGGTTAGCGCGATCGCGAACCAGTCGATCACGATCGGCTGCCGTGACGTTTCGAGTCGGCGCGTCACTGGAGCCCTCCGGGGTCGTAGCGCACGGTGTGTCCGCCGTCGTTGTGGATGCGCAGCCCGTCTTGCGGACACGAACCCGCGAGAGAACCGTGCACGGAAGACTTCCCCACGAGGTTGCGAGCGACAACGGCTCGAACCGAATCGGCCTGCGATGGGCCCGTATCAAGACCGAACTGCTCGCCGGCCTGACGGTCGCGTTGGCGCTGGTCCCCGAAGCGATCGCGTTCGCGTTCGTTGCCGGTGTGGCGCCGTTGGTCGGCCTGCACGCCGCGATTCTCGTCGGGTTGATCACGGCGTTCTTCGGCGGTCGCCCGGGCATGATCTCCGGCGCGACGGGTGCGCTCGCCGTCGTCATCGTGTCCCTGGTCACGGCTCACGGCCCGCAATATCTCTTCGCGACCGTCGTGCTCATGGGGTTGCTGCAGTTCGTGGCTGGCTTGCTGCACCTCGGCAAGTTTATCCGACTCGTGCCGTATCCGGTCATGCTCGGGTTCGTGAACGGCCTGGCGATCGTGATCCTGCTGTCGCAGCTCGGTCAGTTTCAGGTGCCTGACGGGCTCGGTGGAACCCGCTGGATGCACGGCGCGCAACTGCTGTGGATGCTCGGTCTCGCCGTCCTGACCATGGCCGTGATCTGGGCGTCGGGTCGGCTGACCAAGGCCGTGCCGGCGCCTCTGGTAGGGATCCTGGTCACCACCGGGCTGGTGCTCGGGTTCGGGCTCGAGGTGCGGGATGTCGGCGACATGGCGTCGATCGCGGGTGGTCTGCCCGAGTTCGCGATTCCTGAAGTGCCTTGGACATGGGAGACGTTGCGAATCGTCTTTCCGTACGCGGTCGTGCTCGCCGCGATCGGTCTGATCGAGAGTCTGTTGACGATGAACCTCGTGGCTGAGATCACGGAGACGCACGGCAAGGCCAGCAAGGAATGCATGGCCCAGGGCGGCGCCAACATCGTGACCGGCTTCTTCGGCGGGATGGGGGGCTGCGCGATGATCGGGCAGAGCATGATCAACCTGGAATCGGGTGGCCGGACGCGGTTGGCTGCGATCTCGGCGTCGTGTTTCCTGATCCTGTTCGTGCTCTTCGGATCGAGCCTGATCGAGATGATTCCGCTGGCCGCCCTCGTCGGCGTGATGCTGATGGTGGTCGTAGGCACGTTTGCCTGGTCCAGCCTCCGGATCATGCGGAAGATTCCGAAGTCGGATGCGTTCGTTCTGGTGCTCGTATCACTCGTGACGGTCGTGACCGATCTGGCGATCGCCGTCGGCGTCGGGGTGATTGTCTCGGCGCTCGTGTTCGCGTGGAAATCGAGTCAACGGATCCATGCGCGGATCGAGGACACGGCCGCGGGTGGGCGCGTCTACGTTCTGGACGGCTACCTCTTCTTCGGATCGGTCGAGAGCTTCAATGCGTTGTTCCAGCCGCGGCAGGACCCCGACCTGACGATCATCGATTTCCTCGGGACGCGGGTTCTCGATCACAGCGGGCTGCAGGCGATCGACGCCCTTGCCGAGAAGTACAAGCGTGCGGGCAAGAACCTGCAGCTGCGACATCTGAGCCCGGACTGTCGTGCCCTGCTGCAAAAAGCGGGTGATCTCGTCACCGTCGACGTGATCGATGATCCCCGCTACGGCGTGGCGGTGGACTATGGCGCTCGATTCGATGATGAGCAGCCCAAGTAGGGCCCGCTGAGTGGGCCCTCTGACGCGTCGGTCAGTCGATCTCCTGGAACGCCCGCAGTGTGCGTTCGATGCCGGCACGTAGGTCGGTCCTCGGCAGTTCTGCGAATGTCGCGGTGACCGCGGTCTCGTCGAGGTCACAGACGAACGGGCTGGGCGCGGCGTCTTCCGCGATGCCGAGATCGACGGCGTCGGGGTGTCCGAAGCTCGCCGCAACCTCCGCGATCGTGTCGAGGAACTCCGAGACCGGCATCGTTCGGCCGCGGATGTTGAACACGCCGTAGCCGTCGAACGTTTGCACCGTGCACTGCGAGAAGTGTGCGGCGACGTCTTCGACGTAGTGGTAGTTCTCGCGGCCGCCGTAGGGCATGCGATACGGCTCGGCCGTGCCCGTTCTCATACCGCGGGCGACGGACTTCATGGCGTGGGTCACCGCGGCGGTCATGCCACGGTCGCGGCCAGGGCCATAAGTGGTGTTGAGGCGCAGCGCGACCGTCGCGATACCGGTGCGTTCGGCGAACTGCTGTGCGAGGTGTTCGCCCGCTACCTTCCACGCGCCGTAGAGGTTCGGTGGTGCGAGCTCGGCGGACTCGGTGACGGTTGCTGTCGGATAACGCTCGCGCAGGCCGTAGACCGCAGCCGAGCTCGCGAACACGAAGCGTTCGACACTGCCGGCGCTCTCGGCGGCGTCGAGCACGTTGAGCGTGCCGCCGACGTTGATCCGAAGACCGAGATCGGGGTCGTTCTGGCAGTCGGGCGATTGCAGTGCGCCGAGGTGGACGATCGCGGTGGGGCGCAGCGACTGGATCGCATCGTGGACGGTCGCCCGCTCGCCGATGTCCATCGTGATGCGCTGCAGCCGTTCGGTGTTGCCGCTCTTTAGCCAGAGTGGCAGCGAGCCGGGGCCGTTGGATCGCGTCGCGACCGTCACCTGGCTGGCACCGAGGGCGAGGAAGTCGCGGACGGCAGCGGCGCCGATACAGCCGGTGCCGCCGGTGACGAGGACGTGGTCGAGGTGACCGCTCATGCGCCGTGAATCTGCAGCACGGCCTTCGTCGTGCGTGCGGCCATGGAATCGGCGAGGGCGTCGATCACGTTGTCGAACGAGTAGGGCCGCGTGTAAGGCTCGGGGTCGAAGACCCCGCGTTCTATCAGCAGCTGGGCGTTTACGAAGTCCTCGCGGCTCGAGCCCATGACGCCGACGAGCTGCTGGCCGGCTCGCGTGAACGCGGTGGCCTCGAACGGCACGAGGTCGGGGTAGGTCGCGATGACGCAGATCGTGCCTTCGGGGTGCACGCAGAGACCGGCCTGCGCGAGCGCCGTAGGCGCGCCGGAGCACTCGAGCAGCACATCGACTCTGCCGTCCTCGAAGTCGTCGCCGAAGCGGGAGCCATCGAGGGCTTCGACGCCTGCGGCGAGGCGCTCGTGCAGCGGTTGATCGGGGGCTACGACGATGGGGGTGAAGCCACGTTCGGCGGCGAGCTTCAGGCGCACGTCGCGATCGTGTGCCATGCCCGTGATCGCGACCCGGGCACCGGCGGCGCGCGCGAGTTCGGCAGCCATGAGCCCCATGATCCCGCAGCCGGTGACGACGACGTCGTCACCGGGACGGATCGTGCACTTGCGTTGGATCGCTTGCGTCACGACCGACAGCGGCTCGACGAGCGCGGCGTGTTGTGGGCTCAGGCCGGGGCGCAGCGGCACACAACGATCGGCCTCGAGGACCATTCGCTGCGCGAGAGCACCGTCGCGATGGAAGCCGAGAATCTGTTTCCGAGGGCAGTAGTTCCAGCGGCCACGGCGGCAACCACGGCAGCGTGGATCGCCGCAGCCCCGCTGGGGGATGGGGGTGAACAGGTCGCCGACCTTCAAGCCGGCCCAGCCTTCGGTGTCGCGCCCCTCCGCGCCGGATCCCTGCGCTCCAGGGCCGAACGCGACGACGCGGGCGCTGCACTCGTGGCCGATCGTGCGCGGGCGTTCGACCCAGCTGAAGTTCGACTTGCCGAGACTGGCGCTGCTGTCGGAGCCACAGACGCCGACGAACAGCGGCTCGGCGAGGATCTCGCCGGGGCCCGGCTCGGGAGTGGTGATGTGTTCGACCGCGAGGTTGCGCGTCAGCGAACCGCCGGGATTGCGGGGATCGATGCGTTCGCTGCCATTGAGTCGCAGGGCCTGGATGGTCTGGGTCATGATGGTGTGGTGCGGTCTTGGCCTTGGGGGATGTCGTTCTCGGCTTGGCCTTCGAACCACAGGCGATTCATGAGCGGCGCGGTGAGCGACTCGAGCTCGGCGAGCAACTCGTTCGGGATCGGCGTGTTCATCGCCTGAACGTTGGCTTCGACCTCAACAGCGCTCGCCATGCCGACGATGGTCGTGGCCGGACCGTTCTGGTCGAGCGCGTAGCGTAGCGCGACGGTTGCGAGGTCGGTGCCGTGTTTGCGGCAGGCGGCGGCCAATTGCGGCATCGCGGCGATCACATCCGGTGGACTGCGATGCCACGACGGCGGTGCGTTCTCGGTCAGTAGCCCTTGCAAGAACGGCGAAGCGCTCATGAGTCCGATGCCTCGTTCCTGGGCGAGCGGCAGCAGGTCGGTAAGCAGAGCGTCGGCGATGAGGTTGCAGTTGGCCCAACTCAGGATCGTGTCGAGTTCTGCACGTTCGGCGAGTAGGCGCAGGTAGCGCACGGGCAGGCCGGTGATGCCGATGAAGCGCACCTTGCCCTCGGCCTGGAGTTGCCGCGCCGCCGGGATTGCTTCTGCCCAGACCTGGTCTCTCGTGCCGAACTCGACGTCGTGGATCTGGAAGATGTCGATGCGATCCGTCTGCAGGCGACGAAGCGATTCTTCGCAGCTCGCGCGAACCCGTGCGGCCGTGAAGTCGAACTCGTCGAACGTGTCGCGGCAGCACTTGGTCGCGAGCACGACTTCATTGCGGCGGCCGGCGAGCGCGCGGCCCAGGCGTTCTTCGGCGAGTCCGAAGCCGTAGAGCGGCGCGGTGTCGAAGTAGTTGATGCCCTGGTCGATCGCGTGGTGCACGGCACGATTGCCTGCACCCGCCTCGATCGGCCCGAACACGTCACCGAGCGAGGCCCCGCCGAACCCCAGGACCGAGATCTCGAGGCCGGTCGAGCCGAGCGTGCGTCGCTGCATCAGCGATCCTGCGCGACCGCGTGCCAGCTGCGGTCCTTCGCGGACTCGAGCACTGCCTCACAGACCTGCTGCGTTTCCTGCGCGTCGCGGAACGTCGGCGCAACGGTCTCGCCGCGGTCGAGGCCCTGAAGGAAGTCGGCGACCTGATGCACGAACGTGTGCTCGTAGCCGATCTGCAGACCGGGCACCCACCACTTGTCCATGTAGGGCATGTCGCTGTCGGTGACGTGAATCGAGCGCCAGCCGCGCGTGCGCGAGTCGTCACGGTGATCGAAGTACTGCAGTCGGTGGAGGTCGTGCAGGTCCCAGGCGATCGACGCGTGTTCGCCGTTGATCTCGAACGTGTAGAGCGCCTTGTGGCCGCGGGCGTAGCGCGTGGACTCGAACGTGCCGAGCGAACCGTTCTGAAACCGCGCGAGGAACGCGCAGGCATCGTCGATGCCGACGGGTTCGACCTTGCCCGTGAGGTTGTGGTGCCGCTGCTTGACGAAGGTCTCGGTCATCGCCGACACCTCCTGGATCGAGCCGTTGAGCCACAGTGCAGTGTCGATGCAGTGCGCGAGCAGGTCACCGGTCACGCCGCTTCCCGCGGCGGCGGCATCGAGGCGCCAGAGGCCGGCGCCGCCCTGCGGCAGGTCTTCGGCGATCGTCCAGTCCTGCAGGAACTGCGCGCGATAGTGGTAGATGCGGCCGAGGCGCTCTTCGTCGATCAGCTGGCGCGCGAGCGTGACGGCGGGCGTGCGGCGGTAGTTGTACCAGACCATGTTGGGCACGCCGGCCTGCTCGACCGCAGCGACCATCTGAGCGCCCTCGGCCGCGGTGCGAGCCAGTGGCTTTTCGCAGAGCACCATCTTGCCGTTGGCTGCTGCCGCGACTGCGATCTCCAGGTGGCTGTCGTTGGGGGTGCAGATATCGACTGCGTCGATGTCGTCGCGTTCGACCAGGCGGCGCCAGTCGGTTTCGTGGCTGTCGAAGCCCCAGCGGCCCGCGAACTCGCGCACTGCGTCCTCGGTGCGGGCGCAGACGGCGCGGAGTTCGATCCGGTGATCGCTGTCGAAGAACTGGTCGACGCGGCGATAGGCGTTGGAGTGGGCGCGGCCCATGAAGCCCGTGCCTATGAGTCCGATGCGGAGAGGTTTGGTCGTCATGGATCAGCTCCAGCCGTGGGCTTCGCGAACAGCGATCATGGCCGTGAGGATGTCGTTCCAGGTCTGCGGCTGCTCCATCACCGCGTTGGGGAACATGCAGCCATCCCAGCACAGGTGCTGCATCGCGCGCGACGGGTTGCCGTCGTCACCGCGCAGCCAGAACCCGGCGTGGTGCGGGATGTCGAGTCGGCCGTTCTCGTCCTTGGGCAGGCAGTGGCGTCCCGTCTTGTCGTGTGAGCCCGAGCCGAACACGGTCGCGTCGTTCTGGGCGACGTGGAAATCGAACGTCCACGGTCGCAGTGCACCGGCGACCTGGCCGAGCGCCGCATCGAGCGTATCGCGATTCTGCCAGTCGTAGTCCCCGGGCAGGACGCGATCCTCGGGCGCGTTGTAGCCGAGCGTGTAGAGCAGCGTGTGCGCCATGTCGGCCTGGAAGCCGAGAGCCTGCGGCCGGTCGACGAGTTCGAGCAGTTGCACCATGCGCTTCCAGGAGTGCATGCCGCCCCAGCAGATCTCCCCTTCGGCGGCGAGGCGTTCGCCGTGATCTGCGGCGATCGTTGCGGCCTCACGGAACGTATCGGCGATCCGACGTTGGTTGGCCTCGGGATCCTTGGCCCAATCGCCGACTCCGCAGGCCGAGTCGATTCGCACGATGCCGTACGGGCGGATGCCGATCTCGCGCAGGCGCTGGCCGATGCTGCAGGCCTTGCGGACTTGCGTGAGGAATCGCCCCCGTTCTTCGTCGGAGCCCATCGCGGAGCCCCCGCCGGTCGGCTCCCAGACCGGGGCAACGAGCGAGCCGACGACGAGTCCGTGGCTGCGGATCCTGTCCGCGAGCGCCTGGAGAGCTTCGTCGGTCGCGTCGATCGACACGTGCGGGTCCGATAAGAACAGGTCGATGCCGTCGAACTTCACGCCGCCGACTTCGGCGTTGGCGGTGAACTCCAGCATGCGGTCGAGATCGATCGGCGGATTGTCCGTGCCGGGTTCCTTGCCGACGAGGCCGGGCCACGCGGCGTTGTGGAGTTTGGGCGACGTAATGGTGCTCGTCATGGCGGCAGTCTTGCTGGTGTTCGAGAGTGAAGGAGCTTCATCGAAACGGGCTGCGTGAGTTCGCACAAGCGCTGCCCGCGTTACGCTCGCCGAATGTTGATGCGACACCCTTGGCTGTTGCTGTTCGTGACGCAGTTCTTGGCGGTCTCGATTCGTGCTCAGGAGCCGGTGTTGGAGCGGCCCAACGTTCTGCTCGTGCTCGTCGACGATCTCGGCTGGTCGGACCTCGGCTGCTACGGCAATCAGGCGGTCGACACCCCGCGGATCGATGCGTTCTCCCGTCAAGGCATGCGTTTCACGGATGCCTATGCTGCGGCGCCGGTTTGTTCGCCGACGCGGGCTTCGATCATGACGGGTAAGACCCCGGCGCGATTGGGCATCACCAATCACATGCCGGATCGGCCGAGTTTCACTCCCGAAGATCCCGTGTTGTTGCCCGCGAAGTGCGAGGATCGCCTACCGCTCGCCGAGGTCACGCTGGCCGAGTTGTTGCGCGACAGCGGCTATTGCACGGCGTTCTTCGGCAAGTGGCATCTCGCGCCACAGCGCAGCGGGGAGGACGAGAAGTTCTTTCCCGACCAGCAGGGCTTCGAGATCAATATCGGCGGCAATGGCCAGGGCGGGCCCGGGCGGTCGTTCTTTGCGCCTTATGAGTTCCCCAACCTCGTATCGCAGTCCGATGGCGAGTACTTGCCGTATCGACTCGGTGAAGAGGTCGTGGCCTACCTCGAGGATCACGCCGCTCGCTCTGAATCTCGGCCGTTCTTCCTGGCGCTCTGGAACTACACCGTGCACTGGCCGATGGATGCGCCGGCGGATCTGCTCGAGAAGTATCGCGCCAAGGGGAAGCAGCGCGGCATCCGCGACGTGCGCTATGCGGCGATGACCGAGGCACTCGATCAGGTGATCGGCCGCGTGCTCGATGTGCTCGACGCGACAGGGTTGGCGCGACGGACGCTCGTCGTTTTCACCTCGGACAACGGGGCTTTGATCTCTGTGGCGGACTGTCGACCTCTGCGCAAAGGGAAGGGCTACCTCTACGAGGCCGGGATTCGCGTGCCGATGATCGTGCGGTGGCCAGGCCGCGTCACCCCCGGTACGACGAGCGGCACGCCTGTCGTCAGCACCGATCTGTTCGCCACGATCCTCGATGCTGCCGGAGTGGGCATGCCCTCGGGTTACCCGGACGACGGCGAGAGTCTCGTGCCGTTGCTGTCCGGGAGTGCGCCGCTATCGCGCGAAGCGTTGTTCTTCCACTATCCCAACTATGCATTCCATCGCGACAACCGGCTCGGTGGTGCGATGCGACGCGGTGACCTGAAGCTCATCGAGAACTTCGACGATGGTTCCGTCGAGCTCTACGACCTTCGGGCAGATCTTGGCGAGCGTCGGGATCTCGCGGCCGAGCGCGCGGGCGAGGCTGCCATGATGCGCCGCGAACTCGCGGCGTGGCGTGAGCGTGTTGGAGCGAGAATGCCGACGCGGCGCTAGCCCGGATTGAAGCGCCGGCCCATACCGAGCGAAGTGGGCTAGCGTTGCGGGTCGGTCAGCAGGCCCTGGCTCTTGTGGAACGGCTTCTCGAGTGCGGCGAGCGCCTGCTTCAGTTCTGGCGAGGGCGAGGCGCCCGGGAGCAACGTCGGTCCAACGCCGGTCAGATCGAGGTCTGTCAGGCGGTACCGTTCGCACGGTGCGCCGAGCCAGCGGCCAGTGCCGTGACACTGTGCACAAGCCGCGGCGCTCTCGTCGGGGCGCGCGGGTTGATCCGAGGGGTCGCGGGGGACCAGAATCATGAATCGTCTCCGGGTGCAGGAAAGGTGATGGATCGCTGAGCCCGGCGCTAGGGCTGGCGCATGTTGCGCCGGGGCAGATCGAAGAATCCGGCCGTCCGGCGTTCGAGGTCGCAGTCCGACAGGTCGACGAGCAACCCGTTGCCGCGCGGATGCTGCACCGCTGGTGGACGCAGGGCCGCGGTGAGCGGATCCTCGTCGGCGTCGGATGGCGGCTCGTGCTGCTTGCGATCTCCGAGTGCGTCCAGGATGGCGCCCAGCCGGCGACCGGCTGGCGACCGGTCGTACTCTTGTAAGGGGTCGACGGGACTCGACTCCTTCGGCCACGAGCTCTCTGGGCGTTGGCTGTCGTCGTCGGGGTCTCGTGGAATACTCAGCATGGCGGTTCCTCCGGATCAGCGCGGGTTGACGGCGGCTTTCGGCGCGATGCGTACGAGCGTCGCGCCGCCGGGTGGCACGCGAACGCGGATCATTCCGTGGATCGTCTCGATCGTCCGGTAGCCGCCCTCGCCGGCGACGTCTCGAATCCACACCCAGCCGGGTCCATGAGCGGGTGCGGTCGACAGGCGTCGGCCCGTGAGCTCGGTCGTTCCGGTGCAGCTGTCGACGCCGTCGGTCCAGCGCCAGTCCAACGTGCCGAAGAGGGTCGAGTCGTCGACGCGCAGGCGCGAGGCCGTGATGGTCGTGGTGCCCAGTCCGTCGGGAACCGAACCGGAGATCGTCAGATCCTGGCCGGTCAGCTGTCCGGTCAGCGGACCCGCGGGGGTTTGGACCGCGATACTCGTCCCGGTCTGCGTGATCGCGTAGTCCTCCGTGTCGCGGTCGCCGATCTCTCCGGCGCAGACTCCCGTCGCCGTTCGCACCAGGCTGTCGATGCGCCAGGCGCCGCTGATCGATCCAGTCAGCGTGCCGCCCCCCGGCGTCGGATCGTCGCCGCCGCCGCCAGAGCAGGCGGCCAGCATGAGGAAGGAGAAGAGGGTGAGTGCGCCCGGTGACGTGACGTGATGCGTGCAATTGGTCATGCCTGCACGGGAGCATTTCGCGAGCCGCGATAGAACGGGTTGGCTGTTCAACCGGACCGGTCGAACAACCGCGGCGCTGGCTACGAGAACCGCGTGCCGCTGTCGAACGGCACTCGACCGTTCGGGTCGACTGCCAGCTCGCACGCCAGCACCGCGACCGCTTGCGGGCGGTGGTACCACGCCGTGTAGAGATCCTGCAGGGCCATCCCAGGGCGGCGCAGCGCGTAGGACACCGAACCGCCGTTGTCGATGACGACCAGGCTGCGGGCACCCGCCGTGCGCGCGACCTCACCGATCCGCTCCAGGCTGCCGATCGCGATCACGCTGATCAGGAGCTCCTCGCCGCGCTCGCCGCCGACCCCGATGCCGTGGTGCAGGTAGTTCGAGTTGCGCGGCAGACCGTCGGCCGCTCCGCGTAGAGCGTCTGCCGCGATCGACCGTTTCTCGTGCCGTTGGTCGAGGAAGACTCTGGCGAGCCGTTGCGAGCGCTCGTCGGTGCGCTCGAGTTGCCAGACGTGGGCGGCGTCACTGGCCTCCGTGCAGAGGGTGTTCAGATCACAAATCTCGTCGTCCCAGAGCACGGGCGTACCAGAGAGGAACCACTCGGTATTGTCGGGGATCGGTTCTCTGAGATCGAGCAGCCGGGTAGCCAGGCCGCCGGCCGTGTTCCGGTGCAGGCCGTAGTAGCCGCGTTGCGAAGCGGTCGGGTCCTCGTTGCGTTCCGCGCAGAAGCCATGGTCGCGGGTCCACGCCAGGCAGCGCGGGTTGTTGACCAGGTTACGCGCTGATTCGACGGTGCAGAACGAGGCGCTGTCGATCCGGCCCTGCTTCTCGAGCACGCGCAGGTGGTCCGCTGCCGTGCGGGTCGCGTAGGGCGAATAGCCGCGCGCATGAGTCGACTGCTCCATGGCGCCGGCGCCGCTCAGGTGCAGCGGATCGAACCCCAGTTCGAGGCGGTGAATCGCCTGCACCGGTGTGCGATGGATGATGCTGAGGTCGACTTGAACGTTCGTCGGTTTCTCGGTTGGTGTCATGCGCCCGATCAGAGGCGAGGGTGTCGCTCGCAGTAAGGTCGATGGTGTGCGACCGGGCCGGTTGCACGCGTGGCTCAGACGTGGGCTTCGTACTCGGCCACGGTTTCATTGAGGTAGCGAGTCAGTCGAAACCAGGCCAGTGTCGTCGCCGCGTGAAACCAATGGCGTCGCGCCTCGTCGAGTTCGCCGAGTTCGTGCAGTACGCTAGCCAGTCGGCGGTGGGAGAACCCACGCCGGTGCCCGCCCGGGAACTGGTCGCCTTCGCACGTCCTATCCCACGCCTGCAGCGCTCGCTGGAACAGGCTGCGTGCCGCGCGGAGGTGCTGCTCTTTGCGCTGTGCGCGGGGCCTTGACCGGGCGACCTCGATGTTGCCGAGCTGATGCAGGAGCGATGGCTCGTACTCGGCACGCAGCGGCGAGTCGGTCGCGAGCATCGTCTCGATCGTTTGCTGAGCGCCTTCCGGCTGCTTGCGACGGAGCTGATTGATGGCCCAGTGGTACTCGATACGCCACGGCAGTCGTTCCGTGCCGAGTGGGCGACCTCGCAGTTTAGTGAGGATGTCCTGAGCGGCTGCGTGGCCCTCGGGCGTGCCGGATTGATCGTGAACGATCGCGAGGAGCAACTCGAGATCCTCGCGATACCGGGTGTCCTCGCCCTGCAGTTCTGCGATCACCCGCGTGATGCCCCCGATCGCGAGATCGTGGCGGCCCTGCATGTCGGATTGCATGGCCTGCCCGAGTTTCTGACGGGCGGACTCGTCCTCGATCGGCGGGATGTCTTGCCAGGGGGCGCGGCGGGCGACTTCGAGCATCGACGGGTTGACCTGCATCGCGTGTGCGATCGCGAGCACCGTTTCGCGGTCGACTCGCCGGCCGTTCTCCGCGTTGCTCCAGGTCGTGAAGCTGATGTGCTGGTTCGTCCCCGGGATGACGGCGAGTTGGGCGGCGGCGCGAAGCGACAGTGCCATGGTCTCGCGCCACTCCAGCAGCCGTTTGCCGTCGAGTACGTGGGTCATTGCGGCGAGTGTAGGCCGTGTTCGACGCTCGGGGCGAGCATGCGGCTGTTCATCCGGGCGTGATGAACAGGTGGGGGGGGCGGGCCCTCTGGCGCAACGTGATCGTGCTCGCCCGCGTCGTTCGGCTACGCTGTGGATGGGCTCTTCCTGCTCTCGGAGAAACTCGTGCGCAACGTTCTCGCTCTCGTCGGTGGCCTGATCGTCGGTTCAGTGGTCAACATGGCTCTCGTTCTGCTGAACGCCCATGTGCTCTATCCCATGCCCGAGGGGACCGACATGTCGGATCCCGAGCAGATGAACGCCTACGTCGCGACGTTGCCGACGCCGGCTCTGTTGGTCGTGGTCGCCGCGCACCTCGGGCAGGCGTTCTTCGGTGGCTGGGTCGCTGCGCGCATGGCGGCGTCGCGGGGCATGATCTTGGCGCTGATCATCGGCGTGCTGACGCTGCTCGGCGTGATCTACAACATGACTCAGATCGAGCATCCCGCCTGGATGTTCGTCGAGTTGCCGCTCTGCCTGATCGTGGCCTGGCTGGCGGGTCGACTCGGGCAGCGGCGACCCGGCGCCGCAGTCTGACGCGACGCGACGATCCGGGTTGCCGCCGGCGGCACGCTATCGGGCGCCGATTCGGACGACGTCGCCGTCGAACGTCGGCACCGTGAGCACGAACGGATCCGTCGGGTAGCACAGTGCTTGCTCTTCGAGCAGGCCGATCGCGATCGCCTCGCCCATACGCAGGCTGTCGTAGTAGTCCGAGTAGTAGTGCACGCCCGCCATGTTGCGACCGATCGAGATGTTTGCCGCGAGCTTGTTGAGTTCGCCCTCGAGCGTGAGGAACTCACCGTCGAGATGGGCGTCGAGGTTGGCGCCGGCACTGTCAGGCGTGAAATGGACCGGTGTGTCGCCGGCGGTTGGCCGCGCGAAGCGGTCGGCGCCGGCGCGGCGCACGAAGGCCGAGTCGGTGTCGAAGAACGCCTTGAGAATCGTCACACACGCACCGGCCACGGTGGCGTGTCCGGCACCGTAGGACGGGTGCATCGGGGAGCCTTCCTGGAACGCCATCGGTAGCAGTGCCGAGCCGGTCGGGTTGGCGCTGCGGATCTCGGCGACCGTCGCGCCCACCGTGGTGGCGAAGCGACTGAACACGGTGCCGAGGTGCGGATGCGCGGCCTCGATCGCTGCGGCACGTTCGATTCGCGCGGCGAGCGCTTCGGGTCGCAGGCGCAGATGGTTGTTGAACTTCTGGTAGCGTACGGCCTTGAGGGCGCGCGTGGCGACCTCGGTCACCAGCGTCAGGATGTGGGGTCCGCCGTAGAGCGCGAAGCCACCGGCCTGACGCGGGTGCGTCTCGATCGTCGAGAGGTCGAGATCGAGGCTGTTGAAGAAGTGCTCGCCGCCGCCCGACAGGTTGTCGAACGCCGGATCGAACGGCGCACCCATCGAAAGCAGAATCAGACACGCGTTGAGATACGCTTCGTAGAGCGCGTCGTCGTGCACGTAGGTCGCCAGATCCCGCGGGAACGTCATGAAACGGCGCGGCTGAGCCGTGTCGAACAGCGTCGCGTTGTTGCGGACGTCGGCGCCGTCCTGGACCTGCAGCCAGTCGCCGAAGTCCGTCATGTAGTCCTGCGGCGTCGCGACGGGAACGCGCTGGTCGATGCTCAATGCACCATACTGGACGTGACCGTGGTCGACGCCGGGGCGGCCGGGTTGGTCGTTGCCGATCAGCAGGAACTGCGACAGATAGGGACCGACCTCGACCTTGGGAGCCGAGCCACGAAACAGCGTCTGGCGCGTGACGATTCCGCCTTCCGTCTTGCGGGGGCGGTTTGGAAACCCGTTGCTGTAGGCCAGGGCGTTGAGGCGGTCGGCTGCAGCCTGCACGGCGGGGTTCGTCGAGCCGGACTGGAGATCGGTCATCGGCACGTCGCGCAGCAGCGCGAGTTCGTAGACCTCCGCCATCTCGTAGGCGAGTTCGTCCGAGTCGAGCGCCGGAGCCGGCGCCATGGTCACGGCCTGCGGGTCCGGACCGGTCAGTTCGTACGTCACACCTGCGGTCGGCGCCTCCCAGGCCCGGGCTTTTGCCGGGGCGGGGCGCACCTTGGACGTGAACGCGTTGATCTCGCCTTCGTCGATCGCGCGACGGAAGTCGAGCACGTCACTGGCCCGCGCCGCGAGTCCGGTGTCGGAGTCGTGTTCGAGGCCCTTGGTGAAACTCATCGCGTAGCTGGCGCCGGCGTAGCGTTGCTCGTCGCCGTTGGAGCGATGGTCGGGGTGAGTGCGTTCGCGGGCCAGTTGGGCGGCCGAGGTGCGAACGCGATAGGATTCTTCGCGTCGGTTCTTGGTCATGGTCCTTCGTCCGGGCCCGAGCGGGTCGGGCCTTGCCGCCAGGAACGAGGTTTCGCTCGGTCGGCGGCCAGATTCTCCGGGCTCTCTCGGGGCAATGCCCGGGAGGGCCCGCGCGTGACGAAGAACCGGCGGTTCTGTCGGGAACGGACCCGACTACAGGCCGTAGATCATGCGGACCCGCGCGACGCGGATCGCGGTTCCGAGGCTGTAGTCGGCGACCAGCCGGAACCGGAACGCCGGTGGCGCGTCCGTATCCAGACCGATGACTCCCGGGCTCGATCGCACCGAGGATCGCCATGGGAACTCCGCCCCGGGCTGGGATGGCGAGCTGCCCTGGACCCAGAGCTGGACCGCGCTGCCCACGTCGGCGCGTACGGTCGAGACCGCCGGATCGTCGCTGAACGTGACGGGGTTGCCGTCGACGGTAGCCTCGATCTCGTAGCGCAGATAGCGCGGCGCCGGTTGGAACGGCGGCCGGACCCGCGTGTCGAACACACGCGAGGTCATGCTGCTGAGTTCGTCGGTCTCGTTGAGCGTTCCGACGTTCGTCGGCGTCGCTGCGGGGGTCGCGTTCGGCAACATCGCGGTGGTGGCACCACCCGCGGTTTCGAGCCGAATGAAGCCTGGGCTGCCATCGCCGCCGTCGATCTCCACTGCCGCGCCGATGGGCGGTGCGCCGCCGGCAAAGCGATTGTAGTAGCCGCCCGTGCCGCCGCGCACGTCGACTGCGCCCTGCACGTTGGCGTCGCCGTCGGCCTGCAGCACGATGCTGCCGCCTGAGCCGCCGCCGGCGGGGGCCGGCGCCGCGGTACCGAACGCGGCCGTGATTCCGCCGGTCGAGCCGCCGTGTGCGAGGATCCCGGCGTCGACGTGCACGTCGAGGTCGCCGCCTGCGCGCAGTGCGATCGCGCCGCCACCG
The DNA here is from genome assembly GCA_024743115.1 of bacterium. Taxonomy (GTDB): domain Bacteria; phylum Planctomycetota; class UBA1135; order UBA1135; family UBA2386; genus JAGQRA01. The sequence goes on along the minus strand of JANSXC010000005.1, from coordinate 271,970 downwards.
CCGCCGCCGCCCGCGCCGCGCGTAAAGTTCGGCACGACGTCGAGCGCGAGGGCCGCGTGCGAGCCGGAGCCGCCGCCGCCGGAGCCGCCGACGAGATAATGGACCGAACTCTTGGTCGAGCCCGTCGGCGCGGGAAACGGTAGGAATCGTACCGCCAGACCACCTGCAGCCGGTGGGCCCATCTCACTGAGCCGCGGCGCCCTGCCGGTCATCGGGTCGATATGGTTGTTGGTCACGACCCGGCCTGGCTCGCCTGGTATGTGGAGCCCGCCACCGCCGCCGCCTGCGGCAGCCGTCGGCGAGTAGGACACGGCGGTCGGTGAAGGCGCGAACAAGATCGACGCGGTCAGGCCGCTGGCCGGGAACATCAGCGAGCCGCTGCCGCCGGTGCCCGTCGTCGTGTTGGCGTAGGCCCGGCTGGCGAGGACATGCGCGGACTCACCGTCCTGACCGTGGAATCTCGGCTGCACGCCGAGGCCGTCTGCGCGGTCTGCGCCCTTGCCGCCGGAGCCCGCGAAGACGCCGCCCATGCCACCTTCCTGGCCCACGAAAGGGGCCGCCGATGGGTATGGCGTCGATTCGCCCGCGATGTCGATCTCGCCGAGGAGTTCGATCCGTCCGGCAACCGTGATCACGGGCGGCGACTGGCCCTGGAAGACGAGTCGGATGTCTGCGGCAACCGTGAACCCATCGAAGTAGAACCGACCGTCGGTGACGGCGAGCGGTTGACCCGAGAGGGTGTTCGTGGCCGGGACGATCGTGTTGTCCGTGCTGATGAAGAACGTACGCTTGCCGTTGATCACGCCCTGGAAGTTGCCGATTGCCTCGGGGTCGAACGTGCCATGTCGGCCGTCCCCACCGATCGCGGCGAACTCCGCGCTCCCGCCCGTCCAACTGCCGCCGGACAGATCGCGGTCGAGCATCGCGTCGCTGAGGAACGGTTCTTCGAACGTGACCTCGTCGACGACCGAGCCGAACGTCATCGTGATGGCGTTCGTCACACTGACACCGGCTGCGTTGGCGCCGGGGTCCACGATGCCCGATTGCAGGCGGGTCACGACGCCACGCAGAGTTGGGCTCGCCGGTACCATGAACGACCATGTCGCGGTCGTCGCGGTGAGTGGCGGGAAGTAGATGGCGAGGTTGTTGACCCACCATTCGCATCCGGGCAGCCCGAACTGGCCGAGATCCAACGGGGTGGATCGCGGCAGACCGAGACTCGCTAGTCCGACGGTCGCCACGTTCGGCAGTTGGCCGAAACGCACGGGGAACTGCGAGCCGGGCACGGGGGAGGCGGCGAGGGGAGTCAGGGTCGGGTTACCGTTCGTGCCGGGGCAGCCCTGGCCGAAGACGCGAGCGCGACCGATGGCGTCGAGTTCGAGTTCGATGATGCCGGGGCAGGCGACCGTCGGGCCGAGGTCGATCCAGGCGCCATCGCGGCCGTTCGGCAGGCCCTGGCGCGGCGAGATCGCGGCGAAGTCCTCGACGCCGCCAGTGTTGTTCGGTTCGCCAACGGCCCAGTTGGTGTACGGGCTGGTCGAGCCCGATACCCAGATCCACGAGCCCTCGACGGCGGCGTCGCTATAGCCGATCCAAAGGCACTGGCTGTTGCCGAACTGCTGATACAGCCAGTCGTGCTCTTGCGAGTTGCGAACGGTAGCGAGATTGCCGCCGAGCAGGTTGGCCTGCGACCGGGCTTGCGCCCAGGTCAGCGGTTGGGTGACTGCATAGAGCCTGCCGTTGAACGGGGATTGTCGCCAATCGAAGCTCTGTGCGGACAGAAGGGTAGACAGCAACGCCACCGACGTGGCGCAGGGGACAGGTCGCATTCGGAAACTCCTGGGGTGAGTCCGGTTTGACGTCGAGAGGGGTGATCGACGTAAGTCGCTAGCCCCATGCGAGCGGAAGGTCACACCGATTCGTGCACAAGCGAACGCGCATCCGACTCTCGGCTGGCGGTGTTCGATTGCGCACGCCGCACGTGAGCTACGAATCCGCCTACTTGCCGGACTTCGGTTTCGCCGGCTTCTTGTCCCAGGGCTGCGGTGGCAGCTTGTCGTAGCGCGGGCGCGCGTCCTCGCGCGGGAATCGCTGGGAGGCGCGCGTCAGCAGGCGCAAGGCCGCTCTCGCCTTGGGGTTGGGGTTCGGGAGCAAGTTGACCTCCTCGTCGGGGTCGAGCGGCAGGTGGTGCAGTCGCTGCGGCTGGCCGTCGGCGTCGATCCAGAGTTTGTAGTCATGCGTGCGTAGAACCCGCGGCGCGAAGCTCAGCTCGGGCACCACGCGACCGTTCCGCAGGTGCGCCGTGCGACCGCCCATCGCCATCATCCATTTGCGCTGGCCGTGGCCGCCGAAGCCGAGGAGCGGATCGGCGAAGGACATGCCGTCGACGGCGTGGTCCGCGGGTGCCGCTGCGCCGGCGAGTTCGAGCATGGTTGGATAGATGTCGGTGAAGTCGACGAGCGCAGGGACGACGCGGCCGGGTGTGACCTGGCCGACCCAGCGCGCAAAGAACGGTGCCCGACAGCCCGATTCGGTCATGCGGCCCTTGCCGCCCTTTCTGACGCGGCCCCTGAGCTTGCCGTCGATGCCGCGAGCCGTGCCGTTGTCGGTCGTGAAAATCACGAGCGTACGATGCGCGAGTTCGAGGTCGTCGATCGCGTCCAGCAGGCGGCCGACGAGATGGTCGGTGTAACGCACCATGGCGCGGTGACGGTCGAGCTTCGACGTGGCATCCGGGTCGAGCGGCGTCGCCACGAGCGGCGTGTGGGTCAGCGCCATCGGGTAGTACAGCAGCATCGGGTGCTCGGCGTTCTGCCGCATGAAGTCGATGAGGAAGTCGGTGAACAGGTCGGGGCCGAACTTGCCGTCGCGCAGCTTGCTGCCGGCCTTCGTGTGCACGTAGGGCGTGTGGTAGCGCTCGTTGCTCTGCGGGTTGCCGCCCTCACCGCCGGTCCACATGCACCAGTCGTCGAAGCCGTGGGCCGCGAGGATGTCGGGCTGGACGCGGAAGTCGTTGAGCTGCCATTTGCCCGCGATCGCGCTGCGGTAGCCGACCTGTTTCAGCGCCTGCGGCCAGGACGGATTGTGCTTCGGGTCGAAGTGACAGCCCGCACCCCAGCGCGGCACGTCCCAGTGACTCACCCAGCCGTGGCGATAGGGATACTGGCCCGTCAGCAGGGTCGCCCGGGTCGGTGTGCACTTCGGCATCGAATAGGCGTTCTCGAAGCGCGTGCCCTCCGTGGCAATGCGATCGATGTTCGGGGTCTCGAAGTCGCCACCGCACGCCGAGATCCACTCCGGTCCCAGGTCGTCGACCATGATGAGGAGAACGTTGGGTCGCGGCGCCTGCTGGTCGGCGAAGTACTTCTGCCGGATCCACTTCGGCTGGTGGACGTCGGGCTTGCGCTTGCGACCGGAAAGATCGGCTTCCTTGCGGCGAGGCCGCTTCACCTCGAGCGGGTGGGGGTCGTCGACGGCGAGGTGATGTCGCGCCATGAGCAGCCGCAGTGACTCGCGGCGTGCTTGCTGCTCGGGCCGTTCGGCGAGGTCGATCAGTTCGTCGGGATCGTTCGCGAGATCGAACAGCTGTTCGTGGTCGATCGGTGGGTAGCGGATCAGCTTCCAGCGGCCGTCCGTGACCGCGCGCATCTTGTTCTCGTAGGTGAGGTACAACGAGTCGCGAACCTTGGGCATCGAACCCTCCCATATCGCGCGCAGGCTCTTGCCCTCCACAGCTTCAGGAATCGCGATACCGACCTGGTCGAGCAGGGTCGGCATGACGTCGTAGAGATAGGTGAGCGCGTCGGACGAACCGTGAGGGATGCCGGGGCCGGCAATCACGAGCGGGCAACCCATCGCGTGCTCGTAGACGCTCTGCTTGCCGAGGAGGCCGTGACTGCCGACCGCGAGGCCGTGATCGGCGGTGAATACGATGATCGTGTTGTCCGCCTTGCCCGACTGACGGAGGGCTCCGAGGATGCGCCCGATCTGGTCGTCCATGTGGGAGATCAGCCCGTAGTACTCGGCGAGCTGATCGCTCACGACCTCGCGCGTTCGCGGCCAGGGCGCCAGACTCTCGTCGCGACCCGTCATCCAGCCGTTGTGGAACGGATGCTGCGGCATGAAGTTCTTCGGCAATGGGGGACGCGTCTCGTAATAGGCGTCGCGATACGGCTGCGGCGGCTGGCGCGGGTCGTGCGGTGCGGTGAACGAGACGTAGGCGAAGAAGGGCTCGTCCGATTCCGGGTCGAGTCCTGCGAGGAAATCGATGGCCGCGTCGGCGAACATCTCGCTCGAGAAACCGTCGCCGATCTCGCGGGGCGACAGCTTGCCGTCGGGCTGCACGTGTCGGATCGGGACCTTGGTGTGGTTCGACATTCCGCCGAGCATCACGTTCCGACCGTGCTCGAAGCTGCGCAGGAACGAGGCGCCGCCGTTGTGCCACTTGCCGGTGCCGAACGTGCGATAGCCGGCGCTGCGCAGCGTTTCGCCGAGTGTCGTGGATCCGGCGAGGTTCATCTTCACGCGGTACAGCGTGCGGCCGGTGTTGATCATCGCGCGGGACGGTTGGCAGACGGCGCCATGGATCGATCCCATGCAGTAGTTGCGTTCGAACCGGAACCCCTGCCGCACGATCGAGTCGATGTGCGGCGTGCGGATGTGCGGGTTGCCGAAGGCGCCGACCGCATCCGGCCGGTGATCGTCGGCGAACAGGAACAGTATGTTCGGGCGCTTCTCGTCCTGCGCGGGCGTGATGGCAGTGACGGTCAGGGCGAAGAGGGCGAGCATCAGCTGGCGCATGAGCGACAGCGTAGCTCGGAGCTGCACGAATCGCGGCCCCGCTCGACGGAGCCGCCTATTTCTGCTCTGCAGCGGCGCGATACTCCTCGAGCCTGCTGCGGATCTCCGACGCGGACTCGGGCGGTGCATCGGTCGGCAATCGGTCGACTGCGCGCTGGGCCGACGCGAACGCGGCTTTCGCGTCGCCGTTGGCGGACTGAGCCTGCGCCAAGGTATCGAGCCAGGCGTAGAGTTGGGGGTGTTCTTGCGCAGCGCCGTCTTCACAGGCGTGCTCGGCGAGCCTCGCGGCCAGCTTCGGATCTCGTAGTTCGACGACTGGGTGAGTGAGGAGCAAGCGTGCCGTTTGGATCACCGCCATGGGCGTTGAGTTGGAGCGATCGGCAGCAGCGATCTGGGCTTCGAGGTGCTCACGAAACAGCGGCAGAGCCTCTTCGTTGCGGCCCAGTCCGCGATAGGCGAGCGCGAGGCCATGGACCGCGAAACCGGTCCAGGGATGATGGTTGCCGAGGAAGCGGCGCTTGACCGGTAGGCTGGCTTCGAACATGCGTGCGGCATCCGCAAAGCGCTCCATCCGCAGATAGACGCTGCCGAGGTTGGTTCTGGCGCCCGCGGCATTGGCGACGCCGCCGTGCGACTCGAGCGCCTCGATCTGTTCCAGGAACATCGGTTCGGCCTCCTCGAGACGGCCGGTCTGCAGGTAGGCGCTCGCGAGGTTGGTGGCGATCTCCGCCGCAAACTGCGAGTCCTTGCCCTCGAACCGTCGGATGACAGGCAGTGCCGATTCGAGCGGGTCGACTGCTGATTCGGCGTCGTTCGACAGCATGTGGGCCAACCCAAGTGAGCTTTCCGCGAGTGCGAGGTCCCGGTCGCCCGGGCCGACGCGCGTTCTGTAGACGGGGATCGCCGGACTCAGGGTCGCGATGCCTTCTTCGAACCGGCGCAGGTCGATGTAGAGACGTCCCAGTTCCAAGGCGACTCGCGCGTGGTCGGCGTGATCGGAACCGTGCTTCGTTTCGCGTCGCTGGAGCAGGTCTTCGAGCAGGTCGACGGACTCCTCGGTCTTTCGCTGAGCCTTGTAGACCCGGGCGAGCGTGAGCATCGAATCGAGCGCTTCGTGGCCTTGCTCCCCCAGGACGCTGGCCTGTTGGGGGATCAGTTTCTCGAGCAAGGATTCGGCCGCGGCGAACTTCATGGCGCTCGCGTACGCGAACGCGAGTCGCGCGCGGGCCCTGAGCGTGGCGGGGTCTTCCTGGCCCCAGCGCGCCTCGCTGCGCCCGACGGCGTCCTCCATCAGGGAAACTGCCTCGAGGGACCGGTCCTGATGAAGGTAGACGTTGGAGAGGTTCTCCAGAATGCGTAGCGTGCCGGTGGAGTCGCGACCATCGCGGCGCTCGCTGAGTTCCAACGCTCGCTTGAACAGGGGTTCTGCCTCGGCTGGCCGATCCTGATGCAGAATGGTGGATGCCAGGTTGCTCAGTGCGCCCAACGCCTCTTCGCTGTTAGGACCGATCGTTCGCTCGACGACTTCCAGGACGCCGCGGTAGAGCACTTCGGCTTCGGCTCGGCGGTGCATCCGGTCGAGCAACGTGGCCAGGTTGCTCCGAGTCATCAGAAGCCGCGGATGATCTGAACCGAGCGACTTGGTCTGCAACTCGAGCACCGCGTCGTAGAGGTCCTTGGCTTCGTCGAACTTACGATTGGTGGTACAGGCGCGAGCCAGGCTGGACATCGAGAGCGCAACGGTCGGGTGGTCGGCGCCGTGGATCCGGCGTAGTCCTTCGAGTGCCTGTCGCAGGTAGTCCTCGGCTTGCTCGTGGAATCCGCGGCGGGCGTGAAGTTCTCCGAGGTTCGACAGGGCGTTGAACAGGACGGGGTCGTCGCTCTTCGATTCGCGGCCGCATGTCTCGATGACGGCCTCGTACTCACGCTCTGCTTCCGAGAACCGTTCCTGGCCAGCGAGAAAGACGCCGAGGCTGACGCGTTGACGAAGAACGCGATCGTCATCCTCCGGCACGATCCGCCGCAGCCTCGCGAGTACGTCGCGGCCAACGGTTTCGGCCTTACCGTGTTCGCTCAGGTCCTTGTACGTGATGGCCAGATTTGCCAACGCCGCGATCGTCTTGGGATCCTCCGGTCCGACGAGCCTGGTCAGCGCTTCGCTTGCGGCACGGGAGTGGCGGAGCGCGGTCTTCGGCTCGCCGAGCTTGCGATAGACGGTCGCGACGACGGACTGCAGTTCTGCCGCTACGCGCTCGTCCGGTACGGATCCGTCATCGATGCGCCGCGTTGCGGTCGTGAGGATCTGGCGCAGGATGGTCGTGTCCGCGTCGCGAGCCTGCTCGGGCGTGATGCCCTCGAGCATGCCGATGAGCAGTTGCTTCGTTTCGACCGCACGTGCGAGTTCGGTCTCAGCGCGCTCGGTTGCGAGGCCCGACTGGTGCCAGAACCACAGCGTCGTCGCCAGTCCGATGATGAATACACCGATGAGCGCGGCGCCGAGTCTCTGGGTGCGCCGTAGTGCTGCGGCGCGGACCGTTGCTTCCGCCGCCTCGACCCGGGCGTCGTGAACCCGCGACTCGAGCGCCGCGAGATGCTCTTGAATCGCAGTGGCGATTTCCTGAGCCGATCGTGGGCGGGCTGCGGGGGCTGGCATCAGGCAGGTCTTCGCGAGGTCGATGAGCTCGGGCTCGGCATCACACGCGCTCAACCGTTGGTTCGCGTCGTCCAGTCGCGCCATCGCCGCCATGGCGATCAACTCGTCTTGCGCCCCGGTGTATGGCGGAGATCCGGTCAGGATTTCGCACAGGATGGCCCCCAGGGCGAAGACATCGCTGCGTTCGTCCATGGCTGCGACATCACCACGCGCCTGCTCTGGCGGCATGTATGCCGGTGTGCCCATGACGGAGCCCATCACCGACTGTGTGCCATGCCCACTGGATCGCACGGTCTCGACCACGCTTGCGCTCTCCTGCTGCTCGGCCGCGCGGCGTTCGTCCGCCACTCCGCCCTGTTGCAGGACCTTGCCCATGCCCCAGTCGACGACCTGCACCTCGCCGAAGCTGCCGATCATGATGTTCGACGGCTTGAGGTCGCGGTGAACGACGCCGCGGGCGTGGGCGTAGGCCATCGTCTGACAGATGTCTTCAAAGACGGTCAACAGCTTGCGGCGCGCGCCGCTGGTGGCCTCCGCATCGAGCAGCTTCTTCGCCAGCGTTTCTCCCTTGACGAGTTTCATGGCGAAGAACGGCTTGCCGTTCGACATTCCCAGGTCGTAGACCGGAACGATCCCGGGGTGCTGGAGCTGCCCACCGATCTGGGCTTCCTCCACGAAGCGGTGCAGGATCTCGGGTGCGTCGCGATACTTGTCGTGGAGGAACTTCATCGCGACATCGCGGCCCAGGTCCTGATCGTGACCCTTGTGTACGGCGCCGACGCCACCGCGTCCGAGTTCACCCTGGATCACGTACTTGCCCGTGTCCTTGGTGTCCGCCGGCGCCAAGGGTTTCAGCATGGGCGTCTGATCGGCGGCGGCGTCGCGAAGCGAGACCTTGGGTCGGCTGCCGGTGATCTCGCCGATTCGGTCGAGCACGCTATCGCCTTGGGGGGGGATGTTTGCGGCTCGGGCCGCGGCGAATCCGTCAGCGAGTGCCCGATCGAGAGTGCTGTCGAACGAGTCGTCCTTCGGCAGGTCATCGTCGGCGCGGTCGGCGCTGGAGTCGTTCTCGGTCATGGTGTCGGCTTGCCCATCATGTGGCGCGGGGGTCTCGCAAGCTGGTTCCGCCGCGAATCACTTTTCAGTCCGAGATTCTGCGGTATCTGCGGCGGGCCTTCGACCGCACGTGCGTCACGTCGCGAGCAATGCGGTCAGCCGTCGGCACTCGTCGTCGATGGCTTTGCCCATCGCGCCGGTGTGGTGAGCCACTACCGCGCGGAGATGGCCTGCGAACTCACGTCGAGCCTGGCGGTAGTCGTTGTGGATCGTCGCCGCATCCGGAATGGCCAATGCTGCGGCGATCTCACGCACGGCGAGGCCGTCGTCGTGCCGCATCTGCAGCACGCGAAACCGGCGTTGCGAAGTCTCGTCACCCATGGTGGCGGCGCGTTCGAAGCGCTGGACGGCTTCGAGCATGAGCGACCTGGCCCATTCCTGGTCGAAAAACGCGGAGAGCGCAGCGGCGCGATCCGGGAGCTCGTCGAGATAGACGCTGTCCTCGGGGCGGCGGGCCTGCGCCCGGCCTGCACGCTCTTCAAAGCGGCGAGCCACGTTGCGTGTGACCCCGTAGAGCAAGCTGCGGAAATCACCGCGGCGCCGATCCCCGCGCGCGAGTGCACCGCCGGGTTTCAAGGCCTCGATGAATACTTCCTGGGAGGCGTCTTCGACGTCGTGCGACAGCACGTTGCCGCGCCAACGATGCTGGAGATACGCGCGGATCGGCCCCGAGTATTGGCGCGCAAACAATGATCGTGCGGCCGTATCGCCTCCGGCAGCCGAGCGAAGCACCGTCCAGCATGTTTCGTTGTTGTCGGCGGTCACTGCCAGAGGATAACGGCGAGGGTGGCTGGTTGCCGGCTGGCGTTCGGTGTTCCTGGCATGCCCGGGCCGACTTCGCGTACGCTCCCGATCTACGACCCATGAAGACGCCCGCTGCCATCCTGCTCGTTGTTCTCGTGCTGACCTCGCACGGCTGTGGCGTCGAGGCGCCGACTTCAAATGGCCTGATCGTCGACCCCGATACTCGGATCAGGTTGCGCCAGGACTTCGATGTCGAACTGCTCTACGAGGTGCCCGAGTCACAGGGCTCCTGGGTCGCGATGGCGTTCGATCCGAAGGGGCGGCTCATCGTGTCCGATCAGGACGACAAGGGCGTGTTTCGGGTCACTCTGCCGCGCGAGGATGATCCGGGGGCGAAGATCCACGTCGAGAGTCTCGCCGGTTTCCCCTGGGAGCCCGTCGCTTGGGGGCGGCGGACCGTCGGCGGCGCGCTCGGCTTCCTCTATGCATTCGACAGCCTCTACATGTCGTCGATGAAGGGCTTCTATCGCATTCGCGATACCGATGGTGACGACACGTACGACGAGTTCACGCTGCTGAAGAAGCTGTACGTCGGTTGGGAGCACTCAGCACACTCGATCGTGAAGACGGCGGATGGCACCGGCTTGTATCTGATTTCCGGCAACCACTCGCGCGTGCCTGAAGGCGTCACGAGCCTGCAGCCGCCCGTCTGGGGCAAGGATGCGCTGTTGTCGCCATTGCCCGACCCCCAGGGCCACGCGACCAGCATCAAGGCGCCGGGCGGCTGGATTTGCCGGATGTCGCCCGACGGCGAGGACTGGACGATGGTCGCCTCGGGTCTGCGGAACGCCGTCGACCTCGCGATCAATCGCGAGGGCGAGATGTTCACCTACGACTCGGATCTCGAGTTCGATATCGGCAGTCCGTGGTATCGGCCGACCCGCGTGAATCACGTGACGAGTGCGGCAGAGTTCGGCTGGCGCACCGGGTCGGCCAAGTGGCCGGACTACTTCGCCGACAGCAACGGCTCGGTGATCGACATTGGACCGGGGTCGCCGACGGGGATGAGCTTCGGACATCACAGCAACTTCCCGGCCGAGTACCAGGACGACCTGTTCCTCTGTGATTGGACGTTCGGAACGATCTACACCGTCGAACTCGAGGAGGACGGTTCGAGTTACACGGGCAGGAAGCAGGAGTTCCTGAGCGGCACGCCGCTGAACATCGCCGCGATGCGGTTCGGTCCCGACGGTCACATGTACTTCGTCGTCGGCGGTCGGAATACGGCTTCGAAGCTCTATCGCGTGCGCTACACCGGCCAGTCGGTGAGCGGCAAGACCCGACAGCTCGCAGCAAAGCAGCCGCTTCGTGATCTGCGCCGCACGCTCGAACAGTTTCACGACGCCGGCAAGGGTGGGGCGGCGGCGGTCGAGCGGGCGTGGCAGCATCTCGGCCACGCGGATCGCGGCATTCGCTATGCGGCGCGCCTCGCGATCGAAAACCAGGAACTGGTGCATTGGCGAGATCGCGTGTTCGACGAATCCGACCCGCGTGCCGCGATTCGCGCGGTCATTGCCCTATGCCGGCACGGCCCGGAGGATGTCGCGCGCCGCGTCTTCGCGAAGCTGGGGGCGATCGATTTCGCTGCGCTGGATCGGGTCGACAAGCTCGCGCTGCTGAGAGCCTACTCGCTCTGTGCGATACGGCTCGGATCGCCGACGCCTGGCGAGAAGGCGGCGATCGCGGCGCGGCTCGATCCGTTCTACCCGGCGGGTGACGACGCGCTCGATACCGAGTTGTGCCGGTTGCTGAGCTACATCGAATCGCCGACCGTCGTCGGCAAGACGATTGCGTTGATGAGGGTGACGCAGACGAAGTCGCTCGCCTACGACGCCGAGATGCTCACGCGGCACGAGTACGGCAAAGCCATCCTCGAGACGATGGCCAACACGCCCAATGGGCAGAACATCTGGTACGCCTACTGCTTGCGGCGGGTTCAGGCCGGCTGGGAACTCGCGGACCGCAAGTTCTATTTCGGCTGGCTCAAGAACACGCTCGAGAAGAGCGGCGGCAAGAGTTTCGCGGGCTACATCCGCGCGATTCGCGACGATGCGATCGCGCACCTGCCCCCAGCCGAAGCGGCGGCGATCGCATGGTTGCTCGGTGAGGTAACCACGGTCGATCTGGCGAAGCTGCCGACCCCGAGTGGTCCGCCGGTGGCGTGGACCGTTGAGTCAGCCCGCGTGCTCGTTGCAGACGGGCTGACGGGTCGCGACTACGACAATGGTAAGCGTATGTTTGCTGCGGGCAGGTGCATCGCCTGTCATCGGATCGAGGGTGAGGGCGGCTACTCGGGGCCCGATCTCGGCTCGGTCGGGAGTCGCTACTCGTCGCGCGACATCCTCGTTGCGATCTGTGACCCGAGTGACTCCGTGTCCGAGCAATACCGCGCGAGTTCGATCGTGTTCGACGACGGCGAACGGCTGTATGGCCGGATCATCTATCATGACGACAAGGAGATCGCAGTGGCGCCTGATCCGTACGACTTCTCCCATGTCACGAAACGGCCTGCGGCGAAGGTCGCAAGCGTGGAGCCGTCGCATCTCTCGATGATGCCGACCGGGACGATCAACATGATGAACGCGGACGAGCTGAAGGATCTGATCGCCTATCTCGTGGCCGGTGGCGACAAGAAGCATCCGGCGTTCAAGAACGACTGAAGTCGAGAACGGCCGAGCGGGCGCGGCAGCAGCGGCCCCGATGCGATAGGCTGGCGGCCTATGGCTGCAACCGCACGCACTGTGGTCCCCACCCGGATCGCGACGTCACTGGCCGTGGTGTCAATGGCCGCGGCGTCGCTGGTCGCGCAAGCACCGGAGAAGGAGCCCGGGCCCTCGACGACCGGCAAGGTCTACGAGTGGCAGAGTTCCGAGGAACTGCGCTATCAGTACTTCTTGCCGAAGGACCATGACCCCGAGGTCGGCATCAATCTGACCTTCATCCTGCACGGGTCGAATCTCGACCGCCGTTGGGGATTCGCGAACCACAAGGCCGGTCAGTTCCGCGCCAACGATCTCGTCGTCTCACCGGACGGTACGACCTCGAACGGCGGCAGCGGATTCAACTTCCTGCAGGGAAAGGATGATCTCGAACGCCTGCACAACCTGCACGAAGAGCTGAAGCAGAAGTTCAAGATCCGCGCGACGTTCCTCTACGGCCACAGCCAGGGCAGCTTCTTCTCGTTCTTCTACGCGGGTGCCTATCCGGAAGACGTGCAGGGTGTCGTCGGGCAGGCGAGCGGCGTCTGGATGGGGACCCGGATGACGAAGAAGCACCACCACCAGGCTGTCGTGCTCATGCACGGTACCGCGGACCCGGTCGTGCCCTATGGCCAGAGCGTCGGCGGGCTCGAAGCCTATCGCGAAGCGAAGTATCCGATGGTGCGGCTGCGCAGTCTCGACGGCTGGAACCATTGGCCGAGCCAACCGAACACGGAGCAGCAGCTCGCGTGGTGTGAAGGGATGACGACGACGGACCCCGGTCGCCTGAGCGTTGCTTTCGAGTCGCTCGAGGGCGTCAAGGGTGTCGTCGATCCTGTTGCGCTCTATCAGGTCAGCAAGCGCGCGGTCGAGATGGAGGGTGTCGACGCCGCCGTCAAGAAGCGTGCGGCCGCAGCGCTCGACGAGGTGCGGGAGTGCGCCACGAAGCATGCGCAGCAGCTCTCCAAGGCGATGGGTAAGAAGGGCAAGAAACTCACGAGTAAGCCGTGGATGGGGCACGTCCCGTTGTTCTTACGGCACTTCGATGGGGTGCCCGAGCGCGACGAGCTGGTTGCCGCGATGGAGAAGACACTCGGCGCGCATGACAAGGCGGCCAGCAAGCACTCGCGGGCGTTCTGGAAGAACCGCGAGAAGAAGCCGGCGGTAGCGTTCGGTTCCGGTGTCAAACTGCTCGAAGAAGGCTTCCTCGCGCGGGCGTCGTTCAATGAACGCATGCTCGGCAGCCTCGATGAGTGGGCGAAGGCCGGCAAGAAGGCCGGGATCGGCAAGAAGGACCTCAAGGCCTACAAGGCCGTCGTCCCGGCCGTGCTCGATGCCCGCAAGAAGGGCCGCAAAGCATTCGACAAAGTCAGCCGGCGGTTTCGCTGACGCGATTTGGGCATGTTCTTGCAACGAATCACACTGGCGTTGGGTATCGCAGGGCTGTGGGCGCCCCTGGCGGCCCAGGAGCTCCCGAACGTGGTCGTCATCTACGCGGATGACCTCGGTTACGGTGACCTGTCCTGCTACAACGAAGCGGCTGCGTACGAGACGCCGCGGCTCGATCGGATGGCGGCGGAGGGCATCCGGTTCGTCGACGCACACAGTCCGTCGACCGTCTGTTCGCCGTCGCGCTATGGGCTCTATTCCGGGCAGCAGGTCTGTCGCACCGGGCGGCGATCGACCGCGTTCGAAGGGCCCGGTGGGCCGAGCTATCTCGCGCCCGGGCAGCTCACGATCGCGGAGATGCTGCGGCGGCAGGGCTACCGCACCGCGGTGTTCGGCAAGTGGCACGTCGGGCTCACGTGGCTCGACGAGGACGGCAAGCGCCTCGGTGGCGGCTTCAAGAACTCGCTGCTGATCGACTACGAGAAGAGCACGCCACTCGTCGACGGGCCCAATGCCCGTGGGTTCGATGAATCGTTCGTGACGCCGAACTGTCCGACGACGGACCCACTCTACGTCTACATCGAGAACGGGCTCGTGCCCGTGCCCGCCGATCGGCGCCATCGCCGCACGAACCTGCCGAACCCCGGCGGCAAATGGCGCTGGGACAATGACGAGGGTTGGATGGCGGAGGGCTACCGTTTCGTCGACGTCGACGTGATGTTCTGTGACAAGGCGATCGCGTTCATGACGGCGCATCGCGAGCGCGCGCCCGAGCAACCGTTCTTCCTCGTGCTTTCGACGCAGATCTGTCATGCGCCGGTGCTCCCCGGGCCCGAGTACCTGGGGAAGACGAAGGCTGGCGCGCGTGGCGACTTCGTACGCCAGCTCGACGAGTTGACCGGGCGCGTGCTCGACACACTCGCTTCGCTCGGGATCGACGACAACACGCTCGTCCTGTTCAACTCCGACAACGGTCCGGAGACGCTGCACACGATCTGGATGCGGCAGGACCACAATCACGACGCGGCGGGTGGGCTGCGCGGCATGAAGCGCGACGGTTGGGAGGGGGGCCACCGCGTGCCGTTCCTCGCACGCTGGCCCGGACGCATTCCGGCAGGTCGCGTGACGACGCAGCTCGCGAACACGACGGACATCTTCGCGACGGTCGCGTCACTCGTTGGCTACGAGCTGCCCGATCACGTCGCGGTCGACAGCTTCGATCTACTTCCCGTGTTGGTCGGGATGCAGGATGACGACGATCCCGTGCGCCCTCACATGCTGACGCAGAGCTTCCGCGGCGAGTTTCAGTTGCGGCAGGGGAGCTGGAAGTATCTCGCTCACATGGGATCTGGCGGCAACCGCTACGATCGCGGTGCGATGAAGCAGTTTGCGGGGCCGGCGCCGCTCCCGGAGGCGAAAGGGCAGCTCTACGACCTCGCAAGCGATCCCGGGGAGACCGAGAACCTCTACTTCGAGCAGGCCGATCGCCGGGTGCGGATGCAGTCGCTGCTCACCGAGTTGACGCGGCGTGAAGGCGGTCGCACCGCGCCGACCGGGCGCAAGCCGATCGGTCTCGCGGGATTGCCGGGCAAGCGTCGCTGAGTGCGCGGCAACATCGCGGCCACGGTTCTCGCGACGAGACCGCCTCGGCGTTTCTAGCTGTTTCTATTCAGGTTCTCGGTTCTTCGCGCCGAAGAGGGGGTGTAACCGCAGTCCCGAGAAGGAGCGAGATCATGGAGACCCTGATGACCGACAACCGCCGCCGTTCCCCCGTCGCCGTCACCGCAAGCAAGACCTTCTTGCCGGCGGACAGTCTGCTCGAGTGCGTGAAGCGGGCCTCGCTCGCACGCCAGGCGCAGCACACCGCGTGGCAGTTGGGGGCGTTTCTCCGCCGCGTCGCCCGTGAGGCGCCCGATTACCACGGGGTCTTGAGTGAGGCCGTCGATGCGTTGTTGCGTCTCAACCTGCAGTACTCGTCTTCGCTGCCCGACGGGTCCGTGCAGGAACCGCAGCAGCAGAATCGGCTGACGCGCGACCTTGCGGCTAGCCAGTCCGAGGTTTTCTAGGAAACCCACTCAGGTTTCTCGTTGCCGCTGCCGATGAAGACCTGCCATGGCCACCACCCCCGAAATCGAGATTCGCATTGGGCCCGTCGAGGTGACGTGTCGGGGTGACGTCGATCGCGAACAGCTCGACGGCGTGCTGCAATCGCTGCGCAGTCAGTTGCCCGAGCTCATGGCCCCGCGCGATGCCGCTGACCAGCCCAGCCCACGCGAGCTGTTGGCGAGATCCTCGGCCAAGACCCACGGCGACAAGGCCGGTGTGATTGCGTTCTGGCTCGAAACGCACTGCGGGCGCAGCGAATGGCGCAGCAGCGACATCGTGGACGCATTGAGTGAGGCCGGCGAGGAGCTGCCGAAGAACATCACCGACACGCTCAATCAGAAGCGCGACAAGAACCTTCTCGAAGTGCACGATCGGCGCTTCTGATTGACGAAGGCCGCGGCTGGGTCAAATACGCGTTGCTGGCGAAGTCGGACATCGAGTAGGGCAGAGTTGTCGTCGCCGCCAGACGCTGATAGTGGAACGCGATACGATGGCAGTCACCAAATCATGCGTAACTCGCACCCCGGTGTTCTTCGTGCCCTGATCTGCAGCTGCCTGGCGGTTGGCGCGCCTCTGATCGCGCAGTCGACCTGGGTGGTCGATTCGCAGAATCGACCGGGGGCGCAGTTCTCCGATCTGCAGTCGGCTGTGAGTGCGGCAACCGCGGGTGACACGATCCTCGTGCGATACGTCGATCCGCTGACGAGCCCGTACGCTGGTGCCGTCATCACCAAGGGCGTGACGATCGTCGGAGTCGGCGCGTCGCCCCAGCCTCTTGGCCGACCTGGGTTCGTCGGGTCGCTGCGGGTCGAGTTGCTGCCGGCCGACGAGCACGTCGTGCTGCGGGATCTGCGGATTGCACCGTTCGGATCGGGATCGACTTCTGCCAACTGTCATCTGCTGATCCGCTCGAATGCGGGCAGTGTGCACCTGCAGAACGTGGATCGCGCTACCGTGTCCTCACCGCTCTCCACGCTGAACCAGTGGCTCGTCGCCGACAGCGGGCTCGTGACCATGACCGACTGCGGGTTTGCGACGGTCGGGTCCCTCGGCACCATGCGAGTCCAGGACGTGGACCTCTTGTCGATGCATCGCTGCCAACTGGAATCGGGCGTCCAGTCGACTCTCCCGACCTTGCGCGTCGAGCGCGGCGAACTCGTGCTCGTCGACAGCGTCTTACTCGGCTCGGCCGGGTTCTTGACCTCGGGGCCCGCCGCGAGCCTTTGTGACAGCGCGTTGCAGATTGCGGGTCAGAGCACCGTTTCGAGCGGGCCCGGCGTGGCGATCGCCGGGAGCCTGGGGGGCAGCTGTGCCGGGGTGTCGACCGTCGAGGTGTCACCCACGAGCACTGCCGGGTTCGCGACTGGCGTGATCGTGAGTCAGGCCAGCGTCGTCGCGATGGGGGCGTCGGTCGATCCGGCGCGCGCGATGGCGACCCTGGTTCTTGGGGAGCCAAACGGCCTCGGCCTGATCGCCGCGGGCGTTCCGGCCACCAATCCGGGGCCGTTCCTCGGGCTCGGCAATGCCTGGCTCGAGCCGGCGACCGCGTTTCTCGTGCTCGCGCTGCCGCTGGATGCGACCGGGCGCGGCGTCTGGCAGGCGCAGCTCGCGGCGTCCCTGCCCACGGGAACCTCCGTTTGGCTCCAGGGCGTTGTTCTCGGTGCCACCGGTGCTTCGCTCACGACGCCGACGGTGCTGACATTGCCGTAAGTCGGCCTTGGGTCCGGCTTCGGATTCGACCGGGTTTCGGCGAGCACAATCGGTGCGCGCGGCACTGATTCCCGCATGCGAATCTTGTCAGTCGTCGTGTCGATCATCGTCCCACTCGCATTGGCGGTCGGGCTCGTGGCTCAGCCCGGTTTTCGCCCCGGCGAGCTGTTTCTCTACACGCCGTCGACGGCGACGAACGGCTACATGCTGCTCCGGATCGATCCGCGTGCGGCGACTGCCGTGCCACTCGTGCACTTCGACTACGCGTCGATCGCGCAGGCGCTCGACGGCGCGTGTTACGACCCGTTCCGCGATCGCATTCTCGTGAGCGCGGGATTGACCGGCGCGCCCCCCGAGCTCTGGGCGGTCGACAGCGCTGGCCGCACGCAGAGTCGCGGCCACTCCGGCTACTGGATCAACAAGATGACGTCACGCGGCGACGGCATCGTCTATTGCGTCACCGTCCCGGGCAGTCTCACCGAGATTCGCTATCTCGATGCGAGCGACAACCTGCAGCCGCTCATGGATGCGAGTGGCGTCGCACCGTTCGTGTCGCCGCGGTTCACGCGCATGATCTACCACCCGGGGCAGAACGCGCTGTTTCTCGCGGAGAACGCGTGGTACCCGAGTGCCTGCGCCGCCGGCACCTGGACCGGGGACATCATCAACGTTCATCGCGTGCCGCTGGCACCGAATGGCACGCAGGTCGCTGGCCCCGTGACGTGCACCACGATCGATATCTCGAACTCGGCGCAGGCGGCAACCGGCTGGAGTCTGTTGCCGGGTGGCGACCTGTTGCTCGTGATCGATACGAACAGCAACAGTACCGAGCCGCGGATGCAGCGGATCGACCCGGTCACACTCGCAGCGTCCACGTTCGCGAGCAGCGGCTCGTACATCGGGACCGCAGCGGTCCCGGCGGGCGTCTGGTCGAACACGGTCGGTGCCGCAGTGGTCGTCGACTCGAGCAACCACGTCCTGCGAGCGTACGGCGCTGGCGCGATCGGCCCGGGTGTCGTCTTGCCACCCGCCGGTATCACCTTCAGCAACTACAACCACGGCGTTCTGCGCTTGTTCGAAATCGGTCCCGTCGCCGCATCGGCTCGCCTCGCGGGCTCGCCTGGTGAGGTCTCACTCGCGGCCGGGGGCGTACACTCGCTCACGTTCGACGCCGGCGCCGCAGGCGGTTCGATGTATTGGATCCTCGGATCGTTCTCGGGCTGGAACCCCGGCTTCGACATCGCCGGGGTCCGCACGTGGCTGCTGCCGGACTTCTACACCAACTACACGATCAGCTCGCCGAACGCCGGCATCCTGGGTGCGACCCTCGGCGGCATCATGCCCGGTGTCACGGCGAACGCGACCGTGACCGTGCCGGCGGGTTCTCCTGCGGCGCTCGCCGGAATCCGCGTGCACCACTGCGCGGTGGTGTTCGACGCGGCGCTGAGTCCACTCTACGCGAGCAACCCAGTGAGCTTCCGGCTCGTGCCCTGACCTGGGCGAACTCCGCACTCGCAGTTCGTTGGGGTCAGCGCGGTTCGATGGCGAGGATCTCGCGATCCATGATCGTCCGCGCGTTTGCGTAGTCGCGGCGTTCGATCAGGTGGCCGTCACATCGCGGCCGCGAACCGTCGCGCCAGAGCCGCCATCCGGTTCGCGTAGCCCCATTCGTTGTCGTACCACGCCAGCACCTTCACCAATCGCCCGTCCGTGACCCGTGTCGATCGCGCATCGACGATGCCGCTGCGCGGGTCGCCCGCGAAGTCGGAGCTCACGAGCGGGCGTCCTTCGTAGCCGAGGACGTCGAGCAGCGGGCCGCTCTTGGACGCGGCCTCGAGCAGTGCGTTGACCTCGTCGACCGTCGTGTCGCGAGTGGCGTGGAAGACGAGGTCCGTGATCGAGGCGTTCAGCACGGGTGCGCGAACCGCGATGCTGTCGAGCTTGCCCGCGAGCTCCGGAATGATGAGTGTGACTGCGGTCGCCGAGTTCGTCGAGGTCGGGATCAGGTTGAGCTGCGCCGAGCGCGCGCGGCGTGGATCCTTGTGCGGCGCGTCGTGCACCCGTTGCGTGTTGGTCGGATCGTGAATCGTCGTGACGGTGCCACGTTCGATGCCGATGCCGTCGTGGAGCACGCGCACGATCGGTGCCAGGCAGTTCGTCGTGCAGGAGGCCGCGGTGATGATGGGTTCATTCTGGTAGTCGACGTCGTCGTCGTTGACGCCAACCACGATGTTGGGTGGCCCGTCCGTCATGGGGGCCGAGACGAGTAGGCGGGACGCGCCGCTCGTGAAGTGGGGTTCGAGCAGTGCCGTCGTGCGAAACCGGCCGCTGCATTCGATGACCAGATCGACCTCACGCTGCCGCCACGGGATGTCGGCCGGTTGGTCGTGGCTGGAGAACGCCACCTCGCGGCCGGCGATCGAGATCGTGGACTGCGACGACCCGCAGGCGTGTCCCCACCGGCCCTGCACGCTGTCGAACTCCAGCAGCAACGCCATCGTCTCGGCGGGTGCGTTCGGCTCGTTGATCGCGACGATCTCGAGCTCCGGATCGTCCCAGGCTGCCCGGGTGAACAGTCGCCCCATCCTGCCGAAGCCATTGATGCCGATCCGCGTAGTCATGCCGGCAAGTTAGATCCTCGACGCGCGGTATTCCCGTTCGGGATCCAGTCGGCTTCGTGAGAGTCTCGTGAAGAGTGCGGCGCGAATCGCGTCAGAGTGCACGCCGAGCCGGGGCCAGCACGTTGGCGACGAGCATGCCGCCCACGAGGCCCATGGCGACGGTCAGCATCTCCACCGCGGTCTCGAGGCCGAGCACGACGTCGTGCGTCAGCAGCGTCGCGAGGCTGCGGAAGCCGAGGCTGCCGGGTACGAGCATCAGGATGCCGGGCACGAGGGTCACGCTTGCAGGCCGGTTGCGCCAGCGGGCAAGGCTGTTGCTCGCAGCCGTGACACCGAACGCGCCGACGAATGGTCCGAGGTCGGCGCCGAGCGTGGCGTCACCGAGCCGTGCTGCGAGGAATCCCAGCGGGGCGGTCAGGAGGATCGCCAGCCAGTCCCGTGGCGCCGCGCGCAGGAGGATGGCGAAGCCGACCGGAGCGATCGCGAGTGCGATCCAGGTTGCGGTCGTGGGCAGAGTCGCGGGCAGTTGGGGTGACGCCTCGGCGCCGAGGATCACATGCATCATTCTGGTGGCGAGCAGCGCGCCGAATCCCAGCGACCCGAACGAGACCGCGGTCGACGCGAGGCGCGCCACCCCGGACGACAGGTGGCCCGTGGCCATCTCCGAGACGGCGACGGTCAGCCGCAGTCCCGGCAGCAGGATGATGAGGCCCGCGAGCGTGGCGACGTCCTGGGCCAGGGGGATCCACCACGACAGCGCGGCGAGCGTCGAGGCGAGTGCGAAGGCGGCGAGGCCTTCGAAGATCGGCGTGGCGCTCGGGAGCCGCGCGAGCGAACGCGCAAGCAGTGCCACACCGGTTGCGCCGATGCCGGCCGCCAGGCATTCCCGGATCCCGCCGCCGAAGAAGACCGCCGCAGTGCTCGACGCGAGCGCGAACCCGAACGCCTCGATGGCCGCGCCGTAGCGCGGCGGGGCAGCGAGGATGCGGTCGAGGCGCGAGCGCGCCGCAGCCAGATCGAGATCGCCCTGCACGAGCGCCAGTGTCAGCGCATCGAGTTCGGCGAGTCGTTCGAGGTCGTCCTGCCCGGGCTCGACCCGAGAGAACCGCGAGATCGGACCGTCCTCCGTTTCGAGCGCGAGGTGGATCGCGGTCGGTTCGACGAAGAAGTCGCCGCGGACGCCGAGGCGGTCGGCGACCTGCCCGAGGAGTGGTTCGATCCGGTGCGCCGGGGCGCCGAAGCGGTGGAGGGCGACCGCGAGGGCGTCCAGGAACCCGATCGGCGTCGTCGGCGAGGACGCCAGCTCCGAAGTGATCGATTGGGTGGGAACGGGCGTGATTGCGGTCATGGTTCGATTCGAATCACCGGAAACCGAAGGTTGTTCGGTCAGGGTCGACATCGGTATGATCGGTGTTGGCGTCCCGTTTCTTGCCCGAATCTCTTGCGGAATTGCTTCATGGAACGAACCCTCGACCGAACGGACTTCGGCATCATTGCCGCGCTGCAGAACGATGCACGGCTCTCGAACAAGGAGCTTGCCAACCGGGTCCATCTGGCGCCCTCGAGCTGTCTCGAGCGCGTGCGCCGCCTGCGGGAGGCCGGCGTGCTGACCGGCTTTCACGCGCGGGTCGAGCCCAAGGCCCTCGGGATCGGTCTGCAGGCCATGATCGCCGTCCGGCTCGATCACCATTCCGGTGACATCGTGACCGCGTTCCAGGACTACATGCTCGCGAACCCGGCCGTGATCGCGACGTATTACCTCGCGGGCAAGACCGACTTCCTGCTGCACGTCGCCGTACGCGATGCGGAGCAGCTACGTTCGCTGGCGGTCGACTACATCACCGCGCGGCCCGAGGTCAACCACGTCGAGACGTCGTTGATCTTCGAGCACCGGGCGCGGCCGGACCTGCCGCGGTTCGTCGACGTGGAAGGTGATCGCGACGACTGAGCGGATCGCCCTGGTGCGCAGGCCGGGTCGCCGATTCGAGGGCGACCCGGCCGCCCGATCTCAGCCCCATGACAGATCGTGCTGCTTGATCGGCAGTCGGCGAACGCGCTTGCCGGTCGCGGCGAAGATCGCGTTGCAGAGCGCCGGCGCCATGGGCGGCGTGCCGGTTTCGCCGACACCCGACGGCGGCGCGTCGTTGGGTAGCAGGTACGTATGAACCTCCCGTGGAGCCTCGGGCATCCGGGGCACGAGGAAGTCGTGGTAGTTGCCCTGCTGCACGGCACCGTCCGCGAACGTGATCTCGCCCAGCAGCGCGATGCCGATGCCAAACGTCGCGGCGCCTTCGAGCTGTGCGCGCACGCGATCGGGGTTGACGATCGTGCCGGCGTCGATGCCGATGTCGACGCGCGGGATGCGGACCGTACCGGCCTTCGAAACTTCGACCTCGACGACGGTCGCGACGTAGCCGAGGAAGCTGCGATGTGCGGCGATGCCGAGCCCCTTGCCCTGAGGCAGCTTGCGGCCCCAGTTCGCTTTCTCGGCGACGTGCTTCAACACGCGCAGGAGTCGGCCGGTGTCGACGGGGTAGCGCTCGAGTGGCTCGCCCTGGTTCGGGTATTCGACGCCGGTAAGGTCGACGTGCCGCGGTTCGCCGATGAGCTTCACCAGATACTCGAGCGGATCCGCGCCGGCCTTGGCCGCCAGTTCGTCGACGAACGAGCACTCGGAGAACGCGTGCTGCACGTGGTGCACGGAACGCATCCAGCCGATCCGGGTCTTGGCGCGGGCGCGGCCCGCTTCGCAGCGGATGTTCGTGATCGGATACGGCAGGTCCGTGAACCCGAGCCCGAGTTCACCGGCCGACGGCATGTCCGCGCGTGGGCTGAACGTCAGCGAGATCGGCGGGAACACCGAGCGCTGCAGCCAGGCAGTTGGCATGCCGTCGTCGCCGAGCCCCGCCTCGACGTGCACGGCGGCGGCCGAGTGGTAGTAGTCGAACCGGGTGTCGTCCTCGCGCGTCCACTGCACGCGTACGGGTTTACCGAGCTTCTGCGCAAGCAGCGCAGCTTCGACCGCGAAGTCGGGCTTGCTCTTGCGGCCGAATCCGCCGCCGAGCAGCGTGACGTGCACCTCGACGTTCTTCGGGTTGATGCCGAGCGCCGCCGCGATGGCGCCCTGTGCCGCCTGGGGGTTCTGGGTCGGCGCCCAGACCGTGCACTTGCCGTCGGTCACGCTGGCGACGGCCGCGAGCGGTTCCATCTGAGCGTGCGCGAGGAACGGCACGGTGTACATCGCTTCGTGCTTCGCGCCGGCCGCCTTCATCGCGCCGTCGACATCACCGACTTCGCGAACGACGCGGCCGGGTTCTTGGGCAGTGGCCTGCATCTCGGCATCGAACGCCGGGCTCGAGAATCCCGCGTTGTCGCCGCCACTCCATTTGACTTCGAGGGCGTCGCGACCGCGCGTGGCGGCATGGGTGTTGCGCCCGATGACCGCTATGCCGCCCAGCGCCTGGAACGCCGGGGGGCCTTCGAACAGGTCGAGTTCGACGACTTCGGTTACGCCCGGCACCGCCTTCGCGGCCGTGGCGTCGAACGAATCGATGGTTCCGCCGAGCACCGGGACGCGCCAGATGGCCGCGAACACCATGCCTTCGGGTCGCACGTCGGCGCCGAACTTCGCCTTGCCCATCAGGATGTCGTCGAGGTCGTAGAAGCGGACCTCGTCCTTGCCGACGTAGCGGCGTTCTGCGGGCTTTCTGAACGTGAGATCTTCGGTCTTCGGCGGCGACAGCTCGCGCGCGGCCGCCACGAGTTCGCCGAAGCCGAGGCGTTTGCCGTCGGGACCGTGCACCGCGTGCTCACGGGCGGCGCACTGCTTCGCGTCGACGTTCCATTCCTTGGCCGCGGCCTGTTCGAGCATCGCCCTGGCGGCGGCTCCGGCGCGACGCATCGGCTCGTAGAACCGCCGGATACTGCGCGAGCCATCGGTGTTCTGCGACCCGTACCGGCGATCGCCGAGCGCCTGCTCGATGGTCACCTTGTCCCAGTCCGCGCCGAGCTCGTCCGCGACGACCATGGGCAGGCTCGTGCGAATGCCCGTGCCCATCTCGGAGCGATGCGTCCAGATCCGAACGCTGCCGTCCTCGGCGATGGCAAGCCAGATCGACGGCTGCAGCGGTTCGTTCGTCGGGGCCGTCTGCTCGAGCACGCTGCCCGGCAGGATCGTACCGGCGCTCAGCTGCGAGCCGACGAGCAGCGCGCTGCCCGTACCGATGCCGGAGAGGAACTGGCGGCGGTCGAAGCCGCGTGGTTCGACGGATGTCATTTCGCACCTCCCGCCGCCCGATGGATGGCCTGGCGGATGCGGGGATAGGTGCCGCAGCGACAGATGTTGCCGGCCATCGCGGCGTCGATCTTCTCGTCGTCCGGTTTGGAGCCGTCGGCGAGCAGCGCTGCCGCCGTCATCATCTGGCCGGACTGGCAATAGCCGCACTGCGGCACGCAGAGTTCGCGCCACGATTCCTGCACGGGGTGATCGCCGTTCTTCGAGAGGCCTTCGATCGTCGTGATCTCGGCCGTTACGGCTTGCACCGGCAGCAGGCAGGAACGCGTCGGCGCGCCGCCAAGGTGCACGGTGCATGCGCCGCAGAGGCCTTTGCCGCAGCCGAAGCGCGTACCCGTGAGCCCGAGTTCGTCGCGCAATACCCAGAGCAGCGGCGTCGTCGGATCGATCTCGCCGAGGTCGTGCTCGGTGCCGTTGACCGTGATCTTCATTGTGTGGCTATTCCGTATGAGCGGGCGAACGCAGGATGGCGTCCGCAGTGACAATCATTGGTCTATTGGTTGGGGCCGCCCGAGCCCAGCCCCAGGTCGGCTTCTGCGCTATTCCAGGTGAGGTTCCACTCCGTGCCCGGTTCTCCCGCGGCTGCGACCTGATGGTCCGGTAGAACTCATCGAATGGAGCGCGTGTTCGAGACTCGCGGGCACCTGTCGGGCTGCCGGCCCGGCCGAGGAGCACGGGTATGGTTGGCTTCTGGCCTCGCTCTTGCCGTGACCATCACTGGTTGCGCGACCCGCAACGCTGTTTGCACATCCGAGCCCGCCGGTCCGGTGCCGACCGCGACGCAGTTGGCGTGGCAGGAAGCGGAGTTCGGCGTGGTGTTCCACTACGACTTGCACACCTGTGCCGACGGCCGATACGTGCAGAGCAAGAATCGTGTCACGCCGTGGCAGAGTACGGATCACTTTCAGCCGGCGCAGCTCGATACCGACCAGTGGGTGCGGGCCGCGAAGGCAGCGGGTGCGCGGTTTGCGATCCTGACCGCATCGCACGAGACCGGGTTTCGGCTCTGGCAGTCCGACGTCAATCCGTTCTGTCTGAAGAACGTGGCGTGGGGGGATGGCAAGCGTGACATCGTGCGAGAATTTCACGACTCGTGTGTCGCCCACGGCGTTCTGCCGGGGATCTACCTCGGCACGCGATGGAACGCGCAGCTCGGGGTGTTCGACTTTCGGGTGACGGATCGCAGTTCGATCACTCAGGCAGATTACAACGAGCTCGTCGAGCGTGAGGTCGAGGAGATCTGCACGCGGTACGGCGACTGGTTCGAGTTCTGGTTCGATGGCGGTTGCCACGGGCCCGCGCAGGGTGGTCCGGACCTGTTGGCGATCGTCGCGAAGCACCAGCCGGACGCCGTGTTCTATCACGGCCTCGATCGGGCCGACGCGCGTTGGGGTGGCTCGGAATCGGGGACTGTCGCGTATCCGTGCTGGGCGACGTTCCCCTATCCCGTGACGGGGTCGGGAGAGAGCGCGCGCCCGGAGATCGCGAAGAACGGGTTTGCGTTGCTCAAGTCGGGCGATCCCGATGGTGCGTTCTGGCTGCCAGCGATGTCGGACGCGCCGTTGCGCGGGTTCGGTGGCCACGAGTGGTTCTGGGAGCCCGGCGATGAGCGTTTGATCTATCCGCTCGATCGGCTCGTCGACATGTATTGCAAGTCCGTCGGGCGCAACTCGACATTGATCCTCGGCCTGACACCGGATGATCGCGGTCTGCTCCCGGCGGCCGACGTAGCCAGGCTGCAGGAGTTCGGTGCGACGATCGCCGCGATGTTTGGCGACCCCGTTGCCGCGGCGGCTGCGACCGCCATCGGGGCGGGCGGCATCGTCGAGCTCGAGTTGCCGCGCGGTTCGGTTTTCGATTGTGTCGTGTTGCAGGAAGACATCCGTTGCGGAGAACGCGTGCGGGCTTACGAACTGCAGATCAGGCGCGGCGACCGCTGGTCGGTGATCGGTTCGGGTTCGTGCATCGGGCACAAGCGGATCCATCGGCTCGGGGCCGTTCATCATGGTGCGGAGCTGCGCCTGGTCGTGACCGAGGCGGCCGCGGCGCCACACATTCGAAGCATGGCCCTTCATCATTTGACTGCCGTCGAGATACCGAGATGACGAGAACGCTGATCGTGCGGTGGGTGATTGTCGCGGCCTTGGCCATGGCCGCGCTATCGGCGCAGGGCGTTGGCCGGTCCGTTGCTGACGAAGTCTGTCGACCGATCGCAGGGGCTCTCGTGCTGGCGGGATCGAGCCAGGTCTGTGACGGCGGCATCGATGTGTTCCTCAATCTCGCCGGTGGCGTTACGCGTCCCATCGTCGTGCTGGCGGCCAAAGCCGAGTCGGGTGCCAGCGACAGCTGGGTCGCGGACCGACTCCGAGCTCGTGGCGCGGTGGCGGTCGAGGAGCTGCGCATCGGTTCGGCCGACCTGCAGAACGGCGGTGACGACACCGCGTTGCTGGCTCTGCTGCATGCGCGCGGCGTTTGGTTGGAGGACGCCGCGACGGAACTACTCGAAGACCGGATCGGGCGCGCAATGCTCGCGGGTGTCCTGGCGCGCGGTGGTGCGCTCGGCGGCGCGGGGGCTGCTGCGGTTGCTCTCGTGCGAAGGCCCGCGTCTGGTGCACCAGCGTTCCTGCCCCGGTCCGAGTTTGTCGCGACCCGCGATGGCCGGGCCAACCGGCCGGATCGCGCACCGGTGCCGGGTGTCGTGCAATGGCGCGTGCCGCCCGAGGCTGCGCTCGCGGTTCACACGGGTCGCCGCGTCTGCGCCTACGGTCCCGGGGTCGCGCGGGTGCGAGTGGCGGCCAATGCCGGCTGGGCTGCGCGCGCGGCAGAGATCTCGCCGTACTCGACGTTCGATCCACAGGAGCGACCGGGTTACGCGGTCGACTTCGTGGCCTGGTGTCGCGAAGCGCGGCAGCGGCTGGGGCCGGTCTTCCCGCCTGCCGAACCGGCACCTCCCCGATTGCAGAAGGGCGCCCTCGTGCTTCACGGTGGCCGAGGTGTCGACGATTCGACGTTCGAACGGTTCCTCGCCGCAGCCGGCGGAGCCGCGGCGCGCATCGTCTGTATTCCCAGCGCGGGTTCGGCGGAGCCGGGGCAGCAGCCGAGCTCGTACAGTTATCGACGATTGCGGAGCCTCGGTTGCAAGACGGTCACGGTGCTCCACGCGAGTGATCCGGAGGCGATCGAACGCGACGAGCGCCAACTCGCCACCTTGCGGGCGGCGACCGGCGTATGGATCGACGGCGGCCGGACCTATCGCGTCATGGACAGCTATGAGCACACCAGCGTTCCGGGTCTGCTCGCCGACGTGTTGGACAGGGGTGGCATCGTCGGCGGCAGCTCTGCGGGGTGTCAGGTTCTTGGGCAGTTGCTCGTGCGCGGCAACCCGCGGACCAATCGCGAGCTGATGCACCCGGCATACACGCGCGCGCTCGGGCTCTTACCCGGAGTCGTTCTCGATGCCCATTTCCTGCAGCGTGATCGTGGACCGGAGTTCGAGAAGCTCGTGGCGCGCTACCCGCAGTTCCTCGGCATCGGTGTGGACGAGAAGACCGCGCTCTGGGTGGAGGGTGACACCGGGACCGTCATCGGGGCGAACGCGGTGACCTTCTACGTGCCCGGCAAGCCTGGCGTGACTTTGACTGCCGGCGCGCGTTACGCGCTCGTCGAGCGGACCGTCCGATGATCGTTGTTCACGCCTGCCAACGGCCCGGTGGTCAGAACTGAGCGGGCAATGCCGTCCTGATCAGAGCGTCCAGAGCACGCCGCCCGAGAACTGCACGTTGTTGGGTGCAGCGGCGTCGAGCACGAGCGCCTGTGAGGTGATCTGAAAGCCGTGCCATGCTGTCGTGTTCGGGAGCGCCACCGAACTCTGCCAGCCGCCGAGCGGCGTCGTCGTGAACGTGATCGAGGCCATCTGGCTCGCGAGGCTCGGATAGATCGTGCAGCCGAGAATGGTCGTGGGCGTGGGCGCCCCGGCCGCGAGGTTGACGAGGCCGAACGCGCTCGTCGGTGCGCTCGAAACACCGAGGCTGACGTTCTGACCCAGGAACGGCAGGCCGGTGCCGTACTGCAGCTGGCCGCCACACGGGCCACCGAGCGTGATGCGCTCGGTGACGCGAGTAACACGCATTCGCACGAGGGTCGAATCGCCGTTGAAGCGTTGGTTCTGACCGAACCCGACGTTGCAGTCGATCGTGTCTCCGGCAAACAACTGCAGTGTGCCCGACCAGGTGTGGAGCAGGCCGAACGCCGAACTCGAGCACGACTGTGGCCCACTGAACGCGTTGAGCTCTGCGCTCGACAGCGTCTGCAGGTTGTGCAACACGGCGACGTCGCTGTTGGTAGGGAACCGGTGGTCGACCCCGCCGAAACCGGTTTCGATGAAGTAGTAGCCGTCCGAGGGGGCAGTCCAGCGGAGCACCGAGTTCTCACCGCTCGAACCGGGGTGCAGATAGACCTGGCCGTTCGGCATGCGTGTCGAGGAGCAGCAGACGGTGCTGCCGGTCTCGTTCTTGGCAACCTGCGGATACTGCGGGAACTGTCGTGACCAGCCCGCGAGGCTGGAGCAGAAGTTGATGTTCGCGTTGTTGTAGAGATTGATCGGGGCGCCCCGGTTCAACGACCAGCCATACGTCCATGCGCCGTTTGGATTCTGGGTCGAGGAGTAGTCGGTTGCGGCATCCCAGATCTGCGCCTGGCAGATCGCGGCGGGAGTCAGACCGAGGACAAGGGGCACGGCAAGGAACAGACGACGCATGTTTCGCTCCGGGGTGATACTTCGACGATTGGGGGTTGCTGACGAAGTGCGTGAGGGAGCGAGCGGCCGAGCGATCGCCAAAACCGCGCAAACTCGACGTGCCGTGCCGGATTTAGCCACCGGGCATGACGGTCGTCCGTGTTCGGGCTTCGAAGCGCACCCCCGGGCAGAGTCGGAGGGCGATCGATGGCCGGGCTCCGCACCGTTCAGTCGAGCGCTTCTTCGATCGGGTCGTCGAAGCGCACGTGCAGGTCGTGTACGAGGCGGTAGCCGTGCTGGCCGGCAGTCGGAATAGTGGCCCGCTTCGCGCTGTGGACCGGCTTGCCGTTGACGTAGAAGACGACGGTGTCCGTGCGAGCTTCGACCGCGAGTCGGTTCTTCGTCCGGCCGGACTCGTCCTCTGGCGTGAGAGCCTCGTGTTCGGTCCAGCTCACGACGTCCGTCGTCGCGTCGCCGCTGCGGGTCTTGATGAGGAAGTGGCGGTCGCCGCGCACGAGGAAGTAGGTGTAGCGTTGGTTGTCGCCGTCGACCTCGGTGCCGCCGAAAGCGAGGCCGGCGCCGTGCGGGTGGAGGCCGGAGTCGAGGTGGGCGACGTCGACACTGATCCGAAAGTTGCCGTGGACCGTGCGGGCGGGATGCCAGAGGCAGGCGTTGGGTCCGGGTTGCGCTTCGAGGCCACGTTCGTCCTGCACGAAGCGGGTCGGTTCTGCATCGTAGTCCGGGTTGTCGAACCGCACCGTCCAGCCACACTCGAGGGCGTAGCCAGCGCCGGTGGCGTTCGCCCGTTCCTCGGTATCGCACGCGAGCAGCGAGGCGACGATCAGCATCGACAGCTGTCGACGGGTGGTGCGGGTTCTGCGAGACGTCATCGCCGAGAGCATACGGAATGCCTGGATCGTCGTTGGGGGGCATCCGCGCCGGGAGTTGCGGATACGCTGTCGGTCCACCATGCCCCGACTGTTGCATTCGAGCCGGTCGCCGGTCGATCGCGCGGCGCGAGTCGCATTCTCGGTCGCCCTGATAGCCGTCGCCCTGTTGCCGAGCCAGGATCGCGCTGCGGCGCAGCTGCCCGGGAACCCGTTCGTGACGCTGGATGGGCCGCTGGCCAGATGGTGTGGGGAGTGTCACGGCGGGCCTGACGCGGAGGGTGGTTTCGAGCTCTCGAGCCTGCTGCCCCAGTCGGCGGGTGCGGCGGCGGGGAAGGGTGATCGCGAGCGACTCGAGCGGCTGCTGCTCGCCGCGTCTCGCGTTCGTGGCCGCACGATGCCGCCGTCCGACGAGGACGAATCGCCGACCTACCGCGAACGCGCGGCGATCCTTGCGGCGCTGTCCAGGCTCGCGCCACGTCGGCCGGGAGCTCGCGTTGCGACGATGCGGCGACTGACGCGTCGGCAGTACGAGCACACGATTCGCGCACTCTTCGGTGTTCGCTGGCGAGCGCTCGATCTGTTGCCCGATGACGCGACGGCGCATGGCTTCGAAGGGATCGGTGACGTGCAGAACGTCTCGCCCTTGATGTTCGAGAAGTACCTCGATGTGGCCGACCACGTCGCATCGGCGGTGATCGCCGACGAAGGTGCCAGCGCACGGCTGTTCGGCTCGGCGATCGACGGTGGCTGGTTGTCGGCGTTCTTGCCGCGGGCGTATCGCCGGCCGGTCGCGGCTGCGGAAGTCGAAGCGTTGCGCGCGGATCTGGCTCAGGCGACCGGACGTGGTGCGTCGCGCGCGGCTGCCCGGCACGCGGTGCTGCGGTCGGTACTTGCGTCGCCGAGCTTTCTTTTCCGAGCCGAAGTCGGGCGGGCAGGCGATGCCGGTCGGCTCGCGCCGCACGAGATCGCGGTGCGGCTCGCCTACATGATTACGTCGGGGCCGCCCGATTCCGAACTCGACGCCGCGGTCATCAGCGGCGCGCTCGAGAGTGCCGCGGGGATACGTGAGGAGGCGCTACGTCTCGCGCGTCAGCGGCGCGGGCGTGGCCTTGCCGACGACTTCGCGACGCAGTGGCTCGGTCTGCACGAGGTGCTCACGCACAACGCCGACTTCCGCCGTTTCCCTCAGATCTGGAACCGGTCGCTGCGGCCGGCGCTGAAAGACGAAGTCGTGCGGCTCTTCGCCCACATCGTCGCGGCCGATCGCAGCGTGCTCGAGCTGATCGACTCCGGCTATGCGTTCCTCGATCCGTTGCTCGCGAAGCACTACGGCCTGCAGCCGCTCGAAGGGCGTGGATTCCGGCGGGTCGAGCTCTCCGATCGCCGCCGCGGCGGTGTGCTCGGCGCCGGTGCGATGCTGATGTCGACGTCGTATCCGCTGCGCACGAGCCCCGTGAAGCGTGGTCAGTGGGTGCTGGCGCGGCTGCTGGATTCGCCGCCACCGCCCCCGCCGCCGGAGGCCGGCGAACTGCCCAAGGACGACA
Source organism: bacterium (assembly GCA_024743115.1). Lineage (GTDB taxonomy): Bacteria > Planctomycetota > UBA1135 > UBA1135 > UBA2386 > JAGQRA01. Next base: position 240,609 of record JANSXC010000005.1, on the reverse strand, counting down.
AGAACAAGGCCGGCCTGACGCTGCGTGAGCAGCTCGAAAGGCATCGCAAGCAGCGGAGTTGCCGGGCCTGTCATGCGGAGATGGATGCGATCGGCTTCGCGCTCGAGAACTATGATCCGCTCGGTCGTTGGCGTGACGAAGTGCACGGCAGACCCGTCGATGCCAACGCGGAGCTGCCGGACGGAACGGCGATCGACGGACCGATTGCGCTCAAGGATGCGCTGCTTCTGCGCGCTGACGACTTCGTTCGGGCGCTGGCCAAGAACCTGCTCGTGCATGGCATCGGCCGGGAGCTGACCCTTGCCGACGAGCCCGAACTCGCGAAGATCGTGGCCGCGACGCGAGCGCGCGAGGATCGGTTCTCGGCCTTGCTCGCGGCTGTCGTCACGTCCCCGCTGTTCCTGATGCGCGATCCCGACCACCAGTCTGCCGCCACCTCGACCGGTGCCGGAGGTGGCGATCGATGATCGGTCGGCGGACGTTCTTGCGGGGCGCAGGTGTGACGTTTGCGTTGCCCTGGCTCGAGACGCTCGCGGCGGTCGGCCCGGCGTCGCTGCGGCAACCCCCGCGCCGGCTCTGCATTGTCGTCACGCCAAACGGGATGTTGCCCTCGGCCTGGCATCCAGCGCCGCCGCGCAAAGGCGAGGAGCGGCCGGCGAACGACAGGCCGGCGGGCCAGCCCGATTGGATGCCGTCGTTCTCGCTCGCTCCGCTCGTGCGACATGCCGACCGGGTCGGGGTCTACACCGGGCTCGCGAATCGCGGCAGCTTCACGGGTGACGGGCACTACGCCAAGGTTGCACCGCTTCTGACCGGCAAGACGATCCGGCGGACTGGCGGTCGGGATCTCTGGAACGGCGTGTCGTGTGACCAGGTCGCGGCGTCGCGGCTCGGTCATCGAACGTTGTTGCCATCGCTCGAACTCGGTTGCGACCCGATCTACCCGGTCGAGGACATGGGATATTCGACGGTCTACGGCGGTCACATCGCGTGGTCCGCGCCGGACCGACCCATGCTCAAGGAGATCGTGCCGGCGCAGGCGTTCGATCGGTTGTTCCGGAGCCGCCGACTCGCGAAGGATGCGGCGCGCGAGAGCGTGCTCGATGCCGTTCGACGAGACAGCAAGCGATTGGCGTTGCGGCTGTCGAAATCGGATCGGCGCAAGCTCGATGAGTACGAGGACGCGGTCCGCAGCGTCGAGCGTCGCATCGAGGCGGCCGCGGCAATCGCCGACGTCGAGGCACTCGATGCGGGCGAGCGGCCGACGGGTGGATATCCGAAGCACTATCCGACCCACGTCGGCCTGATGCTCGACCTCGTCGCGCTCGCGTTCCGCAGTGACGCGACGCGGATCGTGACGTTCCTGACTGCCAACGAGGTATCGGGTCGGCGGTTCGGCTGGATCGAGGGCTGCGACGGCAACTTCCATGAGTATTCCCACCACCAGAACAAGCCCGAGAAACTGAAGTCCTATCGTCGGATCAATCGCTGGCACGTCGAGCAGTTCGTGGGACTGCTGGATCGGCTCGCGGTGATCGAGGAGGCTGACTCGAACGTGCTCGAGCACTCGGCCGTGGTCCTCGCGGCGGCGATGAGCGACGGTAACAAGCACTCGCCGCACGATCTGCCGGTGGTAGTCGCGGGCGGTGGAGTGCCGACCGGTCGCATCGTCTCGCCGCCCGATACGCCACTCTGCCGGCTCTGGCTCGGGCTCTTGCGGAAGACCGGTGCCGAAGTCGCGAGCTTCGGCGACGCCGACGAACCCCTGTTCGAGTAGCGCGGTTCGAGTAAGACTGCGCGCGATGGCTGATCCCTCTGTTGCCAATTCTGCGTCCGGTGTCGCCAAGATCGTTACCCACCCCGGTGGTGCGCACAAAGACGACCTCCTGGCGTGCGGCGTGCTCGCCGCGATGTATCGCTGCCCGATCGAGCGGCGTGAGCCGACGCCCGCGGAAGTCACGGATCCCGCGGTGGCGATCGTCGATATCGGGGGCGTTCACGAGGCGGCGCAGAACGCGTTCGACCACCATCACTTTCCGCGCGAGCACCCACCGACCTGTGCGCTCAGCCTCGTGCTGCAATCGCTCGGGCTCTACGACGATGCGCTGCTGTTCTGCGACTGGCTCGAGCCGGCGGAGTGGTTCGACTCGCGCGGCCCCAACAAGACGGCCGAGTGGCTCGGCGTGCCGCGCCGCGCGGTGTCGCGCCTCGGATCACCGATCGATGGCACGCTGTTGCGACGATTCGCGTCGCAGCCGAGCCACCGGCCGGGGGAAGTCGTGTACGACTTCCTCGCGCTGGTCGGGCAGGATCTCGTCGACTATCTCCGCGACGTCCGACAGGGCATTGCGGCGGTCGAGCAGGCGTCCGAGCGATGGGCGGTCCGCGTTGACGGTGACGAACTCGAAGTCGTCTTCCTGCCGCGCAGCTCGGGCCTGCTCGACGATCCGTCGGCGAGCGTAGCGCGCTACGTGCGCGCGTCCGAGCGCGAGGTCGCCACGGCCGCGATGGTCTATCCCGATCGTCGTGGTAGCGGATATGGCATCACGCGTTACGAGGACGATCCGCGACTCGACTTCTCGCGGGTTGAGGCCGAGCCTGACGTGCACTTCGCGCACAAGTCGGGGTTCATGTGCAAGACGAGCGCGACGGCGCCTGCACGGTTGCAGGAACTCGTGAGGCTCGGCTTTTGCGGTGGCGGGCCCGACGACTAGGGGAAGTGCGGAATAGCTGAACCGATCGTCGAATGGGCGGGACCTGAATCTCGCCTTGACCGAAGCCGACGATCAAACCGTGCGGGAGCTGCTGAGCCATCGCAGTTGGCTCTTTCGGCTCGCCCAGCAGCTCGTGCGCGATGAGGCGCATGCGGATGACCTCTGTCAGGAGGCGATGCTCCAGGCCTTCGCCAGTCCTGTGCGGCTGTCGAACCCGCGGTCCTGGCTCGCGCGGGCGGTCAAGAGCCTGGGGTTGCGCAGTGCCCGCGACGACGCGCGACGACGACGGCGAGAGCAGGCGGCGGTCACTGCCCGTGCAGGTGAGGCCGAGCCCTCGGCCGTAGCGGTACTTGAACGCGTGGCGATGCATCGCCGCGTCGTCGATGCCGTGATGCGGCTCGACGAGCTGTATCGCGCCGCGGTGCTGTTGCGCTACTGGGAAGACCTGCCGCCCCGCGAGGTTGCGCGGCGGCTCGACTTGCCGGTCGAGACCGTGCGGACGCGACTCAAGCGTGGCCTCGCGCAGTTGCGGTTGCGTCTGGATCAAGACTTCGATGGGCGCGGTGCCTGGGTGGCGCCGTTGCTCGCCCTGCACGGTGGTCGCGACTTCGTCGCGACCACTGTCGAACCGTCGATACCCGTCCCCGGGGGCGGCGGCGGCCTTGCTGCTGCCACTTGTGTTACGGGAGCTGCCATCGTGAAGACCCACCTCGTTCTGTTCGCTTGCGGCGCCGTTCTGCTCACGAGCCTGCTCGTGATCTGGGGTTGGTCCGATCCGGAACCCGTGCGTTCGGCGCGGCGCGCCGGCTCCGATGGTGCGCGGGTCGCCGCTCAGCCGGTAGACGAGATCGCGACCCCGACGCGGGAGGCGGTTGGATCGAGCGCGCGCAGGGCCGCCGAACTCGGGACCGAAGACGTCGTGGCCGATGCGCGGCAGTTGCGCGGCCGAGTGCTCGGCGTTGCGGCGCACCCAGTGCCCGGCGTGAGGGTGCGGTTACGGGGCGACCTCGGGGGTGTCGCTGACGCGTCGATTACCGATGACGCGGGCTACTTCACGATGCCGCATCCAGGCGTGCGCGCGGAGGTCGTGACGGACGAAGTCGATCTCGCGACCGTGCTGGCGGGGGTCATCGAGCCGGCGGGTTCTGGTGAGCCGGTGATCGTAGCCACGCGAGCGCTGGGGTTGAGTGGGGTCGTCGTCGACGAGGCCGGCAACGAGCTCGCCGGAGCGCTGGTGCGGTGCGTGTTGCCTCGCGACTTTCGGGCACGGTTCGGCGACGTTCTGGACTATTCGCGGCCACCCACCTGGACCGTGCAGACCGGAGACGCCGGGCGATTCGAGTTGCTGAAAGTCGGTAGGGTGCCGGGTGCTGTCCTACGGGTCAGCCTGGCGGGTTACCTTGCGACGGAGCTGCCCCAACCCGACCGATCGAGTTCCGCAATCCGGGTGACGCTCACGCGCCCGGTCCCCGTTCCGGGGAGCATCACGGGCCAGGTCGTGGATGCTGCCGGTGCACCTGTCGAGCAAGCGCATGTGTCGCTCGGTGGTGCGGTGACGATGTCTGGCGAGCAGGGGCGGTTCCTGTTCGACATGGGGGAGGCGGGTCGCGAACGCGAGGTTCTGGCGATGAAGCGCGGCTACCTTCCGGGTCGCGCGACGCTTGCAGCCTGGGAGGGCGAGTTCGATTCCAGCGCACAACCGTTCGTTACCGTCGCGCTCGGTGGCGAACCGCTCGCGATCTCGGGCCTCGTCGTGGACGCGCGGCGGCGACCGCTGGCGGATGCGAAGGTCTGGGTGGTCGACCCGACCGTCTTCGGGTCGCTGCCCGAGGGGCTCGGGCTCATCGCGGTCGAAGGCTATCTCGGCGGGGGCCTGACCCGCGCGGAGCTTTGGGAGCGATTCACCCAGCACGGCCGCCCGACGATGTCCGTCGATCGTATTCTCGACACGAACCCGACGGCGAAGTGGAACTGGGTGCGGACGGACGCCAGCGGGCGATTCACGCTCACGGGGTTGCTCAACCGCGAGTACACCGTGGCTGCGCTCGTGCCCGATACGCTCGTGACGATCGTCGGGGGGCCGATCTACGCGGGTACGGACCACGCCGTCCTCATGGCGGCGGCGGAGGCGACTGTGGCGCGAGTCGCCGGACGCGTCGTCAGTTCGGCGGGACAGCCGGTCCCGGAGGTTCGGGTCCAGCTTCTGCGTGACACTCTGCTGCTGCGTCGCGAGGTCGTCGGTACCGATGGCCGGAAGCGCCGCGGGAGTTCCGGGCGTTCTCAGCCGGGTCGGTCGGTAGTGACGGACGAGTCCGGTAGGTTCGAGTTTCGCGACGTCGGGACGAACGGCGTCTATCTGGCGCTATCGGGCGACCAGATCATGCCAACTGCGTTCGGGCGGGACGGCGAGCAGCCCCCTGAGTTGCGAGGAGCCCAGGGGCTGGCGGCGGTCGATCAACCGCTCGATGCGCTCGAGGTGCGAGTGTCGCTGCGACTGCACCTGCGGGTCGAACTTGCCGATGCCGAGTTCGCCGATCGGGTCAGCGCGGTCGATGCAGCGGGCAAGCGGATCAGTCTTTGGGTGATCAGCGGTGACGGTGTTGATCGGTTGTCACAGTTCCCGCTCCACGACGGCCGATCCGAAGTGCTCTCTGCGCCCGAGTCGGTGACGACGGTCGTGTTGCACAAGCAAGGCCGAGAGGTGCGCCGAATCCCCGTCGCGCTCGTGCCCGGGCAGGTCAACGTCGTGCGCGATTGACGCGGATTCGGCGACCAAAACCGGAACGCGCCCGGACGCTGGGCGTCCGGGCGCGTTCTCTGGTCGCGTGCACCCGTCGGGCGCGGCGAATCGACCGGATCAGAAGTCGATCGTCGCGCGACCTGCGTTCGAGACCACGATGCCGATCGAGTTGACCGCGTCGAGGATCGCCCACTGGTGGTAGAGCGTGAGTCCGGCGTAGCTGCCGGAGTTCGGCACGCTGAACGGCGTGCTGGCGGCGCCGTTGGCGCTCGTGAACACGAGCTGCGTGACGAGCGGCGCCGCGAGGACCTCACAGCCAGGCGCGCCGGGGATCGGCGCGGGCAGCGGCGTGCCCTGGAAGACCGTATCGGACAGTCCCGTCAGGCTGAACGCGGCCGACGACGCGACGGCGTCGGAGAGCGTGACCGAGTAGTTCTGGCCGATGATCGGGAAGCCGTTGTTCGACAGACTCGGAACCTTGTTGTTGGTCGAGCTGCACTGCACGCGCCAGGACGGGCGTGCCACGAGGCCCGACTGGGTCCAGTTCGGCGTCTGCTGATCGCGCCAGAAACCGACCCCGCTCGTGCCGTTCGTGAGCGTCGAGATGACGACGTTCTGCGACGAGCTGTCCATGCCGATGTAGAAGTCGCCGGTCAGCGTGACGGGCGAGGCGAACGTTGCGGTGTAGAAGCCCTGCGAGGAGCCGATCTGCATCGTCGTGGTTGCGACCGGGTTGGGCTGCGGCGCGCCGCCGGCATCGCCGTAGATGTGCGCCGGGCGCGTCACCGTACCGCCGGTCGACTGAGTCCAGAGCTCGAAGCCCGTGACCTGGATCGTGCCGGTGTTGTTGACGCGGTAGCAGTACTCGTTGTCACGCGTGGCGCCCGACAGGTTGCCGCCAGTCGGGTTGAGCTCCGGGCAGCCCTGTGCGACGGAGCCCGGGCAGCCCTGGCCGTAGGTCGTGAAGCCGGCGTTCGACGGGCGCACGACGTAGAGGCCGGTCGAGACGTCCGAGACCAGGATGTTGCCCGAAGGCAGGAACGGGTAGACGCCCCAGGCGCCGTCGAAGCCGCCCGAGGAGCCCGGCCACGTGTCGTACGACGCGACCTCGACCGGGTTGTTCGGGTCGCTGATGTCGATGCAGCGGTAGCCCTCCGTGTACCAGCTCACGTGGCACTTGTCCCCGACGATGAACGCGTTGTGCGGGATCGAGTTGGGGTTCGGGGTGAACGTGCCGAGCGACTGCGGGTTGGCCTTGTTGGTGATGTCCCAGAACTTGACTACGCCGCCGGACTGCTCGTCGGTCGTGACGCAGACCGTCCCGGCCGCGTTGGGCCAGGCGTTGTGCGTGAACGAGTTGGGCGTCGTGCGGTCGCTGATCGACGTCCACGGGAACGACTGCGCGGGGTTCATGATCCGCAACACGCCGTTGTAGATCATCGAGCCGTAGGCGTAGCCGTTCTCGACGCAGAGGTCGTGGAAGTAGTTGCTGTTGCCGCCGCCGAGTGCGAACCCGAGGAAAGACGGGTTCGTGGGGTTCGTGTTGAGGTCGTAGACCGGCGTGCCGGTGTTGGCGCCGACCAGGTAGAGCAGTCCGGTGCCGAGGTCGACGCAGACGTTGTGTGCGTTGTTGGAGTTGTTGGTCCCGCGGGTGCCGACGAGGGTCGGGCTGTTGGGGTTGCTCAGGTCGATGACCTGGAAGCCGGACGTCGACTCGGTCACGACGTACGCGTAGGTGCCGAACGTGCGGATGTCGCGCCACGTCGAGTTGCCGTACGAGAAGAAGCCGCGTTCGACGGGGTTCGAAGGGTTCGAGACGTCGATGACCGACGTGCCGGTGCGGGTGCCGAGCAGCGCGTATTCGTCGCCGTTGGGCGCGACGTAGCCCCAGATGTCGTTGTAGGGGCCGCGGTTGTCCAACGTGCCGAGGAGCTGGCAGTTGACGCCTTGCGCGAGGAGTGTTGCAGGAAGAGCTGCGGCCAGAGCAGTGGCCGCGAGGAATCTGGAAGGAGTACGCATGAGGTGGGGCCGCGATCTGGCCGCGGCGAGCAGGTGGGGCTCCTCGAAGTGTAGTCTGACCCGGGCGATCGGCCCAGGTGGGATTGGATACGTCGTGCCGCAACTCCGTGGCCGGCTTGACGTTGTGGCGGGGATGGTGCCGCCTCATGGGGCGGATGGTCGACGTCCGGCTCGAGGCATTGGATAGTGCCGGGCAGTCGCCTCCATGGATCCTTCCCCCGTCGAACCGGTCACCCGCCGCCTCGGGATCACATCGCGGATCCGCGCGCTCGTTGCGCACGTGCCCGGCGAGGCGGATTGGTTGATCGATGTGGGCACCAACCACGGGATTCTGCCGATCGCCGCCTTGCGCGCGGGTTGCGCGGCGCGCTGTGTCGCGATCGACAAGTCGCGCACCGCGCTCGCCGAGACCCGCCGTCGGCTGCGGCGCAGCGGTTGCCTCGATCGGGTTCGCCTCGTCTGTGCCGACACCTTGGCTGCCGTCGAGCTGCCTGCTCCGGAGCATCGCGTCGTCGTGTGTCTTGCCGGGTTAGGCCCACGAACGATCGTCGACCTGCTCGCGAGCGGGTTGCCCCGGATCGCGGCACGACCCACGCGGCTGCTGCTCAATCCGCTCGTGAGCTCGGCGGGGCCGCGGCGTTTCCTGCGGGAGCACGGGTTCGATCTGGTCGCCGACGAGACGGTCGCGGACCGCGGGCGTGAGTACGAACTGCTCGTCGCCGAAGCGGGGTAACGGCGGTAGCGAGCCTCAGACGTCGGCGCCGCGACGTTCGGCGGCGATCACCTTGGCCAGTTCGGTGATGCTCAGCGGGGCGCTGCCTTCGGCCTTGTTGTTGACGATCACCGTCGCCGTCAGGCCTTGTCCTAGTGCTGCAGCACAAAGGTCGGCGATGCCGTCGCGGGTTACGGGATCGGGGTCGATCAGTGCGTCGAACGGCGTGTAGCGTACCTTCGCTTCGTCGTACCCGAAGCCGGCGTGCAGCATCCACCGCACGGTCACGGGGCCGCTGAACGGCACCAGCTCGCGTTGCTTCACGAGGCTCGGCATCCGCGGGTGGACCGAATAGCAGTGTTGCGCCGAGGCGCCGGTGATGGCTGCCGCGTAGTCGGGTGTCAGCAGTTCTTCGTCCCGTAGTTCGACGGCGTAGTCGAGGCCGCGCGGCAGGCTGGACAGAAACGTGTGAAGTCGGGCGGCGAAGCGCGCTGGCGCTTTCGTGATCGCGCGGCCTTGCGGCGGGAACTGAAACAGCAATGGACCCAGGCGATCGTCGAGGCCTTCGACCGCCGGTGCGATCACGCGGTCGATGGTGGCTTCGGCATCGAGGTAGCGCGGGTTGTCGCCGCTCTGCCGCGGCATGGTCGGGCTCGTGATCTCGGCCCACGCCTTGACGAGGAAGCGGAACGTCGACGGCACACCGGTGCGGTAGTCGGCGAAGTCGGTTTCGTCGATCGGCGCGTAGAACGTGCGGTCGATACCGACGGCGCGGAGCAGCGGGTGGCTCGAGTACGCCGCGAGGCCGTGGCGCGACAGCCGGTTGGCCGCCGCGCGCGGGGAATACACGAGTCCGCGCCAACCGGGAAACGCCCACGACGACGTGCCGAGGAAGAGGCCTCGTGGCAGCGCTCCCCCGAGTTCGACGAGGTCGGGCGGCACGTTGCATGGCGCGATCGTCGGACCGTCCGCGGGGTCCGGTTCGAGCGCACCGAAGAGTCCTTGTTGGATAGGAGGCAAGTCGGCGAGGCGATGGGGTGGCGAGATGATAGCGCCCCGCTCTTCGCGGTGCCCACGACCGTGGATTGTGAAACTGGCGAACGTGCCCTACTCGTGGAGCGTGCCCGAGCCGTTGGCCAACGCATTGCGCGACGTTCTCGCGTCCGCCTCACGGTGGGGGCCGATGCTCGTCATCGCGGCGGCCGTGACGTTCTTTCTCGCGGATCGTTGGAGCGCCAATGGTGTGGTCCAGGGGGTCTCCTGGCTCGTGATCGGGTTCCTGGCGTTGCCGTTCGGTTTTACGATCGCGCTGTCGGCGGTCGCACTCGTGTTAACGGTCGTGTTGTCCGCGCTTGCGCTGCCCTTCTGGCTCAGCGGTCGGCGGACCGGCCTGCGCGACCTGCTGCGCGACGCCTGGGGGCTCGCGGGTCACGTGTTGCCCGGGTTCTGGTGCGCGGTACGGCGCGTGCGGCGACCGCGGCTCTGGGGTGCGATGGCGGGCTCGGTCGTAGGGTGTGCGCTGTTCGTCCTGTTGCGGGGTTTCGGAACGGGCTGACCAGGGGCCGCTCCGAAACCGGTCACGGACGCGGCAGGCGGATCCAGGCGGGGAAGTGATCGCTCACGTCGTACTCCAACCAGCCGATGACCCGTTTCCGCACCGAGCTCTTGAGGTCGTTGAACGGCGACCCGGGTGCGTTCCCGTGTTTGACGACCGCGTCGTCCCATGCGTCCTTCTCGAGCAACTCCGCGATCAGATCCGTGAAGCGAAACACGCCGTAGTCATAGGTGTCGCCGGTGCCGGTGACGTTGGTATTGGCGTCGTGCCGCGGCAGTCGTCGATCGCGGCAGAACAGGCCGATCTGGTCATAGGTCTCGTCGTGTCGCGCGTTGGTTCGCAGCGGTCCCTGCACGGGGTGATCGTCGAGCAGTGGGAAGTTGGCGTCTGCGCTCTTCTTCGACTTGAGCTTGGTCGCGTTGAGTGACTTGATCTTCCACTCGAGGAACGCGCGGGCCGAGCCGGTCACTTCGGCCGGTGGGTTCTCCGCCGCGACAGCCGTCGCGAGGTTGGCCGTTTCGAGGTTGCAGTCGCCCAGCAGGAACAGATTCGGGGCGTAGAGCTTGTCGGGGTACTTGGCGCGCAGGCTCAGCCACTCGACGAGTTCGAGGAACTCCCACAGTCGCTCGTTCTCGTCCTTGCCAAAGAGCAGGTGCGCGTTCACCGCCAGGAGGTCGATGGGTTTACCGTTCGTCTTCGGCAGGATCCGAAAGGAGCCGACGTGCGGTGCGCGGATGAACGTCAGGAACGTCGGCAACTCGAACGCCGACTTCTTGCTGCGGTTCCTGTTCTGCTGATGCCATTCGCGGATCGACCGCTCGAAGTCCTGCCAGCGCGAGAAGAGCGTCGCGGTCACCTGGGCCCGGTCCGCGGTGATTTCGGATGACAGCTCCGTATGCGTGATGCGTTTCTTGTCGTAGAGGAACGCCATGCGTTCCGTCATGCCTTTGCCGCCTGGGCGTGAGCCGGCGATGTCGCTGACCAGGAGTTGGAACTCACGGCCGTGATCGGCCGCGAGGTCACGTTGTAGCCGCACGAGTCCCGACAGGTCGTCCTGCACCTCCTGGATTGCGAGCAGGTCGAACGGCGCGCAGGCGCGGGCGAGCAGTCGCCATGCGCCCGGGGTGCGACCCTTGCGTCCGTTGCCCGTACGATTCTTGTCGTTGCCGAGTTTGCGGATGTTGAACGTGCCGATGAGAACGCTTCCGGAGCGGCGCTTCGGCAGGCCGTGCTTCGTCAGGCGGGCGGCCGTGAAGCCTGCCTCGGCGGTACGCCACTGTTGGGGTTTGAGTCGTGCCATTTCTGAATCTCCTTCGCCTGACACGATAACCGAGAGGTGGCGATTCCGCCCCGTCACGGGCCGGGTCTGGTCGCCGCCGACGTTCTGTGCCATGAAGTGCGCATGGTTCGGCCCGAATCCTCGGGGCGTCGTCCGGGCTTTCGCTCGATGACGCCGGTGCTCTGCGTGAACGACGTGTCGGCGAGTCTGCGCTACTACGTCGACCAGCTCGGGTTCGCCGTGTCGTGGGAGTGGTCGGATGCCGATGCGTTCGATGCGCCCGACCATCCGACGTTCGCGTGCGTGCTGCGAGGCGAGGTCGCGCTCTTCCTGTGTGAGCAGGGCCAGGGCCATCCGGGCAGCTGGAACTGCCTCAACGTCTGCACGCGGACCGAACTCGACGATCTGCACCGCGAGTACCGCGACCGTGGCGCGCGAATCGTTCAGCCGCCGACGGACGAGCCGTGGGGAATGTGTGAGATGGTCGTCGAGGATCTCGACGGGAACACGTTCCGCATGGGAGTGCCGCTCGACGAGTAGTCCGTATGGATTCGGCGCGCGGATCCGGCGCAGAGTTCAACGGACGGTCTTGCGGAGCTCGCTGATCTTCTCGAGCACCTGCGTGCCGTGTTGGCGGAGGTCGACCTTCGGCGTGATGTGTCGCACGATGCCCTGCTCGTCGATGAGGAACGTCACGCGTCGTGCATACGGCCGGCCTTTCATGAGGACGCCGTATTTCTTCGCGACGCTGCCGTCGGGGTCGCTGAGCAGTGAGAAATCGAGCTTCTGGTCCTGCTTGAACTTCGCGAGGGAATGCACGTCGTCGAGGCTGATCCCGTAGACCGTGACCTTGTGGCGTGAGAAGTCTGGCGCTGCGTCCCGCAGCGCGCACATCTGCAGCGTTCAACCGGGGGTCGACGCCTTGGGGTAGAAAGCGAGAACGGTCCAGTTGGCCGTCTTGCCGCCGACCTTGGTCAAGCGGCCGCCGTCGTCGTTCAGCCGGAAGGCGGGCGCCGGCTTGCCGACGGCGATTGCCGGGGCCGGTTTCTTCGCCGGGGTGGGGGCTGGGTCTTGGCCGTGTCCGGCGACCGCGAGGGCCCAGATTGCGGCGGCCAAAGTGCACAGTCGAAGCGCAGGTCGGGTGGATTGCATCGGTCGGAGTTTCGTCGAGGGGTGTTACGCGGTTGCGCGCGATTGTTGCTTGCGGGCCTACTTCTTTTCGGGCACTTCGATCAACGTGGTCGCCCACATCTTGTCGAAACGCACTTCGAGTTGCAGGCGCGTGTGCTCCTTGTCGCCCGCCGGCTGCACGTCGATGTTCATGTGTTCGAAGAGCAGCGAGTCCGTGTCGAGCTTGGTCGCGAGGACGTGGACCTCTTCGCCGCGCGGCAGGCTGAAGCCGCGCCCTTCGTGCATTGTCAGCTCCCAGCCATCGTCTTTGACCTTGCGCGCACTGAGTGCATACCGCCCCGCGGGAACTGCCTTGCCGCCGATCACGAGATCGCCGGTCGTCTCGATGTTGGCACCTGCGAGGTGCCATGCCTGACCCGGCTTCATCTTCGCGGCGCCGGCCTTGTCGAACGTGACGGTCTGGTAGCGAACCGTGATGCTCAGCTCACGGGAGACGCGGCACTCCAGCTTCTTGAGGAAGTGCGGGTGGATGATCGGTGGCGGGCTCCAATCGACGGCGGCGACGGTGAGGGCGAGGACTGGCAGAGCGACCGCGGCGAGAATGCGCTTCATCCCGGCCACGATCGCCGGTCGCGGACCGGGCTGCCAGCGCCGGCACCGGATGCGCGCGAGAATGCACATTTGGGACCAGGCGGGGGCCGTGTGGCCGGCCGTCGGGCCGCAAGGCCGGGATCACGTCGCGACTTCGAGATCCGGGGACACTCGCGCGTCGAGCCAGACGACGCAGTGCTTGTTGCCGGAGAGCGCCGAGGTCTGAAACTGCCGCGTATCGCACGGTTGAATCTCCGTCGGCGCGCCCGCAACGACGAGCGGTGTGCCGATCGTCACTTCGATGTGGTGATGGGCCCAGGCCCGCGTGACGTGGCCGAGCAGCAGATTGGCAAGTTCGCCGAGGGCGTCTTCGGGGCCACCCTCGATCTCCGGTGCTCCGAGGCGGACGGCGAGATCACGCAGTGTCGGACCGCTGACCGCGACTCCGAGTGTGCCGCGGACGTGTTCCCCCACGAAGCCGATCATCGCCGCGTTCGACACGTTGTCAGTCGACGGCGAGCCGTCTTGTGGTGGCATCTCCACCAGGGTCTCGAACGCGCTGGTCAGGCTGTCCTCGACTAGTGCTCTGAACTCCACGAATGCCCCCTTCTCCAACGAAAACAAGTGCGATCACCTGGGTGACACGACCTCTTTCGGGTGCTTCTGGTGCGAGCTTGATCGGGCTTTCCGCGCTGGGGAAAGTCCGTAGCGGCGTCAGCTACGGGGTTTCGTTACGCAGTCGGCCAGAAGTGGCGGTGTGGCTTACGTCGTTACCCTCGTTTCGAGCCGATTCTGGCGGCTGCGATTCGGGGTATGCCCTCGGTTTCCCGGTTTCACAGAAACTCGAATCAGCGCGCCGATCGCAGTAGTTTCCGACCTTCGGACGAGAGCCCGAGGAGCTCGAGCTCCTGTTCGAACTGAGCCGCTTCGCCGTGGCCAGCGAGGTAGCCGTTGATCCGTGCAGCAGCGGTGGACCCCACCAGGTCTGCGGTCTCCGGATAGAACGCCTGGAGCTCGCGCAGCAGGGCATCCTCGCCGCGCAGTCGATACTTCTGGTGATAGTCCTCAGCGAGCCAGAACCTCTCCAGCGGGGCGACGACCGTGGTCACGGTCTCGGGTTCGTCGACGAAACGTTCGCGAGTCGCTGCGATCGCGGCGCGTTGTGATTCGTCGTGGTAGAAAACCGCCGACATGTACTGCCGGCTCCACGCCCGTCGGCAGGGGTTGTGGGAAGTCCAGAACACCTCGAGCAGTTGCTCGTACGTGATGCGCGTCGGGTCGAAGTCGATCTGCAGCGTTTCCGTGTGGTCGCCGAGTGCGCGATAGGTCGGATTCTGGCGTGTGCCGCCCGCGTAGCCGACCCGGGTCCGGATGACGCCGTCGAGACTCCCGAACCGGGAGTCGGGGCCCCAGAATCAACCGAGCGCGAAGGTCGCGGTCGCGAACGTAGTCGCGGCTGCCGCATCGATGGCGGGAATGGCCGTGGCCGTGGCCGTCGCCGCGGCCGTTGCCGGCGCGGCGTGCCGGTCGCCGGTTATCGAGGTATCGCGAGGGGAATTGGTCATCGTTTCGGTTGCTCCCGAGCAGGCCACGAGCACGGCCGTGGTCAGGAGGGCCACGTTTCGGGGAATTGAAGTGGACCGCATGACGCGTGATACGCCGCCAGCATAGGGTGTTCCCGCGCGGGCGCGAGAGCCGTCGGGGGATGCGATCTCTGTTGCGGCTTCCCCTGGGCTCCGCGGGCTTTACAGTTCGGTCGCCGCTTCGGCGCGGGGCCTTTTCGACGGGCCTACCGGCCTCGGCCGAACCCGAGCTGACAAAGAGATGACTTCCGTTTCGAACAAAGACGTCACGAGATCGCACTCCTGGAGCAAGGACAGCATTCTCCACGACTACCGCGTCGCGCTCGAGTCGCGCTTCACGGACGACATCGAGGAGATCTGGAAGAACGCGGGCCGAATCAAGTTCGACATCCTCGGTGCGGGGCAAGAGATCGCGCAGATCTGCGCCGTGCGATCCCTGAAGCCCGGCGACTGGATGCGGGGTTACTACCGCGGCTTCGCCGAGGCTCTGCACACCCGGACGACGACCGTGCGCGAAGCTCTCGCGCAGGTGCTCGGTAACACGGAAGCCGGGTGCGATCCGGCGTCGGGCGGTCGAATGATGGGGCGGCATTTCGGCAGCCGCCTGCTCGACGACGATGGCGAACTCGTCGATCTGCTCGCGCAGATCAATCGCGGTTCGGATGTGTCGCCGACCGGTTCGCAGCTCGGACCAGCGTTGGGCCTCGCGCTCGCGAGTCGCGTCTTCGAGAACAATTCCGCCATCGGTGAACGTTACCCCGGGCTGAGTGCGGGCGGCGGCGAGGTGGTGCACGTGAGCATCGGCGATGCGAGCATGTCCGAAGGCATCGCGCTCGAGTCGATCTTCCAGGCTGTCGTCCAGCGGGTGCCGCTCGTTCTGAGCGTCTACGACAACGGCTTCGGCATCTCGGTACCGATCGAGCAGCAGACTCCCAACGCCAGCATCTCGCGCGCGCTCTCGGGCCTCGCGAGCAAGGACGGCACCAAGGTCTTCGGCCCGATCCACGACTGGGACTACGCCGAGTGTCGCCGGACGTACGAGGAGGCTTACGATTGGGTTCGCACGCACCGCGTGCCGGTCATCGTGCACGCGATGGTGACGCAGCCGCGCGGACACTCGAGCTCGGGTGATCACCGGCGCTACAAGAGCGCCGAGCGGTTGCAGTTCGAGATGGATCACGACGGCGTCAAGGCGCTGCGCGAGTGGATCGTCACGAACGATGTTGCGACGGCGGGCGAGCTCGACGCGATCGAGTCCGATGCGCGTGGCTTCGTGACCGACGAGAGCGAGGTGGCGTGGTCGGACTACTACGCGCCGATCGTCGCGATCGCCGAAGAAGCCATCGAGCTGATCGAGGGCCTCGCGGCGGCCGCGGACGCGCCGCTGCCCGATGTGAATGACATGCTGGCCCGGCTGCGCGCGGGCGCGAAGATCGAGGTCAAGCAGCAGTTCCTGACTCGCAGTCTGATCCTCGAAGACGTGCGGGCCCTGTTGATGGCGACCGTGGACTCGCTCGCGGGCCACGAGGCGCGCGCGCGCCTGTTGGAGTTCCGTGAGCGGGTGCAGGGTGCGGCGATCGAGTGCTTCGGTTCGGAGCTCTACGCCACCGGCGCCAAGAGTCCCTGCGAAGCGCCGTTCGTCCCGCCGGTCAACGCAGACAAGCCGCGCAAGGACACGGGTGCGCACATCATCGCCGCCGGCGTCGCGACGCTGATGGCGCAGGATCCGCGCGTCGTCACGTTCGGCGAAGACACGGGCGAACTCGGTGGAGTCACCACGTGTTCGATCGGTCTGCAGGGCGGCACGTCGCAGGTGCTGCCCGAGATCTGGAACCGCAGTCCGGCCCTCGTGCGCTACGTGCCCGAATCCGGCTTCGGCAAGGCGCGCGTCTGGGATACGGCGATCGCGGAGAACTCGATCGTTGGTACCGCGGCCGGCCTCGCGTTGCGCGGCCTGCGGCCGATTGCCGAGATCCAGTATCACGACTACGCCAACTACGGCGTGCAGCAGCTCAGCGAAGAGCTTGCGTGCCTGCGGCATCGGACCGACGGCGGACAGGAGAGCCCGGCGATCGTCTGGTGTCAGGGTCACCGTCTGCTCGGCATGTGGCACTCGGGGTCGCCGATGGGGATGTTCCTGACGATCCCCGGCCTGCGGGTTCTCGTGCCGCGGGATGCGATCCAGGCGGTCGGTATGTATCGCGCGTTGATCACGCACGGGCGTGATCCGGCGTTCGTCGTCGTGCCGCTGCTCGATCTCTACAACAAGCTGCCGGTCCCGGAGAACCTCGACGAGGTTTGCGTGCCGCTCGGGCAGTCCGAGGTCCTGCGCTCGGGCGATCAGCTCACCGTCGTCACCTACGGCCACTGTTGTTCACTGGCCCAGCGGGCCGCGAAGGAGGTCGAGGAACTGTTCGGCCTGTCCGTCGAGGTCGTCGATTTGCAGACGCTCAATCCGCTCGATCTCAACGGCGTGGCGCAGGGTTCGATCGAGAAGACCGGTCGCGTGCTGTTCTTCGACGAGGACTACCCCAATGGCGCGATGGCGATGGTGTCGAAAGCGATCCTCCACGACCGGATGGCCGCCGACGGCAACCAGGTGCTCTACTACCTCGAAAGCGTGCGCACGCTGACGTCGCCCGATCACAAGCCCTGCTACGGTGAGGACGGCGGCTACTTCTCCAAGCCGCAGGTCTATCAGATCGTCGAGGCGTTGGTCGGGCTCTGGAACGACAGCTTGCCTCGAGGCGCCACGGCACTGCAGGTGCCGTGGGCGGGTTCGTCCGGCGACTGATCGCGTCGAGTGCGGGCGGATCGCGCCGGCAGATCGCCGCGTCGTGGAGATTGGCCTGACGCTGGCCCCGGGCCTGGGCAGTCGGGCGCGGGCCTGCGACACTGGCTCGCGGAAAGCCCCCTCAACCAGTCCCTCACCGAGGCCCCACGTTCGGGGCAAACGAGGTGCACGCGATGTGTCGAGTCCTTCTCCCGTTCCTGATCCCGTTCCTGTTCGTCGGACAGCTTGCTGCCCAGGACGACGTACTCGTCCTCGAGCGCGGCAGTGATTCGCGAGCCTACGCGCGCGCAGTGCGACTGCTGCGTAGCACGAAGATGCACCTGAGTGCGTCCGAGATGACGCCAAAGCAACTCTGTCGCACGCTGACGCTCGCCACCGCTGGCAAGCTGATGTTCTCGTGCGGTCGCAAGGTGTCCGAGGCCGCGCCGGTGATCGATCGCGAGTTCCAACCGATGAGCCTGTGGTCGATCATGGCGGTCGCGCAGCTCGAGACGGGGCTGAGGTTCGCGTTCCGGCACGGGCTCGTGATGCTGTTGCCCGCCGATGCGGTCAAACCGCAGACCTACCTGCGCGTCTACGATCTGCGCGCGGCCACGGCGCCGTTGCGGAGTTTCCCCGGCCCCGATCTGCGGTTGCGCATGCCGGATGATGAGCGCCCGCTCTTCCCCGAAGAAGGGGAGCCCGACACGACCGTGAGCGGTTTCACCAGCGAGGATCTCGAGTCGTTGCTGCGCGAGACCGTGCGCCCCGAGTCGTGGGAGATCGAAGGCGCCAGTCTGAACCACCAGAACGGCGTGTTCTTGATCCGACAGACACTCGGCGTGCATCGCGAGATCGATCGCCTGTTCGTCAAGCTCGGGGTCAAGGCGCCGACCCGAACGGTTCGGCCCGTGCGCCGCGGTGGGCTGCGGCCGACGCTGCGACCGACGCTGCGACCGACGTCAGCTCGGACGTTGCGCTGGCCGACCGTCAGGCGAGTACGCCGCTGGTGACTTCACCGTGGACGTCGGTGAGTCGATACCGACGGCCCTGGAAGCGGTAGGTCAGCCGTTCGTGATCGATGCCGAGCAGGAGCAGCACCGTGGCCTGCAGATCGTGCGGCGTCACGGGCTGCTCGACGACGTCGAATCCGAACTCGTCGGTGCGCCCGTAGGTCGTGCCGGCGCGGCTGCCGCCGCCGGCCAGCCACAGTGAGAACGCGTAGGGGTGATGGTCGCGGCCCTGGTCCCTGCTACCGATCTTGCCTTGCAGAAACGGAGTGCGGCCGAACTCGCCGCTCCAGATTACGAGTGTGTCGTCGAGCAGGCCGCGCTGGGCGAGATCGAGGACGAGTCCGGCCGAGGGCGCGTCGGTGTCGCGGCACTGGATCTCGAGCTGGGAGTAGAGATTGCGGTGCTGGTCCCACCCCGCGTGCATCACCTGGACGAAGCGGGTACCGCGCTCGACCAGTCGCCGCGCCATGAGGCAGTTGTAGGCGTACGAGCCCTTGCGGCGGACATCGGGGCCGTACATCGCGAGCACATGCTCCGGCTCGCGCGACAGGTCCGTAAGCTCGGGAACGGAGGTCTGCATCCGGTAGGCGAGTTCGTACTGCGCGACGCGCGTGTCGATCTCGGGGTCGCCGATCTGCCGTGCCCGTTCTCGGTTGAGCGCCGCGAGATCGTCGAGCATCTCCCGCCGGTGAGCGCGATCGATGCCGGTGGGGTCCTGCAGGTAGAGCACGGGTTCGCCGACACCGCGGAACTTGACGCCCTGATGCGTGGTCGGCAGGAAGCCGCTGCCCCAGTAGTGGTCGTAGAAGATCTGGCCGCATGACGCTTCGCGGTCTCGCGACGTCAGCGCGACGAACGTCGGCAGGTCCTCGGTCGCACGCCCGAGGCCGTAGGACAGCCAGGATCCCATCGTCGGTCTTCCGGGCCGTTCGCTGCCTGTCAGGCAGAACGTGATTGCCGGCGCATGGTTCACCTGGGTCGTGTGCATCGACTTGACGAAGCACAGTCGGTCCGCGATCGCGGCGGTGTGCGGCAACAGCGTGGAGACGGTCGCGCCGCTCGCTCCCCGGCGGCGAATTTCGGCGATCGCGCCGACGCATGGACGGTCCGTCTGGTTGCCCGTCATCGTGCTGAACCGACGGTTTCGCACCACGGAGTCCGGGATCTGCTGGCCGTGCCGTCGTCGAAGCATCGGCTTGTCGTCGAACAGGTCGACGTGCGACGGTCCACCGTTCTGGAACAACCAGATCACGCGCTTCGCGCGCGGAGCGTGATGCCGAACGATCGGGTCGTTCGCCAGCAACGTACTCAGCGCGGTGGCCCCGACGCCGAGCGCCGAGTTGCCGAGCAGCGCTCGACGGGTGAGTCGGTTGGCGAGGTCGGGCGGTCTCATGGCCGAGTAAGCGTCTCGTCGAGGTTGAGGATGGTCGAGGCGACGATCGTGAGGCTCGCGAGCTCCGTGAGGTGCGTGATCTCGGACGGGGTCGAGTCGCCGACCGTGACGAGCGCTCGGGCGGCGCCCGAATCGGCGCGGAATCGCGCGGCCGATCGTTCGAGTTGCGCCGCGAGGAGTCGCCGTTCCGCCATCGAGGGCTGCCTCGACGTGGCGGCGCGGAACATCCACGCCGCGGCTTCGCCCGGCTCGTTGCTGTGTCTCAGCGCCCGTTCGGCGAGCCCGCGGGCGCTCTCGACGAACCCGGTCTCGTTCAACGTCGTGAGGGCGTGGAGGGGTGAGTTGGTGATCGAGCGTTCGACGACGCAGTTCAGTCGCGATGGCGAATCGAACAACACGGTCGGTCCGACGATGCGGCGCCAGAACGTGTAGAGGGTGCGGCGGTAGAGGGCCTCGCCCGAGTCCTGGCGGTAGCGGATCGTGTCGAACGTGGCCTCGGCCCAGACGCCGCTCGGTTGGTAGGGGCGAACGGGCGGCCCGCCGAGGTGCTCGACGAGGCGACCGCTGAGGAACAGCGCCTGATCGCGCAGCATCCACGCGGGCAGGCGGGGTCGAGCGCTGCGTGCGAGGCGGCGATTGTGCGGGTCGGCGCGGAACTGCTCGGGGGTTGCTGCCGCGGACTGGCGGTAGGTGCTGCTCGTGACGATCAGCCGATGCAGTGCCTTGTTGTCCCAGCCCGTTCGGGCGAACCGGTCGGCCAGCCAGTCCAGCAGGTCGGGATGCGTCGGTCGATCGCCCTGGCGACCGAAGTCTTCCGGGGTGTCGACGAGCCCGCGCCCCATGAGTGTTTGCCAGGCACGATTGACCGCGACGCGCGCCGTGAGTGGGTGGTCGGGGCGCACCAGCCAGCGCGCGAGTGCGAGCCGGTCGCGAGCGTCGCTACCGAGGGCGGGCAGGAAGCTCGGGACGTTCGCCGCGATCGCTTCGCCCGGCGCGCGGTAGTTGCCGCGCTCCAGAACCCGGGTCGTGCGCCGCCGGGCTCGTGGGAGTTGGTCCATGACCATGACCGGCAGTTGCCGGCGTGCCAGGGTGTCCCGCTGCTCGGCCAGCCGATCACGTTGCGCTGCGCGCCTGCCCCAGGCCGGGTCGTTCGACGTGCGGAATCGCCGACGCAGGTCACGACGGGCCGCGGGGGTGAGTTCGCTGTCGGGCTGATCCAGCATGCGCGCGAGTTCGGCCGGCAGGTCGGCGATCGTCTCGTCTACGGTGTCGAACCAGGCGCCGCCAGCGCCGCCCGTGTTCACGATCTTGATCAGAAGCGTGTTGCTTCCGCGCGTGAGCGGAACGGTTACGCGCTCCTGGTTCGGCGCCACGCCACGACGAACGTCGCGACGCAGCGCCAGTTTGCCGTTGCACCACACCTTGATCGCGTCGTCCGAGCCGAGTGCGACGGTGAAGTTGCGTCGTGAAGCCGCGTGGATCGTCCGACGGAAGTACGTCGCGTACTCCCCGTTTGGCAGCCTGAGGATCTCGCCATCACGGAACGCTGGGTCGTCGGTGAACGTCTGCGTCGCAAGGCCCGGGTCCCGGGATTCCGGGCCGAAGTCGTGATCGAGCATGGCGTTCACGCCGGCGCGTGGCGGTGGAAAGTTCCGACTCCGTTGCCACGAACCGAGCACGGCTGGCTGGCGCGTGGTGCGTTCCTCGCGAACTCGGGTTCGCAGGGACGATTCCCACTGCTGTTGCCGGTCGTCGAGCGCCGGGTCGTCGGCGAAGAGTTCGGCATCCACCGCTGCGATCTCGCGGTCGAGTTTCCTCAGCTGTGCGCGGTCTTCGGCTTCGGGCAGATAGGGCATCGACGGTTGCAGTACGCCGCCGCGGCGACCGCCGCCGGTCTCCGAGGTCTGATCGAAGAACGCGAACAACCCGTAGTAGTCCCGTTGGGTGATCGGGTCGTACTTGTGATCGTGACAACGGGCGCATTCGAGCGTGAGCCCGAGCCAGATGGTGCCGACGGTCTCGGTGCGATCGAAGACGTTCTCCACCCGCGTCTCCGCCGCGATCCGGCCGCCCTCACCGTTGTGGGCGTTGTTGCGGAGCAGCCCGGTTGCGAGGCGGTCCTCGGGGGACGCGTTCGGCAGCAGGTCGCCGGCGAGCGTGAGAATCGTGAAGCGATCGAACGGCACGTTCTCGTTGAGCGCCTGCACGAGCCAGTCGCGCCACGGCCATGCCGTGCGCGTCGGGTCCGCCTGATAGCCGTCGGTGTCGGCGTAGCGCGTGGCCTCGAGCCACGGCCAGGCCATGCGTTCGCCGTAGCGCGGTGACGCGAGCAGTCGGTCGACTACGCGCTCGTAGCTGCCATCGGACGAATCGGCCAGGAACGCATCGAGCTCGGCGAGCGTCGGTGGGACGCCCGTGAGGTCGAGCGTCACGCGTCGCAACAGCGCCGCGGGCTGCGCGGCCGGATTGGGTGACCGGCCGTTGGCCGCCAGTCGGGCGAGCACGAACGCATCGATCGGGTTGCGGATCCACTGCGAGTCGCTCGGCGGTACGGCCACCTCGCGGCGAGCCTCGAAGGCCCAGTGCCGTGACCACTCGGCTCCCTCGCGAATCCACCGCGCCAGCATTGCGGTCTCCGTGGGTGTCAGAGTCAGGCCGGAGTCTCGCGGGGGCATCACCTCGTGGTCAACGGCGTGGATTCGGCGAATGAGTTCGCTCGCCTCCGGCCTGCCCGGCCGGATGACCGCGAGCGCGGCCCGCTGCTCATCCAGTCGTAGGCCGGCCTTGCGGGTCTGGGCGTCGGGGCCGTGACACGAAAAGCACCGGTCGGACAGAATCGGCAGGACGTCGCGGGCAAAGTCGACGCGGTCGTTGCCGGGTTCCTGGGCCCACGCCGTTCTCGAGCCGGTGAACAGAGCCATCAGCGCGGGCGCGACAGCGAGGAAGAGCGAACGAAGGTGGGTCACTTCTTCTTCGCGCTGGCTCGCCGTTCGTCCTTCTGCTTCTGGACCATCGCGGCGACGTCCGCGAGCAGCTGTTTCGCGTCGTAGACGATCCCGTCCTTGATCGTGTAACGGATGCCGCCGACTCGCGTGGGCTCTCCGGTCTCGTCATCGAGCTTGAGCGCACCCGTGCCGTAGAGCACCTTGAGGTTCGCGAGTGGGTTCTCCTCCACGAGCACGAGATCCGCCAGCATGCCGCGCTTCACGGTGCCGAACTCGGCTGGCTTACCCTTCGGCTCCATGATCGTACGCGCGCTGTTCTGCGTCGCGGCCTGGATCACCTCGAGCGGGTGGAACCCTGCTTCCTGCAGCAGTTCGAGCTCTTCGATATAGGCGAACCCGAACGTCTTGTAGATGAAGCCGGCGTCGGCACCGGTGGTGATCCGACCGCCCATACTCTTGTAGTCATTGATGAGCTGCATCCAGACGCGATAGAAGTTGCGCCACGCGACTTCGTCGGCGGTGCTCCAATAGAACCAGTAGGAGCCGTGGCGCTTGCGGCTCGGTGCGAAGAAGTCCATGAGCGACGGCAGCGTGTAGCGGTCGTGCCATTCCGCGGTGCGCGCGCGCATCAGGTCGCGGTTCGCCGCGTAGATCGTCATTGTCGGGTCGAACACCGTGCCGAGCTCGAGGTGTTCCCGCAGGTACTCGTTCCACTCGTAGCTGCCGGGCGGGTAGATCTTGTCCCACAGCCTGGCAACCTGCGCGAAACGCATCTGCTCGTCGTTGTAGTTCATGTCGGCCGGCCACGGCTGGACGACGTGATCACGCATCAGGGCTTCGAAGTGGCCGTAGAAGTGGGTGACCGTGTCCAGGCCGAGGCGCGCGGCATCGATCGCGTTCATTTGGGCCACGCCGGTCTGGGCGAGATGCGCGACGGTCCCGAGCCGGTGATTCTTCGCCTCGGTGATCAGCGCCGCCATGATCTCCGGTTCGTACGACCCCAGCTTCAGGCCATCGATCCCCTTGGCCGCCATCCGCTGAACCCACTCACCCGCCGCTTTGACCGAGTGCACGCCGTTGGGTCGCTGGTAGTTGAAGATGCGGGGCGCCGTGATCTTGTTCGCGGCACTGCGGGCCTTCTCGCGCTCGGTCCAGTCGTGGCTGCCGAGCGGCACCCCGCGCACGGTCGTGACGCCGTGTGCCAGCCATAGTTTGTAGACGTACTCGACCTCGGGTGCCTTGGTGCCGCCGCCGCCGTGCGCGTGCATGTCGACGAAGCCGGGCAGCAGATACATGCCACGAGCATCGATCACCCGACTCGGTCGCAGCGCGGGCCCGCCGACGCTGGCGATACGGTTCTTGCTGATCAGCACGTCGATGGGGCCGCGCGGCGGCGCGCCCGTACCATCGATGACGATTGCGCCGCGGATCAAGAGGCGTTCGTAGGGCCCCTCTCCTTCCGACGAGCGCCGGTCTGGTGCCGGGGCCGGGTCCTGAGCCGGAAGCGGGGTCGCGCCGAGGGTGACGAGCGAAGCGGTCAGCGCCGCGAGGAGTGCGAACGAGGGTGGGCGTTGGTTCATGGCTGCGAGCGCCCGACAGGCTACTCGAAACGTCGGGCAGCGTGCCGCGGCAGGTCTCCTCCAACACCTGACGGGCACGCTACGCAGACGGCCAAGGGCTCGCCGACCTGCCGATGGCTACAGCTCTCTGAACTTCGTGAGTTCGATCGCTGGCAACTCCTGGGCAGGCATCGACCGCGATCGATCTCGTTCGGGTTCAACATCGGTAGGGCGGCTGTCGGCTTGAGGGTCCCGGTCACCGTCTTCTTGCGGTGACTACCGAGTATCGAGCCTGGTTCCGTCGGGGTCTCGGGGTTGACCACTAGGTAGGGTCCGCAGGCTTCGTCGACCGGGTTGATCATCGCCGACTGCGGGCTCGCGAGTGTGGCATCGTGCGTCGGGGAGATCCCGTGGGTGGGCACGTCATGCGTCGCCAGCGAAGGGCGACACCGGAATTGTCCTGATGCCGCGATTTACGCCAGTTGCCGTCCCAGGTGATCAGGATCGGAACCGCCGTGCCCGGTCACCGTATCACCGGTGCCATGTCACTGCTGTCCTACGTTCGTACACTCCGCGGCGTCATCGGAATGCTCCGCAACCCCGAGGGCACGGAGTCTGTCTTCGACATCGAGGACGGACTGAAGGATATCGAAGCGACGAAGGGCATCGTCGAGCGTGTCAGCGAAGATGCCGAGGTCGCGGCGTTGATGCGCGAGCGTTACCTGGCGCAGCCCGTGGACGTCGAGGCACTCGCGAAGCTGCCGGTGGGGACCCTCGGCCACGAGTTCGCCCGCCACATTCGTGAGCACGGGTTCGATGCCGACTACTATCGCAAGCTCGAGGTAAAGAACGACCTGGACTGGGTGCTGATGCGAATGCGGCAGACCCACGATCTCTGGCACGTCGTCACGGGCATCGACTCCGATCGGCTGGGTGAACTGGCGGTCAAGGCGTTCGAATTGGCGCAGACGTGGCGGCCGCTCGCGGCGGTGATCACGACCGGCGGACTGCTGCGTTATGTCGCCAAGGAGCCCGATCGGCTCGGGGACGTCATGGCGCACATCTCGCACGGCTACCAGCTCGGCCGCCACGCCAGGCCGTTTCTCGCCCAGCGTTGGGAAGAGGGCTGGGACGTACCGCTAGCGGTTTGGCGTGAGCGCGTCGGTCTGCCGGCCGAGATCCCGGCGGCGGGCGGTTTCCTGCCGCGCCGGGCCGTGGATGCGGCGTGACGAGCTTCGGGCAGTTCTGGCCGTGGTATCTCGGCCAGCACCGAACGGTCGGTTGCCGGGTGCTGCACTACGTCGCGGCGGTAGTGGCGGTCGGCCTGACGGGTGTTGCGTTGTGCAAGCAGTGTCCGTGGACGATGTCAGCGGTGCCGTTTGCCGCCTATCTGCTCGCCTGGCTCGGACACGTGATGGTCGAGCGCAATCACCCCGCGACCTGGCGCTATCCCTGGTGGTCCCTCCGAGCGGAGGGTCGAATGGTCCGGCTGGCCCTGACCGGGCGGCTCGCCGCCGAACTGCGTGCCCATCGGCTCGACTGAGTCGCCCGGCTGGCCGCGCCCGCGCGCCGAATCAGCGAGCCGAGTCGAACAGGGTCGCGTCGACCTTGCGGGTCGGCCGCATGTTCGCGGTGATCTCGGCATCGCGATCCTTCGCGAGCGCGGTCAGTTCTGCAACGAGCTCGCGCGAGGACTTGCGCCGATCCCATTGTTCGCTGATGTCGCGCTCGACGTGGAACAGGCCGTGTTCGAAGAGCAGCTTCCACGGACCACGACGGATGCCGGCGAGTTCGCCCTTGGCCGTGTAGTAGAGGAACGTTTCGGTCGGCGACTTCGCACCAGCCTTGCCCAGCAGCAACGTGCTGATGTCGTGGCCGTCGATCTTCGGCTGGGAGGCGAGCTCGGAGCCGGCGAACCGCGCAATCGTGGGCAGCACATCCATGGCTGTCGCCACCTCGCGGCACACGCGGCCGGCTGGCACGACACCCGGCCAGCTGACGATGCATGGCACCCGTTGCCCGCCCTCCCAGTTGGAGCCCTTGCCGCCACGCAGCGGACCGGCCGAGCCGCCCCGTTCCTTGAACGGCAGCCATGGACCGTTGTCCGAGCAGAAGAGGACCAGTGTGTCGTTCGTGAGTTCGAGTTCTTCGAGAGTCGCGATCACGCGCCCGACGTTCGCGTCGATCTCTTCGATCACATCGCCGTAGAGACCGCGCGGGCTGCGGCCTTCGAACTCCTTCGACGCATACAGCGGAATGTGAGGCATCGAGTACGGCACGTAGCAGAAGAACCGTTCCCCGCGACTGGCGGTAATGAACTCGATCGCGGCATCCGTCGACCGGCGCGTCAGTAGGCGCTGATCGGGTTCCCACTCGACGACCTTGCGATCCTCGATCCACGGCAGGCGATGGGGGTACTTGTTGCCCTTCTTGCGGTGGAACTGCGACATGTCGTTCGAGTACGGCACGCCGGCGAAGCGGTCGAAGCCCTGGTCGAGTGGTAGCAGGCCGGGTCGATGGCCGAGGTGCCATTTGCCGAAGCAGCCGGTGCGATACCCGGCGTCGCGCAGCAGGTCCGCGAGCGTGATTTCGTCCGTATGCAGTCCGTAGTCGTACTCGGGGAAGATCACATGGCGGTGCATGCTGACCCGTTTGGGGTAACAGCCGGTCAGCAGGGCTGCCCGCGAAGGTGAGCACACGGGACTGCCGACGTAGAACTGCGTGAGCTTCATCCCACCGCTGGCGAGCGCGTCGAGGTGCGGGGTGTGAATCGTCGGGTTGCCGGCGCCGGACAGATCGCCGTAGCCCTGGTCGTCGGTAAAGAAGAGGACGACGTTCGGCCTGGCTTGTGCGAAGACCGGGGCAGCGAGCGTCGCCAGCATCGCGATTGCCAGGGTTGCTGCGAGTGCGGCCGACCGGAGGCTGGCCCGACGAGACGTGCAGAGCATCCCGAGATTCAAGCACACGAACTGGATCCAGCGCAGGATTGAGGTTCGATGGGGGCACGATGTTGCGATCGTTCCAGACCGTCGCGGAGCGCTGCCGTCACGAGCCCGACAAGATCAAGGGCTCCCGTCACATCGCGACGGTCGTGCCGGTCGAGGACGAGGCGGCGATCGCTGCCGCCTTGAAGGAGATTCGTTCGGAGTTCCCCAAGGCCAATCACCATGCGTTCGGCTGGCGGCTCGGCGCGGACGCCGCACGCTTCCTGTCCAGTGATGACGGCGAGCCCTCGGGATCGGCCGGCGTGCCGATCCTTCAACAGATCGATCGGCTCGAACTGACCCGGGTACTCGTGGTCGTCAGTCGGATCTTCGGTGGCACCAAACTCGGAACGGGTGGCCTGATCCGCGCCTATGGGGGCGCGGCGCGCGAGGCGCTCGAGGTCGCGACCGTGGTCGAGCACGTTCTGACTGCGGAGGTCACCGTGCGCCACGACTATGCTCGGGCCGGTGCCGTGGCCGGCGTGCTGCATCGCGCGGCGCTGGAGCCTCGGATTGCGGAGTATGGCGAGTCGACCCGAATCGTGATCGACGTGCCGGTCGATCGGGCGGCGGAGTTCGAGGTGGCCCTGCGGGAAGCGACTGCAGGTCGAGCCGAGATCGACCTGCGCTATCCGGGCTTGTAAGGAGTGTGTCGCCTGCTCGCTTCTCACTGTAGCAATCAGCTCCCGGCGCGCGGATAATCGGCCCATGGCATACACCATCCCCAACTTCAAGGACTGGACCGTCAAGGCTGCCCGCGCTGATTGCGGGGGGCACGAAGTCACCCTCACGGTCGAGAACGGGTCGGACTACTCCGAGGAGAAGGTCGAGAGTGCGCAGATCAAGTCGAACTCCGAAGGCTCCGTCGTGGGGGACGAGGTGTACCCCGGGGGCTCGGTCAGCGTAATCATCGTTCCGCCCGAAGGCCGCGACGCCTGATCGCGGCGGCCCTTCTGCCGCGTTTTCCGGCCGCGTAGGCCCTGCCGCGCAGGTCTTGTCCGGGCCGCACCGGATGGGGCGGTCTACTTCCTGCTATCGTTGCGGCGCAGGTCGCGTGCGAAACGTGCACCGCGAACCTGATTGACGCCGCGTGGGTTGTCGTATTGGCGAAACGTGACTCTTGCTACCGCGAGGGGGACGTGGAAATTGCTGCCGCGGAAGACGCGGCGCCATGGCTTTGAGTCCGTGGGGTCATCGCTCTCGTAGAGATCCTGACACCACTCGGACACGTTGCCCAGCATGTCGTGAAGTCCGAATCCGTTGGGCGAGAACGTCCCGACCGGGGCGTGGAGCGGATACCCGTCGTCATAGTCGAGGCCGCTCTGCTGGGGTGCTCGTGGACTCCGGCTGAGATCGAAGAGGTTCTCTTTGCCCCCGAGTTGCCTGACGTCATCGGACCAGACGAACGGCAGTTCGCTGGTGCCGCGCGCGGCCCATTGCCACTCGCCTTCGCGCGGCAGGCGCAGGTCCATCCGTTGTGCAAACTCCTGGCAGTGGTGCCAGCTGACGCTCTCGGCCGGGTGATGCATCTGGATGCGAACGATCCGGTTGCCGCTCCGGCGCGTGACGACGCGGGCAGCCGGCGGACGCATGAGTGATGGGTTGTGTCCCATCGCTCGCTGCCATTGCGCCTGCGTCACCTCGTACTTACTGAGGAAGAACGCGTTGGCGGCCTGGTTGGCCTTCGGCAGCAGAACCAGCACGATGCCCGATTCGGGATTGATGGCGAGCGTGCCATCGGCGCGGCGCGTCGGCTGGGTGCCGCTCGAGGCGTGCCAGAACTCCTGATAGCCCTGCGGGTTCGCCCCGAGCGGTACGAGCCCCAGCTGCGGCGTCAGCTCGACGCCTTCGTAGTGTGGCGATTCGGCGACCTCACGGCGGGCCAGCCCCCACGCCGCCAGCTCGGCCGTGATCGTCTGCTCGGCCAGTGATTCGGCGCGGGCCAGCCGCTCCGCCACGAGCGGTCGCAGTCGAATCAGCTCGTCGAGGTCCGTGATCGCGCGGCGCAGTTCCTTGGCGGCTGTCGAGTCTTCGACGTCGATCTGCTGGGCGCTCTCCCGGTACGACTCGAGTCGCTGGACACGTTCATCGACTTCGGCGAGCCATGCTCGCATTGCGGGCGCGCGGTCCGGCGTCGCGGGATAGAGCGTCGGTTCGCGGTCGCGCAGTACGTGTGCCGCAGCGAAGTCCAGCAGCCGTTGAACGGTGTCGAGGTTGGTCTGCGCCTCGGCGCGTGCCTCCTCGGCATGGAGATACTGCACGAGAGTCGTGATGCCGCCGCCGATCAGCGCGAGCAGGATCAGACACGCCACGATCGCATGGCCCCGATAGCGCCGCAGCATCTTCTGCAGCCGATAGAACGCGCTCGGTGGGCCGGCGACGAGCGGTTCGTGATCGAGATACCGTTGTAGGTCCGCCGCGAGCTCGGAAGGCGATTGGTAGCGGCGATTGCGTTCCTTGGCGAGTGCCTTGAGCACGACCCAGTCGAGATCGTTCTGGAGCACGCGCTTGAGTGCGCCCACGCTGGTGCGGCGCCGCTCGGCGACTTCGGCCCGGTTGTCCGAGATCGAGATGAGCATCGTGCTCGGCTTGGGCGGGTCCTGTTCTCGCAGCACGCGCTGCCATTCGAGCAGGCCTTCCTGGCGCAGCTTCCGTGTCGGGAACGGCAGCGAGCCGACAAGAATCTGATAGAGCATGACGCCGAGCGAGTAGATGTCCGCGCGCGTGTCGATGTCTTGGTTCGTGGGGTCCGCCTGCTCGGGCGCCATGTATTCGGGCGTGCCGACGATCTGGCCGGCCTCGGTGAAGAGCGTGCCTTCGACGAGCTTCTGTCCCATTGCCTTGGCGAGGCCGAAGTCGATGACCTTGACCTGCATGCGGCCACCGTCATCGCTCACGAGCACGTTGCCGGGCTTGAGGTCGCGGTGCACCACGCCCTTCTGGTGCGCGTGTTGTACGGCAGCGCAGACCTGCTGCATCAGGAGGATGCGGTCGTCCAGCGACAGGCGCTGTTGCTTGCAGAAGCGCGTCAGCGACACGCCCTTGGCGAGCTCCATGACGAAGTACGGCTGGCCGCGCTCGCTCGTACCGCAATCGTAGACCCGCGCGATGCCCTCGTGGTCCATCAGGGCCAGCGCCTGCCGTTCCTGTTCGAAGCGGTGCACGATCGCGCGGCTGTCCATGCCGAGCTTGATCAGTTTGAGCGCGACCCGGCGTTTGACCGGCTCCTCTTGCTCGGCGAGATAGACCACGCCCATGCCGCCCTCGCCCAGGACATCGAGGATGCGGTAGCGGTCGACGTGCCGCGGGTGATGTTCGTCCATCTCGGAAGTCATGTGGCGAGGCTTGGCGTGGGGTGCAGTGGACCCCTCTTTACCGGATCTGACCGCGGGCCGGCTTCAGTCCTTGGCCGGATCGGCGAATGGCTTCGGGCCCTGTTTGCCGAACTTCGGTTCGAGGGCCGTTCTGATCGCCGCGAGAATACGATCGATGCGCACGCCGCCGTTCTGCTGCTTCTCGCGGGCGTAGTGACGGTGGAGGCCCACGAGCTGCCAGTCCCCATCGACGACCGGGCTACCGCTCATGCCCGGTTCGGTCTTCGTGGTGTAGGTCAGGTAGCGCTCCTCGACGCTGCCGATGACGTTCTGGTTGGCCGAGAAGTAGAGGCTGCCGCCGAGCGGGTAGCCGACGACCGCGGTGCTGTCGCCGGTCACGGGCATCGATTCTCGCGGCGGGAAGAGCTCCGTCTTTGGCCCCTTCTCGAGCATCAGCAGCGTTGCGTCGAGTTCATTGGGCGGCGAGGACCAGAGCGCTTCGGCCGAAGCGACGAGTACCTCCCGCCCGATCTCGCCGGTCGGACCGAGGAACGCGAACCGTGCCGTGCGCGGATGGAACGGCGCCTTGGTGCCGTCCTCCTTGGCCGCCGGATCGCAGACGTGCGCGTTGGTCAGCAGGAAGAGATTCGGCTCGCCCGAGTAATCCGGCCAGATCGCCGCAGGATCGAGCAGAAAACCGGAACCCTCACCCGTGTAGAAGCTCGGGCCGATGCGTGCGAGGCTGCGGGCGCGGCGAACGCCACGATTGTCCTCGGTCGTCGTCTGAACGTCCGCCTTCGCCGGCGCTTGCATGCGCGCTGCGTCGGCGGTGCTCGCGCTGGCGTCGAGCGCGGCGGACTTCGCCTTCCGGGCTGCCGTGAGCCACGCGTCGATCCGCGGCAGCACGGTCTGGCCCGGGCTCGTCGCGTCCTCGAGTTCCCAGACCTGCACGAGCTGCCGGCGGAAACTGCGGGCGACGAAGGCGGTCATGCCGTCGTGCGTGAGCAGCTTCTCGACCGTCGCCGCGAAGTCGGAATCGCGCCCCAACGCGAGTTCGGCTTCGGCACGCGTCGCGACGTCCCACTCGGTGGCCTGTCCCATCTTCTCGAGCACGTCGATGTTGCGCAGGATGTCCGTGGCGATGCGGTCGGCCTCGGCGTCGCGGTCGTTCTCCGACATGCGCGTCAGTCGATGTTGGTGATGGCGCAGCGCGACGAAGTTGATGCCGTGCCAGAGGTTTTCGACCGGCGAGGCGCGGTAGGTGTCGCCGTAGCACTTCAGCGCCTTCTCCGCGTCGGCGGAGCGCGGCTGTTGACGGGTCGGGTTGGCTTCGACGTAGCGCTGCTTGTAGGCGCGACCCAGCAGGCCCTGAACTTCGGCCTGCTCGCGGCGAATCCAGAGCGCTTCGGCCGCCGCGGTCGGGTCGGTCGCCGCCGCGAGCCGGCGGTCGAGATCCGAAGCCGTCTGCGCGAGGTTGTCGATCGCGTCGTCGAGCGCTCCGGTCTCGATCTGGCCCTGCGCGAGCAGGCGGTGCACTGCCGGATGGTTCTGGCCGCGAGCGACGATCAACCGGCCGAGCGTGACGAGCACGTCGTCGCGGCGCTCGTTGCGCAGCGTCTCCAGCAGCGTGCAGGCTGCTTTCGCGGGCAGTGCGTCTTTGGCCGAGTCGACCTGGGTGCGGAGGGCCGCGAACGCCGACTCGACCTCGTGCCGAGCCGTTGCGATCTGTTGCAGGATACGTTCGATCGCGCCTGCCTGGGGGGGGACCGCAGGAGCTACGGTCGGTGCTGCGGCTGTAACCGCTTGCGCGCTGGGTGTCGCTGCGTTCGCGGTCGGCGCACTCGCGGCAGCCGGGCTGGCGGCCGTTGGCTTCCCGATTGCGGAGGCTCCACCCGGCTTGGCCGCGACGCTCACCTTCGTGTCGGAGCGCTGCAGCGCTGTCTGGATGGCTGCCGCCGGCACGGCGTAGTTGGTTTTCTTGAACGAGCCCCCGAAGTGCAGGCCGACGGCTTTGCCGGTTTCGAGGTCGATGATCGCGGAACCCGAGTTGCCGCCGAGGGTCGAGCAGTCGTGTTCCATCCGTCGGCTGCTCAGCTCGGTGATCTGGCCCGGGGCGCAACGCTTGACGCCGTAGATGTTGTCGAAGATGCGGGCCATGGCCGCATCCTCGTTGCGGCTGTCGCGCGCGGGATACCCGATCGCGGCGACGAACTGATCCACGCGGCATTCGTCCTCGGACAACGTGATCGGGGGCGGCAGGTCGTCACCCTCGACATCGAGCAGTGCGAGGTCGGAAGTCGGTCCGGGGCCGTGCCACACCCAGCGCACGCGCGAGACGCGGAACTTGCGCGCCTCGGTTCGGTCGTGCTCCGCCAGGTAGTCGACGTTGGCGGCCATGGTGCGACCGTTGGCGCCCTTGGCGAATGGCCAATCGGCGTCGTCGTCTTCGGCGAAATCGAGTGCAACGTGGCGGTTCGTGATGATCGTCTTCTCGGCGATCTGCCACGCCGTGCCGATCCAGTCGAACGACGCGTGATTGACGACGTTGACGCGCCCGACGGCGGCGATTGCGGCGCTGAGCCGATCGTGATGTCGGAAGCGCTTCTGCCAGACCTTGCTGTCGCCGACCGTGACCTCACCCTGCCTGACGATCAACGAGGGACGCGCGTGCAGCCGCACCACGGCTTCGAGATCCGCGCTCGGCCCGTGCGAGCCGCCGGTTGACTCGAGAGCGCTGCTGCCGGGGTCGAGAATGCGCTCGATGCGCTTGCTGTCGATGCCGAGTTCCTGGGCGCCGCGCAGCGGCTGACCCTTCGTACTCAGCTCGAGGATCTCCTCCATTGCGTCACGGTCGCGAAGGAGGCGAAAGAATGACGAGTCAGGCATGGTTCGAGGGCGCCGAATCCGATGGCGGTCGGTTTCCCTTTCGAGGCGCCGCGCGGATCTTACGGGTTCTTTCGGGGCACCGCGACCTCGGCGATCCCGAGATCGGCTCCGGGGTCCGGTTTCGCCGTTCTCGGTCCGACTCGAACTGGCGTGCAACTCCTCGTCGTCGCCATGCGAACATTCGGGCGATGACCGAAGCCGACCCGATCCTGCGGCTCGCCGCCGTGCGCAAGTCCGTACGTGAGGGCGGCCGTGACCGGACGGTCCTGAGCGGGGTCGACCTGACCGTTGCCCGCGGTGAAGCGGTTGCGATTCTCGGTCGCAGCGGTTCGGGCAAGTCGACGCTGCTCAATCTGATCGCGGGGATCGATGACGCGGACGGCGGCGAGATTCTCGCGGCGGGCGTCGAGGTCGGTCGCGCGGCGGAGAACGCGCGAGCCGAGCTACGGACCCGGGTCTTCGGGTTCGTGTTCCAGTCGTTCCATCTGCTGCCGACTCTCACGGTCGCCGAGAACGTGGCGTTGCCCCTCGAACTCGCGGGGGTGTCCGGGGCGGAGGCCAGGGCGCGGGCGGCGGCAGTGCTCGATCGCGTCGGCCTCGGGGACCGCGCTGCGGCGTGGCCGGCGGTGCTGTCCGGCGGCGAACAGCAGCGGGTCGCCGTTGCCCGCGCGGTCAGCGTTCGACCGGCCGTGCTGTTGTGTGACGAGCCGACGGGCAACCTCGATGACGCGGCTGCCACGATCGTTCTGGATCTGATCTCGCGGCTGCGCCAGGAAGATGGGTGCGCGGTGGTCCTCGTGACCCACAGCCGGTCGGCGGCAGCGATCTGTGACCGGTCGCTGCGGCTCGACTCCGGGTTGCTGCACTCGTGCGACGACGAGGTCCGCGTTTGAGGCTGCTGCTGCGCCAAGGGTTCCGGCATCACTGGCGGAATCCGTTGCCGACCCTGCTGACGCTTCTCGGAATCGCCGCCGGGGTAGCCCTGTTGACCGCGATGCGTGCGAGTCAGGGCACGGCCGAACGGGCGTTCGATCGCGCGGTCGACGCGGTGACCGGTGCGGCGACCCATGCGATCGTCGGCGGGCCCGATGGGCTGCCGGCCACGAGCTATGGGGTCGTACGCGCAATGCTCCGTGGCCGCGGCGTCGCGCCGTCGATCCACGCGATCGCGCGGGTGCCCGATCGCGAGGAGCGCACGGTCTTGCGCGTTCTCGGCGTCGACCCGTTCGGTGACGTGGAGCTGCGCCCGTGGTCCGGGCCGCGGGCGGGCGACGTGCCGGTCGGGCGTCTCGTGACCGAGCCCGGCGGGTTCGTCGCGACCGCCGAGCTGCTGCGACGACTCGGACTCGCGGTGGGCACCGAGCTCGATCTGTCGGTCGGCGGTCGCCTCTGCCGAGCGCGTTGCCTGGGGACGATCGCGCCGCCGGCCAACGTCGCGGCTGGGTTGCGCGACACGTTGGTCGTCGACATCGCGACGGCGCAAGAGTGGACGGGGCGGCTCGATCGAATCGACCGGCTCGACCTGCGCCTCGCCGCGCGTGGCCTTTCCGACGAAACGCTCGTGCAGCGCGCGGTCGCTGCCTGCGGTGGTCTGGCCCGGCTGGAACGGGTCGGCCGCGGGGGTCGCAGTCTGGCGCAGCTGACGCAGGGCTTTCGCGTCAATGTCACGGCGATGAGTCTGCTATCGCTGCTCGTGGGCGCGTTCCTCGTGCACGAGACCATGCGCCTGTCGGTCGTGGCGCGGCGGCGGTCGTTCGGCGTTCTTCGCGCGCTCGGGACGAAGGCGCGCGCGCTCGGACTCGTCGTTGCTCTCGAGGCGCTGCTGCTCGGCATCCTCGGCAGTGCGCTCGGTGTTGCGTTCGGGGTCGTTGCGGCGGGGGAACTGCTGACGCCGATCGTTCGTACGCTGAACGATCACTACGCGACGTTCGGCATGCCTGTGCTCGATCTCGATCCGTGGCAGCTCACGCTAGCCGGGCTCGCAGGCGTCACCGTCACCGTGGTCGCGGCTGCCGCGCCGGCCGTCGCGGCGGCCCGCGTGTCGCCGCGCGAAGTGCTCGTGACGGCCAATGCCGGCGCGGCGGCTCAACGATCGCCGCGGCTCCTGCGCGCGGTCGGTTGGAGCCTGCCGCCTGCGCTGCTGGGGGCGCTGTTGCTCGTCACGGTCGGCGACCGTCTCGTGCAGGGGTACCTCGGTATGTTCTTCGTGCTCGCGGCTGCAGTCGCGCTCACGCCGCCCGCAATGGAGCTGCTGCTGCGGTTTGCGGCTCGCGTGGTTGCTCGCCTGGGGCCGTTCGCGCGCTACGTCGTGCGTAGCACGGCCTCGGCTCGCGGGCATCTGGCGCTGCCCGTCGCGGCCATGGTGCTCGCGGTCGCGACGACGATTGGCATGGCGGTGCTGGTGACGAGCTTTCGCGGCAGCGTGGCGAGCTGGTTGGGGCAGGTGTTGCCGGGCGACGTCTATGTCTCCATCCCGGGTGGGGTCGACGAGCGCGACCAGCCGATCGACGATGCGATCGTCGCGGCTTGTGGGCGGGTGCCGGGAATCGTGGGCCGGACGCTCTACCGTCGCGCGCGGCTCGAACTCGCGACCGGGGAGCATCGCGGCGAAATCGAAGTCGTGGGCATCGAGGCGTCGGCGGCGTATCGCGCTGCGTGGCCGTTCCTCGCCGGCGATGCGGGGGACGTCGGGACCGGAATCGATGCGGCTGTGGCATGGGTCAGCGAGCCGCTGGCGTTTCGCTGGGGGCTGCAGGTCGGTGACGAACTCACGATCGTGGCGCCGCTCCGGGATGCGAAGGTGCGGGTTGCGGCGCTCTATCGCGACTACGCCAACGAGCGCGGCGAGGTGATCGTCGATGCCACGTGGTTCGCCGGGATCGCAAGTGTCGGCGTGACGGCGATGGGCTTCGAGGCGTCGGACGGCGGCGATCCGGAGCAGCTCGCGGCGGCAGTCCGCGCGGCAGCGGCCGAGGCGGCGCCACAGAACGTGATCGTGCGTTCTCAGCGCGACCTACGTGAGACCTCGCTCGCGATCTTCGACCGGACGTTCGCCATTACGGGCGTCATGCGCCTGCTGTGTCTCGCGGTCGCGTTCTTCGGCATCTACTCGGCGTTCTCTTCGCTGCAGTTCGAGCGCGCTCGCGAGATCGGGCTGCTGCGTTGCCTCGGGGCGGTGCCGTCGCGGATCGGCGTCGTCGTCATCGGCCAGACCGTCTTGCTCGGTGTGATTGCGGCGGCGCTCGCGATCCCGCTCGGCCTCGTGATCGGTCAGCTGCTCGCGCACGTCATCAATCGGGTGTCGTTCGGCTGGTCGCTCGTCGAGGTCACGGTGCCGGGCGGGGCACTCGTCGAAGCGGCGGTGCTGGCCGTCGTGGCGGCGTCGCTCGCGGGGATCTGGCCCGCGGTTCGGTTCGCGCGGATGCGACCCGCGCGAGCCCTGCAGGAAGGTTGATCGCAAGACGGTTCCATGACCACGAACGCAACTCGATGGCTGCTCGCTGGATTGCTCGCGATGCTCGCGGCGTGTGGTGGCGACGGAGTGACGGGCGTGGCCGACGATAGCCGGGTCGGTGTGGCCGAGATACTCGGGGACGATGGCAGTTCGGCCGGTTACGAGCGCGCGCTTGCGCCACCCGAACTCGAGTTCCCGCGCGATCACGGACCGCACCGGGGATTTCGGACCGAATGGTGGTATGTCACGGCCAACCTCGACACTGCGGCAGGCCGCCGATTCGGAATCCTGCTCGTGTTCTTCCGGCAGGCCCTCGCGCCGCGGAGCGCGGGCGAGGCGCGGGTCGCGACGCTGGCTGCTCGGGAGATGGTTCTCGCGCATGCCGCGGTGACCGATATCGACGGCCAGCGATTTCACCATGCCGAGCGCCTGGCGCGTTCGGCCGCGGGGCTCGGTAGCGTTACCGGCGGCGTCGATGGGCCGCTGCAGATCGTTTGTGCCGACTGGTCTGCGCGCGCTGAGGTCGGCGGCGACGGGTTGCTGCCGCTGCGACTCGCAGCCGGCGACGACGACTTCGCGTTCGAGCTTCACGTAGCGTCGGGTAAGCCGATGGTCTTCCAAGGCGATCGCGGTCTGAGTCAGAAGAGCGCCGAACCGGGCAACGCGTCGATCTACTACTCGCTAACGCGACTGCCGATCCGCGGCACGATTGCGCTCGGGGACGAACGCCACGAAGTGCAGGGCAGCGGCTGGCTCGATCGCGAGTGGAGCACGTCCGCACTCGGCTCCGACCAGGTGGGTTGGGATTGGTTCTCGCTGCAGCTCGACGACGACACGGAGGTGATGTGGTATCGCCTGCGACGCGTCGACGGCTCGAGTGACCCGTGGAGTCGCGGTTGTCTCGTGCACTCCGATGGCCGCGTCGATCGACTGCTGCCAGACCGCATGGCGGTCGAGTCGAACGGGCAATGGACCGCCGCCGATGGCGGCGCGCGCTATCCGGCCCGCTGGCGGCTCGTGTGTGAAGAGCCGGCGTTCCGGCTCGACGTGACGCCGCTGCTGCCCGATCAGGAGCTGCGAACGCTCGTGCGATACTGGGAGGGAGCGGTTGCCGTCACCGGGACCCGCGGCGGTCGGCCGGTGAGCGGGCGCGGGTACCTCGAGATGACGGGATACGTCGTCGGCTCATCGAGGTGAGTGTCTATGCTGCGCTGATCACGATGAAAGCCGTCAGTCTCGCGTTCGTTCTCTTGTCGCTTGCTGCATGTGCCGGTGCTCCCGGCACGACGTCGACCGCGGGTGCTCCGCAGGGCTCGCGCCCATTGATGATCGCGACCTGGCCGTTCGGCAAAATCGCGAACGAACATGCGTTCGAGAAACTGCGCGCCGGCGGTTCGCGCGTCGACGCGGTCGAGTCCGGGATTCGTGAGATCGAACGGCGCAGCTCGGACGGTTCGGTCGGCATCGAGGGTCGCCCCAACGCGGCGGGCTACCCGCAGCTCGACGCCTGCATCATGGACGGACCGGGGCAGCGCGCGGGCAGTGTTGCAGGGGTCGAAGGCATCGTGCATCCGATCAGCGCCGCGCGCGCGGTCATGGATCACTGCCGTCACGTGATGCTCGTCGGCGAAGGCGCGCGCTGGTTCGCGCTCGAGCACGGCGTCGAGTCGATCGACACCGAGCCCTACGACGCGCTCAAGGCCAAGTGGGTCGCGGGCGAGCGTTCTTCCGACATCGACGGGCGCGGTCACGACACGGTGGCGTTGCTCGTGCTCGATGCCGATGGCGAGCTCGCCGGCGGCTGCTCGACGAGCGGTGCCGGCGGCAAGCTGCCCGGGCGCGTCGGCGATTCGCCGATCCTGGGTTCCGGGCTCTACGTCGACAACGAGGTCGGCGCGGCGGGCGCGACGGGGCTCGGCGAGAACATCATGCGCTACTGCGGTTCGTTCCTCGTCGTCGAGTACATGCGGCAGGGGATGCACCCGCAGGCTGCCTGTGAGGAGGCCGTTCACCGGATCGCCCGACTCGATCCCAAGGGCTACGAACTGAGCATCTGCTTCATCGCGCTCGACAAGCAGGGGCGGTGGGGCGCGGCGGCTTCGAACCAGCGCTTCCCGTTCGCCGTGGCGACGGCAGCGGGGAACGAGATCGTGCGGGTGCCACGGGTGCAGCCGCGATGAACTCCCGAGCCCGGGTGGGGCTCTGGCTGCTCTGTGCCGCTGTGTCCGTGGCGCGATTCGCCGCGGCCCAGGAAGAGGCCGAGCGCCGGTTGCCGAACATCCTGTTCTGCATCGCCGACGACTGGGGTTGGCCGCATGCCGGGGCTTGTGGCGATCGGGTCGTGGCCACGCCCGCGTTCGATCGCATCGCGCGCGAGGGCGTGCTGTTCGAGCACGCCTACGTCTCGAGTCCGTCGTGCACCCCGAGTCGCAATGCCATTCTCACGGGCCAGTATCACTGGCGACTGGGTCACGGTGCGAATCTCTGGTCCTCGCTCGACGTTGCCGTGCCGGTCTATCCGTTGCTGCTCGAGAAAGCCGGCTATCACGTCGGCCACTGGCGCAAGAGCTGGGGGCCGGGCCGGCTGAAGGTCGGCGGTTACACCGATACGCATCCCGCGGGTAAGCGCTACGGCAAAGGCTTCGCTGCATTCCTCGCGGCCCGGCCCGAGGGAGCGCCGTTCTGTTTCTGGCTCGGCGCGCACGACCCGCATCGCGGTTACGACCCGGGGTCCGGAAAGCGCAGTGGCATCGCCGTCGACGACGTGAACGTGCCGGGGTTCTACCCCGATGTCGAGACGGTGCGTTCCGACATCGCGGACTACTACTTCGAGGTCCAGCGTTTCGATCGCGACGTCGCGGCGGCGATCGCGCTGCTCGAAGAACGCGGCGAACTGGACAACACGATCATCGTCGTGACGGGTGATCACGGGATGCCGTTCCCGCGGTGTAAGAGCAACCTCTACGACATGGGGGTGCGCGTGCCGCTCGCGATCCGTTTCGGCTCGCGTGTTGCCGCCGGGCGCCGGGTGAGCGAGTTCGTTTCACTCGTCGATCTGGCGCCGACTTTCCTCGAGGTGGCGGGGGTCGCGGTCCCCGACGTCGTTACCGGAAGCTCGCTCTGGCCACTGCTCGACGCCCGCGAACCGTCGCCGGCCCGCGACGCGGTCGTCTTCGGCAAGGAACGTCACGTGCCGTGTCGCCCGGATCACTCCGGCTACCCGTCGCGCGGAATCCGCACGGCGCGCTGGGCCTACATCCACAACTTCGAACCGGACCGCTGGCCGGTCGGCGATCCGCCGCTCTACGGCGACACGGACCCTGCGCGTTCGGTCGGCAAGGGCATCACCAAGTCTTACATCCTGCAGAATCGCGCCGATCCCGATGTCGAGCGTTGCTACGCGCTCTGCTTCGGCAAGCGGCCGGCGCGCGAGCTGTACGACATGCAGAAAGATCCGGATCAGCTCCGCAACCTGGCGGCCGATCCCGATCACGCCACGACGGTCGCGCGGTTGCACGACCGACTGTTTGCGGCGCTGCGTGCAACGGCCGATCCCCGCGTCATCGGGGGCGCCGAGCAGTTCGATCGCTATCCGTACTACGGTGGCAGCGCTTGGAAGCGGAAGTGATCAGTGTGCGGCGCCGGGATAGACCCCGCGTCGGCCCACGAACAGTCCGTCCTGCGGCACGCCGAGGAGCTCGCGCAGTTCACCGACGTTGAGTTCGAGCAGCGTGTCGTAGTCGCGCGCCTGTGAGTCGCCGAACAGAGAGCGCCCGGCACTGCTGCGCCATGCTCGAATGGTGCGGCGTGGCGCGATCAGGAGTCCCATGAGGCAGCCGAGCAGCACGATCGAGCCGGTGTAGAGTCCGAGGCTGCGAACTCCGCCGCGAAGTTCCCAAGCCGAGATCTCGCCCTCGCCGCGCAGGTCGGTGCCGAACCCAGTGGCGACGTGATGAAGGTCGTGTCGCCGGATGGCCCATTGATGGCGTGGGGTGTTCGGCACCGAAAACTTGATTCGCAGGAACATCGCTTCGGTACGAGGCGCGTCGTAGGCGGCGACGGTGAACCCGTTCTCGTCGAGATACTCCTGCCGCGCGGCGCGCACCGCGAGTCCCGCGGGCAGCGGTTGGTTGCGATCGCTGGTCATCCTGTCGAGCAGCCAACGCTTCGGGTCGCCGGCGAGTTTCGCGATGTCGGAGCAACGTCGCGTTACCCACGGCTTTTCCAAGCTATGGAAAGATGCCCTTTCGTGCGTTCCGACCCCAGAGGTGGAGCATGCGCCTGTCCCTACTTTTGATCTGCGCCGCATCGCTGGCGGCGCAGACGTCTCCCCGTATCGATGATCAGCGCGTTGGCGATCTGGCCGTCGACGAATCGCGGTTGCCGCCGGTGGCGGAAGCGCTCGAGCCGGTGCCGAGTGTGGTTGCCGACGTCGTGGTGTTGATCGGGCAGAGCAACGCCTTGGGATACGGGCGCGTTCAGAAACTCGAGACGCCGCTGCGGCAGCCGTTGCCGGGCGCCCGCATCTGGCGGCCGATCGAGCGCGAGTGGCAGCCGGTGCACGCGGGCCAGAACTCGCACGATCTCGGTCCGGGGCCCTTCTTCGGTTGTGAAGTCGGAATCGCGGACTCCGTGGCTCACCGCGGTCGCGAGGTCTGGATCATCAAGTTCGCGGTGTCGGCTACGGCGATGGGGCCATACCCCGGTGAGTGGAACGAATGGAACGCGCGTGCCGGCGAGCTCTACCTGTTGCTCACGTTGCGATTGGATGCTGCGGCTCGGTCGCTGCGTGCGCTCGGCTATGAGCCGCGGGTTCGCCTCGTTGCGATCTCTCAGGGCGAGACGGACTCGGTCTTTCCGAAGCTCGCGGTGGCCTACGAGGAAGAGCTCTTCGAGTTCTGCACCGTACTTCGCCAGGATCTGCGCCGACGCGGGCTCGTCGGTACCGAGCCGCCGATGATCCGGCTGGCGCTGGTTTCGCCTTACCTAGCGCGGCTCGCCGGCCCCGGCGTCCACACGGTGCGGCGGGCGCAGCTCGCGGTCGCGAGCCAGCTCGCGCGATGCCAAGCGATCGCGACGGCTCGACTGGAGCTGCGCGCCGACGGCATCCACTTCGCTGCATCGGGTCTGGTGCAGCTCGGCCGTCAGTTCGCTGCGCCCGGTTGGTAGAGCCTTGGGCTTGGGCGCGCGGTTCGCTCGCTCTTTCGATCAGAACAGCGTTACGCGCTGCGCGTTGCTCGTGCCGAACGGCAGCGGCGCCGTGGCGCCAAGATCCAGCGGGATCGCTTGCACCGCGAGGAACGTGCCGGCGAAGGCCGAGTTGCTCGGGATCGCGAACTCGAGTGGGGCGTAGCCGCTGAAATCGGGGCCACGCGTGTCGCCGGTGCCGGCGAACAGTAGCAGCGACGCGAACGCGTCGGTGTGCTGATCACAGCCGGACGGGAAGCCGGTGATCGGCATTGAGTTGAAGCCGGGGTTGCCACCCAGTGCGACGAAGACGGCGCCCCCGGGCGGACAGCCGTTGATCTCGAAACAAAAGTCGGCGTTGCCGAGCATCGGTTGCTCGACGTTGTGAACGGTGGGCATGGTGCCGCTCGACAGCGCGCATCCGACGCCCTGCCAGCTCGAGTTCGCGTCGTCTAGGTAGTTGCAGAAGAGGCGGAACTTCGGTGCCGAAGCGCTCGTGCTCGTCCAGCTGCCCGTGCCCGCTCGCCCCTGCGCCGGCAGGACGGTGCTGCCCCCTGGCTCGATGATTGGTCGGCTGAAACCGGGCTCGACCCAGACGAACCAGATCGGCACGTTCTGCTGGAGGATCACGAGGCTGTCGAGGTTGGCGCCTTGCCAGCCCGTCGGTCGCGAGTTGTTGATCTTCCACGCGCCGCCGGCCTGGCGACTGCCGGGTTGGCCGTTGACGTCGTCCCAGATCTCGACCGCCATGAAGCGGTCGCCGGTCAGCAACGCGTTCTCCGTGAAGACCTGGGCGGCCTGGATCAGTTGCGTCGTGGTTGGCGTGTACTGCCAGGCGAAGGAGTTCTGGCCGCCGAACCCGAACTGCGTGATGGCGCCGGACGAGATCGTGTTCGTGTCGTTCACACCGACGCAGGCTGGGGTTTGGGCGACTGCGGCTGCGGTGCAGACGGCGAGAACGGCGCAGAGCGGGTGCATCATGAGAACTCCTTGATCCAGGTGGTGGCGGGTGGAGTCGGAATCCTAGTCGGTTTCCACCGGTGACGCAGAGCCGCGTGCGATCCGAGTGGGGTGCCGGCTAGATTCTTCGGCCATGAGGACCCTTTGCGTTGCATTGTTCGCGCTGACGCCCCTGCTCGCGCAGGCGGACGACGGCATCACGTCGTCGAAACCCAGCGCGTTGGAGATCGGTGCTTTGAAGTTCCGCGGGATCGGACCGGCGCTCGCGTCCGGCCGAATCGCGGATCTCGCCGTCGATTCCGTCGACAGCTCGCGCTGGTTCATCGCCGTCGCATCGGGCGGCGTGTGGCGTACCGAGAATCACGGCATCACGTTCGAGCCGGTCTTCGACTCGCAGTCGTCGTACTCGATCGGCTGCGTCACGATCGATCCGAACAACCGCCACACGATCTGGGTCGGCTCGGGTGAGAACAACAGCCAGCGCAGCGTGTCCTGGGGTGATGGGGTCTATCGCTCGCTCGATGGCGGTAGGACCTGGAAGAACATGGGGCTCCGCAACAGCGAGCACATCGGCAAGATCGTCGTGGACCCGCGCGACTCACGCGTCGTGTGGGTGGCAGCGCAGGGTCCGTTGTGGAAGAGCGGTGGCGACCGCGGGCTCTACAAGACGACCGACGGCGGCGAGACCTGGAACAAGGTGCTCGACATCAGTGAGCACACGGGTGTCAACGAGGTCGTGCTCGACCCGCGCAATCCGGACATCGCGATCGCGAGTTCGTATCAGCGTCGGCGCCACGTCTGGACCTTGATCAACGGCGGCCCGGAGTCGGGCATTCACAAGACTACGGACGGCGGCAAGACGTGGCGGAAGATCACGACCGGGTTGCCCGCGGTGGACAAGGGCCGCATCGGGCTGGCGATGGCATCGACCAACCCGGACGTCGTCTACGCGATCATCGAGGCCCAGCGCGGCAAGGGCGGCACGTTCCGTTCGGTCGACGGCGGCGAGAGCTGGACGAAGCAGAGCGGCAAGGTCAGCAACAGTCCGCAGTACTACAACGAGCTCGTCTGCGATCCGCACGACGTCGACACCGTCTACTGCCTCGACACCTGGACCTCGGTCTCTCGCGATGGCGGCAAGACCTGG
Source organism: bacterium (assembly GCA_024743115.1). Lineage (GTDB taxonomy): Bacteria > Planctomycetota > UBA1135 > UBA1135 > UBA2386 > JAGQRA01. The sequence goes on along the minus strand of JANSXC010000005.1, from coordinate 196,670 downwards.
TCGCCGGTCGGCAACAAGCATCGTCACGTCGACGATCACGCGCTCTGGATCGATCCGCGCAACCCGCGTCACCTCCTGATCGGTGGCGATGGCGGCATCTACGAAACGTACGATGGCGGCAAGAACTGGGACTTCCGCGAGAATCTGCCCGTGACGCAGTTCTATCGCGTGAGCGCGGACCAGGCGTTGCCGTTCTACAACATCTACGGCGGCACGCAGGACAACAACTCGATGGGCGGGCCGTCGCGCACGACGAGCCTCGCGGGCATCACCAACGAAGACTGGTTCGTGACCGTCGGTGGTGACGGCTACGAGGCGCAGGTCGATCCGACCAATCCTGACATCGTCTACACGCAGTGGCAGTACGGCGGGCTCGTGCGGCACGATCGCAAGAGCGGCGAGCTCACGGACATCAAACCGCGTCAGGCGCCCGACGAGCCGCCGATCGTGTGGAACTGGGATTCGCCGCTGATGATCAGCTCGCACAGCCACACGCGGCTCTACTTCGCCGGTGATCGCCTGTTTCGCAGCGACGATCGCGGCGATTCGTGGCGGACGATCAGCGGCGACCTGACGCGCGGCATCGACCGTGACCAGTTGAAGGTCATGGGCCGGGTTCAGGATGTCGACGCGGTGGCCAAGAACGCCTCGACGTCGGTGTACGGCAACTGCGTGTCTCTCGCCGAGTCGCCCGTGGACGAGAACGTGCTCTTCGTCGGCACCGACGACGGGCTCATTCACGTGACGAGTGACGGCGGCCAGAGCTGGCGGAAGATCGCGTCGGTGCCCGGTGTGCCGGAGCAGACCTACGTCAGCCGCCTCGAGGCGTCGCGCCACAGTGCCGACCGCATCTACGCGGGCTTCAGTAACCACAAGAACGGCGACTTCAAACCCTACGTCTTCGTGAGCGACGATCGCGGCGCGACCTGGCAGTCGATCGCCGCCAACCTGCCCGCGACCGATGTCGTCTGGTCGGTCGCCGAGGACCACGTGAACGAGAACCTGTTGTTCGTCGGCACGGAGTATGGCCTGTGGGTGTCGTTGAACCGGGGCGAGTCGTGGATCCGGATGAAGAGCGGATTGCCGACGGTGGCCGTGCGTGACATCGAGATCCAGCGTCGCGAGAACGATCTGATCCTCGGCACGTTCGGTCGCGGCTTCTACGTGCTCGACGACTACACGCCGTTGCGTTCGATCACCGAGGACGCGATGGCGGCGCCGGCGCAGCTGTTCGGCGTGCGCAAGGCGCCGCTCTACATCCAGCGCAGTCGACTCGGGCTCAACACCGGGCTCGGTTCGCAGGGCTCGACGTTCTACGCCGCCCCGAACCCCGAGTTCGGCGCGATCATCACCTATCGCTTGCGGGATGGCCTGCAGACGCAGAAAGAGCGGCGGGAGACGGCGCAGGCCGACGCGCGCAAGAGCGACGAGTCGTACCCGTTCCCGACCGACGAGCAGATGCGCGCCGAGGCCCGTGAAAACGAGCCGGCCGTGTTCGTGACGATTCGCGATGCCAGCGGTGCGTTCGTTCGTCGGGTCGATGCGCCGCGCACGGCGGGCATGCATCGCATCGCGTGGGACCTGCGTTATCCGAAGGCGACGAAGGTCGAACTGTCGAGCGGTGGCCCGGGCGCGCCGTGGTCGATGCCGGCGGCCGGTCCGCTGGTGCTGCCCGGCAAGTTCTCGGCGACGCTCGAGCAGGAGGTAGCAGGCGTTGTGAGTCAGCTCGCAGGTCCGGTCGAGTTCGAGGTCGAAGCGCTCGGGCTCGCGACGTTGCCGGCGGCGGATCGGGCGGAGGTGCTCACGTTCCAGAAGGACGTCGTCGAGCTGCGGCGTGCCGTGCGCGCGACGTCGCGGGTGCTGGGCGAGCTGCAGACGCGCATCGATCACATCAGGGTCGCGGCCCGGCGCGGCAATGTCGATCCGGCGATGCTCGCCCGCATCGAGGAGCTCGACGGCAATCTCGCGGATCTGCGCGTAGCGCTCTCGGGTGACCGCTCGCTGTCGGGTCGCAACAAGCCCGCCGCGATGTCGATCAGCAACCGCATCGAGAACGTTGCGGGCTCCCAGCTCTACACGAGCTCCGCGCCGACGCAGACCGAGCGCGATGCGTACCGTTTCGCAGCGCAAGCGTTCGAGCCGGTGCTCGCGCAGGTGCGGTCGCTCGCGACCGTGGATCTGCCGGCGCTCGAGCGTGCGCTCGAGCTGGCTGGGGTCGGCGACACTCCCGGCCGACTGCCCGAATGGCGCAAGCGGTAGCAGAACGCGAGGCGACGGCCGCGGCGGGGCGCGCTACGCTCACCCCGCCATGCGTCGCCTGCTACTTCTGAGTTCTCTGTCCGCGTTGCTCTTCACTGGGTGTGCGGGCCCGACCTATCGCGCGCCGTCGAACGCGCTCGGGCCCTACTCGGCTTCGGTCACGTATGGCGGTCTCGTCTTCGTGGCCGGCAAGATCGGCAGCGAGCGTGGTGACGTGGCGTTCGCCGTCGAGGCGAAGTCCGCGGTCGACGCGCTCGAGGCCGAACTCGCGCGCGACGGGCTCACGCTCGACGACTGCCTGTCCGCGACCGTCTATCTCACGGATATCGGCAACTACGCGGAGTTCAACTCGATCTACGGGCCGCGGTTCACCAACCCGCCGGCTCGAGCCTGTGTCGCGGTCAAGGCGCTGCCGGGCGGCGCGCGTGTCGAGATCCAGGTGATCGCGCGCGCTCGCTGAGCGGCTGGCGCGGGGTCGCGTTCTGCTGGCCCGCGCTCCGCGCGTCGACGTTACGCGTCGATGATGGCGTTGAGCGTCGCGCTCGGTCGCATCGCCGTCGCCGCGAGTTCCGGGTTTGGCCGGAAGTAGCCCCCGACGTCGGCCGGCTGACCCTGCACGCCATTGAGTTCGGCGACGATCGCCTTCTCGTTGTCGGCGAGCTGTCTGCTGACCGGGGCAAGTCGCTTCGCGAGTTCGGCGTCGGCCTGTTGCTCGGCGAGGGCCTTCGCCCAGTAGGTCGCGAGGTAGAAGTGGCTGCCGCGGTTGTCGAGCTCGCCGGCCTTGCGTGACGGGGCGCGGTTCTGCAGCAGATACTGCGCCGCGGCTTCATCGAGCGTCTCGCCGAGCACGCGCGCCATCGCATTGCCGGTCGTGGCTGCGATGTGTTCGAACGACGCAGCGAGCGCGAGGAACTCGCCGAGCGAATCCCAGCGCAGGTGGTTCTCCGCTTCGAACTGCTGGACGTGTTTGGGCGCCGAGCCGCCCGCGCCGGTTTCGAACAATCCGCCGCCGTTCATGAGCGGCACGATCGAGAGCATCTTGGCGCTCGTTCCGACCTCGAGGATCGGAAACAGGTCGGTGAGGTAGTCACGCAGCACGTTGCCCGTGACGGAGATCGTGTCCTCCCCGCGCCGGATGCGTTCGAGGGACAGCTTCGTGGCCTCGACTGGCGACATCATGTGGAACGTCAGGCCGTCCGTGTCGTGGTCGGCGAGATAGGTCTCGACCTTCGCCAACAGCTGTGCGTCGTGCGGCCGGTCGGCATCGAGCCAGAAGACGGCCGGCGCGCCCGTCGCCCGGGCGCGAGTGACGGCGAGCTTGACCCAGTCGCGGACGGGCGCGTCCTTGACCTGGCACATGCGCCAGATGTCGTGAGTTTCGACATCGTGGCTCATGAGCGTGTTGCCGCTCTGGTCGACGACACTGATCTTGCCGGCGCCCGGCATCTCGAACGTCTTGTCGTGCGAGCCGTACTCCTCGGCCTTCCGGGCCATGAGCCCGACGTTCGGAACGCTGCCCATCGTGGTCGGATCGAGCGCGCCGTGCTGCTTGCAGTCGTCGATGACGGCCTGGTAGACGCCCGCGTAGCAGCGATCGGGGATCACCGCCTTGGTGTCCTGGGTCTCGTCGTTCTTGTTCCACATCCGGCCGGACTCGCGCAGCATCGCGGGCATCGACGCGTCGATGATCACGTCGCTCGGGACGTGCAGGTTGGTGATGCCCTTGTGCGAGTTGACCATCGCGACATCCGGGCCCTGGTCGTAGACCGCCTGGATGTCGGCTTCGATCGCTGCGCGCTCGGCCTCGGGCAGCGACTGGATCTTCGCCACCACGTCGCCGAAGCCGTTACGGGGATCGACGCCGAGCTTCTCGAACGTTGCACCGTGCTTCTCGAACACCGGTGCGAAGTAGGCTTGCACGCCGTACCCGAACAGGATCGGGTCCGAGACCTTCATCATGGTCGCCTTGAGGTGCAGCGAGAACAGCACGCCCTGCTCCTGCGCCTCCGCGACCTGCGCTGCCAGGAACTCCTGCAGCTTGCGCGCGCTCATGAACGTGGCGTCGATGATCTCACCGGCCTCGAGCGTGAGCCCCTCGCGCAGAACGGTCTTCGTGCCGTCGGTCGCGACGTGCTCGATGCTCACGGTCGTCGCATCACCGACCGTGACGGACTGCTCGTTGCCGCGGAAGTCGCCGGCGCTCATGTGCGAGACGTGCGACTTGCTGTCTTTGCTCCAGGCACCCATGCGATGCGGGTGCTCGCGGGCGTAGGCCTTCACGGCTGCCGGCGCGCGGCGGTCCGAGTTGCCTTCGCGCAGCACGGGGTTCACCGCGCTGCCCTTGACCTTGTCGTAGCGGGCCTTGATCGCGCGTTCTTCGTCCGTCTTCGGCTCGTCGGGGTAGTCCGGCAGGTCGTGACCCTGCTGCTTCAGCTCCGCGATCGCGGCCTTCAGCTGCGGCACGGACGCGCTGATGTTCGGCAGCTTGATGATGTTGGCCTCGGGCCGCTGCGCGAGCTCGCCGAGTTCGGCGAGCGCGTCGTGGTAGTCCGTGAAGTTCGCAAGGATGCGGCCCGACAGCGAGATGTCGCGCGTCTCGATCTCGATGCCCGTGCCGGCGCAGAACGCCTTCACGATCGGCAGGAACGAATACGTCGCCAACGCCGGCGCTTCGTCGGTGTGCGTGTAGATAATGGTCGGAGCGCTCATGAGGCGAAACACGGTAGCGACCCGCTGGACGCGAGAACAGGCGCGGCTGCGCCAGAGGCCGTCACGGGGGTAGATTGGTGGTGCCGTGACCGAACTCCGATCCGCACTTGCTGCCTACGACGGCAAGCACACCGACCTGCTCGAGTCGCTGCGCGACCGCGTCGAGCCGCGCGCGGCCGTGTTGCGGCAGTGCGTCGACCTGGCGACGGACCCTGACGCCAGGCTCGCGGCAGGTGCGACGTGGTTGCTGCGGGCCTGGGTCGAGGCCGGGCGCCAGCCGAGTCCGGGTGTCATGGCACGGCTCGCGCGGGCGTTACCTGCCGTGCAGGAGCACTGGGCCCGGCTGCATCTCTGCCAGACCGTACGTTCCTTGCGGGTGCCACGGGCGCATGCAGCGGCGTTCGCGGCGTTCCTCGGCGAGTGTCGCCTGGCGAAGAAACCGTTCCTGCGCGCCTGGGCGATCGACGGCTTGCATCGGCTCGCCCTCGACCACCCCGCGCACGAGCCGGCGGCGCGGGCGGCGCTGGAGGCCGGGCTCGCGGACCCTGCGGCGTCGGTGCGGGCTCGGGTAAGGCGGATCCAGGCCGGCGATTAGGGCGGTTTCGAAGATCGTTCGCCGGGGCCGGGGCCGTTTCTTGGCCGAATGCGTTGCGATATCGGGTTGACAGGATCAGTCAAATCGTCTTAGTGTCAGACGTGTTGACTGAGTCGTCGGCCCTGCCCCAGAACCGAATCCACCTGCGAACGACCATGCCACGCCGCGACCCAGCCCGCCCCGATGTCACCGCCGCCGAACTCGCCGTGCTCGAGGCCCTCTGGGACGACCAGCCGGCCACGATCCGGATGCTCACCGATCGGCTGTATCCCGATGGCGGCACTTCACACTACGCGACGGTGCAAAAGCTGCTCGAGCGGCTCGAGGCCAAGAAGTTCGTCAAGCGCCAGCGTCGAACGATGCCGCATCGCTTCCGCGCCAGTATCGACCGCGGTCAGCTGATCCAGAACCGGCTGACGGACATCGCCGACACGTTGTGCGGTGGGGCGATCGCGCCGCTGCTCACGCATCTCGTCGGGGACCATCGGCTGGACGGCGCTGAACTCTCGCGGTTGCGCGAACTGGTCGATCGGCTCGAGCGCGAACGAAACGAGGGGGATGACAAATGACCGTTCTCGTGGTCCACGTCGGCGTCGTCCTGCTTCTCGCCGTGGCTGGGCTGCTCCTGCGGCGGCGTCCGGAGGTCGCGCACCTGCTCTGGGTGCTGGTCTTCGTCAAGCTGCTCGTGCCGCCGTTCCTCGAGGTCGCCGTGTTGCCAGGTATCGCGCACGGGAGTCTGGTCGGCGAGATCGATTCGGGGCTGGCGATGACCCCTTCCGGCACGGTCAGCTCACAGCCGACCCTGCCGGCCGTGCCGTTCACTGGCGAGTCCGCCGGTCGGGTCGTGGCCGCGGTTGCCGCGGAACCAACGGACTGGTGGGGCCTCGCGCTGGCCGCGTCGATTCCCGTGTGGCTCGCGGGTTGCTTCGGTTTCCTTGCCTGGACCGCCTGGTCGCTGTGGCGTTTTCGCGCTTGGCTGCGGGCGGGCGAGGCGCCGTCTCGGGCGCTGCGTTCGCGCATCCGACGCTTGTCGGACGCGGTCGGTCTGCGCCGGGCGCCACGCTGCCAGGTGATCGATGCCGCGATCTCGCCCGCTGTGATGCCGGGCTTCGTGCCGCTGCTGCTCCTGCCGGCCGCGCTCGTCGACGACCTCGACGACGAAGCGCTGGACAGCGTCATCGTTCACGAACTCGTTCACTTGCTGCGGCGCGATCACTGGGTGCGTTGCCTCGAACTCGTCGTGCTCGCGTCCTACTGGTGGTGTCCGCCGGTCTGGTGGTTCCGCCGCTGGCTGCGCGCGACTGAAGAAACGAGTTGCGACCGCCGCGTGCTGCGATTGCTGCCGGGGCGTGCGAAGGCCTACGCGACCGCGCTCATAGAGGCGGCTGCCGTTCTCGGGCGGGCGCGCCCGAACCTCCTGCCACGGCTCGCGACCGGTATGGGCGCGATCCATCCGTTGACCGAGAGACTCGAGATGATCATGAAGTACCGCTCCACTCCGCCCCTCACCCGCGGTTTGCGGCTGGCTTTGCTCGTGCCGGCACTCGGCCTCGTTCCGCTGCTGCCGGTGCAGGCCGCGTCGCAGGACCCCGCACCCCTGCCGGAACCGCCGTCCGAGCGGCCGCTCGATCCCGAGTCGTCGCGCCTGGCTCAGGACCCTGTGAGGCAACGCGGGAACCGCGCCGCCGAGCCCGCAATGAGCGCTCTCGAGCGCGAATGGTTGCGGGAGTACGCGAGTCGCGCGGATCGCGGCGAACACGCGGCGGCACTGGCGTGGTTCGCGGCGCAGCGCACGGCGAACTCGTCTGCTGCCTACGACCTCTCGCTGGCGGGCATGCGCTCCGCGGCCGGCGAGTTCGAAGCCGCTTCGAGGGTGCTCGAGGACGCGGTCACGAAGGCGCCGGACTTTGCCCGCGCGTGGCGGTTGCTCGGCATCACGAACTTCCGTCTCGGCCGTCACGAAGCCGCTCGCTTTGCGTTGCGCAAGGTCGTCGACCTCGGCGTCGCCGATGGCACGACCTACGGGGCGCTCGCGAACGCCGCATTCGCGATTGGCGACTACGAGCAGGCCGAAACTGCCTATTGGCTCGCCAATCTGCGCGAGCCCGAGTCGCGGGAATGGAAGCTCGGGCTGTTGCGCGTCTTCTTCGCGACGAAGCGCTACGCCGAAGCGGTCGAGCTGGCGAACCGTGCGCTCGACGACCGCGAGCAGGCGGGTGGCGAGTCCACAGCCGATATCGTTCGCGTCAAGGCGAACGCGTTGCTCGCCCTCGGTCGCACGGTCGAAGCGGCGGACCTGCTGTTGCGGCTCGAGCCGGATACGAGTCGGGAACGGCTGTTGCGGGCAGCGAGCGGACTGCGAACGCCCGGGCACGTCGAGCAGAGCGCGGCACTGCGTGCGGTTCTGCAGGCGATCGATCCTGTGGTCGCCCCGGAATCGGCGGGTGGGGTGGACCACGGTCTCGATGCCCGCACTCGTGCAGCCGTGGAGCTGGCGGCTCGTAGTCCCAGGGACGTGGCTGCGCTGCTCGCGCTCGGCCGGCTCTATTCGCACGCCGGGAAGTTCGTGTCCGCGGTACGTTGTTTCGAGCGTGCGGTTGCGCTCGAGCCGCAGCGGGCGGACGCATACGTGCCTTGGGCGCAGGCGCTTGCCGAACTCGGTCGCACCGACGAGGCAGTCGATCTGCTCGGGCGGGCATCGGCCCTCGAGCTCGCAGCTGGCGAGGATCGAGCAGATCTCGCGACCTACCTGCGCACTCTGAGGAAGGCCGCCGACCGTGGTGCGACGTTCGGGTTGGCGGAGGTCGAGGAGCAACCCCGGCTCCTGCAGTCGGTCGCGCCCGAGGTGCCGGCGAAACTTCGCGAGTACCTGCCGGCGAACGTGCGGGTGCAGTTCGTGATCACGCGCCAGGGCCGGGTGCGCGCTGCCAAGGTCATTGCGAGCACGGATGCGCGCTTCAACGAGCTGGCGCTCGCTGCGGTGCTGAACTGGCGGTACGAGCCGGCGCAGAAAGACGGCAAGGCCGTCACCGTGCGCAGCGAGACTCCGGTCCAGTTCGCCGAGCACAAGAAGGCCGAGGGCCCCGGCAAGCGCCGCGACTACTGAAGTCGGCTCGCCCAGGTTGGCCGACTTCGGTTGGTCGGCTTTGGATTCGCGAACTACGGCAGTTCGCGAATCCGGAGGTTGCGGAACTCGATCTTCGCGCCTTCGGCTTCGAGCGCGAGGTAGCCCTTCGCGGGCTGGCACTCGCGGCCGCCGTTGACCTCCTGGCCGTTGACCCAGAGCCGGACCTCGCCGTTGATCGCACGCACGTAGTAGTGGTTCCACTCGCCGGCGCGTTTCGTCAGTCGCGGCGTGGGGAAGCTGCGCTGGCTCTTCTTGCTGCCGACGCTGTACGACTGCCCGGCCTCGTCCTGGTAGACGATCTGCGGCCGGAGCGCGGTCATCTTCGAGGCGCCGACGGGAAACACGTCGCCGTGGCTCGTGAACCAGTCCGAGTGCTTGCCGTTCGACTTCTTCCAGTTCTCCTCGTAGCCGAGGTCGAGGATCTGCACTTCGATGCCGCTGCGCGGCAGCTTGCCCGGCGGCAGATCGGTGAACGCGGACTCGGGGCACCAGACGAACAGTCCCGAGTTGCCCGCGTGCTGATGGTGCTTCCACTCGAGCACCATCTCGAAGTTGCCGTACTGCTTCTGCGTGCGCGCGCCGCCGAGTGGCTTGCCCGTGCAAGTGATCACGCCGTCCTGTTCGCTCCACGTGTCGGCGCGGCCGTTGACGTTCACGAAGTCGAGCAGCGTCAGCTTCTGCCAGCCGGCACCGTCGATGAACGCCTTGGGCAGAGCCGGATTCTGGACCGTGGTCGGTCCGTCGAAGATGGCCGGGGCAGCGCCGAGGACGGCAACGGACAGGAGCGTGAGACTGCGAACGGCGAGGTGCGCGGGCATGGGCGCAGCGTAGCGCACGGGCCCCGAACTACGCCATGCGGCTCAGTTGGAGGATGGCGATGGCCACGCCGGCGATCGTGGTCACGAGGTTTGCCAGCAGGGAGCAGGCGAGCGCACGGCCGGTCCCGAGGCCGAGGAGGGCGCGATAGCCGAGCCATTCGGCGAGCACGACGACGGGTTCGAGCGCGAGGGCGTGGTAGCCCGAGTTCCAGCACGCGATCGTCGCGAGCGGGTGGGTGACGAGGTTGAGGCCGACGCAACCGAGCAGCACGGTCCGGCGCTGCGGCCCGCGCACGAGCAGTGCCACGATCACGAGTTCGAGGACGATCGTGAGCAGCAGCAGCGGCAGATAGCTCAGGAATACGCTCATGCCGGGTGCGGATTCGTTGGCGTGTTCGCGCGTTGTCTCACGACGACGAACGCGAGCAGGGTCGCGCCTGCGGCCGCGAACAGCGCGAGCCACCAAACGTCGTGTTGGCCGATCACGTTGCCATTGGCGTCGAAGCGCTGTTCGCGCACGCGTTCGAACGTGATCGCCGCCTCACCGACGCCTGTCACCCGTAGCACGGTCTCGAGGCGCGTCAGTGGGTTGCCGATCGGGACGGAACCGACTTCGCCCACGGGCACGCCCGTTCCGGCCCAGTTGGCGTTCTCGAACCCCGTCCGGTCCGACGGCACGGCGGCGCCGCTGGGGAGGGCGTAGATCGCTGTGCCGTACTTGCTCGAGAACGAGAACGGCTGCCCCGGTTCGATGACCGTGTGACCGTGGAACCCGCGGACCGGGAACGCGACGAAGCGGTGTTCGAGCTCTGCTGTGTTCCATTCGAGCACGAGTTCGTGCTGCACCGGTTTGTGGCCGGGTAGCAGGACGTCGGGGATCGGGGTGGGCGCGGGGGGCGGCAGCAGCGTGAGCATCGCCGTGAAAGACCCGGTCATGAGCCATGAGGTCGCCATGGGGGACAGGAAACGTCGGGCTGCGGTCATGGTTCCTGAAGAATCGTCGACTCCGGCGGCGATCGTGGGCGAGTAGGCTGCCCGCCGGAATGGTAGCCCTGCTGCACACCCGGCGCGCGCCGACCTGGTTGCTGGCCACGGTGCTCCTCGTGCTCTACCCCTGGAGCTGGTTCGTCAACCAGTGGTTCATGGCCAACGAGCACTACCGGTACCTGCTGAGGGCGAGTGACGGGCTGCTGTTTCCGAACCTGCAGGTTTGCGCGCCGACGATCCTGCTCTGGCTGTTGGTGTTCCGCCTCGCCGGCCTGCGCTTCGCCGATATCGGCTGGTGTCGGCGGGACCTCGGCATGGGAGCGCTCATGACGCTCGTGGTATGGGTCGCAATCCACATCGTCGCCGTGATCGTCAACTGGTCCGAGCTGACCCTCTTCGGCGAACTCCTGGAGGCGCCGCAGCTGACGATCGGTCGCCTGTTCGGCCAGCTGCTCGGGAACGCGCTCTACGAGGAGACGATCTACCGCGGCTTCTGCATGACACAGTTCCTCCTGTTGTTGCTCGCGCGTGGCCATGGTCAGTTCAAGGCCGTTTCGCTCGCGGCGCTCGGTTCTGCGGCCATGTTCGCCTTGCCCCATATCCCGAATCGATTGGCCCGTGAGCGCTACGATGACTGGCCCGCCGTGCTCGGCGATCAGACGATGTTGCTCTGCTCGGGTCTGTTCCTGGCCTGGATCTACATCCGCACGCGCAACCTCTGGTGGGCCGTCGGTCTTCACAGTCTGGCGAACTGCCCGACGCTCCTGGTGGTCTGGCAGGGCGAGGGGTCTCGTGGCAATTCGGTCAAGGCGCTGGTGTCGCTCTTCGGGCTGCTGATCACGGTCGCCTGGCCGTGGCTGCGGCGGCGCGGCCGGGACGAAGAATGAACCGGGTTTTCTGCACGGATCGTCCGAGGCCCCGACATCAGTCGGGCATGAAGACGATGCTGACATCGGTATTCCCCTGGTTCCTCTACACGGCGTTCGCCGCGATTCCGGTTGCCAGTGGCCTCGGCGCCGCCGGCTGCTGCCCACCGGAGTGCTGCCCGCCGGAATGCTGCGAGATCTGCCCGCCCGAATGCTGCCCGCCGGAGTGCTGCCCCCCGGGCTGCTGCGAGGACGAGGCTGCCGCGGAGCCGACCCCGGAGGCGGCCACGGAGTCGAGTGCAGCGACCGAGTGCTGCGAGACCGCTCCGCCCGCTTGCTGCCAGTCCGGCTGCAGCGACGGCAAGGCGTCGCGCTGACCCGACGGTAGGCTGGTCACGGCATGGCGCCCGAGACCCTTGGTCCCGATGAGTTCACGACGGCGATCGCCCGGCACGGGCGCTCGCTCTGGGTTCTCGGTGCGGCCTGGGTCGGGCGCGACGATGCCGCGGATCTCGTGCAGGAGACCGCGCGCGTGGCCTGGCAGCGCCGCACGGATTTCACCCCCGGCAGTGACGTGCGGGCCTGGCTGTCTCAGATCGCGCGGCATGTCGGCGCCAACTGGCGGCGCCGCCGTGGCCCCGTGCTCGTCGCCGACGTCGACAGCGAGTGCGAGTCGCCAGTCGCGCCGGTCGCGCAGTCGCCGGACGTCCGTTTCGATGCGGATGGGCTCGGCCTGTCCGACGAACTCGCGAACGGCCTCGCGGCCCTGTCCGCGAGCGCGCGCGCCTGTCTCCTGTTGCACGTCGTCATGGACCATTCGTTCGGTGAGATCGCGAGCATGTTGGACATTCCTGAGAACACGGCAGCGAGCCATGCGCGTCGGGCACGAATTGCCTTGCGCGCCGCGCTGTCGAGTTCGGCGCCGGTCGGAGAAGTGCGATGAGTGATTCGAATCGAGAGCACGAGCAGGACGCCCGGATCGATCGCGAGTTGCGGGCCGCGTTCGCACCGCCGTCGGCCAGCGCCTTCGCCGACGCTGCGCGTGACGTCGTGACTCCACGCGGTGGCGGACCCCGCCGATTGCCGCGACTGCTGCCGATCGCGCTGGCTGCGGCCGCGCTGCTGCTGCTGGCCTGGCCCGTCGCAGCTGGCTGGTTGAACGACCGTTCATCGACTTCGGAGCCTCTGACCGGAGATCAGCTCGGTGCGATGTGGATTGCGGCCTACGAGGACGCCGCGTCGCGCGGTTTTCAGGGCGGCTGCTGCGAGCCGAGCTTCGACCTGCCGCAGGCCTGCCTCGATCGTTTCGCGTGCCGGATCGGAGTGCGCGACGAGGCGCGCGTCGCGATTGCCGGTAGCTACTGCGGGCTCGAGACCGGTGGCTGCATGGCCATCATCGCGCGCGATGGTGCGTTGCCGATGTGCGTTTATGTGCTGCCGCGGGCAAGCGATCCGCGCGTGACGCTGCCCGCGGGCAGTGGGCTGCACCTGTCGCGACGGAAGATCGGCGAGCTGGTGCTCTACGCGCTGGCGCCGGAGCCCGTGACCGGGTCGCTGGCGCAGTTCGTCGAGCTCTGAAAGCAACGTTCGGCCGGAGCGCGCTACGCTCTGTGGATGCTCACGACGACGCTTGCCAGGTCTCTTGCGGTGCTGGCTCTTGCGGCGCCGATTCTCGCCGCGCCGTTGGCGCCTCAGCAGCCCGAGAGGGCCGAGCCGTTCGACTTCGCGCGCGAATGGGCTGCGACGACCGCGGCGTTCCACGCGGATTGCGAACGCCAGGGCGTCGTCGGTGCCAGCCTGATGTTCGTGCGCGGTTCCGAGGTGCTCGGGTTCGAGGCGCACGGCTTTGCGGATCGCGCGCCCGATCGCAGGGTCGACCGCGACACGATCTATCACTGGGCGAGCATCACCAAGACGTTCACGGGCATCGCGGTCATGCAGCTGCGAGACCGTGAGCAGCTGCGGCTCGACCAGCCGATCATCGAGCTCGTGCCCGAGGTGGCGCAGGCTCACAACGAGCATGGCGAGATGCGCGACATCACCGTTCGGCATCTGCTGTCCCACTCCGGCGGGTTCCGCATGGCGACCTGGCCCTGGAGCGACAAGCCTTGGCATCCGCACGAGCCGACGCAGTGGTCGCAGCTCGTGGCGATGATGCCCTACACCGAGGTCGCGTTTCCGCCGGGCTCGCGCTTCTCCTACAGCAACCCAGGGATCGTGTTTCTCGGTCGCGCGATCGAGTCGATCGCCGGCGAGGACTACGAGGTCTACATGCACAAGAACGTGCTGACGCCGCTCGGGATGCACCGCGCCTATTTCGACATCACGCCGTACCATCTCGCGCGCCATCGCTCGCACAGCTACCGCCGTGGCGCGAGCGGATCGCCGACGGATCTCGGGCCGGATTTCGACACCGGGATCACCGTCAGCAACGGCGGCCTCAATGCGCCGCTGCCCGATATGGCGAAGTATCTCGCGTTCCTGCTCGGGGCGTTCGCTGAAGATTCCGAGTCGGCGGCCCCGGGAGTGTTGAAACGGGATTCGCTCACGGAGATGTGGCAGCCCGGCAACCCAACGTCGCGGGCTGCCAATGAGCGCATGGGGCTCACGTTCTTCCTGCAGGACCACGGCGGGCAGCGGTTCGTGACGCATACCGGCGGGCAACGCTCGTTCGTTACGTTCTTCTACGTCCACCCGGCATCGGGAACGGGGGCGCTCGGCGCGTTCAATACCGGCACGGGTGGGCCCGTGATGGCCGCGATGCGACGGCGTTGCATGGCGCGGTTGTCATTGCCGATGGCCGGAAAGCGGCAATAGTGGTTGGCGTCAACGTTCTCGGATCGCAATGCCACCGTCGCAACAACCTCGTCCGCTGCTGCCCGGCGTGAAACAGCTGATCATCGTCCTCGCGGTCGTCGTTGCTGGCGTGTTCATCTGGTGGCAGGGGGCGACGGTCGACCTGATGCCCGGACTGGGCCAGGAACCCGCGCGCGCGGCCGGAGCGGATACCGGCGACGAGCCGCCCGATGACGGTTCGACGAGCTCGCCGGCGGAGTCCCCCGCTGCGCGTGAAGCCGTTGTGGATGGCGCGCCTGCCGATGGTGCGGCCGGGGCGAGGCCGGCGGACGACATCGCGGCGCCGACGCCGGAGCTCGCCTTCCTCGTCGTCGATGGCGAGGGGGAACCTGTGGACCGGGCAGAAGTCGAGCTGCACGAACTACGCGGCAGGAAGCGCGGGCTGCAGCTCTGGCTCGGGGCGACCGACGCGATCGGTCGGGTGGCCGCACCGATTCAGGCCGACGAGCTGCTCGTGGCGGCCAGGAAACCGGGTGTTGGCTGGTCGGGGGACGTGAAGGTTCGGCGTGCTGCCGCCAGGGGCGAGCCGCAACGCCTCGTTCTGCTCGCGACCGCGCGGGTGCGCGGCACCGTGCTGCGGATCGATGAGCGTCCGGCCGCGGGTCTGCTCGTGCGCGGCCGTTCGAGCACCTTCGACGCGGAGCGGGTCACGACGTTGCCGCCATGCACCACGAACGCCGAAGGCGTGTTCGAGTGCGAGGTGCTCGCGGGGCGCGATTACACGTTCTCGGCAACGCACGACGGGCGGTGGACGCGTGGTGGCGAAGTGCCCGAACTCGCACCCGGGGTGGTCCACGAGGTGACGCTGCAGTTCCCCGGCGCTTTCGCAGTCGGCGGGGTGCTGCGCGATTCCACGGGCCAGCCGCTCGCCGGCAAGGTCTGGCTCATGCGGCGTGAGGCGAAGGGGCCCGGGCAGATTCTCGGCGCGACGAGTTCCGACACCGGTCGCTTCAACATCGACCTGGTTGCGGGCGGCACGTTCGATCTCGTCGGTGGCGTCGAAGGCCGGACGGCGGCACACGTCACAGTCGTGCTCGACGAGATCCGCGCTCGTCAGGATGGGCTCGAGTTGCGTACGCGACCGTTCGAGTCGGTGACCGGGCGGGTCGTCGACGAGTCGGGTTCGACACTGGCCGGAATCTTCGTCGGCGTCGGGTTCGCGACGAAACGCGATGCTGTCGGCCGCCTGCGATCGCGGGTCGAAGGCATCCTGGCGCGCGGTGAGACCGTGGCCGACGGCACGTTCGAGTTCGAGGTGCCGGCGGGTCTTTCGTGCCAGCTGGTCGCTCGGCCGGTGCCGGGCAACCGCGAGCTGCTCGTCCGCGGGCCGGTCGTCACTGCGCCGGCGAGCGATGTCGTGCTCACGATCCGCGCGGCGGATCGCTCCGGCTTCGTCGTCGTCGGCAGTGCAGTTGATCCGGACGGTCGCCCGGTCGCGCGCGGCGAGGTCCATCGCGTCGAGCACGAGGCCGGCGGCGGGTCGAGCATGGACCGGGTCGGTCGCATCGTGGACGGGAGGTTCGAGGTCGGGCCGCTCGCCACCGGGCAGCGGGTTTCCTTCGAGTTCCAGACTCGTGCATTTGCGCCCGTTCGGGTCGGCCCGTTCGAGACGACGGTTCGGCGCGAGACCCTCGACGTGCGCTTCCAGCCCTACGGCAAGGTGCGCTGCCGAGTGCAGCGACCCGACGGCACGCCCGCAGTCAAGGTGTTCGTGAGCCTCGGCTTCGAACCCTACGACCCGTTCGGTCCGGCGTGGCAGGGTGAGACCGACGCGCGAGGCGTCATCGAGTTCCAACGCGTGATCCCGCGGTCGTATCGGGTCCATGCGCGGGCGCCGACCGCCGCCGGCGGCAAGGGCAGCGGCGATGTCCATGTGGTCAGCGGCAAGGTCGCGGAAGTCGACGTCGTGCTCGTGCGCTGACCCCCGCGGCGACGATGGGGCGTTCGTTCGGGTTCGAACTGGCCCCTTCGACGTCGCGTTGGCAAGATCCTTCGCCCCATGTCCGAGTCGCGCATTCTCGTCGATCATCCCGAGCCCGGCGTTCTCCTGGTTACGCTGAACGCCCCCGAACGCCGCAACGCGATCGATCAGGAGATGGTCGATGGCCTGCATGCGATGCTCGACGAGCACGGCGGCGACGATTCGCTCGCGGCGATCGTTCTCACGGGCGCCGGCGAGAAAGCATTCGCCGCGGGCGCCGACATCGGGCAGCTTCGCGATCGCACGGGCGAGGACGCGAAGAAGGCGATCAACAGCACGATCTTCAACCGGATCGAAGAATGCGCCGTGCCCGTCATTGCCGCGATCAAGGGTTATGCGCTCGGCGGCGGCTGCGAGCTCGCGATCGCGTGCGATCTGCGCGTGATCGGTGAGTCGGCGAAGCTCGGGCAGCCCGAGGTCGCGCTCGGCATCATGCCCGCGGCGGGTGGCACGTATAGGTTGCCGCGGCTGATCGGTCTCGGTCGGGCGCGCGAGCTGATCTACACCGGGCGCATGGTCGCTGCCGACGAGGCGCTGCGTATCGGCCTCGCCAACGCCGTCGTGCCCGACACGGAAGTCGTCGAGCGTGCGCTCGGACTCGCGCGCAGCATTGCCAAGAACGGTCCGCTCGCCGTGCGCGCGGCCAAGAAGTCCCTCAACACTCTGTCGCGTCCCGGTCACGAGCACGCGGTCGAGTTCGAAAGCGCCACGCAGGCGGAGCTGTTCGACAGCGATGACAAACGTGCGCGAATGGACGCGTTCCTGCAGAAGCGCGCGGCGAAGAAGCGCTGAGTGTGCGCTCGATTGCGACCGAACCCGAACTGATCCACCGAGCCGATCTGATCCAATGGCAGCTACGTATTCGAAAGTCACCGTTCTCGGTGCGGGCACGATGGGTGCCGGCATCGCCCAGGTCTGCGCGCAGGCCGGTTCGACCGTCGTCCTGCAGGACGTAACGCAGGAGTTCGCGGATCGCGGTATGGAGCGCATCCGCGCGTTCCTGCAGAAGGGCGCCGACAAGGGCAAGGTCACCGCGGAGGACCAGGCTGCGACGCTCGGTCGTCTGACCACAGAGACGGACCGGGCGCAGGCGTGTGAAGGCGCCGGGCTCGTCATCGAGGCCGTGCCCGAGAACCTCGGGCTCAAGAACGGGATCTTTCGCGAGCTTGCCGATGTCGTCGGAGGTGACTGCGTGCTCGCGAGCAACACGTCTTCGCTCGCGTTGAGCAAGGTCTTCGACGGGGTGTCGGGGCCCGGCCGCTGCATCGGCATGCACTTCTTCAACCCGGTGCCGGTCATGGCGTTGCTCGAACTCGTGCGCACCGACGCGACGTCGGCGGCGACGATCGAGCAGGTGCAGGGCTACGCCCAGGAACTCGGCAAGGAGCCGATCCTCGTCAAGGACAGCCCCGGTTTCGCGAGTTCGCGGCTCGGCGTCTGTTTGGGGCTCGAGGCGATCCGGATGGTCGAGGCCGACGTCGCGTCGCCCGAGGACATCGACAAGGCCATGGTGCTCGGTTACCGGCATCCGATGGGGCCGCTGAAGCTCACCGATCTCGTCGGGCTCGACGTGCGCCTCGCGATCGCGGATTACCTGCGTGCCGAACTCGATCACCCGGGCTTCGAAGCGCCGGCGCTGATGCGGCAGATGGTTGCGGACGGCAAGCTCGGAAAGAAGTCGGGGCAGGGGTTCTACACCTGGTAGGCGTCTGGACTGGCATTCCCAGAATGGCAGGTTCATAAGATACGCCGATCGTGTCGACGCTGATCGCCGTCCTGCTGCCGGCCGTGCTCATGCCGGTGATGCTCTGGCTGGCCCGCGGTCTGCCGGGCATGCCGCGGTTGCTCGAACCCGGCTCCTGGCCCGCGGAACTGTGGATCCTCGCGGTGGGTGGTCTGGTCGCCACGGTCGCGGGCGTGTTGGACTGGTCCTTTCATCGTCGCGGCGGACGGCGGATTCCGGCTGCCGAGCATCGTGCGGAACTGATGGCGCTCGTGCTCGGCGTGCCGCTCTTCACTCTGCTCGCGATCGCGTCGGTGGTGGCGGAGCCGGCGCACCTGCTCGTGCCGATCGTCGCGACCGCACTCGCGATGGCCGGGCTCATCGCCTTCGACGAAACGCGGTTCCATCGGGCGTGCGGCCGCTACGAGACCTTGTTGCATCGACTGCTCGTCGGTGGCAACGGAGTGGCGTTCCTGGCCTGGGTGCACTGGTGCTTCACCCGTGACGCCGTCGGCGCGTGAACTCCTCGCTGCGGCCCGGGCGCACTACGACGACCCGGGCACCGGCCTCCTGGCCGCGGTGGACACGCTCGCGCCGCGCGGGTTCGCGGGCGGCGCGGAGTGGATGCGGGTCGCGTTCGTCGCGCTGCGGGGCGTGAAGCCGATCGGTAGCGCGCAGTTCCAGGTGCTCGGAGCGCGGAAATACGGTCTCGCTCTACTGTTCGCGATCGTTGCGGGAGCGTTGCTGGCACTGATCTCCTGGTGGCTCGTGCCGCTCGCGGCCGTCGTGTTCTACGCCGTGGAGGTCCGCATGGTCTTCGCGTTCCCCTGCGCACTCGACGGCAGCACGCGGCCGCTGCGCGACAGCCACCGACTCGTCGCGAGCAGCATCACTGCGCCGCGGGCGACCCTGATCGTCATGCGCATCGCGTTCGAGATGCTGATCGGCGGTCTTTGTGGTCGTGGATTCGTGCGGTCCTGGTGTGTCGGTTGTCTCGCGGTGGTGCTGTGGTACGAAGCGGCGCGGGCGGTGTGCCCGGCCGAGGCGAGTGCGTGATGTTCGGGTTCGAGTTCGGTTGCCGTTCGCCACTGCTGGTGCGGGAAGAGCTCGTGCGACCGGAAGGCGTCGCCGCGGGTGGAGCGCCGGCTGCCTGGCGGCTGCTGTATGCCAGTGACCTGCATCTCACGGAGCGTCGCGTTCGGCTCACGCAAGAACTCACCGTTATCGCGGCCGAGCACACACCCGATGCAGTGCTGCTGGGTGGCGATCTCGTGGATCGCAGGAATGGCATTCCGGTGCTGCGGGAACTCGTGGGCGAACTCGCTGCGGTCGCGCCGGTGGTTGCCGTGCCGGGGAATCACGAGCACTGGTTCCATGGTGTTGCCCACGGCGTTCGCGAGGCCGTGGTAGCGGGTGGTGCGAAGTGGCTGCCCGACGCGGATGAGGTCCTCCGTCACCCCCATCGTCCCGAGCTCGTTCTGACGGCGGGTGCGCCCGCGCGCGACGGCGCTGCGCCGCGAGTCGGCTCCCGGCGATGCGTTCACGTCGGTCATCGCCCGGACATCGCGGCCGCGGTCGGCGTCGGCTCCGACCTCGCCCTGGCCGGTCATCTGCACGGCGGTCAATGCGTATGGTGGCAGCGCGGCAACTTGCTCTACCCCGGGGCGTGGTTCACGCGCTGGAACGGCCTGCGATTCGATCTCGATGGCACGCCGATGTTCGTGAGCCGAGGTGTCGCCGACACGCTGCCCGTGCGCTTTCGCTGCCCGCGCGAGGTCCTGCTTGTGACCCTGTGCTGACGCGGCGACGATCTGCGCATGGACCGCTTCGAACAACTCGTGCACCGCGTGAACAACCTGCTCGGCACCATCGAGATTCAGGCGGAGGTGGCGCGTGCGGAGGGATCCATCGCGGCGCATGCCGAGGCGCTGCGCTTCATCGTCGAGTCTGCGACACAGACCCGGGCCGAGCTGAATCAGCTGTTGACCGACGAGTCCGAGTAATCGCGCGCGCCGTCGCTCAGTCCTGACCGCTGTCTTCGTCGCCGTCGCCGCCGTCGTCGGGCACTGCCGATGGCTCGGCATTGAGCAGGGCGTTGAGCTTGGCGGAGAGCTGCGCTTCCTGGCACGGCAGTCCGGCGATGGCGTCCGCTTTCGCCAGGAACGCCTGGGTCACGCGACTGCGTGACGGGTGGTGGAGCAAGAGCACCACCTTCGTCGTCTCCGCGAAGTCCTTGATCCGTTTGCACCAGTCGAAGCGTTTGTCTTCCCCTGCGGGAATGTCGAGCAGCACGATCTGGTCGCGATGAGCGGCGGGGTTCGGGATTTCGTTCTTGCCGTGGCGCTGCAACTCGAGGCCGACGCGGCGACAGCTCTGTCGCAGAGTCCGGTAGACCTCCGGTCGTGAGATGAAGGCCGCGAGCACGCCCTGAATCGGGGCGGCGGGAATACCGTCGAACAGTTCTTCGTCCGGCTTGCCGCTGTTGTCGCCGGCGTTGTCGCCCCCGCCACCCGTCTCCGCGGTCAGCGGTTTGCCGTTCCACCGCTCGGCGGTTGCCACATCGGTCACGATGTATGCCCGGGTCATCGGGAACTCGTCGATCTGCAGGTCGAATCCGAACGCGACGATCGAGTCGCTCGGCAACAGTCCGTCCGAGTCTTCCGCATCGACCGCGCCGTGCGCACCGAGTCGCAGATCGATGTTGGTGACGCGCTCGCGCAGCTCGCCGCTCAGGCCGCTGAAGAGTACGTTGGCGACTTCTCCGAAGGCCTCGGCGTCCTCCTCCTCCAGAGCACCTTCACTGCGGCGTTGCTGGATCACGTCGTCCGGTGTCATCATCAGCAACCCGGACAGCGCGATCGCGTCGGGCGTCTTGATGAGCACGGTCAACGCGCGGCCGGCGTAGTCCTTGTCGAGTTCTCCTCTCGCCGCGACGTACTTCCCGTTGAGAGTCTCCAGCAGGTCGTTGCACTGGGTCTGGACCGTCTCCGCGGGCGTCGCCTCGAGTTCGCGCCCGATCAGTGATTTGATCGTGTCGCTGCCCGCGGTGCCGAGGTGCTCGAGTAGCTCGAGGAGCTCTGGGCAGCCTTCGCGTGTGAGGGTAGACGCAGCCATTTCCTGATCAGTTCGCTGAGGGGGTCGGATCGGGCGAGGCGTGGCGAGATTCGGGCGGGAGTGCCTCGACTTCGATCTCGTGCAGTAGGAGGTCGAACGAGCGCTCGACCACGAATTGGGTCGGCCCTTCGGGTTCGCCTGCGGGCACGTTCGATCGATGCCACGCTGAGTCTTCGATGAAGATGGTTCGTCCAGCCATTCGGTCGGTCCTGAGTCCTTGCAGACTCAGGATCTATCGGTCCGACACGCCTTGGAGGTTCAGGAGTTCTGTGTTCTGCGCCAGTTCCGTCTCGACGTGGGTTGCGGCGTTGTCGAGGTCGTCGGCAGTGAGCTGCAGGCGGTCCATCGCGGCGGCGGATGGTTCGACCACGAGGGTGTCGAGAATTCGGCCAATGCCGCGACTCAGAACGAGATCGTCCGCGAGCGCGAGGATCGCCGCCAGCGCGTGCTTGCTGACCTCGCGTTCGTCGTGGTGGCTCCGGATCGCGTTCGAGAGTTCGACCGGCAGGCCCCATGTGCTCGCCACGACGCCTGCCGCCGCAGCGTGGTCGATGCCGAACAGCCGGCGCTCGATGTCGCACTGGTCCTCGCCGCTGAGCTCGAGGTCGTCAGTCAGGTCGATCGCCTGGCTCAGGGCGACCTTGCCGACGTTGTGGAGCACGCCGGCGGTGAACGCGGTGTCGGTCTCTTCGTAGCCGCAGCGCTCGGCGAGCCACTGACTCGCCGTCGCGACCGCGAAGGAGTGTCGCCACAGGCTGTTCGCGTCCCCGTAGATCGAGTTCGTGGCCTGCTTGAAGTGGTTCGCTGCGCAGCAGACGAGGACCAGCTTGACGAGGTTGCGGGTGCCGACGTAGCTCACGGCGTCGCCGACGGAAGTGATCTCGTTCGGGACGCCGAACAGCGCCGAGTTCGTGAGTCGCAGCACGCGAGCCGTCAGCGATGGGTCGGTCCTGATCAACTCGACGAGGGTGTCGATCGAGTAGTCCGGATCCCGCACGGTCTCGAGAATCCGGAACGACACCATCGGCAGTGGTGGCGTCGTCCGCAGCGCGCGGATGAGATCCAGGACAGGCGTCATTGTTGGGCGGCAACCGCTCCCTGTGATGGGCGGGTGGGTTGGCTGCGCGAGTTGCTGGGCGATGCGACTCGGGCTGCGCGACTCAGGCCGGCGCCGGCGTCCGATCCAGCTGCGCCTTCAGTCGTGCCATGACGTTGCTGTGGATCTGGCACACGCGCGACTCGGTGAGCTCCATGATCTCACCGATCTCGCGCATCGTGAGTCCTTCGTAGTAGTACATCAGGATGATCAGCCGCTCCTTCTTCGTGAGGCTGTTGGTGATCATCTCGAGGGCGTCGCGCTGTTGGATGGTGTCGACCGGATCCACGGACCGGCGGTCCGCGAGGATCTCGACCTTCTCCATCTCCTTGTCCTCGTCGCCGTCGTCCCACTTCTCCGACAGGGAGAAGATCGTCTTGGCGTTGGCCTCGGCTTCGTGCGCCTGCATCTCCTCGAGCGAGATGCCGAGCTCTTCGGCAACTTCGGCCTGGTTCGGCGTGCGGCCGAGTTCGCCTTCGAGCTGGCGAATGGCGCGTTCGAGCCGGTGCGCCTTCAGGCGGACGAGCCGCGGGACCCAGTCCTGCGAGCGCAGTTCATCGAGGATCGAGCCGCGAATACGAGTCGTGCAGTAGGTCTTGAACTTGATGCCGCGTGACAGATCGAAGCCGTTGATCGCGTCCATGAGTCCGAACGTTCCCGCCGAACTCAGGTCGTCGACGTCGATCGACTTCGGCAGGGTCTGCAGCACGCGCTCCGCGATCGCGCGGACCAGCGGCATGTGGTGCTCGATGAGCGTGTTGCGCAGGTTCTCATCGCGCGTCTTCTTGTAGGTCTTCCAGATCGTCTCCAGATCCTTGTCCGTGAGACCCGGTGCACCGTTGGCCCTCAGGGTCGTGCTGGTCGCGGCAGTAGAGCGACGGTTCGAGCGGACGGCGGCAACAGTGGACTTGGCCATGACGGACTCCAGAGCGAGTATCAGCAGAGTGTGAGGAACGGGGCGTCATCAGGGGCGATGACCAGGGCTCGGCTGTGGTCCCGAAGGATGGCTTCCGAAGCGGCTGGGCGGAGGCGGTCCGAATCCCCGATCTCGACTCGTGTGGCTGAGGTCGCGGCATGGGCGACGGCTCGGGCGTGCGAGTGAGACGTGTCGTGAGCGACACGGTCTTGTGCGACACAGCGACCTGCGGTCAGGAACTCCCGGACCTTGCGACGAGCAGGGCCACTCTCGTGGCCGCGCGCAGGAGTCGGAGTTGCGGATTGTGTCTTCACTTCGTTCGGGAACCAGGCTGCCGTGGTTTGCAATCGCGTGCGCAGCATCTGCTGCAGGCGATGGCCAACCGTAGGCCCTTGGCTTTGCGTCCCCGACTTTCGCCGGGTTTGCCGTTTCGTGAAGCGTCTTGGTGGTAGCCGAGACACCGGTGCCGGTCTCGAACGAGGCCAGCGGGGAGTAATCGACCAGCTGTGCTGTCGAATTCAGCGAAATGTCCGGTCCCTCAATGGGACATCGGGCGAAGTCACCTTCGCAAGCTAGCTTGCGGACATTGGCGGGTTGCCGGAACCCCTCCGATTTCCCTTCAGTTCCGCCTGTAATGGAGCCGGATCCGTCCTGGTCGTAGTGACTAGGCGATGCGGATGAGCGCCTCGATCGGGTGCTTCTCGAGCTTCTTGCGCCCGTCGAGGAAGTCGAGCGAGATCACGAACGCACAGCCGGCCACGATCGCGCCGCAGCTCTCCACGAGCTGGCAGGCGGCGTCCATCGTGCCGCCGGTCGCGAGCAGGTCGTCCACGAGCAACACCCGCTGGCCGGGCTTCACGGCATCCTGATGGATCTCGACCGCGTCCGTCCCGTACTCGAGCACGTACTCGATCCGGTTGGTCTTCCACGGCAGCTTGCCAGGTTTGCGAATCGGAACGAACCCTCGATCCATCTTGATCGCCAGCGGCGCTCCAAAGAGGAACCCCCGGGATTCGATGCCCGCGACCACGTCGATCTCCCCGAAGTCGAGCGCCGCCATCTGGTCGACGGCCGCGGCGAGCGCCTCGGGCGAGGCGAGCAGCGGGGTGATGTCCTTGAAGAGGATGCCCGGCTTGGGGTAGTCGGGCACGTCGCGCAGGAACTGGCCGAGGTTCATGCCCGCGATCGTGCCCAACCGCGACGCCGCGCGAAAGCGCGAGGTTGCGGGAATGGCCCGGGTCGCGAACTCAGCGGCGGGCGGCGGCACCAGAACGCACGCGTTCGGCGCCGGAGACGGTCACTGCGCCGGGCAGGCAGCTCAGGTCCGGGCCATCCTGCGGCGGCTGGCGATTCGGGGCCCGGTTGGCGTTCGCTGCCGGGCGGCTCGCTGCGACCGGGTGCGGTTCGGCGGGCCGTTGAGCTGCCGGCTGCGGGCGCGGGGCCGCTCCCTGCGGGCGCGGGGTCGTCCCTTGCGGGCGTTGGGTTCGGGCCGGCTTGCGGCCGGCCACCTTGCGAACGGCCGGGCGGTTCGCGGTTGGCGGTTGCTCAGGCGCCGGGCGCTGGCGGGCGTGAGCCGTTGCTTTCGGCTTGGCGGTTGCAGGCTTGGCGGTCGTTGCCGTCGCCGTCGGTGCGGTCTTCGGGCGCGAGAACTGGCGACCGACACGAACGGTCGTGCTGGTGTGCGCCGGTGACTCGCGGCGTTGCTGACCGAACACGTCCGCGAGCTGATCGTGGTTGGCGTCGATCCAGGTGCCTAGCAGGCGCATTGCGAGGAAGCACGGCAGCACCGCAGTTGGTCCCACCGCCGCGATCTGCAGCCAGATCGGTTGCCCGATCACGTAGGACACGACGCCGACCAGCGGCAGGAGCATGGCCCAGCAGGTGAGAGCGACGAAGAAGTAGCTCGGACCGGCGCGCATGAGCGCATGGCCGAGGAGCAGCGGCGAAAAGGACGCCGAGTCGCCGCGCAATTGCCTCAGACAGAAGCCCATCGGTGCCGCCATGAGGCAGCAGAACAGCATCGGTGCGATACCGACCCACGACAGGCCGAGCACGACCGCGATCGCCGTTGGCAGTGCGATCCCGAGTCCGACGACGAGCAGGTCACGCGCGAATCGCACGGCCTCGAGCGCGAGGTTGCGGATGTCAGGAATGCTCGGCACGTCGACAGTGCCGCGGCTGCTTTCGAGCAGGATGCGGCGGCCCATCGCGAAGATGACCGCACAGACGCAGAGCCCTGGCAGTGCGGAGATCGCGGCGAGCGCGATCGCCGAAGTGCCCGACGTGAGGAAGCCACCGAGGCCGATCACGATCGGGAACGCGAGCATCGTCACGAGGCACAGCCACGGCATGTGCTGGAAGAACAGGAACTGGGCCGCGTCGACGAGGTGGCCGCGGAGTCCGGCCTCTTCCTCGGCGGCGTCGAGGATCTGGTTCGATCGCGCATGCGGCGCGCTGTTGGTTCCGGCATGGCTGGCTGCCGGCGCCGCGGCAGAACCGGGCGCCGTCACGGTCGCCGGTTCGCGTTTGCTCGTTGGATGAGAATGAGCCGTCGATGCAGGCCGGGCCGGGCGTTGTTGCCTGATGGCTGCTTCGTCCTGCTGCTGCGCATGACGCGCGAGCCTTGATTCGAGCATCATTCGCAGGGCGTCATTGCGGATCTGGGCGGCACAACGCACCGCTTCGTCGGCATGACCGAGCGTTAGGCTGACGTCGCCGAGCTCCTTCCAGACCGCGTCGGACACGATCCCCCGTTCGAGGGCGCGGTGCAGTGCGGCATAGCGTTGCTGTGGTGTGGCCGCAGTCGGCGTGGCATGACTCTCGAGGCGCATGCGATTCTCCTTGTTCAGGTATTGGACACCTGGCTGGCAGTGCCGGGATCGCCCGGCAGAGCCTGGATCGGCGTGGATCAGCCCCCGCTTGACCGGCCGGTCCCGGTTCGAGACCGGAGCGCACCGGAAGGCATCAAGTCGGAACCGTGCGGCGGTCGATCCAAGCGACGGAGGAACGCCCATGACATCGCAGGTTGCTCTTCGGACCGTCGGCCTTCTGGCCACTCTGTTCCCGCTCACCGCCCAGACAGCGCTCGTGCCCGCTGCGATGGCCGGTGTCGAGGGCGGCAGCGCTTCGAACGTCCCGTTCGGCAGCAGTCTCGCGTGCCGCTACCAGGTGATCTACGACGCGGAAGAGCTGTCGTGGACGGGTCCGCGGCTGATCCAGGGCCTCCGCTTTCGCGCGGACAGCCCGGGCGCTACCTCACCGATGATCCCTGCGAAGGGTTTCCTCGTCGTCACGATCCGTATGTCGACGACCGCCGTGAGTTCGGCATCCGCGAGTTCGATCTTCGATGACAACTATGGCGAGGACGTGTTGACGGTGCTGACGGCGTTGCCCGTGCAGTTGCCCATGCAGCCCGCGAGTGGTGCTGGTCCGCGGCCTGCAAACGTGTTGTTCACCTTCGCGAACCCGTGGTGGTTCGGGCTCACGCCCGCGCGACCCAATCAACCGCCGCCCGACAATCTGCTGAT
The DNA here is from genome assembly GCA_024743115.1 of bacterium. Taxonomy (GTDB): domain Bacteria; phylum Planctomycetota; class UBA1135; order UBA1135; family UBA2386; genus JAGQRA01. Next base: position 170,096 of record JANSXC010000005.1, on the reverse strand, counting down.
CGAGATCCAGATCCTCTCGCAGCCGTCCGGTTCGTACCCGCTCGACAACCTCGGTGGTTGTGTTGCCGCTACGACCACGTTCGGCAACCAGGGTCCGGCCTGCACCGTGCCGGCGCTGTCGGCGCCGCCTGCGCTCGATTCGGATCGCTCGATGACGGCCGGGCAGAGTTTCTCGTGGCGGCTGATGGACGCGCCCGCGAATGCGCCGTTCGTTCTCGCGTTCAACGTTACGGCGCAGGGAGGGCTCTTCGGCAATCCGCTGTATCCGTTGCCGTATCCGATGTTCGACCCGCAGAATCCGAGCCAGCCGTCGGCGGCGCTCGCGACGCTGCAGTGGCCGGCCCCCGACTGCTGGCTCAACATCGATCCCGCGGTGACGCTGTTCGGACTCTGTGACGCGAGTGGCAATGGCGTCGTGCCGACCCAGATCCCGCCGGGGCGCGGCAACGTCGGTTTCGAACTGTTCGCGCAGGCGCTGATCCTCTCGCAGACCTCGAATCCGCTCCAGGTGATCACGACGCGCGGTCGCAGCTCGACGGTCTGCGGGCCGCTCGGGGTGACGCGCATCTTCGCGTTCTACGACGGCTCAGGCACTCCGGCGCCGCCCCCTCCGACGGCCGGGGCCGTGCAGTACGGGCTCGGTCCCGTGATCGAAGTGTTCTGATCGGGCGATCCTGAACGGCGTATTCGCGCGGTTGCTGCGAGAGTCGTTCCCTGGCTCTTGTGCCGGGCGGGGCGGCGGCCGATGCTGCTTGCCCTGAAATGAAGATCTTCCTGTCCCGTCCCCGCGGATTCTGTGCCGGAGTCGAACGCGCGATCGAGACCGTCGAGCGGGCGCTCGAGAAATTCGGTCGCCCCGTCTACGTGCGTCACGAGATCGTCCACAACAAGGTCGTCGTCGAGGACCTCGAGCAGAAGGGCGCGATCTTCGTCGACGATCTCGCGGATGTGCCGCAGGACGGTCACGTGATCTTCAGCGCGCACGGCGTGGCCCCGATGGTGTTCTCGCAGGCCGAGAGTCTCAACCTCCACGCGATCGACGCCACGTGCCCACTCGTGACCAAGGTGCACGTCGAGGCGCGGCAGTTCGCACAACGTGACTTCTCGATCCTCCTGATCGGTCATGCGGATCACGTCGAGGTCGAGGGTGTCGTCGGGGAGGCGCCCGATCGCATCCAGGTCGTGGCCAGTCCGGACGAGGCCGAGCGGGTGCAGGTCGAAGATCCGACCCGCGTTGCCGTGCTGACCCAGACGACCCTGAGTGTCGACGAGGCCGAGCGTGTGATGGTCGTGTTGCGACGGCGCTTTCCCGAACTCACGACTCCGCGCAAAGAGGACATCTGCTATGCGACGACCAATCGTCAGATGGCAGTGAAGGAGCTGCAGGGTCAGGTCGACGCCTGGCTCGTGATCGGCGATCGAATGAGCAGCAACAGCAATCGTCTGCGCGAGATCGCTGCGAGCTCCGGAGTGCCCGCGTTCATGGTTCTCGGACCCGACGAGATCGAGCCCCAGTGGTTCGCGGGCAAACAGAGCGTGGGTGTCACCTCCGGTGCGAGTACGCCCGAGAGCAGCGTCCGCGCGGTCGTTGCGCGGCTGCGCGAACTCGGTGCGACCGAGGTCGAGGAGGTCGACGGCAAGCGCGAGACGGTCGAGTTCAGTCTGCCGGCCGAAGTGCGCTGAGCGTCATGCCGTGAAGATCGCGCTCTGCCAGATCGACACGACCGTCGGCGACTTCGCCGGCAACGCCCGCAAGATCGTCGAGTTCGGGCAGCGTGCGCTGGCGGCCGGAGCCGAACTCGCGCTGTTTCCCGAACTCTCGGTCTGCGGCTACCCGGCCGAAGACCTGCTGCTGCGGCCGGCGTTCAAGGCGCGTCACGATGTGGCGCTCGCGGAGATTGCGGCGGCGTTGCCCGCTGAGCTGCCCGTGCTCGTGGGTTGCCTCGAGTCCGCGCCAGGTCCTGCCGGTCGAGCCCTCCACAACGCGGTCGCGCTCGTGCACGGCGGTGAGTGGCGCATCGTGGCGCGCAAGTCGCTGCTGCCGACCTACGACGTGTTCGACGAGTCGCGCTACTTCGAGCCGTGGCCGACGCCGGAGCAGAACCTCGTGCAGATCGGCGGCACGAAGTTCGGTGTCGTCATCTGTGAGGACGGCTGGAACGACGCGGAGTTCTTCGAGCAGCGGCTCTACGGCCTCGATCCGGTCGAGCGTGTCGTCGCCGCAGGTGCCGAGCTCGTCGTCAACCTCAGCGCGAGCCCGTGGGCCGCGGGCAAGGTCGCGTTTCGAGGTCGCATGGTCGAGGCGGCGTCGCGCCGTCACGGCGTCCCGATGATCTACGTCAACCTGGTCGGCGGGGACGTCGAACTGCAGTTCGACGGTGGCTCACTCGCCGTGCAGCCGACGGGCGCCGCGTTCCAGCCCGTGGTCTTCGAGGAGACGATGCAGATCGTCGATACGTCGGAGACCTGGAGCGAGAGGGTCGCGGAGTTGCCGCGGGTCGAGACCCACCACCGGGCGATCGTGCAGGGCATCGCGGCCTACGTGCAGAAGTTCGGTTTCGACCGCGTGCTCGTCGGGCTGTCGGGCGGCATCGACTCCGCGCTCGTAGTGACGCTCGCGGTCGATGCGCTCGGTGCGGATCGCGTGGCGGGCGTCGCGATGCCGTCGGAGTTCTCGAGCGAGCACAGTGTTGCCGACGCGCGCGAACTCGCCGAGAACCTAGGCATCGAGTTCCACGTGCTCGCGATCAACGAGCTGCAGTCGGCGTTCGATGCGACGCTTCTGCCGCTCTTCCGAGACACGGAGTTCGGCGTCGCGGAGGAGAATCTGCAGTCGCGGATCCGCGGCACGTTGCTGATGGCCTACGCCAACAAGCATGGGCACCTGCTGCTGACCACGGGTAACAAGAGCGAGACGGCGATCGGCTACTGCACGCTCTACGGCGACACCAACGGCGCGCTCGCACCGATCGCCGACCTGTGGAAGACCGAGGTCTGGGAGCTGTCGCGCTGGCTCAACCGCGATCGTGTGCGAATCCCGCAGAACTCGATCACCAAGCCGCCGTCGGCCGAGCTGCGACCGGATCAGCTCGATACGGACAGCTTGCCGCCCTACGACGTTCTCGATCCGGTGCTGCTCGCGCTGATCGAAGAGCACCGCACGGTCGCCGATGTCAGCGCGGCGACGGGCATGCCCGTCGAGGACGTGGCGCGACTCGATGCGCTGATCCAGAACTCCGAGTTCAAGCGGTATCAGTACGCGCCGACGCTGCGGCTCAGTGAGCGCTGCTGGCGCGGCCGCCGGATGCCCGTGTCGCACCGCTTTCGCGACGCCTGACGTCCCCAGGCCCAGTCATGCAGATCGTCGTCGTCGGTGGCGGGGTGATCGGCCTCACGGCCGCCGTTGAGCTGCTCGGGCGGGGTCACGACGTCACGATCTGGCGACGCGAGCCAGGTATTGCGACCGTGTCCGGAGTTGCCGCGGCGGTGTGGTACCCGTATCTGGCAGAGCCGCGGGAGCGGGTTCTCGGCTGGAGCCATGTGACGTACGGCCGGCTCGTGGCGCTCGTCGACGAGGTCGATGCCGGAGTGGCGATGCTTCCGGTCGTCGAGCTGTTTGGTTCGGAGATGGCCGCGCCCGACTGGCTGCCGGCAGGGGCGCGCGCAACAGCCGTCGACCCTACGCCGTTCGGTGACGATTTGCGGTCGGCGTGGCAGGTCGAAGTGCCACTCTGTGAGCCGGCGCGCTACCTGCCATGGCTCGAGCGGCAGGTTCGCGAGCGCGACGGTCGTATCGTCGAGCGCGAAGTTCACGACTGGACCGAGCCGCTCGCGATTGCAGAACGGGTCGTCAACTGCACGGGTCTCGGAGCGCGCGATCTCTGCGGCGACACGGAGCTCGAGGCGGTGCGCGGGCAGGTCGTGCGGGTTGCCGGCGCCGACTTGCCGTTCGGCATCATCGACGACACCGACGCATCGCAACCGATCTACGTGATGCCGCGCAGTGGGGACGTCGTTCTCGGCGGTACCGCGACACGAGATCACTCTGCCAGGGATGCGCTGGCGGTCGCTCCGGTCGACCGAGAACGCATTCGGCGGGCCTGCGCTCGTCGCGTGCCCGCCGTTGCCGGGCTGTCGATGATCTCCGAGGCCGTCGGCCTGCGACCGTATCGTTCGACGGTGCGCCTCGAGGTCGATCCGGACGAGTCGCGATTGCTGCACAACTACGGTCACGGTGGCTCGGGATTCACGTTGGCATGGGGGTGTGCTCGCGAACTCGCGACCCGGCTCGAAAACGTCGAGTAGGCTTCTTCACGGATGAAGAAGAACCGCGTCAACCCGGAAGGCCAGCAGGGGCCGACCCTGCTCGAGCGCGTCGATGTCGAACTCGCGACCCGACTCGCCGACGGCAGTCAGTCCAACGAGCCGATCGCGAACGCCCAGCGCGTGTTTGATCGACTGCGTCGCCCGGCGCGTTCTGATGCGGCGTTCATCAGCGCGCTGCTGCGGTTGCGTGGTTTCGTCGTCGACGACGATGACGCCCGCGCCGTGCTGGCCGACCGCCCGAGCCGTTTGGCGCCGGTCAACCAGGAGTTCCGGATGATCAAGGGGCTCGCGGCCGCGCTTCGAATGCTGCGCGACCAGGCCGCGGCCGGCAATGCGCCCGATGGCTGGTTCGCCGTCGAGCTCTGGAAGCTCATGACGACCGAGCTGCCGCGATTCCGCAACAACGACATCCGCCGCGGCGCGCCGTGGGACTCGGTGCTCTACGTCAACTATCCGGCGCCCGATCAGCTGCGCTACCTGCTCGATACGTTCGACGAACGGCACTACTACCGCGACAACCCGATGCTCTTCGGGGCGAATCATCCCGTGCGCCAGGGCTTCCGCATCATGTGGCGGTTTGCGCGCATCGCACCGTTCCCGGACTTCAATGTCGTCATGGGGTGGCTACTGATGACGCACTGGCTGCTGCTCAAGGGTTACCCGATCATCGTTCCCGAAGCGCCGGACCAGGTCATGATCGCGCGGCTGCTCGGCGGCCCGCCCCCGACGCGGATCGTGCAGTTCGAGCGCCGCCTGCTCGACGCCGTCTGCGAACTACGCCACGTCGGCTGAGCGCGCAGAGCCCGCAGCTGGCTGGATCCGCGACCGTGCAGCATGACACGGTTCATGATCCGATTCTTTCTAACTCGGGCGGAGAAGCTCGTGGATGGTGCGCGCTACCCGCACTTCTCGGGGGGCTTTGAGATGCCGTTCGCCAAGTTCGAGCGTCGGCGGAAGGGCAAACTCCGGCCGGCCGGGCCGGTTTCGTCGCAAGGCTGATGCGGCCGGCGAAGCGCGACGATGTGTCTCGTGGGCGATCGCGATCGGTCTGATCACGCTGGCGCGCTATGCCTACTACGGTCAGTTCTCCCCGACCAGCGTCACAGCGAAGCGGCCGCGGTTCGACGAGTGCGATTGGTCGAATCAGCTTCGAGATGCCGGCCACGCGGTTTCACGGCTTCCTGGGTTTTGTGCGACGCGACGATTGCGCGACGGGGAGAGCGCGTGCCGCGATGGGGTCGCATCGACCTGGCCAATACGGTCGACGAGTGCGGCCCGATGTGGTGTTGCTGCATTCCGGCTACTACTGGCTGCGACTGATGCGTGCAGCATCGCAAACCGGATGGCGGACTACTCGTTGTTCGCGCTGGGGCAGCCCGTGAGCCTCGACGGCGAGTTCGTTCTTCTGGCCGTGCGCGACTCGGTGCGGGCTGCCGCTGTGACCGCGCTCGAGCCTCTCGGGATCCATGCCATCCCCGCGCCGGACTGACCGTGACCGGCCGAGCGACCGGATCAGTCCGCCGCGCGAATGCCGCGCACGAACCCGAGTGGCAGCACGCGGTCGCCGTCGAGCTGCAGGCGGTCGAAGTCGATCGCGGTGAGCACGCCGCGTTCGGTGGCGTTGGCCGTGACCTCGACCTCTCGGCCCAGTAGATCGAGTCGGTCGCGAAACAGCTCGAGCAATTCTCCGTGACGACCGTCGACGAGTGCGGTCATCGCAGCATCCAGGCTGCGGGCGAGCGCGAGCAGCAGTTCACCGCGGTTGGTGTCCTCACCGGTCATCAGCGCGAGTGAGGTTGCGAGCACCTCGAGATCGGGCGGGAATCGCACGCGGTTGCAATTGATGCCGACGCCGATGAGGTAGGTGTCGGTACCCGCGACGCCCGAGTCGATGAGCATGCCGGCGAGCTTGCGGCCGTCGTGGAAGATGTCGTTGGGCCACTTGACCCGCAGCCGGTGCTTTCCGAAGGGCTCGATGGCGCGCAGGATCGCCGCCGGCAGGGCGGCCGGCATGCGGGACGGCAGGCCGACCGTGCCGGCGCGCGGGATTCTCGCCCGGAACGTCACGAGCAGATCCGTCCCCGGCTCGTCGTGCCACTCGCGCTGCTGCCGGCCGCGGCCACGGTCCTGGTGATCGGTCCAGAACACGGCGTCCTGCGCTTCGCCCGGCGTTGCCAGCGCGTCCGCGAGCGCGAGATCCTGTGTCGAAGAACACGACACTGCGTGGACGAGCCGGGTGAAGCGGGTCGCGCGCTTGAGTTCGTTCTCGATTCGGTTCGCGTCGGTCATGTCGGGGGGTGGGAAACCTCCGACATCATGGCCGGCTGAAGTTCGCCGTCCAGTTCTGCCGATGCTGTAGCAGCGTTGGACGGCGACGTCCGCGCTGGCAAAGGAATGCACGAACTCGGCGACAAACTGGGACCGGCCTGCAGCGGTCCATGCGGCTTCCAGGGGCCCGTGAAGGCCTGGAGCAGCCTCGTGCCCGCAGCGCAGCGGGCGCTGCGTTTGCCGTATGTGGCCACCGAGGCGCTGGCGTCGGACGGTTCGTTCGACCTCGTCGAGATTCAGGCGCTGACCGAGAGTCGCGGTCGCATCGAGGACGCTCTCGCGGACCTCGCGCGTCGCCTCGAGGACGACGGCACGCTGCTGCTCGACGTCGAGAACCAGCAGTCGCTCCGCATGCTCCGGCTCGTGCTCGAGGGGTGGCCCGGCGGGTTCGAACCAGCCGGCAGCACCGACGATCCGTCGCAGGCCCTGCCGCTGCGGCGAGTGCTCGCGGCCTGTTCGGCCGCCGGTCTGCTGGTTCGAGACGTCGTGGCGGTACCGCCGTCCATGCCGGAACTCGACGGCAGTTTCGCGCGTGATCTGTTCGCCCGGGGTTTGTTGCCGATCGACTGGATCGATGGGCCACCGCCGTCGCGGTTTTGGCTCACGTGCACTCGTTCGAAGCCGATCGCGGGCTCGGTGTTGATCGCCGGCGGCGACCCAGTGGCCCGCGAACGGACCGCGGCACGGGTTCGGGAGTTCTTGCCAGCCGATTGGGAAGTTCTCGACTCCGAGGCTCATCGCGAATGTGCGCAGTGGAACCGGGCGGTTTCCGTTGCGCGCGGTGACGTCGTCTGGTTCCTGCGCGGGGGCGCAGAACCGACCGCGGAGTTGTTCGCTGCCCTCGGCGCTCGCGCCGGCATCGGAGCGGTTGCGCCGGGCCGGGATGGCGAACTGCACCAGGCCGGCGATCTCGCGGGCGCGATGATGCCGCGCAGCGACGTGCTGCTCGTCGGGCCCTTGCCCGAGCATCAGCGCAACACGTGTGTCGCGCTCGAGGAGTACATGATGCGCCTCGGCGCGAAGTTGCCGCCTGTGCAGGTCGTGGACTGTGCGTGGAACTGCCCAGCGGCGAGTCCCGAGAGCCCCGGCACGCTGGCCGCAGAAATGAACGCGCTCGTGCAGCGGTGGCAGCCGCTCGAGCCCGAGGCCGCGCCAGCGGACTCGGAATCGGCGGGCTCGGACAGAGCGAGTGCGGAGTCCACTGCGCCGAGCGGGTTGCCGTGGCGCGGTGAGCGGCCGCGGGTATCGCTCTGCATGATCGCCCGCGACGAGGAGCGCTTCCTGCAAGAGTGCCTCGAACGCGCGCGCGACGCCGTCGACGAGATCGTACTCGTCGATACCGGATCAACGGATCGCACGGTCGCGATCGCGGAGTCGTTCGGCGCCAAGGTCCTTCACGAGCCATGGCAGGACGACTTCTCGGCGCCGCGTAACACCGCGATACGCGCGGCGACGGGGGACTGGATCCTCGTGCTCGATGCCGACGAGTACCTGCTTCCCGACGGGCCCGAGCGCATCCGCGAACTCGTCGAGAGTACGCAGGTGAGCGGCTACCACATGCACTTCACCAACATCTACAGCAGTGGCAAGACGCTCGGTGTGATGATGGTGCGCCTGTTCCGCAACCTGCCAGGGCTGGAGTACGAGAACGTCATCCACGAGCAGGTCACCCCGAGTCTGCAGCGCGAGGCGGCGAAGTACGGGCTCATCCTGAGCCAGGCCGACATCGAGGTCGAGCACTACGGCTATGCCGACGACGTGATGGATTCACGCGGCAAGAACGAACGTAACGAGCGACTGTTCCAGAAGCAGATGGAGCGGGCGCCCGACGACATCTACACGCACTACAAGTACGGCGATTTCTTGCGGCGCGTTCCCGGTCGTGGCGAAGACGCGCGCGTGCTGCTGGAACGTTGCCTCGAGCTGATCCTCGACGGCCCGCCCGGGTTGCCGCGCGAACTGCCATACGCCGGCGAGGTCGCGGCGCTATGTGCGCTCGAGACCGCCCGTTTCGGCGACGTCTCGCGGGCGCGCGAGATCCTCGACGTCGCGTTGCGCCGGTTCATGCCGACGCCCAACCTGTTCTACCTGTCGGCGAGTCTCGCGCTCAGCGAGGGGCGCGCGGAGGATGCGATCACGCACTACCGGCGTTGCCTGTCGTACCGCGACCAGGTGCTCGTCGTGCCGATTCAGGAAGGCATCACGAGCTACGTGTCCCTGACCGGTATCGCTCAGGCCTGGCTCTCGCGTGGTGAGTTCGACCGGGCGCGCCAGCTGCTCGACCAGGCGATCGCGCTTCAGCCGGACTACGAGGTGGCGTACCTGGCGCTCTCCAACCTCTGGTTGCAGCAGGGCGACGCGCAACAGGCGTTGCAGGTGCTCACGCGATTCCTCGGCGATCACCCGGACTCACCGGGCGCCGTCCAACAGACCACGCTCATCCTGCATCGACTCGGCCAGAAGGCCGAGGCGCGGCGGTTGGGCGAGCATGCCGTGCAGATGCTCGAGGCCCGTGCGCTCGATCACGAAGCGGCGGAGATGAACCGTTTTCTGGCCGCGATCTAGCGGCCGCAGTTACCCCGAGAAGGAGTTGAAGATGACCCAGACGATTCCGAATCCCGCGCCGACCCCATCGGCGATCCCGACGGCGACCCCGCCTGCGAGCCCGACCAAGAGTGGCTTCCAGGGCATTCCGACCCGCATCAGCGACCTGCGCGATGGCCCCGTGCCACCGCTCGTCGTCGAGCCGGATCAGAACAAGGAGCTGATCTGCCAGAGCCTCGGCGAGCTCGGTGTGAAGCTCGCGGAGATCCACCGCACGGCCGGCGAGGCCTACCTGTCGCAGGGCGCCTACGAGAGTGCTCTGCCGCACATCGAGGCTTCGGCGACGTTCGCGCCGGACGAGAACGAGTACCAGCTGCAGGCTGGCTTCATCCGCTACCTCGTCGGCAACGACGCGGGCGCGATCGAGTCGTTCAACAAGGCGCTGACCATCGATCCGAACAACGCGGAAGGTTGGTTCAACCTCGGCATGGTCTTGTTCGGTCAGGAGAACTTCGCAGAGGCCGAGAACTGCTTCGGCCGCTCGCTGGCGATCGAGGCCGGCGACGCGCAGACCTGGAACAACCGCGGCGTCTGCCTCTGGCAGATGCAGAAGCCGGCCGAGGCCCGTGCGTGCTTCGAGCAGGCGATCGCGATCGATCCCGAAGACCAGGACGCCGCGTTCAACCTCCAGAACCTGGCCTGAGCTAACCCGATACTCGGGGGACTCTCACCCGGCGCCCGCACTCGTGCGGTCGTCGGGATGCTCCACGTACGGAGTGCAGAGAACTGGTAACGTTCGGTTCGGTTCGATCATGACCGACGATTCACCGAAACCCGGTTCTGGCGGCGAGCGCCTGTCAGCCGTGCCCCTGCTGCGTGCCAGGGTGCTGCAAGCGTTTCCCACGGACCCTGTGCCGCCGTACCCACCGAACCTCGGGCTCGACCCTTGTGGTGAACGCGACGAGTACGAAGGCTTCATCGATCGACCCTGGCCCGCGGTCGAGCCGCGTCATCTCGGCACGCTCGGTTACGACATCAGTCCGCCGATCGGCTTCGCGCTCGAACGACCGCCGCACCTGCTGAACTACTACCTGCCGGCGTTCCTGCTCGCGGGGTTCGAGCACGATCGCGAGCACGAGATCTTCGACGGGATTCTCTGGCAGCTGCGTGAGGCGATGCCGCCGCTCGGGTCGCATGACCCGGCGCTGCCGTGGTGGCATGGTTCGACGTTCTTCGCGAACTACGACCGTGAGCAGGTCGATTGCGTGATCGCGGCGCTCGAACTCGTGCAGCTGCATTCTGTTGACGACTGCGGGTCGCCGTGCGCCCGCAGCTGGCACTATGAGTGGGAGCTGCAGGACGACCTCGTGCTCGAGGGCTGGCGGGCGCGGCGCGCGATGCTGTGAGCGCGCCGTCGGTCCGCGGCGCTACAGGAAGCAGTCGAACTCGACGCCATTACTCGCCGACAGGACGAGCGCGCCGTTGACGGTCGAGATCGGCAACAGCTGGATGTTCTGATTGCCGACGAGCGTCGCCGGGATCGTCCAGCTGATGCTCGCGTCGCCCAGCGCGTCTGCGGTCGTCAGAGAGACGCCCTCGGCATTCGACAACAGCGTGCAGTTGAGCAGCAGCGGCAGGCTGAGCTGTTGCGAGCCCGTTGCGACGATGACGGGGCTGTTCGCGTAGCAGCCCGAACCGTCGACCGTCAGCGTGCGCACGTTGTTGCTGACCGACTCGGAACCGACCGCCGTGACGCCACCACAACCCTGGCCGTAGCTCGTCACGTTGCAGGTCGCGGTCAGGTCCGGGCGGAAGCCGACCCAGACCTCGGTCCACGCGTAGCTCGTGGCGCTCGTGCCCGTACCGGTTGCCTGGCACTCGTTGCCGACGCGCACGACGACCTGGCCGGTCGGGTCGAACGTGTAGGGCACCGAGAAGCTCGCCGCCGCCGACTGGTCGAACTCGCGCGTGCCGTCGTCATCGATGTCGAGGAACGCGCCGAGCGTGCCCGTGCTGGCGCCGCTGTTGCGGAACGAGATGGTGATGTTGCCGGCTGTGCCCGGCGCGGCCGAGAACGTCGCCAGCACCGCGTGTGGTGCGAACGTCGCACCGTTCTGCATCGCGGACGCGGATGAGCCGGAGCGATCGTTCGGGCCGCCGCGAACGTAGGCGCGCTCGAAGAAGTTGAAGCCGATGCCGCCCTGGTAGGCGAGCGTGGGGTAGATGATCGTTGAGGCGCTGAGGTAGCTGCCGCCGGGCGATTGGTTCGTCGACAGCAGAATGTTGTTCGGGTAGGCACCGATCGGCGTGCCCTGGCCGATGCCTTCGAACGTCGTCGGGCCCGACGCCGCGCTCGTGAGCGCGGCGATGGGCGTGGCAGCGGTCATCGTGACCGTGGTTTGTGCCGCGAGGCCGGAAGAGAGCAGGAGGCAGGCGATGTGGGAGATGCGCATGGTCGAAGGAGGATTGTGTGGGGAATGCGTGGTTCGGGAGCACAGCGGGGCCAGGGGGGATTGCCCGCTGCTGCGACTCTCTTTGCCTGGTGGTCCGGAATCCGACACGAAAGTCGGGGTGGATACGCGGTGCCGGGAGATCTTCCGGCCCATGCCGGTCAGCCGTGGAGATCGGGGCTGGCCGACGGTCGGTCTACCAGCGAGGATAGCTGCCCCCGGATGACCGATCCCTCCACAACCACGCTCGTGCGCGATTTCGCGAGCGGTCGGCGTGAGGCGTTCCGCGCCCTCTACGCCCGGGTGGCGCCGAAGCTGTTCGTCTGGTGCGCGCTGCGGATCCCGCCGCCCTTGCAGGTCCGGATCGACCCCGAAGACCTGATGCAGGAGATCTGGCTGCGCTCGGTTCGGGCCATGCCGCGCTTCGATCGTTCGGTCGCAGCGTTTCGGGCGTGGCTGTTCGGTATCGCCGCGAAGACGCTCGCCGAAACGCTGCGCCATCTGAACGTTCGGCGGCGCGAGCGGGAGCCGGGGGCCTTGGATCTCGACGGCCTGCCGGCCGAGGTCACGTCGGTACTCGGCGAGGTCGCGCGGCGCGAGCAGACGGCGAACCTCATCGCCGCATGTCGCGAACTGCCGGACGAGGAACGCAGTCTCCTGATCTATCGCGGCATCGAAGAACTGCCGCACGCGGAGGTCGCCCGGCTGCTCGGTGTGACCCCCGAGGCCGCCGAGATGCGTTGGCGGCGGCTGGCGAGTCGGCTGCGTTCGGCCTGGTCAGCGGCTGGACTCGACGAAGCCTGACTTGCGTTCCAGCTGCTTCTGAATCGCCGAGTACTTGAACGGTAGTCGGCGGCGGTCGGTTGGCAGTTCGTTCATGATCGTTCGGGCTGCCCGCAGCGCCGCCAACGTACCCGCGCGGTCGTCTTCGCGGTCGGCGAGGACTGCCCGCATGACATGCGCCATCGCGTGGGTCTGCAGCACCTTCGGGTTGTCGGTGTGATCCGGTCGCTGGAGTGGTGTGACGATGCGCAGGGCCTCGTCGACGGTTGCGGCGGCCTGTGGCTCCTTGGCCAGGACGTGCAGGCGTGAACGGTCGACCAGCGCGGTTGCGAGCAGGCGCGCGAAGTAGCGGTCCTGTGGGTTCTGGCGCACGAGTTCGCGGAGGATCTCGACGGCCGTCGCGGCGTGTCGGCCGGCGGTCGTGACGTCGCGGGTCTGCAGCGTGCTCTCGGCGAGGCCCTGATAGAGGATCGCGAGCGCACGGTCGGTCTGGGCGCCGCTCGGGAGTCGCCGTTGCTCGCGGATCGCTGCCGAGAAGTGCTCCACGGCACTGGCGAAGTCCTGGCTGCCGAATGCAAGTTCGCCGAGCTGGTGACACGACGCGACGAGGCCCTTGCGCCACGCGAGCACGGACGGGTCGCGTTGGAGTAGTTCGGTGAGTGCCGCTCGGGCCGAGTCGATCGTGGCGCGACCGTCACCCGGTTGCTGACTGCGTACCAGGGACCAGCCGAGTCTCAGCTCCGCGAGCGCGAGTTGCCCGGCGATGTGTACGTCCTCCGGAAACCTCGCCGCGCGGTCGCGATGGGTGTCCACGACGCCGCGCATCAGTTCGATGGCCGCCGGGTAGTCCAGCTGGTCGTAGCGCAGCTGACCTAGTCGCGTGAGCGTGATGGCGCGTTGTTCCTCGAACCAGTCGGCGCCGAACCGCTGCGCGCCCTCCTCCACGAGTTGTCTGGCGCGCTGCAGGATCGGTTCGCAGTCGGTCTGGCGCTCCTGGTCCAGCAGCACGAGCGACAGGGTGGCGAGGTTCTGCAGTCGATGGCGGGCGACCTGTTCGTTGCCGGGGTCGTGCCGGGCGAGGTCGGTCAGCTCGCCGTCGGCGGCCTCGAGGTCCGTGATGGCGTCCGCGGCTTCTCCGGCGCGCCATTGCAGACCGCCGCGGGTGCTCGTTAGGACGGCGCGGAGGGTGCGGACGGAGAGTCTCGCGTGCCAGCCGGGTGGCAGAGCATCGACTCGCGCCGCGGCGGCGCGGGCGGCGGTCGTGGCGCGTTCGTCATCACCCGCGGCCGCGCGCAGCTGCGCGACGGCCGCTTCGATCGTCGCTGCGAGCAGTGCGAACCGATTCTCGGTCGCGTGCTGTCGCAACTCGACCAGCGCCGTCTCGAGGGCGGCGGACGCGGTCGCTTGCGGGTCTTCGCCCGCGGGGGACCAGAGCGTCGATTCGCCCAATCGCAGGTGCAGCGTCGCCGCCAGCCAGGTCCGCTCCTGGTTCGCCGGCGCGTCCTCGAGCAAGTCCAACGCCTCCTGCCAGTGTGTTCTGGCCAGGGTCGGACGGTGCTCACTCGCTTCGAGGTCGGCGAGGCGCAGCAGGGTTGCCGCGCGCAGTTGTTCGGGGTTTTCGATGACTCCGCCCGCCGTTGCATTGAGCAGTGCGAGGGCGCTTTCGAAGTGATGGCGGGCGGCGTCGCGATCGCCGAGGTTCGGCGCACGTGGACTGCCCAGGATGTCGCCGACGTGGAGTCGAGCCCTGACGACGTCCGCGACGAGCGCCGGATCGTCGGCCGCTTCCGCGCGCAGGATCTCGAGGTAGTCGAGCGCCAGTTTCGCCAGGTCGCGGTTGGCCTCGATTGCGCCGGGCAGGTCGCGCAGAACGTCGTGCGACGCTGTGAGCAGGCCGCGCGACAGCCCGCGGAGATCGTCGACGCGCGCCGATACGCGTTGCCTCAGGCGGGCCTCGATCCGGAACGCGTGGTTCTGGATCGCGATCACCGAACCCGCAAACACGAGTGCGAGCGTGGCGGTGACCGAGAGAACCGGGTGCTTGCGGGACCACGAAGCGAGTCTCCGGGCGGCGCCGGGCGGCCGACAGGTCGGTGGTTCGCCGGCCGCGACGAGTTCGAGGTCATCGGCGAACGCCGCGATCGAGCGGTGGCGGCGGCGCGGGTCTTTCTGCAGTGCGACGTGCAGGACCGTTGCGAGCCCACGGGGCACGGCGGGGTTGAGGTGGCGGAGCGCGGGCGGGTCGCAGTCGCGGATCGTCGCGAGGATCGCTTCGCGCGTGGCGGCGCCGAACGGATGCACGCCCGTGAGGGCTTCGAACATCACGACGGCGAGGCCCCAGATGTCGGCCGTCGGGCCTGGGGAGCCGGCGCCTGGCGCGAGTTGTTCGGGCGCCATGTAGGCCGGCGTGCCGAGTTGTTCGCCCGTTCCCGTGAGGCAGGCGGCCGAACTCTCGTGATCGCGCGCGAGGCCGAAGTCGACCAAAACGGGTTTGCCGTCGGGGTCGACCATCAGGTTGCCGGGCTTGACGTCGCGGTGGACGATACCGCGCGAGTGTGCCACCTCGAGCGCGCGCGCGGCATGGGCGAAGAAACGCACGATGGCGTGGATCGCTTCGCGTTCGCGCGCGGCCTCGAGGAGGTGCGGCAGGCGCACGCAGCGACCCTGGCGATCCATCGTCGCCCGTTCGTTGGCGAGGATCGCGGCGAGCGATTCACCGGGCACATAGCGCATCGCCAACCAGGCGCACCCCGCGTGCTCGCCGACCGCGAACACCGTCGCGAGGCTGGGATGATCCAACCTGGCGGCGAGCAACGCCTCGCGCTCGAGACGCTGTTGCCCCCCGAGGCGGCGGCCGTCACGGTGGAGAATCTTGAGCGCCACCTCGCGGCCGAGGCGGCGATCACGCGCGCGCCAGACCGTGCCCTGGGCGCCACGACCGAGTTCCGTGAGCAACTCGAACGGGCCGATGATCGTCGTGCCCGTTTCGGGTGTCGTCGTCGCGGCCTGATCTTCGAGTCGCAAGAACTCGCGGGCTACGGCCTCTTCACGGCCGGGATAGTGCGCGAGATACTCGCCGAGCGCCCGGGTTCTACCGGCCTGTTGATCGAGCGTGAACTCGACGAGGAAATCGAGGACCTCGCGGTCGTGGGCGTTCGCCGTCACATCCATGGCTCCGGCACGATATCGCGTACCGGTCGACCGTGGGGAACGGCAGGCTCAGGCGTCGCGCTCGACGCGCGGGATCCGGTCGGTGATCGGGGCCTTGTAGCCGTCGAGGGCGCGGGAACCCTGGCGAACCTTGCCGAGCTCCTGACCGACGCTCTGCAGGCCAGCGCGGACGCCGTGCTCGAGGCGACCGCGCGAGGTCATGGCGCGTTCGCGCAGTTCGCTCTCTGACGGTGTGTCGTCGTCCTGCGCGGCGAGTCCGCGGAGCTGGCCGTCGGCGATCGTGAGCAGCGCGGTGACCCGTTCGAGGTCGCCACGCGCGAGCGCTTCGTAGCCCTGGTCCCAGCAGGCAATGAGTTCCTGCAGGGCAAAGGTGGTCGGGGACTCAGTTGGGGACGATGCCATCCCAGCCTTCCTTCAGCGTGCGCATCACCTTGAGGGTGGCGTGCACGCCTTCGGGGGTGCGCTGCAGGTTGGCCTGGCTGAGCTGGTCGAGCGCGAACTCGTAGAGCCGGTCGAGCTCGGTGGCGATTTCGCCGCCGGCTGCGTGGTCGAGGCTCGCGCGCAGCTCGCCGATGATGCTGATCGCCTTGCCGATGTGCTCGCCGACCTCGGGCGAACGTGCCTGCGCCGGATCCTCGATGCCGATGCGGCACTTCTCGAGGTTCTTGATCGCGCCATCGTAGAGCATCACCACGAGCTTCTCGGGTGAGGCGGTCATGACGGCGTTCTTCTGATAGGTCGCGGCTGCTTGTGCGTAACTCACGGGGCTTCTCCTTTGCCTTGGGGGTAGATGATTCGCGGGCGCTAACGCTGCGTCTGGTTGATGTTGCCGATCGAGCTGCCCTGACCCTGCAGTCGGGCCAGCAGGCTCTCGAGGTTGGCGTAGCGCGTTTCCAGTTGGGTTTCGTAGAGCTCGAGCCGGCGCTCGGCCTGCTCGATGCGCGTGTTGGTCTGCTTGAGTCGGCGGTCGAAGCCGTCGACCCGCGTCTTGATCAGGCCGTCGACCGAGTCGGTGTAGACCTTGATCTGGTCCTCGAGGCGCTTAGCGATGCCGTTGGTCCCGTCGGTGAAGATCGCGGCGACGGCCTGCTCGTCCTCGGCGAGCGCGGTCTCGAGCTCGGTTTGCGTGAATGTGAGCTTGCCGTCGCGGTCGGACTCGATGCCGATCTGTGCGAACAGCTGGAACGCCTCGTTGCCCGTCGAATCGACGATGCCGCCGACGATGCCACGCAGCGTCGAGCGCATCGACCGCAGCGTCGGGTCGCCGAACAGGTCGCTCTGCGCCTCGCCCTCTTCGTTCACGACGCTCTGCGCGGCGAAGAAGTCGACGACTTCGTTGTACGCGTCGACGAACTCCTGGATGTTCTTACTGACCTCTTCGGCGTCCGTGCTGATCGTGATCGTCACGTCCTTGGGTGGACTCGGGGCCGACTTCAGATCGAGAGTCACGCCGGCGATCGCACCGGATACCGAGTTCGTCGACCGGGTGATCGTGAGACCGTTGACTATGACGGTCGCGTCCTCGGCGGGCGTCTGGTTGGCTTGCACGTCGGCGATCAGACCGCTGACGTCGCCGCTCACCGCCGAGAACGAGAACGCGTTCTCCGTGCCCGTCTCGGTCGAACGGATCACGAGCTGATACGGGTTCGAGGCCGCGCCGGTGTCGACCACCTCGGCGCGTACGTTCGAGCCGGTGGCGTTGATCGCGTCCGCGACGGCTTGCGGCGTCGGGTTGCTGATCGAGATCACATGGTCTTGACCGTCTGCGGTCAGCGTGAACTCGCCGTAGGTCCCGAGGCTCTCCGTCGCCGATGAGTAGCCGTTGCTGTGGTTGAACTGTGCGACGGCGAGGTTCGTGACGCTGACCGTATGCGTGCCCGGCGTCGCCGAACTCGATGCCGATGCGGTGACGATATCTTCGTCGTCTGACGCCGCCTTCATCGACAAGAACGAGCTCGTCGTCTTCAGCTTGCGCGACGCGTCCGTCAGCTTGTCGAGCAGCCCATCGAGGTCGCCGAACAGCGACTTCTGCTTGCCGATGGAGTCCTTCTTGGCTTCGAGTTGCGCGATCGGGCGCTGCTCGACCGCCAGCAGCGCCGAGATGATGGCCTGCGTGTCGAGGCCCGACGCGAGGCCGCCAAAAGAGATTCCAGCCGTGGACATGCTGTCCGAATTATCGGAGAGCGTCCGTCACCACTTGACCCCGATGCCGTGGAGGAAACCCTGACATTGGTCCGTCGCGCGTGGGGTCGCGCTCGAGGTGTGGCAAAACCCGACACGCGGACCCCGCCCACAGGGCGACGTCCGCGCGTCGTCACATCACGTAACCGTTCTGTAGTGGCGAGTTCCGGCGACTAGCCCAGGAGGGCGAGTGCCGACTGCGGCAACGCGTTGGCCTGAGCCAGCACCGAGATGCTTGCCTGTTGCAGGATCGAGTTCCGCGTCAGCTGCGAGGTTTCGAACGCGACGTCGACGTCGCGGATCCGTGACTCGGCAGCGCTGAGGTTCTCGGACGTGATGGCAAGGTTGTTGATCGTGCTGCCGAGGCGGTTCTGCGCCGCGCCCAGCGAGCCGCGCAGGCCGCTGATCGTGTTGATCGCCGCGTCGATGTTCGTGATCGCGGTCGTGGTGGTGCCACCCGAGCCGATGTCGAGCGACTGCAGCGAGAGCGAGGTGCTCAGCGCCGCGCTCAGCGATACCGAGATCGTGTCGATGCCCGCGGTCGTGCCGAAGCCGACCTGGAACGATACGGACGTCGCGGAGCCGTCGAGCAGCTTGATGCCCGAGAACTCGGTCGAACGACCGATACGGTTGATCTCGTTGGTGAGGCTCTGGAACTCCTCGTCCAGCGTCTCCTTGTCCTGGTTGCTGACGGAGCCGTTGCTCGACTGGATCGCGAGTTCGCGCAGGCGCGTCAGGATCGAGCTGACCTCGTTGAGCGCACCTTCGGCGGTCTGCACGAGCGAGATGCCGTCGTTGGCGTTGCGCTTGGCCTGGTCGAGCGACCGGATCTGCGAACGCAGGCGTTCCGAGATGGCGAGGCCCGCCGCGTCGTCCGCAGCTGACGAAATACGAAGGCCGGTCGAGAGGCGGCGGAAGTTGCCGCCCAGCTTCTCGGTGACCGAAGACAGATTGCGCTGCGCGTTGATCGAAGCAGCGTTCGTGTTGACCCGAAGACCCATTTTCTTCCCCGTTGTGTGACCTGGTTGCGTGTGTGGTTGCGACGCTTTCGCGCCGCTTGGTGAGGATCGGCACACTCGCGGGGTCCGACTGAAGGGGATTGCCGGCTTTTTGGGCGGTCTGTCGGGATTGTCGACGGTTTTCCCATGGCACGGGGTGCTCGGGCGGCCCGCCACGCCGTTACGATCCGTTTCGTGGTCAGTCTCTTCGCACGTTTCGTTCGCCTGAACCTGCTCCTCGTCAGTGCAATCGCGGCTTCCGTGACCGCGGTGGCGCAGAAGAAGGCCGACCTGGTGCTGCTCAACGGCAACATCGTGACAGCCGACGACCGCCTGGGCTCGGTGCAGGCGCTCGCAGCTCGCGGCGATCGCATTCTGGCGGTAGGTACCGATGCCCGGATTCGCCGACTCATCGGCGACGACACGAAGATCATCGATCTCGGCGGGCGCACCGCCGTGCCGGGTTTCATCGAGGGCCACGCGCACTTCACCGGGATCGGCGACGCGATGCAGATCCTCGATCTGTCGAAGGTCGAGAGCTGGTCCGAGGTCGTCGACATGGTGGCGGCAGCCGTGCAGAAGGCGGCGCCGGGCGAGTGGATTCGTGGGCGCGGCTGGCATCAGGAGAAGTGGAGCAAGCGCCCGGACGGCAACGTGAAGGGCTTTCCGACCCATCAGTCGATCAGCGCGGTCACGCCGGACAACCCCGTGGCCCTGACGCACGCGAGCGGTCACGCGGCGTTCTTCAATGCGAAGGCGATGGCGATCGCGGGGGTCAACTCTTCGACCCCGGATCCGGACGGCGGCGAGATCCTCAAGAACGCGGAGGGCGAGCCGATCGGGGTCTTCAGCGAGACTGCGGCAGGCATCGTATCGCGTCATCGTCGCGGGCAAGAACTGCGACGGACACCCGCGCAGCGGCGTGAACTGTTGCGGCGGCAGCTCGAGCTCGCGGCTCAGGAGTGCCTGAGCAAAGGCGTCACGAGCTTCCAGGATGCCGGCAGCAGCTTCGCCGAGATCGACCTCATGCGCGAAATGGCCGAAGCCGGTGAGCTCGGCGTTCGGCTCTGGGTCATGATCCGCACTTCGAACACGCAGCTCGAGCACAAGCTCGGCAACTACCGGATGGTCGGCGTCGGTGACGACTTCCTTACGGTGCGGGCGCTCAAGCGCAGCATCGACGGCGCCCTCGGTTCGCGCGGTGCCTGGCTGCTCGAGCCCTACTCCGACTCACCGCAGAGCAGCGGGCTCGAGACCGCTTCGGTCGCGAGCGTGACCCGCATGGCCGAGATCGGGCTGCAGCACGGCTTTCAGGTCTGCGTGCACGCGATCGGTGATCGGGCGAACCGCGAGGTGCTGGACATCTTCGAGAAGGTCTGGGGCAGCCGCTCCGGTGAGCGCGTCGATGGTCGCTCGTTGCGCTGGCGCATCGAGCACGCGCAGCACATCCACCCCGACGACATTCCGCGGTTCGGCCAGCTCGGCGTGATCGCGTCGATGCAGGGCGTGCACTGCACGTCGGACGCGCCCTACGTGATTCCCCGGCTCGGGGAGCAGCGGGCGCGCGAGGGGGCATACGTCTGGCAGGACCTGATGCGTTCGGGCGCCGTCGTGACGAACGGCACCGATGCGCCGGTCGAGGACGTCGATCCGATCGCGTCGTTCTACGCTTCGGTGACGCGCCGCGACAGGAGCGGCAAACCGTTCTACCCGGCGCAGGCGATGTCGCGCATGGAGGCGTTGAAGTCCTACACGATCGCTTGTGCCTACGCGGCCTTCGAGGAGGACATCAAGGGCACGCTCACGCCGGGCAAGCTCGCGGACGTCGTCGTGCTGTCGAAGGACATCATGACCGTCCCGGAGGCCGAGATTCTCGACGCGGACGTCGTGTACACCATCGTGGGCGGGAAGGTCGTCTTCGAAGACGTCTGAGTCCCGGGTATCGCAGGCCCGTACGAACAAACGGCGCCGGTCCCGCAAGCGGGGCCGGCGCCGTTCTCTGTCCGCCTTAGCTATCTGCGCCTGAGGGCTCTTCGGGATTAACCGATGAGCTGGAGCGCACTCTGCGGCTGCGCATTCGCCTGCGCCAAGACCGAGATGCTGGCCTGCTGCAGGATGTTGTTCCGCGTCAGCTGGGCCGTCTCGTAGGCGACGTCGACGTCGCGGATTCGCGATTCAGCAGCGCTGAGATTCTCGGTCTGGATCGCGAGGTTGTTGATCGTGCTGCCGAGGCGGTTCTGCACCGCACCGAGTGAACCGCGCAGCGAGCTGATCGTGTTGATCGCCGAGTCGATGTTCGTGATCGCGGTGGTGGTGGTGCCTCCCGAGCCGATGTCGAGCGACTGCAGCGAGAGCGAGGTGCTCAGCGCGGCGTTGAGGGAGACCGAAAGCGTGTCGATGTCCGTGGTCGTGCCGAAGCCGACCTGGAAGTTGACCGACGTCGACGAGCCGTCCAGCAGCTTGATGCCGTTGAACTCGGTCGAGCGGCCGATGCGGTTGATCTCGCTGACCAGGCTCTGGAACTCCTCGTCGAGAGTGTTCTTGTCCTGGTTGCTCACCGAGCCGTTGCTCGACTGGATCGCGAGCTCGCGCAGGCGAATCAGGATCGAGCTGACTTCGTTGAGGGCGCCCTCGGCGGTCTGCACGAGAGAGATGCCGTCGTTGGCGTTTCGCTTGCTCTGCTCGAGCGAGCGAACCTGCGAACGCAGGCGCTCCGAGATCGCGAGGCCGGCGGCGTCGTCCGCCGCGGTCGAGATACGGAGGCCGGTGGAGAGGCGGCGGAAGTTGCTGCCGAGCCGGTTGTTGACCGTCGACAGGTTCCGCTGCGCATTGATGCTAGTAACGTTGGTGTTGACTCTGAGACCCATGTTGCCCCGATGCTTTGTTCTGAAGCTCGGCGGACCGAGCGATGGAATGCTTCGATGGTCGGTGGGGCGGCGTGCTGCTTGAGGCGCGTGGGGGCGCGCAAGCCGCGGTTTTGCTCGGTTTTCGGGCGATCGTCGATTTCGCGGACAGTGCCCGGTCGATGGCATGGCGAAATCGTGCCGCGCAAAAATCCTACGGCGGTCGTGCGCGGGGTGTCGAAGGCTCCGACACCTAGGGGGACATCCCGATGTCCGAACTTGCGCCGCGTACTTGTCGGGAACGGTGCGGCGTCCGGCGGCACCCAGGTGAATGCCTGCGGGCGCGCCTGCGGGCGCGCCTGCGGGCGCGCGTGCGAGTGCCGGGTACAAAGCGAGGGCGACGACCCGATCGCTCAGGTCGCCGCCCTCGGACGAGGTTCAGCGTATGGGGGTTACGTTGGGTTCGTCCCGATTAACCGAGGAGCTGGAGGGCCGCCTGCGGCTGCTGGTTCGCCTGGGCCAAGATGGAGATCGAGGCCTGCTGCAGAATGTTATTGCGCGTCAGCTGCGCGGTCTCGAGCGCGACGTCGACGTCGCGGATTCGCGATTCTGCGGCGCTGAGGTTCTCGGTCTGGATCGCGAGGTTGTTGATCGTGCTGCCGAGCCGGTTCTGGATCGCGCCCAATGAGCCGCGCAGCGAGCTGATCGTGTTGATCGCCGTGTCGATGTTCGTGATCGCGGTCGTCGTGGTGCCACCCGAGCCGATATCGAGCGATTGCAGCGACAGCGTCGTGCTCAACGTCGCGTCGAGCGACACCGAGATCGTGTCGATCCCCGCGGTCGTGCCGAAGCCGACCTGGAAGTTGACCGAAGTCGACGAGCCGTCCAGCAGCTTGATGCCGTTGAACTCGGTCGACCGGCCGATGCGGTTGACCTCGCCGACCAGGCTTTGGAACTCTTCGTCCAGCGTGTCGCGGTCAGCGTTGCTCACGGAGCCGTTGCTGGCCTGGATCGCGAGCTCACGGAGCCGGATCAGGATCGAGCTGACTTCGTTGAGCGCGCCCTCGGCCGTCTGGACGAGTGAGATGCCGTCGTTCGCATTGCGCTTGCTCTGCTCGAGCGAGCGAACCTGCGAGCGCAGGCGCTCCGAGATCGCCAGGCCAGCGGCGTCGTCCGCCGCGGTCGAGATGCGCAGGCCGGTCGACAACCGGCGGAAGTTCGTGCTCAGGCGGTTGGTGACCGTGGATAGGTTCCGCTGCGCGTTGATGGACGTGATGTTCGTGTTGACTCTTAGACCCATGACTCCCCGTTGATCCTGTTGTTGCCCTTTGTGGGCGATAGCCGACACATGTTCCGGTCCGGGTGTGGCGCTCTTGAGTCATCGGGGTCGTGGGAATCCGAAAAGTGCCCAAAAGGTCGACGGCCGAAATGCCGAAACCTCCCATGGCAAGGTCACTGACCGTGCCGGCGGGCTCCGGAAACCGGGTGCCCAGAATCGAGACACAAGGTCGGCAAATGAAGAACTTGAGCTTCCCCGGACTCCCCCGCGTCCTGATCGTCGATGACGAAGAGGGCGTACGCGAAGGCCTGCGCTCCATGCTCCAGCGCGAGGGCCTGCAGGTCGAAACGGCTGGCACGGCCGAAGAAGGCGTTCGCCGCGTCGAGGCGCGCAGCTTCGATATCATCTTCCTGGACCTCAACTTGCCCGGGGCTGACGGCCTGTCGATGCTCGGCAAGCTCCGTCGCGGCAGCCCGCCGGCCGACATCGTCATCCTGACCGGCTACGGCACGGTCGCAAACACCGTTGAGTCAATGCGTAAGGGTGCATGCGACGTGATCGAGAAGCCGTTCTCGAGCGACCGCATCCTGGCCGTGACCCGGCGGGTGCTCGAAACGCGGCAGCTGAAGAACGAACTGACCTGGCTGCAGGACCGGGTTCGCGAGCTCACGTCGACCGAGCTCGTCGGCCTGTCGCCCGCGATTCGCGACGTGCAGATGCGGATCGATCAGGTGTCGCACGCTCCGGACACGACCGTGCTCGTGACCGGGCAGAGCGGCACCGGCAAGGAACTCGTCGCGCGCTGCGTTCACGAGCGCAGTTCGCGCCACCACGGCCCGTTCGTCGCGGTCAACTGCGCGGCTCTCACCGAACCGCTGCTCGAGGCCGAACTGTTCGGCTACGAGCCGGGCGCGTTCACGGGTGCGGCGAAGGACGGCAAGGACGGTCTCTTTGCCGTGGCGGCGGGCGGCACCCTCTTCCTCGACGAGATCGGCGAGATGGAGCCGACCCTGCAGGCCAAGCTGCTCCGCGTGCTTCAGGAGCGCACGTTCCGCCGCGTCGGAGGCGTGCAGGATATCCCGGCCGACGTTCGCATCATCGCGAGCACCAACCGCGATCTGCGTGACATGGTGCACAGCGGTTCGTTCCGCGAAGACCTGTTCTATCGCCTCAACGTGATGACGGTCACGGTGCCCGCACTCGCGGAACGCGCCGCCGACATCCCGCTGCTGTCGCACTTCTTCCTCGATCAGATCGGCAAGCAGATGGGCAAGGCGCTCGCCGGTTTCACCGAAGAGGCGATGGAGACGCTCTGTGAATACACGTGGCCCGGCAACGTGCGCGAGCTGCGGAACGCGATCGAATACGCGTGCATCGTCTGCTCGACGGGCATGATCGACGAAGTCCACCTGCCGAAGTTCACGGGCGGTTCGCCGGACGGCAGCGATCGCATCGATCGTTCTGCGGTCGTGCTGGAAGGCAACGACCGGTCGATTCGCGCTCTCGAGAGCAAGCTCGTGGCAGCTGTGCTCGAGGAGACGCAGTGGAACATCAGTCGGGCGGCGGCGATCCTCGGGATCAACCGTACGACGCTCTACAACAAGATCCGGCTCTACGAACTCGGCAAGCGGCCCTCGCGTGCAAAGGTGATCGTATGACCGCTGTCGCCGGGCGAGATCTCCCAGGTGTGATCGGTCACGAGCTTCGCAATCCGCTGGCTTCGGCTGTCACGACGATCTCGCTGCTGGGTGAACTGGTCGACGCCGAGGACCCACGGCGTTCCATGGTGGATCAGGCGCTGGTCGATCTCGATCGGATGACGGACCTGATCGACGGTTGGCTGTCGCTGTCGCGGACCGGGAGCGTCGAGCGTGCACCGGTTGCGATCGATGCGCTGCTGCTACATGCACGGCACCGGCATGGCGCCGTGCTCGTTAGCGATCGGGTCGGGGTCACCGTCGAAGGCGATCGGGCGCTGCTCGAGCGAGCGCTCGACAACCTGCTCGACAATGCCCGCCAGGCCGGCGCTACGCGGCTGCGGATCGCGGCGCAGGTGCTCGAGGATGAAGTCTCGATCCATGTCGAGGACAACGGTTCGGGTATCACCGAGGCGCACCTCGCGCGGATCTTCGAAGCCGGCTGGTCGGGGAGTGGTGGCAACGGGCTCGGGTTGCACGCCGTCGCGGCGACCATGCATGCGCATCACGGCCGGGTGCACTGTGTGCGGCTCGCGCACGGCACGCGATTCACGCTGCGCTTGCCGGTCGCGCACAGCCACGCGGCCTCCGCATGAGACTGTTGCTCGTCGACGACGAGCCCGGCATTCGTGAGGGGCTCGCCGCGCTGCTGCGTCGCAAAGGGCACGATGTCGTCACCGCCGATGACTGTACCGGTGCGACGAGGGCGCTAACGGCTGACAACGTCGACTTCGATCTGGTGCTCACGGACTGGCGCCTGCCCGACGGCGTTGCCGAGTCGTTCCTCGGCGCCGCGAACTGTCCGACGATCGCGATGAGCGGGCACCCGGAGGAGGTCATGGATCATCCGCGCATCGACGCGGTCATGGCGAAACCCGTGAAGCCCGCACGATTGCTCGAGGTGATTCATTCGGTTCTGGCCCCAGCCGAGGTCGGGGCCACGGCGGATGATCGGGCGACGCGCAAGCCGGGTTTGCCGAAGGACGTGGCCGGGTTGCTGGTTCGCGCAACGCACGTGCTGGGTCGCCTGCCCGTGGTTGAAGACGATGGCACGTTCGTCACCGCGCGTGCCGTTCTGTCGAGCGATCGGTTGCTCGCGCAGCTCGAGCCGCTCGGCGGCGACCAGCGCGTGCTGACCCCCCGTGGCGTCCCGACGGTCGAGTTGCGCTGGTGTCGCGATGGTCGTCCCGAGGTCACCACGGTCGTCGTGGAGCCCAAGGGCAAGTGGCCGCGGATTCCCGAGTTCGCGGTCGATTTCGACCCCGCGCTCGGCCCCGAACTTTCGATCGTGGAGTTCGAGGATTGCCTGGGTCAACTCGGCGAAGCGCGGGCCGAAGGCTCTGTGGTGCACTTCCTCAACGTTCCGGAGTCGCTGGTTTCCTGGACATCGGATCAGGGCCGGAGTGACGAATTGCCGATGAGAACGGCGGTCGGCCCCCGGCTACCGGCAGTCCTGGCCGACCTCTGGAGTTGAGCGTGAGCGACAAAGACAACGACGCACCCGAGATCGCTGCCGAAGGCGCGACCGAGGACACCAACCTCGACACGGCAGCGCCGGCGTCGGAAGAGTCCGGCACGGCGGAGCCGATCTCGGACCTCATGGCGAGCGGCGAGGCGCCGGCAGCCACTGCCGCCGAGTCGGAGCAGGGAGCTGCGGCGGCCGAGGCTGCGAGTTCGTCGCCGCGGCCGGATCTGGATGCCGACGCGATGGCTGCGGCGCAGGCCGCGATTGCCGAGGGCGAACGCGCACTGGCAGCCGCGCGGGCTCAGCTTGGTAGAGACGACGAGGGCAAGAAGCGGGGGAGCAAACGGCGCGAGCTCGCGCTGCGCCTCCTGCTAGCTGCGAACGTTCTCGCGATGGTCGTCGTCATGGCAATCCCGACTTCACCCGAACCTGTCGATGATCCCGCGCCGCATCAACCCGAAGCGGTGGCGCATGGTCCGGGCAAGCCGGCGGAGCCCGGTCCCGCGGTCCCTGCGGGTCCACGCCTCGCGGACAAGTACAATCAGGCCCTCGTGGCTTCCGAGGGCGGCAACCATGCGCGCGCGATCGAGCTGCTCGAGGAGTATCTCGCCGAGAGTCCGCGTATGACGCCGAGTCGCCGCGTGAACGTCTATCGCCAGATCGCGCACTACAGCGGGGCGGTCGGTAACATCACCAAGGCGCAGGACTATGAGCGTCGGGCGCAGTCACTGACGCAGAGTCACTATCTGCCGCAGGATCTCGTGGCGACCGCGCAGGCGGCCGTCGCCAACAACGATCAGGTTGCGCTGCGCCAGGTGTGGGCGCGGTTCCTGCTACAGCAGCGGCAGATCCCGAGTTCACTCTACCAGCACGTCGCCGAGGCCTATCTGCAGCTCGGCGACAGCTACCGGCAGCAGGCCAACGATTCGGCCGAGAAGGCCCGGCTCGAAGAGCTGCAGCGCATCGACGACATGCTGCAGCAGCAGAACCAGTCCAAGGGCACGAAGCGATGACCCCGATCGGGAAGTTGGCGAGCCGGGCGATCATGGGCACGCTCGTCACGTCCACGGCGGCGCTTTCGCAGGGCGTTGGCAAGGTCTTCGACATTCGCCGCGTCAAGGCAGCGAACGGCCGCGACGAGCAGCTCTTCGTCGAAGCTGATCGGCGTCAGATCGATTGCCTCGCGGCGTTGCGCAGTCTCGCTGCGGCGGTTAACTGGAACCTGGTGGTCGAGAGTCCGCCGCTCGAGGTCGAGCTCGGTGGGCGTTATGTCGACCTCAACCTGATCGATCAGGATCCGCGCATGGTTGCGCACCTGATCGCGGTAGCGGCGGGTGCGGATGTGGTGTTCGACGAGCCGCAGCCGGTCGCCGGATCCCGCACGACGATCCACGTACTGCGTGAACCCAATCCGGCCACCGAGTCCGGTCGCCAGCGTCTTCGCGCGATCGCCGGCCAGTGGTATCGCTCGTTCCTGCGGGGCGAACTCGAGCACGAACCGCTCGTCGTACGCGAATCGGTAAGTGTCCGTATGAACCTCGGTCAACTGCTCCTCGACTCGGGTGATCTCGAGTCGGCGATCGGGTTCTTCACGCAGGTGTTCGATGCGCGACCGCACGACCATGTCGCCGCTGCGATCGTCCAGATTGCGCAATGTCACCTCGACATCGGCCGCGACAACACGGATCGCGCTCTGCAGCGCGATCACTTCGAGAAGGCCGAGAAGTGGGCAAGGGAGCTCCTCCGTCGCATGCCTTCGGCGCCCGAGATTCCGCGAGCGACGATCCTGCTCGGGCAGGCCTTGCTGGGTCAGGCCAAGTCCGAGCTGAACGTGGAGCGCGCGAACAAGCTCGCCGACCGGTGCCGCGCGGAGCTCAGCGCACGCGTGATTCGCCTCGTCGATTCGGTCGACATGCTCGATGTCTGGCTGCTCGTGGGTGAGGCGCAGCTGCTGCTGGGGCAGAGCGCGCGGGTTCACGAAACGATGCTGACGTTGCGCGAGTCGAGCTACTTCGACGAACTCTCCGACCGTCAGTACCGCGACTACCACTTCCTGCTCGGCTACGGCGCGCTCGGCACTGGCAAGACCGAGCTCGCGATGAAGTCGCTCGAGTGGTTCCTGATCCATGCCGAGAACGACCGCCGACGCGGTATCGCGCACGTGCTGCTCGCGGAGTCCTATCTCGAGTTGAATCGCCTGCTGCAGGCCCGCGCCGCGAGCGTCGAGGCCCGGCGGCGGCATCTCGGCGGCCTGTCGACGGAGTGGCGTCAGCGCGCGCTCGAGATCTGGGCGCGCACCGCACTCGCACTCGGTGAGAAGGAGGGTGCATTCCTCGAACTGGAGCAGATGATCGTTCGCGGCGAAGAACCCGAGCTCGCGCTGTTCCTGGCGGATCAGCTGCTTGCCGATCGTCAGTGGGAGCGCGCCATCTCGGTGATGCGCGGTCTGCTCGAGTTCGACAGCTCGCTGGGCGACGCGGCCCGCTTCAAGAAGGTGCGCGCGCTCTACGAGCAAGCGGTGGCCAGCAAGAACCTCGACGACTTCCCGGCGCAGGCGATTCTCCTGGCGCCGCGAATCAAGGATCCCGAGCTCGCGAGCAAGGTCGCTTCGATGATCGGGGATGCCTACACGCGCCTCAACCAGCTGGAGAAAGCGGCCGACGCCTACCGGGGGATCCTACGGTGATCCGCGGCCTGCGAATCGGCGGCGGTGCGATTCATGTCGCGCGCACGCTGCTGGTGACCGCCCTCGGCGCGGGCCTGCTCGCGCAAGGGATTCGCGATCCGCAGGAAGAGTGGCGGCGGGCCCAGCGGCGGTTGCAGCAAAACCGTGCCGAGGTCGATCGGCTCGTCGACATGCGATTCCGCCACGATCTCGGCCTGCCGGCCGCGGAGGATCCGACCCGCCCGACGGGCCGCCCGATGTCGACGTTGCAGAAGGAGCGCATGCTCCGAGACCTGCGCGACCAGGAAGGTCAGAACGTCGCACTCTCGAGCCGCTTCAACGATCTGCGGCGGCAGTTCGAGGAGCTGCGGCAGGAGGCTGTGGCAAGCGCGGAGCGCAAGGCCGACGAGGCGTTCGTCGTCGTACCATCGGCGGGCACGGCACGGCCGCAGCAACGCCATCCGATGCCCGCGATGGAGACCAACTCGGGTGGCATCAGTTCGCCGGGTGAGTTCCAGCCGAACCCCGGGAGCAGCGGCAGCGGCCTGCAGCCGCTGCCTGCCGGTTCGTCGCCGGCTGTGCAGTTGACCCGGGTGCGTGGCCAGATTCGTGGCTCGGACGATCATCTGCGGGTTGCGCAGTCGCTGTTCAAGGCGGGCCAGGCCCTCATGGACGTGGCCGACGACGCCCGCGAAGAGGGCGATGTGAAGACCGCGGAGAGCTATGACCAGCGCGCCAAGGAACGGCTCGAGCGCGCGATTGCGGAGCTCGAACCGTTGCTCGCCAAGCCGGCGCCAGAATACGCGGCGCTGTTCTGCAAGGGACGCTGTCTCGAGTTGCTGTTTCGTCATTCGGAACGCTACGACAGCCTCTCGCTGAGGCGGACGACCCGGCTCTACCAGCAGCGGGAGCAGGAGGTGCGCGATGCCTTCCTCGCGATCAGCGCGCGTGACGTGAAGAAGACCGGTGAGAACGGCACGGTCGAAGTGCTCGGGTCATGGGGCATGGCGGCCAATGCGGCGGTCGAGCACTTCCGTTGGCTGAATCTGCACGGCGCGTACCAGCCCGTGACGCCGATCGCCGAGATCACCTGGCCGGGCGAGAAGGACAAGTGACCGTCGGCGAAATCGAACTCCAGCAGGGCTTCGAGCAGTTCGTCGCGGCCGCTACCGAACTCGAGCGGGGTTACCGCGAGCTCAAGGCGCGGGTGGCGGCGTTCGACGAGGAGCGCGAGTCGATCTTCGCGGCGTTGCCCATCGGCCTCATCGCAGTGCGTGGCGAGACTCGCACCATCTGCAATCGGGAGGGCGAGCGGCTCTGTGCGCTCGCGAGTGAACACGGGATCGAACTCTCGCACCAGCGCGACGGCGAGGTGCCGATCGGGGGCGGACCGGTCGGCAAGGGGCTCGTGCGCGTCCGACGAGTCGCACTGCCCGAGGGCGAGCTCGTGATGCTCGAGGACCGTTCGCATGTGCAGGAGCTCGAGCGCGAGGTCGGCCGCCTCGACCGCCTCGCCGGTCTGTCCGAATTGGCGCTCGGCATCGCGCACGAGATCAAGAACCCGCTCAACGGGGTTCTCGGTTTCGCTGATCTGATCGAGCGCACCGATGACCCCGAGACAACGAAACGCTACGCGGGCAAGGTCGTCGCGGGCGTGCGGCAGGTCGATGCGATCGTGAAGTCGCTACTTGGTTTCGCGCGTCCCGAGCGCGATCGGGCGCGACTGTCGACGGTGCGCGCGATCGCAGCCGAGGCGATTGCTGCGGCAGGGATCGCCGCGGCGGCTGTCACGATCGAAGGCGACCTCGACACCCGTGCGGATGCTGAGGCGCTCGTGCGGGTGCTTGCGAACCTGCTGCGCAATTCTGCCGAGAGCCGCGCCGACGTGAGTGTCGCGATCACGGTGACACAGCGCGCGGGCTGGCTCGAGATCACGGTCGCCGACGACGGCCCGGGTGTGTCCGCCGAACTCGGCGAACGCGCGCTCGAACCGTTGGTATCGACGAAGGCATCCGGCACCGGGCTCGGATTGTCGCTGTCGACGCGGGTTCTCGCGTTCCTCGGTGGTGACCTGCGCCTGCTCAACCCGGGGGTGCCCGGAGCACGTTTCCTCGTTCGCGTGCCGCTGGCGGAGAACGCATGAGTCGACGCGACCTGGTCCTGCTCGCCGATGACGAACAGCTGTCGCGCGAGTTCCTCGAGGAGGCGCTGCGAGCGCTCGACTGCGAAGTGCACGCGGTTGCCGACGGGCAGGCCGCGATCACGGCTCTCGACGAGCGTAGCTACGATCTGGTGGTCACGGACCTCAAGATGCCGCACGCCGACGGGATGGCGGTGCTCGCGGCGAGCAAGTCCGCGGATCCGGATCGTCCGGTCGTGCTCGTCACGGCTCACGGCACGATGCACGTGGCGGTCACGGCGATGCGTCAAGGTGCCGACGACATCCTCGAGAAGCCGATCGTCATCGACGATATCGAGCTTGCGTTGACGCGCGTGCGTGAGCGGGGCCGGTTGCTGCGCGAGAACCGGTTCCTGCGCAACGAAGCGATCGGCGGCGAGATGATCGTGTCCTCGCCCGCCATGCGCCGCATCGTCGAGCTCGTGCAGCGGGTCGCGCCGAGTCAAGCGTCGGTACTCGTACGTGGCGAGAGCGGCACGGGCAAGGAGTGCGTCGCAGCGATGGTGCATCGCTACAGCGATCGCCAGGATGGCCCGTTCGTCAAACTCAACTGTGCGGCGATCCCGGAGTCGCTGCTCGAGAGCGAACTCTTCGGCCACGAGGCCGGCGCGTTCACCGGTGCCGGCAAGCGCCGGATCGGCCGCTTCGAACTCGCGGACGGCGGCACGCTGTTCCTCGACGAGGTCGGTGAGATGTCGCCGGCGATGCAGAGCAAGCTGCTGCGTGTGCTCCAGGAGCAGGAGTTCGAGCGCGTGGGCGGCAACCAGACCGTGAACGTCGACGTGCGGGTCGTCGCCGCGACCAACCGCGATCTCGCGGCCGAGGTCGAGGCCGGGCGGTTCCGCGCCGACCTGTTGTATCGACTCGAAGTGGTGCCGATCGAGCTGCCGCCGTTGCGCGACCGTGCCGAAGACGTGCTGCCGCTCGCCCGCCACTTCCTGCGTGCGGACCTCGAGATCGATGACGCCGCCGTCGCCTGCCTCGAAGCCCACCCGTGGCCCGGCAACGTGCGCGAACTCCAGAACGTGATGCAGCGTGTCGCGCTCCTGCACGACGACGGGCGCGTCACGGTCGACCTGGTTCGACAGTGGCTCAACGGCTCGGGGGCGAACGACTCGGGGACGGCCGCTGGTTCCCAGCCAGCCGGTTCGAACGAAGAGAAGACGGTCGTGCTCGAGGTCGGCGATCCCTACGCGGCGCTCGTCGGCAAGAAGCTGGCCGACGTGGAGCGGGAACTCGTCGAGCGCGCGCTCGCGCATTGCGGCGGCAACCGCAAGCGCACGGCGGAGCTGCTCGGGATCAGCGTTCGCACGCTGTTCAATCGCCTGCAGACCACGAGCCGCGAGACCGCGGTACGATCGCCTGCATGACAGAGCGCGGATCCAAGAAGGCGCCGACGCCGATCGGTCTGCTGACCGGCAAGCGGACACCGCTCCGGCGTTGGTTTGCGCGGGCCTGTGCCACGGTCAACCGCCTGCTCGACCGGATGCCCGGTTCGCGCTGGCTGCACGCCAGGATCCAGCGGACGCTCGAGATGCCGCGCCTCGATCTCCAGCTCTCGGGAGCCACCGGTCTTGATGGGCTGCGGATCGCGTTCATCTCCGACGTCCATGCCGGCAGCTTCATGAACGAAGCCGACCTCGTCGCGATGTTTCGACGCGTCGCTGCGACCGAGCCCGACCTCGTGCTGTTCGGCGGCGACCTCATCAACACGCGCGAGCGCGAGCTGCTGCTTTTCCGCAGCGCGTTCGCCGAGCTGACTCCGCGCTACGGCATGTTCGCCGTGCCGGGCAATCATGATCACTTCTGGGGTCCCGACATCGGGCTCTGGAGCGCGTTCCTCGCCAACCACGGCGTCACGGTGCTGATGAACCGCGGCATCCGCATCGAGCACGGCGGGGCTGCGCTCTGGCTCTGCGGGGTCGACGATCTGACCGAGGGTGAGCCGAGCATCGCCGGCGCGCTCGCGGGGCGGCGCGAGGGCGAGCCCGCGATCCTGCTGAGTCACCACCCGGACTTCTTCTTCGAGGCCGCGGCTGCGGGTGTCGAGCTCACGCTCTCGGGTCACACGCACGGCGGCCAGATCCGCGTCGGTGGCCGCGCGCCGATCCACCACAGTCGCTTCGGCTACGAGCAGGGTTGGTTTCACGAAGACGGCTGCAGTCTCTACGTCGGTCGTGGCGTCGGGGTGACCGTGTTGCCGATCCGGCTCGACGCCCCGCCAGAGATCCCGATCGTGACGCTGCGCGTCGGCCGAGAACGCTCCGGGGAGGCGGAATCGGCGGCGAGCGCTGCCGATCGGACCGATTCGGACGCGCCTCCGCCCGGAGAGTCGAGCGGTGACTCGATTGCTCCGTCCGCGCAGCTATGCTGACGCGGAGTGCAGACAGAACGTCATAGAGTTCGGAATCGGCGCGATCTCGGCGGTGGGTCGTGGGCGATCGAGGTGGACGGCCCGATCCCGGTCACCGGCCCGGGGCAGTTCTACATGCTGCGGACGCCGACGCGCTGGCCGGTCCTGCTGCCGCGCCCGTTCTCGCTCTACGACCGCGCACCCGATGGCTCGTGGGGCAGCTTCCTGCTCAAGGGCGTCGGGCCGGGCACGAATGCGCTGCTCGATGTCGACGTCGGCGAGGATGTGCTGGTCACCGGGCCGCTCGGCCGCACGTTCCCCGCGGACATCGAGGATCCGGTCTGTGTCGCCGGCGGTGTCGGGCTCGCGCCGTTCCTGCTCTTGGCCCGCGCGGCGAAGGCGAACGATCGACCCGTGCGGCTCCTGTTCGGCGGTCGCGATCGGGCCGCGCTCGCCGGGCTCGAGGACTTCGAGCCGATCGCACGCGTTGCCACGTCGACGGACGATGGCAGTCACGGCCATCACGGGCTCGTGACCGAGTTGCTCGAGCGGATGATCGAGCGCGGTGAGGTTCGCGCAGGCGAAACCGTGTTCTGCTGCGGCCCCGACCCGATGATGCACGCAGTGGCGAAGCTCTGCGAACGTCGCGGACTGCGCTGCTTCCTCAGCCTCGAGACCTACATGGCATGTGGCTACGGCGTGTGCAACGGTTGCACCGTCGAGGTCGATGGCGAACGCTTTCGCGGCTGGCCCTACTCGAAGACATGTCTCGAGGGCCCGGTCTACGAAGCCTGCGAGCTCGTCGAGCTGCGTTCCTGAAGCGCAGCGGGGGGGGGCGGGCTCGGCGATCAGCCGGGGATCGCGAATCGCTTGAGCGTCGCGAGCGGCACGAAGTCGAGCGTGCGTTCGTGCGTCGATTCGAGCACGAGCCGCGGCGCCATGTCCGCCTCCATCGCTTCGACCCAGCGGCTGGCGCAAAGACACCACCGGTCGCCGGGCTTCAATCCCGGAAAACCGAACTCGGGGTGCGGCGTCGACAGGTCGTTGCCCGCGTTCTTCGAGAACGTCAGGAACTCCTCGGTCAGCTCGGCGCACACCGTGTGCGCGCCGAGGTCGTCGCTGCTCGTGTTGCAGCAGCCGTCACGGAAGAAGCCGGTCATCGGCTCGGTGCTGCACGGCTTCAGCGCCGTGCCGAGGACGTTGCGGGCTGTCGCCTGCTCGGGATGCTGCGGACCATCGGACATGAGCCCTGGACCATAGGCCGGCGGCCGGCCCGGCTCCAGCCACGCTATTCGCCGGCGATTTTCACGCGGGCAGTCTCACCACGCTTCACCGAGAAGCGCTCGTGCTGTAGATCCCCGTCGGCGCCGCGCCAGAACACCGCGTATTCGCCTGGCGCAAGCAGGATGCGGTTGTCCCGAACGAGCTTCTGCAGTTTGAACCGCGAGTCGACGCTGCGCCCGATTCGGCAGAGTTCGATTGCGTCGGCCTTCAGTTCGGATCGCAGGTTCAACTGGAGCTCGAGCACGGCAGGTTCGGGCAGTAGCACGCGACCGAGGTCGCAGGCGCCGTCCGCGTCGACCCAGTGGCGGCCGGCGTCCACGACACCGAGCTGGCGGTGGAACAGCTCGACGCGGTACCAACCAGCCGGGAGATTGGCTAGCTCCCACGGTTCACCCGGTTTGCCGGCGCCGATCGCCGCCCCAAAGCCGGTTGCTTCGCAGAAGACGCGCGCAACGACCGCCGTGCGGGTCGCGTCTGGATAGACGGGATCGAAACGCAGGGAGCCGCGGGCCGCCGGCGCCCTGAGTTCGATCGGTCCGGCGTCCGCGAGCGCATCACGCTTGACGACGATCGGCAGCTTGTGGCCTTCGAGCCAGAGCGAGAGGTGGCCGCTCTTGCCCGGCAGGTTCGGAATCACGAACGAACCGTCCTTCGCCACCTTCGCGCCATCGATCCAGGAGCCGTCCGCGGCCTCCCAGACGACTTGCGCTCCGGCGAGCGGAGAGCCGTCCGCGGCGAGCGCCTGGCCGCGCACGAGGGAGCCGAGGGTCAGGTGCAGATCGGCGCGCGTCGTGTCCGTCGTCGTGGCGGCGGTCGTTGTCGCCAGTCCCTTGCGGCCACCGCCCGCGCGCAGTTCGAAACGGCCGGCTGGCAGACCCGAGAGCTCGAATTGCCCGTGCTCGTCGGTCTGGACCCGGGTCGCGGCTTCGCCGTCGACCATCAGCGCGACGGTTTCCTTGTTGGCCGGCTTGCCGTCGGGGCCGAACACCGTGCCGACGATCCTCGCGAGCGGCTCGGCACCGTCCTCTTGCTTCGGGCCCTTCGGAGCGTAAGCGACCATCATCTGCTTGGTGCTGGAACGGGCGATGCTCGTGGCGAGGAGGACTTCGCTGACGGCCTCTTCGAGCACGCGCTCGACGCTGGTCGGCAGTTCGAATCGCGCGTGCGGGTGGAGCCCGGCGCGCAGCAGGGCGTCCGAACCCGAGTGGACCGAGAACGTCGAATCCTCGAAGCGCGCCGGCACGTCGAGCAGGGTCACCACGAACGT
The DNA here is from genome assembly GCA_024743115.1 of bacterium. Taxonomy (GTDB): domain Bacteria; phylum Planctomycetota; class UBA1135; order UBA1135; family UBA2386; genus JAGQRA01. The sequence continues at coordinate 134,283 of JANSXC010000005.1, read as the reverse complement.
GCCCAGCGCGGCGACCCGTCGTGGCACCAGGAGCGTGATCGCGGTCGTGCGACCATGGCGCAGCGTGACTCGGCGCAGCGCTTCCCGTGGATCACGCAGGTAGACCTCGAGTTCTGGGGTTCGTGAGGCGAGCGTCACCGTCGCGATGCCGCGCGCGTCCGACGGCGATGTGCTGCGATTCACCACGCTTCGGCCGTGCACGATCTCGATCGTGCGGTGTTCGATTGGCAGTCCGAGCTGGTCGATGAATCGGACCTGCAGCGCCAGTTCGTACGGATGTTCGAGCCAGGGCGGACCGATCTCGGCAGGCTCGACCGCTTCGCGTTGCGTCACCGTGTCGTCGGTGCCGGGCAGCGTTGCTGCAGCGGCGGCGTCCGCAGTTGCGGTTGCGGCCTGGATCTTTGCGGGTGGTGATGGCGGATCATCCCCGATGCCATAGACACAGATGCCGAGCGTGGCGAGCACGCCGGCGGCGAGCAGCAGTTTCGTCGTCGTTCCCATCAGCAGTGTTCCCGTCGTCAGAAGGGGCGTGGCCGTGGCACTGCCGTCGAGGGCAAACGTGCCGAGCAGTGCCAATCGCCATTCGCGCCGGTCGCCGTCCGTCATGCGGTCGAGGCGGGCGCGGAGCATGGCGAGGCCACGCTGCAGCCGGCTCTTGACCGTCGCGAGGTTGGTACCGGTGCGCCGCGCGATCGCGCGCGGTGGCAGGTCTTCGAAGTAACGCAGGAACACGGTGGTCTGGTACGGCTCGTCGAGGCTCAGCAGCGCGGTCGTGACGCGCTGCAGGGTCTCGCGGCGGCTCGTGAGTTCGGCGGGTGACGGAGTGTTCGCCCGCTGCCGGGCATCACGTTCGCGGCGCTCGCGTCGCCGTTCGCTTCGCCGCCATTGCCGTGCGAAGTTCTCGACCGTTCGGCGCAGCCAGCCGTTGAGCGGGCCGGGTTGGAGATCGTGACGCAACGCCTGACACAGCGTGTCCTGCACGACGTCTTCCGCGATGTGATCGTCACGCACCAGGGCCCGCGCGACGTTGCGCAGGCCGTGGGCGCTCTGCACGAGGTCGGGGTGGGCCGAAGCCTCGCCCGCTTCTGCCCGGCGGGGGGAGCCGGGCCGCTGTCGCTCTCGCGGAGTCGTCATGTGTCGTCCGATCCATGCCGCGACGAGCGAATCGGATGCAACGCTCCTCGAAAAATCCGCCGCCGGGCGTCGGGGCGGCGTCGGTTCGCCCGGGGAGCAGGCTCCTATCTGCCGTCGATCTGCCGTAGCGGAAACGTGTTCGACGGTGCGTGCTCGTGCTTCACGATGGCCATGAGTTCGGCCACCCGGTCGGGCTGTGCGGCGGCGAGATCGTTGCTCTCCCGCGGATCCTGCGCGAGGTCGTAGAGTTCGGTCACGATCGGGCCCTTCTGCAGCTTCTTGCGCACGAGCTTCTGGTCGCCGACCCATACTGCCTGCCAGCCGCGGTAGCCCGCGAACTCGCGGTAGAGGAACGGTCGCGGCGTCTGATCCTCGCCACGCAACGTTGCCGCGAAGCTGATGCCGTCCGTGTCGGCCGGCGCCTTGGCGCCGCTGAGTTCCGCGAGCGTGGGGACCCAGTCCTCGAAGCCCGTGACGCGAGCGCTCGTCGAGCCCGCCGGCACCTTGCCGGGCCAGCGCACGATGGTCGGCACGCGCACGCCGCCTTCGTACATCGAACCCTTGCGGCCGCGCAGTTCGCCGCACGACTCGAAGTAGTCGACGTCCGTGCCGCCGATTGGGCTGTGCGTCGCGCCGTTGTCGGACGTGAACACGACGATCGTGTTCTCGCGCTGACCGAGCTCGTCGAGCATGTCGAGCAACTCACCGACCGAACGATCGAGGCGCGTGATCATTGCGGCGTAGGCGGCTTTGGGGCGGAAGTGTGGCGTGTAGCCCTTGCCGCCCGGATACGGCTTCTCCTCGAACGCGCCCTCGTAGGCCGCGAGTTCCGCGTCGGGCACATGCAGCGCGAGATGCGGGATTACGGACGGGTAGTAGAGGAAGAACGGCTGGTCGCCCTTCTGCCGCAGAAAGTCCTTCGCCGCCGCGAGGATCCGGTCCGGGGCGTAGTCCGTGCCGATGAAGCGTGTGTAGTTCGCCGGATCGGCGTGGTCTTCATTCTTCTTCAGCCGGCCGTGGCCCGGAACCGGCGGCTTGTTCGCGAGCTCGATGCGCCGATCGTCGTCCCAGAGGTAGGACGGGTAATACGAGTGGGCGTGGCGCTGGCAGTTGTAGCCGAAGAAGTGATCGAACCCGCGCTGCAGTGGATCACCCGAGGAGCCGATCGGGCCGAGGCCCCACTTGCCGAATCCGCCCGTGCGGTAGCCGCGAGCCTGGAGTACTTCGCCGAGGGTGGTCTCGCTCGCGGGCAGCGGCCATTGGCCCTCGGGCTTCTGTTCCTTGTTGTTCCGCACGGCGGCGTGGCCCGGGTGCTTGCCGGTCATCAGCACGCAGCGCGACGGCGCGCAGACCGGCGAGCCGGAGTAGTGCCGCGTCAGCTTCATGCCTTGAGCCGCGAGCTCGTCGAGGTGCGGCGTGCGGATCTTCTGCTGCCCGAAGCAGCCGAGTTCGCGGTAGCCGAGGTCGTCGGCCATCACGAAGAGGATGTTCGGCGGACGTTGCGGCTCCGGTTCGTCGCTGCCCTGCGGAAGTGCGCAGGAGCTGATGACGGCCGCGAGGGCCGCCGAGGTCAAAGGAAGTCGAACGCTGCGAGCGAGGCGCGAGAGCATCGCCGCAGGATAGCCACCGGCGGGCCGGCACTCAGTCGCAATCGGGCACGCCGCAGTCGATCGCGAGATCGTTGCAGGCGTTCCAGAGCAGGACCATCGCCTGCTTGACGTTCGCGGTGGCGACCGGTGGGAGGTCGTCTCGGCGCGAGAGCGTCAGCGTGCGCTGGTAGAGCTCGAGCAGCTCGCGCTCGTCGGCCGACAGGTCGTTGCCCAGCAGATCTTTCGTATCGTTCGTCATCGTGAGGCTCCGGCGGGCGTTCAGTGTTGGGGGCGCAGGTCCTGCAGGCGCTTGGCCTTGAGTTCGAAGCGCGGCAGCTCGCCCTGGTTGGCGAGTTCGACGTTGAAGCGCAGGCCCTCGTGCGCGTCCGCGAGGTCCTTGCCGAGCTGGGCCGACAGCCGCGGCCAGACGTCCTGCTGATCTGGCTTGAGTTCGACCTTGACCGAGATCTCGTCCTGCACGTTGTCCTTGCGGGAGACGATGATCTGGAACTCCTCGACCTCGCTGTGTTCGCGCACGACCGCCTCGACGGCACGCGGGTAGACGTTCGTGCCGCGGATCAGCTTCATGTCGTCGACGCGCCCGAGGATGCCGCCCTCGAAGATGTCGCCCGTGCGTCCGCAGTCGCAGGTGTCGTGCGGCACCTTGCGAACGAGGTCCTTCGTGCGGTAGCGGATCAGCGGGATGAAGCCGCGGCCGAACGACGTCACGACCCGTTCGCCGCTGTCGCCGTAGGCCTGTGGTTCGTCGGTCTCGGGATCGAGGACCTCTTCGATGAAGTGGTCCTCGATGATGTGCGGGCCGCCCGGCTGGTGGTCGCACTCGAAGATCATGATCGTGCCGATCTCCGTCATGCCAGCCGTGTCGCCGCACTTGCCGCCCCACATGTCCTCGATCATCGATTTGACCGCAGGGATCGAGCCAGCTGGCTCGCCGCTGACGATCACGCGGCGGACCTTGCCTTCCTTCTTGAGATCGATGCCCATCTTCTCGGCGGCCTGACCCATGCGTAGTGCATAGGTCGGCGTCGCGCAGACGACGGTCACGCCCATCTCGACGATCTGTTTGACGCGTTGCTCGGTCGTCATGTTGCCGGACGCGAGCGTCAGGCAGCCGAGCTTCTCGCAGCAGTAGTGCGCACCCCAGAACCCGATGAATGAGCCGTACGAGAACGCGAAGAATACCGTGTCGGACGGCCGTACGCCGAAGCCCCAGAAGCCGTAGCACCACATGTCCGTGATCCACGACCAGTCCTTGCGCGAGTCGAGCACGCGTAGCGGCTGGCGACCGGAGGTGCCGGACGTGAGGTGGTAGCGGATCGCGTCGGACTGCGGCCGCGTGATGAGGTCACCGAAGATCGGCTTCTCCGCCTGGCAGGCCATCCAGTCCTCGCGCGTCATGAACGGCAGGCGGCGGATGTCGTCGAGCGTCTTGATCGAGTCGGGGCCGACTTTGGCAGCGTCGTAGAGCCGGCGATGGAACGGCGAGTTTTCGTAGGCGTGCGCGACGAGACGTTGCAGTCGGTGCAGCTGGAGTGCGCGCAACTGGTCCTTCGGGAGCGTTTCGGTCTTGGGGTTCCAGAACGCGGTCGTGGTGCTCGTCACGGTGACTCCGTTGGGTTCGGCGGCTTCGGCGAGGGGCCCGGGGTTGCCGGTGGGGCCGCGCAGAGTAGACCGCCGGCCCCGGTCGCTGTCCACGAAAGCAGCAGGGCAACGCGGCTGTCGCAGCGTTCGACAGGGGTGTCGCATCTTGCGGCGGAGTGCTCAAGCGGGCCGCGGAATCGCCGAGTATCCGATTGGTGCCTTCGGTGTGGCGCCGCGGCTCGCGCAATTCAGGCAATGGACATCTTTACCCCGATCGGGCTGGTTCTGGCCTTCATTGGCGTCATCGGCGGGATGATCCTCGAAGGCGGTCACCCCGAGGCGCTGCTGCAGGTCACGGCGTTCCTGATCGTGATCGTGGGGTCGCTCGGTGCGACCATGGTCGCGACGGTGCCGTCGGACATGGGGCACGCGATCAAGTCGTTGAAGCGCGTGTTCCTGCCCGAGAAGCAGGATTTCCACGGGCTCATGGAGAAGATCATCGAGCTCGCCAACCTCGCGCGTCGCGAAGGTCTCCTCGCGCTCGAGACCTACGCCAACGGCGGCGACGGTGACCCGTTCCTCGTGAAGTGTCTGACGCTCGCGATCGATGGCAGCTCCGCGGAAGCGATTCGCGAGACCGTCGAGATCGACATGCACCTCACCGAGGAGGGCCAGAAGGCCGGCATGAAGTTCTGGGAGACCTGGGGTGCGCTCGCGCCGACGGTCGGCGTTCTCGGTGCGGTGCTCGGTCTCATGCACGTCATGTCGGTGCTCGACCAGCCGGCATTGATCGGTCCGGGTATCGCGGTCGCGTTCGTCGCGACGGTCTACGGCGTCGGCTACTCGAACGTCGTCTGCCTGCCGATGTCGTTCAAGCTCAAGCGGTACATCGAGCATGATCAACTGCTGAAGAGCATGGTGCTCGAGGGCGTCGTCGGCATTCAGTCCGGCGTGGCGCCGGGTGCACTGCGTAGCCGACTCAAGGTCTACCTCGGCGGCCATGGCGGCGGCGGCGACGAAAAGAAGTAGCCGAGGCGGGCCATGGGTAAGAAGCACAAGCACGAGGAGCACGTCAACCACGAACGCTGGCTCGTGTCCTTCGCGGACATGATGACGCTGCTGTTCGCGCTGTTCGTCGTGCTCTACGCGCTCGGCTCCGTCGAGCTCGAGAAGCTTCGCGACCTCAAGAAGTCCGTGCAGTTCGCGTTCCACATCGAGGGCGAGGGCAAGACCAAGGACACGGGCATGTTCGACAAGCAGGCCGGTGGTGGGGACGTCATCGAGGCTGCGCCGTTGATTACCGCGCAGGACGGCGAGATGCGCGAGTTCCTCAAGGACGAGCTCGAGAAGTACGAAGAGGTCACGGGCAAGTCGCTGCGGATCGTGCAGACTGACGACACGATTTCGTTCACCGCGCCGATGTCGGACTTCTTCGAGCCGCTGCAGCCCTATCCGCTCAAGCGCGAAGTGGCGGGCTGGCTCGATCGTGTGCTCACCGCATCTCTGACCTTCGCCTCACGAATCCAGATCATCGTCGAGATGCCGGATCTGCTGATCGGTCGCAGCTCACGCGGCGTGGCGCGCACCTCGGTCGATCTCAGCATCCTGCGACTGCAGACGCTCGAGCGCTTCGTGCTCAGTAAGCCCGAGGTGACCGGCGAGATGGTTGCGTCGCAATGGCAGCGTCAGGCCGAGATGGCGGGTCGCGACGCGACGCGGTGGGAGAGTGACGCGAAGGTGTCGATCGCGTTCACGAACCCTTCTGGCCAGCAGGGGAAGTGATCATCCGCGCCAGGATGGTCTTTTGGATCATCGACGTGCCCTCGTAGATGCGCAGCGCCTGAATGTCGCGCCACAGGCGTTCGACCGGCCATGCCGACGAGTAGCCGCGGGCGCCGTGCAGCATCACCGCATCCTCGCAGGCGCGCGCGCCGGCTTCGGTCGCCTGCAGCTTGGCGAGCGCGACGTCGGCGTGATTCTCGGTGCCTGCGGCGCGGCGGTGGGCGCAGCGATGCACCAGGGCGCGACTGCAGTGCAGAGACGTGAAGTGATCCGCGAGCCGCTCCTGCACCATCTGGAACGAACTCAGCGGCTGACCGAACTGCTCGCGGGTCGTCGTGAACTCCACTGCCGCGGCGAGTGCAGCGCGATGCAGGCCGACCGCGCCCGCGGCGACCGATAGGCGCCCAGCCGCCAGGCCACCCATCGCGACGCGGAAGCCGTTACCGCGTTCGCCAAGCATTTCGTCGGCCGTGACCTCGAAGCCGTCGAACTTCAGTTCCGCGTGATCGCTGCCGCGATGGCCGAGATCGACGCCCGGCATCTCTGCGCGCTCCAGGCCGGGGCGATTCGGCGTGACGAGGAACGCGCTGATGCCCTTGTGGCGCGCTTCGGGATCGGTCGACGCAAACACGATCATCACGTCGGCGATGCCACCGTTGGTGATCCACCACTTGTGACCTGTGATCGAGAACCGATCCTCGGCCGTCGCTTGCGCCGTCGTCTTCATGCTCGCCACGTCGCTGCCGGCCTCGGGCTCGGTCAGCGCGAAGCAGCCGATCGCGCTGCCGTCGATGAGCGGCCCGAGCCAGCGCCGACGCTGGGCATCGTTGCCGAAGCGCGCGATGCACTGCGCGACGAGGCCGGTTTGCACGGCGAGGAAGCCGCGCGCGTTGCCGCACGCGGCACCGATCTCCTCGTGCGCGATCGCGAGCTGCAACGGCGTCCACCCAGCGCCGCCGTGATCGGCGTCGAGGGGCCCGCCAAGCACGTTCGCGGCAGCGAGGTCGTGCACCATCTCGCGGCGGAACTCCTGCCGTTCATCGATCTCGCGCGCGTACGGCGCGAGCTTGCTCGTAGCGAACTCGCGGATCCGCTGCGCGAACTCGCGATGTTCGGAGTCGAGATCGTCGTCGGGCAGCCAGAGTTCGGCGTTCGTCATGATCGTGCTGGGCTGGGCTGAGCCGGGGTCAGCGGCCGAGGAAGCGCGGGTCGCGCTTCTCCATCCAGGCGTTGTAGAACTCGCGGTGATCGTGCGCGCGCAGCAGCAGGGCCTGGGCCTGGGCTTCCTGTTCGATCGCGGCGTCGAGATCCATCGGCCATTCGTTCCAGACCATCTTCTTGGTCATCGCGTGGGCGAGGCCGGGGCCATGGGCGAGGCGGCGTGCCACTTCCATGGCTTCGGTCAGCACCTGATCCCCGTCGACTACCCGATTGGCGAGGCCGATGCGGTGTGCTTCCGCGGCTGTGATCTTGTCGCCGAGCATGAGGGTCTCCATCGCGCGACCCGTGCCGATGATCTTGGGGAGCAACCACGCGGCCCCCATGTCTGCGCCCGTGAGTCCTACCTTGGAGAACAGGAAGGCGAACTTCGCGTCCTCCGCGACGATGCGCAGATCGCTGGCGAGCGCGAGCACGGCGCCGGCGCCGGCCGCAATGCCGTTGACCGCGGCGACGATCGGCTTGCTGCAGCGCAGCATGTTGCGCACCACGGCGCCGGTCATCCGGGTAAACGCGAGCGTGGCGTCGAGGTCGCTCTCGAGCAGTGGGCCGATGATCTCGTCGACACTGCCACCGCTGCAGAAGCCGCGGCCGTGCCCCGTGAGCACGACGACCTTGACGCTCTCGTCGTCGTCGAGATCACGAAACAGGCGCTCGAGCTGGCCATAGACCGCGAACGTCAGCGAGTTGAGCGTGTCGGGGCGATCGAGCGTGAGGACGGCGATGCCGTCGCTGCCACACTCGAACCGAAAGTCGTAGTCACTCATGATCGTCGTGAGTTCGGGTCGTCGTGAGTCTGGGGCGGGTGGCGATCAGGTGGCGCGTCCGTCCGCGATCGGTGGCTCGTCGACGAACCCGGGTTCGTCGCGATCGAGCGCGTAGACGCAGCCGCGGGGCCGTTCTTCGACGAGTTGCGCAACCGCGGTCGCCACCTCGGCGGGCAGATGCATGCGGCCGATCTCGTTCTGCGCGGCCATTCGGTCGAACGCCTCGTCCGCCGACAGCTTGCCGCGCGCGGCGACCGCCGCAGCGGCGTTGCGCGTGATCTCCGTGTCGACGAATCCGGGGCAGACCGCATAGACGTCGATGCCGGCGGGCGCGAGTTCGGCATGCAGCGCCCGGGTCAGGCCGACCATGCCGTGCTTCGCGGCGGTGTAGGCCGACGTGAACGGGTAGCCGCGCAGTCCGGCCGTCGACGCGAGGTGCATGAGGCAGCCGCGGCCGCGTTCCTTGAAGCCCGCGACCGCTGCGCGAGCGAACGCGAGCGGGGCCGCGACGTGCAGATCGAACGTTGCCTGTAGTACGGCCGTCGTGGTCCGTTCGACTTTGTCCGCGGGGGCGGTGCCGGCGTTGCTCACGATGATGTCGGGCGGGCCGAACGCTGCCGTCGCGCGCTCCATGACCGTCTCCACGGCGGCGGCCTGGCGCAGATCGACCGCGACCGTGATCGCTTCGGCGCCGAGTGCCCGCAGGCCCGCGGCGGTGGCGTCGAGCTGTTCGCCGCTGCGTGCGACGAGCGTCAGCCGGTGACCGCGGCGCGCGAACTCGGTCGCGATCGCTGCGCCGATGCCGCGGCTGCTGCCTGTGACGATGGTCGCGGGGCGGGTCATTCGGCCGGTCATGCTCGCGCATGGTCGCGGGCTCGCGCAACAGCGAACCAGCCGATGCCATCAGTCGTTCGCGAAAGTCGGCTCAGGTCGGGCACGAGCGCGGCCCGATAGGAGGGGGGTCAGGGGAAGGGGGGATTGAGTCGAGTCAGGACGACCCCCAGGAAGGGGCCCGGCCACGTGCCGGGCCCTTTCCTTTTTCCCGCGGTCCGGCCTGGACGCCTTCCGGCGGAACGGGCTACGGCGCGGCGGCGATTCTGCCGATGACACGGGCACTTCCCCCAACCCGTTTCGCGGCGGCCCCGGCGCCGACTCGCGACCCAAGAGGAATCGCCCATGAGACCTTCGTCCGTCCTGCTGCCACTCGTTGTCGGAGCCCTCGCACTCACCGCCTCGGCCCAGAACGTCGCCGTCGTGCCGCCGGTCTGCGCCGATCTGCCGGGCAACGCCGCCCTCGCAATGCCGCTGCGCTGGAGCGATGCGACGCTGCAGGTTCGCATCGATGCCGGGCTGCTGCCGACGAGTCAGGGGCAGACCATCACGGCAATCCGACTGCGGCGGCCGACGTTCCTCCAGGAGCCCGGCTATCCCGCGCTCTCCCGCACGCTGTCGGTCATGGCGGGTTTCGAGACCGGGTTCCGGGGTCTGCCGGACGCGATGACCCGCAATCGCGACTTCAATCGCCCGCCGATGGCCAATCGGGTCAGCGTGTTCGGTCCCACGGTGATTTCCGTGCCGGCCACAGCCGCGCCCGGTCCGGGCACCCAGGTCGGGGACGATTTCCTCGTGATCCCGTTCTCGGCCCCGTTACCGGTGCAGCCGGGCACGCTGTTCCTGGAGTTCGTGACTTCCGACGGGCCGTTCCAGATCGAGCCGGAGCAGTGGGTCGATGCGGTCTGGGTCGACGACGGCGTGCCGAAGGGCTACGCGGTGACTCTCGGTGACGGTAGCTGCACCACGCGTAGTGTGCCCTCCGAGCTGCGCTGGACCGATCCTTCGACGGGCCCGATGCCCGGAGGGCAGGCTGCGCTCCAGGCGACGGGCGCGGCGCCGGGTGCGTTCTACCTGGTCGTGTTCGGGCTCGAGCCGGTCGCGCGCGCTGCCAGTCCGACCTACATGGGCTTCGGGCAGTCACTTACGGCTTTCGACCCCACCCTTACGGGGTGCTTCCAGTGGACTCCGGCCGACGTCACGCTCGGCGGTCTATCTGATCCGGGCGGGTCGTATTCGACGTCGTTCACGCTGCTCGGCGGGGCCTCGGCCGTGGGAATGCAGATCGGGGCGCAGGCCGTCTGGCTCGACACCAGCCGGCAGGGGGCGCCGGTGTCGTTGAGCAACGGGCTCATGCTCGTGCTCGACAACGTGGACGTGCGCGATCGTTGCGCGACGGCGTACTTCCCGAGCAGCGTCAATTACTCGCCTTGGGAGCCCTATCTGGGGCAGATGCCCGTCATCACGATCGAATACAATTGATTCGCGGCGCCGGCTCGCTACCTTGCTTCGCCCACTGAAGCTCCCGAGCCATGGCCAAGCCCAAGAAGAAGAAAGAGATCGTGTTCCTCGTCTGCGAGGAGTCGGGTGATCGCAACTACACGATCTTCAAGAAGCCCGGCACCCCCAAGCTCGAGCTGAGCAAGTATTGCCCGCGCCTGCGCCGGCACACCAAGCACGTCGAGAAGAAGAAGTAGCGTCCGTCCCGCTCAGGCGGGCTGACTACGTTCGGGTCGACCGGGGGATTTCCCGCCTGGTCCCCGACTACCGCCCCGGCGGGAACCCTTCCATTTCCGGCGGCAACCGCTCGGCGAGGATGCGCTGCAGGCGTTCCCGGCTCGCGGATGTGAGGCGGGCGTTCGTCAGGCGGGCGCCGATCCGCTGGGTCGCGTTGACGAGTCCAGCGGCGGCCACGTTCTGCAGCGCGAAGACGACGACTGCCAGATGTTCCGGGTTGCCGATCACGGTGGCGCGATCGAGCAGGCGGTGGCACGCCGCTTCGCAGTGGCCCGGCGCGGTTGCGCTCATCGACAGCAGGGCCCGCAGCTGGACCTGCGGGTCCGGGTCGAAGTCGGCAGCGTGCTCGAGCGTGGCGCGGACCTCGGGTGTCGGGTTCGCCACGCCGAGGCCGGTCACGATCTCCCGTCGTGACGTGGTGCCGTGGCCGGCCGCCAGGCATTCGAAGTAGCCGTCGATCGCGGCGCTCGATGCCCGGGCCGCGAGCGTCATCCAGGCGGCTGTCAGATCGGTGCCCGCGACCGCGAGTTGTCGCAGAGTCGCGGCAGCAGCGCCCGGCGGCAGGTCCGCCGCACTGCGGCCCGCGAGTTCGCGCACGAGGTCGGGATCGTCCGCATGTCGCAGCCAGGCCAGCGCCGCGGGGCGTCGATGGGAATCGGCGAGCACGCGTTCACAGGCGACGATCCGTTCGCAGCGGTTGCCCGTGTGGAGTAGCTGCATCGCGCGGGCCGTGAGTTGTCCTGGCGTCTGCACCTGGCGCCGTTCGATCCCGCGCCATACCGCGCGTAACAACGCGATCGCGAGCGGGCGTCGCGCCGGCTCGGATTCCGCCATGGCGGTGAACGCCGTGACCGTGCGCTCGTGACGCTCGTCGAGCCAGGGGTTCGTGGCGAGGAAGATGCTGTCGATGTGGGGCGGTTCGCCGGTGAGAAGTCGTTCGAGAATTGCCGTGACGAGTGCGGCGGGATCGGCCCGGCGGCGGCACTCCGCGCGCAGGACTTCGGTGGCCGCGCGTCGGAACGCCGGGGTCGGGCCGGGTTCTGCATGGCGCAGCGTGGCGAGCGTGAGCTCGCCGGCGTCGGGGTAGTCCGCCAGAATGGTCGCAAGCGTCTCCCCGCAGCGGCGGTCGAGCGTTGTCGCTGCTTCGAGTTCTCCGCGGTCGGCCGCTACCTGGGTCGTAGCCACGGCGGCCGCGAGGGCTGCGAGTCGCGCTCCGAAGTCGGCGTTCGCGGTGGCGCGACCAGCCGACGGTGCGTGGTCGATCCGCAGGCGGGCCTGGTCGCAGGGGCCCTTGGCTTCCGCCGGGCCCTCGCCGCCGTGCGGCGGACCGTCCGATGTCCCGCGCGGCTGCGGCGTCGATTTCGGCGGGGAATCGTCCGGGGGGCGCGACGCAACATGGTGCGATGCGAGCAGATAAGAGAGCACGAACCCCGCGAGGAACGGCAGGACCAAGAACGCGAGCCACAACCAGCGGCGGCTGCGTAGCGCCAACAGACGTCTGCACATGGTTGATGCCGCCGCAGCGCTGTGAGGGCTCCATGCCCACGCGGCGCTGCGGCCTTTTTTTCGGCACATAGAGTGGTGCACTCGGAGGGGGAAAAGGGCACGTGGCCTGGCTCCCCGTCTGGCCGCGGTGCGAGATCCGAAAGGCGCCTCCGGGTTTCACAACGCCAGGTCGGCGGGCGGGCTGGCCCTATCCGTCGGCGAGGTCGCCGGCCGCGGCAACGATGCCCGGATCCACCGACCCGGCGCGCCAGCCGAGTTCGCGCTCGGCCTTCGCCGACGAGTACCACAGGTAGCGCGGCGCGAGACGCAGGATCTGGCTCGTGAGCGGCAGCTTGCTGCCGGTCACACGTTCTTTGAGCGCGACTACCCTCGCGGCGAGTCGCGTGAGCCAGCGCGGGAACGTGCGCTTCGGTGCCGTGCCGCCGGCGACGGCCGCGATGCGCTCGACGAGCTGTCGACCGGTGAGGTTCTCGCCGCCGAGCAGGTAGCGTTCGCCGGCGCGCCCGCGGTCGAGCGCGGCGAGCATGCCGGCGCAGACGTCGTCGACGTTCGCGACGTTGAGTCCGCCCGGCGGCGCGAACTTCAGTTCGCCGCGGATCACAGCGGTGATCAAGGAACCGTCGCCGCCTTTGCGCGGGTCGCCGCTACCGAACATCGAAGGCGGGTTGACGATGACGGCGTCGAGGCCGCGTGAGACTTCGGCGAGGACCGCTTCTTCGGCTGCGCGCTTCGTGTCGCAGTAGCCGATACCGAGCGGGCCGAAGTTGTACTCCGCGGTCTCGTCGACGACTTCGGGGCGATCGCGATACGCCACGGCACTGATGGTGGAGCAGTGCAGGAAGCGCCGGACGCTCGCGCCGTGCGCGAGCGCGGCGAGGCGCGCCGTGGCCTCGACGTTGGCGCGCCGCATCGCGGCGTGGTCCTCGCGGCGGAACGACACGAGCGCGGCGAGGTGGACCACGATGTCGGCGCCTTCGACGCCGCGAGCGAGCGCGGGTTCGTCGTCGAGGCGGCCCGCGATCGGCTCGAACTCGACGTCGCCCGCGAGCCGTTGCCCGGGCCGCACGAGTGCCCGGATCCGATAGCGCGCCGCGAGTCGTGGCAGCAGATGGCGGCCGACGAAACCGCTTGCCCCGGTGACGAAGCAGATCTCCTTCACGTTGTGATCTCGCTCACTGCCGACGACCGGTCATCACGAGCCCACGCTCGGGGATCGTGAGAATGAACGCCGTGACCGCCGACGCCGACATCCTGGCGTCGGGGCCGTAGCCCGCGTTGTCGCGGTTCGGCTGGTAGTAGAAGCTGCCGTCGTCGCACTGCGCGAGCGTGAACCACCAGCGGTTGCTGTCCATGAGCCGGCGAAAACTCGGTGGGTCGACGAACGCGGCAACGGCTGCCCATGCCATACCCATCGTTGGTGAACCGTGCGTGTCGGGGAAACTCTCGGGGTGCTGTCCCAGGACGCGAGCGTGCGCGCGCGCCCGCTGCCGATAGATCTCGCCGTCCCACGGACTCAGCCAGTTCGCGATGCCGGCCGCGCCCGTGCGTCCGGGGTCGGCCCAGCTCTGTGGATCGCCGACCTGATCCTCGTACCAGACGTAACCGTTGGGGCCGGTGCCGCGGGCGAGGAACGCGTAGGCCGCGTCGTGGCGCGCGCGATCGATCGCGATTCCGCAGCGGCTCATCAGCGCGAAGGCGAGGGCGCCCTGACCCGTGAGCATGCAGATCGGGCCGTAGCCTTCGAAGCCGGGGTTGTGACCCCAGCCGCCGTGGGCGTCCTCGGCGTTCTTGGGGTAGGCGTCGGGGTGTGACTCTTTCGACTTCGGGTTGATCTGCGACATCTGCAGATACTGGCTCCAGCAGAGGAAGTCGTGGATCTCCTGCAGCTCGCGCATGACCCACTTCTCGCCGGTCGCGAGGTGGTACTCCGACAGCACGATCGCGGCGGCCATGTAGCGCCAGTTGATCAGCGATGAGTGATCCTTCGCCTTCGTCGTTCGTGCGTGCCACCGCGCGCACTTCTCGATCGCCTTCCGGTGCTTCCGGTCGCCGTGCGCCAGCAGTGCGAGCGGCGCGAACGTGTTGTGTACCGGGTTGCCGAACGAACCGTCGCCGCCCTGCTGGTCGAGCAGGTAGTCGAGCAGTCCAGCGAGCAGCTTCTTCGACTTGCTGCAGTTGTCCGGCCAGGTCTTCGCGAACGTCCCGTACCCGGTTCCGACCTCGAGCGTGATGTCCTTCTCGCGAGACCCGCGCCGCAGGGTGACCTGCAGGCGGCCCTTGACGTTCTTGCTCTGACACGCTTCGAGTGCCTCGGCGAAGTCGCCGATCGGGCCTTGCGCGCCGAACACGTCCGTACCGTAGCCGTTCTGATGCGGCGTGGTGAAGCGCTTGCCGCCGGCGCCGATGAGCACGTCACCGACCTTGACGCGACGACTCGCGGGGGAGCGCTCGAAGACGTGACGCACCATCAGATGCGTTGGCGCATCGGCGATGAGTTCGACGCGGATCCCGGTCAGGCCCAGGTGGTAGTACCAGCCGTCGACCTTCGCGTCCGGGCCCGCATGGCTGCGCTGCTTCCACGGGCGCCCGTCGGGATGGTAGTGAACCTGAGCGGTGAGCGTCATGGCGAGCGCAAGCACGGCAATCAACGTGACGGTCGGGCGAGTCGATGCCATGACAGCTGCAGGGTGGTGTCTCATCTCGGGGCTCGGCTTGGCATGGGACGTCCGCCGGTGGGCGCGATGACTGTCGGGTTGGCGCCGGCGATTCGCGAGGCGCCATTGCCGTGGTCGGAACGGCGCGAGCCTAACTGCTCGCTGAGGAGAAGGCGCGCGCGGGCTGCGCCGCGCCGAAACGGGTTTCCGGCTGTGGGGGGCCACGCTCGGGTCATCCGTTCGCTAGACTCTCTCGTCCACCTGCCCGTCCCAAGCTTCTTTCCGTTCCCTACCATGCTCAAAGCCACCACGTTGGGCGCGCTCGCGTGCGCCCTCGGCCTTTCCCTTTCTGCGGTTGCTCAGGACCAGACCGGCGCTGCATCGCTGCGTCTGCGCTACGCGACGTTCGATCCGCTCGCCGGCGCGCCGATGATTCCGGCGTTGCTCCGCAGCCCGGAGAGCAGCCGCCTCTTCGTCGTGCAGTTCCACGGCACGCCGACGGCGGCTGGTCGCAGCCTGCTCGTCGAGTCGAACGTCCAGATCCACGGCTACCTGCCGGACAATGCCTACGTGGTGCGCATGGCGCCGGGCAACGTCGCCGCCGTGCAGGCGCTGCCGCAGGTTCGTTCGGTCGGTCACTACCATCCCGCGTTCCGGATCGATCCGGAGCTGATCGAGGGCCTGGAGAGCGGTGATCTCGGAACGACCCGCTACAACATGGTCGTCGTCGACAAGCACAACGACAAGCCGGCGCTCGGTGCCAAGATCCAGGCGCTCGGTGGGCGCATCGACAACGAGCACACTGGCAGCCTGCTGTTCACGGCCACGCTCACGCCCGAGCAGGCCCTGCAGGTCGCGCAGCTCGACGAGGTGCTCTGGATGGACGCCTGGACGCCGAACGAGACCGACGTCGACAACGCCCGGATTCAGGGTGGCGCCAACTACGTCGAGACCCAGAGTGGCTACACCGGCTCGACGCTGAACCTCCACATCTACGAAGGCATCGACGTCAACCACCCGGGCTTCTCCGGTGCGGTCGTCAACGTCAACAGTGGCGGCGCCACGACGGGTCACGGCACCAACACGGCCGGCATCGTCTTCGGTGACGGCACGGGTGGCGGCCCTCAGTACCGCGGCTTCGCACCGGATGCGGGCAAGTTCTACACGAACTACAGCTCGGTCAACACGTCGCGTTACCAGGTCGTCGACGATCTGATCAACGTGCACAACGTCAGCCACACGACCGCATCGTGGGGCGGCGCGCGCACTCGCGCCTACACGTCGATCTCGGCCGACTCCGACGACATCATCTTCGACCACGACATCGCGTGGACGCAGAGTCAGAGCAACGCCGGCAACCAGGACTCGCGGCCGCAGGCCTGGGCGAAGAACATCTTCTCGATCGGTGGCGTGCGCCACGGCAACAACGCCAACCCGCTCGACGACACGTGGAACAGCAGTGGCAGCACGGGGCCGGCGGCCGACGGTCGCATCAAGCCGACGCTCGCGGCCTACTACGACAACATCGGCACGACGAGCAGTGGTGGTGGCTACACCAACACGTTCGGCGGCACCTCGGGTGCGACGCCGATCGTCGCGGGTCACAACGCGCTCGCGATCGAGATGTTCGTCGACGACACCGGCACGCCGGGTGTCGGCCCGTTCGGCAACCCGCTGCGCAATCCCGGTGGCACGACGCACCAGAACCGTCCGCACTTCACGACGCTGAAGTGCTTGCAGGTCGCGAGCGCGCGGCAGTACGCGTTCAACGCGGCGAGCACGGACAACCGTCGTGAGCACGTCGGCTGGGGCTTCCCGAACCTGCAGACGATGTGGGACGACCGCAACAAGACCTACGTGGTCGACGAGACCAAGGTCCTCGCGCCTGGCGCCGCCAACCGCTTCGAAGTGGTCGTCAGCGCCAACGAGCCGTCGCTGCGCGTCGTGCTGCACTACGCCGAGCCGGCCGCGAACCCGTCGGCCGCCAAGACGCTCATCAACGACCTCACGGTCCGCGTGACCGCGCCCGACAGCACGGTCTACTGGGGCAACAACGGCCTCGAGATGGGTAACTGGTCCGTCGCCGGTGGCAGCGCCGACGACACCAACCCGATCGAGTGCGTTTTCGTCCAGAGCCCGGCTGCGGGCACCTGGTACGTCGACGTCGTCGCGACGTCGGTCGTCGCCGACAATCACGTCGAGACCGGTGCCGTCGATGCCGACTACGGCCTCGCGATCGTTGGCGGTCAGACCTCGGAAGGCACCCCGCCGGTGTTCGCGTCGTTCTCGAAGTACGGTCAGGGTTGCCCGGGTTCGGTGCCGCTTTCGCCCTACTGCGCCGAGCTCAACTCGAACGGCGGTTCGCTGACGAACAACACCAACTCGTTCGAGTACACGTTCGAGGTCAACGGTGTCGGCAGTGCGCAGGTGTCGAGCTTCGACATCTTCACCTACTCCAACGCGGGTTCGATCACGCGTCAGGCGCACATCTACGCCCAGTCGGGTGGCGGCCCCGCCAGCGCGCCGATCGCCTCGACGAACATCACCGTCGGCACGACGCCGGGCTTCTACACGGCGACGTTCAACCCGCCGGTCGCAGTCAACGGCACGTTCTACATCGGCTACGTCAACACGCCGAGCGGCATCATCAGCAACCTGTCGAGCGGCGCGGGCGGCACCGGCTACTTCCGCACGCCGCCGAGCGGCAGCTGGACGCAGTCCGGCCTGGTGCAGCGGCCGTCGTGGCGCGTCACCTGCACGGGTGGTCAGCAGTTCGCGACGCCGGTCCTCGGCAACACCGGTCTGCCGATCCTCGGTGGGTCGTATGACATCACGCTCGCGGACGCCGTCGCTTCGTCGGGTGCGTTCATGATGTCGGGCTTCTCGGACCAGAACTACCAGGGCACGCCCCTGCCGGCTCCGATCCCGAACGCGCCGGGTTGCAACGTGCTCGCCTCGCCTGACGCCACCCAGCTGGTGTTCACGAGCGCGGCCGGCACTGCCAGCTCGACGTTCAACATGCCGAACTCGGCGAGCTTCGTGGGTGTCGATCTGTTCCACCAGTGGGCCGTGCTCGATGCCGTCAACGCGATCGGCATCGTGGTCTCCGACGCGGGCCGCGCGACGCTCGGCAACTGACGAGTCGCCCGCGCGAAGGGCCGGTTCGCCGCCCTTCGCCCGAGTCGAATCGCCCGGCGGCCCTCAGGGTCAGCCGGGCGCTTTTCGTTGTGGAGTAACCCTCGGAGGAGGAGGCCTTGCCGGCGGGCCGCGGGACGTTGTTAGATGGTCGCCCGCCTGCCCTCGTTCTCCTGCCCTCCCCAGGCCTTTCATGTCATCAGTTCTGTCTCAGGGCGCCTTCGTCGCGTGCGCCCTTGGTGTTGCTTTCTCCGTTCCCGCGCAGCAGTTCGGCAACCCGGCACAGCAGCAGCCCGCCAACGCCAGCTCGGCCAACTCGAGTTCGGAACTCGTCCGGCTGCGCTTCGCGTCGTTCGACCCGGTCCAGGGCGAGCCGCAGATGCCCGAATCGCTGCAGAGCACGGGTGGCCGCCTGTTCCTCGTGCAGTTCGCCGGCACGCCGACGCAGGCGGGTCGCGATGGCATCGCGAACGCCGGCGGCCAGGTGCACGGCTACCTGCCGGACAACGCCTACGTCGTCCGCATGCCGCAGACTGCGGCGGACGTGATCCGTGCGATGCCGCAGGTTCGCTGGGTCGGCCATTACCACGCCGCCTACCGCATCGATCCGGAGTTGATCGACGCTCTCGAGTCCGGTGACCTCGGCACCACCCGCTACAACATGGTCGTCGTCGACAAGCAGAACGACAAGCCCGCGCTCGCAGCGAAGCTGCAGGCGATCGGTGGTCGGATCGACGACGAGCACGAGGGCAGCCTGCTCTTCACCGCGACGCTCACGCCGGCTCAGCTGGTCCAGACCGCGAACCTCGACGAGGTGCTCTGGATCGATGCGTGGACGCCGATGGAGTACGACATGGACAACGCCCGCATCCAGGGCGGTGGCAACTACGTCGAGTCGCAGGTCGGCTACACGGGCACGGGCGTCAACGCGCACATCTACGAAGGCGTCGAGGCCACGCACCCGGACTTCACGGGCACGGTCACGAACGTCAACAGTGGCGGTGCGGCGGCGAGCCATGGTCACGCGACCGCGGGCATCGTCTTCGGCAACGGCACGAGCAACCCCGCCGTGCGCGGCATGGCGCCCGATGCGGGCAAGTTCTACACGAACAACGGTTCGACCAACGCGTCGCGCTGGCAGGTGGTCAGCAACCTGATCAACGTGCACAACGTGAGCCACACGACTGCATCGTGGGGCAACGCTCGCACGTTCTTCTACACGTCGATCTCGGCTGACGCGGACGACATCATCTTCGACCACGACATCGCGTGGACGCAGAGCCAGAGCAACGCCGGCAACCAGGACTCGCGTCCGCAGGCGTGGGCCAAGAACATCTTCTCGATCGGCGGCGTGCGTCACAACAACAACGCCAACCCGCTCGATGACTCCTGGAGCGGTAGCGGTAGCACGGGCCCGGCTGCGGACCTGCGCATCAAGCCGACCCTGTCGGCCTACTACGACGGCATCGGTACGTCGGATCTCAGTGGTGGGGCCGGTTACTCGAGCGGCAACTGGACCAGCGGCTTCGGTGGCACCTCGGGTGCGACGCCGATCGTCGCGGGTCACAACGTGATCGCGATCCAGATGTTCACGGATGACTCGGGTACGCCCGGTGTCGGCCCGTTCGGCAACGCGCTGCGTAGCCCGGGGGCGTCGTCGCACGTCAACCGTCCGCACTTCACGACGCTGAAGTGCCTGCAGGTGGCGAGCGCGCGGCAGTATGCGTTCAACGCGGCGAGCACGGACAACCGCCGTGAGCACGTCGGTTGGGGCTTCCCGAGCCTGCAGACGATGTGGGACGACCGCGGCGACACCTACGTGGTCGACGAGACCAAGGTCCTGAGCCAGGGCGCCGCGAACCGCTTCGACGTCGTCGTCAGCGCGAACGAGCCGTCGCTGCGCGTCGTGCTGCACTACGCCGAGCCGGCCGCCAACCCGTCGGCCGCGAAGACGCTCATCAACGATCTGTCGGTTCGCGTCACCGCGCCCAATGGCACCATCTACTGGGGCAACAACGGCCTCGAGCAGGGCAACTGGTCCGTCGCCGGCGGCAGCGCCGATGACACCAACCCGATCGAGTGCGTGTTCGTGCAGAACCCGGCCGCGGGCACCTGGAGCGTTGACGTCATCGCGACCTCGGTCGTCGCTGACAACCATGTCGAGACCGGTGCGGTCGATGCCGACTACGGCCTCGTGATCGTCGGTGGTCAGACCTCGGAAGGCACGCCGCCGGTGTTCGCGACGTTCTCGAAGTACGGTCAGGGCTGCCCGGGTTCGGTGCCGTTGCCGACCTACTGCGTGGAGCTCAACCCGAACGGTGGCAGCCTGAGCGGTGCGACCCGTGACAACGAGTATTGCTACCGCGTGCCGAACACGGGCTCGATCCAGATCGCTTCGTTCGATCTGTGGACGCAGTCGACGGGTGGCACGGTCACGCGTCCGGCGCACATCTACGCGGACAACGGCGGTGCGCCGTCGCCGAACCCCGTAGCGAGCACGACGATGCAGATCGGTGCCGCGCAGGGCTTCTACACCGCGACCTTCGCGACGCCTGTGAGTGTGACTGGCGACTTCTACGTCGGCATGGACAGCTCGTCACAGAACGTCGTGATCTCGACGCTGACGAGCGGCTCGGGTGGCGTCGGCTTCTGGCGTGATGCCGCGACGCCCAACTGGACCCAGTCGGGGCTCGTCCAGAACCCGTCGTGGCGCGTGTCGTGTGCGGGCGGTGCGCAGTTCGCTGCGCCGGTGCTCGGCAACAACGGCCTGCCGGCGCTCGGCAACTCGTACGACGTCACGCTTGCGGACGCCGTCGCGTCGTCGGGGGCGTTCTTGCTGACGGGTCTGTCCGACCAGAGCTACATGGGTACGTCGCTGCCCGCGCCGATCCCCGGCGCACCGGGCTGCAGCGTGGTTGCGGCCCCGGACTCGACGCAGCTGATCTTCACGAGCGCGGCGGGAACTGCCAGCGCGTCGTTCAGCGTGCCGAACGCGGCGAGCTTCGTCGGTATCGACTTCTTCCACCAGTGGGCCGTGCTCGACGCGGTCAACGCGATCGGCATCGTCGTCTCGGAAGGCGGCCGCGCATCGATCGGGAACTGACCCAGGCAGCCCATCGCAACGGCTCGCTTCGGGCCGTTGTCGGCTCCGATCCGCCCGGACGTCCTTTGTGACGCCCGGGCGGTTTGCGTCAGGGGGTAAGTCCGGGTCGGGCAGGATTGCCCCGGCGATCCTCCAGGCGGTTAGACTGCCCCGCCGCCTGCCCATCGATCCCCGCCCCTCTCCAGGCCATACATGTACCCAGCTACGAAACAGGGCGCGCTCCTCGCGTGCGTCCTCGGTGTTTCTCTTGCTGTTCCTGCGCAACAGCCCGCCACCGCCAACATCACCACTTCGTCGGACTTCCTGCGGCTGCGCTTCGCGGCGTTCGACCCGGTCCAGGGCGAACCGCAGATGTCGGAGTTGCTGACGAGCACCGCCGGTCGTCTCTTCGTCGTGCAGTTCGCAGGTACGCCTTCGCAGGCTGGTCGCGATGGCATCACGAACGCCGGCGGCGAAGTGCACGGCTATCTGCCGGACAACGCCTACGTCGTTCGCATGCCACACGGCGCCGCGGACAGCATCCGCGCGCTGCCGCAGATCCGCTGGGTCGGCCGCTACCACGCCGCCTACCGCATCGACCCGGACCTGATCGAGACCCTCGAGTCCGGTGATCTCGGCACGACCCGTTACAACATGGTCGTCGTCGACAAGCACAACGACAAGCCGGCGCTCGGCGCGAAGCTGCGCGCGATGGGCGGTCGCATCGACAACGAGCACACGGGCAGCCTGCTCTTCACGGCGACGCTGACGCCCGAGCAGCTCGTCCAGGCGGCGAACCTCGACGAGGTCCTCTGGATCGATGCGTGGACGCCGAACGAGACGGACGTCGACAACGCGCGCGCGCAGAGCGGCACCAACTACGTCGAGCAGCAGGCCGGCTACTCCGGCGCGACGATCAACCTGCACATCTACGAAGGTGTTCATGCCAACCACCCGGGCTTCTCGGGTGGGGTGACCAACGTTCGCAGTGGTGGCAACTCGAGTGGTCATGGCACCAACACGGCCGGCATCGTCTTCGGTGACGGCACCGGTGGTGGCCCTCAGTACCGCGGCTTCGCGCCCGATGCGGGCAAGTTCTTCACGAACTACAGCTCGGTGCAGGGCTCGCGCTACCAGGTCGTCGATGACCTCGTCAATATCCACAACGTCAGCCACACGACCGCGTCGTGGGGTGGTGCGCGCACGACGCAGTACACGTCGATCTCCGCGGACTCGGACGACATCATCTTCGACCACGACATCGCGTGGACGCAGAGTCAGAGCAACGCGGGCAACCCGCAGTCGCGGCCGCAGGCGTGGGCGAAGAACATCTTCTCCTGCGGTGGTTTCGGGCACGGCAACAATGCCAACCCCAACGA
Source organism: bacterium (assembly GCA_024743115.1). GTDB lineage: Bacteria > Planctomycetota > UBA1135 > UBA1135 > UBA2386 > JAGQRA01. The sequence goes on along the minus strand of JANSXC010000005.1, from coordinate 111,867 downwards.
CGACTCCTGGCAGGCCGGCAACGGCAGCACGGGGCCGGCCGCGGATGGTCGCATCAAGCCGACGCTCGCTGCCTACTACGACGGCATCGGCACGACGAGCGGCGGCAGTGGCTACACGAACTCGTTCGGTGGCACCTCGGGTGCGACGCCGATCATCGCGGGCCACAACGCGATCGCGATCGAGATGTTCGTCGACGACACCGGCACGCCGGGCATCGGCCCGTTCGGCAACGTGCTGCGCAACCCGGGTGGCACGACGCACCAGAACCGCCCGCACTTCACGACCCTGAAGTGTCTGCAGGTGGCGAACGCCTCGCAGTACCCGTTTACCTCGACGAGCAACGACAACCGTCGCGAGCACGTCGGTTGGGGTTACCCGAACCTGCAGCGGATGTGGGATCTGCGCAGCAAGACGCTGATCGTCGACGAGACGGACGTCATCACGCAGGGCAGCACGTTCCAGTACGACGTCACGGTCAACCCGAACGAGCCGCAGTTCGGTGCCGTGCTCAACTGGTCCGAGCCGGCCGCCAACCCGTCGGCCTCGCCGACGCTCATCAACAACCTGTCGCTGCGCGTGACGGCGCCCAACGGCACGATGTACTGGGGCAACAATGCCCTCGAGCAGGGTAACTGGTCGGTCGCCGGTGGTTCCGAGGACACGATCAACTCGATCGAGTGTGTGTTCGTGCAGAACCCCGCGCCGGGCTCCTGGACCGTCGAGGTGATCGCCACGTCGATCGTCGCCGACAACCACGTCGAAACGCCCGCGATCGATGCCGACTTCGGCCTCGTGGTCTCGGGTGGCTTCCCGCTGCCGCCGACTTCGGCGTTCTTCAGCAAGTTCGGTCAGGGCTGTGAAGGCTCGCCGTTCCAGGTCTCGCCTTGCTCGACCAACAACGAGAACGGTGGCACGCTCACCGGTCAGACGAGCGCGTTCGAATACGGCGTGATCCCGACGGGTCTCGGTGCGGCGCAGGTCGACAGCTTCGAGCTCTACACCCGTTCGACGGGTGGCACGGTGACCGTTCCGGCGCACATCTACACGATCTTCGGCAGCGCGCCGATTGCGTCGACGACGATGACGATCGGCCCGAACCCGGGTTTCTACGAGGCGTCGTTCCCGGCGCCGGTGCCGACCGGTGGCACGACGATCTTCATGGCGATCGATGTCTCGGGCGGCAACGTAGTCGTGCCGAACCTGACGTCGGGCAGCACCGGTGTCGTCTTCCGTCGCACGCCTGTCACGGGTGTGTGGGGTTACGACGGCACGGTCACGATGCCGGCCTACAAGCTCTACTGCCAGGCGGGGATCTCGTTCGCCGTGCCGGAGCTCGGCAACAACGGTGACCCGGTCCTCGGCTCGAGCTACGACATCACGCTCGGCAACGCGCTCGACACGACGGCGACGTTCTGCATCACGGGCTTCTCCGACCAGATGTCGGGTGGCACGCCGCTGCCGTTCCCGCTGCCGGGGGCGCCGGGCTGTGAGCTCCAGGTTGCGGCTGGCTCGACGTTCCTCACGTTCACCGACGCCAGCGGTAACGCGAGCCAGACGTTCAACCTGCCGTCGGACTCGTCCTACATCGGCCTGAACATGTTCCACCAGTGGGCGGTTCTCGATGTGACGAAGAACGCGCTCGGCATCGTCGTGTCGGACGCCGGCAAGGCGCGTCTGGGGAACTGATCCAGGGAGCCCTGGCTGCGGCGCTCGCTGCAGCTCGAACAACGCGCCCGGCAGTCGTGAGACTGCCGGGCGCGTTCCCGTTGGTAGCCGATGCTCCGGCCGGATACCGTGGCGATTCGGCGGGCGAATCGGCATGCGCATCCTGCACACCGCAGACTGGCACCTGGGACACACGCTGCGCGACCATTCGCGCGAGCGCGAGCACGAGCACTTCCTGAGCTGGCTCGTCGATACCGTCGTTGAGCGTGAGGTCGATGCGTTGCTCATCGCCGGTGACGTGTTCGAGAGCGCCAACCCGCCACCGTTCGCGTGGCGAATGTGGTTCGAGTTCCTGGGCGCGCTGAAGCGGCGCCGTCCCGCGGTGCAGGTCGTGGTCATTGCCGGTAACCATGATTCGGCGGCTCGGCTCGAGGCGCCGCGGGATCTGTTGGCGGCCTTCGACGTGCGCATCATCGGGCGGATTCGCCGCGATGGCGAACGCCTGGTGACCGACGACCTCCTCGTGCCGCTGCGCGGCGCAGCGGGGACAGTGGGGGCGTTGTGCGTCGCGATCCCCTTCCTCCGGGCGAGCGATGTGCTGGCCTTCGCAGGGCTGGCTTCCACGGTGGCTGCGAAGCCGGCTGTGGATGCGGCTACGGATTCGGCTGCCGAAGGCCAGATCGACGACGCGGGCTCGGATTCGGGGCCCGAGCCGGTCTACGAGCTTCCGATGCCTGGCAGGTCCACTGACGTGGATACGGCGACCGCAGAGGATCCGCTGATTCGCGGAATGCGTGGCTTCCACGCCGAACTGTTCCGGGCAGCGCGCGCGATGCGGCAGCCGGGCCAGGCGCTGGTCGCCATGGCCCACGGCTATCTCGTTGGCGGCATGCTGAGTGAACTCAGTGAGCGCAAGGTGCTCGGAGGCAATCAGCACGCGTTGCCGGTCGATCTCTTTCCGACGGACTGCGACTACGTTGCCCTCGGTCACCTTCACCGGCCGCAGCCCGTGGCCGGTCGGGAGAGCGTCCGCTACAGCGGTTCACCGATCCCGTTGTCGATGCCCGAGCGCGAGCACCCGCATCACGTCGTGTTCGCGGACCTCGCGGACGGCGGGCTCGCGAAGACGTGGTCGCTGCGCGTGCCGCGGCTGGTGCCGCTGCTGAGGATTCCAGAGCGCGGCGCGAGCGCGCCGGCAGACGCGCTGGCGGCGGTTGCGGAACTGCCGCCACGGGATCCCGAGATCGATGACGAGTTGCGGCCGTTGCTCGAGGTGGCCGTTCGCCTCGCTGTGCCGGCGCCGGGCATCGGCGAACGCGTCGCTGCAGCGTGTGCCGAGAAGAACGGTCGGTTGACGCGCGTCGACATCACGACGACGGGAGCGAGTTCGGGAGTGGAGCCAACCGCCGGGCCGCGGGACCTCTCGACCCTGGCGCCTGAGCAGCTCTTCCGCTGGCGCTACGCCCGGGATCATCGGGGGGCCGTGCCGGCGCCGCTCATGGCTGCGTTTCGTGAGCTGCTCGACGAGGTCGAGCATGGCCCCGACGAGCCGTTGACCGTGCCGGCGGCCGGTCGTTTGTCGCCGTCGGATGGCTCTCGCAGCGGTCGACCGATCGTTGACGGCAGGTCTGGAGACGCCAGCGACGTTGGTGAAGTCGGTGAGGGTGGCGAGGGTGTTGGCGATGCCGATGCCGATGCTGCGGGGGAGGAGTCGTGAGGATTCTGGCGATCCGCGGTCACAACCTCGCGAGCCTCGCGCGTGAGTTCGAGGTCGATCTCGTCGACGGCAACCTCGGGGGCGCCGGGATTTTCGCGATCTGCGGTCCCGTCGGGGCCGGGAAGAGCACGCTACTCGACGCGCTGTGCCTGGCGCTGTTCGACCGGACGCCGCGCCTTTCCGGACGCGGCGGCGTCGCCGTTGCCGAGATCGAGCGGCCCGAGAAGGATTGGCTGCACAGCCATGACCCACGATCGTTGCTGCGCCGGGGCGCTGGCGAGGGGTATGCCGAGGTCGACTTCTCCGGTCGTGACGGGCGGCGCTACCGCGCGCGTTGGTCCGTGCGCCGCGCCCGTCGCCGCGCTGATGGGCGCGTGCAGGCTCAGGAGATGACGCTGCACGATCTCGATCGTGATCGCGCCGTGGCTCGCGGTGGCAAGGGCGAGGTTCTTGCGGCGATTCGCGCGCGCCTCGGCCTCGACTTCGCGCAGTTCTGTCGCTCGGTTCTGCTTGCGCAGGGCGATTTCGCGGCGTTCCTGCGGGCGCCGGCCGACGAACGCGCGAGCTTGCTCGAGAGCCTCACCGGCGCCGATGTCTATCGCCGGTTGTCCCGTGCGGCCCACGAACGCAGCAAGACCGCGCGTCAGAACGTGGAGCGCCTCGAGGCGCAGATCGATGGGCTCGAGCCGTTGGCCGACGAGGAGCGTGACCGGTTGCGAGCCGAACTGGCGGCGCTGGAAGCGCAAAGACGCGTGAACGAGCTCGCGGTCGGCCTCGCGCAGAGCGTCGTGTCCTGGTATGCCGCCGCTGCCGATGCTCGCGCGGAGGAGAGCAAGGCGACTGCCGAACTCGAGCGTGCCCGGGCGGCGCGTCTGGCGGCGGAGCCCAGACGGCAGCAGGTCGTGGCACTCGGTCGGGCGTTACCGCTCGTTCCTCGCCTGGAACGCGTGGCGGCTGCTCAGCGTGAGGTCGTGCAGGCCGTGGCGACGAGCGAGCAGGTCGCCCGCGAGCAGGCGCAGCTTGTCGGAGATCTGGAGCGCGCGCGTGAGCGCCTCGGTGAGCGTCTGCTCGCGACGTTCGGCACTAGCGTCGCGCCACCGATCGTCGAGGAACGTGAGCGTTGGCGTGCGGTCCAGGAGCGCTGGCAGCGGCTCGAACGAGCCTGGCTGGAGTTCGAGGTCGATCGTGAGGGCGCGCATTCGGCGAGCCGGCGAGCGGCCGCGGCGGAGCAGGCTGCCCGCGCGGCGATCGAGGACCCGCTGTTCCGCCAGCTGCCTGCTCTGCGTCAGCAGGTCGTGGCTGATCGATCCTGGCTCGAGCGGCTGCAGGACGCCGTGCGGAACTGGCAGTCGGCCGACGCAGAACTCCGCCGCCAGCGCGAGGAGGTCGCGCGCCGCAGCGGCGAGCGCGACGCGTTACGCGACGGGTTCGAACGCCTGGTTTTGGCCCAGCGGGACGCCGAGCAACGACTCGTCGATGCCCGCGCTGCGGTCGAGCACGAGCGTCTGCGTGGCGATCTCGCTGCGTTCCGCTCGCATCTCGAACCCGGCCACGCGTGCCCACTGTGTGGCAGCGAAGAGCACCCGAGCCCCGTGGCCGCCGACCGCAACGAGCTCGAGGCTCTCACCGCAGGGCTCGTCGCGGCTCAGGAAGCGCGCGATCGTTCTCGCGACGCGGTGGCTGCGCGGGAAGCGGCGCGGCGTGAGTGTGAACGCGGGATCGAGCTTGCGCAGCAGAGGCTGGCGGCGATGGAGTCGACCGTGACGGCTGCGGCCGACCAGTATCACGTTCTGGCGGAGAGACTGGCGCGCGAGCGGTCGTCTACTCTGAGCGATCGTGACGACGTCGCCGGGGAGCGGGAAAGCGGTCGCCGTTTGGATCGATGCGCCGGAGCCGATTCCGATGCATCTGATTCCGAAGCTGACGCGACTGCGAACGCGAGCGCCGGCGTTGGAACCAACGCCGAAGACGTCACCAGTGCGGGCGCCACTCATGCTGCCGGCGCCGGTGCCTGCCACCCGGTCGATGCTCGAACCGATGCCGGGTTGGACGCGTTCGCCCGTTTCGTGAACAGCGATGTCACGGCAGATTCGTCGATCGCGGCCACGGCCATCGCGGAGCTGTCGGAAGACCTGGCGGCTCGAGATCGCCGGGTGGCCGCGATGAGTGATCGGTTGGAAGCGGGCCGGACGGCGCTTGCGCTAGCAGAGCGGCAGGCCCACCGCGCGGCCGCGGCCGTCGACGCCATGCGCGAACTCGAAGCCGCAGAAGCCGAGTTGGCGCCGGCGTGGGGGGCGATCGAGGATTGGCGTACCCGCGTTGCTTCGCTCGGGGCCCGGGTCACGGCCGAACTCGACTTCGCCGCCGCCGCCGCCGCGCACTGCACGGACCTCGCGAACAGCATCGAGCGGCAAGCGGCAAGCCTGGCCGCCACGTCGCGCGAACGAACGCGCTGCGAACAGGAACTCGCCGCTGCGAACGCGGCGTTCCAGTCCGAACTCGCGACGGTTGATCTACAGCCCGCGACCGTGCGCGAGGCCGCCGATCTCGGTGGCGACCGCGTGCGGCACGAGGCCGAGCAACTTCGAGAGCTCTCGGAAGCCGAGCGGGAAGCGCGCGCCGTTCTCAAGAAGTGTGTCGAACTCCGGCGCCGGCACGAGGACACCAATCGCCCGGCGATCATTGAGGACGATGCCACACGGGCGCTCGAGGATGCGCGCGAAGCCCGCGAGTCGACCGAGGTAGCGCTCAATGACCTCAACGCGCGACTGGGTGCCGACGGCATGTTGCGGCAGCGTCGCGCGGAGATCGCGCCGCATCTCGAGTCGGCGCGCCAGAAGCTCGAGGTCTGGGCGGCGCTGGACGAACTCATTGGCCACAGTCGAGGCGATCGGTTCGCCGTGTTCGCGCAGAGTCTGACGCTCGATCTGCTGCTGCTCGAAGCCAACCATCGCCTCGCCGAACTCGCCCCGCGGTTCCGCCTCGAGAAGAACCACGGCCGTGACATGGACTTCATCGTCGTCGACCTCGAACTCGGTGGGGTTCGTCGCGGGCTGCAGTCGCTGTCCGGTGGTGAGACGTTTCTCGTGTCGCTGTCGTTGGCACTCGCGCTCGCGAGTCTCGCCGCGCCGCGGTCGCGCGTGGAGACGCTGTTCCTCGACGAAGGCTTCGGAACGTTGGATGCAAGCCACCTCGAAGCCGCCCTCGGGGCCCTGGATTCGCTGCAGGCCGCGGGTTGTCAGATCGGGATCATCTCGCACGTCGAAGGGATCGCCGAACGCATTGGCGCAGTCGTCGATGTTCGCCCTGATGGTGGCGGGCAGAGCAGGATTACCGTTCGGACGAGCTGAGCGGAGAACGTCGGACCCGGATCGAGTAAGCCACAGTCGCAATGGAGCAAGCCAAGCCACGCCGTCGCGTCACGCTGTCGACGAAGATCCTGATCGGTCTCACGGTAGGTGTCGTGGTTGGGATCGGCCTCAACCTGGCCCTTGCACCTGAGCTGGGCGCCGAGCCGCGCGAGGCCTATCAGGCGATCGAGCGTGTCGCGGACGAGTACGTGAAGCCCGTCGGGGACCTGTTTCTACGGCTGTTGTTCATGGTCGTCGTCCCGATCGTGTTCTGCTCGCTGTTTCTCGGTGTTGCGAGCCTCGGCTCGGTGCAAAAGCTCGGCCGACTCGGCGGTCGCACTCTGCTTTGGTTCTTCGGCACCGGTCTGCTCGCGGCTGTTCTCGGCGTCGCGCTCGTATCATTCGTCGGTCCCGGCGAGCGGATGGCCGCTGATGTCGCGGAACAGGTCAAGCAGCAGTATCTGCCAGCAGCCCAGGCCAAGGTCGCCCAGAGTGCCGAGGCGAAGAGCTGGCTTGCTGCGCTCGTGGACCTCGTGCCGACCAACGTCGTCGGAGCCGCGAGCAGCAACAAGGGCTTGTTGAGCCTGATCCTTTTTGCGCTGCTGCTCGGCGCGGCTGCGATCGGCGTCGCCCCCGAAAGAACCCGTGTCCTGCGTGAACTGTTGGAAGCCGTCTACGAGCTGTGCTTGCGGATCCTGGACTGGACGATGCGGCTCGCGCCACTCGGCGTGGCCTGTCTGATCTTTCATGCGGCAGTCAAGCTTGGCCTCCCGGTCATGCAGCTCGTGGGGTGGTACTTCGTCACCGCGATGAGTGGGTTGATCCTGCTCCAGTTCGTCGTCCTGCCCGGTCTCGCCTTGCTGTTCGCTGGTGTTGGTGTGGGGGCGTTCTTGCGCCGCTGTCGTGGTCTGTGTGTTACCGCCTTCTCCACGTCGTCGTCGAATGCGACCATGCCGACCACGATCCGCACCGCCGAAGAGGAGTTTGGCGTACCGAATCGAATCGCGGGATTCGTCATGCCGCTCGGTGCGACCATGAACATGAACGGCACCGCGCTGTTCCTCTGCATCGTGGTCTTGTTCCTCGCTCAGGTTGCCGGCATCTCGCTCGATGCAGGCGACTACTTCGTCGTCGTGGGGATGGCGCTGCTCGTTGCGATCGGTGCTGCCGGCGTGCCCGGCGGTTCCCTGCCTCTGATCGCCCTCGTGCTGGCGCAGGTCGGTGTGCCGCCTGAGCTGTTGGCGTTGATCCTCGGTGTCGACCGCATCGTCGACATGGCGCGAACCGTGCCGAACATCACGAGCGATCTCGTCTGCAGCGTGTGGTTGGCCCGCGGGGAGGCTGTGGGCGACACGTAGGATCGCCCCTGGCCGTGTCGCTCATCGGGCACTCGGGTCGCAGGCGTACTCTGCCTGATCGATCACATAGCCGAGAAGGCGAATCCGATCGACGGTGACCGGCGCGAACCGCAGACCCGTGCAGCGCCAGGTCACGATCACCCGTGGGATTTGATAGGCATTGCCGGGATTGAAACCGATGTGCCGGGTCGGCTGCCGGTGCGGTGGCGTGAACAAGTGCCACGTTGGCCAGGACGGCGCGTGGGGGCATCCCAGCGGCACGCCGCTCGACTCCCACCGGGCGGCAATCGGCCGGGAGCCGAAGTCGTAGCACCGCGATTGTGCTCGTGCCCCGGGGCTGAACAGCATGCCGAGGAGAGTCCCCGACAGCGCGACCATGAGATGGAGTGTCTTCACACCTCAGTGGAACGCCGCGGGTCGAAACCGGCGGAAAATCGGCCGCGGATTTGGGCTCGCCTGCTGCGGTCCTGTTCTAGCTCGGCAGGGTGTTGTGCGCGCCGTCACAGAACGGCTTGTTTGCGCTGTGCTTGCAGCCGCACCATGCGACCTTCTTCGCCGCCTCGACGATTTCGATCTTCGGGATCATCCCCGTGCCGGCATGCGCGCCATCGCAATAGGGCTGCTTCTTGCTGAGGCCGCAGGAGCACCACGCGTAGGTCCCCGGTTCGACATCGAGGACGTACGGGGATCGGGACGCGATCTTTGGTTCCGCCATGCGGTGCATTGTCCGGGAACCGCCGGGATGTTTCACTGCCCGCATGAATCTCGATCCGCAAGCCCGCATGAATCTGATGAAGTTCGTGTGCTCCTTTGCCTGGACCGACCTCAAGGTCACGCAGGACGAGCGCGATCTCGTGATGCGGATGTCCGGGCGACTCGGTCTGTCGGGCGACGAAACCAAGCAGGTTGCGCAATGGCTCGAGGTGCCGCCGGCAGGGGACGAGGTCGATCCGACCATGGTGCCCGCCGAGCACCGGCAGATGTTCCTGACCGCGGTCGAGGCGATGACGAAGGCCGACGGTCAGGTACCGCCCGCCGAACAGGAGTCCCTCGCCCTGTTCCGTGAGTTGCTCGGCGAGTAGCTGCCCGCGGAGAACCATCTCCGCCGACTATCGCCTGGTGGCCGTGGCCGCCGCTGCGGGCGCCGGTTCCGGCCCGACATGCGCGACTCGCGTCATCGCGAGGTGACGACCCAGGTCCGCGCGCCAGACCATCTGCGTGGTGCTGAACGAGCCGTTCTCGTGCCGGTACCAATCGATTCCGGCGCTGCTGCGCTCGACCGCGACGATCGGGCTCCATGCTCCCGTGCCCCAGTACTGCGCGATCGGGGCGGCGTCGACCGCATCGTTGAGTGCTTCGACGAACGTGCCGTCCGGCAGTTCGAGCTGGCGAGAACGATCGATCGAGCGATTGGTCTGTGCGGCAACCGCGCCGGTTGCCGGCTCGAGTTCGATTGTTCTTGCCGCGGCCTTGCCGCCATGTGCTGGAGTCGTCTGACTGATGGTCGCCGGTGTGATCGGCATCGCCGTCTCCGGCTGCAGCGACCACGAGGCGATCGCGAGGGTGGCGATCGCGCCGAGCACGATTGCTTCACGGAACATGGAGTCGCGGATCATGACAGGTATCCCCTGGATCTCAGAACCTGAGCGGAGCGCCTAATGGGCTCGGCGTGGACCTGAGCTGGTTTGGTCGCGAGAGCGAGCAGCCCAGCTCAGAACAGCACGACCTGAGCGTTGGTCCACTCGGCGAGCGTGATTCCCGTGTCCCAGACGATGCCCTGGAAGACGAGGCTTTGGCCGATCATCCAGGTCGGCACCGTGCCGGGCAGCGCGACCGAATAGTCGTACTCGCCGTTGTTGAGCGCACTGATGTCGAGCGAGATCGGCTGCCGGCCGATGTGGCTGTGGCCGATCAGGATGCCTTGCAGACGCCACTCGAAGACGGGCGGCTGGAACCCGAGTGAGGCGCCGAGGAACACCAGGCCTTGTGGCGCGATGTTGTCGGTGATGCGGACCGTGATGCCGTCGCTGCGCGGGTTGTTGCTCACGTCGGGGAACAGGCCGTTCATGCTCAGATTGGCCCCCGGTGCGCCGAGCCGGTTGCTCGTCGGGTCGACTCCGCCGATGTGCAGGTTGGGACTCGTGACGACCGGGCCGAGGATGTAGGTCCAGGGCGTCGAGAACGACTGGCCGTTGGCGATCCCTGCCCAGGTTGGGTCCGGCGCGCCGGCGCGGTGGTTCTCGCCAACCGTCGCGCCGGTGTTGGCGTTGAGCAGGTCCGCACGGAACAGCGCGTGGCCGTCGGTCGCCGGCCAGAGTGGGTTGGCCGGCAGGTCGACGCCGACGTAGTACTTCGGCGTCGTCTGTGGGCCGTTGACGTAGTTGACGAGTAGTCCGCCCTGCAGGCCGAACCCTTCGTTCATGATCCAGGTGCCGCGTTGCTGGCTCGGCGACGGCGGGCTCGTCAGGTTGCTGATGCGGATCAGCTCCGCGCCGGCACTCATGTCGGGGCCGCCCGTCGGCAGACCGTTGCGGATCACGAGGTCGTAGGTTTCGACGGTCGACAGCTTCTCGTCCGCGATCCAGTGGTAGACCCCGAACAGACGGTCGGGTCCGTTGGCGTCGCCGATGCCCTGGAAGTAGGCCTCGTCGATCTCCATCAGGGCCTCGGCTGCGTTGGCGAGATCCGGTCGACCCACGAACGACGCCGCGGTGATGGTCTGACGCTCGGGGTCCTGCGGAAAGAAGACGAACGGGTTGGTCTGCGCCATGGCGGCGACAGACAACGCGAGCTGGACGGTGGTGATGCGGAGCGGCTGCATTGACAGAACTCGAGGTTCTTCGGGATGCAGCGTGAGGAGGGCGACGCCCGGGAATAGCCCTCGGCTCCGTTGAGGAAACGCGTGGGAGCCGGATTTCCTCGATTTCGCACGGGGAGCCGTATTCGGGATACCCTTCTCCGTGTATCGGTTCTCCAGCCGCCTTCCCCTGGCCTCGTATCTCTCTGCTTTGAAGCCGCTTGTGGCCATTGCGATCGGCGCTTCCGGCTCCCTCGACGCTCAGCTCGATCCGCGGGCGACCAGTGCGGGAGTGGTCGTCCAGAATGGTCCCGTGAGCTCGGTGGCGCTCACGGGTCACGATGTGACCACGGGTCTGCAGCTGCATCTCGCGGATGTGCTTGGGCAGGCCGACTTCGGTCTCGCGCCGGCTTGGGGCGACAGCGGGCTCGTTCTGGCCTGGAACGTCGCCGCCGTTGCGCTCCGGTCGACCTCCGTTATCGCGGATGGCGCCACTCTTCACGCCCTGTATCTCGGCCGCCCGACCGACGGCCGCTTCGTGATCGACTGGTTGCCGAGTGGTGGCGGCACCGGGGTGACGGCGTTCGAGTTCGACCTCCATGGCGATGGCGTGTCCGAGGCAGCGCATGCGTTTCAGGCCAGCACGGGCGTGGCGGGCGTGTGGCCCGTGGTCCTGCCCGCGCACCTGCCGGCGGGCCGCACCGACGTCGTCGTGCGCGTGAGCGCGCGGGCGACCGCTGGCACCCTGGCGGGACCTTGGGGGATCCGGGTGCCGTTCCAAGGCGATGCTCGCGGTCGGTTGGAAGTCAGGTTCGAGCCGGACTCGTGTTCGGCCGTGGCGTTCGGCTCGGGATGTGGAGCGCCTGCGACGAAGATCGCCGGCAACTTCTTCTCGGGTGCCACGGTGCGCTCGACTCCGGGGCCAACGACGGACTTCTTGCTCGCAGTGCTCGGGGTCGACCAGACGATGAGCTGGCTGCCCCTGACGCCGTTCTGCCCGCTCCACACCACGCCGATCGCCAGTTTGCTGCAGGCGAGGTCGCTGGCCGGTGAGAACTCCTGGACGTTTGCGCGTCCGGTCGGCGCGCCGGCCATCGGCTTTGCCGCGCAGGTCCTCGGCCTCGATCTCGCGACCTTGTCGGTGATCTCGGGTCCGGCCTATTGGGTCGACTGCCACTAGGGGCGTACGCCTGTGGCGGCTGGCCCGCTGGTTCGTCAATCATCGAACGCCACCCGGTCGTTGAGCCACCGATGCAGCGGCAGTGAACGACGCCAGTGCTGCAGGCAGTGGTCGATCAGGTTGGCGGATTGCGCGAGGCGCGGCTTTTGCTCGTCGATCACGAACAGTGCAGCGTGCAGCGCGAACTCGCTGCCGGGCCCACGAACCTCGAGGGTCTTCGGCGGTCTCTCGTAGCGCCGACCGCCGATCTCGTAGCCGTGGCGACGCAGCCGTTGCGCGACGCGAGCGAGTTCCTGCCGCCGGCGGGGCTGCGTCAGCGTCGACCGCAGGGCCCGAAGGCGCGTCGAATCCTGGCCTCGAAAGCCGCAGCCGACCGCGAATGCCTCGGGGCTGAATCGGACGAACAATGCCGACATTCCCCGTTGCGGTCCGTGTTCCCAAAACGAGAAGCCGAGGTGGTCCTTGAAGGGGGCTCCATCGCGAACGAATCGCGAGTCCCGCTGGATGCGTCGGATCGAGCCGTTGATTCGCGCATCGATCACGAGCGCCGGCACGAGCTTGCGCAGATGTGGTTCGAGCGCCCGAACGAACGCCCGCGCGGGTTCGACGTAGGCGCGCACATATTCCTCCCGGTGCGCCGCGAACCAGTTCCGGTCGTTGTTCTGACGCACCTTCCGCAGGAAGCGTCGCGTGGCAGCGGGGAACCCCGCGAACTCGGTTGCCGTGGTCGTCACACCTCAGTGGTCCGGGGCTGACGAAAACCGCGCTGTTCCCTCGAGGTTTTTGGTCTCGCCGGAACGTGGCTGCGCCCTATCGTCGTTCGCGCATGTCCGAGGTTCTGACCAGTCAAGCCAAGCCGAGTTCTCCCGAGTTCGAGCAGAACCGGGCCCACCATCTCGAGACGATCGAGGAGATCCAGTCGCTGATGGCGGCTGCCCGGCAGGGTGGCGGCGAAGCGGCGGTCGAGCGTCACCACAAGCGCGGCAAGTTGCTGCCGCGCGAGCGCATCGACCAGATTCTCGACCCGGGGGCTGCGTTCCTCGAACTCTCACCGCTCGCGGCGCACGGGCTCTATGGCGGCAGTGCGCCGAGCGCCGGCATCGTCACGGGCGTCGGTATGGTCGAAGGGCGCGAGGTCATGATCGTGGCCAACGACGCCACGGTGAAGGGCGGGACCTACTTCCCGATGACGGTGAAGAAGCACGTGCGGGCGCAGGAGGTCGCGCTCGAGAACAACCTGCCGTGCGTCTACCTCGTCGACTCGGGTGGGGCGTTCTTGCCGCTACAGGACGAGGTCTTCCCCGATCGCGATCACTTCGGCCGCATCTTCTACAATCAGGCTCAGCTCAGCTCTCGCCGGGTGCCCCAGGTGGCGGTCGTGCTCGGTTCGTGCACCGCGGGTGGCGCCTACGTGCCGGCGATGAGTGACGAGAGCATCATCGTGAAGGGCAACGGCACGATCTTCCTCGGCGGTCCCCCGCTCGTGAAGGCTGCGACCGGCGAGGTCGTGTCGGCTGAGGACCTCGGTGGCGCCGATGTGCACACGCGGCTGTCGGGCGTCGCCGATCACTTCGCCGAGGACGAGCCACACGCGCTCGAGCTTTGCCGTTCGATCGTCAAGAACCTCAACACGCAGAAGCCCGATCAGCTCAGCATGCAGGCGCCGGAAGAACCGGCTTACGATCCCGAGGAGCTGCTCGGCGTGCTGCCGCGCGATACCAAGACGCCTTATGACGTGCGCGAGATCATTGCGCGGCTCGTCGACGGCAGTCGGTTCCACGAGTTCAAGACGCGCTACGGCACGACCCTGGTCACCGGGTTCGCGCACATCCACGGCATGCCGGTCGGCATCGTCGCCAACAACGGCATCCTGTTCAGCGAGAGCGCACAGAAGGCCGCGCACTTCGTCGAACTGTGCAGTCAACGCAAGGTGCCGCTGCTCTTCCTGCAGAACATCACGGGCTTCATGGTCGGTCGGAAATACGAGACCGGCGGTATCGCGAAGGACGGCGCCAAGATGGTGCAGGCCGTTGCGTCGACGCCTGTGCCAAAGCTCACCGTGCTCATCGGCGGCTCGTTCGGCGCTGGCAACTACGGCATGTGCGGTCGTGCCTACTCGCCGCGCTTCTTGTTCACCTGGCCCAACTCGCGCATCTCGGTGATGGGCGGTGAACAGGCCGCGGGCGTGCTCGTGCAGGTCAAGAAGGATCAGCTCGAGGCCAAGGGCGAGCAGCTCAGCGCCGAAGAAGAGGAGAAGATGCGCGCGCCGATCCTCGAGAAGTACGAGACCGAGGGCCATCCGCTGCACGCGACCGCGCGGCTCTGGGACGACGGCATCGTTGATCCGCGGCAGACGCGGTCGATGCTTGCGCTTGCGCTCTCGGCGGCGCTGAATGCACCGATTCCGGACTGGCGTGCGCCGGTCTTCCGGATGTAGGCCCCGATTCTCGAACTCGTTCTCCAGATCGTTATGCGCGCACCCCACCCCTCCCACGACGAGAGCGAAGCTCGCGCGCTCGCGGATGTCTCAGAGTTCGGCGTGCACATCGTGCACATTCTCGCGGACGAGGACGGGCCGGCGTTCTCTTACACGGTTGGGTTGCATGAGAAGCACGAGCAGCCCGAAGTCCTGGTCTTCGGATTGCCGCACGAAGTTGCGCACGAGCTGCTGAACGACCTCGCCGACCTGGTCGCGGGCGGTCGGCGCTTCGCGCCGGGTGATCGCAGCGAAGACCTGATCGAGGGCTACCCCGTGCAGTTTCTCGCGGTAACGCGCCCGGAGATGCCGCACCTGCTCGCGATGGCCGACTGGGTCTACGAAGGCTCGCCGTTCGCCGCCCTGCAGATGGTGTATCCCGACAAGATGGGGCGCTGGCCCTGGGACGAAGGTTGCCAGCAGGGCTTTCGCGATGGGCAACCGCTGTTCGGTGATCGGGAGCCGGGCGATTCCGGGTCGTCGGCGTGACGAACGCGGGCGCGAGCGGCCCGACCCCGCGTCAGCAGGCGGCGAGCTGGTTCCTCGGCTTCGCAGGATTCGCGGTGCTCGTGTTCCTGTGGCTGCGCGGTTTGCTGCGGCCGATGCTGCCCCTGCTGATCATCGTGGCCGGCGTGCTCGTGGTGTTGCGCGTGATCAAGGTGTTGCGCGCGCCGGTGGATTAGCCGTCGAAACCGAGCCAAACGCCGTGGTGTAACTGGCGCCACACCGCGCGTGACAGATGCGATAATGCCAGCCGTGTCCTCTTCACGGCATGCTGGCCTGTTACTGATTGCAATCCTGGCACTGGTCGTCGCGGGATTCCTGATCTCGTTTTGGAGCGCGGGTGAGCGGGAGTTCGCCGAAGCCGGTAGTGGAGGGCATGATCCCTTCGATGCCGGAGCGCCGGCGGAGCCGGAGGCTGTCGAAGGCGACGGCCCTCTTCCGCGTCAACGAAAGCGCGTCGAGACGGAGTCGACGCCCGCGAGCCGGTGGCTCATTCGTGGTTCGGTCGAGGACGAGCATGGCGGAGCCGTCAGTGGTGCTCGCGTGGCGGTCGAACAGTTCGACCCTGCAGGGGGACGCGCAGTACTCGGCGTCGTCGTGGCCGCCGAACGTGGACACTTCGAAATCAGGATCAGTCGCGATGTAGCCTTGGGCAACGTCTATGCGACGACACAAGACGATCGCGTCGTTGCACGGCGACGGGTCCGTGGACGAATCGACGTGGCGCAGCGCATGGTGGAGCTGCCGCCACTGGTTGTCGCAAGGGCTACCAGCGAGCTCTGTGTGCAGCTCGAAGGCGTTCTCGGCAACGGGGTGCCGGGGGATGTCATGCTGCGATCCAGCATCGGGACGTATCAGCGGCGAACGGACGCCGGAGGCCGGGCGGTCTTTCCGTTGCTCGAAGGCGCGACTGCGGAGCTGTGCCGCGCCGAAGTGGAAGGCTGCCGTCCCAGCGTGGTCCACGTTCGTGAAACCGAAGAAGTGCTGACGATCACCTGCTGTGAACCAGGCAAGAACGTGACTGTCCGGCTGCTGTCCGAGGGTGTCGCGCTTGCCGGCCATGTCCTCATTGCGAGTGGACTCTTCGGTATCCGCGAGGAGTATCTGCAAGGTCATTCAACGGACGCCAATGGCGTGGTCGAGCTGCGCGGGCTGCCAACGAACCGCGCGTTCTATTCCATGAGTGTCGGTGGGCCGGACGGCCGCACGGGAGTGCGCCGCTGGCGGAACGAAGAGTTCTGGGAGGACTGCAAGGATGGCGAATGGGAGCTGTCGCTCGGGGTTCCGACCGATCTCGAAGTGGTCGTGACGGGTGCGGATGGCCCGCTCGCAGGCGCAAGGGTTCGAGGCGTGCGACTCGACGGCGCGATGGCGTCGGCGACGACCGATCTTGATGGCCTTGCACGATTGAACGAGATGAACGGGTCCGCCAGCGTCAGTGTGGTCGCGGACGGCTACCGTCGGGCGCGGGTCTCGGTCGAAGGTGACCGCGTCACGATCACCCTGCAGCCGGCAGTCGAGTATCGCGGTGTCGTCGTGGACGAAGAAGGCGCCGCTGTTCCGAACGCGCGGGTCTGGTACGACGCTCCGCGAGATTTCGACGATCTGTTTGGAGCGATCCTGCCTCTCGAGCCGGCAGTGACCGGGCCTGCCGGGCGTTTCGTCATCCGGCATGGCGGTGCGGATCCGGACGGTGTGCTGCGCGCTCGCAAGGTGGGCCACTGCGACGCGTCGTGCGCCGTGACCACCTGGAATGGGTCCATGGTGCTCCCGCGCGAAGGCATCGTGGGTGTTCGTCTGCGATCGATCGCCACCCACGCGCGGTGATCGGTCGCTACCGTGTTCTGGCACGAAGCGGGAAGCCAGGCCCCGCGAATGCGGCGTCGAGTTGGTTGCGTATCCGGGTGGCGAAGGACGCCAGGGGTCGCATCGGGCGTTTCGAGAATCCGCGCGTGGCAATCGGTGACCGGCTGCAGTGCGAAATGGAGATCTACGGATTGCCGCAGCGGACCATCGAGTTGACAGCCCGGGCGAGCAGCGAGTTCGTCGAGTAACTCGGCGCGAGGGGGCAGGTCCAGCGCGCGGACCGTGCCGCCGCATCAGCGTTGCCAAGCGGCGTGCGTAGGTCTCATGGATGCGGGGGCCTCTTCCCGACTACTCAACCGCCGTTCTTCTCCAACCACTCGACATCCGCGAGATCCTGTTTCCGCCCCGCCTTGGTCTTGTTCGTGATCAAGTGTTGGCGTGACAGGACCGGTACCTCGACATCTCCGAACTTCGCCGTGACGTGCGACTGCCAGGCATCCTCGAACTCGACGCCGTCGATCGCGGTGATCACGTCGATGCGGACGGGCGGCACGCCGATCTGGAAGATGAGGCCCGGAGTCTGCAGATCCTGCTCCGACAGATCTTGAAGGGGTGCACCAAAGGCCGCCAACGCACGCAAGACTCGCGGCGCGTTGTCGTCATCCGGCCGCACGAACACATCCAGGTCTTTCGTCGCGCGGATCAGGCCGTGTGCGGCGAGGGCGTGCGCCCCAACGACGAGGTAGTCAACGCCGTGGCCGTTGAACGTGGACAATAGATCGTTGAAGTCGGAGTGCACTGGGATCGTCGTAGCTCCAAGCGTAGCAGAGCTGAGTCAACTCCCACACAGTGTTGATGCGCTGCTCGATCGTCATGGATTGCCAGTCAAGATCGGGCTTCTCTTGCTGCCCGGGGCGGATGACCTGCGCAGTCACTTTGCGATCGCGTCGCTCTTGCACGCGCCCCATGTTAGCCGAGGCACGAACGCTTGAATAGCGGGCATCGCACACAGGAAGGGCGCGTGTTGTCTGGGGTTTTCCGGGGGGGGCTTCGTGTTCGTTGGCAAAGAGTCATTCAGAGTCGGTCGTGTCCGGTCCGATTACATGGGCGAGCTGAACTTCTATGTCTCGTTCGTGAATGACCTGCTTCGGCATCCGGACGATCAGCCGGGTATCGGACTTGTGCACTGCCGCGATCGTTGAGCGACTGCTGCCGGGTACGCGTTGTGCAGGGCGGCGCAGCCGATGGCCGGGGCGCGCGCAAGGCCGGTCAGCGCCCCCGAGCCTCGCAGCGCGCTCGCCGAGATCCGGCGCGAGTTGGCTGGCCGTTGGGTTGCAGTTCTGCCGAACCTCGGTCCGCCAACGTAGGATTACGAGCTGTGAGTCCTTTCGATCACGAACGCTCCAAGCGAGCGGCCGGTGGTCCGCAGGATGTCCTTGACGTGGATTTGGAGGGGGGGGCGACGATTCTTCTCGTGCTCTGCGGCAATGCGGCGGCAAGGCCGTGCGGGTGCAGGTCTTTGCTGATCTCGTCGAGCGGTCCGAGGGGCTCATCGCGGCGGTGGAGGCCTTTTGCCATCGCTTCGATCGGCCGCCGGAACGCATCACGAATCTGGTGCCTGACGTTCTGAACGCGGTCCCGCAAACGGGTCTGCCGTCCTATCCGAGCTTCGAGATGCTGCCGATACGCGATGGGGCGACGCGCGATAGTTGGGGCATCGTCGTGCGTTGCCCGATCGGCGTATCGAGCAGCGACATGTTCGTCTACTGGCCGTCGGAGATGTATCCGGATTCCATCGACGGCGGTCGCGTTCGGCGAATCGGTCGGTGGGCTTACGTCGCGGGTATGTAAGGCGATAAACCCGACCAGGCGGGTCTCAGTCGCGCTTCCGCACCCGAACTCCACCCTTCTTCGCCGCGTTCCCCTTCTCTTTCCACAACCGCGCCCGCGCGTCCATCACCGCGCGATCCAACGCGTCGAGCGCCTTCTGCGCCGCGGCCGGCGTGCGCGCCGCGCGGAACTGCGCGAGAGCCCGCTCGATCGCCTGGGCCGACGCACTGCGGCCGTTCTCGAACCGCAGGCGCAGCGGTTTGCCGTTGTAGACGTTGTTGCCGAACGGTGTCTCGAGCGTCGCGTTCGCGGCGTTCCACTTGCTGGCATCGAATGCGACCGCGGCCCAGTCATCGTGCTCTTCGTCGGCGTAGACCCAGTCCGCGTCCGTGACGATCTCGCCGCCGGTGGCAACGACTGCGGGCACGCCGGGCACGGCTTTCTTCGCGGCGCTCTCCCACGTGAGCCACGCGGCGAGTGCGGCGCAGCTGCCGGTGTTCTTCGCGTGGATCGCGATCACGTTCTTGCCCTTCACGAGCAGGCGTGTGACGTCGACGACGGTGAGCTCTTCCCAATGTTCGCTGTGCGCCACGCGCTTGCCGTTGACGAACACGGTCGCCTCGTTGTCGCACGAGAACACGAACGTGGCTTCGTCGGGTACGGCTGTGAGTTTGAACTCGCGGCGGAACCAGACCTCCTGCATGCCGAGTTCGCGGTGGCTCCAGATGCGCATCGCGGGGCCTGCGGCCGCCGGGTCGAGAGGCGCGGGATCCTGGAGCGGGCGCGGGATACCCTGGCCCAAGACGCAGAGCATGGTCGACGCGAGAACCACGGCAGCATGCAGGAGCTTCATGCCCGCATGATACTGCGGCGCCGCTGGTCCAGGGGAGCCCCGGCGCCGGCCGATCGATTCAGCTGCGCTTGCCGAGCGAATCCAGGTAGTGCTGGACCCGCTCCCGCGTGCTGGCCTCGCGCCAGACGGCTCGAACCTGCACGTCGTGGGCCGCACGGCGTTCGTCGGCCATGATCGGGCCGCGGATCTGCTGTCGCTGAAGGTCGAAGCCGGGGCTCGCGTTCGTGGCGAGGCGCTCGGCGAACCCCACGGCGCGGGGCAGCAGTTCTTCGGCTGGCACGAGGGCCTGGACGAAGTCGCGGCGCAGCGACTCCTCCGCGTCGAACGTTTCACCGAGTGCGACGAGCTGGGGCAGCTGTGCGGGTGACACCGCGCTCTGCGTGATCGCGAGCGCGAGCCACGGGAACGGCACGCCCGCGGCGATCTCCGGCACGCCGAGGCGGCCTTTGCCCGCGGCCATGACGCGCAGATCACATGCGCAGGCGATGACCATGCCGCCCGCGATCGCGTGGCCGTTGAGTGCGGCGACGGTCGGTTTGGGGCAGCAGAACACGGCTTCGAACGCGCGATCGAGTGCGTCGATCAGGCGATCCGCGTAGTCCGCGTCTTCGCTGACGAGCCGCTTGAGGTCGACGCCCGCCGAGAACGCGCCACCGCGGCCAGTCAGCACGACGGCCGCCGCGTCGCTGTTGCCGGCGGTCTCGACGGCGTCCGCGAGCGCGGTCGTGAACTCGACGTCGAGCGCGTTGACCTTGCCGTGAGCCAGTTCGAGGATGGCGATGTCGCCCTGCTGGCGGGTCTCGATCATGCCGCCAGTCTATCCGGAACCTGCGGTTCTACGACCGCAGGTGCGAACGGTTCCGGACGGGAGCGTCGCGGCGAATTCACGGAACGACCGCCGCCGGTTCGAGAATCAGCCGCGCATGCCCCAGCGACACTCGCGCGGGACACTGCCTCGACCAGAAAGGAGTATCTCCGATGAAAGCGTTCTTCCCCTTCGTGCTCACCGCCGTCTTGTCGGTCGTCGGAGAGGCTCGTGCCCAGACGTTCGAGCTGCGAAACGGCGAAGTGTTGATCGGCCAGGTCGTCGAGATCGGTGACGACGAGGTGACGCTGCGCACCGGCCCGAACGACGCGACGCGCAAGGTCGCCCGCGACGAGTTCGCGCCACGCTCGTACTACGCGATCCGCGCGCGGCGCAGCGACCCCGACAGCGCTGCGCATCGCGAGCGACTCGCGAAGCTGGCGCTCGAACTCGGGCTGCCGCTGCACGCCGTCGCCGAGTGGCACGAGGTCGCGCGGCTCGTGCCGGAGCGGGCGCGCGAGGCGCAGACGATGGTGGAGCACATCGAGGCAGAGATCGCGGTCGGTTTGCTAGCGCAGGCCCGTGCGCAGATCGCGGCCGGCGACTTCGGGAAGGCCAAGCTCAACGCGGAGGTGATCCTCGCGCGCTACGGCAAGACTAGCGCCGCGCGTAGCGCCCGTACGGTTGCGGCCGAAGCGCAGGCCAAGCTCGAGAAGCGGGGCGCGCGCAAGCCGATCGGCGCGACGAAGCTCGGCAAGATCCTCGACGCAGTGCAGCGCCGCGAGACGGCGGTCGCGAAACTCGGGATCGAGCCGACCAGCAACCCCAATCAGACCTCAAGGGAGCGCAACCGCCGCAAGAAGGCAATCAAGCTGCTCGAAGGCGCCTGGTCCGAACTCGACCGGTTCACCCCCGCCGCGGCGGTGAAGGCGGCGACGGCCAACGAGTTTCGGGCTGCGCGCGAGCGGGTGCGCGGCCAGCTCGGTGAGCACTACCTCGGCATGGGTTCGATCCTCGTCCAGCGGCTCGCGTTGCCCTCGGCCGAGGAGTTCAATGCCAAGGCCTGCGAGCTCGATCCGGCGAGCGGTGGCTGCAAGCAGCTGCAGGGATTGATCGTTCGGGCTCGGATCGCCCGCGGATTCGGTTACTGAGCGATCCACAAGAGTCGCTCTGACAGCAGGTAACGGTTGCGCAGGCAGGTTTGCGGGTTCCTTTCCTTACGGCGTCGGCCGACCGGGGTCCAACCCACGTCGATCGTCCTGGACCGTGAGGTAGCGGACCGCGGCGACCCACCGCCACCAAGGAAGACCCCATGAAGCAACCTGTCCTGCTCGCCGTGCTGGCTCTCGCCGGCATGGCCGTGGCCCAACGCGGGCCGTTGCCTGGGCTGCCGGTCGTGCCATCGCCCGTGCAGCATCCTGCGTTGCTGGCTCAGCCCCTGCTGCAGCCCGACAACGCGAAGACCCCGGCCACGCCCAAGACGGGCGGTCAGACCAAGGGTCAGAAGAACAAGCCAGCCAAGAACAAGAAGCCGCGGCGCAAGCGGCCCGTGATCGACCCGGCGACCGTCGGCGTCAAGGTCAAGGGACGCGCGCTGAAGCAGCGCGTCGAGCGCGTGCTCGACCTCGACTGGCACGAGGTCAAGAAGTCCAACGCGCGTGGCCAGATGCTCGAACTCGAGGCCCAGTCGGCCGCGACGGGCAAGCCGATCCTGTTCTTGCAGGCGCTCGGCTGTCTCGACGACCGTGCTTGAAGCGCGCTTCAAAGTTTGCGGGGCGTGACCCTGCCGAATGAAGAAGTGCTGCAGCTGCTCCAAGACGAGTTCATCCTCGGTTCGCGCAACATCGAGCGGGACGAGCACGTCGGATTGTCCCACGGCTACAGGAAGACGGATTCCGCGGTTGGCACGACCAACGGCGCGGGTGGTCGCAACGTGCAGCTCTGCGTGCTGGCGTCGGATCGCACCGTGCTCCACGTGCTGCCGGGCTTCTGGCACGCCGAGGATCTCGTCGACGAGCTGAAGTTCGCACTGACGCTGCACGAACTCTACGACGACCAGGAACGGTCGAAGGGAGAGAAGCAGAGCATGTTCCAGGCGATGCATCGCGCCAAGGTTCGCCGACTGTCGCCCGCGACGATTCGGCGCAGCCGCTGGCAGGGCTTCGATGTCTGGGAAGAGGTCAAGCGCAACCGCAAGCAGCGCCGTGACACGCTCGTGCTCGACGAGAACGGCCAGCCGATGCTGTCCGCTTCGGGTCAGATCATGGCCAAGCCGCTGTGCGAGGTTGTGCACGAACGCATGGCGAAGCGCCCGTTCATGGCGTTCGAAGACTTCGACATGGAGGCCTTCGTCGACTACGGCCGCGCCTACTACGACAACAACCCGGGCAGCGACCGTGGCAAGGCGTTCCACGCGGCGGCGCGTTCCAACAAGAAGCGCCTCGCGGCGCAGAAGAAGGAGCGCGAGCGTCAGAAGAAGGAGGCCGAGCGCAAGAAGCGCCGCGCGAAGGGCTCGTCAGCCTACCCGCGGGTCTACCGTCGCTGGGGCTCCTGAGAGGCAGGTCCCAGCGGCTCGGGTCCCTGCGAGTCGGGGCCCTGATGAGTAAGAGATCAGGTCGGTTGCCCCGCGGGCAGGCGGGACCCGACAGCCGGATCAAGCCGAGTGAGAGTCGGCGTCCGGAGGCTGCGTCGGCGTGGCATGGCGCCGGCGCAGCCGTATTCCCGCCCACGCACTCGCCAGCAAGAGCACAGCGAGCAGCGGGACCGCGGCACCGCCGATCACGAAACCGGCGAAGAAACCCGGCGCACGGAACCGCATCTCGACGATGCACTCGTTCTCGGGCACAGCAACGACGCGTTGGTAGAGATTGCCCCGCACCATCGGAACCGGCTCGTCGTCGATCCACGCTTCCCAGCCGTCGAAAAACGTGTCGGCGATGACGAGGTAGCCGGGGTCGCCCGCCTGGAGATGAATCGAGACCCGCTTGCTGTCTTCGTGAACGAATCGCGCGGTGCGGCTGCCAGGATCAGCGTTCGCTGGAACGGTGGCGAGCTGGTTGGCGCTCGCAGAATCGACGAGCACCTGCGCGCGCGGATCGAGATCGGTGTCCGCGAGTCGGTCGACGAGCGCAGCCTCGTCGTTGACCACCTCGAGTCTGCCGACGCACCATGCACGCGGCATCGCGGTGGTGCGTTCGTAGACGAAGTAGTCCTTATCGCCGATGGTCGTCGGTCCAACGCGCTCGCCGGCGTGCTCCATCGGCCGCGTTGCGAGCACGTAGCGCAGACCCATGAGGTCCCAATAGGGGCGTCGCAGCCGATCGTCGTCGGGCACCGCGTCGCAGACGAAGCCGCGCAGGATGAACGCGTCGCCGTAGAGCTTGCGGATCGGCAGGTCGCTCTTGTTGTCGACGAACGTGTAGAAGTTGAGATCGCGGATGTGCTCGGCCGCGAGCGTGCCGCCGGGCAGGTTGTAGACGCCGCCGACGCCGCGGCCGACGAGGAAGCCGCCGGCATCGGCTGCGGCGTCGCGGCGTTCGCGCAAGAACTCGTGGACCGGAGTGTCCGGTGAATGCTCGCAGGCCTGCCCGCGGTTCAGCGCGAGGCCGAACGCGCCGAGTTCGATCGCCGCGAGGCCGAACGCCACGATCGTCGGCCAGCCGCGCAGCCCGTTCTCTCGACGGCGGAAGGAACTCGCGATCAGGAGGCCCGCGACGATCAGCAATCCACCGCCACCGCGGCGCAGGTTCCACTGCAGTCGTTCGCGGCCGTTCTTGATCGCGTCGATACGCGTGCCGGGAGCATTGCGATTGCCGGGCGTGAACTTCTGGTCGAGCGCGACCGCCGGCGTGATGGCCGCAGCTGGGAGCTTCTGCTCCGGTGTGCTGTGCTGCTCGGCGTAGATCTCACGGTAGCGATCGACGATCGCAACGAGCCACGGGTCCTCGATGGTTGTCTTGTCCGGCACCGGTTCGCTCGACCACACGAACATCGCCACCGCGCCACCGAGCAACGCGATGCCGAGACCGCGCATCGACCACGGTCGCAGGCGATCGCGCAATCCGTCGAAGCCGATCGCCGCGAGCATTGCGAGCAGCGCGCAGGCCGGGCCGGCAAAGCGATAGGGCGGCACGGGCTTGATGCCGGGCAGGTGATAGGCGTGATAGAGCCCGAACGCGCCGGTCGCGAGCAGCCATACCCCGGCGAACGCACCCACGACGAACCAACGCCAGCGCGGGCCACGGATCACGAGCGCCAGCAGCGCGAGCGCGAGCGGCACGACTCCCGGGTAGATCGCGTACTCGGTGAAGTTGTAGTTCGGCAGCAGCTGCTCGCCGGTCTCCCAGTGCTTCAGATCGGACCACAAGTACGGCACTGGCGAGGCGTCCTGCGGCAGCGTCGAGTCGCCGGGATGGGAGAACGCCTCGGGCATCACGTAGCCGAGGAATCCGAACGGAGCGAACGCGTGCCGGGTCGCGCGGTCGAGGGACTCGGCGATCGGGCGGTTGCTGTCCGGGTAGAACAGCAACATCTGCAGCAGTTGCGGCATCGCGAGCAGCATGCCGACCAGGCCCGCACCTGCGAGCCATCCGAGCAGCCGCAGCGCGCTGCGCATCCCGTCGCGGCGCCACTCGCGCACCAGGAACATGCATCCGAAAGCAGCCGCGAGGAGCGTGACCGGGATGCCGTACTGCGGGAAGCCGGACATCCAGCACAACGCCGTCGTGATCGCGAGACCGGCCGCGGGCCACGCCCGCGCGAGGCCTTGGCGACTACTGACTCCGACGATCCCCCAGAGCATGCCCGGCAGCACCGCGAGGGGTTCCATGCGCATGAACCAGTGCCCGTTCGCGGTCAGCGTGCCGGACCAGGCGAACGCGAGTGCGCCGAACGCGGCGCTCGCCGTGCCGAGTCCCATGGCGCGCAAGAACCCGAACATCAGCGCGCCGGCGAGCGCGAACATCACGTAGGTCAGGTACAGCAGGCCGTCGGCGGGATCCTCGAACCACAGCGCTGGCATGTGCACCGGGTTGAGCAAGCCGAGGTGGCCGTGCGCGAGCATCGGCGCACCGTTCCTGACGTACGGATTCCAATGCGGCAGCTGGCCGCGCTCTGCGGCCTCGCGCGCGAGCTGCAGTTCGACCGCGAACCAGATCGGGGCTTCCGTCGCGTCGTAGTTCGCCGTCGATCGCACGGCGGCGAGTTGCTCTGGCGTCAGGTTCTGCGCGGCGGGCGGGAACTCCGCGAGGTCGTACGACAGATACCGATCACTCGTGAAGAGCGACTCGCCGAGCAGTGCCGCGGGCAGCAGCAGGAGCAGGAGGAAGGCGAGAAGGTCGGACTTTCCGAGGCGCGAGGCGGACACTCCCTGCAAGGGTAAGGCCCATTCGAGGTGCGGTCGATGGCCGGGCGCTCAACCCTCGGCGGTGCCCATTCCCTACCGGTTGGAGAAGCCGTCCGATCACTTCGGTCGCAGCGGCCCGTGCGGGTGAAAGCGATCCCGGTTCGCGAGTTGCAGGGATGGATCGCCGTAGAACACCCAACTCAGGACGTTCTGTCGGCGCATCGGCTCGGCCCAGGGGCGGAGCAGGGTCGTGAGTGGGTCCCAGGCCGATTCGGTGAGATACGCATCGGCCGTCGCGAGCATTGCGACTCCGATCGGCAGCCCGCGGGCCAGGTAATAGGGCAACCGGAGCTCGGCCCGAACCGCTGCTGCTGGCGGCAGTGGCCCCGTGTCGGTCGTGCTGCCGCAGTAGCCGGCGATCCAGCCGTCGCGGAACAGCGCGTCGATCAGGCGATTGTCGGGACGGGCGACCTGGCAGCCGGTCGCGACGAGAATGGCGGGTGAACTCGGCGTCTTCGGCGCCTTCGCGCGTGAGTGACCGCCGGCGCGATACACCAGGTAGCTGATCGGATCGATCGCCCGCTTGCCGATGCCGAACCACCGGTCTTGGCCGACCTCCGACTCGATCGTGAGCAGGGTCGAATGGGCGATGACGTAGACGAGGTCCGGGACCGCTGTGGCCCATTCGCGCAGGAACGTGAAGTTGATGGTGGCTTCGCTGGCAAAGACGGTCTTGCCGAGCCTCTCGATGCGTTCGATATGCCCCGCGATCGGAGCGTCGCGGGGAACGTCCTCGGACAGTAGCCGAGTGTCCCAGCAGCCCTCGCGCAACGTTTCGCGCACCGCATCCAGGATGAGCGACGAGTCGAACGGGACGCCAAAGCGTTCGGCACCGAGCAGTGCCGAGCGTTCCGCTCGCGTCGATCGCGCCGCGTAGCGTTCGGCCGCGCGCAAGGCGGCGGCGACGGTGCGGTACGAGCCGAACGGAATGCGGCCGGGAATCCAGCGCTGCGGATATCGCGCCGTATCGAGCCAGTCGACGTCTTCGAGAACCTCGTGGCGGTCGCGCACGCCCGCGAGTAGCGGCCAATCGGACAGCGTGCCCCGTTCGTCCTCGTGAAGCTTCCACGCGCCCATGGGAAGCTGTCGTGGCGTGGCGAGTAGCAGCACGTACGCGCACTCGCCGGCTTTCGGCCGCCGGCGTTCGAGTGCTTCGCTCACGGCCGTGAATCGGCTGGAGCGTGTGCCGCCCTGCGGAATCGTCACGGTCTCGACCGCGTAGCCCTGGGCGCTCTTCCACGCGAGGAAGCGTTGCACGCACGGCCACGAGGCTCGTTGTGCGGGCAGGACGACGACGTAGCGCGTCGGCGCCAGCGCGGCGTATCGTTCGACCTGTCCGATTCGCGAGACGCAGCCCGACGCGATCGCACCGAGTAGGATCAGGGCGAGCAACAGGTGACCGGAGACGACCGCACGACGCATGACGGAAACTGTAGTGGAAGGGCGATGAGCCGCGCGATCGAACCTCTGACCGGTCGGTCGCGCGACTTCCTCGAACTGGTCCTGCCGGCCGCCGGGCGCGGTGACATCGCTGCGGTCGAACACTATCTCGCGGCGGAGCCGCGCTTCCTGCGGGCGATTGGTCCGCACGGTCGCACGGTGCTGTGGGAGGCTGCTCGGAAGGGACGGACCGAACTCGTGCAGTGGCTGGCTGCGGCGGGGGCCGATCTCGAGGCTCGCGGTTGCTACTTCCGCGAGACGTCGGTCGAGGTTTCGCCGTGGTGCATCGCGAAGTTTCGCAAGAAGCGGCGGACGGCCGACGCACTGGTCGAGCTGGGGGCTGCGTTCGGCTTCGAGGCGGCGTGCTTCCTCGGCGACTTCGAGCGGGCCCGCGCCCTCGCTGCCGCCGACTCGACCATCATCGACGCGCCGGTCGTGACCCATTCGCCGGTTCCCGAGCGGCCGCTCCACCATGCGCTCGCCGGCGCGCACTTCGAGGTCTTCGAGTGGTTGCTGGAATGCGGTGCGTCGGCCACGGATGACGCCGAGCGAATGCTCGCGTGGGCACTCGGATCCGACGACGAACGGTTCGCGCGACTGTTACTCGAGCGCGGTGCACGACCGCGACCGGGTGATGCCAACGAAGCGTGTCGTGAGCCGCGCTGGGTGACGATTCTCGCGCGCTACGGCTACGAGGCCGATTGGAACGCGCCGGATCGCCTCGGGTTTCCGCCGCTCGTGGAGGCCTGCCGCGGCAATCACAACGCGGCCGAGGACGTCGAGCGGGTCACGGAGCTGCTCGCCCTCGGGGCGCGGGTCGACGTCACGGATCACAAGGGCAAGACCGCGCTCCACCGCGCGGCGCAGGCGAACTTCGTGGCGGCGATCGACGTTCTGGTCGCAGCCGGTGCCGATCTCGAAGTCGGCGATAGGCGCGGCGAGACCCCGTTGTTCGACGCGGTGCGCGCGGGTCGGATTGCCGCGACGCAGAGGCTGCTGGAACTCGGTGCCGACCTGGCGCGTGAGAACGGATTGGGCCAAACGGTCGAGCTCTTGGCCTCCCGCAGCAAGAAGCGCGACGCCCGTGCCGTGCGGGACCTGCTGTCGTGAGTCCTGCCGCGCCAAATCGAGACGGTCTCAGCGCCGCACGACCGAGATTCTCGCGCCGAGGATGGCGAGATCGTCCAGCGTCATCGAACGGTAGGGTTCGACGAACTCGGCGCGTTGTTCGGCCGTGACCGGTTCGCGGTGGAGCACGGCGAAGTCGCGAACCTCGAAACCGTGTTGCTCGAACTTCGCGGGCATCTCCGTCGGTCGAATCCGGTTGCAGCTGAAGACGATTGGCGCGTCGGACTCTTCCTGGAGGAAGTCGAGCGGGCCGATGCCGGGTTGCCCGTAGCTGCGATGATCGACGCCGTCGATGCGGTGCGACCCGAGTCCACCGCGGCGCGTGATGCGCGCGGTCTCGGCCAGGACCGAATCGAGGTCGGGTACGTGCTCCAGGAACGAAGCGCTGCAGATGCCGTCGACCGTGCCGTCTTCGATGCCCGTGGCTTCCGCCGACGTGTTCCTGAACTCGAGGCCGCAGTCGGCCAGCGCCTCGCGCCGGGCCTGGTCGACGGCCCGGATGTCGAAGCGCCTGAGGTTCCGTCGCACCTCTTCGCCGGCGATCGGGAAGTTGCCGAGGTAGAACGATGGCTCGGCGATCAGCTCGATTGCCGTCTTGGCGAGTGCGCGAATCGCCGTCGGCTCGTTGGCGACTGGCTCGAGGTCGATTCCGATGCCACGGCTCGCGCCCGCGCCGAGGAGCACGAGCAGGCCTGCGAGCGGGTTCAATCCACCGCAGCCCAGGTCGACGAACGTACCGCCGCGCAGGTGGTCCGGCGTGAAGTCCGGATGGGAGTGGAGCATCCGAAACAACGCTGCTTCGGTGACGCGAGAGTAGCGGTTGCCGAAGACGTTCAATCGATGCCGGTGAGCCGCTACCAGGGTGCCCAGCAGGCGGGCGGCGCGCGGCGACTTGTCGAGATCGCCGTGTTCGGTCAGAGCCAGGTCGAGTTCTTCGACCAACTCATCGAGCGCGAGTTGGGTCTTGCGACCTGAGTTCGACGTTGCGGTGATGCTGCCGGGGGCGCACTTGGGTGCCCTGGTTACGGCAGGTTCTGGTTGTTGTCCCTGTTCCATGACTCGCAAGCGATGCTACCACTGCTGGACCGAGTCGTGTTGCAGGCCAGCGTCGATCGGCGTGGCCATGCCAGGCCGTCATGTCACTTGGTGGGCCGTGTACCTCGCTTGATCAGGCTGCTCAGTGCAACGGCGGCCACGATCAGTGTGCCGCCGAGCAGCACGAGCCAGTGCGGCGATTCGCCGTGCACCGCAAACGCGATCACGGGGTTCAGCGCCGGCTCGATCATGAGCAGCAGGCTGGCGGTCACTGCGCTCACGTGGGGTGTCGCGCGCAGCAGCAGCACGTAGGCGAGGCCGACCTGGATGGTTCCAAGGTATGTGATGGTGAGCCAGTCCCCTCTGTCGCCGAGCACGGGGGTCTGCCCGACGAGCGGCATGAGGGCGAACGCGAGCGGGGCCGTGATCGCATTGCCCCAGGCGATCGCGACCGGGGCATCCGAGCCGCCGTGGCGGGAGAGCCAGCGCATGCCGAGCAGGAGCACGCCGAACCCGAGCCCTGATGCGGCGGCGAACATGTCGCCGATTCGGGGTGACGGCGCGGTCGAGCTGGCGTTCGCGGGCGCGAGGAAGAACAGCGTCATCCCCAGCATGATGCCGACCATCGCGAGTACGTCGCGGCGCGTCGGGGGCTCGCGCAGGAGGACGGGGCTCAGCATCGCGACCCAGAGCGGCGCGGTGGCCTGGAGGAAGATGGTGTTGGCGGCCGTGGTCAGCGTGTTCGCGACAACGAAGAAGCACGTGGCGCAGAAGTAGGGCAGTGCGAGCAGCCAGGTGCTGCGCCCCGGCCGGCGCCTGGCGTCGGGCAGCAAGGCGAAGAGCGTGATTGCCGCGATGAGCGCGCGCAGGCCCGCGCGCTGTAGCGACGGGAAGTCACAGCTCTTGATGAGCGCGCCGCCCGTGGCGAACAACGCGCCGGCCAGCAGCAATCGCATGGCGGGGGGCACGCACCCGGTTGTCGCATTCGGGAGCCCGGGCGTCCAGAGGGACGCGTGGGGACAATCGCAGTGGGGGCTGAGGTTTCGGTTGTGGACACGGCGGCGTCCGGCCCGGACGCTCTTCGCCAAGACATGACCACCTACGAGACCCTCGAAGTCAGCCGCGATGGCCCCGTTCTCCACGTTCGACTCAATCGACCGGACGTCCGCAATGCGTTCAATGGCGTGGTCGTCGACGAGTTGCAGGTCGCGTTCCGTGCGGCGGATGACGACGACGAGGCGCGCGTCGTCGTGTTGTCCGGCAACGGCAAGAGCTTCTCGGCGGGCGCCGACCTCGGGTGGATGCGGGAGCAGGCCGACCTGCCGAAGGACGAGAACGCGAAGTCCGCGGATCACATGGCTCGCACGTTCCTGACGATCGCCCGCTGCAAGAAGCCCGTGGTCGGACGGATCCACGGCCACGCGCTCGGTGGCGGCACGGGACTGACTGCGGCGGTCGACATGGCGATCGCGACCGAAGACTGCATGTTCGGGCTCACGGAGGTGAAGCTCGGCATCGTGCCCGCGGTGATCTCGCCGTTCGTCATGCAGAAGATCGGTGCGGGTCGGGCTCGTGCGCTGTTCCTCACTGGTGAACGCTTCGATGGGCGTGAGGCGCAGCGGATCGGTCTCGTGCACCGGGCAGTGGCGGTCGAGCAGCTCGACGCGGCGGTCGATCAGGCCGTCGGTGAACTGCTCACGGCGGGTCCCGCCGCGGTCGCGAGTGCCAAAGAACTGATCCGAGCCGTCGACGGCAAGACGCTCGAGGACGCGATCCCTGTGACTTCCAACTGGATTGCCGAGCTGCGCGCGACGCCGGAGGCCAAGGAAGGCTTCGCTGCGTTCCTCGAGAAGCGCAAGGCGGGGTGGATTCGATGAACCGGTCCACGGCTGCCGGCACGAGGCCGCTGGCGATGGTCGTTCTGGGGGTAGTCGCTATGGCCGCCGTTCTGGCGGCCGGCTGTCGCTCGGCGGCAACGGACGAGCCGTCGCGACCGATCGCGGCCGCGCCGGTCGACGTCGAACCATCGACGGAGCTGGCGAAGCGCTGTCTCGAGCTCGAGAAGCTGGCGCTCGAGGACAACGCCGCGATCGTGACCCTGCGTGCGCTCGTCACGGCGGCACCGCGCCGGCTCGCGGGTTCGCCGGGCATGAAGTCCGCCGAGAACTGGGCGATGGAGCAGATGCTCGCGATCGGTTTCGATCGGGTCGTCGCCGAGCCGGTGATGGTGCCCAACTGGCGGCGTGGGACCGAGGTCTCAGCGACGACCTCGCCGCGGGCCATGCCGCTGCGGGTCACGGCGCTGGGCAGCAGCGTGCCGACGCCGGCTGGTGGCATCGAGGCCGAGATCATCGAAGTGCGCACGTTCGAGCAACTGCGCGAACTAGGTGACGCGGCGAAGGGGAAGATCGTGTTCTTCAACCGGCCGATGCCTCGCATCTTCCGTCGCACGGGGCGGGCTTACGGCGCGGCCGTGCCGCAGCGGACGAACGGCGCGGTCGAGGCCGCCAAGGCCGGTGGCGTCGCGGCGCTCGTGCGTTCGATGACGACCACGATCGACGAGCATCCGCACACGGGCGCGATGCGCTACGCGGACGGGGTCGCCAAGGTGCCCGCCGCCGCGGTAGCGACGGTCGACGCCGAGGCGCTGTCCGCGATGCTGAAAGAAGGACCTGTGCGCGTACGGCTCGAACTAGGCTGCGAGACGTTGCCGGACACCCAGGGTCACAACGTGATCGGTGAGTATCGCGGTAGCGAGCGCCCGGACGAGATCGTCGTGATCGGCGGCCATCTCGACGCCTGGGATCTCGGGACCGGCGCGCACGACGATGGCGCCGGTTGCGTGCACTGCCTCGAGGCGATTCGGTTGTTGAAGGCGATCGGGTGGCGGCCGAAGCGCACCATTCGGGTCGTCTTGTTCGCCAACGAAGAGAACGGGTTGCGCGGCGCGCGGGCCTACGCCGCGGCCCACGAAGGGGAGATCAAGAAGCACGTCGCCGCGCTCGAGACCGACTCCGGCGGCTTCCGACCGATGGGATTCTCGTGTTCGCTGCGCGGCGCGGAAGCGGACCGCATCGAGCGCTTGTTCGAGCCGCTCGATCAACTGCACGCGGGCATGTTCCTGAAGGGCGCCGGTGCGGGCGGTGCGGATATCAGCGTGCTGCATGCGCGTGGCGTGCCGTGCTTCGGGCTGTGGGTCGATGGCAACCGCTACTTCGACTACCACCACACGGCGGTCGACGATCTCGCGGCCGTCAACGAACGCGAGCTCGCGCTCGGCGCCGCGGTGGTGGCCTACGCGGCTGCGGTGCTCGCGGACCAGTGAGCCGCGCTGCCGCGCTGGTTCACCGCGGCTTGCGAAGCAGCGTCAGCGCCTCCTCGAGCACCGGGTCGCCGACGCCGAGCATGTGTTCCGGGATCTCGATGGGCGCCGTCGGCTGGATGCCTTCCCCTTCGAACGGCGTGCCGTCGGCGCGCAGCGCCTGCCAGCTCGGCAGCAGGACCGTCAAGCCAGGAGCGATCGCGTGCGGTTTGGGGTTGCCGGAGCTGCCGTAGGATGTCGACCCGACGAGATGCGCGCGATCGACCTGCTTCATCATGAGCAGGAACGCCTCGCAGCTCGACATGTTGGCCGGCCCCATCAACACGGCGACGGGGCCGCGATAGATGTCGGGTGCGGCGTTGGGCCGCAGCGTGCGCAGTTGCTTGGGGCCGAAGCCGCCCGGCGCGCGTGGATCGCGGTAGCGATGGGCTGCGTAGGTCTTCTGACGTTCGACGAAGAATCCCGCGAGCCGGCGCGCGAGATTCTCGTCGCCGCCGCCATTCTCGCGAACGTCGATCACGAGTCCCTTGCAGTCGAGCATCCGGCGCAGCGCGCGGATGCAGAGTTCGAAGTCGCGCCGTTTGTCGCGCGAGAACGAGCCGATGAAGAGATAGCCGTAGCCGTCCTTCGTGCGCGCCGACATGCCGGTGCGGCCAACGGGCTGGAGGTCGGGCAGCAGCTTCCGAACGCCGGCGATGTCGAAGTTGCTGCGGGCTTCGCGCTGAAACGTCGGCACCTGGGCTTCGAGCCAGCGGACCGCCACGTGCGGATCCTGCGGCACGACGAGGGTCTCGCTGATCGTCAGCGCGAGTGCCGCCATGCTCGTCTGGCCGATGAGTTCGTCGTACGATCGCGTTTCGAAGTCCGACCAGTCGATGCCCAGGCGGTCGCGGTACGAGTAGCGATTGCGCAGGAGCATGAAGAGTCGGGTGGCGACCTTGTCGGCGGTGGCGCGATCGATCTTTGGTCCTTGGGTAGCGATTCGCCAAGGCGTCGGCGCCAGGCGCTCGCCGGCCTTGGACCAGAAGCCCTTGACCCCGATGCAGGACAGGTCCATCGAGTAGACGCGGTCTTCCTCGAGCGTGACCTGCAACACGAACGTGCGATCGTCGCGCCAGGTGACGCCGGCGACCGTCGGAAAACTCGGTCCCCCCCCGCAGACGGAGTACGCGCTGCGGTCCATGTCCTGATCGAACTCGACCACCAGCTCCGCGACCTTCTTGGCATCCACGTCACGGGCCATGTGGGCGGGCTCGAGTCTGACGACCGTCGGGGCGCGTTGGGCCGTTGACGCGCCGCAGGTCACGAGCGCGGCCAACGTGAACGTCGAGATCGACTGCGACAGCTCGAGTTTCATTGCGATTTCTCCACCGCGCCATAGCGCGCGAGCTCGTGTTCACGAACTGCAGCGGCGAGCGCGGAAACCTTGTCTGCAGGGGCGTCGGTTGCCCGAACCCGGGTCAGCAGCTCGCGCGGGGTCTCGCCCGTGCGCAGCGCAATCCCGAGGGCGCGCGCCGTCGCCAAGAGCGAAGCCACGGCCAGCGGCCGTCGACGCTTTCGAAAGCGAGCGTAGATCAGTGCGATGGGCAAAGCCAGCAATGCAGCAGAGCTGAACGGGTGTTGCCTGCCCTGCCGCCAGAGGTAGCCCGGCGTCGCGGCGAGCGTGCCGAGCAATCGGGCACGGCCCTGTTCGTCGAATCCGACGATCGCGTTCCACAGCTCGTCGGCCTCGGCGGTCAAGCTGTCCCACCACGTGGTGTCGGCGTTGGCCACGGACTCGACCGGAGCGGCGGGCGTCGCATCGAGCGTTACCCAGCTGTTGTCCGGCATCAGTGCTTCGACCCAGGCGTGCGCGTGCTTGCCACGGATGATGATCGCGCCGTCCTCGGCCCGCTCCTGCGCGAGATAGCCGCCGATGAGCCGACAGGGGATCTCGGCCTGGCGCAGCATGAGCGCCAGCAGCGTGGCGAAGAACTCGCAGTGGCCGCCGCCGTGCGCGAGTGCGAACGACTCGATCGAGCCGGCGAACCCCGGTGCGCCGGGCAGACGGTACTTGCGGTTGGTGCGCAGCCAGGCTTCGCAGGCGCGGGCGAGCGTGCGCGGATCGGTGCTCTGCCCCGTCGGCAGTTCGGCCTGGATCGCGGTCAGGAGCTGGCGCGCGCGGCGGGTGACACCACGGCGCGGGACGTCCAGGAAGATACTGCGCGCTCGTTGTGTGACCGGATGCGGCCGCCGTGAGTCGGCGCAGCCCACGAAGTATTCCAGGTTCTCGCTCGGTGCGTCGTCGAGCCGGAAGAACGTGAAGCCGCCGTACGACCGCGGATCGAACAGCAGGCCGGCGCCGCCGATCGGCCGCATCTCCGCGGCGGTTGACGGCAACGGCACCTGCAGCAGTGCAGTGTCCTCGACCCTGACCCGCAACAGTTGACCCGTCGAGCGCGCGGCCGTGCGCCAGGCACCGTCGGCGTGTCGTTCCCATGCGGGATCCGTGGCGAAGCGCGAGCCGAGTCGGCGGGCCTCCTGCGGCAGCCAGGTTTGGCCGTCGAAGTACGAGAACGCGATCCCACGCCAGTGACTCGGAGCCTCGGCCAGACCGGCATCGGTCGACTCGATCCGCATGACGACCCGGTCGTCGAGTGTGGTGGCACCGTTGTTGTCGAGGTTGATCACTTCCGCAAGGCCGGTCGTGAACCCGGCGCGCTGGACGAACGAGTTGCCGAGCCAGCCGTCGTGATCGAAGTCGCGCGGGCAGAACACGAATACCACGGCGGTGACGGCGCCGATCCAGGCCGTCCTCGGGAGGCTGTCGCGCAGCAGCTGCCGCGCGAGGTGCGAGTCGACGTTCTCGGTACTGCGTGCGAGTACGTTCAGCTGCAACGCGGGGACGAAGATCAGCGCGTGAATGACGAAGAGCGCGGACCACGAGACGGTTGGTGCGAAGAAGCTCGTGACGAACGCGATCAGGAAGGAGTTGAAGAACACGAGGTCGGGTCGTTGCCGACGCCCGACGTTGTTGAGCAGGTGCACCTGACACAGCACCGCGAGCAGCATGCCGTCCTCGAGCATGTGCAGCAGTCCCGTCGTGGAGGCGTGCTGCACGAGCATCGCGAATACGATCAAGACGCCGGCGTTCCAGCCCGTGCGATAGAGCGCGAATCGGCGCAGTTGGCGCAGGAGCGGTGAGGCGCAGGCCAGCACGAACAGCGGCGCCAGCGGCCAGATCGAGACCGTGCCCGTGATGCCGACGAACCACAGGTCCAGCAGCGTGAGCGTTACGAGGAACGGGTGGAGCCAGTCACGCATGGACCACCTCTTCCGCACGACCTGGATCGGGCGCGGGGGCGGAGAGCGGCAGCGGTTCTGCCGTCGCGAGCCACCGCAGCGCCGGTGTCGGGTCGCCACCGGGTGCGAGCGTGATGCGGCAGTCCTGGCTGACGAGCCGGAGTGGGCGTTCGCGGTCCTGGGCGGACAGCACCTTCGCAGTCGCGTCGGCGAGTACGACTTCGAACGCCGCAGTCGATTCCGTTCGCCGATCGATCGTCACGAACTCGGTCGCAGTGCTGCTGCGTTCGCGTTCTTTGACGATCGGTGTCCCGCGCCGGGCAGTCGCCTTCCAATGCATCTCACCCAGGCTGTCGCCGGGGCGGTGTTCCCGCAGGCCCGCAATCGTGTCGCCACGCCGGGCGTTGCCGGCATGGTCGACGGCGCCGAGGTGCTGTCGACGGTTCCCGCCGGTGTCGGGATCGGGATAGGTCACGAGTTCGATCGGCTCGGCTGGCGCGAGGTCGCGCTCACTGCGCACGAGACCGAACGGATAGCGCGAGCCGCAGATCACGCGCGTCACCCGCTGGACCCCGCGAGGCAGGGGCGGCAGTTCGACGGTGACGGTCTGTCGATCCCGCAGCGCCGGCACGTGAGTCAGTTCGTGGCGTTCGCTGAGTGCGGATCCGGCGTCGCTGGCCACTTCGATCGCGAACGTCAGGTCGAATGCCGGGCGCCGCGGCGAAATCACGAGGCTGCACGTACGGCGTTGGCCCGCGGCCGCGGGGCCCGGGTTGCTCAACTTCGCGGTGACTGCCTTACCGTTGCCGATCGCCCACCAGCATCCGAGCACCCCGAGCACCACGCAGAACGCGATGATCAGGAAGAACAGGTTGCTGTAGGCCGCGGCCAGGAACGCGACGACGAGCGCCGCGAGCAGCAGCGTCCCCTTGACGCCGAGCTCGGTTGGGCGGATGCGCAATTCGCCCCCTTACAACGGCACCTCGATGGTGCCGAGGATCTCGCGCAGGGTGCGGCTGGTGTCGTTCTGCGGATCCCGGCAGAGGAGCCGGTGAGCCAGGGTCGGCACGGCGAGCGCCTTCAGGTCGTCGGGCAGCACATAGTCGCGAGCGAACAGCAGTGCGCGCGAGCGCGCCGCGGCGATCCACGACATCGCCGAGCGCGGGCTGGCACCGAGCACGAGGTCCGGATGCTGCCGGGTCGCTGTGGCGACCGCGTGGACGAACCCCAGCAGGCGTTCGTTCACGGTGACGCCGGTTGCGGCCTCGCGCAGTTGCAGCAGCTCTTCGGCTTCGATGACCGGCGCCAGGCCGGCGAGCACGCGTTCGGGGTTGTTGCCGGCGTAGAGCGCGACCTCCGCTTCGGGATCTGGGTAGCCCAGTTCGACGCAGACGAGGAAGCGGTCGAGCGCGGCCTCGGGCAGCGGGAACGTGCCGTGAAACTCGATCGGGTTGCGCGTCGCGAAGACAGTGAACGCGGCCGACAGGTCGAGGGTTCGGCCCTCGACCGACACGCGACCGTTCTCCATGGCTTCGAGCAGACACGACAGCGTGCGGGGGCTCGTGCGATTGATCTCGTCCGCGAGCACGAAGTCCGCGAACAGCGGCCCTTTGACGAACGAGAACCGACCGGCGTCGGGGCGCCACACGGCGGTGCCGACGACATCGCCGGGCATGAGGTCGTTGGTGAACTGGATGCGTTTGAAGTCGCAGTTCACCGAGCGCGCGAGCGTGCGGGCGAGCATCGTCTTGCCGGTGCCGGGCACGCCTTCGACGAGGACGTGGCCTCCCGAGATCATGGCGCACAGCACGGTCTCGAGCGTCGCCTCCGGAATGGTCACGACGTCGGTGACGTTTTTGATGATGGCGATGCGCAGCGCGGCGGCATCGATGGCGCGCGGTATGGATGGCGTAGTCGGCACGGTTGCGGGCTTCTCCGGGGTCTCATCGACCACCGGCGGCGCCCGTGTGAGACCGGGCGCTGCCGCTGCCTTGCCATGGGCGTCGTGCTACCGAAAGCCGCGGCGCTTCTGCATGAGGTCGCGGAACCGCGAGTCGTTGCGCAGGCCATCGAGATCGGGCTCTTCGCGGGCGTGTTCGCGCAGCTCTTCGGTGAGCCCGCACGCCAGCGTGACTTCGTCGATCGCGCGGTCGCGCTGGCCCGCGAGCGCGAGATAGCAGCCGAGGTTGTAGTGTCCGATTGCGGACTTGGGGTTGCGCGCGACCAGCTCTTCCATGCAGCGGATGGCTGTCTGCAGGTCGTGCGTGCGCTTGCGGCACCACGCTTCGCAGAGATCGAGCCAGTCGTGGAGCTTCGCGAAGTCGGGCTGCTCGGTCTGGCGGAGTTCGGCGATATCGGCGATCGCCTCATCGTGGCGGCCGAGGCTCGTCAGTGCGCGCACGCGCATCGCGAGTCCGGCATGCCGGGCATCAGGTGCGTCGAGCAGATCCGAGATCCGCGTCAGCGCACGATCGGGGCACTTGAGTTCCAACCAACCGTCGATTTCGTCGGCTGTGCGGCGGAGGGATGGCGGCACGGGGAACATCAGTGGGTCAGCGTCTCGTGACCGCGGGCCGCGACGGCGACGACGCCGACGATCTTGTCACCCTCCAGCAGCACCGCGTCGTCCGCGAGGTTGACCGTTGGGCAGACGTGGCGCGGCACGAGTCGAACCAGCGTGCCAACGGCCGGTGCGGGTCCGGAGGTCATGCGGAATGGCAGGTGCTCTTCGCTCGGAGTCAGCGCCTCGGCGTCGACACCGACGGGCCAGGTGAGCAGCGCGCACGGTGAACCCGCGGCGGCGTCGAGAGCCTTGCTGCCGGCGTCGACCGTGAATCGTTCGTCGGTCGGTCGGCTCACGACCCGTCCGAGCACCTCGACCGCGAACCCGAACCCCTCGATGCCGAGTTCTTCACTACGGCCGTCCCAGTAGACGACGGTGCCCGGGCTGACGGTGTGTTCGAAGTCGGCGAAGCCCTCGTAGAACAAGGCGTCGGGGAACGTCGGCGTACCACTCGTGACGAGCTCGCCGGTGATGTCCAGCTGGCGCGCCAGGTCGACGAACTCCGAATAGACCGCGCGCGCGGCCCGGCGGCGTTCTTCGGGATCGTCCACGTGGAGGTGGCCGTCGTAACAGTGCAGCCCGCGCAGCGCGTTCCCGGCAGCAGCCTGCACGGCGCGGATGCGGTCGACCTCGGCGAGCGGAATCCCCGTGCGGTGGTAGCCTGGGTCGAGATCGATGAACACGCCCAGCCCGGCATCGGCGAGGAGCGCTGCGTGATCTGGGTGCTCGCTCAACGCGGCGAGCCGGTGACCGGAGTGGCGCGCCGCGAGGTCGCGAATCCGGCTCAGCGCGGCGCCGTGTTGGGCCATGGCGAAGAGTAGATCGATCGACGCACCCGGCACCCGCGTAGCAGCGCAATCGAGCAGCACCTCGGCTTCGCGCGTCGTCGCGCACTTGAAGCGCCGCACGCCGAGCTCGAGCACTTCTGCCAGCACCTCGGGAACCTTGCTGGTCTTGACGTGGGGTCGCCAGCGATCGACATTGCCCTTGAGCCAGGTCCGCATCGTCGCGAGGTTGTGACGCACGCGGTCGAGGTGGATCAGCAGCGCCGGGGTCTGCAGGTCTTCGAGTTCGAGGTCGCGGTTCATGGACGTTCTCGTGCGAGCAGCGTATCGAGTCGGTGCCAGATCGCCGTGGATTGATCACTGAGGCGGTGGTCGCCGTCCGTGACGATCCAGAGATCCTTGTGCGAGTGGGGGATCGCGGCGTGAAAGCGCTGGCTGCGCGTCGCAGGCACCGTGTCATCGGCGGAGCCGTGGACGACCAGGGTCGGCACGGTGATGCGGCCAGGCAGAGCGCGTTCGTCGAGCAGTCGCGCATCGTCGAGGACCCGTTGGGCGAGCGGAAAGCAGCGGCCGTCGCTCAGGCGCATACGGCCCTGGTCGTCGACCGTGTGATCGAGGTGCTGGACGAACCCCAGGGCCGGCGCGAGCAGGGCGAGAGCCGTCACGAGATCGGGGCGATTGGCGGCGACGAATGCGCTGACCATGCCACCGAGGCTCGAACCCACGAGGACCGCGGGGCCGAAGCGTTCGAGTAGCAGCGTGGTGTCAGCAATCAGTTCGCCGATCGTTACGACGCCGATCGTTCCCGACGATTCGCCGTGGCCGCGGAGGTCACAGCGGGTGAACGCGCGACCGCGAGCCGCAGCGTGCGCCATGAGCGAGTCGCTCTTCTCGCCCACCCGGGTCGAGCCGAGGCCGTGGAGGAAGAAGTAGCCCGGCGTGTTGCCGGGCGCGTGGTCGATCACCACGTGGTGGCTGTCACCGACGTCGATGCGGTGCTCGCGGCTCGTCACAGCAGGCTCGCAACGGGCTGGGCGACCTGGGGGGCAGGTCGCTAGCGGCGATCAGATGATCCGCTCGATCTCCTGGATCGTGACTTGCGCAGGTCCCGAATCGGACGGGACCGTCGCCGATTCGCCGACGGCCTTGCCGAGCAGCCCCTGCGCGGCGGGCGCCTTGTAGTTGATCGTCGTTTCGTCGTCGCCGTCCCACGGCCCGAGCACGCGGAACGAGCGCGTGCTACCGCTTTCGTCGGCGAACGTGACCTGGGTGCCCGGCGCGACGATGTCGCCCGTGATCTCCTGGTCCTCGATGAGCTTGGCGCCGCGGATCTGCTGATCCATGTCCTGGGCGCGCGATGTCAGGTTGCGCTGCTCCTCCATCGCCGCTTCCCACTCGCTGTTCTCGCTGAGATCGCCCAGCGAGGCCGCGGCGCCGATCGCCTTGCTGTTGGCCGGGATCTTCTCGTCGACGAGGACGCGGTAGTCCTCCTTGATCTTCGCGAGGCCGGCCGCGGTGGTGAGCGTGTCGTACTTCTCCCAGAACGGCAGCTCGGGCTCGGCGAGGATGTCGGGGTAGGTCTTGAGGATGGCGCGATCGAGCAGGTCGATCAGCTCCTGCGGGAAGTCTTCGCCAGCGCGCTTGATGATGCCGTGATAGTGCACCATGTCCTCGCGGCTGATGCCGTCGAGGGCCGTGTGCAGCAGGCCACGCTTGCCCGCAAGCAGGCTCGTCAGGCGGTTGAGTAGGCGGCTGTGCAGAACGTTCTTCTTGCGGTCCTCGTTGAGGATGCGGCCGAGGTGCAACAGCACGCGGCCGACGGCGACGGGATGCGGTCGCCCTTCTTCGTCCGCAAACGTGTTTTCGGCGTAGAGCTTGCCGAGCAGGTAGATCGCCATCGGGTGGCGACGTGGGTAGGGCGCGATGCGATCCCAGGTCGGCAGCAGCATCGGCCCCTTGCCGGCTGACGCGATCTGGTCGACGACGACCTCCATGACCGAGTTCGGCCACCGGATCCAATCCTTGGCGCACTGCTCGGCCCAGTTGTCACCGAGCGCGGCCGGCAGCAGCGCCACGGCGTGCTCGCGCGACTCCTGCGTCGCGAGGCGATCGAGGGCCGGGTGATCGAGCGCGCCATCTTCGTTGACGAGCAGCGCGCGCACTTCCTGCGCCGCCGGCACGGAAGCGCTGCGCTCGTGCTCTTCGAGAAACAGGATGCCGTCCAGCACGTGCGCGTGGGACGCCTGCTTCTCGGCGATGGCCTGTTCGACGACCGTCGCCGCGAGATCGAGGATCTGTGTGCGGATCTCGTCGTCCTGGCCACGCGCGAGGTAGTCGCGCAGCACGCCGATACGCTGGCCGAGGTCGTTCTGGTGGTGTAGCGCGGCGGTCGCCTCTTCGAGCAGGCCGACGGGCTTGTCGCGCAGGACGAACGTCGGCCGCGTGCGCGAGCCTTCGACCTTGAGCCACGGATCTTTCGTCGCGGCGGCGCGCGCGCGCTTCCAGTAGCTGGCCCACGACTTGTCGGCGACGACCGAACCCGCGATCTCGTTCTTTACCTGCTGGCTCGTGATCGTGCCGCGATACAGCGACGCGGCGCGGCGGATCAGCATGCTCGGATCGCTCTTGGCTTCGGCCTGCAGCTGCTCCATCTGTTGCAGCTTCATCGACCGCAGATCGGTCGGATCGAGCGGCTTGAAGCTCGTCAGCAGCGTGTCGAGCGGGAACGGCGAGCGCCGCCCCGTGGCGAACTGCACCGTGACTTCGCCAGTGCCGACCTCGAAGTCCTCGACGACGCCTTCGCCCCAGCCTGCGGCGTGGTAGACGACGTGGCCGCGCGTGTAGCGGCGCAGCTTGTCGAAGTCGGTGATGGCCGTGGCGTTCGGATCGTTGGCGAGGCCGGCGCGGCTGGCCAGCGTCCCGTACCACTCCTCACTGCCGTAATGCTGTTCGATGAGCTCCGCGATCTGCTTGCACAGCGCTTCGTAGTGCGCATTGCGTTTGACGACGCGGAAGCCGAGTTCCATCGCGGCCTGGGTCTCGGATGCCCCCGCGAGTGCTTCGATCATCGCGCTGCCGAGGCTGAGCGCCTTGCTGGTCATGTCGCGATCGCACAGATGGTCGATCGCGGTTGCGTAGGCATCGGCCTGGTCGGCGCGAGGGGTCTGCACCTGGGCAGCCCACTCGGTTTCCAGGGCATCTAGTTGGAGGGAACGCGCGAGATGGACGATGTCTTGCGTCAACGTCGGAGCCTGGGGGACGGGTGTCAGAGCGAAAAAAGGGGGCGGGAACGATACTGCTCCCGCCGACCCGTAGCCAGAGTTCCGTCGGCTCGTTCTTGCGAATGCGCAATCAGGCGGGGCGCGGTTCGCGCTGCGGCAGGGCCGCCGCGTGGCCGGGCGCCTACTCCGCGAGGCGCGCGATCAGCGTGTTGACGTTCGTCGTCGAGCAACTCTCGTCGAAGCACGAGAGCGGAATTTCATCCACGACGTCGTCGTCGGCGACGACGATGACATAGAACTCCTGACCGTATTGGCCGCGGAACGCCGTGATCTTGCGGAGAATCGGCGACTTCGGGTCCTCGACGCCTTCGAGCACCACGCTCTTGCCCTCGCGCCCCCGGCCGCGCAGCACGATCTGCGGCGCGTAGGCGGCGACGCGGCCGTTCTCCTCGAACCGCACCTCGTAGTGGCGCGGCGAGTGGCTGTGCACGATTCCCGCCATTCCCAGGCGGTGGCAGAGGTTCTGTTCGAGCTTGCTCGACAGCAGGCGACCGCCGCACCGGCCGAAGCCGGCGCCGCCGCCACCGTGCGCCATCAACTCGTCGTCGTCGTCGACGTTCACGAGCGCGCGCGGCACGAAGACCGGTGCCGCCTTCTTGACCGACCGCGCTGCGGCCGGGCCAGACGACCGACCCGACGGCGAGCGCTTCGGGTTCGAGGTGCCCGACTTGCCGGCGCCCGACTTGCTGGTGGCCTTCTTCTTGGTCGTGGCACTCTTGGTCGTGGCAGCCTTGCGCGTCGTCGCCT
Source organism: bacterium (assembly GCA_024743115.1). Taxonomy (GTDB): domain Bacteria; phylum Planctomycetota; class UBA1135; order UBA1135; family UBA2386; genus JAGQRA01. The sequence goes on along the minus strand of JANSXC010000005.1, from coordinate 68,538 downwards.
TCTTCTTGGTCGCGGCAGCCTTCTTGGTTGCCTTCTTCTTGGTCTTGGTCGGGGCTTTGGTTGCCATGGCGGTTGTTGTCTCGCTAGGACACGGTTTTCGGGCCGGTAGCCCGTGGTTGGCTCCGGCACCATCGGACGCACGAGTCAGCGGGGGTCCAGGCTTGCTCTGGTGCGTAAACGGAGTGCAAACCACCATTCTACCACGTTTTTTCGACTCCGGAAGCCCTACGCCTCTGCGGGCTTGGCGGCGTTTCGCAACCATGGCCCCATCCTTTGGTGAGAAGCCGGGTTGCGTAGTCGGAGTCGGGCGTCGACATTCTGCGCGGACATGTCCGGACCGCCGCCCGAACGCCTGCTGACTCGACCTCTGATCGCCTTCCTGGTGGTGGTCGCGGGCGTGCTGGTCTGGGCGGGCATCGAGCGCTTGCGGCAGCCCGATCTCGAGACCGCGATCCGCGAGCTCGCCGATGGCGATCTCGAGGGCCCCTATCCGATCCGATCGGACAAGGCGAAGGGGGCGCGCGTGCGGCGGCTCGAACTGGTGGTCGAGCTCGGCGCCGCCAGTGACAGTCCGCGCGGTCGCTGGGCCGGCCTGCTCGCCGCCGTCGCGCTGGATGACCGGGCTGCCTACGATGTTGCCGTAGAACGGCTTGGAGGCGGTCCGGTGCCATCGGACCTGCCGCATCCCGACCACCGCGGGTTCCTCGATCTCGGCGACCCGGTGCTTTCCCACCTCGCCGAAGCGCTATGGGCCGAAGCGCTGCGCGAGCGCGATGTGGCTCGCCGTCGCTGGTTGCAAGTTGTTGCTCAAGGACGGTTTGCGCCACGGCCACTCGCAGTCGAACTGGCGCGGGAGTATCTGGAGCGCCACCTCGAGGCGGAGGTGCGAGTGCTCGCCGAGAGCGGCCGCGAGGCTGGGGACCCGGGTGTCCGTGCGCAGCGCTTGGAGTTGCTCGTCGAACTCGGTGCCGTTAGCCGATCCGAGCGGGGGCGCTGGGCTGGTCTGCTCGCGGCTGTCGCGTTGGCGAATCGGTCGGCATACCACGCGGCCGTCGAACGGCTCGGGGGAGCTCCCGTGCCGACGGTCGTGCCGTTGCCGGACCAGCGGGCGTTCCTCGATCTCGGCGATCCCGTGCTCGCTCACCTCGCGGCTGCGCTGTGGGCCGAGGCCGCGACGGACCGCGATACGGCCCGAGCCCGCTGGCGGCAGGCGCTGGCAGGGGGCGAACTTGTGCCGCTGCCCTTTGTCGTCGAACTCGCCGCCGCGGCTCTCGAGCGCCTGCGCTGAGCGCCGCGCCAGCTGCCTGCCAGCGGGTCGAGTGCTCGCGAAGTCCGCCTTCCCATCGGCATTCGGCTTCAAGCCGGTAGCCGTGCGCGGCCGATGAGGAGCCCGCGGCAAGGCCCGAAGACCTTGGGTCAGACCACGGGCCGCAGGCAAAGGAACGGCGAATGGAAGACACCCGACTCGGAGCGATTCTGCTCGAGAGTGGACTCGTCACGGAACAGGACCTCGAGCGTTGCCTGTCGATTCAGGCGCTGACGGGATCGGTGCGACCGATCGGTCAGGTGCTCGTCGAACAGGGTCTTGTGGACGCGGACGCAATCGAACGCGTGCTCGACCTGCAGAAGGTCCGAACGTCCGCAGGCGCGGCGAAGGTGCCGGCGGGCGATGCCATGAGCAACACGCTGCTGGCAGCGGCGGTCGCGAGCAATGCCTCGGAGATGATCGTCAGCGAAGGGCGCACCGTGCGCATTCGCGTCGGCACCGAGTGGCGATCGCTGACGGACGAGTGTGTTGCGGGGCCCGAGGTCTGGGACTTCGCGCGTGAGGTCGTCGGTCACGAGGTGCTCGAAGAGCTCGCCGAGGGCAAGAGTGTCGTGCGCGGGTTCAAGGTCGAGGACCTGGGCCGCGGTTCGGCGCGGGTGTTCCGTCACTTCGATGGCGTGGCGGTTCGGCTGCAGTTCGTGGCGGAGGATCCGGGCGCGGCTGCGATCGGTTTGCCCACGGCAGTGCTCGATCTCGCGCAGGGCGGTCGCGGGATGATCCTGATCGCGAGCGAGCGTGGGCAGTTGCGGGCCGAGGCGCTTGCGATGCTCGCCCAGCGCAGTTCACACGACTCGCAGAGTCATGTGGTCGTGCTCGACGACGAGCCGCTCGAGCCACCGACTACCAACGCACTCTACGTGCGGCGACGGTTCGGCGAGACGCCCGAAGAACGCAGTCTCGCCGTGCGCAGCGCGGTGCGAGACGACCCCGATGCCGTGGTGATCGCGGATCTCGGTTCGGCCGAGACGTTCGAGGTGGCGCTGCGTGCCGCGGAGGGCGGGCGCCTCGTGATCGGCCACATCAACGCGGGCAACGTCGCCGCAGCGTTGCAGCGCGTGCTCGATTTCTACCCTGTGCACGACGTCCCGCGAGTGCGTTCGTCGCTTGCGGCGGTGCTCAAGGCCCTGGTCGTCCGGCATCCTCTGTTGCACAAGAACGGTGAAGAGTCGGTGGTCGCCAACGAGCTTCTGCTCGTCGATGATGCCGTGCGCGATGCGCTGCGGCGCGGCGCACTCGGTGACATCGCAGCGCTGCTGCGACTCGAGGATCGCGCTTGCGGTCACACGCTCGATAGCCACATGCTCGAGCTGCTGGGTGCGGGCAGCGTGCGCATGGAGGACGTGTTCGCCCGGGCCGAGGAGAAGGCGTGGGTGTTGGAGCGCACGCGCAACCTGCAGACGGAGGGGGAATAGCCATGGAGAACAACGGATTCGAATCGCTGTTGCACGCGCTCGAAGGCGTCAATGCAGCCGCCGTTCATCTCGTTCCGGGTCGGGCGCCCTGCATGCGCGTTCAGCGTCGCATCGTCGAACTCGACGGTGATGTCGTGACTGCCGAGCAGGTCGATGACCTCGTTCGCGACCTGCTGTTCTCGGATCATCGGCAGGCGCTCACGGCTACGGGTCAGGTCGAGGTGCTCTACATGGCGCGAGACGGCCGGCGCTACCGGGCCGCTTTCACGGAGTGTGCCGGTGCGCGGACGATGACGTTGCGCCCGTTGCCGACCGAAGTGCCGACGCTCGAGAGCCTCGAGCTGCCGGCGCAGATCGCGGGGTTCACGCGGCACCGCACGGGACTCGTGATCGCGGCTGGCTTCTTCGGTTCGGGGAAGACGACGACGTTCGCTGCCATCGTCGATGCGCTGAACGGCGATCCGACGCGGCACATCATGACGATCGAGGACACGATCGAGTTCGTTCATCAGCCCGGGCATGCGCTGCTGCATCAGCAGGAGATCGGTGCCCACGTTTCGACGGCGGTCGCGGGCGTGCGGCAGGCGGTCGCGGCCGGTGCGGATACGATCGTCGTCTCGAAGATCACGGATCTCGCGACGTTCGAGGCCGTGCTCGATGCGGTCGAGTCTGGCTGCCTGGTGTTCTGCGGAGTCGAGGCCGGTTCGGTCGTCGGCGCGCTGACCGAGGTCGTGTTGCAGGCGCCGATCGAGGATCGCGCGCGACTGCGCACCCGTATCGCCCGCGCGCTGCGCGGCGTGACGGCGCAGTACCTGCTGCCGCGCGCACACCGCTCCGGCCGGGTCGCCGTCGTCGAGATCCTCGTTGCGAGTCCCGGTACCCGCGCAGCGATCCGCGCCGGCAAGTTCCAGGAACTGCCGCAGATCATGCACCGCTGTCGGGGTCTCGGCATGCAGACGGCCGAGGCCGCGCTGCACGCGCTGCAGGCGTCGCATCTCGTCAGCGACGAGGACGCGCAGCTCTATCTGCCGCAGCGCGACGGCCGCGCGGTGGCCTTGACGGGTCCCGGAGTCCGCTGAATTCGCGGACGCCACCAAACTGCGGTGGCATCGACGGTTCGCGCTGCAGCCCGCGATCCCGAGTCCGCGCTCGAAGGCTGTGACGCCGGTCGCAACGGACGGTTGGCGCCCAAAAACGCAAGCAAGACGCTCAAGCCCCTTGGCATGGGGCCGAGCATTCGAGTGGGAGTTGGAATCGAAGCCGACTCCCGCAGATCGGCGAATCAAAGACAGGCAAAGGGAAACGAGTCATGGGACTTCGAGTCAATACGAACATCGCGTCGATCAACGCGCAGCGGAATACCGCGTTGGTCACCGGACGACTGGCACGCAACTACAACCGGCTCTCGACGGGCCTTCGAATTTCGACTGCCGCGGATGATGCCGCGGGGCTCGCGATCTCGGAGCGCCTGCGTTCGCAGGTGAGGTCGCTCAACCAGGCGTCACGAAATGCCAACGACGGCATCTCGCTCGTGCAGGTCGGCGAAGGTGCACTCAACGAGGTGAGCAACATCCTCGTGCGGCTGCGTGAGCTCTCGATCCAGGCTGCGAACGGCTCCTCGTCGTCGACCGACAAGAACACGATCAAGGAAGAGTTCGACAGTCTCGTCAACGAGATCAACCGCATCGCACAGTCGACCGAGTTCAACGGCATCAAGTTGCTCGACGGCACCGCTTCGACGGTGACGTTCCAGGTCGGCATCAACACCGTAGCGAACATCGACGCACTCAACGTGTCGCTGACCCCGGCGTTGACGACGTCGCTCGGTCTCAGCACGGCGGACGTCGGTTCGGGTGGCAACACGACGTTCGCGATCGCGGCGATCGACAACGCGATCAACTCGGTGTCGGCGCTGCGCGGTAAGTTCGGCTCGCTGCAGAATCGACTGCAGTCGACGATCGCCAACCTCGGCGTCACCTCGGAGTCGCTGTCCGCCGCCGAGAGCCGGATCCGTGACGTCGACGTTGCCTACGAGACTGCGAACCTGACCCGGAACAACATCCTGCAGCAGGCCTCGATCTCGATCTTGTCGCAGGCCAACCAGCAGCCGCAGGCTGCCCTGCAGCTGCTGCAGTAATCGACCACCGCCGCGCCGCGATCGTTCGACGAACGTGGCGCGTGAGGTCCCATGCCATTCGACGCTGGCGCTGCGGCGGCCGGCGGAACCGAGGTTTCCTTTGCCGCAGCGGGCTCGCGCCCGCGGGATCGAGCCGGGCACGCCCGGCTCGACCCTTGTACCAGCTACCATCGCCGCTTAGACTCGCGCCGCGATGGATTGGCCCAGACTGATCGGCGGACTCGTCGCGACGCTGCTCACGGCCGCGGCGTTCGCGTGGCTGTTGCGCGACGCGCTGCGGCCGCCGGAGGTGCGTCGCGATGGGTTCGGCGGTGGCGCGGTCCTGATCCGTCCGTCGCCGGCACTGCGCGCCCTCCTGGTCGGCGCGACTCTGTTGTTCCTGGTTGCCTTCGCCGCGTTCGTGTGGCTCCTCGTCGTGGAGGAAGCCGACGCGAAGCTGCAGCGCGTTGCCTGGTTCGCGATGCCGCTGTTCGTGGTCCTCGGCGTCGGCTGCGCGCTCGAGGCGCGAGTCCGCTTCTGGCTGGACGGTGACGGCATTCGCGGGCAGACGGCGATCCGCGGCTGGCGTGAAGTGCGATGGGGCGAGGTCGGCGAGGTCGAGTTCGAGCGGCGCTCGAAGTGCCTACGACTGCGTGAGCGGGGCGGCGACACGATCAAGGTGTCGTGTTTGCATCGCGGTCACAATCACGTGTTCGATGTGCTGATGGCGAAGGTGCCGGAGAAGGTCTGGAGCGGCGCGTTGCGCGACTACGTTGCGAACTACGGTCAGCAGATCTGAGCCGGAGCGGCGCCCTGGGCGTCAAGCCGGGGCGTCAATCGAGCTCGAGGCCGCGTTCTTCTTCTTCCGTGATGCCTTCGCCGAACGAGCTGCCGAGGTAGACCCGACGTACCTGCTCGTCCGCGACGACGGTGGCCGAGTCGCCTTCCGCGATCACGTTGCCCTGGTTGATGATGTAGGCGCGGTGGGTGATGCGCAGCGTGGCGATGACGTTGTGCTCGGTGATGAGAATCGCAATGCCCGAACGCGCGAGGGCGGCGAGGATCTGTTGGATCTCCTCGACTGTGATCGGGTCGACGCCCGCGAACGGTTCGTCGAGCAGCAGCAGGCTCGGCGCGGTCGCGAGCGCGCGTGCGATCTCGAGGCGGCGCTTCTCGCCGCCAGACATCGTTTCGGCGATCGAGTCGGCGACGTGCATGAGCTGCAAATCGGAGAGCAATTCGCGGGCGCGCTCCTCGCGTTCCCTGCGAGAGAATCCGCGGGCCTCGAGCACACAGCGCACGTTGTCGATCGCCGACATGCGGCGGAAGACGGATTCCTGCTGGGCAAGGTAGCCGAGGCCGCGGCGGGCCCGGCGATACATCGGCTGCCTGGTTACGTCGTGGCCCGCGAGGTTCACGCGGCCGTCGTCGGGTGTGACCATGCCGACGACCATGCGGAACGTCGTGGTCTTGCCTGCGCCGTTGGGGCCGAGCAGTCCGACGATCTCGCCCGCGTTGACCGTGATGCTCACGTGGTCGACGACGCGGCGGCCGCGGTAGGCCTTGACGAGGCCCTCGGTGCGCAGGATCTCCTCGCCGGCGGCGGGGATGCCGTCGTCCCGACCGTTCTCGTCGGGCAGGACGGCGTCGGGCTCGAGCTCGTGGCCGGCGGTCATGCTCAGCGCACGAAACCGAAGCGATCCGGCCAGCCGTTCCCCGTCAGCCAGGAGAACGGCCTGCAAGGATAGAAGACCATCAGCGCGCGGCCCTGGATGTCGGCGCGCGGCACGAAGGACACGCCGCGCGTGTTCGTCGTGTCACGGGCTTCCCAGTCGCCGTCCGGGCCCTGGAACACGACCTTGCCGCCGCCCCATTGCGCGCCCGCCTTGCCTTCGAGCCGCAGGATCTCGCCGTACTCGTCGATGAACACGATTGCGTTCTCGCTCTCGATCGGGATCGGGGTCTCGTCGCGGTCGGGCGGGTTGCCGAGCGGCATCGCGCGCTTGTTGCCGCGCACGTTGCGGGCGCCGGGCGTATCGGGTGGCACGATCTTGTTGTCTTCGGTCACGCCCACCGTGATCGCCGTCCAGCCGCGCGAGTCGATCGACTGCAGCGTGTTGTCGCCCATCATGTAGTAGTGGCCTTCGGGCACTTCGATGACCTCGGGGGCGCCGTAGCGCGTGTAGTGCAGGTCGCGTTCGAGCTTGAGGTCAGAGACCTCGAGCTTGCCCTTGCCGCGGCAGACGATCTCCGGCGTCACGCGCTGGTCGTTGCTGAACTGGTTGTTCGAGTCCGCGACGCAGCCGTCGCGACAGTGGTATTCCTCGCAGTCGATGCGCTGCACCTCGTCGCCGTCGATCCAGGCGATCATCCGGTCGTCGACGTGGGCGAACGACAGCCGCGTCGCCACGCCGCTGCTGAGCGGCACGTCGAACTCGTCGGATTCGAGCACCGGCTTGTTGTCACTGCCGCGCACGACGAGTCTGCCTTTCGTGCCGCGGACGGCGAGCGCGAACGTCAGTCGCCCGGCGCCCTTCCGGTTCACGACGATCGCGAGGTCGAGTTCGTCGAGTTTGCCCGAGCCGGGAGTGAACGTCGCAGACAGTCGGCCATCGGGCACGATTTCGGGGGCCTGGAACTTCGGCGTGCCGATCGAGACCTGACGGATCTCGGTCGCGACCGCGGTCGGGTAGCCGTCCCAGTCGTGGTTGACGAAGCCGCGGAGCTGACCCTGCTTGGCGCGTTCCTGAAAACGCAGCCGACGCGTGCTGCTCGACAGCTCGATCGAGAACACGTCGCCCTGCTCCGTGACCGACTTGCTCGGGGAGGCCGACCACGTCTGGCCGAGGGCCTCGGACTCGCCGCGTACGAGTCGCCGCGCCGGATAGACCTCCTTCCAGAGCGCCTCCTGCAGGTCGTCGGGCTTGCGCTCGGGGGTGTAGATGCGGCGGCCGCCCTCGTCCCTGACCTGGTAGATGTTGCCGCCGGCGATCGTCAGGCGGTCCTCGGGCATGCCGACGATGCGCTTGACGTAGTTCTGGTTCTTCTGCAGCGGGTAGCGGAAGACCGTGATGTCCCAGCGCTGCGGCTCGCGGAACGTCTGCAGCAGCTTGTCGACGAGGATGCGGTCGTAGACGGACGATGCGGTATCGCCCATCAGCGTCGGCTGCATCGACGACGTCGGGATCTGGTAGGCCTCGAGGCAGAACCACTTGAGGAACACGGCCGCGAGGATCGCGACGCCGAACGCCTCGAGGTTGACCCGGATCGGGCCCATCAACGGGATCTTCTTCTTGGCGGCCATCTTGTCGCCGGAACGTTACTGCGCGGCGCCGGCGTTGGTAAGGGTGGACGTCTTGCCGGGTGGTTTGTTGCGGGGCGCGCGGCGACCTTTTCCCGGCGGTCGGATCCCGTCTCGACGTGTGCGGGTTGCGAAAAACCACGAAATCCCTCACCGCCGTCGGCGGTCGACCCGTCACATGGCGCGATGGCCAGTTCGGGATTCGACCATCGCCGATCGTTCCTCACCGGCGGGCTCGTCGGTGCCGCCGCGGGCCTCGTCGGTGCTGCGACGACGGGCGTGATGCGCCGTGATGCGGCGGCGCGCGACCAGGTCACGGGCGGGCGCAAGCTCGTCGAGTGGCGGTTGGCCTCGAGCTTCCCGAGTTCACTCGACACGCTCTACGGCGCGTCCGAAGTGCTCGCCGAACAGGTTGCCGCGATGACGGGCGGCGCGTTCCGGATCCTGTGCCACCAGGCCGGTGAACTCGTGCCGGGGCTGCAGGTCATGGACGCGGTGCAGAAGGGGTCGGCCGAGGTCGGGCAGACCGGCGGCTACTACTACACCGGCAAGGCGCCCGCGCTCGCGTTCGACACGTGCGTGCCGTTCGGGCTGACGTCGCGCGAGCAGATGGCGTGGCTGTTCGAGGCCGGCGGACTCGAACTGATGCGCAAGGTCTACGCCGACTTCGGCATCCTCAACTTCTACTGCGGTTCCACCGGGGCGCAGATGGGCGGCTGGTTTCGCGACCCCGTCGAGTCGCTCGCGGATCTGCGCGGTCTGCGCATGCGGATCCCCGGGCTCGGCGGCAAGGTGATGGATCGCCTCGGTGTGTCGGTGCAGGTGCTCGCGGGTGGTGACATCTATCCCGCGCTCGAGCGTGGCGCGATCGACGCGACCGAGTTCGTCGGTCCCTACGACGACGAGAAGCTCGGCTTCCATCGCGTCGCCAGGAACTACTACTACCCCGGCTGGTGGGAGCCGGGCCCGTCGCTCGGCTTCTTCGTCTCGAAGGCGGCCTGGGACAAGCTGCCGGCGGACTACCAGGCCGCGTTCGAGGCCGCGACGCAGGTGGCCGCAGCCACGATGCAGCGGCGCTACGATCGGCAGAACCCGGAGGCGCTGCAGCGCCTGTTGGCCAATGGCGTACAGCTGCGGCCGTTCGCGGACGACATCATGCGCGCCGCGCGAGAAGCGTCAGAGAGTCTGCTCGACGACGAGGCGGGAAACGACGCGACCTATCGTGAGATCCTCGAACACTGGCGCAAGTTTCGCCGTGACTCGTTCCGTTGGTTCGGGACCAACGAGCTGAGCTACGCGCGGTTTGCCCATGGCGGGTGAGCGAGCCCACTCGGGCGGCGAACTCAGCGCGGTTCGAGCAGCACGGTCACGAGCTCGGGGAACGCGATCACGAGGCCCAGGCCGACGAGCTGGATCGCGATGAACGGCACGGCGCCGCGGTAGATCGCGCTTGTCGGGATCTCCTTGGGTGCTACGCCGCGCAGGTAGAACAGCGAGAAGCCGAACGGTGGGGTGAGGAAGCTGGTCTGGAGGTTGATTGCGATCATCACACCGAACCAGACCATGCGTTCGTTCTCGATGCCGAGGGCGCGGGCGGCTGGGGCGAGCAGCGGCAGCAGGATGAACGCGATCTCGAAGAAGTCGATGAAGAAGCCGAGGATGAAGATCGCGACGTTGGCGGCGACGAGCAGGCCGATCTCGCCGCCGGGCAGGTTGGTGAGCAGATCCTCGATCCAGACGTCGCCGTGCAGGCCGCGGAACACCATCGCGAACGCGGTCGAACCGAGCAGCAGGAACATCACCATGCTGCTGATGCGCAGCGTCGATTCGGCGGTGCTCTTGAGGCACGCGCGATCGAGGCGGCCGGTCGATGCGGCGAGGATTACGGCGCCGACCGCGCCGAGCGCGCCCGCTTCGCTCGGGGTGGCTATGCCCGCGAAGATGCTGCCGAGCACGACGACGATCAGGAGAAGCGGCGGCAGCATCACCTTGAGCACCTCGGCGCCGAGGTGTGGCACGTTCTCGCGCTCGGCGATCGGGATCGCGGGAGCGCGCTCGGGATGGCGCCAGGCGAGGAATGCGACCCAGAGCGCGTAGAGGCCGGCGAGCAGCAGGCCCGGCAGCAGCGCGCCGCGGAACAGATCGCCGACGCTCTCGCCGAGTTGGTCCGCGAGCACGACGAGGACGACGCTCGGCGGAATGATCTGACCGAGCGTGCCTGCAGCGCAGATGACGCCGGTCGCGAGCTCCTTCTGGTAGCCGTAGCGCTGCATGATCGGCAGCGAGATCATGCCCATCGCGACGACCGACGCGCCGACGACGCCGGTCGCCGCCGCGAGCAGTGCGCCGACGAAGACGACCGCTAGCGCGAGCCCGCCTCGCGCCGGCCCGAAGAGCAGGCCGATCGTGCGCAACAGGTCCTGCGCGAGCCGCGAGCGCTCGAGCATCGTTCCCATGAAGATGAAGAACGGGATCGCGAGCAGGATCTGGTTGCTCATGACCCCGAACACCCGTTCTGGGAACAGCTGCAGGTACGCGATGTCGAACCGTCCCGCGGCGACGCCGAGCAGGCCGAAGATCAGCGCCGTCCCGCCGAGCGCGAATGCGACCGGATAGCCGATGAAGATCAGCAGGAACACGACGACGAACATCAGCGGGCCGAGGGGCTCGTGCATCAGCAGCCCTCCCCGGTCGAGGCGGTTGTCGTGGCGCCGTCGTCGCGGCCGTGGTCCGCTTCGACGAGCCCGACTTCCTCGGCTGTTGCGCCGCGCAGCAGCGCGATCCGCTTGAGGATCTCGGAAAGGCCCTGCAGCAGGATCAGGCCGAATGCGAGCGGCACGACCGGTTTGAGCGGCCAGCGCGGCAGGCCGCCGGGATCGTTCGACATCTCGCCCTCGACCCAGGAGTCGGCGACGAAGTCGATGCTGATCCAGATCGCCAACGTGCAGAACGGGATCAGGAACACGACCCCGCCGATCAGATCGATCCACCAGCGTCCGCGTTCGGGCAAGCCACCGTAGAGCACGTCGACGCGCACGTGATCTCCGCGGCGCAGCGCCCACGGCGCGCCGAGCAGGAAGACCAGGCTGAACAGGTACCACTGCAGCTCGAGCCACGCGTTCGACGACAGCTGGACGTCGATGTAGCGCTGCGAGTAGCGCGCGATCGCGTTGAACGCGCCGATCGCGACCATCACGACGAGCAGCCAGGCGACGCCGCGGCCGAGCCCGCGGTTCAGGCGGTCGATCCCGCGTGAGAGTCCGAGCAGCGTGCGCATCTCGGCCAAGACAGTAGGTTCGCGGGATCCGTGCCGCAGCAGTTCCTTGCCATTCGGCGTGGAATGAGAGCTGTCAGTACTGGCGGCGCGAACCGCATCGCGTCGGCGAAGTCGGTAGCGTTCCGATGCTCGTCAGCCTGCCGAGCGGTCGCGCTTCGGGCGGGCCCATCCGATGATTTCCGATGCGCGCATCGATCCTTGGGCGCGGCGGACCTCGACGCCCCGGTCGAAGAGCACGAGAGTCGGTGAAGTCTCGACGCTGCATTGCTGCGCGAGATTGGCATCCTCGTCGAGGTCGACGATTCCCAGGCGAGATTCGCCCAGCAAGGCCGAGGCCGCAGCGTCGAAGTGGGTCGCCATGCCTTGCCAGTCGTCGTCAGACCGTTTGAACGCGAGGACGACCGGGACGTGACTGTGGTTCATGAACGGTTCGATCCGGGCGCCGGCCAATTGCGCGGGCGTGTCCTTGAACAGGAGTTGTCGACACCGTTCGCACCCGGGTCGATCATCGAGCCGGTCACTCGCGATCCGGTTGAGGTGGCCGCAGTCGGAGCACGCCACCAGCACACGATGGTTGTTGTTGTCCTGCGGCGTCTGGCGCTCAGGCAGCGGCGGTGGCGTCGGCTGCGGCGACTCTGGTGGGGTCGGGAGGTGTTCTGGCTCCGTTTGCAGTGTTGGCGACAGGCTGTCGCCCGCCGCTTCGACCAGGTGCCGAGAGAAGGCGCGGAGTTCGTCGAGTCCTCCCGCCTTGTCGATGTCAACCATCAGCGGATCGCCGGCGAGTTCGAGTCGAGCCGCGATGTAGTCCGGCACGTGCAGGTCGGCGCTGATGCGAACAGGTTGGACGAGCAGGTCGGGTACCGCGCTGGCGAGTTCGAGCTCCTTGATGCACCACTTCGAGGCGAAGTACTCGCTGCTGAGAATCGGGACGAAGCAGTGCGACTCGCGGATGTTGCGCTGAAGTTTGTCGGGCAGGCTGTCGCCGGCCGTGAGCTCCTCTTCGTCCAGCCACGCGTCGATGCCGACCGACTTGAGCGTGTGATAGATCAGTTCGGCCTCGTGCTTTCGTGCGTGCGGGTACGACAAGAAGGCCCGTGGTGGCTGCTTCGATAGCGGTACGAGGCGCCGCCAGCCGACGAGCCGCCCGAAGTGCGTCGTGATCTTGCATGCCGTGCCGTCGCGTCCGAGTCCGAGGACCACCATGGCGACGGCTTGATGCGGCGTCAGCTTGAAGGTTCGGTGCTTCCCCTTGCGCGAGACGAAAGTCGCGTAGGTCCAGAAGTACCAGCTCGAGCCCAGCGCCGGGTTCACCTCCAACCTGGCGACGTAGGCCTCGGTACGGCGCGCGAGCAGCAGGCGAAACGGTAGGTCCACGATTCGCCATGCCAGCTTCACCAAGCCGTAGATGAACAGGACGCTCATCACGAAGTTCAAGGTAAGCGCGACATAGAACCCGAACCACGAGAACGTCCGTCGCAGACGCCCCGCCTCTTCTGCATCGATTCGGTAGCCGAGGTCTGCCACTGGTCTCTCCTCCGATCGTGTGGTTGCTGACTGCAAGACTCTGCAGCCCTCTTCCTTACTTCGGATTGTCGTCGAGAGCGTTGCCGCTGGCAAACCCCGGCGCGTGCAGTTGCGACTATTTGGTTTCGTCGCTGCTGCGCAGGACGGACAGGAACGCCTTCTGCGGGATCTCGACGTTGCCGATCTGACGCATGCGCTTCTTGCCCTCTTTCTGCTTCTCGAGCAGCTTGCGCTTGCGGCTGATGTCGCCGCCGTAGCACTTGGCCGTGACGTCCTTGCGCAGCGGCGCGATGTTCTCGCGCGCGATGAACTTGCCGCCGATGGCGGCCTGCAGCGCGACCTGGAACTGGTGGCGCGGGATGTCCTTGCGCAGTTGCTTGAGGATCTTGCGGCCGCGGCCCTCGGCCTGGTCGCGGTGGCAGAGGAACGACAGTGCATCGACCTCGTCGCCACCGACGAGGATGCGGACCTTCACGAGGTTGCTCTCCTCGAAGTCCTCGATCTCGTAGTCGAGCGTGCCGAAGCCGCGCGTCGCCGACTTGAGGTGGTCGTGGAAGTCGTAGATGATCTCCGCGAACGGCATGCGGAACGCGATCATGACGCGTTCCTGGCCGTAGTAGTCGGTCTTGACGTAGATGCCGCGGCGGTCGGTGCAGAGCTTCATCACCGCGCCGATGTGCTCGGTTGGCACGACGACGTTGATCGCCGCCATCGGCTCGAGGTAGTCCTCGATCATCGACCCGTCGGGCAGATCGCTCGGCGAGTGGATCTCCTTGATCACCCCGTCGCTGAGTCGGACCTTGTAGTGCACCGTCGGCGCGGTCTGCACGAGATCCATGTCCTCTTCGCGTTCGAGGCGCTGCTGGATGATCTCCATGTGCAGCAGGCCGAGGAAGCCGCAGCGAAAGCCGAAGCCGAGCGCGTCGCTGGTCTCCGGTTCGTAGGTGAACGAGCTGTCGTTGAGGCGCAGCTTCTCGAGTGACTTGCGCAGGTATTCGAAGTCGCTCGGCACCGTCGGGTAGAAGCCGCAATACACCATCGGCTTCGGCTCGCGGAAGCCGGGCAGCGGCTCGCAGCGCAGACGCTCGTCCTGATGGGTGAGCGTGTCGCCGATCACGACGTCGCTGAGCTGCTTGATGTTGGCGATGACGTAGCCGACCTGGCCGGCGTGCAGCTCGGCGGTCGGTGTCATCTTCGGGCGCAGCTGGCCGACCTCGAGCACCTCGTGGTCGATGACGGTGCCGAGCATGCGGATCTCGTCGCCCTTCTTCAGCGTGCCGTGGAAGACTCGTGTGTAGATCACGACACCGCGGTAGTCGTTGTAGACCGCGTCGAAGATGAGCGCCTGTAGCTTGCCGTTGACGTCCCCCGTCGGCGGCGGGAACTTGCCGATGATCGCGGTCAGGACCTTGTCGACGTTCTTTCCGGTCTTCGCCGAAACGGGCACGGCGTCTTCGGCCGGGATACAGATCGCGTCCTCGATCTCGGTCGCGACCTCTTCGGCCCGCGCGTGTGGCAGGTCCATCTTGTTGAGGATTGGCAGCACCTCGAGCTTGGCCTGCTCGGCGAGGTGCGCGTTCACGACGGTCTGGGCCTCGACGCCCTGCGATGCGTCGACGAGCAGCAGCGCGCCTTCACATGCCTGCAGCGACTTCAGCACCTCGTAGTTGAAGTCGACGTGGCCGGGCGTATCGATCAGGTTGATCTCGTACGTGTTGCCGTCGGGCGCGGGGAAGTCCATCGTCACTGCCCGCGCCTTGATCGTGATGCCGCGCTCGCGCTCGAGCTCCATGTCGTCGAGCAACTGCTCCTTCATCTGCCGCTTCTGCACCGTGGCCGTGAGTTCGAGCAGGCGGTCGGCGAGGGTGGACTTGCCGTGGTCCACGTGCGCGATGATGCTGAAGTTGCGGATGAGTCGGGGGTCGGTCACGGAGGTTGCGTGTCGGGTCGAGCGCGGCTTGGGCGGGATTCCGGGGCGAAGACTGTAGCGAGGGGGGGGCTTGGCGTCGATTGGGTATCACTGCGAGAGTCTTCCGGGCGCACGGGCTCGTGTGGGGCCGACGCGGTAGGAGCTCGATGCGACGGTTCTGTGGTGGCGCGATCGGGCCCGGCATCTTCCTGACCTATCGCTTCTTCGGCTGAGAAGGTGCGGACCGGGGGCGGGGCGCGGATCGCAGCAGCGTTGGTGGAGCCGGCAGCGGCGCCCGCAGCGCGGCGGCGATCCCTTCGGCCTGGTGGCGTGCGAGCCCGCCCATGCGGCCGAGGCCAGGGATGCGGGCCACGAAGAGCGGCGCGGACACCATCTCGCCGTTCCAGATCGTCGCGCAGTGACGGCCGATGTGCCGTTCGGAGAACTCGGCGAAGTCGGCGGAGCGTTCGGGGCGGAGCCGGTAGTCGATTTCGTGCGGCAGGTCGGCCACGGCCGCGTCGCGCAGCGTGATCGAGCTCGGCCGGAAGTCGGTGGCCGTGAACGCCTCTTCTTGCATGTTGATCGGCACAAGCTCGAGGAGCTGTTGTGCGCTCGGGTTCCGTTCTGCGATGTGCGCGGGGATCAAGCCGTTGTTCCAGTCGAGGTCGCTGTGGACCGGCACGACGTGCAGATGAGAGTCGGAGTAGCGGACGAACCAACGCCCCGGACGGTTGTCGTTGGGGCGGATCCGGTGAGGCACCCAGCGCAGCCGATCGTCGCCGGGACGATACTCGGCGAGCGCGGCTGGGTCGGCGAGTACACGCTTGCGCCCGCCGCTGTCGAGCCAGCGCTGCAGCGCCGCGACCTCGTTCTGCATCGCGAACGCCGGGTTGTTCCCGATCGGATCCGCGTTGGCCAGCAAGCGCATCTCCAGCTGGCCTTGTTGTTCGACCAGCGCGCGGAGCTCCGTGACGCGGATCGGCGCGGCGTCGTCGAGATCGATTGCGAACGTCGCGGCGTCGATGCGGGTGACGGTCGTGGCGGAGCCACAGCGCACCCGGACCAGATCGATGTAGCCGTCGAGCGTCCGTTCGAGATCACGGTTGGGTCCGAGTCGGCGTTGGATGGCGTCGATCGGCATGCGGTACGTCAGCCGCCAGGCGCCTTGTGCAGGTTGGGGATCCTGGGACGTGGCGTTCGCCGGTTCGTCGTTGCCAGCGAAGCGCTGCTGCACGATCAGCGTGCCAGTGACGGCTAGGCCAAGAAGTGCCGCTGCGAGCACGAGCCGGCGATTCGGAGATGCCTGGGGTGGCCGATCCGCAGGCGGCTCGTTGCCGAGACGGCGGGCAACGGTGGCCGCGACGTCGGGTGCCTGGTCGAGGCCGTCGAGCTCTCGCAGCCCCTGCTGCAGTCGGGTCGAGAACACCAGGTCGTCCGTACTCATTCCTGCTCTCCTTCGACCAGGCGGCCTTCGATGCACGCCCGGAGCGCGTCGCGCGCCGAGGCGAGCACATTGCGAACGGTGTTGGGTGCTAGTTCGAGTTCGCGGCCGACCTCATTGCGGCCGAGTCCGTCGCGGTAGAAGAGTTCGACGGCGCGGCGCGAGCGGGCGGGCAGTCGCTCACGGCAGGCCGCGAGCGCGTCGACCCACTGCTCCAGGGCGGGGTCGATCGTCGCAGATTCGGCCAGGGCCGCGTCGATGGAGTCGGCCCAGGCGACGGTTCGCCTGCGGCGGAGCCCGCGTTGCCGGTCGATCCAGAGCCCACGAGCGATGGTGCGCAGCAACGGTACGCGATTCGGCGTCGGATCGAATCGGCGCAGCAGGCTCAGAAAGGTCTCCTGCATGAGGTCATCGGCGACGTCGGCGGCGGCGCCGAGCAGGCGCAGGTAGCGCCAGACACCTGTCTGATGCCGGCGCACGAACTCTTCCGGATCGGTGGCCGCAGCCATGAGAGGGGGCTGGCCGGCTGGTCTGGTTGGCGGCATGGCGAGGGCGATGCTGGTCATGCGGGTTCACCGCCCGCATGGCCGCCAGGGTACTTGGAATTCCGGGGTTCTGTCGGTGGGAGGCGGTTGGGGATCCTGCGTTGCAGGATCCTGGCCTGTCGGATTGCGCGGGTGACCCGTGGCGGCTGCGGTAGCGAGCCCGCCGATCCCAGGGTCCAGATTGCCGTTACGGCCCGTGCTGCCGGGGCTATCTCCGGGAACGCCTGCCGGCTGTGTTGCGCAGCACCCCTTCGGCCGGGCTGTAGAATCCCCAGTTGCGGCGGGTCCACGCCGCGAGCCTCTCATGAACGCTGCCCACGGTGTTGTCCTCTGCGGCATGGTTGCCGCCAGTCTATCGGCCCAGGAATGGAGCCATATCGACGTGCGCCCTGATCTGTGGCGTTCGACGTCGGCCTGGGACAGTCTGCGCGATCGGGTGGTCGTGGCCAACGCCACCGGCGAGACGTTCGAGCACGACGGCTCGAGCTGGCGGCCGATCGGTGCGTTGCCGGAGGCGTGGTATTCGCCGCGCCTGGCCTACCAGTCCCATCGGGGGCGGACGCTGGCACTCGTGTACAACGGCACGGCCAACGAGTTCGAGACCTACGAGTACGACGGGTCCTCGTGGCGGCAGCGGCAGCCCGATCATCTGCCGAGCCTCCGACCGGATGCAGCGATGTGTTACGACTCGGCGCGCCAACGCGTGGTGTTGTTCGGCGGCGGTTTCGGTTCGACCCTGCTGGACGATACGTGGGAGTGGGACGGCGCCGACTGGGAGCGCCGCATCGTCAGTGTCTCACCGCCGCCGCGAAACCATGCTGCGATGGGGTTCGACCCCGTGCGTGGTGTCACAGTGCTCGTCGGTGGTCGTTCGCCCGTCAGTTTCCGCGACGATCACTGGGAATGGGACGGCACGGCGTGGACCCAGCAGAATCTGAGCGTTCGACCGCCGGCCCGATCGCGCGGCCAGATCGCGCATGACGCCGTGCGCAACCGGATGGTGCTCTACGGTGGCTACACCGATGCCGGCGGGGTCGGGCGGTTTCTCGCGCAGCCGTGGGAGTTCGATGGGCAGACCTGGACGGCACCGACCATCGGTCAGTTGCCGTCGGGCCGCGGCGAACACTCGTTGGTCGGCGTCGGCAGCGGCGTCCGCATCTACGGCGGCACGAACCCGGCCGCGTCGGGTGGGATCGAGCAGCGTGCGCAGGTCTTCGACTACGACGGCACCGCGTTCACGCCGTTGCATGGTCCGCTCGTCTACGGCACGCAGCTGGCGTACGATCCGGGTCGCGGTCGGACGGTGGCGGTGTCCTCGTTCGCGTCCTGGGCGCCGACTGAACCGACCCGGACGTTCGAGTGGGATGGCCAGGTGATGATCCCCCGCGTCCTTGCCGGACCGCCGCCGCGCTCGAGCTACGGTCTCGCGGACGCACTGGCCGGTGAGATCGTTTTGTTCGGTGGTGGGTCGCTCGCCAGCCTGCACGGCGACACGTGGGCCTACGACGGCAACGCCTGGACGCAGAAGTCCACGACCGGGCCTTCGCCGCGGCTCGCGCCCGCGATGGCCACGGATCCGGTTCGCGGCGTCGTGGTCTTGTTCGGCGGTGCCGACCAGCTCAGTAACCCGATCGGCGAGACCTGGGAATGGAACGGCACGGCTTGGAACCGGCAGGTCCTCACGGAGCCGACGCCGCGCTTTTCGGCGGGCATGGCGTACGACCTCAACAGCACTGCGATCGTCATGGCGGGTGGCTACGACAGTCAGTCCACGGGCACTGCCGAAACCTGGTCGTACGACGGCACGGCCTGGACGTTGCTGAACAACAATGCGCCAGGTTGGCAGATCGCCTGGTGGGCGGACATCGGCCGCGTTGCGCTCCTCGCTCCGTCGCAGGTGAGTTCGGGATCGGGGCTGACTTACGTCCTGCAGGGAACCACTTGGTGGGCGGGGCCCTCCGCGCCGCTCGCCAGCGGTTTTTGGGATGTGGCGCAGGATGTCGACGGCAATGTTCTCGGTGTCGGTTCCGTGACGGGTCTGGCTGCGTCCGTCCTGTCGGCCGCGCCGGCGCAGGTGAACGACCACGGCTCGTCTTGCACGCGGCGGGCGCCACAACCGCGGCTCGTCATGCGCGACCTGCCGCGGCAAGGCGCGCAGCTGCGCTATGAGATCATCGGCGCCGAGCCCAACCAGCTCGCGATCTACGCCGCGAGCCATCTGGCCGGCAATGTCCTCGTGGGCGGCTGTCGGCTCGCGCTCAGCAACGCGATGATCGTCGGCATCGGTTCGACGAACGGCGCGGGTCAGTCGAGGTTGTCGATCACGATTCCCAACACGAGCGCGGTGCGCGGCGTGAACCTGTTCGTGCAGGCTGGCGCCGGGGAATACGCAGGTCCGATCGGTGGCGTGCTCGGGTTGACCGCGGCGAAGTGGATCCAGGTCGGCTTCTGACCGGCCCGCCGTAGACCTACGGGCAAGAGAAGTACCAGAGCACGCGCAGCCCAAAGTGCTGCGCCATTGCGTAGGCGCGTCGGCGTTCGCGCAGGTCGACGATGTTCAAGGCGATGTGGGGGCCGATTTCATCATCGATCTCGAACATCGAGTTCAGCAGTGGATCGTCTTCCTCCAGATCCTCGAGCTCGAACTCGTCGAGCATCCCGGCGTA
The DNA here is from genome assembly GCA_024743115.1 of bacterium. Lineage (GTDB taxonomy): Bacteria > Planctomycetota > UBA1135 > UBA1135 > UBA2386 > JAGQRA01. The sequence goes on along the minus strand of JANSXC010000005.1, from coordinate 49,020 downwards.
GAACGTCCGGAACGAGGCCTCGTTGAACGGGGCGCCTGGGGCATTCACCGCAACTCCCGTGCGCGTGAGGCTCACAGAGTAGATCTCGACTTCCTCGGGACCGTTGGGCAGCAGCAGGTCTTCGACGTCGTACGCGTCCGACCGCAGGTCCGCCGGTGCGGCTGGTCCGGCATTCGTCAACAGCGCGCGGTACGTGTTGCCGCACGAATCAGCGCCGGCCATTCGCGCGCCGGACGCGCGCAGCACCCGAACGTTGTCCCAGCGATCGATGAACGCGGCGCTCATGATGGGGCTCATGCCAGACTCGTCGCGCGTGTTGACGTCGAAGCCGAGCTGGATCAGGCCTCGCAGCACCTCGGGAGTGCCCTCGATCGCGTACCAGTGCACGATTGTCTCGCTGATGCCGTTCTTGTTGTGTCGGCACTGCGCGACGAGCTCGGGTGACGGCGTACGTCCCGCTTCGAGCGTTTCGTAGAGCTCGATCCATCCGGGTGCGTGGGCCATCAGTCGCGCGGGAAGTCGCGCAGTTCGAAGCCGCCGGCCTTCTGCGCGACCAGGATGGGGAAGCGATCCTCGGCGACGCCGTCGAGCTGCTCCTGCAGTTCCGCCGCGGCATTGCCGGCGCACTCCGCGATTACGTGTGCGAGCATCTCGCGCGGGGCGATCTCCGTGCGGGCTTCTTCGACCGATTCGTGTCCCGTGGCCTGGACCAGTGCCGTCCGCAGGCGACGGTGGTTCCGATACGCACCCGCTTCGAGGACCAGGCCCGCGGGATCGTAGTCGAGTTCGCCGATGCGCTGGGCGTGCCGCACCTTGGCCATCATCGCGCGTGCGAGGATCGCGATGTCGGGATCGCCCGACGCGCGGCGCCACCAGTCAAACATGCCCATTCGGCCCATCGTAGGCGGGATCGGTGCGGACGGCCAAGGGGCGCGTGTTGCCGTTGGCATCGTGCCGTAGGATACGGCGATGCGCGCTCTCGCAATGGTGGCGTTGTTCTCCTCCGTGGCTCCGGTCCTGCCGGCCCAGGTGTTCCTGGTCGACGCGACCGGTGGGCCGACCGCCAACTTCACGTCGATCGCGACGGCGGTCACGACGGTGCCGAGTGGTTCGGTCTTGCTGATCAACCCGGGGATCTACGACGGCTTCACGATCCAGGGCAAGAGCCTCACTCTGATTGCGGACTTCGCGCTGATCAGCGATGCCACGACTTCGTCGCCGGTCCGGGTCGATGGGCTCGCGGCGAACCAGTCCGTGACGCTGCAGGGCCTCAGCATCCAGTCCGTCCTCGGGGTCGGCGCCTTCGAGCTTTCCAACAGCGCGGGCACGATCGTGCTCGAGGGCTGCCGTGGTGATCGCCTTTCGTCACCGTTCGGTGGTCAGCTGCTGGCGACGAACTGCGAACACATCCACCTTCGGAACAGCTCCTTCGACGCGCGCGTTCCCGGTGCGCCGGGGCTCGAAACCGTCGACAGCAACATCACGGCGATCAGCGCCTCGTTCTCGGGAGATGTAGCTCCCGCCGTCGTGCAGACACGCGGCCGGATCGATGCGCTGAGTACCGGATTCTACGGCTACGCGGTGCCCGCTGCGGTTCAGATGCAGGGTGGTGAACTCATCTGCCGCCGGGGTTCCATTCTCGCCGGCAACGGTCCGAACGGGTTGCTCGTCGACGGCACTGGCGCTCTGCGTCGCGACCCGGCCACGACGCTCTACAACGCGAGCCCGCAGCCGTTCGGCAGTGGCATTGCCGTGCAGACCGACTCGATGCCCGGCTTGCAGGCCTGGGCCGGTGAGCTCGGTGGGCATGCGGCGGCCACGATCGAAGGCGGTGGTGCCATTACGGGTGTGCTCGCGCTCGGCTTCCCCGGCGCGCCCTACGTTCCCGCCGGCTTTTCGGATCCGCTGTGGCTCGCGCCCGGAACCGAGAGCATCCAGGCGATCGGAACGACTCCGCTCAGTGCGACCTACGCGGTGCCGAACGCCTCCTGGGTACTCGGGATCCGGATCGTCTGGCAGGGTGTCGGGCTGTCCCCGAGCGGGGTGATGCTGAGCAACCCGTCGGTCTACGCGCATCGCTGAGGCGGGACGCAACACATCGACGCAACCGACCAGCGCGCACATGACGGGCAGATCGCAGGTTGTTCTCGCACTGGCGTGCAGTCTCGGGGCGCTGGTCGCCCCGGCACTGGCGCAGAGTGCCAAGGCTCTGCAGCGCGAGCTGCGCACCGCGATCCGTGAACTCGACGAGGGTGCCGAGACCGGGCGGCGTGCGATCGCGGCGATCGAGGCGCTCGCTGCCGTCGACTCCAAGGCTGCCGCCAAAGCGTTGCTGCAGGCGGCGAATGACGTCTACAAGCGGACGCCGCCCATCCTCGAGAATCGGCGGCGGGCGCTCTACGGTCAGGGCGGCAGTCGGGCGCTGAAGCGCTCACGCTACGAACTGCGGTATCTCACGGACGCGGCCGAAGCGATCGCGCGCGCCCTCGAAGGGATGAAGTCCACCGCGGCCGTGCAGTTGATCGTGCGACGGCTCACCGATCGCGGCAGCACCTTGCCGCTGTGGATGCGCGTGCGACTCGCGGCGCGTGCTGCCGAGTTGCCGGCCGGCGAGTTCGATTGGCGACCGCGGGCGAAAGGACGTGACGAAGGCACTCTGGTCGCGGTGATCGCTGCCGTCGGTGCTCTGGGGCCGCGCGTCGGCTCCGGCAAAGCGGCGCCGTGGCTAGCGGAACAGCTCGAGCACGGCAACGAGGACGTGCGCGTGGCGGCCGCCGTCGCTCTCGCGCGCCTCGAGTGGCCCGGGGCGATCGAGCTGCTGCTCGGCCGACTCGCAGCGGAGAGCGGGGTCGTCAGGGAGGCATTGCTCGATGCGCTCGTAACCATCACGGGGCAGTGGCCCGGTGACTCGGAGTCTTCCTGGCGGGCGTGGCTCGCAGCCGAAGGGGCACCGTACCTGCGCGGCGAGGTGAAGCTCGGGCGCGGTGATCCGGCGGTCCGGAGGGTCGAGCGGAAGAGCAACACGAGTTCCGGGTCGTACTTCGGGATCGCGCAGAGTGGCGCGTCGTTGCTCTATGTGATCGACAACTCGCTGTCGATGAAGGCGAAGCTGGGCAAGGGCAAGGCGAAGCAAACCCGTTGGCAGGTCTGCAAGGCCGAGCTGCGATCAGCGCTGCGCGATCTGTCCGAGACGCAGCGATTCAATCTCGTGTCGTTCGCCAACAAGGCGCGCTGTTTCGAGCGCGAGATGTTGCCGGCGACGAAGCCCAACGTCGATCGCGCGCTCGAGTGGGGCGAGGGTCTGAAGCTCGAGTTCCAGACGAACGTGTTCGATGCGCTCGAGCTGTCGTTCGCACTCGCCGGGCGTGGGATCGAGGATCGCTACTACGATCCGGACGTCGACACGATGTTCTTCCTGTCCGACGGCGCGCCCACGATCCCGCACCTGGACAAGGGCGGTATCCGGCAGGACGACAGCGATCGTATCCTCGCGGCCGTTCGGCGCTGGAATGCGCTGCGTCGCGTGACGATCCACGCAGTCGGGATCGGCCTGCAGAAGCGGCAGCAGGAGCGCGACAAGAAGGGGCGGCTGTTCGCGCCGATCTTCCTGCGCAAGCTCGCCGAGCAGAACGGCGGCCGCTACGTCCAGAAGCGCTGACGGGGCGGATCGCTACCGGTAGACGCCCGACAGCTTGTAGGCGCGATACATGAAGTAGTTGCTCGTGCTGCTCTGGATCTTGAGCTGGAACACGACCTGAGGCGTCGGTTCCGTCGTGACCTCGAACAGCTGGCACCACAGCGGAATGCCGGGTCCGCCCTTGCCGCCGTCGCAGATTACCACGTTGCCCGTGACCGGCTGGCGGAACGCGCTGCTCACGAAGAACGAATAGAACGACGGCTCGCTCCCGCCCGGCGGACCGCCGTAGGCCCAGAGCTGCTCGGCCGTGCGGTTCGTCGCGTCGATGCGATACTGCACTGCGCGGCTGTAGGACTGCGGCGGCGGCATCTTCGGCGCCGGCGGAATCGCGCGGTTGTTGCCGTTGTCGAACAGCATCATCGTGCCGTCCGGTAGCAGCTGCGGCGCGTGCTGGTGGTAGGGCCAGTCGAAGTTGGCGCCGGTGCCCGTGAGCAGTGCGTTGCTCCACGGTGGGTTCCAGCGCTCGGGGTTGCCGAGGATCCACTCGAGCACGCCCGAGTTGCGTTGGACCTGGATCACGCAGTCCTGGTGCCGCAGGGACAGCACCCAGCTGTTCGTGCGCTCGTCGAGTACGAGGGCGTTGGCGTGGCTCCAGTCGTAGGTCGGGCGGCCATAGTGGTCGTCCCAGAAGTCGTTGAGCGAGTCGTAGACGATGCGATACGGATCGAGGACGTCGAACAGACTGATGCGCCGCACGACCGTGCCGTCCTTCTTGAACTCGATGATCTCGTCGGCGATCACGTCCGCGGACGGCACCGTCTGGGTCGGGTCGACCTCGTCCATCGGATAGTTCGGCAGCGTTCTGAGCTCCGTGCCGAGCACGGCATAGTCCGCGTCGCTGCCTTCGGGCAGTTCGACGAACTCGTGATGAAAGCTCTCGGTGGCGACCGCGAACGACCCCGGCACCGTGTTGCCGAGGCCGGAGGCGTGGAACACCTGGATGATGTCACCGAGCAGATTCATCTCGATGAGCAGCTGCTGCGCCGCGAGCAGCATCAGGTTGCCGTTCTTCATCGGGAACGCCATCACCTGCTCGCCGGGCAGCGTGAACGCGCTGTTGACGAACCAGACGACGTCGCCGTCGGCGTCGATGATCGTCGGGATGCTGCCCGGGACGTCGCCGAGGATGGACAGCAGCATGTGACCGTCCTCCATGTAGCGCGGCATGCTCGTCTGCACTTCGATCGGCGGGAAAGCCGCGGGCAGGGGATCCGTGCGCCACTGAAGGGTGTTTGGCGCGGCCACGGATTGACCGTCCGAGTTGCGCGCGATGACCTCGACCGAGTACTCGGTGTCGGGCTTCATGCCAGCGAGCGGAATGCGCGGATGGAACGTCGAGTAGAACGGCGCGGCAACGACCTCGCGCGTGCCTTCAGGGCCGGTGATCCGCAGTTCGATCCTAGTCGGTGTGCTCGTCTCGACGCTGATGACGGCGACCTGGGGCACCCAGGGGTTGGGCGCGGGAGCGATCGTGACGTTGCCGACGAACGCGATGTTGATCGGTGGTGTGGAGTCACCGGAGCTGCTGTTGTGACAACCCGTGAGGCCTGCGAGGACGAGGATCGCCGCGGTGATCGTCGGGAGGATGAGCTTTCTTTCTGAGCCGGACATCGGTTACGCGATTTACGCTCGCCGCCGGGGCGGCGGTCGTCAAGCACCTCGGGGAAGTGAGGCCGGCCTTCGAGGGAGGGGAGGGCCGCTGAGAAGAGTCTAGCTGGTAAACGTCGATGGCGCCGGAGCGGCGCGCGCCGCGGTCTCGGAACGCGACGTCATGTAGCTTGCCGGGCGCAGGCGAGCTCCATCGTTCTGGTGTGGATCGCCACGACGTCGTTGAGATCGCGGCCATAGCCCCCGGCGATCGTGATGGCGATCGGCAGGCCACGGGCGCGGCAGGCGTCCAGCACCATCTCGTCGCGGGCGGCGAGGCCGGCCGCGGTCAGCTTCATCTTGCCGATCCGGTCGCCTTCGTGCGGATCCGCACCGGCAAGGTAGATCGCGAGGTTTGCGTTCGAGCGCTCGAGCGCGATGCGCAGGCCGTCCTCCAGTTCTGCAAGGTAGATCACATCGCCCGTGCCGTTGGGCAGGCGAACGTCGAGATCGCCGGCCGCCGAGAACTTCGGATAGCCGGACATGCCGTGGATCGAGAACGCGAAGATCTTTGGGTCGTCGGCCACCAGCTCCGCGGTGCCGTCGCCTTGATGAACGTCACAGTCGAGGATGACCACGCGTCGGATCAGGCCTTCGTTCTGCAGTGTCCGGGCGGCGACGACGGCGTCGTTGAAGACGCAGTAGCCGGCGCCGCGCGCGGCCGCGGCGTGATGTGTGCCGCCGCCGAGATACGCGGCGAGGCCGTCGGTCAACGCCGCGCGGCACGTGGCCAACGTTGCGCCGACGGAGCGGCGGCTGCGTTCGACGAGTTCTGGCGACCACGGCAGGCCAATGCGGCGTTGTTCGAGCGGCGACAACTGACCAGTCGTCACTCGCGTGACGTAGTCGGCAGTGTGGGCGCATCGCAGCGTGGCGTCGTCGGCGGCCGGCGCGACTTCGCAGTGGCCGCCGCGCGGCAGGCCGCGGGCCTCCACTTCTTCGCGCAGCATGCGGTACTTCGCGAGCGGAAAGAAATGCCCGTCCGGCAGCGGGATCGGGAACGCGTCCGTCGTGAAGATACGCACGGCGGTTCAGTCGCTGCGCTCGTTCGGACCCGGAGCGCCTTCTCGTTCGAGGAACGGGGCGTAGGTCGTCGGCGGCGCGACGTTCTTGTCCTGCCACCACTGGCGGTGGTCGTTTGCGTCATCGGGCAGCGCGTCGACGAACCCGGCGCTGGTCGCATCGATCCGATCGCAGTAGGCGAGGTAGGGTTTGATGTCGAGAATCGGTGTGCCGTCGAGCAGGTCGTGATCGGCGACGTGCAGCACGCGCTTGTCGCGCCGCACGAGCCGCACGGCCGACAGGCCGATCGGGTTGGGGCGCTGCGGTGCGCGGGTCGCGAAGACGCCGCGCTTCTTCGTATCGCGCGGCGGCTGGACCTGCAGTGGCCGACCGCGCGCATGATGACACCAGAACAGCAGCCAGACGTGGCTGAAGCCGTCGAGATCGGCGAGGCCGTTCTGGAACTCCTCGTGCACGAGCAACCGGCCGGTCGTGCCGCGGCCGAGGCCGCTCTGCCGCGGCGCTTCGTGATGCACGGTCGCGTTACAGTGCAGGATACCGATTGGGCGGAGCGATGGCGTGGAGAGCTCGTTGTCGGTCATCAATCGCGGTTCTTGAAGCGGTCCGTCGCCTCGAGCAGCGCGCTGCGGATACCGGGCTCGAACGCCGAGTGGCCGGCGTCCTCGATGACGACGAGTTCGGCTTCGGGCCACGCGCGGTGCAGATCCCAGGACGATCGCGCCGGGCAGACGACGTCGTAGCGACCCTGGACGATCACCGTCGGGATGTCGCGGATGCGATCGATGCCGCGCAGCAGCTGGTCTTCGGTCTCGAAGAACCCGCCGTTCACGAAGTAGTGGCACTCGATCCGCGCGAACGCGACCGCGAAGTCGTCGGCGCCGGTCTCCGCGATCTTCTTGCTGTCGGGATAGAGCAGGCTCGTCGAACCTTCCCAGATCGACCACGCGCGTGCGGCCGCGAGTCGCGTCGCTTCGTCGGGACTCGTGAGCCGGCGGTAGTAGGCGCTCATCAGGTCGCCGCGTTCGACGAGCGGGATTGGCTCGAGGTACTTCTCCCAGGCGTCGGGATAGATGTGGCTCGCACCGTCCTGATAGAACCAGAGCAACTCCTTGCGTCGCAGCATGAAGATGCCACGCAGCACGAGTTCGGTGACCCGTTCGGGATGGGTTTCGGCATAGGCGAGGCTCAGCGTGCTGCCCCAGGAGCCGCCGAACACCTGCCAGCGCTCGATGCCGAGATGTTCGCGGATCTTCTCGATGTCCTCGACGAGGTGCCAGGTGGTGTTGTCCTGCAGGCTCGCGTAAGGCCGGCTGCGTTTGCAACCGCGCTGATCGAACAGCACGATCCGATACACGGCCGGATCGAAGAACCGCCGGTAGTCCTCGCCCGCGCCGCCGCCGGGGCCGCCGTGCACGAACACGACGGGCTTGCCGTTCGGGTTGCCGCACTGTTCCCAGTAGATCTCGTGATGGTCGTCGACCGCGAGGTGGCCGTGGTCGTAGGGCTCGATTGCGGGGTAGAGCGCGTTCAGGTCTTCGCGCGGAGGCTGCAGGCTGCGGCGGAGTTCGAAGGGCATGTCCTGGGCTCGTGGTTGGGCTCGTCGGGAGCGGGTCGCAGATGGCGGAAAGTTTCGCCACGCAAGACTACGGAACTCCCCGATACGATCCCGCAAATGCTGCCCCGATCCATCGCGTGTCGTTCCCTGCTCGGTCTGCTCGGCCTCGCCGCGTGCGCGGCTCCGAATCCCGAGGCCGCGTCCCGCGAGGGGGTCACGGACGCGACACTCGTCATCCTCAGAACGGGCGACGTCGACTCGTCCGCGTTGTCACCCGAGCAGCGTCGCGAGCACTTCGCGGGCCACTTCGCCAACATGGGCCGACTTGCGCAGGCCGGCGACCTGCTGCTCGCGGGGCCCTACGGCCGGCAGAAGTCGGCGGCGGACCTGCGCGGAATCTTCGTGCTCGCGACGACGGACCGAGAACGGGCCCAGCAACTGGCCGAGACCGATCCCTGCTTCCGAGCGGGCATCTTCCGCTTCGAGTACCACGACTTCTCGACCACGTATCCGATGCATGAGTGCGTCGCCGCCGACCTCGAGCGCCAGGCCGCCGCGAAGCGTGCGGGAAAACAGTTGCCGCCCGGCGCCGGCGGCCGCGGCTACGTGATGGTCACCATCACGGACGGATCATGCGGCGATGCGCTCGCGGCCCACGACGCGGCGGTGCTCGATGCCCGCATCGGCGAGGGGCGATTGGTGCTGCTGGCGTGTGACGACCTTACTGCGGGGCGGGCTGTCCTCGCGCCATTCGCAGCGGAACTCGGTGATCACACTGTCGACGAGTGGTTCGGCACCGACATGTTGGTGGCGATGAGTTCGGCGAGTCGGTGATGGCCGAGCATCGCCACCATCAAGACGGGCCCGGAACCTCTAGTTGGGCTGGGCGAAGCTCGAGGTAGCCGCTCGGGCGCTAGAGCGCGGCGTAGTAGAACGGTTCGACGTCGAACAGCACTGCGAGAATGCTCGCGAGCCACGCCAGCACCAGTACGAGTCCCCACTCCTTTCGATGCGCGGCGATGGCCGAGTAGCCGACGCCGATCAGGGCGATTGCTGTCGCAACAAGGTTGAAGATCGGCAGTAGCTCCATGACTACGAACAGTTGCTTGCTTCGATCTCCTTCGTAGCCGCTGAATGCGAACAACGCGAACCCGATCGTTGCCGCGCGTGCGGCGACCGCAAGCAGGCCGAATACCAGGCCACGGACGGCTGGCCGATACGTTCGGTTCGTAGGAGGTTCGTCAGGTGCCACGATTGGTCTGGTCAGCTCATTCCACGTTGCGAGGTTATAGCTCGAACTCGGTTCCCAGAAGTTGCTCGACCGGTTTCGATACGGGCCAGGCGAGTTTGTGCATGACGTACTCGCAGCCGAGATGATTGGCACGTAGCTCGCGGCATGAACAATGGCGCGGGGCGGGCCTTGGTCTGGGTGGGCACTTTCTGGGCGATACTGGGTTGGACCGTTCTTGGCGGGGCGGCGCCTGGCCTGCCGGCGCAGGCGGCCGGAAAGGCGAAGCCGGCCGAGGCGGCGGCGTGGCGGGATCTGCCGACCGAGATCTGGACCGTGCGTCACGACAATCAGACTCGGCGGTTTGCGGCCGCCGCGAAGCGGGCGGAGGCGTTGCTGACGCGTGACGTCGGCTCGATCGAACAGCGGTGCGACCTCTGGCTGCATCTGGCGTTCGCTCGGCAGTCGCTGAAGCGTGACGATGCCGGTGAGGCTTTCGCCGGCTTCGTGGCTGCGGCCAAGGGGTTGCCGGCCGAGAATCGACTGCCGCTGCAGATGCGCCTCATGCGGGAGTCGCTCGGGCTGCCCGTGCTCGCAGGGTTGACCGTGGACGCACCCGTCTACTCACCGCCGTCCGAAGACTCCTATTGGCAACTCGCAGCGGCCGAGGAGCCGCCGTACGACGCGGCGACGATCGCAGAACTCGAACAGCTCGCGAAGCGCTCCGGCGCGGACGGATTGTTCGTCGCGAAGGCCGGGCGAGTCGTGCTCGAATACTACTCGCCGCTGTATCACGAGCCGATGCACACGATGTCGTCGTGCAAGTCGATCACGGGGCTGCTCGCGGGGCTGCTCGTCGATCGCGGCAAGCTCGACATCGATGCGGCGGTGGGGGAGTTCCTGCCGGAATGGCGCGAGGGTGCTCGTGGCAAGGTCACCGTTCGACACCTCCTGACGATGACCGCGGGGCTGCCGCGCCGATCGATGGTCGAGCGCCGGCGGGGCGACAGCTGGAACGACTTCGCGCGCCGACAGGCGGTCGTTCGTGCGCCGGGGGCGCAGTGGGAATACACCAACGAAGGGGTGCAGTTGCTGTCGCCGATTCTCGAGTCGGCTGCGGGGCAGCCGCTCGACGAGTTTGCTCGGGAATCACTGTTCGAACCGCTTGGGGCGGTCGCGACGTCGATGCGCAGCCTGCGAGGCGCGACCAACACCTTCGCCGATGCGCGCACGACGCTGCGGGAGTTCGCCCGCTTCGGCGAACTCGTTCGGCTGCGGGGCAAGTGGCCGGGGAAGGGTCAGGTCGTCTCGGAGTCGTGGCTCGATGCGATGCTGGCGCCGTGCCCGCAGAAGTCGGACTACGGGCTGCTCTGGTGGCGCGAGCCCGGCGGCCGCGGTTGGTCGATGCGGGGCTACCTCGACACGGACGTCTGGGTGTTCCCCGCGCTCGAGGTCGTCGTCGCGCGCGTGCAGCAGCGCGCCTATCTGCACGTGCGCGAGACGTTCGACGACGAACGGATGTACCGGCTGCTGTCGCAGCCGCGATAGAACCGCGCTGATCTCGCTCAGGGCGTGATCGAGATCACGATCGGGTTCGTCGTGCCGGCGAACGCAGGCGAGCTGTCGATGAGCAGCGCGGCGAAGTGGCCGTTCGACGGCCAGAGTCCGACCGCGGGCTGCAGGTCGAACGTGGCGCGTCCGAGACCTTGCGCGTCGATCGTGCCGAAGAACGCCGAGAACAGCGGGCCGTTCACGAGCGACAAGCCGAGCTGCGTGTAGAAGTCCTGGTTGAGTGGGATGGTCGTACCGGGCGCGAGCGTCGTGCCCGGCGTCGTTCCGGAACCGCCCCACGCGATGAGGTAGAGCGTGCCCGGAGTCGCGCACGGCGCGACGACGGTCGGATGCAGGGTGCCGCCCGTGCCGGTCGACACACTGCCGACGTCGTGCGGGTAGAGCAGCGGGTCGTCGTACTCGAGCTTTGTGAAGCAGTTGCCGGTCGTGCCGAGGATCGCGACGAAGCGAACGTTGTCGTTCTCGATGAGCTCGGGCACCTGATTGGTGCGGTCGGCCACCGCCGTGATGAAATGCAGGCCGTCACCGAGGCGCCAGGGCGCGTCCACGACGTGCTGCAGAACCTGCTGCTGCGTCGCCGCGAGGTTGTTGATCGTGACCTTGCCAAGGTAGATGTCGTTTGGGGTCCAGGCCGTCGTCTGCGACAGGAAGAACTCGATGTCGAACGTCGCCGTCGCGGGCCCGTCGTTGATGATCGAGTAGTCGAGCGTCATCGTTTCGCCGGGGTCGACCCAGAGATCCTGGATCGTCATCGTCGGCAGGCGCAGCTGCGCGACGGTCGGATCCGCCACGTTCACGGTCCACGTGTGCTCGTGTTCCATGAGCGTCGCCGGGTCGAGCCGCACGAACGACGAGTTATCGGCGATGCGGCAGGTGACCGTGTGCACGCCGAGGCTCATACCGGTCGTGTCGAGCAGGTAGCTCGTCGTCGTGGCGCCGCTGATCGGCTGGCCGTTCAAGAGCCACGAGATGGTCGGGTTGTTCGCGATCGGTACGTAGTGCGTGAACGCGAAGCTCTGTTGCTGGCCGCGTGTGAGCTGGAACGTCGTCGTCGCCGGCGTGGTCGTGTCGATCGCCTGGCACACCGAGTTGGTGATCTTGACGATGTTCTCCGCGCAGACGGCGCATAGCGGCTGTCCGAGCGAGCGCATCAGGCAGTTGTTGCGCGGCCTGTACAGACCGTAGCGATAGTAGCCGGCGCCTTGGTGCGCCGACGAGCTGATGCCGCCAGTGCCCCACCAGTGCGACCACTTCTGTCCCTGCGGAGACGTCGTGATGTTGACCGAGCTCGGCTCGGGTCCGGTGTAGGTGCTGTTGGGATAATCGTACTCGTCCGCGAGCTGGCCGAGGCTGTGCCCGAGTTCGTGGATCTGCACCTGCGCCATCGAACTGCCGTTGTAGCTCACGGCGAACTGAGACGCGCACCCGCCGTAGCGGCTGTCGTTGACCATCACGAGCACGCGGCCTTCGGTTGCGGGGGCCAGCGCGGCGTCCGCGAGCGCCTGGCTCGTGTTGCCGATGTAGAGGCAGCGCGGCGTGCCGCCCGTGTTGTAGGACGCGTTGTAGACGGTGTTCTTGACGATCGGCGGGTTGGCGTCGGGATGGTCCGCGCCGCTGTCGACACTGGCCCGGAAGACCGTGTGCACGTTGTAATACGACGCGAACGTCTGATACGGCTGCGTGTTGAACAGCGAGGTCAGGAACGTGTTGACGTCGCTGTTGAACCGGTTCTGTTCGTGCGCCTGGTAGCCGTCCCCGAGGATGACCATGTCGTAGCGCGTGTCCGTGGTGCCGTTGCTCAGCACGGTCGTGACGGTCTGCGCCGTCAATGGCACGAGCGCGGCGAGCGGCAGCAGCGCGGCGAGTGTGCAGCGAATCATCGGCCGCCTCCCGCGAGTTCGAAGACGCGGGTTGCGGCGACCGAACCGACGACTTCCTTGCCGCGGAGGAACATGTAGCGCGCCGCGTTCTCGAGGCACGGCACCGACGCGAGGATGCCGACCTTGGTGTCGCGCACGACGCAGCCCTGCACCTTCAGCGCGCCGCCCTTGCGTTCGGGGCGGAGGTCGAAGTGCGAGAGGTCGAGCGGGATCGACTCGAGCTCGTTGTTGGCGGCGTCTCGAATCGACAGCGACCACTGGCTCACGAGGCCCTTCTGTACCCCGGCCCAACGTGCTGGCTTGCGGCTGCTGTGCGTGACGGTCAGGGCGTCGCGATCGCCTTCGATCACGAGCACGTAGTGTCCGCTGCCGGGGAGTTGCGGCGGGGGGCTGACCGCGGGCTTCGCCGTGGTGGCAGTGGCGATTCCGGCATTAGCGGGCTGGTTCGGTGCCTCGCCGGCCGTGAGCCAGAATGCGGTGAGCACGGCGCAAACGGCCGTGGCACCGATCAGATACGAGATGTGCATGAGGAAGAGAGCAGGGGCCCAAAGAGTATAGCGAGTGGAATCCAGCCCGGAGTGCGGTCAGCATGCCGCGGATGGACTTCTCGGGCCGTGTGTTCCTGGCGCCGCTGACCAAGGGCGGCAACCTGCCGTTTCGGCGGCTCTGTCTCGCCCATGGCTGCGAGGTCACGATGGGCGAGATGGCCTACGCGCGGCAGGTCGTGCGCAAGAGCCGCAGCGAGCTGGCGCTGCTCCGCAAGCATCAGGACGAGACATGTTTCGGCGTGCAGCTCGCGGCGCTCAAACCCGACGAGTCGGTCGCCGCAGGCCTGGCCGCGGTCGAACAGGGCGCGAGCTGGGTCGACATCAACTGCGGCTGCCCGATCCGGGACGTCGTGCGGCGCGGCATGGGCGCCGTGTTGATGAAGAAGACGAACACGCTCGTGCGGGTCGTCGAGGCGATGGCGCGTGAGTTGCCCGTGCCGGTGACGGTGAAGCTGCGGCTCGGTTGGTCGCTCGATTCGCAGAACGTCAGTGAGGTCGCGCGGCTTGCCGAGGAGGCCGGCGCGGCGGCGATCGGCATCCACGGACGGACGCGCGAGCAGCGCTACTCACGCGCCGCGGATTGGGAGGCGATCGGTCGGGTCGCGAGCGAGCGTGGCGTGCCGGTGATCGGAAACGGCGATCTGCTGACGCATTACGAGACCGAGCGGTTGTGGCAACAGAGCGGCGTCGCATCCGTGATGATCGGTCGCGGCGCGCTCATCAAACCGTGGATCTTCCGCGAGATCGCCGAAGGGCGGGCGATCGAGCCGACCGCGGAGGAGCGGCTCGCGATCTACTTCGACTTCGCGGCGAAGCTCAAGGAGCACTTCCGCGACGACGAGAAGGGGCGCACCCGCGCGATGCGGTTCCTGCCGTGGCACTTCGGATTCTTCTGCCGGTATCGACCGTTCCCGCGCGAGCAGTTCGAGGCCAGTTCGCTCGAGCATCCGCTGATCCAGACCCGACGCGAGCCCGACCAGGACCTGTCGACGCTCGAGCAGCTCCTGCGCGATCCACGCGACGAGGTTCACGAGCGGCTCGCTGGCCTGCTCTGGGATGCCGCGGACGTCGACGCCGCGATGGTCGCGGCGGACGAGCTCGCCGTCGAGCTGCCGCCAACCGACGGTGAGGCCGGCGAGATCGCGACGGCTCACGGCTAGGCCCGTTCGTTCGGCTCGGGTCGGCCTCGTTCAGGGACAACCCCGGGTTCCCGGTCTGAGACGGGTCTTGCCGCCGTGCTACGGGTTCCACCCAGGTGCCAATCGACCACTTCCGATCGGGTCTTCCGACCCGTGATAGGGTCGGGGTCGGGAAGAAGAACGATGCAAAGGCTCACGGTACGAGTTGCAGCGGGCGCTGTGTTGGTGCTCGCGTGCAGTTGTGGCAGCGGGGGTGGCGCTGGCAGCCAGCCCCGGGACTCCATGGCGCAGAAGGCCGAGTTCGACACCGTCGATGTCGACCACCTGCTGCTGCGGACGCACTTCGGGATCACATCGGCCGAACGGCAGCGGGCACTCGACATCGGCCTGCCGGCGTTCGTCGATGCGATGCTTGCACCGCCGGCGATCGGCACGACCGCCGTGGAGACCAGCGCGTTCGCACTGCTGGTCAACTCGAGCGATCCAGTCGGGCTGGAGGGCAAGTTCCCTTCGAGCAACGCGATCACCGAATGGTGGGTCGACATCATGATGCGCACTGAAGCGCCCTTCCGTGAGCGGCTCGCGATGTTCTGGCACGACCACTTTGCCGTCGCGAGCGACGTGTTGTCCTCGCAGGAGCGGCACTGGATGGTTGATCACATCAACCTGCTGCGTCGTGACGGGCTGGGCAGCTTCCGCGATCTCGTCCTTGCGGTCGCTCGCGACCCGGCGATGCTCGAATGGCTGGACGGCGACGACAGCAGGAAGGGCGAGCCCAACGAGAACTTCGCGCGGGAGTTCCTCGAGCTGTTCACTGTCGGTGCCGACAACGGCTACACCGAAGGGGATATCCGTGAGGCGTCGCGCGCGTTCACCGGCTACCAGAACCGGCTCGACAGCGGCACGAACCTGCGGTTCATGGAGTTCGACGTCAGTCGCAAGGACACGTTCGCGAAGGTCGTTTTCGAGCAGGTGATGTTCGGCACGGGCGAGCTCGGCGACGACTACGCGGCGATGGTGGACCTGACGTTCGCGACGCTCGATGTCGCCAGCTGGCTCGCCGAGAAACTGCTGCTCGAGTTCGTCAGTGACGCACCCTCCGACGAGCAGGTCCGCAACCTGGCGCAGGTCATCCGGGACGCGAACTACGAGATGCGCCCGGTTCTGCGGCGGCTCTTCTTGTCGCAGGCGTTCTACGCCGCCGCCGGCGAGATGGTTCGCAGTCCGGTGGATTTCGGCATCGGCTTCGTTCGCAGCACCGGACTACTCGTGGCGCCGCGCACGATGCGCGATGAACTGAACTCGGTGGCGCAGCAGCCGAGTCGGCCGCCGTCCGTGTTCGGCTGGCCGCAGGGCGAGGAGTGGCTGTCGGCGGACGGTGTCGTCGAGCGCGCCAACCTCGTGCGGCGGGTCATCGGTGATCGGACGTATCAGACAACGAACGGTGTCGTGCTCGCGATGCCCGCGGGGGAGACGGATCCGGGCGCCGTGGTGGATCACTTTGCGGGCCTGCTGGCGGTCACGCTCTCGATCGAGGAACGCACCCGTCTGGTGACCTACCTCGATTCGAACGTGCGCTCGGGTGTCGTCGTCGAGCCGGATCCGTTCGACGTCAATGACTCACGTCACATCGACGAGCGCGTTCGCGGCCTGCTCTACATCCTCGCCAGTCACCCCGGTGCGTTGGCGCGCTGATCGCTTCGAACAACAGAACGCAGGGAGAAGGACATGAACACTTCCAAGAACCAGTCGGCAGGGGTCACGCGCCGTGACGCGATTCGATTCACCCTCAGCGCGCTCGGGGTGGCGGCTCTCGGGCCGGTGGATCGTGCGGCTGCGGCTGTCGCGCCCGTTGGGTCGCCGCGGCGGTCAGGCAAGTTCGTCGTGGTCGTGGAGCTCGATGGTGGCAACGACTGGCTCAACACGGTGGTGCCTCAGGGGCTTTCGAACTACGCGGTGCAACGGCCGACGCTCGCGCTCGGCAGTGGTGCGACGCTGCCGATCGATACTGGACCGTACGGCACGAGCGCGTTTCGACTGCACTCGGAGCTCGGCAGTCTCGCGCAGATGTATCGCGATGGCGACGTCGCGATCGTCCAGAAGGTCGGCTACCAGCGCGCGAACAAGAGCCACGACACCAGCCGCAAGATCTGGGCGCAGGGACTGCGCGACACGCCGAACGGCAACGGCTGGGTCGGCCGGTATGCAGCGCAATACGCGCCGACGACGCTCGGAGCGGTGTCGATTGCGTGTGGACGCCACCGGGCGTTCGTGGGGGCGGGTTCCGATCCTCTGTCGGTCGGGTCGCTGAGCCGCTTCCGGTTCGACAACGATTCGCGCTACTCGAACAACCACGCCCACCGTCTCGAGGTGTTGCGCGACATCCTCGACGCGCGCACTGCTTCCCCGGCCCGCGACGCGCTGCTGACCGGGCACGCGCTCGCCGGCCAGATCCGTGATGCCGTGGACAACTACACCTCGACGGTGACCTACCGCACCGGCCCGCTGTCGCAGCGACTGCTCGACGTGGCGCGGATGGTGCAGGCGGGGTTCGAGACCCGGGTCTACTACACCCGGCTCGGCGGGTTCGATACGCACGGCGCGCAGCTGTCGCGCCACGCCGGCCTGTTGCAGGACCTCGACGAAGGTCTCGCGGATCTCGCCAACGATCTCAAGGCCATGGGGGTCTGGAGCGACACCGTGATCGTGGTGATGTCCGAGTTCGGACGGCGCAACTTCGAGAACGGATCCTCGGGAACCGACCACGGTGAGGCCGGCAATATGATCCTCCTCGGTGGGGCCGTGCGTGGTGGCCTTCACGGTCCCGCGCTCACCAACGCCGATCTCGACGCCAGCAACCTGGCCTACGGCGTCGATTTCCGGGGGATCTACGGTCGCGTGCTCGAGGCCCACCTCGGGGTCGCCGACCCGACGACGGTGTTCGCCGAGGAACTCGCGATCGCGAGTCAGCCGGATGTGATCCTGTGACGGTGGGGCGGCGCATACTTCCGGTGCTCGCGGCGGGGCTGACAGCGGTCGCGTGCAGCGGTGGCAGCGCCTCGGGTGAGGTGCTCCAGTTTCCGGCAGCTGGCGTGACGTTGCGCGTCGGCGATGTGGCGCAGGTGGATCCCGATGTCGTGGGTGAGCTGCGCGACTTCGAGGTCCGGCCGGCGTTGCCGGCCGGGCTCGCGCTCGATGTCGCGACGGGCCGGATCGCGGGCACGCCGACGACCGTGACGGCCCGCCAGGACTATGTCGTTTCTGCGCGTTCTGGTGATCGCCGCATCGAAGGTCGGGTGGCCGTCGCGATCGGGCGGGCACTGCCCGCGGACGTGCTGAGTCTGGCGGTAGGCTACGAGTGTCGCGAGGTCGCCAGCTTGCCGAACGGCGTGGCGAAGATGGCGGTCGCGCCGGACGGCCGGACCTTCGTTACCGAACTGACGACTGGCGCCATCCGCATCGTCGACGCGAGCGGCAATCTGCTCGGCGCGCCGTTCGTCACCGTGCCCGTACTCGGTGGCGGCCACCTTGGGCTGCTCGGGGTGGCGCTGTCGCCCGACTTCGCCATCGACGGTCTGGTCTTCGCCTATGCCTGCACGCCGGCTGGCGCGGGCAAGCCGGATCGTGGGCAGCTGCTGCGGTGGCGCGCGGTCGGCAACACCGCGACGGCCGCGGCCGTCTTGTTGGACGACCTGCCGGTCAGCGCGATCAACAATGGCGGCGCGTTGTGTTTCGACGCTGCTGGGATGCTGCTGCTGACGATCGGCGATACCGAAGACCCGGCGTTGGCCCAGGATGACGGCCAGTTCGCCGGCAAGGTCCTGCGGGTGCGGCCGAGTGACGGCGGTATCCCCGGCGACAACCCGGATCCGTCGAGCCATGTCTTCGCGAAGGGCCTGCGCAACACGTTCGCGCTGACCCTGCACCCGACGCTCGGTGGTCTGTTCGCCGCGGACAACGGGCCCGCAGCCGATGATTACCTGGTCCTGCTGCAGGGCGGGCGTAACTTCGAGTGGGGCGGTGTCGCGGGGTCATACGGCGCCGCTACCGGCGCGGTCCTGCGCCACTGGCCCGACGTCGTCGCGCCGACCGGGCTGGTGTTCCAGGACCCGGTGATCTCCGGCTGGTCCGGCGACGCGGCGGAGTCGCTCTACCTGAGCCTCTACGCGGAGCACGCCGTGAGGCGCTTCGTGATGTCCGGCGCCCAACGAACCGACGTCGACATCGAGGCAGACTTCGTGGAGTTCGCGGTCAACGGCACCAGGAACTTGCCGGTCGACGTTCAGCGTGGGGTCACCGGTGAGCTCCTGGTGCTCACGTTCGGAGCGCTCTATCGCATCGACCCGATTCGATAGCGCGGCCGGTTACTCAGTCGGCGAGGGTCGCTGCGAACAACCCTGGGTCGCCTTCACGCACCGCGCTCTGCAGTGCGAGCGAGCGGTCGATCGCGCGCTCGGCGTAACCGAACGGCAACGTCGGCCCGTCGAGGTCGCGCCAATCCGGTCCTTCGATTCGGCGATCGACTTCGCATTGCACACGCCCTAGCAGATGGTGGTCCTGTGTGGCGCTCGCGAGCGCGGCGAGATTGGTCGCCGCCGGCACGTAGCTCGGTGAGATCTCGAGCGCGCGGTGCAGCAGCTTCCAGGCTGTGCCGCCGCCGTCGCTGCCGCGCCAGCGCAGCGTGGCGAGCGCGAGCAGGTTGAGCGTACGGGGATCGTCGGGAGCCAGCTGGTTGGCGGCGAGTGCGGCAGCGGCGATGTTCTCCCCTGGCGCCCACGTAAGCAGCATCGCGACAGCGCGACCGAGCACGCGGTCGGCCTCGGTGCTCTGCGGGCGAGTTGGCGTCTGCGAAGCCAGCAGTTGCCCGACCTCGCCGATGCGGTTGCCGAGGCGGTGCTGCTGCGCGCGGTGGTGCCCGGCCTTCGCGATGCGCTTCCGGCGGTCGTCGTCGAGCAGCAGTTCGAGCACCTGCTGTTCGAAGTCGTCGTCGCCGTAGAGCACGCACTCCTCGTCGGGCACGAAGAAGTCGCGGACCTCGAGGTTGTCGCGTTCCATCATCAGGACCGCGCCGCAGGCCGGAACTTCGAATGCCCGCAGGTTGATCTCGCCGCGAATACTGCGATTCCAGCCGATCTTGCAGCGGTTGAGGAAACTGCCGTAGTTCCGACCGTGCAGGCCGGAGAGCAGCGAAGCGTGCACGTTCTCGTCGCCGAGCCGGCGTACGCGTTCGACCCATGGCGCGCGCTCGCGCTGTACCGACGGGCTTAGGTTGCCGGCGAAACCGATGTCGATGTCGCGCGGGCCGACCTCGGGCATCAGGCGATGGAAGGGGCGCTTGTGGGCATACTGGCACCAGTACTTCACGTCGGCGAACGACAGGCGGCGAAACAGATCCTGGCCGGCGCGGTCACACAACACCGTGTCGAAGAACGGCCACAGTCCCGCGAGATAGGGCAACGCGAGGTTGTAGTCCGAGACGACCCCGACGATGGGGACCGGGCAGTGTTCGAGCCCCGCGGGTAACGGTTCCTGGTCCGGCCAGTAGATCAGCAGCAGGTCGGGCGTGAAGCCAGGCGGTAGCTTTGCCGCGAGTTCGTCCCAACTGCCGGCTGACGGGTCGAACTCGACGTCGAACGGGAAATGCACGCCGTCGACGAGCATGCGATCGGCGGGTCCGTATGTGACGAGTTCGACGTCGCGCAACGCCTCACGCTCGTCGAAGCACTCGAGCGGCAGGTTGCAGAGAATGCGCATGGCGATCCCCGGTCGTCGGTACCGCTACGCGGCCGTCAGGGAATCGAGGTTGCTGCGCGCGTCGGCGTGCTCGGGTTGCAGCACGAGCGCACGTTCGAAGCTCTGGCGCGCGCCGCGCTGGTCGCCGGCCTGGAACAGCACCATGCCGAGGCGGTTGAACGCGTCCGCGGTGCGGCCGCCGACGACGATCGCGGCGCGGAACGCCTGCGCTGCATCGGCGTAGAGATTCAGTGCGTGCAGCGCCGTGCCGCGAACGATGTGCAGCTCTTCGCTGTCGACGCCGCCGCGCGCGAGCGTGTCGCACAGGCGAACGGCGGCCATCGCGTCACCGGCTTCGAGCAGTGCTCGAGCTTCGACCACGCTTGGCGAGTGAGGTATCGATGCCGGCATTGGTGTAGGTGCGAGACGGATCGGTGCCGGCTCTGGTGCCGACGGAATGTCGGTGACCAGCGTGGCCGTGGCTGGTTCACGGTTGGCCACGAACTCGCGGAACGCGGCCTCGAGGTCGCGACCGTGGGCATTGCGCGTGTAATGCGCCGCGACTTCGAGGCCGTGGCGTCTCAGGTTCGTGCGCACGTCGGGCATGCGGCCGGCGACGACGATCGCTTCGGCCATCGCCGCGGAGTCGCCCGGAGGTACGAAGAGCGTGTACGACTCATTGCCGTGCAGGCGCGCGTGACTCCGGAAGCAGGGGATGTCGGTCAGCACGGTCGGGACTCCGCACGCCATCGCTTCGATCGCGGGCAGGAAGAAGCCTTCTTCAGGGCCGATACTCGTCCCGATGAAGACGTCGAGCGAGCGGTAGAAGTCGCCCATCCGCGCCGGCGGCAGCTGCTCGTGCCATTCGACCGGGAACTGCGTGTTCTGTTCGGCGGCGTCGGGAGCCGTGTTCGTGGCTCGCACCAGCACGAGGTTCTGGCCCGCAGCCTGCGCGAGTCGGCACGCTTCGTAACCCGTCGGCAGGCCCTTCCAGCCGATCTGGTAGGGACCGACGAGGCCGACGCGCAGCGGCGACCCCGGAGCGCGTTCCTCACCGGGGAAGTGCACGCTCTCGTCGATTGCGTAGACGACCTGGCGGCTGGCGATGCCGAAGCGTTCCTGCAGCAGCGCCGTGAGGTTGTCGCTGATCGTGATGTGTTCGACACCGGGCAGGCGGTAGGCCGCCTCGATGCGCTCACGCAATGCGGCGTTCTCCTGCGCATCGCCCTCGTAGCCCTGGCAGTAGTGCACGGGTACGCCCTTGCCTGGTCCCGCGCTCGCGGCCCACGGCACGGTCGTCCAGAACGTGCCGACGAGGATGTCGGCGGCGGGCAGGTGCTCGGGGCGGAAGTCCTCGACCTGCTCGAAACGGCACTCGAGCTGCATCCATTCGGGCGGCCCGGAGCGGGACAGCACGGTGACCTCGTGGCCGTTTCGTTGCAGCCAGTTCGCGTCCTCGAGAGCGACCTTGACGCCGCCCCAGATCTGGGACGCGTCTTCCAACAGCCAGGTGATCCGCATGAGTTCGACTCCTCTGAAGGTCTCATCGGTCCGATGCCATGGGGCGACTTGAGCCGTTCGCGACTGTCGGGAAGTTCGACGTTACGATCGCTGGCGATGGCCCGGTTCCTCGCGTTGGCAGCGATCGTGATCGCAGCGGCTGTGGGCGTGTGGTCGCTCGGACGCGGCGATCCCGTGCCGCTGGGGGGGGCGGGCGAAGGCGGGGTCGCGGAGGTTTCGGATACGGCCCATCGCGCCGCGCCGGAGGTGGCGCAGGGTGAGATGCGAAGTGAGCCCCAGAAGCGTGCACCGGCCGGGGGAGGGTCTGCTGCGGACGGCCCCGCGGCGGCCGCGCCGACCGCCACCGACGAGGCAGCGAAGCAGCCGGCCGTCATCCACTCAGGTCCGTGGTTGCGGGGCCGGGTCTTCGACTATTCCTCTCGGCCGATTGCGGGGGCTCGGCTCGCACTGCTTCCGGTTCTGGCCGGTCGGCGGGCGCGGCCGGCTCACGTCGGCGAGAACGCGCCAGCGGCGAAGACCGATGAGGAGGGGCGTTTCGAACTGCAGTTCGCCGACGGTCGGGTGCGCGACCTCGTCGTGACGGCTGCGGGTCATGCGCCGGTCGTTCTGGTCGTCGATCCGGCCGCACTGCCAGCGGAGCTCAGCGTGCGGCTACCGGCCGGCGCGCGGATCGCGGGCTACCTGCATGGGGCAACGCCCGACTTCCACGTCGAACTCTGGGTGCCGGGCGTCGACGAATCCCCGCCGCGCACGTGGCTCGGTACCGGGCCCGTTTGTCCTGGGGGGCAGTTCGTCGCGCGCGCCGGTGTCGACGCGGCAGGCCGGTTCACGTTCGACGACGTCCCGGTCGGGCCGGTCGTGGTCGGCGTCGGACCGCAGCACGGGGCCGCGCGGGAGCGCTTCGAGCTCATGTCGGGCGAGCTGAAGAACATCGAACTCGAACTAGCTCCGCCAGGTCATGTGGCCGGCACCTCACGACCCGGGGTGACGATCGCGCTCTACAGCGGCGCGGTGAATCGTTTCGTTACCGCCGATATCCGCGGCGGGTTCACGTTTCGCGACGTGGCGCCGGGCCGGTACCTGCTCGCTGCGGTGGCCGAACCGTTCGCGAGCAACCTGCACGCGATCGTCCAGGAGTTCGAGGTCGATGGGCGGTCGACGCTCGCGCGCCTCGTCGACATCGAGGGCGGCCGGACGATTCGGGTCGACTCGCTCGAGCCGCGCATGGTCACTGGAACGGTCCTGGGCACAGCGTGGCATCTGGGCCGGCATGCCGTCGGCGCAGCCGTCGTGCTGCGACCCCACGACGGCGTCGGCGCCAGGATCCGGCGGGGAACGGTCGATGGTGACGGGGCGTTCCGAATCGAGGGTGTGCCGGCCGGGCGCTACGATGCCGTGCTGGTGCCGGCTGGGGAGGAATCGGGCGCCCTCGTGCAGCCGTGCACCGTCGCGGCCGGCGGCGACGTGACCATCACGCTGGTCGCGCGCTGAGCGGGCGAGTGGCGTTCGGAGCAATCGCAGTGCGACTCGGTGACGCGAGCAGCTCGACGGCATTCACGACTTCGACCTGCAGGCCCGTGTGCTGCACGAAGTGTTCGGCGTGGCGGCCGGGGCCGACGTTGACGAAGCGTCGAATGCCGTGATCGGCATGCAGTCTCCGGACCGTTGCCGCGAAGTCGAACGGGGTGGCGACGTTGTCCGAGAGGTCTTCGCAGTGATCGCGTGCCGACCGCAATACCCGCTGCGTCTGGCTCGACAGCACCGGGATCCGCTGTGGCGCGAGTCGCGCGAGATCGAGGTGCCAGCGCAGCTCGTTGGCGAACGCGCGCTGCATCGGGCCGTGCAGTCCGCACGGCGCGAGTTCGAAGAGTCGCATGCCGTGGCTCCGCAGGATCGAACGGATCCCTTCTTCGGCCTCGGTTTCGACCGGGACGGCGAAGATGCGGTCCGACAAATGGCTGACGTGCTCGGCGTGGGCGCCGAGCCGCCTGATGGCTCGTGTGGCGTCGACGCTGTTCTTGCCGAACGCGATCACCGTCACGCCGCAGCCACGATGGATCGGGCCGAGCCCCGCCGTGAACTCGAGCAACGCGTCGTGGTCGGCGATCCCCGCGAACAATGAGCGCGCCACGTTGCCGATCGAGTAGCCCGTGACGAAGGACGGGCGGATTCCGCGTTGGGTGAGTTCCTCGGCGAGTGCGAGTTGCATCGTGGCCACCGCGAGTGCGGGCCAGCGCCAGTCCCTCACGCTCGGCAGCAGTCGCGCGTCGCCGCGCAACAGCCCGTTGTGGAACGATCGGAAATCGGGGTCGTCGCCGAATCTCGTCGTGGCGCGTTCCCAGAGCGCGAGGAAGCGCGGTCGTCGCGTCAACGGTTTGAAGTCGATGGCGCGTTGCACGCCATCGAGGCCGGGGAACACGAACGCCGTCGTCACGAAGCCATCCACAGGATTGCCGGTCGCAGCTACGTCTTGGTGAGCGTTGCCGTGCCGTTGGCGACGGACGAGTTGTCGAACGTGATCGTCACGTTCGCCGTGATCTGCGACGCGCCCCAGCTGCCGGTCAGCGCGAATCGATCCACGGCGCCCGGGATACCCGTGCCGTTGAGAGTCAGCGTCCCGTCACTCGCGAGCGAGCCCGTGACCGTGCCGTAGACCGACGACGTGATGCTCACGAGGTCGGCGTTCGTCGAGGCGATGGTCGCCGAGAAGTTCTCGAGCGCGGGGTTCGCGCCGCCGAAGACGTTGCCATCCATATCGAAGGCGACGTTGAACGTCGAGCCGGACTGGCTGACCGTCATCGTGACGGCGCCGGTGCTCGTGAACGTGGTGTTCGTCCACGTGCCGGTCCAGGTCCCGATGTAGGTGTTGGCGTCGAACGCGGCTGCGCCGCCGCCGCTGCTGCCGCTGCAGCTGGCGAGAGAACCGAGGACGAGTGCGCAAGAGAGCGCAGGAGTGGCGAGTCGGTGAAGCATGATGCTGCTACAGCGGAAGCGAATCCGGCCGACCGCCACCGATTCGGAGAAAATGTCCCCTGGGCGGCTACATCTTGTTCAGCGTCGCGTTGCCCGTAGTGATGCCGCCGTTCTCGAGGCGGATGACGCCGTTGACCGTCATCTTGTCGCCGTCGACCGTCCCGATCAGTTCGAACGAGGACGCCGTACCGGGCACACCCGTGCCGACGGCGGAGATCACCGCGGAGCCAGTGATGATACCGGTCAGGGTTCCGAATACGTCCGACGTGACGCTGACGAGTTCCGCTTCTCCCGCACCGATGTCGAGCTCGAACGTCTCGGGCTCGGGGTCGGTCACGCCGAACACTTCTCCCGTGATCTCGAACTCGACCGTCATGGTCATCATGTCCTGAGTCACGTTGATCGTGAGGTTGCCGGTGCCGTTGTTCGTCGTATTGGTCCACGTGCCGGCCCAATTCCCGAGGTAGATCGCCGGGTTGAACGAAATCGACACGACGGGTTCGTCCGCGCTGCGGTTGCTGCAGCCGGGGAACCAGAGCGTGAGCAGCGGGAGGAGGATGGCGAGCGACCTGGAGCGCATGAGGGCGGGGAGCATCGCCGGCGGTGCGGTGAAGACCGTGAAGCTCGTGTGAAGAGTTCTTTCGGGCCCTCAGGGCCGGATCGCGCAGATCCGCTGCCTGACGGCCGCCGGCGGTAAGCCCTCCGCGCCATGGCCGTACTCCCGCAGCCGAAGCTCGCCACGGATCGCCGCGAGCAGTTCTCCCGGCCGTAGCAGGAAATCGGGATTGCGCGGACGGCCGTAGCGTTCGTTGCCGACCGCGAACGTTTCGTAGAGCAGCACGCCACCCGGCTGGACGCTGGCGACGAGTGTCGGCAGCAGCGGGCGCCAGAGGTAGTTGGTCACGACGACGGCGGCGAACGTCCGGCCAGCCACGGGCCACGGATCCGCCTCGAGATCCGCCGCCAGGACTTCGATATGCGGGTCGGGAGCGGTGCGCAGTACCGTGACGTCCCGGTCGAGAGCGACGACCGGGTGGCCGTGCTCGGCAAACAACCGCGCATGACGGCCGCTACCGGCGGCGACGTCGAGCACGGCGCCGCCGGTCGGCACGAGCGGCAGCCAACGCTGGATGGCGGCGGAAGGTTTCACGTTCGGCTGGCTACTCTATGCGACATGGTGTTGCCACGGGATCCTCTGCAGTTCGCGGTCGTGCGGGAAGACCCGCGCGTGGAGGAGTCGCTGTTGCGCGAGCGATCGGCGGAGCGTGCGCTGCTCATCGCGTCCGGTGGCTGCACCGCGCTGCACCTGCGAGCGCGATTGCCAGAGCTGCGGCTCACGCTCGTCGAGCCGAACCCGGCGCAGGTGCAACACGTGGAGCGCAAGCTCGCGGCGCTGCGGCAGAACACGCGTTCCGAGTTCAACATCGACGACGATCGCACGGACGGCTTGCACGAGTGCGGCAACTTCGAACGGCTGTTCCGACTGCTCAGAGCCGTGCTGGATCTCTGGGTCGTCTCTGCGGCCGAACGGCGGGTGCGGCTCGCTGACGCAGCGGCCGACTGGCGTGATGTGATCGAGCATCCGTACTGGCCGGTGGCGTTCTCGACTGCATTCGCCGACGACCTGCTCGTCACGATGTTCGGGCCCGATGCCGTGCAGCATGCCGAGCCCGGTAGCTATCCGGGTTACTTTCGCCGCCGGATCGAGGCCGGACTCGTCGCCGCGGACCGCGACCGCAATCCGTGGCTGCATCACGTGCTGCTCGGTCACTACCTGCCAGCGGCTGTGACCTGGCCACCGTTCTTGCAGGAGCCGCCGCGGGATCTCGAGCCGTTCGAGGTCCTGCCCGTGACTCTGCTCGAAGTCGATTCGTTCGCGCCGTACGACTTCGTCCAGTTGTCCAACGTGCTCGATTGGATGAGCGAAACGGACTGTCGGGCGCTCGCCGGTCGTCTCGGAACCGAACTTCGGCCCGGTTCGCGAGTTCTTTGGCGGCAGCTCAACGATCCCCGGGACCTCGTCGGCCACTTCGAGTCGGCGTTCAAGTTCTCGGAGATCCGCGATGGGCAACTCACCGAGAGCGAGCGCAGTTTGTTCTACGATGCAGTGCACCTTGGCACGCGGCGCTGAAGGTCGCGTGCCGGTGGGCGCTGTCGACGCGATGTGAAGGAACTGGCCATGCCCACGATGAAAGACACGATTGCCCGAGTGCTCGCCGACTACGACGCGGCGACGAATCCCTACTTCGAGGCGCTCACGGATGGCAGCTTCGACCGCGAGGACTTCCTCGAGACCCAGATGCAGTTCTACTACGCGGTCGTGTTCTTCAGCCGACCGATGGCGGTGCTGGCCGCGAAGATCCCGAGCGCGGAGATCCGAACCGAGATCCTGCGGAACGTCTGGGAAGAGCACGGCGAAGGAATGGCCGAGCAACGCCATGGCTCGACGTTTCTCGAGCTGCTGTCGCGCCTCGACGATCGGTCGCAGGCGGATGTCGAGTCGCGCGCGCTCTGGCCGGAGGTTCGTGGGTTCAACACGACGCTGATCGGCTGTTGTGCGCTCGACGACTGGGAGATCGGTGCGGGCTGCCTCGGGATCATCGAGCGCATGTTCGTCGATATCTCTGCCCGCATCGGGCGTGCGATCGCGGCGCGCGGCTGGCTGCCGCTCGAGCGGGTGGTGCACTACTCGGTGCACGAGAAACTCGACGTGCGGCACAGCGATGACTTCTTCGCCGTTCTCGAGCCGGTCTGGGAACGTGACGCGGCGGCGCGCTATCGCATCGAGCAGGGGTTGCGTCTCGGGGCCTACACGTTCGATCGGCTCTACCGCGATCTCCATCGTGCGCGAACCCGGCGGATCGACGCTCCCGTGCGGCGCCCTCAGACCAACGTCTACGCCGAATGAGCGACGTCGTCGTGCGTGCGCTCCCGCTCGCTGAAGTGTCGGAGCGACAGCCGGAATTCGCCGCCTTCGAGCGACAGTTCGTCTATCCGCTCGGCGAAGACTCGTTCCGCATCGATCACGGCGCGGACTACCTGGAGTTCTTTCGTCGGTTGGGCTTGCCCGTCATCGTCGTGGCAGAACGCGCCCGTGAGTTGCTGGGGGTCTGCGTGGCGGTGATCCGGGCGTTCGAAGGTGGTCGGTTGATCTACTTCTGCGACCTCAAGGTCCGCGATCGCGGCGCCGGTGGCGGGTTGGCGGGCCGACTGGTGCGGGCGTGTCGGCGTGCGGCCGAGACCATTCACGGCGCGTCCGACGCGCCGTCTTTCGGCGTCTCGATGAATCCCGCGACGGGTCCCAACCGCATGCAGCGGCTCGCAGGGCGGCTCGCCGGCGGTCCGGTCACGAAGGGTGCCGAACTCGCGATCTGGTCGTTGTCGTGCGATCAGTGGGCCGTTGTGGCGGATCAGGTCGTCGCCGAACTCGGGCCCGTCGGCTTCTACGATCCGAGCGGCGTCAAGGACATCGTGATGACGAGCACTGGTGAGCGGATGCCACTGCTGCATGCGCAGCACGGGCCCTGGGCGAGGTGCGACGTCGGCGGGCCGCGGCCGGGCCAGGTGCACATGCTCGGACTCCCCGTCGCGGATCCCCTCACCGGAGCGATCGCGAATCTCGTCGACGTGCAGCCCGCGACCGCCATCGTACTGCAGCGCGGACTCGAGGACTTCGATTGGCGCGCGCTGCTGACCTCGGAGATCTGATCAGTTCACGACGAACGCGACACCTTCGGTCGGCACGAACCCCAGCGTGCCGAGGTTGTTGTCCTGCACGAACGCCTGCGCCACGAACTCGAGCCCCGCGAACGCCGATGAACTCGGGATCGGCACGGTCTGCGAGAACCTGCCCCCGGCGTTGGTCACGACGAACAGGTTGGCCTCTGGTGATGCGAGCAGTGAGCAGCCGGGCAGGCCGAACGATCGCAGCTCGAACGGCAGGGTCGCGTTCGCCGCGTTCCAGCGGGTGCGGCTCGTGCCCAGGGTCAGCAGTCCCGGCGCGTTCGGGGGAGCGTTGTCCAGTCCGATCGCGAATGCGCTGTTGCCGAGCGCCGGCTCGCCGTTGACGGTCCACGTCGAGGTGGCGCCCGCGCCGCAGCCCTCGCCGTAGCGGGTCACGGATGGTCCCGTGGCGATCGCGACGCTGAAATCGAGGATGCTGGTCGGGCTCGTGTACAGCGGTGTGGTTGGGGACAGTTCACTCCACAGCGTGGACCCGTCCGTCCAGACCAGTGTGTTGAAGCGCGTGTAGCCGACGGCGGTGATGCGCGCGAGTCCGGTCGGCTGCGTCGCGTTGATCGCGCCGGACACCGGGTCGACCCGCAGGATGTCCCCGTTCTGTGTGCCGAGTGCGAGTTCGACCCCGAACGGCGACACCGCGATCGAGGCCACGTCGGCGTAGCTGCCGACCGTGCGGTTCGTGTTGTTGGCGAGGTCGTGTTCGAACACGGGCGCCTGACCGCCGCCGCTCGTCGACGTGTAGAGCAGTTCGCCGACGATCGCGATGTCGTTGGCCTGATTGATCGTGAGGTTGATCACGGGCGGCCCGCCGAACGTGACTTTCGGATGGGCCTGCAATGTGCCGGAACTCTCGAGCGTCACGATGCGCGACGCGCCAACCGCGACGCGGGTCGCGGGCGTCTGTGACCACGGCCCCCAGATGCCCTGGCCGAACCTCGCGAGGGCCTCGATCTGCGAGCGCCAGGTGCCGGGCAGCGAGGCTGCGGCGCCGATCCAGAAGAACTGGCCGTTCGTCACCGGATCGACCGCGACGCTGGTCACGGCCATGAACGCATTCTGTTCGCGCAGCGTCGTTTGGCCACGACCGAACACGTCCACGAGCTTGTAGTACGGCTCCAGGAGCTGGGTCGACTCGAACACGAGTGCCGTGTCGGCCGGGATCTGGGCGAGGGCCGGGCCGGAGCCGGCGAGCGTGAGTGCGAGCGTGGCGGCAAGGGTGGGGGGGATCTTTGGATTCGTCATGCGAGTCGACCGTTCTTGGCTGTCCTTCCCCTTCGCTCGAAACGCACCAGCCAGGTGCAGAACGGTCGACAAAACCCGGTCGTTTGCGCCGCGAAGCTACCGGATCGGGCCGCCGACCGGAGGCGCGGCCTGCAGGGGGAACGTCGTGCCGCTGACCCCGTGCAGCCAGACGGCCATACCAGTCGGAGCCGAAGCCGGCACGGTCCAGGACCAGGACGCGAGCCCGGAGGCATCGGCGACCACAATGCCGATTGCCGGGCTCGTCGTGGGGCTGGCGAGCCACGGTTGCTCGATGAAGGGCAACGGGCTGGGCGTGAGCTCGAAGCTCGCCACGATGCCAACGAGCGCGCTCGGGTCGGTCTGGAAGAACGATGTCGAGACGCCGCCCCGAAAAAGGCCGTTGAAGCGCTCGGCGCCGAGTAGGTCGCCCGGGGGCAGCATGTAACACGGTCCCGTTGCGGTGCTCAGTGTGCAGCGGTCGTAGTGTCCGACCGAGCCATTGAACTCCATCGCGCAGCGGTTGTTGGTGGCCGTCAGCGTCGAATCGGATAGCCAGACCTCGGCGTTGGTGTCGGTGTAGAGCGCCGAGGAATCGGTGCCGGCCGTCAGGGTCATGAAGCTCCCGTTCAGCGTGGAGTCGCTGATCGTGATCGCCCGCGCCGCGCCCGGCAGGGCGCCCTGGCCACCGGTGAAGCTGCAGCTCGACGCGAGCACGGTAGAGCGGAGGAAGTTGGCCGCGTCGCCCGTGAGGCCACCGCCCGTGTTGGCTACGGTCGTGTCCTGGAGGTTGACCAGGCAGTCATAGGCGGTCAGCGCGGTATCGCCGCGCGAGCGGATCACGCATTCGTCGAGGACGAACCGACCGCTTCTCAGGACGACCCGATGCGGCACCTGGAACGCGCCGACCAGCGCCACGTTGTCGACGAACTCGAGCCCGACGAGCTGCACGCGATCGGTTGCGGGAACGGCGAGCTCGGTGCTGCCTTGCGTCATCGCGCAGAAGATGCTCTGCGCGCAGGCCGGGTCGACGTAGGCCGGGTCGAACTCGATGCGCACGGTCCCCGCAGTCGCGGCGCGAATCGACAAGCCGACCGTGAGCTCGAACTGGGCGTAGGTGCCGGGCAGCACGAGCAACACGTCGTTGCGATTGGCGACCGCAACCGCGTCACGGATCTGTGGAAACGACGTGCTGGGGCCGACGATGTGAACTGCCTGAGCGGCAACCGTCGTAGCCAGGACAGAGAGTGCCAGTGCAGAAATCGACCGTGCGGTGAGGGTCAGGGCGGTGTGCATGGGGAGGACCTCACCGCCAAACTACCAGATCACCGCCGCAGCCGCTGGAGCTGGCGCTCGACGCGGCCGGCGATGTCGGCGTTGCCGTTGGTCCGTGCGCGTTCGAGCAGGCTCTGCCCCAGCTCGATGGCTCGCGGTCGCTGGTCGGTGATGAGCAGGGCCCGGAACAGTGCAAAGCGATCGAGCAGATCCGGATCGTCGACGTTGTTGAGCTGTTCGGCGAGCTGTAGCGCGCGCGGACCGTCGCGAATCGTCGGATCCGGGCACTGGGAGAGCAGCAGCGTCAGGTTGCGCATCAGGTCGCGATTGCCTGGCGCGAGGGCGTGACCGCGTTCGAGCCAATCCCGGGCACTGCGGAAGTCACCCTGGATGCCGGCCATCGTGCCGAGATTGTTGAACGTCAGCGCATCGTCGGGTCGCGCCTGCACGGCGCGGTCGAAACACGCTCGGGCCTCGGCGAACCGACCATGGCGGACGTGGTGGTTGCCGAGCGCGTTGTTCGATTCGAACGCGTGATCGTAGATCTTGATCGCGCGCTCGTGGTGCTCGATACCGGCGTCAGGCTCCGTCGGGGTCGCGAGCAGGTTGCCCAGATTCGTATGCGCGAGCCACGCGTCAGGTTCCGTGGCGATCGTCGCGCGCCAGAGGGTTTCGAGGTCACGGTAGATCGGTGTTCGCTCAAAGGTGAGGAAGGCGAGCACGCTACCGAGCAGCGTGAGGCTCGCGATGGCGAACCGGCGGCGTGCGGGGCCGAGCAGCGTCGCACTGCCACAGCACACCAGCGCGATCGGGCCAAGGCTCGGCAGGTACTGGAAGTGATCCGCAGCAAACGCGTAGCGCAGATAATAGAAGTCAACGAGTCCCGAGACGGGCAGGAGGCCGGCGAAGAACGTCAGGAACGTGAGGCTCACGCCGAGCGTCCGACGTGAGTGGGTGCGGCTGCGCACGCACCAGACCGCCGCTGCGAGAGCGGCGATCGTCACGCAGGTCGGCAACCATCCGAGCACGGTGCCGGTGCCGAGGTCCCACTTGGCATAGACGAATGCGAGGGGCTGCGGCCATGCGAGCTTGCCGGCGTAGAACGCGCAGTTCTGGCCGAGCAGTGCGCAGCGTTCGCCGAGCGTGAGCGACCAGTCGTAGCCGATGGCGCCTTCGCCGCGCTCCATGACGATCGTGCTGCTGGCGGCGAGCACCGTGAGTGTGGCGAATGGCGCTAGTCCACGAAGGGCGCGTGCGGGTGTTTCACGGCGCCAGATTGCCAGGGCGAGCAGGCTCACCGGCAGCATCAGGGTCGCGGTCTTGGCGAGGAGCGCGAGGAGAAACGTGGTGGCGGCGAGCGCGAGTCGGCGGGCACCGCCATGTTCCAGCCACGACAGCCAGCCGAGCGCGCTGCCCAGGTAGAACGCGGTCGACAGCGTGTTCTTGCGCTCGACGAGCCACGCGACGGATTCGACGTGCACCGGATGAAGCAGGAAGATCGCGCCGGCGCCGATCGCGAGCGGCAATTCGAGTCGTCGCAGCAGCGCGGTGAGCAGCGTGGCGTTGAGGGCGTGCAGGAGCACGTTCTCGACGTGCATCACGGCCGGGTCGAGATCGAAGCAGCGCGCATCGAGCCACCACGAGGTGTACGTCAGCGGGTAGTACTGAATGACGGCGCCGGGCTCGAACCAGATCCGCCACAGGCCGTTCCAGCTCTGCAGCGCCGCGTTGTCGCGAATCCAGTCCGTGTCGTCCCAGAGGAAGCCGCCGCCGAGCGCCGGTGAGTAGACCAGGAGCGCGAGGCTGGCGAACGCAAGGTAGACGAGGGCGTGGCGGCGCACTGAAGCTGGGGCGGCAACGGACTGAGCGGCGACACGCTCGCGCCGACTAGCGGAAGATACCGCCAGCCGGTGGTGACGCTTGCAGAGGAAACGTGGTTCCGGGCACGGCAGTGATCCACGGCCCCGTTGGCGCGATTCGCGATATGCTGCCCCGAATGGGTCGCCTGTCCGCTTTCGTAGCCGGCGCCGCAATACTCACTGCGGCTGGAGTCTGTCGGGGTCAGACGACTTGGGGCCAGTCGACGCCGGCCGTTGCACCCCCGGCTCGCGATGCCGCGCGGTTGGCCTGGGACCCGTCGAACGCCGAGGTCCTGCTCTTTGGTGGCGATGGGCGCGCGCCGCAGGCGGACACGTGGTCGTTCGACGGTGCGCGATGGTTACGACTCGCGCCCGTTGCCTCGCCCCCCGCCCGGGCCTGGCACGCTCTCGCGACGGATCATGCGCGGCAACGAGTCGTGTTGTTCGGTGGCACGGGTGGCGCAGGCGTCTCCGACGAGCTCTGGGAATGGGACGGTGTCGCATGGTCGCAGCGGCTGCCGGCTGTTTCGCCGCCGCCGCGATCGCATACCGGGCTCGCCTGGGATGCCGCGCGACAGGAACTCGTCATGTTCGGTGGATTCTCGAGTTCGGGGCCGCTCGTGGACACGTGGACCTGGGATGGTTCGCAGTGGGCCGTGAAGGCGCCCGCCATGGCGCCGACGGCGCGCGGTTGGCATGCGATGGCGGGAGATCCGTTGCGCGGCGAAGTCGTCCTGTTCGGTGGGTTCCCCGGCGGTGGCGGGGCCGCGTTCGGTGATACGTGGATCTGGGATGGCGCGAACTGGTCGCTGCGTCAGCCGACGACTTCACCGCCGAGCCAGCTCGGTCACGCGCTGGCGTTCCATCACCGGCGGGCGCGTGTCGTCATGTCGCCGGGATTCGAGCGGCCGCTGCAGTCGCAGTCGACGTGGGAGTGGGACGGTCGGGGTTGGTCCATGACGAAATCGGGCAGCGGTCCGATCGGGAATTGGGACAACGGCCTGGCCTATGACCCCGTTCGTGCAGTCGTCGTGCACTTCGGTGGCCGGCTCGGTGGCAGCGGCAGCTCGGCACAGACCTGGGAGTATTCGTCGGTCCAGCCGGCGCGCGCCGAACCCTTCGGATCCGGCTGCGCCGGCAGCGTCGGTTTACCTGACCTGAGTGCGGTCCGGTGGCCGTGGCTCGGCGATACGTTGGAACTTCGGGTCACGCCGGTCCCGAGTGCGCAGCTCGTGTTGTTCGTCTTTGGGCTGTCCGATTCGAACTGGGCCGGCCGGAGTCTGCCCACGAGTCTCGCGCCCGAGGGCATGCCAGGGTGCGTGGGGCACGTGAGCGTCGATGCCGTCGCGATCGTCGCGAGTATGCCGACGGGAACCGGCGACGTCGCGGAATGGACCGGGGCCATCAGTCCGGGGCCGGCGCTGCTCGGGCAGCGAATCTTCGGTCAGACGATCGTGCTGGATGCGGCCGCCACGACGCCGTTCCCGGGGGTCGTCTCGAACGCTCTGCGCCTCGTCGTCGGCCAGCGCTGATTGTCACGGCCTGCTCACATTCGCGGATTGGCCGACGGACCGGTAACGTGCGTTCGGCATGTCCGTCGTGAACCTGATTGCCGAACTGGCCGATCCCGCCTGCTATCGCGGGGTTGTCGCGGGCGACGTCGAGATCCTGCAGACGCACCTGTCGGTCGTCTGTCTCGTTGGCGAGCGGGTCTACAAGCTCAAGAAGGCAATCGCGTTGCCGTTCGTCGACTTCACGACGCTCGCCGCCCGTCGTCGCACGTGTCGCGACGAAGTGCAGCTCAATCGCCGGCTCTGTCCCGACGTGTATCTCGGAACGGTGGCGTTGCGCCGGGAGCAGGACCAGCTGCGGTTCGCTGAGCTCGGTGACGACGAGGGGGATGCGGATCTCGATGTCGCGGTCGTGATGCGGCGGCTGCCGCAAGACCGGATGTTGGACGAACTGCTGCGGTCTCCGGGCGCCGTCACGGTGGCCATGGTCGAAGATATCGCGGTCCTCGTCGCGCGCTTCCATCGCGCCGCGGATCGAGTTACCGATTCGCGGACGGCCAGCGAGGGCGTTGGGCAGCCGCGAGCCGTCGCCAGGTTGGCGGCGGACAACTTCACCGATCTGCGTGGTCCAGCCGAGGACGCGGGGCCCGATGCGGTTGCGCTGCTCGCCGCGCTCGAGCGGTCGAGCGCGGTGAGCTTCGAGCGGCTGTTGCCGGAACTCGAACGACGCGTTGCAGCGGGCCGGGTCGTCGATGGCCACGGCGATCTGCACGCGCGCAACATCTGCATGACGACGCCGCCGGCGATCTACGACTGTCTGGAGTTCTCGTCCGAGTTCCGATGTGGCGACGTGGCGGCCGAAGTCGCATTCCTTGCGATGGACCTGCGCTATCGCGGGGCTCCCGACCTCGAGCGCGCATTCGTATCGGCCTACGAGCGTGAGAGCGGGGACGAGCGGCTGCGGGCGATCCTGCCGACGTTCTGCAGCTATCGTGCGATGGTGCGGGCCAAGGTCGCTGCGACCGTGGCGAGTGAGCCGGAGATCGACAGTGACGATCGCGCAGCGGCGCGCGACTCCGCGCGGCGGCACGTGCTGCTCGCAGCGGCTCATCAGATCGAACAGGGTGGCGCACTCTGGTGTGTCGTTTCCGGCCCTCCCGCGAGTGGCAAGAGCACGTTGTGCGAGTGGCTCGGGCGCGTGACCGGTTGGCCCGTCGTGAACACGGATCTCGTCCGGAAGGAACTCGCGGGTCTGCCGCCGGCAGTTCGCGCGGGTGACGAGTACTACCGTTGGGAGTTCACTCGTCGCACGTACGGAGAAGTCGCATCGCGTGCCGCTGCGACGCCCGCGACGGTAGTTCTCATCGACGGCAACTTCCCCGCGATCGCGCTGCGCAGCCGGGCTCGCGCGATGGCTGCCGATGCGGGCGCGCGGTTCGCCCTCGTCCACGTCAGCGTGGACACCGAGGTCGCCGTTGCGCGTGCTGCGGACCGACTCGCCGCCGTCGGCCAGGCCAGCGACGCCGGCCCCGCGATCGCCGTGCAGATGCACCGCGCATTCGAGGTGCCGACTGCCGCTGAGTCTCCGATCCTGCTCGACGGCGAACGTGCCATCGAAGACCTCGGGATCGACGTGCTGACCCGCCTGCTCGAACGTTGAACCTGCCATGCCCGGGCCCGAGAACCGACCGAACGATGATGGCGATGCTGCGATCACGCGGCTGCTCGGACGGTTGCGTGAGGGGGATGCGGCGGCCGGCGAACAGCTCGTGCCGTTGATCTATGAACGACTGCACGCACGCGCGGCGGCGGCGATGCGCGGCGAGCATCGGCAGGTGACGATGCAGCCGACGGTGCTCGTTCACGAGGCATGGATGCGGTTGCAGAGTAGTCCGGCTGCGAGCTGGGAGGATCGTGGTCACTTCCTGCGGCTTGCGGGACGCGTCATGCGCAACATTCTTGTCGAGCGGGCGCGGCGGCGTCGCGTCGAGCGCGACAGTGGGGTCGATCCACAGGTGATCGCGGTGACGATCGGTGGCGGCGCAGGAGATCAGGTCGAGCTACTCGATCTGCACGCTGCCCTCGAACGGCTGACCGCGCGCGATCCCGAGCTCGGCGAACTCGTCGACATGCGCTTCTTCGCGGGGCTGACGCTGCAGGAGGCTGCGGATTTGCTGGGCCGGTCGGTCACCAGTCTGCATCGCTCCTGGGAGTTCGCGCGCAGCTTCCTGCTGCGCGAACTCGGCAGCTCGTAGGGGCCTGCGCAGCCGGCGGAGGAGCAGCCGGCGGGGGAGCGGCCGCGCGCGGTAGGGGAAAAGTCTCGCGATCTCGGAAAACGGGCGCCGGTCGCCGCGCCGTGGGGGTGAGCGCCGCGGAACGGTCCGCGCGTCGACAGTTTTCTCGTCATGCCAGGCCGGTTGCCGGCATCGACTGACTACCGCCCAGGTTTCGGGCGGCGGATTTCCCAAGGAGCATTCCCCATGAACTTTCCGTTTCGTTCCCCGGCGCTGAGTCTGTTGTTCACCGCCACCCCGATTCTCGCGCAGTCCGAGACCGCGCCCGAGGCCGAAGAGCAGGTCTTCGAGCACGATGTCATCGCCGCCGAAGAGCACGAATGGCAGGGCCTCGAACTCGACAATCTCATTGTCCCGGACCCGGCACTGATCGGGACCCGCGAGCTGAATGCGAGCGATCCAATGATCGCGCCGTTCATGAACCTCCTGGGCACCTACACGAAGTTCGTCGCCGACAACCTCAAGGGGTTCGACGGCTCGAAGAGCCAGCGTGAGGCGGCGTTCCACGCCTGCAACCTCATCCTGGTCACGGGTGTCGTCTGGCCGCCGACGATGACCGCCGCCGGCGCCGGCATCGGCGCGATCGCGTTGTCCGAGACCGGTCCTGGTGCGATTGGTGGCGGCGTCGCGGGGGGCGTGATCGGCGGCGCGGCGGGCACCGGGGCGATGTGCGCGCAAGTTCTGCTCGCAGTAGCTCTCGCGATGGAGGTCAACGAGAAGTACCCCGATGTCGGAACGCGCGATCTGGGCATGGCCGACGCGAGTCAGGTGCCGCTGTTCGAGGATCCCGAGGCGTGGATCGTCGAGGATCTGTTCGGTCCCGAAGGGGACGGCCGCCCCGAGGGCGAGGTCTCCGATCGCAACCTGAACAACCCGCGCATGATGATGATGCGTCAGCGCACGCGCAGGTCGAGCTACGCGGGCCCGTGGGAGTCGTTGTTCATCCACATGATGCGTGAGGTCGCAGCACCTCAGGTGGCGCAACTCGCGCGCTACTGGGATCGCTACCCCGGACTGTCGCGCAGCAACAAGCGCCGCCTCGAACAGTTCTCAGGGCTGCGCCCGCTCGTGGAGCGTCTGGCCTACATCCGTGCGAACTCGCGCCTCTCGAGCAAGGGCCGGCGCGCGATGCCGCTGTCCGGCTGGCAGCGCACGGTGAGTAAGGTCATCCAGGCCGACAGCGCGACGATGCAGCGGCTCTGGCTCGACTGCTTCGCGCTCGGCAGCACCCGTCTGAAGGTGGGTAGCGACAAGCTCACCTGGTCGACTCCGCGTGCGTTGCGCAACGTCGGCGCTCCGCGGTCGTTCTCGGCGGGCATCAAGCCTGTCAAGGCGCGCGTCACCGGCTTCGGTGGTTCGCTGTCCGCGTCGATCGAGGCCGGCAAGTTCTCGATCCAGCTCAAGAACCCGACGATCCGAGGTGATCGCATCCGCGTCGGTTGGAAGATCGGCCGTGGTCGTCTGCTCGACGTCCGGCTCAAGGGCCAGCTTGGCCCCGTCCGCCAGAACTACCGCTTCTCGCCGAAGCTGCGCCGTGACCTGACCGGTTACGTCGAGTTCGCGGTCAAGGGGTATGGCCTCGAGGTCAAGCGCGTCAGTCTCGGTCGCCTCAGCCTCAGCGTCGGCCTACCGAAGCTGCCCGTGGCTCTCAAGCCCATCGAGGGCCTGCTCAAGCAGATCGAGAGTCGGATCGTCAAGGGTGCGAAGGACGTTATCGGCAAGCAGCTGCGCTTCGATCGCGTCTTCGGTCAGCTCGACCGCTACGTGCCGAAGCAGATGCTGAACCTGCTGAACAAGACCGCGGACCAGTTCGGCATGGCCAACATCACGGCCCTGCGCGGACTGTCGCTGAAGAACGGCAAGATGCAGGCCAGCGTTCGCGGCGTGCAATGGAGCCGGGTGCCGTCGGTCCAGAGCGCGGCGCGGAAGTACGGCGCTCGCATCAAGCAGCTGAGTCGCTGAACGGAGGCCCGAACGATGCGACTTCATGCCATGATCTGCTTGCCGGGCCTGCTGCTCGTCGCGTGTGCGACGGGCAGCCCGGTCGACCGGCTGCCCGAGACGCGCGACCTGCGTTCTGCCGAGCCGGCGCCGTTTCGGATTGCGGTTACGCCGCTCGATGTCCGTGAGGGCATCACGTTGGCATCGGCTGGCCAGGCCGAAGTCGCTTGGGACCGTGAGCGCGTGCGCGCGACGCTCGTCGAGGATCTCGAGGAGTTGCGCGCCGCGAGCGTCATCGAGGCCGTCGACGGCGACGGCTTCGACGCCGGCGCGGACCTCGTGCTGCGGCCGAGGCTCTCGGGCGCCGAGTTCGCCTACCTCGGCAGCACCAGCGACGGTTGGTTGTCGTCCCTGCTGTGGATCACGACCTGGGTCGGTGGGCTGTTCGTTGCCGATTCGGACTACGAAGCCGGGGTTCAGATCGACTGGGAGGTAGTCAATCCGCACAGCGGGCAGACGATCGCCAATCTGGCCGGCAACCCCCGCAGCATGCGGCTCGGCTTCTTCGACCGGAACGATCTCTGGTCGCTCGGCACCCTGCAGAGCCTGGTCGTGCCGCCAGTGTTCACGGTCGATGACGGAGATCGCACGACGCAGACGCTGTTCGCGCTCGGCGTCGCGCACTCGGCCGGCGAGATGACCCGCTTCCTCAAGACCGGCATGAACGGGGAAGAGCGCGAGCTCGTCGGCGAGCTACGGCTCGAGTTCCCGCGCAATGGCGGTCGGGTCGCGGCGACCTGTCGCATGCGCGGCGCCGTGTTGGCGCACGGGCTCGTGACGGAGCTCGCCATGTTCCTCAACGGCGAGACTGTGGCCCTGCTCGGGCCGGACGAGCTGCCGCCGCGGTCCCGGCAGCAGGTCGGTGCCCGCACCTTCCGGGTCGAGTTGCCGGACGCGGAGATCGCGCTGGCTGCCGGCCGCAACCAGGTGTCGGTCGAGTTCGTCACTGGCGGGCGTCGCACGTCACGCACCGTCGTGTTGCATCGCGACGACCACAGGTCCGATTCATGAGAACTCTTCGAGTCAACGAGGCAGCACACGCGCTGCGTTCCGCCCTGCTCTTCACGCCGCTCGTCGCGGCCACGGCCTGCGGGCCGATGGCACTCGGTGCCGGCGTCGGCGAACTGGCGTCCAACGAGACCCAGGAGACCAAGGTCGTCATGTTGTTCGTCAACGACGGCGACTCCGATGTTCGGCTGCGGCTCGACGGCGTCGATGTCGACGGTCGGCCGTTGAAGCTCGAGAGCGATGCGGTGCCCGCGGGCGGTCTCGCGAACCTCGAGCTACCGCGCGCGGTGTCGCTGCGCGTGCGCGCCGTCGAGGACTCACCGCCCGGCTCGAGCCCGCCGGTCACCTGGGACTTCAACGTGCCGGAGCCGACCACGGGCACGACGGTCAACCTCGGCGTCGAGGCTGGCGTCGCGAGCGGCTCGTCGGCGACCGACAACGGGAGTGGCGAGTTCGCCATCGACCGGCTCGTCGGCGACGATACTGCGGCGACGTTCCAGCGGGTCGCCGGCGGCGAGTTCGTTTCGGCTCCGGATCGCGTCGCCCTGCATCCTGGCGGCAGCTACGTCTACACGGCGCGCGACCTCGGTGATGGCACGTTCGAGGCGACGGCCTACCGGCTGGACGCGTGCAGTGGCGCGATGGAGCTGATCACGGCCGAGTTCGGATCCGCTGCGGTCAATCCTCGCAGCACGGCGTTCGTCGGCTCGTTCGCGGAGCTGGAACTCTTCGTCGAACCGCTCGGGCGGGTGCTCTATGTGCTGCAGCGCGAGCCGAGTCTGACGCTCAGCTTGATCACGCTGTTCCCGATCCGTTTCGATGGCAGCCTCGGTGAGCCGGATGGTGCCGTTCGTGGACTCGTGGGGGATCTCGAGTTTCGACCGGACGGTGGCCGCGTCTACCTGAGCGAGGATCTCGGGGATGGCAACGGCTTCGTGATCCGTGACTTCGCGCTCGATGCCGGGGGACGCATCGACTTCAACGCCAGCGTGGCTTCGATGCCCTGTGCCGACACCGAGCGCGGTCTGTTCGCGCTGCATCCATCGGGGCGGATCCTCTACACGGCGTTGACCACCGGCGGTCAGAGCCGGATCGGCGCCTACTTCATCGGCGACAACGGTGGCGCGTTTCAGGTCGACACCCAGTGCGGCGACATCGCGACGATCATCGATCTCGAGGTCGAGGCGTCCGGTGCCGTGCTCTATGTGACCGGTGACACGTTTACGAACGAACGACGCGTATTGCGCTACGAACTCGATCCGCTGTCGGGTGCGTTCGGCGCGCTCGCGGACCAGGATCTCGGTGGTGTGACCTTGCTGACCGCGACGGACGATCCGGCGCGCGCTGCTCAGGATCCGCTGCGCCAGATCGTCTGGATCGCGATCAACGATCGGCTCGTACCGCATACGCGACTCGTCGACGGCTCACTGCAGGCCCTGACCGGCAGCCCGAGCCTCGCCTACGACGAGTCCGCGAGCGCGGATCTCACCAATGGTGTGCGGCGCGGCTGCGCCGCTGTCACGCGCCGGTAGTGGCCGGCGCCGAACAAGGAGGAACTGCAATGAACTCGTCAATCACACTTTCGATCGCCCTACTTCTCACGTTCGTCGCTGGCGCACTGCCGTCACAGAACGGTGTCCAGCGCGGCGGCCAGCGCCGGGCTCTGTTGATCGGGATCAACGACTACCGTGATCCGCAGATCCCCGATCTTCGCGGTTGCGTCAACGACGTCGCGCTGATGGCCCACGTTCTCGAATCGCGCTACGGCTTCGATGAGATCGAGCGGTTGACCGACGCTCAGGCGACGCGCGCGGCGATCCTTGCTGCCCTCGAACGCGCGGTGTCGCGGACGGGGCGCGATGACTTCCTGTTCGTGCACTACTCGGGGCACGGGTCGCAGCAAGCCGACCACAACGGCGACGAGAAAGACGATGGGCTCGACGAGACGCTCGTGGCCTATGACAGCCGAACCGGCGACGTGATCGACATCGTGGACGACGAGATCGATGCGATCCTGGCGCGCCTGGCTACGGGCAACGCCGTGATCTCGTTCGATGCGTGTCACTCGGGCACGGGTACGCGCGACCGGACGGAGCTCCGAACGCGTGACGTGCCACCGGATGCGCGTGGCGGGCTCTATGCCAAGGTCGCGGCGCGGCGGTTGCGCGGCAACGGTCGATACCTGGTGATCTCGTCGGCACTGGCGAACGAGCGGGCGCTCGATGGTCCCGTCGCCGGGGTGCCGCACGGACTGTTCTCACGCGCCCTCGCCAGGGTGCTCTCGGAGCAGCCGTTGCCGGGCGAAGGGGATCGCAAGCGATCCGCCGTTGCGGCCGCCGAACAGCTCGCGCTCATGGCGTACGGCGACATCGTCGAAGGTCTGGGATGTTCGCACCGGGCGTCGACTCCGACGTTCGAACTCGTTGGCTTCGACAAGGAGCCGGCGAGTGCGCGCCGGCGGTGGCAGCAGTCGCTGTTGCCCGTGCCGCGCCCCGGCCGCGGCGCGCGGTTGCCCTGGCTAGGCGTTCGAGGCGAGCTCTCGCAGGTCGAATTGGTTGGCGGCACGGCCCTGGGTGCCTTGCCGGGAACGTGTTGGGCGATCTACCCGCCCGGCGAGACCACGTTCGAGCGCGGTCGCGCGATCGCATGGGGCGAGGTCGTCGAAGCCGGTGACGGCAAGGCGCGCCTCGAACTCGAGAAACCGGACGGCAAGCCGATCGCGCGCAGTCTCGCGGAGTGTCGCGCCGTGCGCATCGCCGATACCGCGGCTGACGAAGAGGTTCCCGTCAAGTTGATGA
The DNA here is from genome assembly GCA_024743115.1 of bacterium. Taxonomy (GTDB): domain Bacteria; phylum Planctomycetota; class UBA1135; order UBA1135; family UBA2386; genus JAGQRA01. The sequence goes on along the minus strand of JANSXC010000005.1, from coordinate 6,778 downwards.
TGTCGGCCGACGAGCAGGATCGGGCTCGCGCGTTGTTGCAGAAGGTCGCGCCCGGGACCCGTGCTCTCGGTGTCGGTTCGGGCAAGGGCGCAGGGTTCGTGATTCGACGTTCTTCGAATGCCCGGGACTTCGAGGTTCTCGCAGGCGACGAGCAGACGCCGGTGACGGGCTCGTCGTCGCTCGCGGATGCCGCGCGGGTCATAGGCCGCACGCTGCGGGCCAACCGCTTGCTCACGATCCGCAACCCGACCAGCGAGCTCGGCCTGCGCGTCTGGACCGACCTGGTCGGTGGCGCGGTGGAGGATCGCGAGATCGGCGTCATGCGACCGCGGCGCAAGCAATCGCAGGGCGGCTACCGGGTCTACCGGGAGGGCGACCGTGTCGACGAGCGCAACTGCGTGCAGGTGCACGTCGAGCTCGACCAGGACGCCTACCTGACCGTCGTGAACGTGGATGGCAGTGGCAAGATCGGACTGTTGTTCCCCAACGAGCTGTCGGAGGAGAACGGTTACCTGCCTGGCGGCCTCGTGCGTGGCATGGAGCGCGTCAGCATCCCGGATGCCGTGAGCGAGGACTGCGCGGCAGGCTTTCTGCTGCCGCTCCTGACCCCCGGGCGCGAGACGATCCGGGTGTTCGCGACGACTGAGCTCGCGACGGCGGAGACGATTCGCGCCGCGGTGCGCGAGGCGCAGGAGATCCAGCGCACCGGCGGTGACATTGCCGAGATCGATCTGGTGCTCGAGACGCTGCGTGACGAGCTCGCCGCGGCTTCGAGTGGGACACGCGAGGTTGGCGTCATGGGCGTCAAGGTCGTCAAGAACAAGCGGCGCCGTCCGGCGAGCGCTGACGCGGGTGCGGCAGGCGCTGCCGATGCCGGCGCCGGCGAGGCCCATCACGAGGAAGGGCCGGAGTCCGACGACGGCGACTGGGCCGGTCAGGCGTTCGGTGACTGGACCGCGGCGTCCATCACGTTCGCCGTTCGGAGCGGGAGGAAGTAACGATGCGAACGTTTCATTGGCTGATGACCGCCGCCGCCGTGGCGGCACTCACGGGTTGCGAGACCATCCTGCCCCTCGCGGGACGACTGATCGCGACGGCGGTCGGAAACTACGACTCGAAGTACGGCAAGCTCGTCGAGGATCTCACCAAAGCGCTCCAGAAGCGCCCGTCTGGCGAGACCACGAAGGCGTCCGAACCGCTCACGCTCGAGGTTGCGTTGCTGCGGCAGGAGGACCGCGGAGATCAGATCGTTCCCGTGCCGATCCGGAACGGCGATCCGCTGTTCTGGCGCGAGTCGGAGGCGGCGAGTGATCGCTTCAAGATCTTCTTCCGTCCCAACGAGGCTTGTTTCGTCTACGTCGTGTTGATCGACAGTACGGGCTTCGTGCAGGTGCTGCATCCGGCGGATGGTTTCGCGATCGTCACCTCCGCCGACGAAGGTCGCTTCTTGCCCGAGGGTGATCTCGATCTGGCCTATGCCGTTGACGAGCATCGTGGCGTCGAGACGATCTACTTCGTCGCGGCGCGTGAGCGCCGTGCCGATCTCGAGCAGGTCCTCGCGCCGTTCGTCGGTCTCGAGCGGCCGCAACCCGCGACGGATATGGGGGTGCCCGCCGATGCCGGCCACTTCTTGGAGCTCGGTGTCGCCGACCGGAGCGCGGGGCGCGCGGCGGAGGTGCGCTCGGGCGACCGCATGTTGCGCTTCCCGACCGAGGCCTTTCTCGAGGCCGCGGGTCGGGATCTCGTAGTTACCCGCTGGTTCGATCACCGATGAAGCGGCGCTTCTTGTTGGTGGCGATTGTGTTCCTCGCAGTCGGTCTGGTCGCGCAGGATGCGCCACGGTTGCGCGACGTCGGCGTCATGGCGGCGAAGGGCGCGGCGCGCGCCGAGCTGTCCTCGGGCAGTAAGTCCGAGGTCTACGACTTCGGCCACTACCACGCGCTGCTGATCGGAGTTCAGGCGTACGAACCTCACGAGCGCGACCTGCGCACCGCGCGAAACGACGTGATCGAGCTCGAGCGGGTGCTGAAGGAGAACTACCAGTTCGAGTCGACGAAGGTGTTGCTCGACGAAGCCGCGACTCGGGCCGGGATTCTCGCCGCGCTCGATGAGCTCGCCGGCAGGCTCGATGACGACGACAGCCTGCTCGTGTTCTTCGCGGGCCACGGCACCAAGAACTGGACCGGGTTCGAACACGAGGAAGGCTTCTGGATCCCGTACGTGCCGCGCGGCGTGGAGCACCGCTGGTGGAACTGGCTGTCGGCGCGGACGCTCAATGCGGCGACCGCGCGAATTCGGGCGCGCCACGTTCTGTTGGTCTCGGACAGCTGCTACTCGGGAGCATTGACGCGCGAGGTCGTGGCGCAGCAGAACGTGACCTCCGACTACGTGAAGATCCATCACGAGCGCAGCTCGAATCAGATCCTCACGAGCGGCGCCGACGAGCCGGTGTCGGACGACGGGCGCGACGGCCACTCCATCTTCGCCTATCACCTGTTGCGGGCGCTGAAGTACAACAACGAGCCGTGCCTGCCGGCATCGACTCTGGCCGACTATCTCATTCGTGCGATCATGCAGGACGGCGACTTCAACCGCGGGCGGCGGTCGCAGCAGCCGTTGTTCGCCATGCACCCGAACGACAAGCGCAGTCAGGGGCAGATGATCTTCGTCCGTGCCGGCGAGATCGCAGCCAAGGCGTTGGAGATGCAGGGTGAGCCCGGGGCGCCGCCGGGCTACCGCTTTCCCGATCGGGTCGAGGCCGTGGTGCAGCCCGACGGCAGCTTTCGCTATTGGTCGAACGAGGGTGGCGCGCGGGTCGAGATGGTGCTGGTGCAGGGCGCCGCGGTGAAACGAGGTAACGACGTCGTGAAGATCGAACCGTTCCTCATCGATCGTTACGAGGTGACCAACGCGCGCTTCGACCGGTTCCTCGACGCCACGGGATTCGCCGTCGGTCATCGTCCGTCGCATCCGCGGCTGCGCGGGGCGCGGATGCCGGCAACCGGCATGAATCAGATCGAGGCGCGGGCGTTTGCCGCGTGGGCAGGCCGCAAGCGGCTGCCGACGACCGAGGAGTGGGAGGTCGCGGCGGGCTACGATCCGGAGCAGGGGCGGTTCACGCGCTATCCCTGGGGCGACGATGCGGAAGCCGTCGGTCTGTCGACCGGGCGCTTTCCCGAACCCGTCGGCTCTCACGCCGATGACCGATCCCACTTCGGCGTCGAGGGTGTCGGCGGCTCCGTTCGCGAGCGGTGTGAGCTCGCCGGCGTGGCGCTGGCGCGACAGCAGCAGCGGGCGGTGGTCTGCGGCGGCACCCAGGTTCTCAAGGCCGGCCATTCGTCCGACTATTCGATCCGCGGGCACCGCGAGGAGGTCGATGCCGCGGAACGGCTCGAGGAGGGGCGCGTGGGGCTACGCTGCGTGAAGTCCCTGCTGCCGCCGTTCCGCCGCTGACGCTACGGTGGGCGGAACCATGGTGGCTCATGACGATAGCCAGTGGCGGCTCGTGCGATCCACGTTCGAGGAGTGCCTCGAGCTGGATTCCGCCGCGCGGGCGGCACGTCTCGCGGAAGTCGAGCCCGGGGTCCGCACCGAGGTCGTTGCGTTGCTGGACGTCCACCAGGCCAACGTCGATCGGTTGCAGCCCGATCAGATGCACCAATCACTCGTCGATGCGTCGCGCGCCCCGGTTGCGATCGGCAGTCGGATCGGTGGTTACCACGTCGTCGAGGTGATCGGGCGGGGCGGCATGGGTACGGTGTTCCTCGCCGAACAGCAGCAGCCGCGTCGCCGGGTCGCGATCAAGCTCCTGGACGCGCACATGACGGGCGGCGAGACCGAGCGACGGTTTCGATTGGAGGCTGAACTGCTCGGTCGGCTTCAGCATTCCGGAATCGCGCGGATCCACGAGGCGGGCGTTCACGAAGAAGTTTCGCGCGGCACCATTGTGCGCTGGCCGTTCTTCGCGATGGAATACGTCGAGGGCGGTGTGACCCTCGACGGTTGGCGCGCGGCCGCGTCGCGGTCCGAGCGCGAAGTTCTGGAGCTGTTCCTGCAGATCTGTATCGCGGTGCAACATGCCCACGAGCGGGGCGTCGTGCACCGCGATCTCAAACCTCACAACGTGCTGGTGGATCCGGCCGGTCGGCCGCGGGTCATCGACTTCGGGATCGCGCGGGTGCTCGGCGCCGACAGTGGGCCGCAAGACCGGACCCGCACTGGCGAGTTGCTCGGCACGCTGCGTTACATGAGCCCGGAGCAGATCCGTGGCGAGTCGATCACGGTCGACACGCGCACGGATGTTCATGCTCTCGGAGTGATGTTGTTCGAGCTGTTGACCGGCGCGGTACCGTTCGATCTCGCCGGCAAGGGCTTGCCCGAAGTCGGCGCGACGATCGTCGAGGCCGAGCCAGAACTGCTGCGGGTGCGAATGCCCGATGCGAATGCCGATCTCGAGTTGCTGCTCGCAACGGCGATGGCCAAGGATCCCGCTCAGCGCTACGGCTCCGCCGGGAGCCTGGCCGAGGACCTACAACGTTATCTGGCCCGCGAACCGATCAGTGCGCGCCCGCCAAGCCTCAAGTACCAGGTGACGATGTTCGCGCGGCGCCGCCGCGGCCTGGTGATCGCCATCGCGGCGCTCCTGTTCGTGTCGACCGTGGGCGGCGCTACGAGCCTGATCTATGCACTGCGTGCGCATCGCGCCGAAGAACGGGCGGTGTCGGAGGGGCGCGACAAGGCCGACGCGATGCGTCGGGTCTTCGACAGTGCGATCGCGACCGTGCTCGATGTGCCGCGGCGCCTCGCCGAGTTGCCCGGTGCGACGAGGCTGCGCGCGGAGGTCATCGAGAAGGCGTTCGAGCAGCTGCGCTTCGTCGAGCAGAATGCCAGCCTGGATACGCCGATGCGATTGTCGCTGGCGCGTGCGTACCTCGATCTGGCGGGCGTGCAGGGCGGCGACTTCGTTGGCAACCTGGGTGACCGAAGCGCTGCGCTCGCGAGCTTGCGCGCCGCCCGCGAACACGTCGATCAGGCGCTCGTGGCAGCATCCCGGGACCCGGTGGCTCTGTTCCTGTTGTTCGACATCGAGTTCCAGGCGATCGCGATCACCTGGAACAGCGATCGTGATCCGGTTCGGAGCCAGGAGCATTGGAATACCGCACGGACAGCGGTCATGCGCCTGCGTGAGGTCGTGCCGCCCGCCGATCTCCGGTTGACGCGCAGTGAGGCTCGTCTGGCGATGCAGCGCGGTCATCAGGAACTTGCCGGTCGCGAGTTCGCTGCCGCGATCGCGCACTTCAGGGCAGCCTTGAAGATCTTCAGGGCCGTTGCCAAGCGGTCGGGTAGCTCGCTTGCCGACCGAGCGACGGTCGCCGAGGTTCTGCGCTTCATCGGAATTGCGGCTCAGGCGGCGCATGATCCGAACGCCGCGATCGCGGCGTTCGACGAGTGCACCCGGGTGCTCGCCGAAGTCGTCGAGCAGGGCGGGTCAATTGGCCCGAAGCGATTGCTCGCGATGACCCGAACGCAGTTGGGTTACCTGCTCGCGAGCCGCGGCAAGTCGGACCAGGGTGAGGCCGAGATGCGTGCCGGCTATCTCGAACTGGAACGTCTGCACGATCGTGATCGGGCGAACGCCGGGCTCAAGACCTCACTCGCGCAGGCGGCGCAGCGGCTCGGCGACCACCTGTCGATCCAGGCCAGATACGACGAGGATCCAGAGCGGGCCCGCGAGCTCTACTCCGAGGCCCGCCAGCTGGCCATGCGCGGCCTCGACATCGCGCGGCGGTTGCGCGAGACCAGCCGTGACATGGTCAACATCTTCGTCATCGCCGAGTGCGAGCGGATTCAGCTGATCTGCGACGACGCCCTGCGTCGGTAGGTCACCCGGCTGCGTCGAGCCACATCCGTTGGAGCAGACGTGGGTTGTCCGGATCGTCGACGTAGGCCGTCCGATTGTGCGCGAGCGTCCGGTTGTTGACGAGCATCACGTCGCCGCGTTCGAGGCGGAAACGGACGACGTTCTGCGGCGCCGCCAGGAGCTCGTCGAGGCGATCGAACGCCGCGACTTCCTCGGGGCCGAGGGGCTGGCCCGCACGCTCCTGGCCCTTCTCGATCCAATAGCGCATGTAGCGGAATCGGATCGCGCCCGTCGTGTCGCACCGCGCGAACACCGGGAAGCGATTGCGTAGCAACGCGGCGGCCGTCTTCTCCAGGCCCGGTGTCACGACGTCGCGAATCCACGGTCGGGACAAGACCGCGAGCACATCGGGTTGTTCGCGCTGCAGTCTGTCGTAGACCGCGAGCGCGTTGCTGACGAGGCTGTCACCGCCTTCGCGGCTCGGTTGCTCGCAGTAGAGGCCGATCACATCGGGCAGTGCGTCGATCGAGCTGCTGTCCGTATGGAAGCATGTCTCAGCGTTCGTCATCGAGACCGGGACTGCCTGGGTCGTGTAGTCCTTGCCCCGATCGACGACGGGATAGAGCCGCCCGTACTGCAGCATCGGCGAGCCGATCGCGGAGCCGATCGCGAGGTAGAACAACCGGCGTTGTTCGGCGGTCAGATCCAGCGTGGCGATACCGCGCACGCGACAGAGGCCGACGTCGTCGAGGAGCAGCGTTCGCAGGGCCCGTCCCAGTCCCGCCAGCTCCGGAAGGTCGCCGGCACGCCACTCGAAAGTCGCCGTGTCGATGGCCGGGTGCTTCGCGACGAACTCGAGGAACTCCTCCGTAACCGCTTCCGGCAACTCCTGCCGCCAGCTGTGATCGGCCTCGAGCT
>JANSXC010000044.1 GCA_024743115.1 bacterium | reverse complement strand
TCGGCAAACCGCGGGAGTGGGCTGCGATCCGCGCGGCTCTCGCGCCCCTGCAGGCGGTCTGGGCGACGATTCTCGCCGTCGTGGTCGAGGTCGACGCGCGGATCCGCGAGCTCATGTCCGACCTGGTTGGCGCGAGCATCCCGCCGAGTTTCGATCATCACGCCGGTCGGATGGCCCCTTCTTCAACGGGCTGCTAAGGGACCCTTCGTCGCGAAGGTCTGAAGCTCGGTTGGCGAATCGCCGCGACTGCGCCGGCCGGCAAGATGGCCGTTGGCGCGGTAGGATCGGGTCGCATGAGAGCGACCGGACGGAGCGTGGGCGGTTGGGTCCTCGGCCTGGCGGTTCTCGCCTGGCTCATCGGGTGCGTTGCCTTCGCGGTCTGGTCTGAGCGATCCGCCGCCCATCCGGTGGCGACCAGCGCAGCGGCGGCGGGGCGCACGCGCAACCTGGCCGTGCTGCTCGAAGAAGCGGAGGCGGATGCCGTGGCGCGACGGGATGCCCTCGGGCTGCGCGCAGTCGCAGAAGGCCTGGGCGACCGGATCTGGTTCGCGTTCGGGGATCGCCTCATGAGCTACGGCCCGCTGCCAGACGCGGTTCCGCCCCCGCTGCGCCGGTCGGAGGTTCGGTTCGGATTCGTCAACCACCGCGTGAAGTCGGCTCGGACCGGCGTGCGAGGCCTGCAGGTCGATGCGACCGGGCGGATCTGGTTCCAGACGAACGCGGGGATCTTCTGGTCCGATGGCGGCGGTTGTCGACGACTGGGTGGGCGCGACTACGGCTCCCGGAACGCTTGGAGTGACGCTCCCGACGATCGTTGGTTCGGCGTCGATCGTGGCACCGAGTTCGACGAGCGTGAGGGTCAGTGGGGCGTCTATCGCGTGCACGATGCGTATGCGACGTTCCTCGCGTTGCCCGTCGAGCAGACCGCCGAGCCGGAGGGGGACTTCGCGCTGGTCGGAGGCCCGCTGCGAACTCGCGCCGGCACGCTGTGGCTCGGCACCCGCGCAGCCGCGTTCGGCTTCGACGGCAAGAACTTCGACATCCTCGATCGCCGGCGACTGCGCCGGGTCGGCGATTCCCGCGGCGTCGACCTGCGGGGTTGCTACCTCGACTCGCGGGATCGCCTGTGGCTCGCGGATCGAGGTGCTGGTGTCTTCGTCTATGACGGCGAGCGGGTAGTCGACTTCACCGTGCACCACGGCATGGCGGGTAACGACGACGACCCGTCGCTGCGGCGACCCCTCGCGATTGCCGAGGATGCGACCGGCAACCTCTGGTTCGGCACCGCTGGTTCGGGCGTCTGGCGCTACGAGCCGTCGGCCGAAGACCCGGTCGGCAAGGGGCGCTTCACGAACTTCGGCAGGTCGGCCGGCCTCACGCGCGCCGCTACGCCGATGATCTATCGGACGCGGGCTGGCGGCCTGCTGTTCGGTCGGCACCGCTCCACCCGGATCGACCGCTTCCGCGCGGGTCGGTTCGAACCGTTTCGGTGATCGGATCCACGATCACTTGCCGCCCCGCGCGCGCTCGAGTTCGGCGCGCAGGCGTGCGAGCTCGGCTTCCGCGGCCGCGATCTTGGCTTCGAGCACCGCGATCTTCTTGGCCTTGGCCAGGGCCTTCTGGGCCGCAGTTGCGTTCTCGGCGGTTGCGGCGGCCGGCTTCGGCTTCGGATTCGGCAGCGGTTGCGGGTTGGGCCATTCCACGGGCGGGTCGATGAGGATCACCTCCGCTGGCTGGGTCACCTTCGTGGCATAGGTCGAACTCGCGTCGGCTTTCGCGGCCCAGTGCAACTTGCCGCGCGGGTCCTTCAGGCCGACGGCGTCAATCTCGTTCCAGCCCTTGACCGTGTCACACGCGAACGCGAGACGGACCCGTTGCACGACGAAACCGAGCGGCACATCGACCTGCAGCTTGCGACTCGGCTTGCCGGTCGCGCGGGGCTTCGGCTCGTTCCAGACCTCGAGCTCGCGGCCGTCGGGCAGCAACAGGACCACCGAGCGAACGGCTCCCGGGTTGAAGTTCTCGTGGATCTCGATCGCGGTGACCTGCACGGGCTCCGCCCACTCGAGCAGCAGCCACTCGCCCTTGTCGTTCTCGCCGAGGGTGGCCCAGGCCTTGATGTCGTCGCCTGGTTTCAGGACATCGGGCGGGCCGCACGCGGCCTCCGTGCCCCATTTCCGCCGCACGGGCACGGTGTCCGGGCCGTCGCGGAAGACGAACCAGAAGGGGCGCTGCCAGACCCAGTAGCCCGCGGGCAGGTCGTGCTCGTTCCCGAACCTTGCCAGTGCCGGCTTTCGGCCGGCTTCTTCACGCTCGGGTGCACCAGGCCGCTCGGCTCGGAACTGTCGCAGCAGCATGCTGTAACGGCCGCCGGCGCGAGCGAGCCGGTGAACTTCGAACGGGTCTTTCGTCCGCTCCTGGGCGACCGCGATCGTCGCCCCCGCCAGCAGCGCCACGATCGCCACGAGGTTCTTTCCGGCCATGCCGAACGAGAACGGCCGACAGCGGCGGTCAGTTCCCGGGATTCCGGCAGTCTCGGTGTTCCCGATCCCGGGGCCGGTCTCAGATCACGAACGGCTGGTCGCCGCACTCGGGCGAGTAGTACTTGATCCGCATCGGCGACACCTTGCCCGAGGTCTGGTCGAACACGTTGACCTCGTCGAGATCGCGGCCGTAGACGTGCAGCGAGATCGACTGGCCGTCGCCCGTGTTGCCGATGCGGTGGATCTCTTCGTGCGGCGGCAGCAGGTAGGCGACCGAGCCGCGGCCGACATCGGAGCCCCGGCCTTCCTCCAGTTCGGCGTAACCGGGTCGGGTGCCGTCGTCGAGCCGCTCGTAGCCGACTTCCTCCAGGGAGCCCTCGACGATGCCCATGAGCCCCCAGCAGGAATGGTCGTGGATCGGGGTCATCTGGCCCGGCATCCAGACGAGCGAGAGCACGATGAAGCGGTTCTGGGGGTCGCGGTGCAGCAAGTGGCGGTTGTAGCCATCGGGGCTGCCGACCCGGAATTGCTCTTCGAGCCAGCGATCGTCGGCGCAGAGGCGCTTGGTGGCCTGGCTGACCTCACGGATGATCACCCGGTCGGATGGGCGGCGGGCGAGGATGCTCTCGATCGACCGAATGTAGTCCTGGAGGCCGAAGCGAGGGGTCGAAGCTGTGGACATGAACGAAATCGTCGGGAAGATGGCGGCTGCTCCACCGTCCATGGTGAGCTGGTGGCCGACCCGATTATGCACGCTCAACGTAACATTCTGCCCGCCCTGTTGGCGTCTCTGGCGCCGTTGCTCGCGCTGGCTGGCTGCTCGACGATGTCTCCGGTCGACGAGTGTCGCGAGTACACGGCGCTCGGGCAGCCTTTTCGCGCGTTCAAGCTGATCGACGCCGAGCGCGAGCGGCGGCTCGCGAGCAGCGCGCCGATCGACGCCGAGTTCGAGGCCACGTGGCGGGAGGCGCGCCGCATGTATCTGCTCGATCGGGCCCGGAGGTACATCTTCCTCGAGTACGAACTTGAGGCGCGGCGCGATCTCGCGGCCCTCGAGACGATCGACCCGGACAATCCGGAGATCCCCGTCCTGCGGCGGCGCGCGACCGAGAAGCTCGCTCGGCGCGCGGTCGAGCAGGGCCACGTCTACCTCCGGCGCCGGATGCTGAGCGAGGCGATGGCGAAGTTCCTCGAGGCGGAGAGCATTCTGCCGACGCTCGGCGCGGCGGTCGAGGGGCAGCATCTCGTGGCCGAGAGTGTGGACGCGCTCACGGTCCGGGCGCAACAGCAGTTCCTCGAAGCCGTGCGCAAGCTGCCGCAGTTCCGCTACGCGGAGGTGCGCTGGCATTCGTCGAACGCGATCGTCAACGACCCGGATCGGGCGGACGCCGAGAAGCTGCAGCGGCGGGCGCAGCACGAGCTCGCACTGGAACGCAAGACGGCTGGCGACACCGCGGCGCGCGCGGGCAACTTCGGCGCGGCGCTGATGGAGTACAAGGCCGCCAAGGCGCGGGAAGACGAGCTGTCGGGCATCGACGATCTGATTGCCAAGATGGAACGCGAGCTCGCGGCCGACAAGCTCGCGGACACCGCGCAGATGCGGATGCGGCAGCAGCGCTTCGACGAGGCGCGAGCCGCGCTCGACGAGGCGTTCGGGATGTCGATCATGCTGCGTGGCGAGATCAGCGAGCTCATGATCGAGAACCGCCACCTCGAGGGCATGCGGGACTACAACAAGGCGCGCGACCTCGAGATCCAGGGCAAGAAGCAGGAAGCCGCGGAAGCGTTCGCAGCGCTCGCGGCCAAGTGGCCGGACGGACTCGAGGACGAGAAGGTGCGCGCCGAGCTGCTGCAGTCCGACATCGACAGCGCCAAGGCGGAGTGGCAGGCAGCCATGAAGGCCGAGGCCGCGGGCGAGCTCGAGCAGGCGCTCGAGCACTACCAGGCGGCGGATCGCTTCTACGCGCGTATGGCCGATGCGAAGGCCAAGATCGCCGAGCTCGAGCGCAAGATCGCGGCGGCGAAGCGGCCGGTCGAGGGCAGCAATGAAGGCCAGGGCGGTGGCGGCTCTGGATCCGGCAAGTAGCCGCGATCACGGCCCGTCCGTAGATCATCGCCCTACCTTCAGGGCGGAGTCGAGCTTGAAACCCGCACGTCGTTCATAATGCGCGGCGTGCGTGCGGTCTCGCTGGCAAGTCGGTTCCTGCTGACGCTCGTGCTGTCGGCGGTGCTGCCGCTGCTGCTGTACGGCTGGTTCTCGCTGCGGGCGATGCGCGAGCAGATCGACGAGCAGGTCGTGCGGGTCTTCCTGCCGCAGCTCGCGGCGGACTACGCGCAGAAGATCGAGGCGCACCTTCAGCGCATGGACCAGTCGTGTGAGCTCGTGCGGGAGATCGCGCGCCGGGCGCTGGTGAGCCGCGAAGAACTCGCGGCGTTCGCGCGGCAGATCGAGCTCGTGCCCGACCTTCTCGACAACCACCTCGACCTGCTCCTCGTCGCCGATCCCACGGGGCGCGTCGTCTACTGGAAGGACGGTCAGCGGCTCGACCCCGATGCCCACTGCCGGCGCGCGGCGCTGATCCCCGAGTCCGTCGCGGACAGCGAGTGGTTCCAGCGCGTGCACGAGCAGCAGGGCAAGGTCCACATCGCATGGGGCCGTTCGAAGTACCTGCACCGCGGCCTCGATTTCCGTTCGATGGACCCGGCGAGCTACCACCTCGGTCTCGCGCTCGAGGTGCCGCAGCCCGATGGGCCGCCCGGGGTCCTGTTCGCACTGCTGCGCTGGGCCGAGGTGCAGCTCGTGCTCGACGAGGCGCGCGACGTGCTGACCAAGACGGCGAAGCTGCCATCGGCGCGCGTGATGCTCGTCGGCCGCAACGGTGTGGTGCGCGGGCACACCGACCGCTCGCGTTACGGGCTGACACTCGAGCCCACGACACTGGCCGAGACCCTGAAGACGACGACCGAGCTCGGGCGATCGTCGTTTCGCGATCCGAGCGGCGAACCGTGGCGCGTTGGGTTCGCGCCCGCAGGGCAGGCACCCGAACGCTCGTTCGTGCTCGGTGTGACGGTGCCGGAGGCCGAGCTGTTTGCGGAGTCCGATCGCTTCGAGCAGGTCCTGCTGATGGCGATCGCCGTTACGATCGGCGTGCTCGTCTTCTGGTCGCTCGTGGCGTCACGCGCGATCGTCGCGCCCGTTCGCGCGCTGCTTGCGGCGACGCGGCGCATCGCCAGCGGCGACCTCGCGGTGTCGGTGCCGGCGCGCGGTGGGCCGGAGCTCGGCGAGCTCGCGACCGCGTTCAACCAGATGGCGACCGAGCTCGCGGCCGGCCGCGAGAGCCTCGCATCGGCGGAGCGCGAGCAGGCCTGGGCCGAGATGGCGCGCCAGGTCGCACACGAGATCAAGAACCCGCTGCAGCCGATGCGGCTGGTTGCGCAGATGCTGCAGCGGGCACGCGCGGAAGAGGATCCCCGCGCGGAGAAGATCGCGGAGCGGCTGGCCAAGACGGTGCTCGAGCAGACGGCCGAGCTCGATCGCATTGCGGGCGACTTCCGCGCGTTCGGCGGCGTCGCGCGCGCGGCGATGAAGAAGGTCGCGATCGACGATTGGCTGCAGGAGCTGCGCGGTCGTTGCGCGGGTCTGTTCGCCGGCCGGCCGCTCGAACTGACGCTCGAGGCCGGCGCGCCCGAGGTCAAGGTGGCGATCGAGGGCAACGCACTCGCCCGCGTGTTCGTCAATTTGCTGCAGAACGCCACAGAGGCGGCGCCAGACGGCGTGCACGCGACGATGCGGTCCGCGTCCGTTTCCGCCGAAGGCGAGGTGCTGGTGACGATCGTCGACGATGGCCCGGGAGTGCCGGAGGACGTGCGGCCACGGCTGTTCGAGCCCTACTTCACGACCAAGTCGTCGGGGACCGGGCTCGGGCTCGCGATCTGTCGGCGGCTCGTCGAGTCACACGGTGGCGGCATCCGGCTGGTCGAATCCCGGCCTGGCCATACCGAATTCGAGATCCGGCTGCCGATCCTCGACGAAGAGAGTGCGGCCGGCGATCTCGTCGAGCACTGACCCGCCGACATTCTCGCGGCGCGGCAGGCCACTGAGCTGCAGCCCCGGCCACAAGGCCCGTCCTCATGCCAAACCGTGTACCCGCCGTATTGCTCTTCGGCGCCGTTCTGCTCGCGGCGCTGCTCGTCTGGTTGACCTGGGGCGGCGATCCCGACTCGGAGTTGCGACCGGACGATGCGCTCGGGCGCGCGACGAACGTCGCAGATGTGTCCCAGGGTGACCTCGCGGCGAACGCAACGGCCGTGACCGTCGATGGGGCCGGCGACGATGAGCGTCAGGATGCGACGGTCACAGGGCCGAAGACGGCGGTGCGCGGCATCGTGCTCGACGCCAACACCGCGCAGCCGCTCGGTGGGATCGAGATCATCGCGATCAAGGACCAGCCGTCGCTCGAACCGTTGATCGCGCGCTTCCGCGGACTGTTCCAGGACGGCATGTTCGTCGAGACGCGGGCGCCGCGGCGTGAGCTCGGTCGCACGATCAGCAACCCGGACGGGACGTTCGAGATCACAGGATTGCCGGCCGGGCGCGTGTTTCTCGATGGTCGCAGTGACGGCTGGTTCGTGCGGACGCCGGGCACGGCGCGTCTGGCCGTCGGCGAGATTCGTGACGGCATCGAACTGCGCGCGTCGCCCGCCGGCCGGGTGCGCGGCGTGGTCCTCGGGCCGGACGGTGCACCGGCGGCGGGGGCTGCGGTCAGCCTGCGGCCGGGGGTCAACGCGTTCTTCGGCCAGCTGACTCAGCGCCAGTACCGTTGGCTCGAGACCGTGACGGACGAGGACGGTCGATTCGATCTGCCTGGCGTGCCGGCCGGTGCCGGCTACACCGCGACGGCGGCGGCGCCGCGCATGGCGCTCGAAGAGCAGCACGGCGTCGACGTGCGCGCGGGCGAGGTCACGCACCTGACGCTGCAGAGTCACCTCGGCGCCACGATCATGGGGCAGGTCGTCGATGGCGACGACGTGCCGGTCGCCGGCGCGGCAGTCGCGCTCGTTTATCTCGATATCAGCCGCATGCTGCTCTCGGCGGACGGCCGCTCGGAGCCGCTGCAGACCGACGAGGACGGTCGCTTCCGGATCGACAACGTCGCCGCGGGGCGCGTTGCGTTCGTGGCGATGGCCGAGGGTTCGGCGCCGAGCAACATCGCGGAACTCGCGGTCGTCGATGGCGGCATCTATCCCGACATCGTGCTGCAAACCTCGGAGGGCACGACGGTACGCGGCCGTGTGGTCGACGACCAGAAGCAGCCGGTCGCGGATGCGGCGGTCGAGGTGCGGCCGTTCGAACGGCCGGACGATCCGCAGTTCATCAAGATGATGCTGAAGGTCCGAAAGCTCGCGACGACGACGGCCACGGATGGCACGTTCGAGGTCAAGGGCATGACGGGTCAGGCGATGCTCATCCAGGCGAGCAAGCCCGGCTACACGACGGCGATCAAACGCGGCGTCGAACTCGACGAAGAGGATATCGTCGTCGAGGTGCAGCGCGGCGCGACGATTCGTGGCGTGGTCACGAACGGCGGCGAGCCCGTGAAGCGCTTCCGTGTCGACACCCGCACGCGTGACATTCCGGAGGACGAGGACGCGAAGCAAGAAGGCGCTGGCGAGAACGGTGACAAAGCCGTGGCCGAGGCGTCGCAGTCGGGCCGCAGCCGCAATCGGGACCGTGGTCGGCGTCGTGGGTTCCGCTTTGGACCGCCCGGCCGCATGCGTCGGGGCACCCGACAGTTGCCCGAGGGCCAGACCATGGGCAACCGCGGGATGGACGGCAACTGGCGCGAGATCCAGTCGGAGGACGGCACGTTCGAGCTGACGGGTATCCCGCCCGGTCGCATCCGGGTTCGCGTGCGGGCCGACGGTTTCATCAACGCCGAAGAGCAGACCATCGACCTGCAGCCGGCGCAGACCAGCGAGGTGCTCGCGTTCGAGATCGCGCAGGGTCAGCCAGTCAGCGGTACGGTCGTCGACGGTGCTTCGGGACGGCCGGTCAGCGACGCGCAGGTCACCGCCTACAAACAGCGCGAAGAGGGTGAGCGGCGGCGCGGCTTCCCGTTCCGCGGCAACATCGACGCGGAAGACTTCGACTTCCTCGGCCTGTCCTCGGCGCGCAGCCAGCGCAGCGCGATGTCCGACAGCCGCGGGGCGTTCCAGGTCACCGCGCTTGCGCCCGGCAAGTACCGATTCACTGCGCGTCATCCGGATCTCGCGAAGTCGTCGACGAAGGACGTCGAGGTGGTCGAGGGCCAGCCGACGCCGAACATCGAGATCGTGCTCGACAGCGGCGGCGGGATCGAGGGCACCGTCACCGGGATCGGCATGCGCCCGCTCGCCGATGCGTTGATGGTCGCGTTCTCGCTGCAGGCCGGGACGATGCGCAGCAGCACGACCGACAAGGCCGGCTTCTACCGCATCGACGGGCTGCCGCCCGGGCAGTACATCGTATTCAAGTCGCGCATGGACGAACGCGCGGACAACATCGGTCTCGAGCTCATGAGCAACATGCGGCTCAAGACGGTGACCGTGCGTAAGGGCAAGTTCTCGCGCCTCGATGTGCACGACGAGGGCGAGGACGGCGTTCGCGTCTTTGGCGTCGTGCGTGAGAACGGCGTGCCGGTGCCGCGGGCGCTCGTGACTCTGCTCGGCAGCGACCGCGAGGGTCTGTTGGGCATGGGCGTGCGCGCCAACGCCGCGGGCATGGACGGCCGCTACGAACTCGCGGGCATCAAGCCCGGCGACTACGTGATGCAGGTCAGTCGCTTTCAGGGCGAGCCGATCCAGACAACGTTCGAACTCGAGGTGCCGGACGAGCTGACGGAGTTCCGGTTCGACGTCGAGCTGCCGACGAGTTCGATCAAGGGGCGTGTGATCGACACGCGCGGCAACCCGGTAAGTGGCATGCGGGTCACACTCGGCACCGACGAAGGTGCGTTGGCCGGTGCCGATGGCCTCGTTGGCGTCATCGCGCAGAACGGGCTGAGCCAGGATCGCACGGACGACAACGGCGAGTTCGAGCTGCGTTCGGTGGCCTCGGGCAAGTACCGCGTCACGGCCGGGCGGCGCGGCGGCGGCCCCGGTGGCCGCCGGCGTTCTCGCAGCAACGACGACGAGAATGCGGTCGTCCACGGTGAGGCCAGCCTCGGTGGCGTGCAGGTCGACGGCGTGACCAATGTCGAGGCGCTGATCATCACCGTTCCGATCGCGGGCAAGATCACCGGCATCGTAGTCGACGGATCGGGCCAGCCCGTGCCGAGCGCGGAGATTGCTTACAAGAACACGAGCGAGAAGCAGCGGCGCCGCCGTGGCAATCCGATGCTCGATCTGTTCGGTGCGTCGCGAGCCATCACGACCGATTCGGAGGGCAAGTTCGAGATCACCGCGCTCAATCCCGGCGAGTACGAAGTGCGCGCCGAGAAGGGCGACGCGGTCGAGGCCGCACGCAAGTCGGACATCCGCGTCGACGAGGACATGACCGTCGACGTGACGCTGCGCCTCGTGCGTGGCGCGACGCTGCGTGTGCGTGCGACGAACGCGAGCCAGGACCAGATCCCGCTCGCCAACATCTCGTTGCTCGATGGTAAGAACAAGCCGGTCATCAGCCGGGTGTCGACCTTGTCCGTGCTGCGCCGACTCATGAAGAGCCGCGACGAGGTCAAGGACAGCGGCTGGTACGAGTTCGGCAGCGTGCCGCCCGACACCTACACCGTCATCATCGCCGAGGCCGGCAAGCCCGAGGTCCGGATCACTCGGACGATCATGGACGGCGAAACGGTGGAGTGGGACATCGACGTCCAGGCCGAGCTCGAGGCGCAGGGGCGCGCGAAAAAGTAGTTTGCCTACTGCGGTCGCCGCAGCGGCGGGCCGAAGTTCCACGTGCAGCCGAGGAAGAGCTGCAGATCGGCGGCGTCGTCCGACAGGCCGACGTTGATCCCACCGTCGAAGACGAGGTCGGGTGAGGTGCTCCACGTCGCGCCGGTGATCGCGAACAGCGCGTCGGTCGAGGCGCTGGGGACGAAGATGCCGCCGAGCTCGACGAACGCTCCGAGTTCTTCGGTCAGCGCCATGCTGCCCGTCAGGGTCGCGGTGTGCTCCGACGTGGTGCCGCCGCCCGGCAGGCCGAGGGCGCCGTACTGGTAGAACGCGTTGGCCGTCACGTCGCCGAACTGACGGTTCAGCACGGTCGCGATGCGTAGATCGGTCTCGCCGCTGCCCAGCCCGTCGGCCGCGCTCGCGCTCGGGATCTTGCCACTGAGCACGGCCGCTGCCGACGGCAGTTCGCCATCGGCATCCCAGAGGCGGTGGCGCGCGCCGAGCACGACGTCGCC
Source organism: bacterium (assembly GCA_024743115.1). GTDB lineage: Bacteria > Planctomycetota > UBA1135 > UBA1135 > UBA2386 > JAGQRA01. Next base: position 15,921 of record JANSXC010000044.1, on the reverse strand, counting down.
GCTGCCGAGGCCGTCCTCACCAGGTCGCGACACGTGCTGGATCGGTGACCAGCCGACGAACAGCTCGGTGTTCTCGCTCGTTCCGTACTTCAGTGTGTTGGGGGAGTCGAACGTGTCGCCGGGGTCGACCTGCACGCCGGTTTCGAGTTCGAACGTGCCGGCCGCCGCGGTCGAAGTGTCGAACGAAACGGTCGGGCGCTGCGGGGTCGCGGGCGCAGCATCGGTCAGAGTGCACGACGTGCCCGTGAGCATGGCTGTCGTGGCGGCGATGAATGTGAGGGAGCGTCGCGGGCAGAGCATGGTGGGTTACTCGAGGGCGCGGTGGTTGAGGGCAACCTCGAGCAGTTCGAGGTCGGGCGTGCACCCATTGAGGTGAAACGTCTCGTTCGGTGGCAGCACGCAGGCCGCGTTCTTTGCGAGGCGGTGCGTCGCCGCACCGCGTTGGAGCACGAGTTCACCGCGCAGGACGAACCAGAAGCGTCGGTCGTTGGCGTGATGGAACGGTAAGCCAGGCGGCGCGGATGCCGGACGCACGATCCGCACGGCGACCACGTCGTTCGACGCCTTGCCGATGCCGGTGTCACGGCAGTCGAAACCCGCGATGTCCCATGGCTGCAGAACGCTGCGACTGCCCTGGTGGCGAACGAAGCGCTGGCCCGCGAACGGCTCGTCGGGTGCGAGCCGTGCGTTGGGCAGTTCGAGTTCGTGGTCGACGCCGGTCTCGTGCTCGGCGGGCGACGAGACCTCGACGACTTCGAGGTCCGACGAACACTCGAGCACGCGATGGCGGATGCCGGGCGGCTGCAGGACACAGTCGCCTGCGATCATGTCGAACGGTTCGCCCTGGTTTTCGTAGACGACGCGCACCGAACCGGTGCGACAGTAGATGATCTGTGCTGTGACGCGATGGAAGTGCACGTAGTCTTCGACCGGACCGCCGCGTTCGACCCGAATGCGGGATGCCACGAGCCAGCCGTCCTGGCGACCGTTGACGAGGTCGCGGTAGAGCAGGCCGGCGCGCCCGGTGATCCAGTGCGGATCCTCGTCGGCAGGTCGCACGACGAAAGTCGCGGGCTGCCAGGTCGGTCGGGAACGTTCCGATGCCGCGACGAACTCGAGCACGGTACCGTTCGGTGCGGTGATCTCGCGGGCGCGATTGCCCGAGATGCGCAAGTGGCCGCCGCCGTCGACGTCGCTGCGCTCGAGGCAGACGTCGAGGCCGTGGCCGCGGAGGCGGGCGCGGCGCGGATCGTCCGCTGGGAAGATCGTTTCGAGCCGAAACCCGGCGTCGACGAAGAAGTCGATGCAAGCCGTGAGCTTGCGGCACAGCAGTACGACTTCGGCGGCTGTGGGCGAAGGCATCGACGAACCACTAGACGCCAACAGCGCGCCGCGCACAATCCTGTCATGCCACCGCTACGCAACCTCGCCTTCGCCGCTCTGAGCCTGCTGCTGTTCGCGCTACCGGCCCGCGCGACGTGGTCCATTCTGATCGTCGACATCGCTACGGGCGAAGTGGCGATCGGGATCGCGACGTGTCTCACGGGCTTCGATCTGCGGCCGTCGACCGTGGTCGTCGTTCCGGGTTACGGCGTCGCGGCTGCGCAGTCGTTCGTCGGCCCGCTCAACCTGCGTGAGCTGATCCGCGAGGAGATCCTGAAGGGCACGCCCGCGAATCAGATCCTGGCGCTCTTGCAGCAGGCCGACCCCGGGCATCAGAGTCGCCAGTACGGCATCGCGGGCGTGATCAACGGGACGGCGACGTTCACCGGCACCGGTGCCGGCGCGTTCGCGAGCGGTCTGACGGGACAGGTCGGCAACCTGCTCTACACCGTGCAAGGGAACGTGATCACGGGCCAGCCCGTGCTGAGCGACGCCGAGGCTGCGATCGTCAACACGCCGGGTTCGATGGGTGACAAGCTCATGGCGGCGATGGAGGCGGCGCGGGCGGCAGGTGGCGACGGGCGCTGCTCATGCCTGACGGGCGGTCCGACCTCGTGTGGTTCGCCGCCTCAGAACTTCACCAAGTCCTCGCACATTGGGCTGATGATCTGGAGCCGACCGAGCGATGTCGACTCGCTCTGCACCGGGACGCTCGGTTGCGGTGCGGGCGACTACTGGATGGATCTCAACGTCGCGAACCAGACGGCGAACGCCCCGGATCCCGTGCTGCAACTGCAGTCGCTCTACAACACGTGGAAGGCGCAGCAGGCGGGTCGCCCCGATCACTTCCAGTCGTCGGTGACGATGAGCGGCACGTCGATCCGTGCGAACGGCGTGGATTCGGTGACCGGCACGGTCTGGCTGCGCGACGCGCAGGGTAACCCGCTCGGCAACTCGCTGCCGGTGACGGTCGGACTGAGTGTGCGCAGCACGCTGGCACGTGCGACGTTCAGCCCGGTCGTACCGCTGGCGAACGGCAGCTACCAGTTCACGATGCGCGGCGACCTCGCTGCCGGCGAGGCAATCCTCGACGTCGCCGTGGACGATGGCCTCGGCCGGGTTGGGATCGCGCCGCAGCCGATCATCGATGTTACCGATGCGTTCGGCAGCTGCGGCACCGGCGCGATCAGTGACGGCCAGAACGGTGTGCTCGACGCGTTGAAGATTCGCGGTTCGGCCGGCGTCGATCGCGTGATCGAAACCGGGCTCGGCCAGCCGTTCGTGCTCTCGCTCGATCCGCCGGTCGGCGTGCCGAACACGCCGCCCGTCGGTGCGTTTGCGCTGTGGGCGCACATCGGTCTGCCCGGGCCGGCCGCAACGTTCCCGCTGGGGCAGGGGGCGGGTTCCCTGTGCTTCACGCCGCAGCCGATGTCACCGGCGGCGCCGACCCTGCTGCTCGCGGATTCGTTCGGCCTGGGAGGCTGGCTCGCTGCAACGCGGGCGCCCTGGGTGCTCGGGTTCCCGGGCGTTCCCGCGTTGCTCGATGTCACGCTGCAAGGGGCGATGGTCGTCGACCCGCAGGGCACGGTCGCTGCGACCAACGCGATTCTGCTGCGGACCAAACCGCTGACGCCGCCGACGATCTTGAGTGTGAACCCGCCGTCCGCAACCGGTGGCGCGCCGATCAGGCTCCAGGGATTGAACTTTCTCAACGGCGCCGAACTGTTCGTCGCGGGCCAGCCGGTGCCGACGACGGCGCGGACGCCGACGACGATCGACTTCATCCTGCCGCAGGGGCTTGGCTGTGACACGACGGTCGCGGTCAACAACCTCGGCACGACGGGTTCGATGCGGCCCTTCAATGCCACGCCGGCGGTGACGAGCCTGCCGTTCTCGAGCGGCCCGGCCGCGGGCGGGAACCTCGTTGTGATCGTTGGCAGCAACCTGGCCGGCACGGCGGTGACGTTCAACGGCGTGCCGATGTCGATCACGACGCAGACCTCGACCTCGATCGTTGGCAACGCGCCGGCCGGCACCCCCGGACCGGCGACGATCCGGATCACGAACGCGATCGGTTGCGCGACGACCGCCTCCTACACCTACCTGTAGAACGCGGCTCAGTCCGCGGTGGTGTCCGGCTCGTGCTCGGTGGCGCGGTGCACGGGCGATCTCGCGATCCAGCGTGCGAGCCAACGCGTTGGGCGCCGTTCGATAGCGGGCAGCGCGGCGTCGACCCTCCGAAAACCGCGCGGTCCGGTGTCCTCGACGATGTGCTGCACGTCGGCGCGCGTCAGGCCGAAGGCCCTGCCGGCAAGGCAGTCGATCTCGGTCAGTAGTTCACGGCGTCTGACTTCGTCCACCGCCGGCTTGGTGTCAGCCGTGGCGAACCTTTCGCGCCGTGCGGCCTGCCACAGACTCCGGTGCCACGGCAGGATCGCGCACAGTCTCAGCGCGAGTCGTGCCAATCGCGTCGTCGTTGCGTCGTCGAGCCGCGGAACGACGCAGTCGGCGAGCACGAAGCCGTTGAGGTTGGTGCCCGAGAGGCGTCGCCGCAGGGCCCAGTCGAACGGCAGGGATCCGAGCAGTGCAGCGTGCGCCGCGAGTTCTCGCAGCGGTCGGTCGGCCGTCGGCGAATCGGCACGCGGCGTCAGGACGCCCAGCGAGTTGCCACAAGGCACGTCCGGCAACAAGCAGGCGGCGGCAGTGCGCTCGTTCGTGGCGTTCGACAGCGCGCGGAGCGCGATGCGAGCGGGGAACCGCGCGTCGACACCGGCACGCCAGTCTGCGGCGTCGACGAGGTAGAGCGGGCGCAGTTCGGTGAGCGAGCGCGGTGCGCGCCATGTGGTCGCGTGGCCCTCGCCGCGGTCGTGGGCGCCGGTGTTGGGGTGAAGGTCGAACAGCATCGCGCCCTGGTAGAGCGGCAGGAGCTCACGATCGCCGCGACGCCAGGTCCCATCCTCGGTCGCAGCAAAGCCGTCACATTCGGCCGACTCGCGCAGGACGAAACGGTCGCGATCCGATGTCATGTTGAGATCGCCCTGGCGCCACTCCAGCACTCCGTCACTCGATCCATCGGCGCCACCATCACGGCCGAGGAGCGGTCGGGAGTCGCGCTGCATCGTCTCGAGGATCGCGAGGTCGCGCTCGTTCTCGCACTCGACGAACGTCGCATGGCGCGGGCTGAGCCCCGTGATCCGCGAACGCGAGTACCGCACGTGCCGCGGCCGCTCGGCCTGCCATTCGCCCGGGCTCGTGCGACCGAACGCGCAACGCACGTGCTCCGTGCGACCGCCGAGCTCGGCGATCACCACGGCGAAGCGGTAGCGGCTGTCGATCGGGAACAGTCGCTCTCGGTTCTCGAAACCATACAGCCATTCCCAGCGGCATTCGTCGAGCAGCAGCCGTCGGAGCGGTTCGGCTTCGCGGTCGAACCAGATGCTCGCCGGCACGATGAGTCCGGCGCGGCCACCGGGCCGCAGCAGCTGCCAGGCCCGTTCAGTGAACAGACGATACGTGTAGAGCTTGCCGCGCCCTTGGCAGCGAAAGAGCGGTCGCAGGCGTGCCACCGTGAGGCGCGCGGTTGCGGTCGACTGCAGCGTTTCCCACGGTGGATTCGTGAGCACCGCATCGAACGTTCCGGCCGCCAGCTCGGTGAGCCCGTCACCGGCATGGACCTGCTGCTGGATCTCGGACAACTCGAGCGCTGGGTCGCAGCCGGCCTCGTGGATCGCGAGTGCGGCGAGCGCTGCTGCTGTGCTGTCGAGATCGACCCCGTGCAGGCTGCGGGCGGCATCGCGCGCCGATACGCCGCGGTCGACGAGCCAGCGCAGCGCCGCGAGCAGGAACGTGCCGCCGCCCACGGCCGGGTCGCAGATGCGCAGGTTCGATAGCTCACCGCGAGCCGCGAACGGTGCGAGGGTCCGGGCGACCGTCGGGGTCGCGAGTGCCGCCGGCGTGTACCAGGTCCCGCGCTGTTTGCGATCGGTCGTCGCGAGCAGATCGGGGTAGCGCGCCGCGAGTTCCTCGCAGTTCCCGACGTTCGCGAGTCGGTCGCGATCGTTCGGCGTGATCGGGGCCGCGGCGTCTTCGCCGGGCACGACAGGGAGCAGCTCGGTGGCAACCGCAGGTGACCGGCGGTCGGCCACGAGCTCACGCACGAATGCGCGGGCAGCGAGCCACCGGTCGTTCATCCGCGTTCAGCCGGGAAGCCTTCGTCGCGCAGTCTGGTGAGAATGCGTTCGACGTGTTCGGGGCCACGGGTCTCCATCACCGCGACGAGGACCGCCTGGCGCGGGCCGACGTCCACGAACAGGCGATCGTGCTCGATATCGACGATGTCGGCCCCGGTCGCGCCGATGAGCTCGGTGATCCGTCCGAGGGTGCCCGGGACGTCGTTGAGCTGGATGCGGAGGCGGGCGACCTTGCCATCGCGTTCGAGCCCGCGCAGCAAGACCGTCGAGAGCATGCGGCGATCGATGTTGCCGCCGCAGATGACCACGCCGACATCCCGGCCTTCGAAGTGTTCACGGTGGCGCAGCGCGGCCGCGAACCCCGCAGCGCCGGCGCCCTCGGCGACGATCTTGCCGTGGGATGCGAGCACCTGGATCGCGGTCTCGAGGTCGCTCTCGCCGACGAGCAGGATGTCGTCGACGTGCTCGCGAATGATCGGGGTCGTCAGATCACCGGGCGATTTGACGGCGATGCCGTCGGCCAGCGTGTTGGTCCGCAGCTGCACGTCGCGGTTGGCGATGCGCGCCTGCATCGCGGGACAGAACTCCGTCTGCACGCCGAAGATCTTGATCTCCGGTCGCACGTGTCGCGCCCACAGCGCCATGCCACTGATCAACCCGCCGCCACCGATCGGCACGATCAGCGTGTCGATCGCGGGCTCGTCCTCGAGCATCTCCATCGCGACCGTGCCCTGGCCGGCGATGATGTCGGGATCGTCGTAGGGATGCACGAACTCGAGGTTGCGTTCTTTCGCGAGTCGGAGCGCGACCGCCGAGCATTCGCTGAGCGACTCGCCCTCGAGCACCACCTCCGCCCCGTGACCCTCCGTGCGCTCGACCTTGGCGAACGGCGTCGTGACCGGCATCACGACGGTCGCCGGTAGGCCGAGGCGGTGAGCATGATGCGCGACGCCCTGCGCGTGGTTGCCCGCGGAGGCCGCGATCACGCCGGCCGGCGGTGAATCCGAAGACGCCAGTCGCTGCAGCTTGTGGCATGCGCCGCGATCCTTGAAGGACCCGGTGAACTGCAGGTTCTCGAGCTTGAGCGCGAGGCGCAGCTGCGCGAACTCGTCGAGGCGGGGCGAGCGGATCGTCGGCGTGCGCACGACGTGCGGCCGAATCGCGTCTGCGGCCGTGCGGATGTCTGTGACGGTGACGCTCATGTGTGGGCTGGGACGCGCCGAGCTTATCCCGCATCATCCGCGCGATGCAGAACTTGCTCTGGGTCCTCGTGCTGGCGCTCAACGTCGTGACGCTGCTCGTCTTCGGCTTCGACAAGCTGCGGGCGAAGCGGCAGAACGCCCGCCGGGTGCCCGAGAAGACCCTGCTGGGGCTGATGTTCTGCGGCGGACTCGTCGGCGGCTGGGGCGCGATGAGCCTGTTTCGTCACAAGACCATCAAGCGGTCGTTCCGGATCAAGGCAATGCTCGTGACGTTGCTTAGCCCGGTCTGGCTGCTGGTCTGGTGGTGGTACGACTCGCTCGGATCGGCGGCCTGAGCGAACTCTCCGATCAGCGGATCGTCGCAGCGATCCCGTTGCTGACCGCGAGGCCGCCCGGGGCGACCCGGTCGATGGAGGCGGCCTGGAAGAAGATTTCGAGGCCGGCGAGCACCGGGTTCGACGGGACCGAGAGATAGTTCCGGCAATAGCCCGTCGTGAACGAGGTCATGATGACCGGGTAGAAGGCCACGGACTCAGCGCTCGCGAGGAGCTCGCAGCCGGTCGCGAGGCCGAACGGCTGGAGGTCGACTGGCAACGGGCCGAGGTTCGACGTGGTGTTGCTCAACCCGGTAGTGACGATCGCGAGGTTGGCCGGGTCGAGGTTGTCGATGCGGAGGATGTGGATGGCTCCGAGCGTCGGCGCGGTCAGGGTCGACAGGGTCGGTGTGCCGGCGATGCCGGGGCAGCCGGCGCCGTAGCTGGTCGCGGTTGCATCCGAGGGAAACACCGCGCCGGTCAGGGCGCCGAACGCGGAGAACGGCGAGCCGAGAAGGGCGCCCGTGGCGGCGTCGATGAGTATGCCGCCGCGGTTCGTGCCCCAGAGTTGGCCGCTGCCAGAGAACGTGAGGCTCAAGACGTTGTCGGGGTTGCCGATCGCCGGATTGACGTCGGTGCAACTGCCGGTCGCCAGGTCGATCGTGCAGAGTCCCTGCCCGGTGTTGGGGCCGGTGCCGTGGTCCCAGGTGTAGCCGACGCCGTTGTCGTCGATGGCCAGGGACCAGAGGCCCGTGAGGCCGGTCGAGCCGATGATGGTCGCGGTCCCGGTCGAAGGGTCGAGGACAGTGAGATCGTCAGGGAGGCCGGGACCGCCGTCCGTGATTGCGTAGAGCGTACCGGTCGCCGGGTCGGTCGCCATGCCGCGCAATCTACCGGGGAGCGTCGCCGTGGCGCCGGCGGTGCCGAGGCCGGTTTGCGGGTCGATCGTGACGAACGTGTTCAGGTGGTCGAGCGAGAGCAGCGCGCCGTTGTGCTTCACGAGGCCTACGAGTCCGAAGTAGCCCGAGTGGTTGGACCAGGTGTAGCTGCCGTTCCACGTGGCAATCCCGTAGACGAAACCCATCGACGGCTCGACCGCGACGAGGTCGGTCTGGGCGGCGAGCGGAAGGGCGAGCGCCAGTGTGAGCCATCGCTGCATGGCGTGCAATCTAGCCGGTTTTGCTCGCGGCCGTCGGATGGGCGCCGCTGGCGCTCCTGCGGTTCGGTCTAGAGCTTGAGCTGGACCTTGGCGCGCTGGCGCGCGTCGAAGAGCACGTTCTCCTGCCGCGAGCGCCGCATCACGATCTCGATGGAGGGGATCGCGTCGTCGGTGAACAGCACGAAGATGTGCTGGCTGAACGCTCGCCGCAGCACCAGGTGCCAGCCGTATTGGCTCTCGACGACATCGCTGATCTGGCCATCCTCGAGCTCCCAGGCGGCGCGACACAGTGTCGCGGGCAGGCGGTCGTCGAACCGGCGGACGCCGTCGAGCCGACCGCCGCGCTTGGCCGAGCGTGTATCGTCCGACAGCTGTCGCGCGATCTCCTCGAAGTTCGAACCGTCGGGCCGCAGGCGGCGCTTGATGTCCGCGAGCTTCGCGTTGGCCTTGCCGCGGCCGGCGTCGTTGAGCAGGATGCCCGTTCCGGCATCGCGGTGCTGCACGAGGATGTGCGAGATGTCGACCTTGCCGCCGAACGCGCGGGCGTTGGCGTTGAAGAAGTTGCGGAGCTGGAGCCGGGTGTACTCGCCGGGTTCGAAGTAGTCGAGCCAGCCCTGGACCTCGGCCGCGAGTCCGTAGCGCAGCTGGTAGTCCGCGAGTAGTCGGTTGACCGCCTTCTGCGACAGCTTCTGCGCGTTCGCCGGGCGGCGCTCGACGTAGCGCGCGAGCCACGCCTCGAAGTCCTTCTTGAGTCGGGCGCTGATCGCGTCCTCGAGTTCCTTTTCGTCGACCTCGCTGTTGCGCGTCACGAACTCGAATGCCTTGACGTCCACGTAGTGTCGGATCCACGGCGCGAGCAGGTCCGAACGCAGCATGCGGTGCACGCTCGGCACCTTGCCGAGGGCCTCGGCGAAGCCGGGATGGTGGCGCTCGTCGATGTGGTCGACGAGTTCGCCGAGTGTGACCGGGCGTTCGCCGACGACCGCGATGACGTATTCGCGATCGGCCGGGTACTTCAGCTTGATCGGACCCGGCTCGGCCGGATCCGTTGCCGTCCCGGCCGCAGTGTCGGCCTCCGGCGCGGCGGGCGGCGCCTTGGGGCTCTGCGGCTGCTTCTGCGGCGACGATGGCGATGCCGCCCCACCCTGGGCGAGCAGTGGTTGGGCGAGCAGCGGCAGCCCGACGAGCGCGGCGAGCATGGCGGACAGCATCTTCAGCTTCGGCATGGCGTTCCTATAGCATCGCCGCGGCCGAACGTTTCCTTGAACCGGCTCCGGGCGACAAGTTCGATGTCGGGACTTCGCATGGTCACCGAAAACTCCCGCAAAAGCCTCCTGGAACGCATCGACCGGAGGTTTCGGGCCGATTTCGGCGTCGCCGAAGGCGAACCGCGCCGGTTCTTCGCGCCAGGTCGGATCAATCTGCTCGGGGCGCACCTCGACTACAGCGGTGGCGACGTCCTGCCCATGGCGATCGACCGGGGCATCTACGCGGCCGTGAGGCGTCGGTCGGATGGCCGGTTGCGGTTGGCGAGCGTCGATCAGGAACTCGTCGTCGATGTCGCCGAGGACGACGTCGGTCTGCACACCAGGCCCGAGTTCGGTTGGGCCGGCTACGGCCTCGGGGTGTGGCAGGGCTTTCGTCAGCGGACGGGGGTGAGTGGTGGGTTCGACATCGTCTTCGGTGGCGACGTGCCCATGGCGTCGGGCTTGTCGTCGTCGGCGGCGATCGAGGTCGTGACCGGACTCGCGCTCGATGCGATCTTCGAGACGGGGCTGTCGCGGCAGGATCTTGCCGTGATCGCGCACGCCGCCGAGACGGGTTTCGTCGGGCTGCGGTGCGGAATCATGGACCAGTTCGCTTCCGCGCTCGCGCAGCCGGGCCACGTGCTGCTGCTGCATTGCGCGGGGCCGACGTTCGAGCACGTGCCGTTCGACGGCGCAGCCTGTGAGGTGCTCGTGATGGATTCGAAGAAGCCGCGCGAGCTCGCCAAGTCGGGCTTCAACCAGCGCGTCGCCGAGTGTGCGTCGGCACTCGAGATCCTGCGAACGCACGTTCGCGAGCATTCACATCTCGCGATGTTCTCGATCGAGGATCTGCTGCGCGCGCGTTCTGTTCTCAGCGACGTGCTGTTTCGTCGCGCGCGCCACGTCGTCACCGAGATGCGGCGCATGGAAGCCGGCGTCGCGGCGCTCAAGCGCCACGATTACGAGAGCCTTGGCGAGCAGCTCACCGCGAGCCACCTCTCGGTCGCGACCGACTATGACGTCAGCTGCGACGAACTCGACGAGTTGACCGGCGCCGCCGATGCGCAGGACGCGACGTTCGGGTCGCGGCTCACCGGCGCCGGTTTCGGCGGCTGCGCGATCACGCTCGTGAAACCCGGCGAATCGGAACGTGTGGCCGCCGCGGTGCGCGAGCGTTACGAGGCGCGGTTCGGCGTCACGCCGGAGTTCGACGTGCTGCGGATCGGGACGGGGCCGTGCGAGTTGTGATCACGCTCTCCCCTGACCTTCATAGGTAGCGCGTCCACGCGTGGCGGTAGCGCTGTTTGTACCAGCCATAGGCCAGACAGCACGGCCAACACGCCAGCGCGACGGCGAGAGTGCCGTAGAGCGACGTGGCGGCGTTGCCTTCATGCCGGCCGGGCAGCAGTCCGATCCACATGAGCGCACCGATCATCGGCAGGTGCAGGAGATAGTAGAACAGCGGCGTTCGGCCGAGGGTGGCGACCGGTTCGAAGCGCGGCAGGCGCGCGAGCCAGGGTTCGCAGCGCATCAGTAGCGCGAGCAGCCAGAATGCCAGGCCGAGTTCGAGGCCGAGGAAGGTCAGGCTCGGGGGATACTTGCTGCAGCGCAGCCACTCGAGGAGGTCGTTGGAGCGGCGCGGCAGTTCCTGATTGCCGAACTCGTTGAAGAAGCGCAGGGCGACGAACGTCACGATGGCCGCGGCGCCAATTGCGAACAGGAAGCGTGGGGTCAGGCGGCCGGCGACGAGACGGCGGCCCAGCACGACACCGACCAGCATCACCGGCAGCCAGGTCAGTAGCGGGTAGAAGCAGATCACGTCCGGCGGGAACGTGGGTGGGGTTTCGGCCGACCAGAGCCCGCCCCTCAGGAACGTCGTCATGAACAACGAGTCCGGATCGCTGAATCGGGCTGATGGCGTGAGCTCCGACCAGAGCATCAGGCTACCGCTGATCGCGAGCAGCACGGCGGCTGGCAGCCGCCGTACCAATGGCATGAGCATCATGCTGCCGCCGATGGCCCAGAGCACGAGGGGATAGATCGGCGTCAGTCCCCACGCGCCCTGGCCTTCGGCATACCGCCAAACGGCGGATATGACCGTGAGCTCGAGCAGCACGATGACTGCGCCGCGCAGCACGATGTGGCGATCGAATCGCCCGTGACTCATGCCACGGGCGCTAGCGTTCGTTGCCGAGAGGGCGATGCTGACGCCGGCCAGCAGGACGAACGTCGGTGCGCACAAGTGCGTGAACCAGCGAAGAATGAAGTCGGGCGGCGAGATCGGGCTCTCTGCCAGAGGTGCCGTGGCCCACGGGAAGATCGCGCTGTCTCCCCGAAAGTGGTTCGGATTCACGGCTTGATCGACGTGATCCATCGCCATCAGGATCATCACGATCCCGCGCAGCCAATCGATCGCGAGGAGGCGTTCGGCAGGACGAGGCATGGCAGTAGGATCAGACGCCGCATCATGCGAGGCCTCTACATCGATCACGGAAAGTTGACCCTGCGTGATGACCTGCCCGAGCCCGCGGCGCGTGACGGCTGGTCACGGGTCGAGGTGCATCGCGCCGGCATCTGCGCGACGGATCAGGCGCTGCTCGCGGGTTACATGGGCTTCGCCGGCGTGCCCGGTCACGAGTTTGTCGGGGTCGCGCTGGATGGTCCGCACGTCGGTCGGCGCGTTGTCGGCGAGATCAACGCGGGTTGTGGCAGCTGCGAAGCTTGCCGCGCGGGCGACAGTCGGCACTGCGAAGCGCGAACGGTGCTCGGCATTGCCGGGCTCGCGGGCGCGTTCGCAGAGCGGCTCGCGCTGCCGAACGACAACCTGCTGCCGGTTCCCGACGGCGTCACGGACGAGGCGGCGACGTTCACCGAGCCGCTGGCGGCGGCATTGCACATCGGCGATGACGTCGACCTCGCGACCCACCGCCGCGCGCTCGTCGCGGGCGACGGCAAGCTCGGCCTGCTGTGTGCGGGCGCGCTCGCGTTGCGTGGGGCGGACGTCACGCTCGTCGGTCGTCACCCCGAGCGCGCGGACCTGCTCGGCCTGCCCGTAAACTTTGCCACCGGCTGGCTCGAGGACGATGCCGACGACGACGGTCCAGGGCCGGAGTTCGATCTCGCGGTCGAAGCGACGGGCAACGCGGACGTGCTGCCACGCCTGCTGCGGTTCGTGCGGCCACGCGGCACGATCGTTCTCAAGACGACGACCGAACGACCGACCACGGTCGACCTGAGTCCGCTCGTCGTCAATGAGCAGCGGCTCATCGGTTCGCGCTGTGGTCGCTTTGCCGCAGCACTCGACGTGCTCCAGAGCCAGCGCTTCGACGTGCGACCTCTCGTGACCGCGCGCTATCCGGTGGCCGAGGCCGAAGCTGCGTTCGAGCACGCGGCGCGGCGCGGCAGCCTCAAGGTGCTGCTCGACTTCGCGGACTGACGCTCGCGCTGACGCGCTACTTCGACGCTACTTCGATGGCGGCTGCAGCACGTAGCCGAGTTCGACCGCGGGTTTGCCGGTCGCGTTCTTGATCGCGAAGACTCCACGCGTCGAGCCGACGATCAGCATGCTGTCGTGGACCTGCCAGCCGCCGACCTGCGAACGGTCGTCCGTGCCGACCTGCAGCCGCCAACGCAGCGCGTGCGTCTTGCGGTCGTGGACGTAGAGGTTGCCGTCGAGGTTGCCGAACACGATCGCGTCGCCTGCGGCCCCGGGGAGCCCGAACGGGTTGCGGCCGGTCTTGATCGAGCGGTCCCAGTCGATTGCGCCGGTCTTCAGGTCGAACGGCGCCACGCGGATGCCGAAGCCTGCCCAGACGCGGTCGCCTTCGATCGATGGCCGGCTGAAGCCCGTCGAGCCGAACTGGCTCGACCACAACAGTTCTCCGGTCTCCGCGTCGAACGCGTTGCACGCCGCCTTGCGGTCGCCCTTGATGCCGCGGTCTGCGAGGATCACGACCCCTTCTCCGACCGTCGGTGAGGTCGAGCCGAAGATCGCGTCGGACTCGTATTGCCAGACGATGTTGCCGTGATGCAGGCCGATCGCGACGACCTTGCCGCTCTGCGTGGCTGCGTAGATTCGTGTGCCGTCGGTCGCTGGCCGCATGTTGACGTGGGCCCCGAGATCCACGCGCCAGTGCTCCTTGCCGCCCGTGATCGCGACCACGTCGTTGCCAGACGTTACGAAGTAGATGTCACCATGAGCGATGCCGGCCCAGTGCGAGAAGCGGAGGTGAGCCTGCCACAGCTCCCGAGACAGATCGGGAACGAATGCGTGCAGCGTGCCGTCCTGGTGTCTGGCGAAGACCAGTCCACCACCGCCATCCGTCGGGTGGCGCCAGGGCCCGGCGCGTTTGGCGCGGTAGAGCTCTTCGCCCGTCGTGATGCGATGCGCGGTCAGGTGCTTGCCGCCGAGCCAGACGGTGCCGCCGCGGGCCGGCACGCGGTGATAGAAATTGGGCTTGTCGAGTTGCCAGGCGATCTCGGGCGTAGCCGGCACGACACGTTCCGTCGCAGCCGGCGCCGGCGCCGGCGCGCGGCCCTGGGCCGTGGCCGCGACCGCGAGCAATGGGCCGAGAAACACCGATGGGACGGGGCGTTGCATTTACGGAATTGTCGCACGAACTCCGCCGGCCTGCAGGCGTGGGGCTGGCCTGGATGCGGTCGGACTCTCAGAATCAGGTCATGGCCGTCATCCGTCGCCTCGCGCTCGATCGCCGCACGTTCCTGCGGGGTTCTGCGAGCATACTCGCCCTGCCGTGGCTCGACGCGATGGCGCCGGCGTGCACGCCGCTGCCAGCCGCGACGCGACGCGCGATGTTCGTGTTCTCGCCCAACGGCATGGACATGCCGCGGTGGCAGTGCAAAGGCGAAGGGCGGAAGGCGCAGTTCGGCGAGACGCTCGCGCCACTCGCCGCGATGCGTGATCGGTTCACCGTGTTCTCGGGGCTCGCACTCGACGGCGGCCGCGCGCATGGTGATGGACCGGGCGATCACGCGCGGGCGGCGGCGTCCTACCTGACGTGTGCTCATCCGCGCAAGACCGGCGGGGCCGACATCCACGTTGGTGCGTCGATCGATCAGGTCATCGCAAAGCACGTCGGCAAGGCGACGATGTGGCCTTCGCTCGAGCTCGGGCTCGAACGCGGCCGCAGTGCCGGCAGTTGTGATTCCGGTTACTCGTGCGCCTACAGCAGCCACGTGAGCTGGCGCACGCCGAGCAAGCCCGTCGCCAAGGAGACGGATCCACAGGCGGTGTTCGCGCGTTTGTTCGGCGACCCCGAGAATGCACGTTCGGCGGCGGAGGCGCGCGATCAGCGCAAACACGAGCGTTCCGTGCTGGACGTTGTCCTCGCCGACGCGAAGGCGCTCGACAAGCAGCTCGGCGCGACGGATCGCCGCAAGCTCGCGGATTATCTGGACGCAGTGCGCGAACTCGAGCGTCGGCTCGAGCGACTCGACGGCGAGGCGCCGGAGGTCGAACTGCCGGATGGCCTGCTCGATGGCGGTTCGGCCTACGAGCAACGACTGGCTTTGATGTACGAGATCATCGCGCTGGCGTTCGCGAGTGACCTGACGCGTGTCGTCACGTTCATGGTCGGCAACGCCGGCAGCAATCGCAGCTATCGGTTCCTCGACGTGCCGGAGGGCCATCACAACCTCAGTCACCACGGCAAGGATCCGAAAAAGCGCGCCGCAATCGGCCGCATCAATCGCTTTCAGGTCGAGCAGTTCGGGGCGTTCCTCGACCGACTCGCGAGCGTGACGGATGCGACTGGTGATCTTCTCGGTCAGTCACTCGTCGTATTCGGCAGCGGCCTCGGGGACGGCAACCGTCACAATCACCACAATTTGCCCGTGTTGCTCGCGGGTGAGGGTGGTGGCGCGGCCAAGGGCCGTGGCCACGAGAGCCTCGACAAGGAAACGCCAATGGCGAATCTGTACCTCGCGATTGCGAACGCGATGGGCTGCCGCAATCAGCAGTTCGCGGACAGTACTGGTCCGCTCCGCCTCGGCTGACAGTCTCCTCCGCTCATCGGGCCAAGGCCCAGCCTATACCCAGGGACCTCTTCGATGCATCGATTCGTTTACGCCGCGGCTGTCGTTTCCCTGACCGCAGCGGTTACCGCGCAGTCACCGGCCGCCAGTGCGGACGAGAGTCGGGAGTTGCGAGTGCTGTTCGTCGGCCACGACCCCGAGGCGCCCAAGGTCGCGTTCCGTCAGCTCGCGAAGCCGCGCACGTTCCAGCTCTACCGCGAACGTACCGCCGCGTTCGAGGCGCTGCTGCGCTACCACTTCGAGAACGTCACGGTCGTTCATGGCGAGGACTACTTGGCCTCGATGTCCGATGACTACGACGTCACGGTCTTCGACACCCGCCCGAAGCCGATCCGGCCACTGCAGCGCAAGCCCGTGTATCGACAGGCGAAG
>JANSXC010000018.1 GCA_024743115.1 bacterium | reverse complement strand
TGGAACTTGTCACGTCGTCTGCCGAGGGCCATGCACCGTTTCTACGTACGGCTAGGTCGAGGTGGCTTGTCGGGTCGACGTTTTTCAACGGGCTGCTAAGCCAACTATCCAGCTCCACATTGTCTCCCAGGTAGTCCCAATAGAGCACGGCTCCAATCCCTCCACCGACACTGTGATCGATGATCATTACGCGCCCCTGAGAACTTGCGTCGAGCCCGATGTCGGCACGGTTGATGAACATGGTCTGATCGTAGCCGAGACCGAAGAAGTCGCCCGCAAAGACCTGATCCTCGCCCTCGAGCCACCCACCCAGGATATCGTTCGATGGCTGCGGCGTATACAGCAGCCTGGTCACACGAGTTCCGCTGGAGTAATCGTCGATCATGGCGCGCGAACCAGAAGCGCCGGGGCTACCGTTGAGAAAGAGCACTTGATCGTAGCCGAGATTCAGGAAATCGCCGGCAACCTGCCGGTCATCTGAGTCCTTCCATCCGAAGTACGAGTTCCCTGACCCCCAGTAGAGGGTCGCATACTGTGGGCTCCTGATATCACCAATCGTCACCTGCCCGACAGCAGCGTTGTTATCGCTGTTGAGAAGGAACAGCTGATCCCACCCTTGATTCATGAAGTCTCCAGCTATCACGAAGTCGGATGGATCGAGGAAGCCGTCAAGCTGAGAACCGGAGCTTCGGGTATGCGTGATTGGTGGGACCGGCGCAGGAACCTGAGATCCAAAGTCAACTAACCGGTGCGAGCCGCCCAGTGCACCATTCAACGACAGCCACTGGTCGCGACCCAGGTCGAGGAAATCGCCGACGCGCTGACGATACTGGGTTCCGAGGTAGCTGATCACCGGTAGCTTGGAATCGAAGTACACAGCCGTTGGCGGATGCACTTGGGTGCTCAAGTCCAGTATCATGGCATGCGCATTTCCTGGGTCTGACCCCATACGCGCGGATGATTCGCCATACGAAACGCTGCGCCTAACAGAGTCGATCGGGCCCCTAAAATGGGGCGCGGCCCCGCCGACAAGATGTCCTTGCTCTAAACGATTGGGGGAGAAACTACTACGTTGCGCGCCTCTGCACTTTTCACTCGCGGCGCCCTCCTGCCACGCGCTCAGATGACCACGCCGGGGCAGGTAGATCTGCGGTCGTAGTCGCGCTCTTGAACCCGGACTGATAAACCGGCCGAATGCGAACTGACTGGCTCTTGGCGACGGGGGCAAGGGCGCTCGTGGTGATCCTGGCCTTCGTCGTGTGGTCGATCTTTCGACCCGGGGGATTCTCACCGGATTCGATCGATCATTGCCGCGAGGCGATCGAAGGCCCGATCACCAACCTACATCCACCGCTGGTACCGCTGGTCATCGCGGCCTGGACGTGCGTCGGCCTACCGATTGGCGGACTGCTTCTGTGCCAGTCCATCGTGATGCTGCTCGCAGTCCGGAGTGTCGCGACGAGAGCGGCGACGCTTCTGGGCTGTGATCGCGCTTCAGTCAGCCACTCCGTTGGCTTCGGCGTAGTCGCGCTTCTGGCGCTGCCGTGGTCTCCACTCGCGATCTACTCCGTCACACTCTGGAAAGACATCTGGGTCGGAGTTCTCATGCTGCTCGCGGTCGATGCAGAACTCGCGCGCCGGCTCGGGAAATCACACCCCATCGGTTCGATCGTGCGGCAGGGCTCGATCGCACTCGTGCTACCGGCGTTGCGGCACAACGCGATCCTGATTTTACCGCTACTCGGCTACTTCGTCTGGGCGAGCATGGCAGCCCATTCGCGCCGGGTTCGCGTGCTAGTGACCGCTGGCGTCGCGGTGACCTCGGTCATCCTGTCACTCGCACTTCCACGACTCGTCGACGCTCGTGACGTGGAGCCCGCGAACGCTGTCATGGCGCTGGATTTAGTCGGCGTCTGGGCCGAGTTCCCGGAGCACCGTGATCTGATGCCACACGTCGATGCCCACGTCGATCCAGAGCAGGTGGAGACGCGTTACCGCCCCGGGTTCGTGGCGCCGGTGCTTTGGGAGCAACCGCTGGTCGTGCGATCGGCTGTGCTGGACCGCCAGAAGCTTAGCGACGACTACCTCGCAGTCGCGCGCGGCGCACCATTGAGCCTGCTCTGGGTCAAGGCTCGCGCATTCTGGGGCATGCTCAACTGGGACCGCTCGTACTACTTCATCTTCCCCGGGATCTTCGCGAATCAGCTCGAGATCGGACCCAACCCGCTGCTTCCAGGCCGAGCGTTCCTCGAGTCGACGTACGAGAGCATCGCTGCATCGAGCTTCTGGCGCTGGTTCGGCGCGGTTCATGGCGTTTGGCTGGTGCTCGGCTGTGGGCTGCTGCTCGTCGCCACTGTGCGCCGGCCGGTCCGATGGCTGGTCATGCCGATGGCGATGGCCATCGGTTACCAGGCGACCTACCTCGCCGCGACTCTGATGCCCGACTATCGGTTCCTCTATCCAGGAACACTGATCGTGCAGATCGTGACTCTGGCGTTGCTCGCAGCAGGCGCGCATCGAGTTCTTCGCCGGCTTATGGGAACGCCGGTAGTCCACACGGCCTCACCCACAACCGATTCGCCCTAGCGACCCGACGCAAGGTGATCGAGCGCGTCTACGCCCAGGTGTTCGTCTTCGCGAAGCATGGCTGAGTCGCCTCCATGTAGGCCAGGGGCTCGGCGGCAAGGACGATCAGAGAATCCACGAGATCCAGACCGGCGCCGCCGGGGGTGGACGCCCCGCCACCCAGAGGTCTGCGGTTTGGCGACGACAACGTGCTGTCACGAACCCAAACCCGGCTCCGAGTAAACCCGTTGCCCGGGGGCGTCGATTTGACCGGCTACCGTCGCAGCGCAGCGAACACAGCCTGACCGTCAGCCTTACCGGGATGTTGTCGATCTTGATCATCCCCGCAACGCGCACCTCGGGCGCCGAGTATCGCCGTTCACCGACGATCGATAGCGGTTTGGTGATCAACGGTGCCGCGTACGGCTGAGACACGTCCATGGTCTTCGCACGTAGATCGAATCCCCGGGCGCTGCCGCGGCAACCGCCGGCGGCAGGTCCGCGAAGTGCGATCCCGGCCGCTGGTCGGCATCGACGATCCAAAGCGATTGAGCCGAGACCGACGCGGAGAGGAACAGAACGGCACAGAACGTGGTCCGATGCATCAGAGACTTCCTCCGCCCGCATGCTACCAGACCCCGGCCGAAGGAACTGCCAGGGCCACCCCAGCTTGACCGGAATCGGCGGCAACGGTGCGGACACGGAGCGAGTCCGGAGTTTGGCTGCCGCGGGCGAGCGGCGAAGGCGGCGGGTACCCGCCGTATCCTCAGTCGAACCCGTCCCCAGCGAGAATCGGTTCACGCCGCGCGCCGATGTTCGAGCACAGCGCGACCGCGAGCACAGTCGCAAGCATCGAACTGCCGCCGTAGCTCACGAACGGCATCGGCAGACCCGTCGCCGGCACCAGCCAGCCGCAGACCGCGATGTGCATCAGGCTCTGCGCGCCGATCCAGGTGGCGACGCCGACGCAAACGAGTTTGCCGAAGCGTTCGCGTGTGCGTTGCGCGAGGCGCAGCAGCGACAGGACGAGGCCCGCGACGAGGCCGATCACGATCACGCAGCCGATCCACCCGACCTCCTCGCCGACGACGGCGAACACGTAGTCCTCACTGCGGTAAGGCAGGAAGTCGTAGCGGTTCTGCGGACCCTGTCCGAGGCCGAAGCCCGCGAAGCCGCCGCCGCCGAGCGCGATCAGCGCCTGCCACGGCTGATACCCGGGGCCGCGCAGGCGCGTCTTGACCGCCGCGTCCTCGAGCCGCTCTTCGGTCCAGGTCCAGTGATCGAGCCAGACCTCGACGCGCTGCTGCTGGTAGCCGTGCAGGAGATAGAAGTAGCCCACGAGGCCGACGAGGACGGCGACGCCGATCACGGCGAGGATGCTGCGCAGCGGCGCACCGGCGGCAAAACACATCGCGAGCAGCACGGGGCCGAACACGAGCGAGCTGCCGAGGTCGGGCTGCCGCATGATGAGCAGCGTCGGCACCGCGGCGACCGCCATCGGCACGATCAGGCCATCGAACGTGCGCGCGCGACTCTTGAACCGCAGCAGCGCGGCGAGCGCCATCACGACCGCGAGCTTGGCGAACTCGCTCGGCTGGATCGAGAACCCGGGCAGCGCGTACCACCGCCGCGAGCCGTTGATCTCTGGCGCGAACACGAACAGTCCGAGCAGCGCCATGATCGCGCCACCGTAGAGCACCCAGCTGCCACGCAGGTAATGGATGTAGTGCGGCAACAACACGAAGAACCCGAGCCCGACGCTGCAGACCAGGAACAAGCCCTGGCGCTGGCTCTGCATCGCGAGCACCGCGTCGTCGTTCGTCGCCGAGCCGATGAACATGAGTCCGCACGTCGCGAGCGCGAAGGCGAACAGCAACGGCCACAGGCTGACCGCGCGCAGTACGGCAAAGACCTTGAGGACGTTCATCGTCCGCGGCCTCCGGGGTCAGCGCCCGGACCGACGCGCCCGCCGCCAGGAGTGATGTAGCGCGCGGCGAGATCCGGCCGCGCGTTGACGTTGGCGAGGAAGTCCGCGATGAGCGTCCCGGCGGCTGCCGCACCGTGCTGGCCGTCAGGTGTCCAGTAGACCACCGCAGTGAAACAGAGCTGAACGCCGTCCCCGGCCGTCCACGGCAGGTAGCCAGCGAACCAGGCATTGTTCTCGTCGTTCTTCTCACCAACCTCCGCGGTACCGGTCTTGCCTAGTACCCCGAAACGCTTCAGCCCCTCGACTCTGACGGCCGTGCCCTCGAGCACGCACAGTTCGAGCCCGCGGCGAACGAGCGTCAGCTCAGGCTCCATGTCGGCCAGTTCGACCGACGCCCGCCGCTCGCCGAGCACGACTCCCAGCTCCGGCAACCGCCCCGTCGCCAGCGCCGCATAGGCGCGCGCCACGGCCAGCGGCGAGGCCTGCACGCCATAGCCGATGGCCTGCTGCGGCAGCATCGCTCGCTGCCGGGCCGGCCGATACCAGGGCATACCGTAGATGCTCCGTTGCCAGCACCGCCGAAACTCCGAACCCTCCTCGGCGGGAAGCAGCCCGAAGCGCTGCAGCGCCCGGTCCACGCCCGCCGGCTCGAGGCCGAGCGCCAGCTGGTAGAAGAACAGGTTGCAGGACTTCGCGAGCGCGCGCACCGGGTGCTTGCCCTCGTCCCAATGGGAGTAATCACAGTGCAGCGTCCGGCCGCCGTAGCGGAACTTGCCGCTGCACGGCTCGAGTTCCGTGAGGGAAACGCAGGGTCGGCCCGCGGTCTCCGCGAGCAGCTGCTCGAGCAGGACGAACGGCTTCACGACTGAGCCAAGGGCGCCGTTACCGCCCCACGACAAACCGGGTACGCCACGCGCGCTCTTACTCTCGATCGGCGCGCCCGCCATCGCGAGCACATCCCCCGAGCGCGCGTCGATGACCGCGAGCGACGCCTTGACGAGCTTCTGATCGAGCTCGGTGATCGAGTGCTCGCCGTCGTCGTGTGCCGCGAGCATGTTCTCCTGCGCCGCGATCACGAGCCGCTCGGCGATCTCCTGCAGATCCCGGTCGATCGTCAGCTGCACGTGCTCGCCGATCTCGACGCGCAGACTGCTCCACATCAGCTGTTCACGCTGCTTGCTGTCGCGCTCGACGAGCCGCATGCCGAGGCGGCCGCTCAACGCGCCATCGAACGCGAACTCGGCACCACCGACACCGCGCCGTTCGAGTCGCCGCGTCATGCTCTCGAAGCTGCGCTTCGCGTCGCGCCGCATGCGACCGCGGTCGAAGTCCGACGCGGCGGCTTCGTCCGGCACCACCTCGTCGAGCCAGTCCTCCGGCATCTTGCGGCCGAGGTAGCGTTCCATCCAGTCATCGGGCTCCGACCGCCCGACCTCGCGCACCTCGCCGAGCAGCGCGCGCAACGCCGAACCCTCCGGCACCGTACCGACGCGATGCACGCCGGGCTGTACGCGCAGGCCCGGATGCCGCTTCGCACCAACGCGCAGCGGTGCCGCGAGCGCGAACGGCACGTAGTCGGCGACCGGCCACTCGACGTTCTCGTACTTCTCGCCGGTGTGCACCTGCCCCTCGTCGTCCCGCCACTCGAGAACGGCCTCGTTGAGACTGAGCTGACGCAGCCATTCGAGCCGCCCGACGAGGCCCGGGTGCTTCGTGCCGCGTTGCATCTCGGGCGCGAGCAGCAGCTCCCGATCGAAACGCATCAGGGAATCGAACAGCTCGTCGTAGGCGCGCAGCAGGTCGCTGCGGGTGAAGCCCGGGATCACGTCGCCGACCGCCAGCTCCGGCCGTTCTTCCGCCGCGTCACGCATCGCGCGATAGGCCCGCCGGCGCGGCATGCCCGTGGTCCCCGAGACCACGGTCGTCAACGCGGTCGCAAGCGCCCCACCCGGCTGCTTGGGCAAGGCGCCCGGCAGCAGCCAGCGCACGGGGATCGCGAGGAGTTCGCGAACGGCCGTTCGCGGCCCCCGCAAGCCTTCGCTGTAGGCATAGGTCACGAGATCGCCGCCGGGCTGCAGCCGCGCCCACGTCGTCGCGCCGTGAACCGCGGCCCCCACCGGATGCCGCAAGCGGAAACGCAGGTAGTAGATCGTCACCTGCATCGTCGGCTCGTCGTGCAGCAGCACGCGACCGTGACGATCGAGCAGGCTGCCGCGCAGGCTCGGCACCGAACGGAAAGCCCAACGGTTCTTGTGGCTGCGCGCGGCCCAGAGGTCGTGTTGGCCGACCATGACCATGAGCAGGTGCGTGAGCACGATCGCCGCGGCCGCGAGGAACACGACCGCGAGTCCGCCGATGCGGGTCTCGGACGACTTCATGCCGGCTCGTCCTCCTCGAAGGCGGCGAACGGCGGCACGACGCGCAGACACCAGAGCAACGGTGGCAGGAACACGGCCGAGGTGACGACCACGTAGCCGTCGAACGTCGCGCTCACCGAATGCTGATCGAACAGCCGACCGCAGAGACCTGCCAGCCGCGGCACGATGCACGCGATCAGCGCCGCGGTCGTCGCCTGCCAGATCCAGCGCTGACCGAAGAACCAGCGCCGCAGCGGCAGCAGCACCGCCACGGGCACACCGATCACGAGGATGTGCACGCAGAGCCCGGCCTCGTCGACGAGCGCCCGGCCGAGCGCCGCGCCGAGCAGCAGGCCAGCGAGTGCCCGCCGGTCCGCGAAGAACGCGAGGAACAGACAATGCAGCACCGTCGCATCGAGCGGCACGCCCAGGTCGCGCACGAGCCCGGTGAGCAGGAACGTCTGCGGCGCGATCAGGAACCAGAGCAGCCACCGCCTCATCGCCCGGATCTCCGCTCCGGCCGCATCATCACGGCGGCCGCCCGCGGCCCGCGGTGCACGGGCAGACTGACTTCGAGCCGATCGGTCCGCCCCGGCACGGCGGTCACCCGGCCGAGCAGCAGCCCCGCGGGACAGTGCGCCCCGTTGCTACCCGTGAAGAGATAGCCATTCGGCATGCCCGCGGCGCGCGACACGAACCGGTCGGCTTCGCACTCGATGAGCGCGAAGCCCTCGCGGCCTTCGAGCACGCGACCGACGAGTTCGCGCGGCCGCTCGCCGGCTTCGTCGGGCATCAGCAGGAGACTCCAGCGCTGCCGCGACATCGGAAACGAGCTCACGAGCGCGAGACCGTAGGACAGCCCGCGCGCCGAGCCGAGGAACAACCCGTCCTGCACCACCGCCGCACCATCCGGCACGGCTGCATCGCAGGCGAGCAGATGCCGCCCCCGGACACCCGGCAGGTCCCAGACGGTCGCGGCGTGTTCGACGACGTGCTCCGCAGTGTCGACGGCATTCGCGTTCGCGTCGGTGCGCCAGAGCACCACGTGCGACAGCGCATGCGGATCGATCGGCGGCGCGACGAGCACGGCGATCGCGAGCGACTCCTTGCCCTCGGCTGCGCGATAGCCCCAGATCCGCGTGCGACCGATCAAGAGCCCCCCGGGCGGCTCACCGACGACGCCCGGCAGCTTGACCGTGTGCACCGCGTCACCGTCGGCCCGCAGGCGCGACGCGCGATATGGATCGTCCCAGAGTTCGGCCCGCAACGCCGCCGCGTCGACGCGCGCCGCGGGCCCGACGATCATGCGCAGCGTGCCACCCTCGGGGAATGTCATCGCGGCCGCCACGCGCGGCGCCGTGCGATCGTTGAGCAGCAGCACGCGCGCGAAGTCGTCCGGTTCGTCGTCGGCAGCCAGCCCGATGCCGGGCCGCATCAGAAAGCCGAGCAAGGCGTTGCCCTTGGTCACGAACTCACTGCAATCCGCGACCTCGGCGTAGGTGCGGTCGAGCTGCACGACAGAAGGCTGCCCGCCGCCGCCACGCCGCCCCGTGGCGACCGCGACCCGGACCTCGGGCCGCCAGCCCGCAGGCATCAGGGACTCGGCGCCGAACACGTCGTGGTAGCGCACCGCCGCGTCGAGGTCGGCGCGCAACGCCGCGAGGCGATCGAGCACGGCGGGCTCGGCTGCAGCCGCGGGCTTGCCGGACCAGAACCCGAGGAAGCGCGGCACGAGCGCCGCGGTACCGACGAGAACGCGTTCGACGGGCAGCACGAGAGCCGGCAGTGTCAAACCGAACACCGCGATCAACAGCATGCCGTAGAGGCCCGCCGGAAACGCCGCTCTCGTCTGCCGCAACATCCCTCCACTTCGCGCGCGCCGGATCGCGCACCGAGTCGCGCAACTGGCATCGCGCCCAGAACTCATCGCCCCGCCAGGCGAGGCTCGACTTCAAAGCAGGCTCCCGGCACCGGCCGGAGGCCAACAACTCAGGTCAGATCTTCGCCGCCCTCGAGGAACTGCGAGTACAGCTCGAGGTTCTCGAGGAAGATGCCCGTGCCCCGCGCAACCGCCTCGAGCGGCCGCTCCGCCACCGCGACATCGAGCTCGGTCTCGCGCGCGATCATCTCGGGCAGCCCGCGCAGCAGCGAACCACCGCCACACAGCGTGATGCCACTATCGACGAGGTCGGCCGCGAGTTCGGGCGGCGTCTTCTCGAGCACGGCCTTGATCGCGCCGATGACCTTGCGCACCGGCTCCATGAGCGCCTCGCGCACGTCGGCCGAGGTGATGACCGTGCGCCGCGGCAGGTTGACGAGCGAGTCGCGACCGCGAATCTCGACCTCGATCTCCTCTTCGAGCGGCAGGCAGCTGCCGGCTGCGATCTTGAGCCGCTCAGCCGTGATCTCACCGATCAGCAGGTTGTACTTCGCGCGGATGTACTGCGCGATCGCATCGTTGAAGTCGTCACCCGCGACGCGGACCGCCTCAGCGATCACGACGTTGGCGAGCGAGATCACGGCGACCTCACTCGTGCCGCCACCGATGTCGACGATCATCGTGCCGCGCGGCTCGTGCACCGGCAGCCCCGAACCGATCGCCGCCGCCGTCGGTTCGTCGACGAGGAAGACGCGACGCGCACCCGCGCGCTCGGCGCTGCCGATCACCGCGCGCTTCTCGACCATCGTGATGCCGTAGGGCACCGCGATGACGAGCCGCGGCTTCACGAGCCGTCGACCACCGACCGCCTTGCGCATGAAGTAGCGCAGCATCTTCTCGGTGATCTCGAAGTCGGCGATGACGCCACTCTTCATGGGCCGTACGGCCTGCATGCCGGGCGGCGTGCGACCGAGATACTCGAGCGCCGCATCACCGACGGCCATGCCATCGAGCAGCACCTCGTTGGTGCCCTTGCGGACCGCGACGACCGATGGTTCGTCGAGCACGACCCCACGGTCGCGGACGAAGACGAGCGTATTCGCGGTCCCCAGATCGATCCCTAGATCGACGGAGAAGCCGCTCAACAGCCACTCGACCGGTTTGAACATGGAAGACCTCTACACCTGCCCTGGACCGACAGGACCAAAGGAGGCTGAAACGCTGACCTGCAGACACGAACGCCGT
The DNA here is from genome assembly GCA_024743115.1 of bacterium. Lineage (GTDB taxonomy): Bacteria > Planctomycetota > UBA1135 > UBA1135 > UBA2386 > JAGQRA01. The sequence continues at coordinate 127,472 of JANSXC010000018.1, read as the reverse complement.
CGACCAAACGGCGGGTCGGGATGACGCCGGGGACTCGCGCCGACCAAGGCATTTGCACCCGTCCTGACCGCGCTCCAAGGTAGCGCCACCCGCTCCGGTAGCAACGGATTCTTCGCGTCGCAACGCGACAACGGCCGGTACGCAAAACAGCCCGTTCGGCGGCCGCGCCGAACGGGCTGTTCGTGGTCTGGGGAGAGTGGCGCCCGCGAACGGGAGCCACCAGACGGTTGGGTGTCGGGCCGCTCTGATGCGGCCCCTTTCGTAGGCCCTAACCTTCGTAGGCCCTAACCTTCGTAAGCCTGATTGGCGACGATCACGAGAGCGATCGCACCGACCAGCATGAAGAAGGTGGCGAGGACGATGCCCTCGTCGATGCCGAGGCCCGGCTTGTCGATCACTTCGATGTCGGCCGAGGGGGCCGCGTTGGACTTGCGCTTGGAAGCCATGTTCGTGTTCCTCCTCTGCCTTACGGGGTCTTGGTCGAAGCGGAATCGCCTTCCTTGATCTCACCCTTGTGCGGGACGAGACGGCAGGTCACGGCGTTGTCCGCGGCGTGGAAGCCCGTCACGACGGCTTCGCCCTTGTAGCCCGAGGCATCGTAGATCGCGAAGCTGAACTTGCGCTTGGCGACCTGGTCGGCGATGTCGACGTTGCCGGGGTTGTCCGTGATCTTGATCGTGCAGAGGCGGTTGTTCGCGACGTGGGCGACCGTGCCAGCGAGCGCCGGCGCGGCGAGACCCGGAACGAAACCGTTCTCCTGCGCGACGCTGACGAGCAGGTTGAGCTCACTGCGCTCCTTCTCGAGACCGGCGATCGAGACGTCCTTGTCGCGAACCGTGGCTTCGAGCGAAGCGATCGTGTTGCGCAGCGTGCGGTTCTCGGCGACCGCGGCGTTCTTCTCGTTGATCGCCTCGTCGCGGGCGGTCTGCGAAGCCTTGGCTTCGTTGAACGCGTCCGTGGCCTGCTTGAACGCGGCCTGCGACTGCGAGTTGCTGGCTTCGGCCGTCGAAACGAGCGACTTGACGTCACCCTCGAGCGAGGAGAGCTGCGCGGCGAGGCGCTTGTTCTCGTCGCTGGTGTCCTGCAACGAGTTCTTCGTCGCGTTCAGCTCGGTCTCACGAGCCGTCTTGGCGACCTCGAGCGACGTGCGCTCGTCTTCGAGACGCGCGATCTCGCCGGACAGTTGCTTCTCCTTCTCGGCAGCCGCGGTCTGGGCTTCTTCGAGCTGGGACTTGTAGTTGTGCTGCTGCTGCAGGTGCGTGCCGGCGAAGACGACGAAGCCACCCGCGAGCGCGAGATTGAGGACGATGAATACGCGGCCGATGGGACTCATGGTTAGAGCTTATTTCTCCTAACGGGTGCCGGCGAAGTCCGGCGAAACGGCTAGGTAGCAGAGGGGTTGAAGCGGTTCGGATTTGGAGGCGGCTCGAATGTCCTTCGGCAGAGCCTGACGGCCTGGACGAAGAACGACCGCACACCCAGCGAGAGGGGCCAGGGGCCGCGGAATCGTAACTTCGCGCCAGGAAGCGTCAAGCACCTCTTCGACCGGGTGGACGGAGCGGAACTCCGGCCGCCCGAACGCCTAGGGAGCGCTCCGAGCTACTCGGAGTCTAGCCCACCGAACGAGGGAGTGCAGAAGTCCGAGACCGAGCCAGAACGCCGTAAATGGCCCCAGATACGCAGCCCACGATGGCATGGGCGGCTCGTGCGCCGGCCCCAGGCCGAGTTTCGTCCGCAGAATTCGCGTGCCGGCCGTAGGAAGCGGCGCCGGCCCCAGGTCCGCGAGCAGTCGGCCGTCGGCCCCCACCACCACCGTCCAGCCGTCGGTCGTGCACCGCAGCAGGGGCACGCCGGTCTCGAGCGCCCGACAGACGCTCATCGCGACCAGCTGCTGGAGCTCGGCCCCGCCCTCGAACCAGGTTTCGTTCGACAGCACGGCCAGGAAGCGAGCGCCGGCCGCGACGTGCTCCCGCGCGAGTTCGGGGTAGGCGTTGTCGTAGCACATCAGCACGCCGAACCGGGCGCCGCCCGGCGCCGCGAGCAACGGCCGGGCCTGCCCCGGCCGGAAGTCCGGCACGCTGCCGAGCGCCGATTCGAACAGCCCCAGCATCGCCTCCCCCAGCCCGAACGGCAGCACCCGGCTCAGCGGCAGGAACTCGCCACCAGGCACGATCCGCCGCTTCTCCTGATGGCCGAGCACCAGCCCGCTCGGCAGCTCGATCAGCGCCGCCGCCGGCGTGAACTCGCCGGGCGAACCGACCAGTAACCCGGTCAGCAGCTGGGCCTTCGTCGCTGGCAGTCCCCGCGGCAGCGCGACGCGCGCACGCCCCGCGGCCAGCTCCTCGGGCAGCAGCCGAACGTGCGGAATCGCGGTCTCCGGCCAGAGCACGAGCGCGGGCGGCTCAGGATCCGCGAGCAGTTCGGCGGTCGGACGCATGAGGCTCTGCAGCACCATGCGTTCGTACTCCGCCCAGGGCATCGCGGCGACGGTGAGCGAATGCAGCCCGGTCTCGAGCGTGGCGACCTCGAGCGTGTCCGTGGTCTCGACCTCCACCTGCAAGGACCAGCCGGCACCGGTTGCCGCCACGCCGACGGCGAGCACGGCGAGCAGGCGGTTCCGCGCGACCGCGAACGGCGGTTCGGCGACGCGCCAGCCCCGCCACAGTTCGACGAGCGCGGCCGCGAGCGCCGCGAAGAGCGCGTTCACGAGCACCTCGCCGCCGAGCGTGACGGCGCCGAGCAACACCGGCCAGCAGTAGAGCGAATGCGCCGGCTGGCCATGCGGGTAGTAGATCTCCGGCATGTAGGCCCGCAGCCAGAACGAGCCAGCCGTCGCGATCGCGAACGCAACGATCCGCCAGCCGGGTCCCCGCAGAAGCGTCGTGCGGGCGGCGATCGTCGCGAGCACGAAGTAGCCGCCGCCGAGCACGACCACCGCGCCATAGGCCGCGAACAGCACGTAGCTCACGGTCCACGAACTGATCGCCATGAACACCGCGCCGAACACAAAGCTCGCGAGCAGCGGGCGACGGCTCGCGGTCGCGAGCGCGAACCAGGCCATGAGCCCCGACAGCACCAGAACGGGTGCCAGTTCGTCGAACGGCAGCACGCCCGGCATCCCGCACGCGAAGACCAGCCCGCCGACGACGGCGAGCAGCCAGCGCGCGGCTGTCGGACCGGCGTCCGCCGAGGCGCCGGAGCCGATTGCGGATGGGGACTCGACGCTCGCGGCCGGATCGGTCACGGCAGCTCCACGCCGCGCGATCGTCCGACCACGTGCACGGCCGGACCCGGTCCGCCGCCGTCGCCGCCGGCCGGTGCGGTGTCGGCGGGGATCAGCGCGTAGGCGTTCGTTCGCAGCAGGCTGAACGGATCGCCGCTCGGCCGCGCACTCGTCAACCGCACGGTCATGCCGGGCCCGTCGGCGTTGGCCAGCAGCCGCGCGGGCAGCGCCTGCAGGCGACGGTTGGCCCGCCACGCGGGACCGCTGGCCTCGATGTCGAGCTCCCAGTCACCAGGCGTGCCGCCCGCGAGTCGCTGCAGCATCGGCCGGACGAGCAGGTCGAACACCGTGAAGCTCGACGCCGGATTGCCCGGCAGCCCGAAGCAGAACGCCGCACCGGCGTCGTCGTCGCCGCGATTGCGCTGGCCGAAGTAGGTCGGCTTGCCGGGCTTGAGCTGGATGCCGTGGAACACCGTCGCGACCCCCAGTTCCTGCAGCGTGCCGTGCACGAGATCGTGCGTGCCCTTACTGATGCCACCGATCGTCACGACCACGTCGGTACGCGCCAGACCGTCCGCGAGCATCGCCCGCAGGGCCGCCGGCTCGTCCGGCGCGATGCCGAGGCGCACGGGCTCGCCGCCGCACTCGTGCACCTGGGCCGCGAGCGCCCACGAATTGCTCTCGCGCACCTGGAACGGCTCGGGGGTCGCCTCGACGGGCACGACCTCGTCGCCGGTCGCGACGATGCCGACGCGCACACGCCGTCGCACACGAACCTCGGCGTGCCCGAGTACCGCGAGCGCGCCGACCTCCGCCGCGCCGATCCGTTGCCCGGCCGCGAGCAGCTCGGTGCCCGCCGCGATCTCCGAGCCCATCGGCCGGATGTTCGCACCCGCCGCGACGTCGGCCTGGAACGTCACGTTCTCGCCCTCGAAACCGCCCGCCTGGAAGCCGCTGGTCTGCTCGACCGGCACCACGGCGTCCGCGCCCGGCGGCACGACGGCGCCGGTCATGATCCGGATCGCACGGCCGGCTGGCAGTTCGCCTTCGAACGGACTGCCCGCGAGGCTCTGACCGACGACCGGCAGCGTAGTACCCGCCGGGACCCCGTCGATCCCCGCTGCGAGCGCAAACCCGTCCATCGCCGAACGATCGGTCGCTGGCCACGGGCCATCGGCGACGGCCGCCATCGCGAGGTATCGGCCGGCGGCCTCGGCGAGCGGCACGGTCTCGACGCCGAGCTCGGGGCACGAGGCGGCCAGAACACGGGCGCGGGCTTCGAACACGGTGATCGGAGGCTGCATCGCGACCGACTTTGGTCCGGCGCCCGACGCGAAGCAAGCCCGCGTTGGGTGCGGCGCCAACCTCAATCGGCGGCGCCCGGCGCCGGCGGATTCGCCGGCAGCTCGAGCGGCTCGGGCAACTCACCCGCCCCGTCAGCTGCAGCGACGACCTCGCCGACACCATCGACCATGATCGCGAGGACCGTCATCGGGTCTTCCCGAGCTGCCGGGTCCGCGGCCCCGGCCACGAGGACAACGGTTGCCGTGGCCTGGCGCACCTCGTCCGCGGGATCGACCTCGGCACGCAGGTCGACGACCTCGAGTTCGCGCGCCGCCGCGGTGGCGGGATCCAGGACCTCCACCACGACGTCCGCGGGCAACGTGCGTGGACGGCCATCCAACGTCACCAGCACCAGGTCGCTGGGCTCGCCCGCCGCGGGCGGCTTCGACGGCGAGCACGCGTCGGCTGCCGGATCCCCGGTGCCGGAACCACGGGCTTCCGGGGCGTGGCTATCCTCGCCGCCGGCATCCGAGTTGCCGGCATCTGCGTCTCCGACATCGGGTTCATCGACCGCGCCCACGGCTTCGAACGCGGCAATCCCGACGGCCGGCACCGCACTGCCGAAGCGCGACAACGCCGCAAACGCCGCGACCATCTCGCCAGCGAGCGGCGGGCGCTCGCCGCCGATGGCATCGAGCGCGCGTCGCACGAGGTCGACGACGGGTTCGAGCTCGTCGATATCGTTCCAGGACATGGCGTCCCGTTGCAGGCCGACGGCGATCGCCCGCGCCAGCTCCACGAGCGGTTCGACGTCGAGGCTTGCGGCCACCGCGGCGATGCCGCTCGCGGCCTGCCGCGCTTCGACGATCTCCGCGCTCGATGGCAAACTGCCCGTCGCGAACATGCGGCCGAGGTGCGCGAGCTCGTCGCGCATCGCCGCGACGAAGTCGTCAGCATCGGCCTCGAACTCGCCACCGATCTCGCAGTCGATCGGCTCGTCGAGGTCGTCGTGCAGTTCGGCGAGCAACTCCCGCTCGTCGAAGTGCGTGAGCGGGTCACGTGCCAGGCGTTCGACGAACGCCTCGAGCGCATCGAGCACGTCACCGAACGGCGCGAGGGGTCCGTTCGTCGTCGCTGGGTCCGCCATCGCGACGCGCGCGGCGAGCCGACAGACGCGGGCCGCACCGAGCAGTTCGAACGCGTCGAACTGGCTGGCGAGCGCGCCGAAGCCCGGGCCGAGTTCGGCGGCGGCCGGCGCCGCGACGCTGCGCTCCTCGAGCAGGCCACGCAGTCCCAGCAGAGCCGCCCGCGCGTGCGGGACGAAGTCACGCAACGTCGCCGCCAGCAGCAACTCGTCGCTGGCGGTCGGCGCCGCACCTGCGGGATTGTCCTGATCGTTCGCCATCGGCCATTCGTCCTATCGGCGAACGGTCCGAACGCGCTTGAACCCGGGTCGTTGCGCGTCCGCGCCAGGGCCCGTCAGGATCGGCTCGCGACACCCTGCGAGTGCAGGGCCGCGCCGCACAGCTTGTAGAGCAATCGCGCGCCGACGTTGGCATCCCACTCGTCGTCGCCGGGGCCCGGCGCCACCTCCACGAGGTCGAAGCCGACGATGCGGCGGCCGCTGCGAGCGAGGCGTTCGATCACGAACGCAGCCTCGGCGAACTGCAGCCCGGACGGCACGGGCGTTCCGGTGTTTGGGCAGAGGGCCGGGTCGAGCCCGTCGATGTCGAAGCTGATCCAGACCGTGTCCGGCAGCGCGGCAATCGCCTCGTCGCAGAGCGCCGCGAACGTCTCGCCCGCGAAGCGACGACGCTGCCACTCCGCGTCGAAGTGCGTCACGACGCGGCCCGCGGCGGCGTGGATCGCGTGCAACTCGGCTTCACAGAAGTCGCGGATCCCGAGCTGGACCAGGCGGTGGACACCCGGCACCTCCGCGAGCACGTTCGCCATGATCGACGCGTGGCTCCAGCGAAAGCCCTCGTAGGAGTCGCGCAGATCGGCATGCGCATCGAGGTGCAAGATGCCAAGACCCGGGTGGCGCTCGGCCGCGGCCGCGATCGCGCCGAACGGCACGGAGTGATCCCCGCCGATCACGCCCGGGATCCGATCCGCTGCGAGCAGTTCGCAGACGGCGGCGTGGACCCGCGCGTTGACGAGCTCGCCGGCGGCGTCCACGCCCGCCACGGCGGCGGAGCCGGCCTCGGCGCCCCCCACTTCGATGATTGCCTCGCACGCCGGCCGCGCGGCCGTGTGCGCGGCCACGATCTCGGGATCGGCCGCGGCGAGATGCAGACCGTGTTCGTAGATCCGGCCGTACTGCTGATCGTAGAGGTCGACCTGCTGGCTCGCGGCCAGGATCGCCGCGGGTCCGCGCTCGGCGCCACCGCCGTAGGAAACCGTGGCCGCGAACGGCACGGCAACCAACCCGACCCGCGCCGCATCCGCCGGGCACGGCAGGCCGAAGATGCCATCCGCCGTCGCCGCGGCGTTGGGGTCCCAACCACGGAGCCAATCGGGCCTCTCGTGCAGCGAGCCGCCGCCGGCGTCGGGATCGTTGGCAGTCATGGCCGAAGGCGTAGCACCGGGCCAGGCACAGTGCCAGCAGGCTCACCGCCCGCGCGAACTACGGCCGGACCGAAATCGGGCGCCGCGGGCTGCGCGGTAAGGTCCGATTGCGGGTCAGACGCGTCGGCTGCCAGCGGCGTCGGCTGGGAGCGCGTCGGGCTCAGCGTGACGGGGGCGCCGGGAGCGATCAGCGGCGCCTGGAGCGCGGGGTTCGCGTGTCCCGGAAAAAAAGGCTCCCTGGCTGGGGGTGCTCTTGTTGCAGAGGATCGTCAGGAGGAGATTGCAGTCGGGAGGAGAAGAATCCAGCCAGGGAGCCCACCTCGTCTCGTTTGCGGGTCCATGCCACCCGCACTGACTACTACGCACCGTCCCGCGCGCGGTTACACCCTTCGTGGGCAAGAACTTCATCCCGGGCCCAATTCATCGCAAGCAGCCGACCCGCAGGGACATCCGGGCGCAAATCGCCCTGCCACCGCGCTTCTGGCCCCCGGAAATCCCGCTTGCACCACCGCCCGGCATCGTGTTTCTTCCCTCGCCCGATTGCGTGGCAGGATAGCTCAGTCGGTTAGAGCGGTGGCTTCATAAGCCATAGGTCGCCGGTTCAAGTCCGGCTCCTGCTACCACTTTCCGCCCTCGCGCCCCCCGTTCGCGAGGCCGCGCCCGCACTCTCGACGCCGCTCAGCGTCCGTCGATCAGCGCCCGTCGATCAGGCGCAGGAACTCGGCGCGGGTGCGCTCGTCCTTGCGGAACAGGCCCAGCAGGCACGAGGTCACCGTGCTGCTGTTCTGCTTGGCGACCCCGCGCATCATCATGCAGAGGTGCGAGGCCTCGATGACGACAGCCACGCCACGCGGCTTGAGTACGTCGTTGAGCCCGTTGGCGATCTGCATCGTCAGACGTTCCTGCACCTGCAGCCGCCGGGCGTAGACATCGACGACGCGGGCGAGCTTGCTCAAACCCACGATCTTGTCGCCGGGGATGTAGGCGACGTGGGCCTTGCCGAAGAACGGTGCGAGGTGGTGTTCACACAGCGAATAGAGCTCGATGTCCTTGACCACGACCATCTCGTCGGTCTCGGCCTCGAACAGCGCACTACCGACCACGTCGCGGGCCTCCTGACGGTAGCCCGCGGTGTAGAACTGGAACGCCTTCTCGACGCGCTTGGGCGTGTCGACCAGACCCTCGCGGTCCGGCTCGGGATCGACCGTCTCGAGCATGCGCCGCACGGCGGCCTGGAAGTCACTGGCACCGCTCATGCGTGCCCCGCCTCGCGCAGCACCTCTTCGACGGTCGTCTCACCCGCGAAGATCGCGGCGAGACCACTCTCGCGCAGTGTGGACATGCCGCTCTCGACCGCGGCTTCCTGCAGCTGCGAAGTGCTGACGCCATCGAGGATCATCTCGCGCATGCGATCGTCGATCACGAGCACCTCGGTGATCGCCATACGGCCGCGGTAACCCGTGAAGTTGCAAAGCTGGCAACCCTTGCCGTAAGCGAACTTGCTGCCCGCGACCTGGTCCATCGTGAGTTCGAGCCGGCGCAGCACGTCGTCGGCCGGTTCGAAGAACGTCTTGCACTCGCCGCAGACCCGCCGCACGAGGCGCTGCGCCAGGATGCCCTGCACGGTCGCCGTCAAGAGGAACGGCTCGATGCCGATGTCGGCGAGTCGCGTGACCGCCGAGGCGGCGTCGTTGGTGTGCAGCGTGCTGAACACGAGGTGACCTGTGAGCGACGCTTCGATCGCGGTCTGCGCCGTCTCGCGGTCGCGAATCTCACCGACGAGGATCACGTCGGGATCCTGACGCAGGATCGTGCGCAGCACCTTGGCGTAGGTGACCTCGATCTCCTCGTTGACGGGCACCTGCACGATGCCTTCGAGATCGTACTCGACCGGATCCTCGACGGTGATCACCTTGGTGGTCTCGTCGTTGGCCTCGTTGAGCATCGCGTACAGCGTCGTCGTCTTGCCCGAACCCGTCGGGCCGGTCACGAGCATGATGCCGTGCGGCAGCTCGACGAACTGCCGCAGCTGCTGCTTGACCTTGGGTTCGAGTCCGAGCCGATCGAGGCTCAGCGACACGACCGAGCGGTCGAGGATACGCATGACGGTCGACTCGCCGAACATCGTCGGCAGCGTCGACACACGCAGGTCGACCGAGCGCCCCCCCACCGTCAGTTCGATGCGGCCGTCTTGCGGCAGCCGCGTCTCGGCGATGTCGAGATCCGACATGACCTTCACGCGTGCGATCAGCGCCTCGGCGAGGTGCGGCGGCGGCGCTTCGAGCTCGAACAGCGAACCATCGACGCGGTAGCGGATCTTGAAGTCGCTCTCGAACGGCTCGAGGTGGATGTCCGACGCCTGGTCGCGAATGGCCTGGTAGAGGATGTAGTTGAGCAGCTTGACCACCGGTGCGGCGGCAGCCATCGCGGCCTTGTCCTCGAGATCGATCTGTCCACCCTGCTGCGAGAGCTCGCTGACCAGCTCCTGCATGCGGGCTTTGCTCTCCGCGGCTTCTTCGACGTAGAACTTGTCGAGACCCGCCGTGATCGCGTCGGGATCCGCGACGACGCCAACGATCTCGCATCCGGTCGTGAAGCCCAGATCGGACAGCATCGGCACGTTGGCCGGATCGCCGATCGCAACCGTGAGCTGTTCGCCGACGAGCTTGACAGGCAGCACGCCGAACGCGCGCGCGGTGCCGAGATCGATCTTGCCCACGGCCTCGGGCTGCGGCGGCTCGGCCGCTAGATCGTGGTACGCGAGGCCGGCCTGTTCGCCGAGCGCCCGCGCGACGTCCTGCGGTTCGCAGCACTTCATCTCGACGAGGATCTCGCCGATGCGACCGCCGTTGTCGCGCTGGGTCTGCAACGCCTCCTGGACGTTGCCTTCGTGGATCAGGCCGAACTCCTTGAGGATCTGGCCGAGCAGTCGTCGCGCCGCCATGGCTCGTTACTCCGCGGCCCCGCCGCCCATCCGGGCCACGAGCGCCTTCTGATCGAACGACCGCTCGAGCGCCGTCTCGCGCGTGATGCGGCCTTCGCGATAGAGATCGAGCAGGCAGTCGTCCATGAGCATCATGCCCTGGCGACGGCTGGTCTGGATCACGGACGGGATCTTGTACGTCTCCGTCTTGCGGATGTGGTTCTCGATCGCGGGGTTGGTGATCATCACTTCGAACGCCGCGACGCGTCCGCCGCTCGCGCCCGGCACGAGGATCTGCGAGATCACGGCCACGAGCGAGACCGCGAGCTGCGACCGGATCTGCTCCTGCTGCTCGCGCGGATACTGGTCGATGATGCGATCGACCGTGCGGGCCGCGCCCGTCGTGTGCAGGGTGCCGAACACGAGGTGGCCCGTTTCGGCCGCGGTGATCGCCGCCGACGTGGTCTCGAGATCGCGCATCTCACCGAGCAGGATCACGTCCGGATCTTGTCGCAGCGCGCGGCGCATCGCTTCGGCGAACGACGTGACGTCCGTGCCGACCTCGCGCTGGGTCACCTGCGACTTGCTGTGCGAATGGTAGTACTCGACCGGATCCTCGATCGTGATGATGTGGACGTCGCGGTTCTTGTTGATCCAATCGATCATCGTCGCGAGCGTCGTCGTCTTGCCGGAGCCCGTCGGGCCCGTGACGAGCACGAGGCCACGATGCAGATCGAGCAGGTCCGTGACCGATTCGGGCAGCCCGATCTGATCGAACGTCAGCAGCTTCTGAGGAATCTGCCGCATGACGATGCCGCGCGAACCCTTCTGCGTGAGCACGCTGACGCGGAACCGGCACTTGTCCTCGAACGCGAGACCGAAGTCCGTCGAGCCGCAGTCCTCGAGTTCCTGCCAGTTGCGTTCCGGACACACCGCCTTGGCCATCGCCACCGTGTCGTCGGGCGAAAGCGGCGCGTCACCCACCTCTTCGAGACCGCCCGAGACGCGCAGCACTGGCCGCCGCCCGACCGAAAGGTGGATGTCGGAAGCGCCGCGGTCGTACGCGGCGCCCATGAGTGCGAAGATGTCCATCAGCAGAGTTCGTTCGGGGCAGGCGGGCGGGAGGTAGGCAGCGGGGCGGGCGGGAGGTCAGGCAACGGGGCGGGCGGGAGGTCAGGCAGCCAGGCGGGCGAAGAGGTCAGACGGCGGCGACGACGCGCAGGAGTTCGTTCACGGTGGTGCGACCGGCAAGCACCTTGCGGGCGCCGTCCTGCACGAGCGTCGACATGCTGCCCGACTGCCACGCGTACTCACGCAGTCGAACGGCGGGCTCGCCGCGGAACGTCATCTCGCGCATCGTGCGGTCCATGTGCAGCAGCTCGTAGACGCCGAGGCGCCCGCGATAGCCCGTGTGTTCACACGCCTCGCAACCCTCGGCGCGATAGAACGTCGTCGAGTCCGCGGCGCCCGGGTCGATGCCGACCGACCGCAGATCCGTCGCGGAGACGTCCGTCGGCTGCCGACACTTGTCACAGAGCACGCGCACGAGCCGCTGCGCGAGCACGGCCTGCACCGAGGCTGCCACGAGGAACGGCTTCACGCCCATATCGATGAGACGCGTCAGTGCCGAGACCGAGTCGTTGGTGTGCAGCGTGCTGAACACCAGGTGGCCCGTGAGCGCCGCCTGGACGGCGATCTCTGCGGTCTCGCGATCGCGGATCTCACCGACGAGCACGACGTTCGGCGCCTGACGCAGCATCGCGCGCAGGATGCGGGCGAACGTGAGACCGATCGGCGAACGCACCTGGCACTGGTTGATGCCGCGGATGTTGAACTCGACGGGGTCCTCGGCCGTGATGATCTTGACGTCGGCACGGTTGAGTTCCTGCAACGCGGCGTAGAGCGTCGTCGTCTTGCCCGAACCCGTCGGACCGGTCACGAGCACGATGCCGTTGGGGCGCTTGATGACGTCGCGGAACCGCTCGCGGTCGTCGCCCTCGAAGCCGAGCCCCTCGAGACTCATGAGTCCGCGCTCCTTGTCCAGCAGACGCATGACGATCGTCTCGCCGTGACTGCCCGGCAGCACCGAGGTGCGGATGTCGATGTCGCGGGTCTGGCCGTCGCTCGTGCGGGCACGGAACGCGATGCGGCCGTCCTGCGGTCGCCGCTTCTCCGCGATGTCGAGCCCGGCCATGATCTTGATGCGCGAGGTCATCGGCGCGTGCAGCGAGATCTCGAGCGAGCTGATCTCCTTGAGCACGCCGTCGACGCGGTAGCGCACGCGCAGCCGCTGCTGGAACGGTTCGATATGGATATCGCTCGCGCGCTGCTCGAGCGCTTCCGTGATCGTCTTGCTGACGAGCCGGATGATCGGCGCGTCCTCGCCCTCCTCGTCGTCGGCGCCCGCACCGCTCACGCGCGTGCCATCGCGCTTGCTGCCACCACCACCGCCACCACCGGCGACCTTGCGAATCGCCTGCTTGAGCGCATCGGGCGGCATCAGCGCGCACTGCACCGTGCACCCGGCCATGAACGACAGCGTGTCCGCCACGAACGTTTTGAACGGGTCGTCGATCGCGACCCACAGCACGTCGTCCTTCAGCAGGACGGGTAAAGCCTCGTTGGCCTCGATCTGCTCGGCCGGCACTTTCTCGAGTGCGGCCGGTTGCGGCACGAGCTTGCCCGGATCGACGAACTTGATGCCGTGGGCCTTGGCGAGCACGCGCCAGACCGCGACCTCGTCGGCGAGGTTGAGCGCGACGATCGCCCGCTCGACGGGCGTGCCGCGCGACGACGCGGCGGACTCGGCCTTTTCGAACTGCGCCTCGTCGAGGACGTTTGTTTCGAGGAGGAGGCGACGAAAGGTCTCGGAACTCAACGGACGGTCTACGCGGGAGAGCGGGGAGAGGGGCGGCGCAGTTATGCGGGATCGGCCGCCCCAAAGAAAGCCCCTCGATTGTCCGGCTCGCGGTTCCATGCCCGGAACCGGCGCCTAACGTGATCTGCCTGATGAAACCTGCGATCGCCGACGGTCACGCCGTGACCATTCACTACCGCCTCACCCTCGACGACGGCACCGTGGCCGACGACTCGTTCGGCGGCGACCCGCTCGTCTACCTGCACGGCAGCCACAACATCGTTCCCGGCCTCGAGAAGCAGCTCACGGGCAAGAACGTCGGCGAGACCTGCGAGGTCGAGGTCGACCCCAGCGAGGGTTACGGCCAGTACGATCCCGCCGCCGACCAGGCCGTGCCGAAGTCCCAGTTCCCGCCGAACGTCGACATCCAGCCCGGCATGTCATTTCAGGCCAAGGGCCCCAACGGCCAGCCGATCCCCGTCTGGGTCGCCAAGGTCGAGGAGGAAACGGTCACGATCACGGCCAACCACCCCCTTGCCGGCCAGCGCCTGAGCTTCAAGGTCGAGGTCGTCGACGTGCGCGAGGCGACCGAGGAAGAGAAGCAGCACGGCCACGTGCACGGGCCCGGCGGGACCGAGCACTAGGGCCCACGGCCACCGGCGCGCGCGGCAGGGGTAGCCAGTTCGCGCGGCGGCGACTAGAGTCGGAGCCCGGTCGCCCCCTCTCTGCATTCTCACGATGGACTCCCGGCAACGGGACGTGCGTGATGGCTGCACAGCGAACGGTTCCACACCACGGGTTGGCGATCTTTCTGGTGGTCGCGACGGCGCCACTTGCCGCACCACAGCAGCCGACCGCGCCGGTCACGCGCACCGAAATCGAAGCGGGTCGATGCACGACGTTCTATTCCTCGGGTGCCGTGCGCGACCACGGCCCGATCGATGACAACCGCCGCCGTGATGGCGAGTGGGTGACGTATTGGCCCAATGGCCGGATCGCGGCGACGGGACGCTACTTCGAAGGCGATCGGCGCGGTGAGTGGCACCTACGCGACGAGTACGGGCGCGTCTGTCGACGGGTAACCTACGGCGACCAGGAACGGTACTCGAATGACGTCTCGACCGACCGCTGGGTGCTGCGACGCGAGGATCTCCGCGCCTCGGTGGTCGGGCTCGAGACGTTCGGCGACGTGCTCGATCGGTACGCGAACGCCATCGCGACAGGCGCACCGCGAGAAGAGCGGGCGCGGATCGCGGCACGGCTGCGCGATGTTCGCTCCGAGTGCTTCTACCTGGCCATCGAGCTGGCCCGGGCGAGCGCGGCCGCAACTCGCAGCCATTGGCTCGAACTCTGCGCGGCAATGCAGCTGCCGGATGCGTTCCCGGAGGCCGAGGTGTTTCGCTGGCTCGACGATCCGGCGAGTCGCCCGGGGGCGCACGCTCTGCTGCTCGCCCGCTCCGAACGGGCTCGGAGATCGTGGGCACCGGCGATTGCCAGCAACGGAGTCTTGTCAGGAACCGCATACGCAGCGCTGCCAGAGCTGCGCACCAGGCTCGAACAAGGCGTCGAATCGGTCTATCGGATCGCGAACGTCAACGGAGCAAGGTATCGCGGCAGCGCACCGTTCCTCGCCCAGCTCACGCACCCTGACGCCGGCATGCGGCTCGAAGCCCTGGCTTCGCTCCCATCGCAGACGGTCTACGGCACCGAACTCGAGCAGCAACTCATCGCGGCAGCGGCCAGGATGCTCGACGACCCGCACCCGGTCGTTCGCCGTGCCGCAGCAAACCTGGTCGCCTACCGCAACCACCCAACCGATTCCGAACGCAACGTCGAGATCGTCGGCCTCGAACGACTGGCCACGTCCGCGGAACCTGCCCTTCGAACGCTCGCGGCGACCCACCTGACGAAGCTTGGCCGCAGCGCCGAATCGGAACGGATCTGGCACGACCTGGCGACGAACCATCGCGAGTTCATGGACCGCCACAACGGTTGGCGGCAGTGGGCGCAGGCCCGTCCGGACTCCAAGAAGCTGCGCGAGCACGTTTGCCGAGACTGGCACGGCAAACGTCGGCTGCGACACCTTCTGAGTCGCGTGGCCCCGAACTCACGGGAATGCTTCGAGTTCGCACTCGCCGAACTGAGTGCCGGCAGCAGTTCGATTGCGGCAACGATCGCGAACCAGAACCCGGAGTTCATGACGCGTCTGCGGACGGCTTTCGAGAGCGGTGAGCTGTCGCAGGATCAACGCATTCAGTTGTTTCGCGATCGACCCGAGCTGATTGCCGCGGTCACCGGCAAACCGATCGTGACCGCAGTCGCGAAGGCCTACGGCAAGGACATGCTCTGGGCCGTGCCCGCCGCGCGGCGCTTCGGGCTGACGTTGACCGCCAAGCGTTGGCGCGAGGTGCTCCGTAAGAGCGAGCTGACGCTCCGCGTCGCGCGCGACCTGGCGCACACCCGCATGCCGAAGGACTTCGACCCCAAGGGGCTGAGGCTCAGTGACCGCATCGCGGCGACGTGGGCGGATGGCAACCCGGATCGAATCGCCCGGCTCGTCGAGCGCTGGCTGCGCGGCAACGGCTCCGGCTGCGGTGCCTTGATGGCGCTCGACCTTCGCCTGACGGACTACGAACCGCGGATTCTGAAGCGATGGCGACGCTGGCCGCAAGGCACCTCGCTCTCGGACCGCGGCCGACTCCGACGGCTCGCCCCCCGCGCCCACGCGGCCTGGCTCGTCGGCCAACTCACAACGCCGCCATCCGGCATCGTCTGCCCGCCACACCCACCACCCGATCCGCGGCACCTGCTGGCGCCGATCACCCCACCGATCCTCGACGCCCTGGCTCACCGAATCCTCGACTGGAAGGTCGGCCGCTCCCAGCAAGCCCTCCAGCTGGCCTTCGCGATCGGCGCCGACGCCCAACCGTTGGTCTGCAGGATCGAAGCGTGTCGATCACAGCTCTGCAGCGAGTCGCTGCGCATGGTGCCCGCCACCATCGCTTCCATCTCACCGGACGACGTGACCCGGGTGGTTCTGCCCCTACTCCATCACTCCGACGACCACGTCGCGCGCGTGGCGTTGGCGGGCGCGATTCATCGCACGCCGTGGACGTTCCAACCCAGCGCCAAGGTGGCGCGCGTGCCAGCCGACCCAGCCTTCGCTGTGACAGTCGCCGAGCACCTCGTCGCTGGGCACGTCCCTTCGACGGCATGGTTTCGCCATCTCGAGTCATGCGGCCACGCTCTACCGATCCTCCGGCAAGGACTGCAAGGGCATCCCGATTCGTCCGGCATCGCCGCGGCCCTCGGCGACCTCGGCCCCAAAGCACGCGCTGCGGTCCCGGAGCTCATGGCGGCGTTGCCGGTCAATTCCAACGCGGCCGCCGCGCTCGCCGCGATCCTCCCCCGCGACGAACTCTGGCAGCATCTCGTGCCCGAACTCGCGACCGCTCACGCGGGCACGGTTGCCGCGGTGCTGCGCGCCAACCCGACTGACGAAACCTGGACGAGCGAGGCGCTCGAAGACATCGCGAAGGCGCACCCCAAACCGGCCCGAACCGCTGCCGCCAAGCTGCTGGCGCTCTCGCCCAGCGAATCGGAGTTCGCCGATGCCGTACGCCGCGAGCAATTCGACGCACGCGAAGATTCACGCGCTAGCCGCCTGACGGCCAAGGAGATCCCCCGGCAACACCTGGGCCGGCTCTGGCCCGAACTCGATCCCGCGCGCCGGATCCGCTTCCTCAGGCTCCTGCATCCGTCGCGAGAAGAGCTGCCGCTACCACCGCTGCTGCAGAGCGCCGTCACGGACTACTTCACCACCCGGGCGCGACGAGGTTTCGAACTCGGGCGACTCACGCAGTGGGCACCGCTCCACCCAGAGGTGGTCTCGAGATCCTACGCGCTGCTCGAGCCGTGGAATCGCACCCACCCCCGACGAGGCGACCTGCTCGCGTGGCACATGCAGTCGATCCTGGGCCACTGGCGATCGTCGAGACCCGAGTACCAGGCCAAGGCCCGCGAGATCCTGCGCACGTTCCCCGACGCCACGCTCCATGCCGCCGTTCGACTGACCAATGACCCAACGCGCTCCGCCATCCCGCACCATCGACGAGCGACCTGGAGTCGGATCGAGATTCTGCGACTCTTCGCCGACCTCGCGGTTCCGAGTGGCGCGAGACTCTGCCGATGGCATTTCTCCGATCCCGATCCGACAGTTCGCCGCCAGGCACTCACTACGCTGCTCGCCTCGACGAACGACCGCAAGGTCATCCGGAACCTACTCGAACTGGCGACCAGGAACGCCGCGCTCGAGTCCGTCTTCGGACCACGCGAACAGCTGCCGCCGATCTGCTACGAGTGCCTGCCCACGCCAGCCTCGCGGGCGGAGCGTCTTGCCACGGCCCGACAGGTCTTGCTCGCAAAGTCTCGCTGGTCCGACGACCGATCACTCCCACAAACGCAGCTGACGCCGGAACTCGCCCTCGAACTGCTACCGGAGATCAGCAGCCGCCTGCGAATGCTCTACGTCGAGGAGGCCCCCGGTCTCCTGCGCAGCCTTCGCCAACTCGGACCCGCCGCTCGAACAACCCTCCCCGCGGTCGAGAACCTGCTCGGGATCCCCGCCATCCACGTCGATGCCCGACGAACGATGCGCATTCTCCGCGGTGAAGGGCCCATCGAACCCAGGCATGAGTGGCTCGACAGAGGGCCAAGCGGCGGCCTGCTCAGACTTCCAACCCGCAGGTAGTCGCGTCCATCGCGCCGCTACTTCTTCTTGGGCAGCTTGGCGGCGTACTTCTTCGGGTTCTTCTCGAACTTCGCTTTGCACTTCGCGCAGCAGAAACCGATCTTCTGCCCGTCGTGCTCGACGACGTGCGCGGCGTCGACCTTGCCGCCCGTTACCGGGCACTTGTCGTTGACCGGTGCGCCGTTCTTCGCCGCAGCCTGCTTCGCGGCCTCTTCTTCGGCCTTCTTCTCGGCCTCACGCTCGGCGATCTCCTTCTGCGCCGCGGCCATGCGCGCCTCGGCGTAGTCGCCGACGTCGACGTGGAACTTGCTGAAGTTGTCGCGCGCGGCCTTCGCCCGCTCGGGTGAGACGCCGGTCTGCCAGGCGTGGAGCTTGTTGAGTTTGGGCAACAGCAAGAAGAACGGCAGCGCGTCGTCCGTGATCTTGGTGCCGTAGAAGTTGGCGAATTCGAGCTCGTTCAAACCATCGAGCTGCTTCACCGTCGCGTCGGTCAGCGCGGTGTTCGCAACGTGCAAACGCCGCAGCTGAGTCAGCTTGCTCAACGACTTCGCCCCGGCATCCGTGATCGCCGTGCGCGACAGATTGAGCCAGACCAACCGCGGCGCGAGCGGTTCGAGCCACGCGAGCTCGCGATCGGTGACCTTGTCACGCAACAGCGACAGGTTGACGTCGACCGCTTCGGTGTCGGCCGCGACGCGCTGAACCACGGCCCCAAGCTTCTTCAGCTGCTGCATCGCGGCCTGGATCGAATCGCCCTGTCCATCGGCGAGTGCCGGCAGTGTGAAGGTGATCTTCGGCACCTCCATCGCCTTCAGCGCGGCAGCGATCGCGGCGTCGCCGCTCTCACCCCACTCCGCGCCCTCCGCGATCCACTGCCGGATCAACGCCTGCTCGGCCTTGCTCAACGGCTCGCCCTTCTCAGGCATGATCTCGTCATCACCGTCGGGCAGCGTCACGCGCCGCAGCAGTTCACTTTCCTCCGGCTTGCCGGCCAGGATCGACCAGTAGTCCTCGTCCCCCTCCGGGAACGCGACCGCCCGCGAATCGAGCCGCAGGTCGCCCTTGTCTTTCTCGGCGCCATGACACTCGATGCAGCGCGCAACGAAGATCGGCGCGATCTGCTTGGCGAAGTCGACCTTCTGCCCGGCCGCGCCCGCCTCACCGGCTTCCTGGGCCGCGAGTTGCGAGGGCGACAAGGCGAGCGCAAACGACGAGAGGGCGATCAGTGCAGCGCGCATGGCGGCGATCTTCGGCGGCCATGCGGGTCACTGCAAGCACCCGCCCGATCTGCACCCTGCACACGAGGCCTGGCGAGAAGGTCCGGAACAGCCGTTATCAAGGCTGCGGTCGCCGCAACGCCGCCAGGTAGGCGCGCACGGGCGCCGACTGGCCCGTCCGAGTCACGAACTGCGCCAGCAGTGCGACGTCGAGCTCCGGAAAGACCCGGCTCTGCTCCGTGGCGTGATACTGCCCACCGTCCAGGCCACGCACGGTCAACCGACCGTCCCGCCAGATCCAGACCTCCGACACTTCGAGACCGGCCCAAACTCGGAGCTTGTCCAGGCCGGCAGAAGTCCACACCACCTCGATCGCCAGATCCGGCCGCGTCTCGTCTTCGAAAGCACCTCGGATGTAGGAGGAGAACGACCGCGCCCATTCCGGTCACCGAATCCGGATGTTCCGGCGCGCCGCCCGCCCTACCGCTTCCCGCCGCGCACATCGTGCCCCGCACCGAGCATTTGGTCCTCGAGGTAGTTCAGCACGGACCGAACCCAGTTGCGCTTGTCGGCGTACGAGCCGGGGAAGAAGCAGCGCTTGAAGCCGTAGATCAGCACGTCTTTGAGCCCACGCGCGTCGAGCTTGAACGTGTCGACGGCCTTGTGCACCTCGTCCGTCATCGTCGTGCGCGACACCAACCGGTTGTCGGTGCAGAGCGCGACGCTGCAGCGCGACTGCCGCATCTTCTTGAACGGGTGCTTACGCAGATCCTTGCGCAGCTCGGGGATCGTCTGCTGGTTGCTCGTGAGACAGACTTCGAGGGTGATGCGGCGGTCCGCGACGTAGCGCACGAGTCGGTCGACGTAGGCCTTCTTGTCCTTGATCGAGCGATCGCGGATATGGCGCGTGTCGAACAGCCACGTGCCGTGACCGATGCGATCGGCGTGGCAGTCGGTGATCGCCTGGAAGATCGACTCGGGCCCGTAGTCCTCGCCCGCGTGCACGGTCTTGCCGAGGAAGTGGTCGTGCGCGAGCTGGTAGGCGGCGAGGTGATCCTTGGCCGGGAAACCGCGCTCCTGCCCCGCGAGATCGAAGCCGACGACGGGCAGTCCGGCCTCGGACGCGGCGACCGCGGCACGCGCGAGCTCGAGCGAGGCGAGCGCGTAGATCTCGCTCGCCGGCGCACTGGGCAACGCTTCGAAGTAGGCGCGATACTGCGCCGAGAACACCGGCAGGAAGAACCGCAGCGCGCAAACGATCACGCCGCACTCGAAGCGCGGCATCTCGCCACGCCGCACGCCGGCCGCGCCGTTGATGCGCTTCTTCGCGCGCTCGAGCCCCTTGCAGACCGCGGCGATCACCTTCTTGACCGGAAACTCGGGGCTGCTGTGCAGCTGCGGCGCGAATCGGACCTCGCAGTAGAACACGTTCTCCGCGCGGCAATCCATGGCCAGCTCGTAGGCCGCCCGCTCGAGCGACTCGGGATCCTGCAGGCACGCGACCGTGAACTCGAAGCCGCGCAGATACTCCGGCAGGTTCTTGTAGGCCCGCTTGAAGACGAGCTCGAGCAAACCGTCGGGCGTGCGACTCGGCAACTTGACCCGCTGCTCCTTCGCCAGCTCGATCAGCGTGTCGAGGCGGAGGCTGCCGTCGAGGTGCAGGTGCAGGTCGGACTTCGGTAGCGTGGCGATGAGCTCACGCTGCGGCTGGCGCTTCGGCATGGAGCGATCATGGGCCGCGATGCCGGGTGCGGCAAGCGCGCCCTTTCTGTCGACGTGCGCCCTCGATACGGTCCATCCGTGCCCGACGTCTGGCAGCTCTTCGGCGACGATCCGGAAGAACGCGAACGGTTCGCGTCGCTCGCGACGACGCTCGCGCACGAATCGAGTCCGGCCGGGCCGAAGAATCGTTTGCGAAGTGTCGCGCGAATCTCCGTCGGCGGCCGCACGTGGTTCTTGAAGACGTTCACGCGCACGCAGTGGAAGAACCGGCTGCGTTTCCTCGTGACCGCGCCCCGCGCGAGCGACGACGCAGGCCGCGAACTCGCGGTCACGCAGGCTCTGCGAGCCGCCGGAATCCCAGCCCCGCGCCCGGTCGCGTACGGCCGTCGCGGCGCCGAGGCGTTCTATCTCTGTGCCGAACTACCTGGCGACCCACTGGCGAACTGGCTGGCGCAACCTGGCCGCGACCCGGACCTCGCGCGCGCGGCGGCGCGCTTCTGCGGCGACCTGCTGCGTCGCGGGTTCCTGCTGCCGGACCTCGCCCCCGACCACATCTTCGTCACGCCGGGCGCGTCGGGCTCACCACGGTTCGCCGTGCTCGATCTGCACAACGGTCGGGTCGCGGCGGGCAACCCCGGCCCCGTCGATCACCGGCTGCTGCGACGCGTGCTGCGCCGCTTCGCGCGGGCCGCGCGCAGCACTCCCGCGGCCAGCCCGCGCGCTCTCCGCTTTGCGATCGAACTCATCCGCGCGGCGGGCCACCGGGATGCCCGCAGCGTGCTCGCGCCCTTGCCACCGCTGTGGACCGCGACCCGATACGAGGCCACGGGCAAGAGCGCCGCGTACTCCGGCCGCAACCCCAGACGGGCCGAGCGCGAGGGCCGCCTCCTCGCGCGCGTCTGGCCGGGGCAGGCGAGCGAAACCGTACTCGACCTGCCGTGCGGCGCCGCGCGCCTGCTGCCGTGGTTGCGCACCCGAGGTCACGAGGTCCTGCTCGGTGACGGCGCGTTCGCGATGCTGCAGCAGGCCCGACGCGACCGCACCGAGGACGTGCCGCCACCGGCGATGCAGGCCGACGCTCTCGCGCTGCCGCTCCATGATCGGGCCGTCGCGGGTGTCGTGCAGTTCCGGTTCCTGCATCACCTGCCGAACGAAGCCGCCCGCCGCGCGATCGCCGAGGCCTGCCGCGTCGCCGACCGCTTCGTTGTGGTGAGCTTCTTCCACCCGTGCAGCTTCCACCACCTCCAGCGCCGCGTCAGTGCGCTGCTCGGACGCCCGCAGACCCGATTCGCGCGCACGCTCGGCAACGTCACCCGCGAGTTCGAGCGGCACGGCTTTCGTCGTCACGCGGTCGCAGCCGATAGACCGTATGCCCGCGACCTCTGGCTCGCGAGCTACGTGCGTGCCTGACCCACCTCCGCCGATGGCCACTCCCATTCACGTCGCGATCGCCGTGCTCAGCGGCACCACGGGCGGCCCGGCCACGTACGGCCGACGCCTCGTGACAGCGCTCGACGCGCAATCGGAGCTGCGGGTGACGGTGCTGACGGACGCGCCGGCGCACTTCGAGCATACGAACGCCGATATCGTTCACGTGCCGATGCGCGGCGGCTTCGATCGGCTGCGTTGGCAACACCTCGCGGTGCCGCGTGAGCTGCGGCGGCTGCGACCCGACGTCTACCACGACACCAAGAACGCGCTGCCGCGCCGACTCGCAGTCCCCGCGGTCGTGACCGTGCACGACCTCGCCTACTACACGAGACCCGAGACGTTCGGCTTCGCTTCCCGCTGGTTCCTGCGACGAGCGACGCGTGACGCGGCACGACGCGCGGCCGGCGTGATCGTGCCGTCCGAGGCGACGGCCACCGACGTGCGGCGCTATTTCTCCCAGTGCCAGGATCGCCTGGCCGTCGTGCCTCATGGCATCGACCCGGCCCCGACGATCGCGCCGGAGGCCCGCAACGAAGTGCGCGCGCGGCTGCGCCTGCCGCAGCACTACGTGCTCCACGTCGGCACGATCCAGGCCCGTAAGAACGTCGACCTCGTGATCGCCGGCGTGCGCGAACTGCGGCGCCGCGGCCACCCGCATCGCGCGGTCATCGTCGGCCGGAAGGGCTGGCTCGCCGACTCGGCCGTCGCCGAGATCGAACGCGACGACACGGCGCTGTGGCTGCCCCACCTGTCCGCGACCGACCTCGCGACGGTCTACGCCGAGGCCGGCGCGTTCGTCTCGCCATCCGCCTATGAAGGCTTCGGGTTCGCGGTCGCCGACGCGCTGGCCGCGGGCGTACCCACCGTGATCGCGAACGTCAGCTCGTTGCCCGAACTCTGCGGCGACGCCGCCGTGCGGCTCGATGACCTCAGCGCCGCCGCCGTGACCTCTGCACTCACGACCATCGTCGACGACGCTGCGCTCACGACCGACCTGCGCGAACGCGGCCGGGCGCGCGCCGCGGAGTTCTCGTGGGCGCGCTGCGCGGCGCAACACGCGGACGTGTATCGGAAAGTCGCCGCAACGGCCGCCATCGCTTGACAGCGCGCGGCGCGACTCGCTCTGCTGGGCGGACGCCGCGACTGCGGCCGACCCCACGATGCCCAAGTCCACGATCTTCAGTGCGGCAGCCGCGCTCCTCACCCTCTTCGCCTGCCTTCCTTCGTGCACTTCGGAAGCCGCACCGCGGGAGCTGCGCTTCTCCGTGCTGCCCGACTTCCACAAGACCGAGACCGACAAGAACGCGGCAACGCTCGCAGAGCGCCTGACGCAGAAGCTCGGCATGCCGGTCAAATACCTGCGGGCCAACGACTACACGGGCGCGGTCAACAACCTCATCAGCAACAAGATCGACTTCGTCTGGCTCGGCGGCAAAACGACCGTCGACGCAATCGACGCGGGCAAGGGTCACGTGCGCGTGCTCGCGACGCGCGACGTCGACCTCGCGTTCAAGACCTACTTCATCGCCAATGCAGACGTGATCGCCGCGGGTCGCATCGGCCCGCTCACGGATCTCGCCGATCTGAAGTCGAAGGCCAGGGACCTGACGTTCACGTTCGGCGACAAGAACTCGACGTCGGGCCACCTCATGCCGCGCCACTTCCTGACCCAGGCAGGCATCGATCCGGATCAGGCGTTCAAGGTAGCAGGCTACCGCGAGTCCGGCAGCCACGGCGCAACGCTCGAGGCGGTCGTGAGCGGCGAGGTCGACGTCGGCGCGCTCAACTACGGTCACTGGGAGAAGGCCGACGCGGCGACCAAGAGCAAAGCACCCGTGATCCACACCACGCCGCCGTACGTCGACTACGCCTGGGTCGGCCACGACCGCATCGGCAAAGAGCTGCTCGGCCGCATCACGGCGACGTTCCTCGAACTCGACCCTGACAACGCGGACGACCGTGCCATCCTCGATGCATGGGGGGTGAAAGAACGCTTCCTCGCCGCGGAGAACTCGCAATGGGACAGCATCCGGCAGGTGCGCGACTCGTTGCCGAAGGGCTTCCTCAAGTAACGCTCGCCGTGCGGGGCTTCCAATCATGACGGCACCGGCGCCGACCGGACCCAACAGCGGAACGACCGGGTGCGGCGTCGGAGCCGCCGCGATCGAACTCTTGGGCGTCACGTTCGCCGTCGACGATGCCACGCCGCTCGCGGACCTCGACCTCACGATCCCCACCGGCCAACGCGTCGCGTTGATCGGCCCGTCGGGTTCGGGCAAGACGACGCTGTTGCGCCTCATCGCAGGGTTGATCTGGCCGACCACGGGCACCTTGCGCGTGCTCGACCGCGACCCCGCCACCCTGCGCGGCCGCGCACTGCAGGAGCTGCGTCGACAGATCGGCTTCCTGCATCAGCAGGACAATCTCGTGCCCGGCCTGCGCATCGCGCACAACGTGCTGATGGGGCGCCTCGGGCGTTGGTCGACACTGCAATCGCTGTGGTCGCTGCTGCGACCGCGCGACCTCGATGCGGCGCACGCGGCGTTGCAACGCGTCGAGCTCGGCGACCGACTCTGGGCGATGCCCGGTGAACTCTCGGGCGGCGAACAGCAGCGAGTCGCGATCGCCAGACTGCTGCTGCTCGAGCCGCGACTGCTGCTCGCCGACGAACCCGTCAGCGCGCTCGACATCCGCCTCGGCCGCGAGGTCGTCCGCCTGCTGCTCGAAATCGTGGCCGAGGGCGCGACGACGGTCGTCAGCCTGCACTCGCTCGATCTGTTACGCGAAGGTTTCGACCGCGTCGTGGCACTGCGCGCCGGCCGCATCGCGTTCGACGGCGCGCCGACCGAACTGCGGCGCGAAGATCTCGCCGCGGTCTACGGCGCCGAGTACCGCACACTCGAGCTCGACGACCTCGAGCTCTGATCCCGACGCCGCCGCACGTCCACCACCACTCCAACGACGAGAACGTGCCGAAGCGCCCGACCGACCTGCGCCGCCTGCTGCTCGTGCTGCTCGGCCTCGCGACATTGAGCGCGCTGGCACTGCCGTGGAACCTGTCGGTGTTCACGAGTGCCGATGCGTTCCTCGCCGCGTGGAGCCGGCTCGGCAACTACCTCGCCGCGTTCGGCGCACCGGACCTGAGCGGCGAGATGGTCGGCAACGTTCTGAGCCTGATGCTCGAGACGCTCGCGGTCGCGGTGCTCGGGACCGCGCTCGGCCTGCTGCTGGCCTATCCGCTCGCCCTGCTCGCGGCCCGCTGCATCGTGCTGGGCGAGGAGCAGCGCAGCGGGGCCGGTGGCGCCCTGCGTCGGGTCGTGCTCGAAGTCTGCCGGTTCGTGCTCGATGCGCTGCGCGGCGTTCCGGACTTCCTCTGGGCAATCGTGCTCGTGCCGCTCACGGGCATCAACGCGACGACCGGCGTGCTCGCGCTCGCGCTCAGCGTGGCGGGCATCTACGGCAAGGTCCTCAGCGAGCAGTGGGACAACATCGACCCGCAGCGCTACCAGGCCCTGCGTTCCACGGGCGCCTCGCGGCTCACCGTTTTCCTCTACGGCATCCAGCCGCTCGCCGCGCGCGCGATGCAGTCGTTCGTGCTGATGCGGTTCGAGTGCGCCGTGCGGAACGCCTCGGTGATCGGCGTGGTCGGTGGCGGTGGCCTGGGGACCGCGCTCTGGGACCACTACACCGATAGCCGCTGGGACGGCGTCGTAACGATCCTGTTCGGCCTGTTGCTGCTCACGACGCTCACCGACCTCGGCGCCAACTTCGCGCGCCGCCAGCTGCGCGTCGACCCCAATCATCCACACCAAGCGGCCGGCGGGTCGCGCCAGGCCGTCGCCCGGCGCCGCGGCGTGCTCGGGGTCGCGGTCGTCGCCATGATCGTCGGCGCCATCGTCGTGCTCTGGAGTCAGCTGTCGAACGCCGCGACCGAGCTACGGCGGGTCGAGTGGCAGTTTCTCGCCGACTTCACCACCGGCCTGGCGATCCCAGACCTCGGCCTCGACACACTCTGGTCGGTGGTTCGCCATGCCACCGTACCGCTCGCGATCGGTGTCATCGCAACCATCGCCGCGACCCTGCTCGCCAGCGCGCTCGCCTACCCGGGATCGGTGGCGTTCCAGCTCGACGCATTCCGCTTCACGGGCGAACGCCTGGGGCCGGCCGCGCGCACGCTCCGATGGCTCACGCTGCTCGGAACGAAGGGGATCGCGCTCGTGATGCGTGGCGTCCCCGAGGTCGCGTGGGTCGTGGTGCTCGGCGTGTTCTTCCAGATTGGCGTGACCCCGTGCGTCGCCGCCGTCGCCCTGCACTCGACCGGCGTTCTGCAGCGCGTCTTTACCGAGACGCTCGACAACGTGCCCTACACCGCACTCGAGAAGGTGAGTCACGCCCGGCGCCCGGGCATCTTCCTCTACGGCGCACTGCCGCGAGCCCTGCCCGACTGGCGCACCTACGCATTCTTCCAGTTCGAGGTCAACGTCCGCGCCGGCATCGCACTCGGCATCGTCGGCGCCGGCGGGCTCGGCCACATGTTCGACTTCAACCTCGACTGGCGGGAGTATTCGACCGCGAGCTCGTTCCTCTGGGCGATGGTGCTGCTGACCGTCGGCATCGATCGGCTGTCGCGCTGGTTGCAGCTCCGCCGACTGAGGTGCTGAGAGCAGTCAGTCCTTGCTGCGCCGCAGGATCGACAGCAGATCCTGATCCAGATCGCCCGCCCCTTCCGCGTCCTTGCTCGCCTTCGGCTCGAGCGATTCGCCACCGAGCACCGCGTCGAGCGCGCTCGCGGCCGAGCCGGAGTCACCGATGCCCGAATCCTCGCCGGACTCCTCGTCACCGAACACGCGATCGATCGCACTCTGGCGCTGGCTGTCGTCGTCGTTGGCGTCGAGCGCCGCGAACGCCTCCTGCATCGACTCCTCGACACTGAGCGACATCGAATCGATCGCCGCCTGCCCGCCCGGCACGGCGATCACGCCGTCCTTGCTGAGCTTGATCAGCAGCATGTAGATGTCGAATAGCGGCAAACCGAGCATCGGGACGAGAGCCCTTGGCGTCGTGTCGCCGTTGATCTGTGAGATCAGTTTGAGCTCGAGCACGCCGAGCGCGATGTCGCTCATGCGCGCGAACATGTCCGCCTTCGGTTCGAGCGGCATGTCGGGGTCGGGGATCACCTCGAGCATCTGCAGCCAGTCGTCGAGCTGCTTGCTGCCTTCGAGCAACAGCGACGTGACGCCGAGACGCAGATCGTTCTCGACCGCGAACTCGGGCAACTCCTCGAGCTTGCGGTAGTAGAACGCATAGGGCTCACTCGACCGCATGAAGTCGAAGAGCACTTCCTTGCCGAACTGCCGCAGGATCGTGAGCCGATCCAGATCGTGGAACGCGTCCTGCTCGGCCAGAGAAAGCAGCGCCGGCACCCCAGTCTTGTTGCGCTCGGCCTCCGCGGCCGTGACCTGCGCCTCGCTGAGTTCGCGATGCTGCATCGAATCGCTACCCGGCATCACGCGCCGAATCAGATGATGCGGGTCGAGGAAGAAGATCCGGCCGTCCTTGAGGTAGATATCGAGCCGGTTGTCGTCCTTCTCGAGACTCAGGCAACCGACGCGTTTGCCGGACGACAGCATCTGCATCACCTCCTCGACGGAGATGAAGTCGGTGCGGCCCGCGAAGTTGAAGTCGGTGGTACCGGACCTCGCGCCGAGCAATGCCTTGTCGAACGCCCGCGCAAACTCGTGGAGCGTCGTGACCGAGAACAGTGCCCCCATCACCCACTCGGCCGCCCGCGTCGCGTCGACGTCGTCCTCGCTCTTCAAGAACAGGTGCATGCCGCGGCGAAGCCGTGTGAACAGCAGTTCACCGAGGAAGTCGCGCGTGTCGGTCTTCGTGCCCTCCATGCGCAGCTTGCGATCCACGAGTTCCCCGACCCGGGCCACGAGGTGAACGAACTCGGACTCGTAGACCTCCTCGTCCTTGTTGACGAGGCCCGAGATCAGGTCGGTCACCGCGGATTGGAGGCCTTCACCAGGAGCCTCGTTTGCGGCGGTGGTCTGCTTGTCGACGTCAGACATGGGGTATGACGTCTTCTCGGCCACCCACGGCTCCGGCCTTGACGCAACGCCAGATCGGGGCGAAAGATCCGATGACACCGGGGCTGCTGGCGCCGGATTCCACCCGGGGATATGCCTAGGAGTCTGTGAATCCACCTACCGACGCGCAGCTTGCGGCCGCCCGCCAGGTCCTGGCCGATTTCCAGCTCGAGGAGATCGAGCCGCCGCGCGCGCTCGCGGAGTGCCGCCGCACCTCGCTGCTGCTCGTCGGCAAGAACGCTGCCGGCAACTCGTTCGTGCTCAAGCACTACCTGCCCCACGCCGAAGGCGAAGTGCTGCCGGCGGGCGTACGACCGAACGACTACGCGTGGCGCGAGACCGGCTTCTATCGCCTGCTCGACAGCGTCGATCCCAACCGCCGCGAAGTGCCGGCGCCGCGCACGGTCGCGATCGGCCCGGGCGAGCCGCCGGCGTGGCTGTTGCTCGAGCTGCTGCCCGCTGCCGTGGGCCCCAAGGAGGAGGTCGTCGGTCAGGACCATGTGATGGCGCTGCTCGGCAAGCTCGCGGCCGTGCCGACCGACCGACTCGTCGGCCGCCGCGGCTTCCCGGTCGCGCACTGGGACCCGGTAGCGTATCTCGAACGCGTCCGCACGATGTACGACTCGGTCCTGCTCGTCATTGGCGAATCACGCTGGCGTTCCGTGCAGAGCTTCTTCGCCGAGGCCCTACGCTGGACGGAGTCGCGGGATCACGTACTGGTGCACGGTGAGTTCCTCGAGGACAACATCGTCGTGACCGCCGACGGCGAGCCACATCTCGTCGACTTCGAGAATCTCGGCATCGGCAATCGCGATCACGACTTCGCCTGGTTCTGGATCCACAGCGATCGCCACCCCGAGTGGAAACGCCAGCTGCTCGCGCGCTGGTTCGGCTCGGCGGTCGGCGGCGATCGCATCCGAACGGAATGGGGCATGCGCAGCGCGATCGCCTACCTGGCGCTCCGCCGCCTGCACTGGAGCTTCCTCGTGCACGGCGACGAGGACCCGCGCCTCGGCCAGAACCTCGCCCTGCTCGACGCCGCGCTCGCCGGCGGCGCCGAGCTGTTCCCGGCCTGACCCTCCCTTTCTCCGGCCGACCGCCACTGATGCGCGGTCGACCGCGCACGGCATCCGCCAATGCGCCCGCGGTTGGCGGCAGCTACTGCCGCAATCCTGAGGCACCAGCCCCCTACGCCGGGCTGCCCACCCCGCTGGAACCCGCATTCCAACTGGGTCTGCGCCCTAGTGCGCAGAAAGCCAGTGCTTGGCACGCTCCTTGAAAGTGACGCAAACATGACGACGCTCGACCGCACGATCCCCGAACCCACGGACGAGGAACTGGTCGTTGCGTTGCAGAGCGGCGACCACGAACACGCGCTGACCGCGCTCGAGCGTCGCTACGGCAAGCGCATCGAGCACTTCGTCCGCGGCATGGTTCGCGACCAGCATCTGGCGCAGGACGTGACCCAGGACGTGTTCGAGAAGCTTCTGGTCAAGAACGAGCTCTACCGCCCCGGCACCAACTTCCGGGCGTGGCTGTTCGAGATCGCGCGCAACCAGGCACTGTCGGCGCTGCGTTCGCAGAAGCGGCTGCCACGGCCCGCGAGCACGCTGCACACGGGCGACTACGAAGAAGTCGATCTGCTCGCGACGATCGCGGATCGGAGCGACGACCGGGCGCTCGAGGTCGAGGAGTTCATGACCGCGTTCCACGGCGCAGTCGCCGAGCTGCCTGATCACTACCGCGAAGTGTTCGAACTCTGCGTCAAGCAAGGCGTGCCCTACCAGGAAGCCGGCCAGCGCCTCGGCCTGCCGACCGGCACGGTCGCGATCCGCATCATGCGGGCCAGAAAGCGCCTGTTCGGCTCGCTGCAGAAGCACCTCGGCCGCCTGCGTCGGCCGCCGGCCTGCTTCCAGTAGTCGCCCGCCGTTCGACGCAGCCGCGTTCGAAGTCAGCCCAGTTCGATTCCGAGGTCCGCGAACGCCGCATCGGCCAGCGGCTCCCAGCCCCGATTGGCCGCCGGGCTCGCCGGACTCGGATGGGGAATCCGGCCAAACTCGACGCCGTGGTCCGCGAGCACTCTTCGCGCGCGCTGCTCCGCGAACGCACCGACGCCGATCACCATGCGTGGCTGCACGGTTTCGATCACGCGCCGCAGCAAGCCGTCGCAGATCGCGAACAATGGCTTGGTGTCGACCTTCTTGAGCTTGTCAGGCGTCAGGTTCGCGCCGGTTTCGCTGACGAACGCGAGCGGGCAGTAATTGTGGACGTAGAACCGGCGGAAGAACCGCGCCGGCGTCACGAACCGGGCCGCGGCCCAGCCCCAGAGTCGCCGCCCACTGACCTCACTGCGCCGGCATGCGAGGCCCTCGACCGGGCGCTTTTCATGCACGGCCGCTGGCTGCTGCACCTCGCCGCGGATCCCGAGCCAGCTGCGTACGGCCTCGACCTCGCCGAACGGCACGCCGGTCTGCACCATGCCGAACGGCCCCGGGTTCATGCCGACGAGCACGAACTCCTTGCGCCCGCGGCCGAAGCGCTGGAGGAACTGATGATGCAGCTCCCAGGCGTGATCCAGCGGGTTGTAGACGCACGCGACGGGCTCCCCGAACTCGAGCGCCGCGAGTTCGGGCAGCACCGCGCGCGTCACTTCGACGAGCGAGGGCATGAGTGCTGGTTTACTCGTCGCGAAAGCCCAGCGCGACGAGCAAGCACGATCCGTCGTCGATGACCTGGATCCCGGCCTGCCGGGCAGCCGCGCTGGCATCGACGTCCTCGGCCCCTGGCTGGAACCACAGATGCTTCACACCCGCCGCGAGCGCGTCGCCGACGATGCTCTCTGCCGCCATCGGTGGCGCGACGACCGATGCCGCGAGCGGGCCCGCGACCGGCTTGGCCGCGACCGCCGCCTGCAGGTTCGGATGGCACGGCCGCCCCTCGACGCTCTCGAGCTTCGGATTCACGCCCACGACGGGCAACTGGTGCTGGGCATAACAGCGCAGCACCTTGTTGCCGTACTTGTCGCGGTTGCTCGACGCACCGACCACTGCGAACGCCCCACAACCGAGGAAGTCGCGGATCGCATCGGGGAAACTCACGGGCCGATCCGGGTCGGTCACGCGATCGCTCACTTCCAGCCCTGCTGCCGCCCGAGGGTCTGCGGGCGTTCGTCCGCGTTCGCGGTCTCCCAACCGGTCCAGAACGCGAGCCGAGCGATGCGCTCCATCTTGTCGGCATCGAGCTTCTCGACGTGGTCGCTGACCTGGTGGTAGTCCTCGTGCTCACCGTTGCAGAAGAAGACGACGGGGATCCCCTTCACCGCGAAGTTGTAGTGGTCGCTGCGCTGGTAGTACTTGTCGCCGCTGGTGAACGTCATGCCGAGCGTCTCGCCCAGCGCCGCGGAGCGCTGCACGATCGACGAGAACATCTTGTGGCGGAAGCTCGGCGTGACCGTCACCTCGAACGGTCCCGACTCCGGGCCGCTGCGCCCGATCATGTCCGTGTTGATGTTCGCGATGAGGTTGCTGACCTTCCACGTCGGGTTCTCGGCGTAGAACTTGCTGCCCCAGAGCCCGAGTTCTTCGCCCGAGACGGAGAGGAAGATGATGCTGCGGCGCGGCTTCTCCTTGCTCTTCGCATACGCGCTGGCGATGCCCAGCAGACCCGCCGAGCCCGACGCGTTGTCGTCAGCGCCATTGAAGACATCGCCGTCCATGCGCGTGCCGACGTGGTCCATGTGCGCGGAATAGACGATCGCTTCGTGCGCGAAGTCGGGATCGCTCCCGCGCAGGACCGCGCAGACGTTGCTCGCGACCGCGTCCTCGTCGCGCACGACCTCGAGCTTCACCGTTGCCGGCACCGGCTTGCTCGCCGGCAGTTCGCCGTCGCCCGCAAGGAACTTGCGCGCGGCCTCGAGCTCGACCCCGAGGCGCACGAGCAGATCGCGACTCGCTGCCTCCGACATGACGACGACCGGCACCTTGGACCGGCCACCGACCATGCTCGACATCATCTCCATCGATCGGTCGCCACCCTGGAAGCCCGGCGCGAGCGCGTCCTTGCCATGCGCCAGCCCCATGTAGTTGAGCACGTCGGCCATGCCGAACGCATCGTCGGGCATGACGAACACGATCATCTTGGCCCCGGCTTTCGCGAGGTTCTGCGCCGTGCGCCCGAGCCGCCCGAACGTCTGGAACGACATCATGAACTTCTGCTCGACACCGAGGTTCTTGTCGACCTTGCCGCTCGGGGTCTTGGCGAGCACGACGGGGATCACGCCTTCGAGATTGGCGTCGCGCTCGACCTCCGCCGACGGACCGCGCATGCGGCCGAGGCCGACGAAGCGCGCTTCGCCCGTGAAATCGACCTTGGTCGGCTTGTTCGCTAGCACACTGAAGCCAGCTGTGAAGGTCTGACCGGCGACCTCGAGCCTGGTGTCAGGCGTGATCGCGGTGCGGATGATGCGGTAGTCCTGGAACCAGCTGCGCTGCCCGTCCGGCCGTTCGTCGCCCAGCGGCTCGAGGCCGAGCCGGGCGAAATGACCGGCGATGTACTTGGCGGCGGCTTCCTGCCCCGGCGAACCGGTCAGGCGCCCACCGAGCGCGTCACTCGCGAGGAACTCGGCGTGCCGCAGCAGTTCGGCATGCCCGATCGTCTGCATCGCCGCAGGCGGTTCGAGGCGGGGCGCCGGCTCGGGAATGGCCGGGGCCTGCGCCACGGAGGGGACAGCGACCGCGAGGAGAGGAACGAGGACGGAGATTCTGCGCATCGACATCGGCATGATCGGGGGCTGTGCGTCAGGTGGCCGACCGCGCTCGACGCCTGTCGCCCGCCGTGGCTCCCACTTTCTGCAACGGATACCCGATTCATGGCATCGACCCCCTCGCCATTCCGCTCCCGTCGTGCGTTCCTGGCCGGAATGGGCGCGCTGCCCGCGGCCGCGATGGTCTCCAGCCGGCCGCCGGGTGATGCCGAGGACATGGCCGCCGCGGGCCGACTCAGCGGCCTCGAGTTCACTCCCGAACAGCTCGAGCAGGCCAAGCGCCGACTCCAGCGCCTGCGCGGCAACTACGAGTCGCTGCGCCGACAATCGCCGCCGTTCGAACTGTCGCCGTGCGTGCACTTCGACCCTTGGCCCGTCGGTGCCGAGCGCCCGACCCCGACCGGCCGTGTACCGTTTTCGATTCGGCGCGACGTCGAACGCCAGACCACGGCGAGCGATCTCGCGTTCGCGACCATCGACGAGCTCGCGAGCCACCTGCGGCAGGGTCACGTAACCAGCGTCGAACTCACCAAGCTCGCGCTCGCCCGGCTCGAGCAGTTCGACCCCCAGCTGTTCTGCGTCGTCAACCTGGTGCGAGAGCCAGCCCTCCGAAGCGCGGCGGCCATGGACGAAGAACTCGCCGCCGGCAAGGACCGCGGCCCGCTGCACGGGATTCCCTACGGCGCCAAGGACCTGTTCGGCTGGCCGGGCACCAAGACGACGTTCGGCGCGGCGCCATTCGCCGAGCACGAATGGAACGTGCGCTCGACGGTGCTGCAGAAGCTCGAGGACGCCGGCGCCGTGCTCGTCGCCAAGCTGTCGCTGGGAGCACTCGCGATGGGCGACGTCTGGCACGGTGGCAAGACCCGCAATCCCTTCGACCCCGAGCGCGGCAGCAGCGGCTCCTCGGCCGGACCGTGCTCTGCTGTCGCTGCGGGGCTCGTGCCGTTCGCCATCGGCACCGAGACGTTGGGGTCGATCGTGTCGCCGTGCCGCGCCAGCGGCATCGCGGGCCTGCGGCCGACGTTCGGCAACGTCAGCCGCTACGGCGCCATGCCGCTGTCGTGGACGATGGACAAGGTCGGCCCGATCGCGCGGTCCGCGATCGACGCCGCGCTCGTGTTCGATGCGATCCGCGGCCGGGACGGCCAGGACCCCGCCGCCCGCGACACTGCGTTTTCGTGGCGACGAGGGCGTGACCTGAAGCGCCTGCGCGTCGGCATGGTGAAGCAACGTGGATTCCCCGGCCGCGACGAGGACCGCGCGTTCGTCGACTGGCTGAAGCAGAAGGATCTCGAGCCCGAGCCGGTCGAACTGCCGAACGCGCCGTATCGCAGCATGCTCACGATGCTCGATGCCGAAGCGGCCGCGGCGTTCGACGAGTTCTTGCGCAACGGCGGCGCCGACGACCTGCCGGGTCAGAGCGCCGGCGACTGGCCCAACATCTTTCGGGCGGCGCGCACGATCCCCGCCGTCGAGTACGTGCAGGCCGCCCGCGCCCGCGCACACCTCGTGGAGGACATGGCGAACGCCCTCGCCGACATCGACGTGCTCGTGGCTCCGACGCATCGCGGCGCGACGCTCGTCGCGACGAACCTGACCGGGCATCCGACCTACGTGCTGCCCGTCGGCAAAGACGCCGAACGCGGTGGCCGCCCGACGATGCTGGCGCTCGTCGGACAGCTCGACGGCGAAGCCGACGTTCTCAGCCTCGCGGAAGCGTGGCAGGAAGAGACCACGTGGCACCGCGCGCGTCCCGCCCTTACCCGCTGACCCGCCACCCTCGCCAACGGACCATGAAGCTGCCCTCGAACTGGACCACCCGCATCGCGGTCGCCGCCGCCGGCATCGGCCTCCTGCTGCTCGTGCGCTGCATGAACGCGCCACCTGCGACAACGCTCGAGGCGCCGCGCGCCGGCTACTCGATCGTCGCGTGCGGCGAACGCTTCGACATCGACAGTCCCGTCGTGCTCTGGGAGGACCCGGACGGCTACAGCGCCTATCGGCGCGGCAAGCACTTCGCCGACGAGCCGCTCGACGGCGAGCTACGGTACGGCAAACGACCCGGCGATCCGCAGACGCTCGCCGAACTGCGGGAGCAGGTGCACGCGTTCGTGCTGCACTTCGACACGACTGGCACGTCACGGCAATGTTTCAAGGTGCTGCAGGACAAGCGCACCCTGTCGGTGCACTTCATGCTCGACGTCGACGGCACGATCTATCAGACGCTCGACCTGCGCGAACGCGCGTGGCACGCCACGATCTCGAACGACTTCGCGGTCGGCGTCGAGATCGCCCACCCCGGCGCCTGGCCGCAGCCATTGAACGCGGACATGCGGCGGTGGTACGAGAAGGATGAGATCGGCTGGCGCATGAAGACGCCGAAGTGGATGAAGGACCCCGGCATCCGCACCAAGGGTTACATCGCACGGCCGGCCCGTAAGAACTTCGTGAGTGGCGAGGTGCAGGGCCGCACGATGCACCAGTTCGACTTCACGAAGGAACAGTACGCAGCGCTCGCGAAGCTCGCGGCCGGACTGTCCCGCGCACTGCCCCGCATCCGCCTCGCGGCACCGCGCACTCCCGCGGGCGAGATCGTCAACCACAAGGTGGCGGACGCCGAGCTGCGCGCGTTCGAAGGCCTCATCGGGCACTTCCACGTGCAGACGAACAAGGTGGATCCCGGTCCCGCGATGCAGTGGGATCGACTGATCGAGGACGCGCGTCGCGAACGCGCGCGCTGGCCCCTCGAACGATGACCGCGATCGGAATCGAACCGTGAGCAAGCCAACGCCCTATCTCATCCGCCCCAGCCGTCCACAGGACGACGAAACGATCCGTTCGATCATCCACGACGTGATGACCGAGCACGGCTGCACGAGTGACGGCTTCGCGATTCACGACCCCGAGGTGCAGGCGATGCACGGCGCCTACGCCAAACCGGGCGCCGCCTACTTCGTCGTCGAGCACGACGGCATGGTCCTCGGCGGCGCTGGCTACGCCCGACTGGACGGCACCGACGCGACCGATGGCATCTGCGAACTGCGCAAGATGTATTTCCGTGACAACGCCCGCGGCCTCGGCCTCGGCAATCAGATGCTCGGCCTGCTGCTCGAAGAGATGCGGCACGCGGGCTACGCGCGCTGCTACCTCGAGACCACCTCGTGGATGCAGGCCGCCCAGCGGCTCTATCGGCACCACGGCTTCGAAGAGCTGCCCGGACCGCTGGGTGCGACCGGGCATCACGGCTGCGACAAGTACTTCGCGCGCGCCCTCTGACCCCCCTCTGATTGCCCTCTGATCGCCCACGGCGGCGAATCCGTACCTCAGGCCGCCAGAACCCGCGTAGGTAGCGCCGGTTGCCGAACTAGAACAGAGCGGCAGCCCGTTGTGCCGATAGCCCCATCGTATCGCCGCCGCGCTGCATCTGATGGACAACTATCTCTTCGGAACGTTCGCGTCCCTGTCATGGACCCTGACCCTCGTGGTCACGGCCGCGACCCTGGTGACGGTCCTCTACCTGGCCGCGCCGATGTGGCTGTTCACGGTCGTCACCACCGCGCTGCTGTGGCTGTTCGGCGCGCCGTGGTGGCTCTGGGTCGTCGCGCTGCCGCCGCTCGCGATCCTCACGAGCCCGGCGATCCGCCAGCCGCTACTCAGCAGCAAGATTCTCGCGTTCCTGCGAAAGAGCGGCTTCATGCCACAGATCAGCGCGACCGAACGCGAAGCGATCGGCGCGGGCACGGTCTGGCTCGACGGCGAATTGTTCTCGGGCCAACCCGATCTGAAGAAGATCGTCCGGGCCGAGTATCCGGACCTCACGCCGGACGAGGCCGAGTTCCTCGACGGGCCGGTCGCGCGCGCCTGCGAGATGACCGATGACTGGCAAGTGTTCCAGAGCCGCGATCTGCCGACCGCGGTCTGGGACTACCTCAAGCAGGAAGGCTTCTTCGGGATGATCATCCCGAAGGAGTTCGGCGGCCTCGGCATGTCCGCCTCCGCCAACAGCGCCGTCGTGACGAAACTCGCGTCGCGCTCACTACCGCTCGCGATCACCGTGATGGTGCCGAACTCCCTCGGCCCCGGCGAACTGCTCACGCACTACGGCACCGACGCGCAGAAGCAGCGCTGGCTGCCCGCGCTCGCGAACGGCTCCGAGATTCCGTGCTTCGCGCTGACCGAACCGGGGGCCGGGTCCGATGCCGGCGCGATCCAGAGCAAGGGCGTCGTGTTCCGCGGCGAGGACGGCGAACTCTACCTGCGGCTGTCGTGGAACAAGCGCTACATCACGCTGGCAGCGATCGCGACGGTACTCGGCCTCGCGTTCCAGCTCCACGATCCGGAGAACCTGCTGGGCAAGGGCCCGTCCCCAGGCATCACGTGCGCACTGATCCCGACGTCGACCGACGGCGTCGTGCTCGGCGAGCGCCATGACCCGATGGGCGTGCCGTTCTACAACTGCCCGACCTCGGGCGAGAACGTGGTCGTCAAACTCGAGGACGCGATCATCGGTGGCCAGGCCGGTGCCGGCCGCGGCTGGCAGATGCTCATGGAGTGCCTCGCCGCGGGCCGCGGCGTGTCGCTGCCGGCGACCGCAACGGGCGGCACCCAGCTGGTCGCGCGCGCGGTCGGCGCCTACGCCGCCGTCCGCCAGCAGTTCGGCCTGCCGATCGGCAAGTTCGAGGGCATCGAGGAACCGCTCGCGCGCATCGCGGGCAACACCTACCTGCTCGAGGCGCTACGGCGCTTCGTTTGCGGCGCGCTCGACTCGGGGCAGCAGCCCGCCGTGGTCACCGCGATCGCGAAGTACAACTCGACGGAAATCTGGCGGCGCGTCATCAACGACGGCATGGACGTCCTCGGCGGTGCCGCGATCTCGCGCGGGCCGCGGAACCTGCTCGCGCACGGCTACATGGGCACGCCGATCTGCATCACGGTCGAAGGCGCGAACATCCTGACGCGCACGCTGATGATCTTCGGCCAGGGCGCGATCCGCTGCCACCCGCACGCCTACGCCGAGCTCACCGCGATCCAAAGCGGCGATGCGCGCGCGTTCGACCGCGCGTTCTGGCCGCACCTCGGCCACGTTCTCACCAACTCCGTGCGCACCGTCGTTCTCGGCGCGACGCGCGGCCTGCTCGCGTGGCCCGCAACCGGCGGCCGCGCGCGGCGGCATTGGCAGCGGCTGCAGTGGGCGTCGGCCGAATTCGCGCTCACGGCGGACCTCGCGATGGGCACGCTCGGTGGCAACCTCAAGCGCAAGGAAAAGCTCACTGGTCGCTTCGCGGACTGGTTCTCGTGGATGTTCCTCGCGAGCGCCGCGCTGCGTCGCTTCGAGGCCGAGGGTCGCCGTACCGACGACGTCGCGCTGCTCGACTGGACACTCGAACACGCGTTCGAGCAGATGCAGCAGGCCCGAGTCGGGATCTACGGCAACCTCCGCCTGCCGGGGCTCGGCCACGCGCTGCGCTGGACCGCGGGTCTGCTCGCACGCCTCAACCCATTCTCGACCGGTCCGACCGACGGCCTCGGTCAGCGCGCCGCGCGCACGCTGCTCGAACCGAGCGGCCTGCGCGACCGGCTCACGCAACGGATTCACCAGCCGGCGGCGAACGACTCGGCGCTCGCGCGACTCGAACGGGCACTGCAGCTCTGCACCGACGCCGAACCCGTTCTCAAGAAGCTCAAGGCCGCGATGCGCGCTGGCCGGCTCCCGAAGGCCCGCCCCGCCGAACTGCTCGAGCAGGCCGTCGAGGGCGGCATCCTCACGAGCGCGGAATCCGATCTCGTCAAGACCGCGGAGGCGGCGCGGAGCGACGCGATCGCTGTGGATAGTTTCTCACTTTCTGACTACCTGCGCGGCGCCGTGACGGATGCCGAAGTTCCGCAGGCGGACGCGGAATTCGCGCGCCCACCGGGATAGCCTGCGCCGTCAGTGGCAAACGGCATCCTGGTCTATCAGCAGATTCGCAACCTCGTCGAGAGCGGAGCTCTCGCGTCCGAGCCGGCAATCGCGCCGACGCAGATCCAGCCGAGCTCGCTGGACCTGAGGCTCGCAACGCGCGGCTACCGCGTGCGGTCCGGGTTCCTGCCCGAGACCTGCCGCGTCGCCGATCGCCTCGAGGACATCACGCTCTACACGTTCGATCTCACGGACGGCGCGGTCCTCGAGAAGGGTCATTGCTACGTCGTGCCGTTGCTCGAGCGCATCGAGGAACCGCTGCCGTACCTCGTGCGCGCCAACCCGAAGTCCTCGACCGGCCGACTCGATCTGTTTACGCGTCTGCTCGCCGACAACTGCGGGCGCTTCGAAACCGTACCGCCCGGCTACACCGGCCCGCTGTTCCTCGAGATCGTGCCGCGCAGTTTTCCCGTGCGTGTGCGCACCGGACTGTCGCTGTGCCAGATCAGATTCTCGGAGGGCAATCCCGCGCTCAGTGACGACGAAATCCGCGCGCAGCACGCCGAGTCGCCACTGCTGTTCGACGACTCCGGCACACCGTTGCCGAACGATCGACTGCGCATCGACAACGGTCTGATGATGGGCATCGCGACGCAGTGCGACCGCGACATCCAGGGCCCGATCGGTTACGCCGCGCGGCGCTACACCGGCATCATCGACATGCACGATGAGGGCGCACACGACGCCGACGCGTTCTTCGAACCGGTGCCGCAGCCCGAAGCCGGGCGCATGATCGTCGAGCCCGAAGAGTTCTATATCTTCGCGAGCAAGGAACGCATCCGGGTGCCGCCCCACCTCGCCGCCGAGATGGTCGCCTACGACGTCGGCATCGGTGAGCTACGCACCAACTACGCCGGCTTCTTCGACAACGGTTTCGGCGGCGAGCAGGGCACGCGCGCCGTGCTCGAGGTGCGACCGCACGACGTGCCTTTCCTGCTCGAGGACGGTCAGGTGTTCTTCAAGCTCGAGTTCCTGCGCACGCAGGAGCAACCCGAGATCGTCTACGGCGACCGTCGGCTCAGCTCGCACTACCAGGGCCAGGCCCTGAAACTCAGCAAGCACTTCCGCTAGCGTGCCCGCGAGGCTCACCGGAGCGACATCAGCGCGGTCTCCTCGTCGACGACCGTGCCGTTCGGCCCCCATCGCTTGCGCCATTCGCGCTGCTCACGCCCGCCGCGTTCGGCGCGGGCCGCTGCGAGTCGGGTCATCGCCTGACGGCGCCACTTCTCGCTCTGCTGATTCCAACGGGTCACGGCGTGCGCCGGATAGTTGAGCCAGATCTCGCGCCGGTAGCGGTAGGCGTCGGCGAAGCACTTGTACTTCTCGAACGGCATCACCACCGACACCGTGCACCGCTTGCCATCCTTGCGCGCGGTCGTCTGCACGATCCCCGCATCGGGCGGCCCCGGCGGCCGCTGACCAGGTGGCGTCACGAAGTAGTCCCCCGCGCGCAGCGCTTCGGCGGCTGCGCGGTATTCCTCGGCCGAGCACAACAGCTCGGCCTCGCGCAGGACCTCGTAGGTGATGCCGGGCTCGCCCGACGCCGGCAGATCGTGCAGGCCCTTGAATCGGACCTGCGAGATGCTGTCGAAGTGCCGAACGAGCATGTCGATCTCTGCTGTGGGCAGGGGCCCGAGCGTCGACACGCTCGTGATCGCCTTCGGCTCCACGAACTCGTCGGCATCCTCGCGCTTCCCCGAGAACGTGACGTCGGCACCTTCGCGCAAGTTCGGCAACCAGGCGTCAAAACGGGCGCTGTCCACCCGTTCGGTCCGAGCTGTCGTCTCCACGGCCGCCACCTCGAACTCGGTCAAAGGCAGTGCCCGACCGCCACCGAGGCTCGCGAACAACAAATGAAGCCCGGCGTAGGCGATCACGACGACGCAGACGGCTTTGAGGATCGTCTTCATGGTTGCCATCCGGTCAGTCGAGGCACTTGCTGCAGCAGAACTCGACCACCCACTCCAGGACGATGTTCCCGTTGGCGGTCTTGTTGTCGTAGAACGTGACCGTCTCGGTCTTGCAGACCTTTTGCGACGGCGCTCCCACCTTGCAGGTGACGTTCATCGCCATGTCGAACTCCTCCGCGTGGGAGCCTTCGAAGTAGCGCGCTTCCTCGTTCCAACGGTAGAAGATCGGGCACGGACCGAGTCCGGAGTCGATGAAGGACAACACGCCCTTGCGATCGAACTTGCAGTCGCCCGACTCGACGCACAGATATCCCATCGGGTTGCAGACCGCGTCCGAGGTGACCGGCGTTTCGACCGTAAACAGCCAACGATCGCCGCTGGGGCAATCCCAGGTGATCCCCGAGTCGGGCACGTTGTCCGTGTAGGTCGCCTTGCATCCCGGGCAGTAGAGCGAAGCAGGCGCGCGGTAGACGACTTCGATCTCGTTCCGAACGGTCGCGCTCACACCCGACGCCGGCAGCATCGATTCCAACGCGTACGAAGAACCCACGGCGGCAACGGCCGCCGCAGCCAGATGGCTGAGGTGCATACTCCTCTCCTGTTTTTCGGGTCTGGGTATCGATGACCCGACCGCCGCCCTGGGCAGGCTGACGATGGGGTTCAGGCCCCGGGTTGGCACCCCCGGCACGAGCCGGGTTCCCGAAGCGCACCCCGCAGCATCGAGGTTTCCCCCAGGCCGTCAACCCCCGTGCCACCGGGCATTCCCGGCGAGTCGCTGCGTAACGAACGCGATCCGACTGCGCCGCGAACTACTGACGCCGTGCGAGCGCTACGGCGGCGGCGGCCAGCGCGCGCACTCCGCACCGGATGGACGGCCCAGCGTCGGGCCAATACTTGCCACTGTGCAGCGGTGGTACGTGCCCGGCGGCGCGCAGCTCGGCGAGTCGCTCGGGGGCGATCGTGCCGAGCCGGAACATGCAGATCGGTACGCCCGCGACGTGCAGCCGGCCGAAGTCCTCCGCCACCATCGCCGGCGCGATCTCGACGACCTGGTCGCGACCGAACTCGGCGATCGCGGCCTGCTGCACAGTCGCGGTCAGTTTGCGATCGTTGGAGAGTGCCGGCGTGTGCTCACTGAACTCGATCTTCGGCGCGGGTGCGCGATGCGAAGCCGCGACCGCTGCGGCCTTGCGCCGGATCGCCGCGAGCATGCGGTCGCGCACGCCTTGATCGTAGCTCCGGATCGTGAGCTGCAGATGGCAGCGATCCGAAACGATGTTGTGCTTGCTGCCGCCGTGGATCGATCCAACCGTGATCACGGCCGCTTGCACCGGATCGAGTTCACGCGCGACGATCGTCTGCAGATCCATCACGAGTTGGGCGGCCTGCACTACCGGGTCGATCGTCAGATGCGGCCGCGCGCCGTGCCCGCCGCGACCGAACATCGTCAGGTCACAACTGTCGACGTTCGCCATCGCCGGCCCCGGCCGGATCCCGATCGTCCCCACCGGCAGATCATCGGCAGTGTGCAACGCCAGCGCCCACTGCGGCCGTGGGAAGCGTTCGAGCAGCCCGTCCTGCAGCATCGCACGCATGCCGCCCGAACGTTCTTCCGCCGGTTGGCACTGGAACACGAGGGTGCCCGGATACGCCTCACGATGCGCGGCGAAGAACCGCGCGACGCCGACCAGGCAGCTCATGTGGATGTCGTGACCGCACGCATGCATGACGCCGATCGCGCGCCCATCGGCACTCTCGGCCCGTACGTTCGACGCGTACTCGAGACCGGTCTCCTCCGCGATCGGCAGCGCATCCATGTCGGCGCGAATCAGCCCGACCGGTCCATCACCGCAGCGCAGCACCGCGACGACGCCGGTCCCGCCGACGTTCTCCGTGACGTCGAGGCCGGCCGCCCGCAGCTCCCGCGCGAGACGCGCCGCGGTCTTGCGTTCCTGGAACGACAGCTCCGGGTTCTGATGCAGATCCCGGTAGAGCGCCGTGAGCCCATCGATCTCGGCGCCGAGCCAGTCGCCGAGTTCTGCAGGTGCCTTCTGGGCCGGGAGCCGCGCCCCGGACCACGATCCGACCACGGCGAAAAAGAGCGCAAGGAGAACGCGGGCCATCCGTCCATCATGCCTGCACCGTTGCTCGGCGCGACCACCTGCGCGAGACTCGACCTCAAATGCTGTTCACCGTCGCCGCCGATGACCGCGCTGCCATGCAGTTCGACGACGTCGCGTCCGCGCTCGACGCGGGCGTCTCGATCGCGAGCCTCGGCGGTGATACCGACGCGGGCGAGCGCAGCGTGCAGACGATCCTCGAGCAGCGCGGGGTACGGCTGACGACGGCCGAGGACACGATGCTCGCGGCCGCGTGGAGTTCTGGACGCCTCGTGGCCGCGTTGCGGGCGCGCGCCGACCAGCGACGCCAGCGCGCGGATTTCGGCCGGGAGCTGCGCAAAGGCCTGCGCTACCCGCTCCTCGTGCTGGCGCTAGCGATGTTTCTCAGCCTCGTGCTGTCGACGTTGTTCGGGCCGTGGATCGTGATCCTCGGCGCCACCTTGCTCGGCGGCCTGGTCTTCCTGACCTGGTGGCTGCGCCGTCAGCTCACGACCGGCGACGATCGCTGGCTGCGCCTGCCGTGGCTCGGCCCGCTCGCGGCGGCGCTCGGCGAACTGCCGTACCTCGAGACGATGCTGGGGCTGTACTCGGCGGGCGTCCCGGTGACCGAGGCCCACGAACGCGCCACGGGCGCCGTCTCCGTCGCGAGCCTGCGCCTGCGGCTGCGCGCCGCGGAACGGACTCTGCGCGACGGCCGCAACCTGCGCGAAGGCCTGGCCAGCGCCGATGCCCTGTTGCCCGAGACGCGCGATCTCCTGGCGACCGGCGAGGCCGCCGGCCAGCTCGAGGAGGCCCTCGGCCGCGCGCTGCGCCGGCGGCGGGAGACCACCGCACGCGACCTGCAGACCACCGTGCGGTGGGCCGGCGGTCTCGCGTACGGCACCGCCGTAGTCGTCGCGCTGATCTTCATAATGGGCGTGCTGAACCAGCTCTCCTCCCTCTCCGCCCTCACGCGGTGAAGGGCGCGGGGTGACGCGACTGCCGCGAACCAGCGGCTCCCGCCGCACCGAAATCGACGGGATTCGACGCGCGGGCCTTACGCCCACCTGCGACAGAGGGTCCAATGGGGTGGCATGGATCAGCTCGGCGAACGAACCCGATCGAACCGCGTCCCCGACCGGGAACGTGAATTGATCGAACGCTGTAAAGCTGGCGATAACAAGGCGTTCCACCCGCTCATGAAGCCGTATCTCGCCGGCCTCACCGCGCTCGGGCGCCGCCACTGCCGAGACCCGCACTGGGCCGAGGACCTCGTTCAGGAGACGCTGGTGCGCGCGCTGCGCGGTCTGCCGGGATTCCGCGGGGATTCGTCGCTCCGCACCTGGCTGTTCCGCATCCTCGTTCGCCTCGCGGCCGAGCCGTCGCGCTGGCGCCGCGGCGAGCCTCGCAACGGCAAGACCGAGACCGCCATCGGCGAGCTCGAGGTGCCCGACCACCTCGGCGAGATGCCGATGCATGGCGCGATCGCGCGCGAACTGCAGGACCGCATCGACGAGGCGATGGAACGCCTGACGCGCCGTCAGCGCACCGCGCTGCATCTGCGCGCGGTCGAAGGCATGGACTACGCCACGATCTCGTCGGTGCTCGCGTGCACCCCGGTCGCGGCCCGGATGCACGTTCTCGAAGCCCGCCGCAAGGTGCTGGCCCGGGTGCAGGAGCACCTCGACCCGTGAGCGCTGCACCACAGGACTTCTGCACGCGCACCAATGCGGTGCTCGCGCTCTACCTGGACGGCGACATCGATGGCGCCGGCCGCGGCTTCGACCCCGAAGCGTTCGAGGACAGCGGGTTCGAACTCGTCTGCCCCGAAACGCTCGCCAACCATCTGCGCGAGTGTGAGATCTGCCAGGTCGCGCTGCAGCGCGCTCGCCGTCTGGATGCCGCGCTCGCCGAGAGCGCCGGCCGCAGTGCCGGATGCATCTCTGGATCGATCACCCAATCGGAACTCGTCGACGAAGCTGCCGAT
Source organism: bacterium (assembly GCA_024743115.1). Classification (GTDB taxonomy): domain Bacteria; phylum Planctomycetota; class UBA1135; order UBA1135; family UBA2386; genus JAGQRA01. The sequence goes on along the minus strand of JANSXC010000018.1, from coordinate 82,685 downwards.
CGATTGCTGGACGAAGCGATCGCGCGCGTCGCCGCGGAAGCCGACGAGTTCGGACTCGAGATCGATCTCGATGCTGATCTCGAGGTTGGGGGCGACGGCATCGCGACCGCGAACCGCGAGAACGCCCGGCAGCATGCCGTGCTCGTGCCGGCCCTGCTGTTGACGCTTGCCGTCGGTGGCCTGATCGGTCTGTGGCTGGTTGCCGGGGATCGCGAGCTGCCCGTGACGAGCGCGGATGCGGCTGACGCCGACACCGTGAACCGACCGGCTGACGACATGGCCGCGGCCGGCACGACCGAGAGCGCGACCACGGGAGCACGCGTCGCCGGTGATTCGGTCGATCGGGATCAGCCCCCGGCCGCGTCCGAGGCCGGCGTCGACATCGATGAAACCCAGGGCGAGATCGGCCAGATCAAGATCGCCCAAATCGAGATTGCACAGAGCGCCGGCCGCCGGCTGCGCGCCCGAATCGCGAACCGCCGCGACTCCGACCCGAACGCACTCGCGGACGCCTCCCCCGTCGCACTCGCGGGCCGCATGCTCGACGAGGAGCTGCTGCCGCGCGAACGTATCCGGGCGGCGACCGTGCTGTTCGAGAGTTCGCGCCCCGGCGCCAGCGGCAACAGCGCAACCCTCGGCTTCGTCATCGACACGCTCGCCGCCGGCCATGCCGAGCCGCGCGCACTCGCCGATGCGTTCCTGCTGCTGCGCCGCGAAGCGCATGTGCTCGGCTACCTACGTACGACGCTGCGACGCATCGCGGTCACGGCCCCGACGACGCCTCCGGGTGGGATTGCGGACGCGGACGCGTCCGGACTGTCACGGCGCGAAACCGCGGCGCTCGTCGTGGCGACGCGCATCGGTGCCGACGAAGCCGGCGACCGCGGACTCGATGAGCTGATCCGGCGCGTCGTGCGCCGCCACCCCAGCGCCATCGATCTCGTGACCGCCGCCCTGCGGCCCCACGTCCGCCCGACCGGCGGCGCCGGCCTGCTGCTCGACTGCTGGGGTGACCTGGCACGCCGTCACGACATCGACGAAGCTGCGATGGCCCGGCACCTGTTCGCCGCGCAGCCCCGGCAGCGCTTCACCGAAGTCGAATCCGAACTCGACTCCGCGCGCTCCGTGCACCGTCGCGTGCGCTGTCTGCTCGCGCTCGCTTCGAGCCCGGATCGCCAATGCGTCAGCCGACTTCTGCGCTGGGCAACCGCAAGCTGCCGGCACGAGGCCTACGCCGCCGCATGGTCGCTGTCGCAGCTGCCGCACAACTGGCTCGACGCCGCCGCCAGGCGCGCCGCCCGCGACCCCGGAGCATTCGTGCTGCGCGCCGCGCTCGCCCGCGCTGGCGTGCCCGCCGCAATCCACTGGACGAAACCCATGCGCCTCACCGCCGCCGAACGCACGGTGATCGGCAGGGCGCGTTACGAGCTGTTCCCGCGGCTCGCGGAGTGGTTCCGCGACGGCCCGCGGCGGCGATCGGCGATCGCCGACGACTGAAGCATCCCCGCCTTCGTCAGAGTCTCAGGAGGACCCTCCGAATGTTTGCCGTATCGACCGTTCTGCCCGCACTTTCGGGGGCGCTGCTCGCGCTCCCCCAACAGGCCGAGCAAGCACCGCCGCCCGCGCTGCTCGAGATCATCCCGCTGCAGCACGTTTGCTCCCGCGCACCACAGATCGTGCCACCGATCTGGACCACGGCGACCGTGCGGGACTACGAGGACAACTCGCTCGACCTGCTCAACGTCACCGAACTCTCGCCGCAGTTCAGCCCCGACGACATCGCTTCGTTCCTCAGTGAGCAGAACGATCGGCTGGCCGAGTCACGTGAGGACGACCACGACATCGTCATCACGCAGGAGGGCGATGGCCTGATGCTGCTCGGGGACGCGGAGGTCGTGAAGGAACTCCGCCGCCAGGTCGAAACGATGAGTGCCATCGTCGCGCGCCCGATCCTCGTCGAGGCGACACTGTGGCCGGCAACCGGCAACCTGCCGACCTCCGCGATCCTCTCGCCCGAGGACTACCGCACCCTCGCCGAACACCGCCAGCCGATCTGGCAGCGCACGACGATCACGCGCAGCAGCCGCCCCGTGTCACTCGAGAGTTCGCGCTGGAACCCGTACGTACGCGACGTCAACGTCGAGATCGCAAGCAAGTCGTCGATCCACTGCCCGGTCGCCGAATCGTACTACGAAGGCAGCCACATCGTCGTGCTGCCCCATGCACTGATCGGCGACGGTGAGTTCGCGGCGCACGTGCAGTTCGCCCACGCGAGCCGGATCGGCGAAGCCCGCCGCATCAGCACGGGCATTCCCGATGCCGCGCAACTCGACTCGATCGAGGTCGCGTCGATGTGCGGCGCGTGCTCCGGTCGCATCCGCACAGGTGGCGCGCTCTGCGTGGTCATGGCCGGCGCGACGAACGCGGGTGCCGCGGCGATCCTCACGATTCGACTGAAGAACACCACCCCACCGGCAGCGAACGACATCGCCGATCTCGGTATCTTCCCGATCAGCGCGCTTACGACGCACGCCTTGATCGGACGCGTCGAGCCGCTGCCGACTGCACCGCGCCTCGGCGACCCACGCGGCCTCGAGATCTCGATCGAGGAGTTCACGGGCTACGGCCAAATGGATTCCGACCGGCTCGTCGATCTCGTCACGTCGTCCCTCGGCGACCACCAGGACGAGGCCGAGCTGCAGGCCGGCGGTGGTCACCTGTTCGTCCGCGGTTCGAAGACTGCGATCGCCCAGACCGAGAGCCTGCTGCGCGCATTGCAGAACCGGCTCATCCGCGCCACGACCGTGCACCACCAGCTGCGCGTCGAGGACGAAGCGGGGTCGCTGCTCCACGACTTCGTCCTGCCAACGCTCGTCGGCCGCTTCGTCACCGCCACGCGCCGGCAGGAGACGAACGTGATCGGGGACCTCAACGTCGAAGTGGCCGAGCAGGCCAAGGCGATCGATCCGTCGGTCGACCTGCTGCAGATCGGCAACTGGCTGCGGGCCCGGGTCGTCACCTACGACAACCACGCGCACCTGGCGCTGCTCGGCCAGAGCGCCCACTGCGAACTCGGCGACGCACGCCAGATGCTGCCCGCCGGCTCGCTCGACCTCGCCGAGGTCTCGTCGCAGCGCCTGACCCACGATGGCCCCGTAACGCCGGGAACGACGGTTCAGCACGGCGACGGCCCGGCCATCGACCGCGGCGGCCGCCGTTACCGCACGACCGGCATGACGACTCTGCGATGGTAGCGCAAGCTCCAAAACCATCCGCTTCGCATCCTTGCGAAGACGTGCTGGAAGGTCGCGACCGAGGGTCGTGACCTTCTCGCGAACGGGCGCTACAAGAAGGGTATGCGTCTAGGCCTGACCCAATCACTGCGTGCAGAACAGCGACTGATTCAGTCGCCGCAGATGATTCAGGCGATGCAGGTCCTGCAGATGCCGCTCATCGAGCTCAAGGACCAGATCGAGCAGGAGCTGCAGGAGAACGTCTTCCTCGAACGGCAGGAGGACAGTGAACGCTCGGAGTCGAGCGCCGACGACGATCAGCAGCGGGGCTCCGAGTCGGACGGGCCGGAGTTCGAAGACCGCCTGCAGCGCGAGTTCTCGGCCGAGATCGATCAGCTCGAATCCCGAATCGAACCCAACTGGCGCCAGCGCGGCACCGGCGCGGTCGGCGACGACGACGACAAGAAACTCGAGGCGCTCTACAACACGCCGGGCAAACCGACGTCTCTGCCGGAGCACCTGATGACGCAGGTGCGGACCCAGGACGCGGCGGAGGAGCTCGTCCCGGTCGTCGAGCACATCGTCTACTCGCTGGACGAGAACGGGCGATTCGAGGACAGCGCGGAGCAGATCGCCAACCGGCTGCTCGTGCCACTGCCACTCGCCGAGGAAGCAATCGCGATCGTGCGCGATCTCGAGCCGGTCGGAGTCGGTGCGCGTGACCTGCGCGACTGCCTGCTGATGCAGCTCGATCACCTGGCCTTCGTCCGGCCACTGACCCGCCTGCTCGTCGAGCGACACCTCGACGACCTGGCGATGAACAAGCTGCCGAAGATCGCCAAGGAGACCGGCGCGTCGATCGAAGAGGTGAAGCAGAGCTGGGAGTTCGTGCGCACGCACTGCAATCCCCACCCGGGCAGCGAGTTCGACGGGGGCACGTCGACCGCGGTCGTGCCCGACGTGTTCATCGAGGAGATCGACGGCGAGTTCGTCGTGAAGACCCAGCGCGGCTCCGTGCCCGACCTGTCGATCTCGCCCGTCTATCGCAACCTGCTGTCCGAAGCCAAGACCGACCCCAAGGTCTACGAATACCTGCGCCGCAAGATCGAGGCCGCCAAGTGGTTCATCGAAGCCGTGCATCAGCGCCAGAGCACGATCGAACGCGTCGCCAAGGAGATCGTTCGGCGTCAGGAGGGCTTCCTGCGCCACGGCGTGCAGCACCTGACTCCGATGAAGATGCAGGACATCGCGGACGCGGTGCATGTCCACATCTCGACCGTCAGCCGCACGGTCTCGGGCAAGTACATCCAGACGCCGCAGGGCATCTTCGACATGAAGCGCTTCTTCAGCAGCGGCACGATGTCGGACACCGGCAACATGGTCAGCCAGCAGGCCGTCAAGGACACGCTGAAGCAGATCGTCGACGCCGAGGACAAGGATTCGCCGCTGTCCGACGACCAGCTCGTCGAGGAACTCGGCAAGCGCGGGGTGCACATCGCGCGCCGCACGGTCACGAAGTACCGCAAAGCACTCGGCATCGAGAGCAGCACGCGCCGTCGGCGATTCTGACCTGGGTTGCGCGCGCAGTGCGCATCCCGGCGCGCATCCCGGCGCGCATCCCGGCTCGGATCCACGCCGAACGCCTGCCGCGCTCCGCTCAGGTTTCGAGCAGGCCCAGCGGGTCAATCCCACCGGGCGAACGCACGGTCGCCGCGGCGGCAGAACGGGCTACCGACCGATCGTGATGCGGAGTCCGTCACTGACCGTGAGGCCTTGGAACAGACCGCGCGGCGGATCGACTACGGCCTCCTGCACGTGGATGTCGACGCCGATCAGCCCCGAATCGGCCGGGATCGGCATCGGCAAGGTGACACGGCCGCTGTTGGACGCAATCGTGAAACGCACGCCGACGATGGTGCCGACCAACAACTCGCAGCTGCTGCCGAGCGGCTGCGAAGCCGCCGACAAGCCGAACGCGATCAGGGTCGGCGCTCCCGGCGCGTAGGTGATGGCATCGAGCGCGAACGCCGACTGGTCAGGCATTGGACGCCCGAGCGCGACCATCGCCGGCACCGGGCCGAGGGAGCAGCCCGAGCCGTAGCGCTCGGAGACCGCCGGCGAGGCCGTGTACACGGCAAGATCCTGCGCCGGATGCGGATAGGCCAACATTCGCCCACGCCCCACGTCGGCGACCAGCTCGGCATCGTTGAGCCCGGCCGTCGAGCCCGGCAACGCCGTCCAGCTGGCACCATCCCACTCGAAGTGACCGCCACCGTGAACATGCACACGGCCGGTTTCAGGGCGCCAGGCCATCCGCTCCATCAAGTTCCCGGGCTGGAACGGGGCCGGAGCATGCTGGGTCCACACGACGCCGTCCCACTCCCAGGTGTCACCCGGTTGGACGCTGAACCAGGTACCACCAGCCAGCACCACACGGTTGCGGATCGGGTCGAGCGTGGCGAGGGCGTGCGCGCGCGGTGACGGTGTCACGGTCGGCGCCAGCTGTTGCCAGGTCGAGCCGTTCCAGCGCCAATGGTCGTCCAGGTAGCGCGGACCGGACGACGATTGATAGCCCCCGAACAACATCACGCCCCCCGTCGGGTCGGTTGCCAGGGCGGCGGAGTAGCGGACGGGCGGCGACGTTGCCGGAGCCCGGTCGATCCAATTCGAACCAGTCCAGTTCCAGGTCGCCCCGTCCCAGAGCAGCAACCGAGAATCGATCGGAGACCAGACCATCTTCCCGTGCGCCCCAGCCGGCGGACTATTCGTCGGCGTTCGGAGATGCCACAGAGCGCCGTCGAACGCCCACGTCTCGTCGAATCGAACGTTCCCCCCGGCATTGCGGCCGCCGAATACCATGACTTCGTCGCGCACCGGATCGTAACCGACCGCAGCGTGGTAACGCGGGTCCGGCTTGTCGCCCGGCAGCAGCTGCCAGACACCGTTCAGTAGGCGCCAGAGCTGCGCGGAGCGATACGTGACACCACCACGCGACACGAGGCCGTTGCCGTCCCACGCCAACTGACCGAACGCGGATGGCCCCGGAACCGCAGGGCTAATGACCTGCGTCCACGCCGATCCCTGCAGCGCCCAGGTCGAGGTCGCAGTCGAGTTACCGAGTCCTCCGTGCACGATCATCCGACCGGTCGAGGGTTCGAACGCGAGCGCAGCAGCGATGCGAGGACCAGCCGGCGAGCTGCCGGTGACCTGCGTCCAACTGCTGCCGTCCCAACTCCAGCAGTCGGCCAACCCCGAACCGTTGGCAGCACCACCGTACAGCACGCAGCGTTGGTGGGTCGGATCGTAGGCGAACGCCGCCGAAGTGCGCGGGCTCGGAGCCGACGGCGACGGCATCGCCAACCACTGCGCACCGTCCCATTCACGCACCTGCACGCCGTCGGTCGACACCAGTCGCTGGCGGCTCTCGTCGTAGGCGCAAAGCGGTAGAGCACTACCGGTGGTCGGCATGCCCACCCAGCGGGCGCCATCCCACTCGAACAAGTGTTGCGTGGCGATCGCGACCACGCGCTCGCGCTGGGAGTCAAAGACCGCAGCGTAGGGCACAGCCGAGCCGGGTCCCGGCGTGCCGGTCACGAGCGACCAACCTCCGCCGTGGTGATACCAGACCCGCATCGCGGGCGACTCCTCGACAGCAACCAGACGGTTGTTGACGGCATCGAACACCAGCAGACTGTCGATGTGCGGCGATGTGGCCAACTCGGCGTAGTCCGCCGACTGAGCCGTGACGATCCCCATCAACAACGCCGACGAAAGGCGTGACCTCATCAGATGATTAGAGCATCGCGAGCTTCCACGTGACAAGCCCCTCGGGCAGTGTCACGCACCACCCGCGCAACTCGAATATCGCCCGCGTGGTGAGCCCTCAGCTCTTGGACGACCCGTCCGCGGAAGCCGCTCCCGCTGGGGGCTCGACCGCCTTGAAGACGAGAATCGACATGTCGTCGTCGAACCGTTCGCAGCCCGTGAACTCGCGAACTGCCCCGCGCACGGAACGCACGATCGCCCACGGCGCCTGGTCCGCGACACTCGCGAGCAGATCCGCGAGCCGCTCCTCGCCATACATATCGAGGTCGTCGTTCGCGGCTTCCGTCACGCCGTCCGTGTAGAGCAGCACGACATCGTCGGGCGCCAGTTCGAACATCTGCTCGGTGTATTCGGGTTCGCTGCAGAACCCGAGCATCGGGCCGTCGGACTCGACCCATTCGACCTTCCGTTCCTGAGCGCGATAGATCATCACCGGGTTGTGACCGGCGCTGGTCAGCGACATCCGCCGGGTGCGCGCCTCGAGCCGGAACGCCACCGCCGTGATGAACATCCCGGTCTGGCCCACTTCGTGGCAGACGTCCTCGTTCAGCGACGCGGCAAGCGGCCCGGGTTCCATCCACGGCGCGTCGCCGCGGTAGGTCGACCGGAACGAACTCATGAGCAGCGCGGAGTTGATGCCGTGACCCGACACGTCCGCAACCACACCGTTGACGTCACCGAGTTCAGACGACATCACGTCGAGGTAGTCGCCACCGATGTGCTGTGCAGCGATCGACGACCAGCTGAACTCGTACTCCTTGGTCTCCGGAGCCGTCGTCGGCAGCAGTCGCTTCTGGATCGACTCCGCGATCTGCAGTTCCCGGGCAATCGCCCGATTCTGGACCGCCATCTCTTCGAGCTGCAGACGATGGATCAACGCTGCGCCGAGCTGGCCGAGACTCTGAACCCGACCCAGATGATCCCGCACCGAAGCACCATCGAGCGCAACGTTGAACAGCACACAGAGACCCGCGTCGATGCCGTGGTAACGCAGCGGCAGGGCGACGACGTTCTGCAGAATCGGCGGCACGCACACCGGGTCCAGCCCGGCCAGCGCGCCGCGATCGTCACATTCGTAGAGCCGGGTCTCACCGAACAGGCAATCGGGCCAGGCGGTTTCGTCTTCACCGTGAAAGCCCTCGAGCAACGCCTCGGGCATGCCGAGCGTCGTCTGGAGCGTCAGGCCGGAGTCGGTGTCGCCGACCTCGTTCAGAACGTAGAGCGCCGAGGCCGTCGCATGCAGCATCGACGAGGCCAGGCTGAGAAGCCGGGCCTGCACCGCGTCGGGGTCCTCCTCCTGGAACAGCACGATCCCTTCTTCGAGGGCCTGGAGGCTCGCACAGTAGTTCTCGGTCGACTGCCGTGATTCCGCATTCAGCGCGAGGTTGACGAGCGCCACCCCGTAGTGCGTGACAACCGTCTTCAGTTCGGTTTGCGGCCCCGCCGCCAGATCCGCTGCAACGACGAGGGCACCGAGGCGATGCGAGCCGTACTCGATCACGAGATGCCGCGCTTCATCGCCCTGCCAGCTCAGCGGCTCGACGTTGTCCCCTGCCTGCCACGGACAGCCTTTCGTCGAGACCAGTTCGACCCGATGACCGCCATCGTCCGCTGCCAGATAGATCGCGTACGGCGTCGCCGGCAGCAGCCTCCCGAGTGCCAGGCCCATTGCCTTGCCGAGCTCGGCTTCGCTGCGACAGACGTGCAGCGCCGCGGTCACATCGGTGGCCGCTGGAGCGTCGACAGGAATGCCCGGACTCGCGGTCATCGAAGCGGCCCTCAGCCGGTGAGGCTGCTCAGTGCGGCAACCCCTTCGGCCATACGATCACCGAGCTCCGCGCGAATCTCCGACCATTGGGTGTCGTCGTAACCGAGGACTTCGAGATCCGCGGCCTGCACCTTGTTGGCCGGTGCATGCCCCTCGAGATAACCGATGCCAAGCTCACTCGCTACCGCGTCCGCGAGCCGAACGATCGCCACGGCCTGGGTCGGTGCCTCCTCGCCGTCCTCGGCCGAGTCGTGCTGAGCCTTGATGACGTCCTGGATCTCTTGCGACAGGTTCCATTTCGCCGTCACGAGCGCCCCCGCTTCGGTGTGATCGATGCCGATCGCGTCGATCTCACACGCGGTCACGGACTCGCCAGGGCCGACCGATCGACCGCGCTCGACGAGGTAGGGCGCGAGCAGCAGCTTGCCGATGTCGTGCAGCAGGCCGGCGACGAACAACTGTTCCCGCGCTTCCTGCGCCATCCCAACCGTCTGTGCCAGGTTCTTGGCACCCGTGGCGACGCTCGCCGCATGAAGCCAGAGCCCCTTGCGATCATGGCCGTAACAAGTGTAGTCCCGCTGCAGGAACTTGGCCGTGCTCGTCGCCAGCACGAGGCTGCGTACGCCACGGAAACCCAACACCATGACCGCATCGCGGATCGTCGTGATCGAACGACTCAAGCCGTAGAACGGCGAGTTGACCATCGCGAGCATCTTCGCGACGAGAACCTGGTCGTTCTGCATCAGAGCCTCCAGATCCTCCGGTTCGGTCTCCTGCTTGTTCAGCACGGACAGTAGGCGAACGACGAGATCAGGAAGGGGCGGGATCAGTTCACTCTTGTGAAGGATCTCCCGCCGTGTCCTCTCCTGGGCGGCGAGTTGGTTCAGCGTCGAGTTGTTCATGGCATATCCGGCGACGGGCACCGGCCTGGGCGTTGGGGTTCTGATCGGAGCGCCGCACGAGCCTCCTGAAATCGGAGATTGGCGGATTGTGAACCGCACGGGGCTACCGCCCTTGGCACTGCCGTCTCGCGACTGCAACTCACTGGCATTTTTGGCACCGCGAGTTCGGGTGTTTCCCGAAGGGGCTGTCCCCTGGTTTATGAAGAGTCAAGCGGCGCGCTGACTGGCTCCGATGTAGTGGGCATGTTGCAACGCCTGTCAGCCTGGAGAGTTCGTCGCCAACAGCGGTCGATGAGGGGACGCCGCATTCCACGACGCATTCGCTTCGCGCTCGACGCCCTGCTCGGCGCGACTTTGATGGTGCTCGTGCACATCTTCGTGCTGCAGGTCTCGATCGTGCGCGGCAGTTCGATGGAACCCTGCCTGCACGACGGCGACCGTCTGGTCGTCGACCGCGTGAGCTACTCGATGGCCGAGGTCACGCGCGGCGACGTCGTCGTTCTTCGCAACCCGCGCAACCATTCGATCGACTTCGTCAAACGCGTCGTTGCGCTACCGGGCGACCGCGTCTCGATGCAGAACGGCACCCTGTGGATCAACGGCGAGATCGCGGACCAGTACGGCTGCATCCACGACCACCACGACCTCGCCTGTTTCACGGTGCCCGACGGGCACTTCTTCGTGCTCGGCGACAACCGTCCGGTGAGCTGCGACTCCCGCGACTTCGGCCTCGTCGAGAAGAACCTGCTGAAAGGTCGCGTCCGGGTCCGCTTCTGGCCGCTGCAGCGCGCAGCCCTGTTCTAGAACGAGTCCGTACCAGAGCGGGCCGCTACTCGCGAAGCGTCGTGAGAGTCCGTTCAGCGATCGGGCTGAGTGTGGCGTCCTGGCGGCGAGCGATCCTCTGCAGCAGACCGAGCGCGCGCAAGTCGCCGCGCTCGCAAACCAACGGCAGTGCCACGATCGCCTCGCGCGCGATTCCGGCCCAAGGATGCGCGGCCAGCTCCAGCATCCGCGTCCGGTGCACACTGCCGAGCCGATCGGCGGCGGCGAGGGTGCGCACCGCCGCGCGCTGTTCGAGCACATCCCCGCGATCGAGCAACACCCCGTGCGCCCTATCACGCTGATCACCGGTCGCGGCACTCGCGAGCAGCGCCCGCGCAACGGCGGGTGCGATTCGGCGATCGAAGACCGATGCCTCTACCCCGATCGGACTCCGGTGACCGGACCGGTGGTCCGGGCCAGTAAGACACTGCACGAGATGCTCCGGCGCACCTCGCACCGCCGCCAACATCAGAACCTGTTGCGCCCGCGCTGCGCGCGCGTGACTGATCGAGGGCGAACGGACCCACTCCCAATGACTCGCAACGTCCCCATCGTCGTCGGGTGCCGGCGGCCCCGACATTGCCATGAGGCTCGCGACCGCGTTCTCGAATGCCAACGACCCGAGCTCGTGGCCGGCCCGCAACGCATCGTTGTTGATATGGAACGCGTTCTTCACGTGTGCCCCCCAACCGTCTGCAGGTGGCCCGGACAACAGATGGTGCGCGTGCAGCGCCTCTACGGCCGCCGTGGCCCGGTTAGCACTGGGCGCGTGCGCCAGCAGCGCCTGCACGTGCTGCATGAGCCTTGTCCGCGTCGCATCCGTTGCAGGCATCCGCGCGATCGCGCGGTAGGCGGCCGGACGCCACGGGGCAGCCGGCCGTTGTTCCAGATAGTCGAGCAGGCGCACAGCAGTCGCCGCGTCCCGCCGCGCCAGATGTGCCACCGCGAGATCTCTGGTCGACGCAACTGCGAGCGCAGCGAACAGCTCACCGTCGTCGAGATCCCGGACCGGATCCTGTGCGCTGGCAAACGTCGATCGCGCCGACCGCGACTCGAACTCGGACCATGCGATCGCGAGCACAGCCAGGGTCGCCAAGGCACCGAGCGCGATGGCAACACGCGATCGAGAACCGTGACGCGGCACCGCGAACTCTTGTTGCAACGCCGACTCCGACGCGGCGGCAGAACCCGCGCGTGCGAAGTGGTCCTCGAGGTCCATCTCGAGCACGAGTTCGGCCAATTCGTCGGGCAGCCCATCGTCCGGCAACTGTTCCTCGAGCAATGTGTTCATGATTCTCTCCTCGCCCGCATTCGGGCTTCGACACAACGGCGTAGCAACGTCTTGCAGCGGCGCACCAACGTCTTGACGCCAGCAGCCCGCAACCCGAACCGGGTCGCGACTTCGGCGTGGCTAGAGCTCTCGCCATAGATCATGCGAAGCACGTGCTGCTCGCGTTCCGCGAGCCGACCGAGGCACCCAGCAAGCGCCTCCTGCCGCTCCGTGCGCTCGGACTCGACCTGCAAGAACCATCGATCGAATGCCCCCGCTTCGATCGTCACGGCACCGATCAACGGATCGCGTTGCACCTCACGCCGACGACTCAGGACGGAGTTTCGCACCATCCGTCGCAGATACGCCCCCAGTTCGATATCCGAGCGGTAATCGAACTCCACGGCGGTGAAGCGCGCATAGACGCCCTGCACGACATCCTCGCAGTCGCCAGCCGGAACTCCGAGCCAACGGGCATAGCGCAGCATCGCCGCGTAGCTCCGCACCGCGGCCTCGCGGGCGGTGACGCCGGACTTCGACTTCACGGTCACGCAGCCAGAGGACCGCAGGCGGCCGGCGGGCGTCAACTTTCCCGAAAAAGTTGCCCACTGAGTGACAACGCAACTGGCGCTCCGCTCGTGAGCAGGCCGAGCGCGAAGGTCCTCCTCATCGCGGTGGACCGCACTCGCACCGTTCTCGATCCAGCAGCCATGAATACCCGTTCGCTACTACCCTTGTTCGTGCTCACCGCGGCCCTATCAGCGCAGAATCCCACGGCCACGACGTCGGGGCCGACTCCCGTACCAAAGGCACCGCGCCCCGCGAATGTCGACTTCGATCACAAGACGGGCGTGAATCCGCTGGTCGGTAAGGCGCCCGCCGCCCCCGCAGCCGCGATCACGCCACGGACCGCCGCTGCCGTCGCGGCCAGCCTGCAGGACCCCGACCTCGTGCTGGTCGACCACCCCGAACCGAGGGGCCCAATCTACTGCCGCGGACGCAACTACAAGGCGTGCTTCAACGATCGCGACTGGGCGTTCGTCGCGCAACCGCCGGACGGCATCGCGGCAAGCCCCATCCGGTTCGCCTTGCGCGCCTGCAGCGTCGGCGGTCGCCCGTTGCCCGTGACCGGGGCTCCGACACGCCGCCTCGAGGAACGCCGCGTCGCCTACCGCTACGACGGGCTCACCGAGTCCGTCGACCTGCGCGGCGATGCCGTCGAGCAGTCGTTCCGCTTCGACGAGCTGCCCACGCGCGAGGCGATCACGGTGCGTATCGCCGTGAGCGGTGACCGCGAGATCCGAGACCTCGGCGACGGCGTGCTGCTCGCCGGTAACGCGGGTGACGTGTCCTACTCGGAAGCGATCGCGCTCGACGCCACAGGCCGTCGGATCAACGCTCCGACCACCGTCGAAGGCAACACGATCGTGATCACCGTGCCGCGGTCGTTCGTCGAGAGCGCGACGCTACCACTCGTCATCGACCCGATCGTCGCCTCGACGACGGTCGTCAGCGGCCAGGTCATCTACTCAAACCCGGACATCGCGTGGGACGCGGGCACGGAGTCGTTCGCGGTGATCTACGAACGGTTCTTCTCGATCAACGACATCGACGTCCATCTACAGCGTTTCGACTCCCGCATGGCGCCCGTGGGCGCGCTCACCGTCGTCGACTTGACGCTCGACGTCTGGCAACGGCCCCGGATCGCCAACTGCCGACTCTACGGCCGCCACCTAGTGGTTGCCGAAGTCAGCGCGGACGCCTCACCCCCGGTATGGATCGCCGGTCGCATCGTGGACGGTCACGGCACGCTCGTGACCAGCCAATTCGATATCGCGAAAGCCGGCGTCAGCGGCCACGCCGTCGGCGACAAGACCAACCCGGACGTCGGCGGTGACCCATCGGGCGCGCCGCCGACCTACTTCACGGTGGTCTGGGAGCGCAACTACAGCGCCACCGACCGCGACATCCACATGAAGCAGGTGACCTTCAATGGTACGCTCCGCAGCCCGTCGCCGACGCACATCGACAACTCGGGACAGGACGACACCCGCCCCGCGATCAGCAACTCGAACGGTCCGCCACCGGCCGGCGAGCAGCGTCACGTAGTCTGCTGGGAACGCGACGGTGGCCAGACCGGCCAGGATCTTCGCGCCGCGCTACTGACTTGGGACGGCCAGTTCGTGCAGGTCGGCGGCAGCAACACGTTCCTCGTGAACGACAACAGCGCCAGCCAGATTCGGCCGTCCGTTTCGACGCCGACCGACGGCTCACTCGATGGCGAACGCTACGTGATGATCGCGTTCGAGCAGCCGAGCTTCCGTAGCGGCGACATCATGGGCCAGGTCGTCACGATCGACGGCGCGCTCGCCCGCACGCAGGTCGACCTGACGACCATCGAGCTGAACAACGCCGCCCGGGCCTACTACCCGCAACGCCGCCCGCGAGTCGACTCCGACGGCGTCCGCTTCACGCTCGCCTACGACGACGAGACGCCAACCGGCGACCTCAACTCCTGGCTCACGATGTTTGGCTGGGATCCGCCGTCGCGCGGCCTGTCCGTCCACGACACCGCGCTCGCCGCCGGCTCGATCGAACCCGAGTTCGGCCCCGCCATCGCGTCGGCCTATGCCAGTGCAGAACCCGGAACCCGCGAAATCGGCTACGGCGTCGCACTCGAGGTCGGCGTCGGTACCGAGGCCATCGCCGCCCGCACCTACGAAGGCTTCGGCAGCGGCGGTGTGGCCCGGCGCGTGATCGGCTGCGGCCAGATCTCGGCCAACGTGATCGGCCGCCCCGTGATCGGCAACACGGTCGAGTTCGAGGTCGCGAACCCGGGCCTCGCCGGCTTCGTCATCGGCTTCCCTACACCCGCCGCGACGGTCCCCGGCTGCAGCGGCTGCCGCATCGGCGTCAACGGCTCGGCGGTCCTGGTAAACCCGTTGCCGCTGTCGATCCCCCCCGACATCGACTTCGTCGGCCTGGCGTTGTCCGCGCAGGGGTTCCGCTTCGTCGGCGGCACGTGCTACGGCTCGATCGCCGTGAGTGACGCGCTCGATGTCGTGATTCAGTAGCGCATCAGGATCGTTCGGCGCCGACCGAGGGCATCCCATGTGCTAGCCGCCCGGAACGATCAGCGGCGCCGGCCTCGCGGTGGCGACGCCGCGACCGCCACGCGTCGCGCCGTCGGTGTCGACTCGGCTCGGTGCTGCGGTCTGGAACGGCGTGAACGAGCCGCCGTTCCAGAGTTCGCCGCGATAGCGATTGGCCCACGTTCGCGCGATGCCGCGACCGCGGTGGCCAGGCGTCGTCTCCTCGACCTGGGCGCCGTAGCCGAACTGCCGCCCGAGCACGTTCAGGATGTCCGTGTGCACGCCCGGCTGAATGTAGTTCTGCTCGAAGAACAGCCCGTCTTCGCCGATCCACTCGCGAGCCCAGTCGCCGTAGTACGCCACCTGCTCGGCCGACATCTCGGACAGCGACAGCATGTTGATCACGAGGTCCACATCACCGATCGCCCCCATGCACTCCTCGAGCAGGTGGTTCGGGACGAACGACACGCCGGGTTGCCGGGAAGCGGGCACCGCGATCGACGGCGACCCGCCTGGTCGCAAGATCCGAGTCGGACCTTCCAAGACCGTCCCGAGCCAGATCGCCGAGTAGATCATCGACTCGGGCAAGTCGACGATGACGTACTCGATCGGACCGATCATACGCTGGAGGCTGTAGCACAGGTTGCCGAAACCCGCACCGATCTCGACGACACGCAGCCGACCACGCTTCGCCCGCCGACGCTCGAGCCATTCGAGGACGCCGCTACCGAGCAGGCCATTGATGCGCTGCTGGTTCGACCACGTGTCGTAGTTGACGATCGTGCCGTCCACCTCCCAGCCGCTCTCACCGAACATCCGCGGCGTGTCGACGATGCGTTCGCGTGGCAGTCCGCGCGTGCAATGAGTGAAGTCGATGGCGGCGTTCGCAGCCCTGGCCGACACGCCACGAATGATCTCATCCGCGTTGGCCGGCACCTCGAGCACCTCCGGCGCACCCTCGCAGTTCGCCATCGTCAGCATGCTGTAGCCCGTGAAGTTGTAGGTCAGACAGCGCAGATGGTTGATCGTGTGGTAGTCCTTGCGCGCGACCTTGTCGAAGTTCGAGTGAACGAACGGCTTGCCCCACATATGGGCCGGCAGATAGAGCTGCTCGTCGAGCCCCTGGGCCTCGAGATAGGCCGCACGCCCGTTACGCAGCTCGACCATCTGATCGCACACCTCACACGCGCGATCAAAGTCCTCGGCGGACAGCGGGAAGTTGTCCCGCGGCCCGAAGAATCGATGCCTGGCCTGGGTCTCCATAGCAGCCGTGTCATCGGCAGGATGCCGGATCAGCCTGAGCCGTATGCCGGCGCGGGATCACCACTGGCGATCCGGCTCAAAACTGGAGCAGGTTGTCCCGACCAACGACCAGGGGAGCCGGTTGTCTTGCAACCACGCGCTTGTTGCGCAGCAACACCGCGGAGGTCACCCCTTCACTGACGAGCAACTGCAGGTCTGCGACACCGGGCGCGAGGTTCGATGACAGGGAGATCCGACGCATGGGTCGTTGCATCGTCGGCGCCCTCGCGGACTCGCCGCGCCAGACCGCCACGGTGCGATCCGCGGCATCCCGAAACTCGAGCGCGTCGACCCGCCCATTCGTGTTGTCAACCATCACTCGTACCGCGATCTGTCGGGTAACCACGACGGCCACCTCCCCACGGCCAT
Organism: bacterium; assembly: GCA_024743115.1. Classification (GTDB taxonomy): domain Bacteria; phylum Planctomycetota; class UBA1135; order UBA1135; family UBA2386; genus JAGQRA01. The sequence continues at coordinate 66,102 of JANSXC010000018.1, read as the reverse complement.
CGACCCGTCGCATCCGGCACGGCAGCTGGCTCGTGTAGTCGGCACGCACTCGGACGTAGAGGTCATCGCCGTCGACGAGCGTCACGGAGAACCGCCCCTCGTCATCCGTTCTGGCCACGGGACCGGAATAGCTCGCCCGCAACCGACCGCTCATGAATGGAACGTCGATCATCTGCCGGCAGACGACGAACTGCACAGTGGGCAAGGCCACCCCATCGCGCGTCACGATTCGACCACGAACCAGCGCCGCCGCGCTGCGGTCGAGCACGAGTTCGATCTCTCCGCCACCGGCCAACGACGGCTCCGAGACGACGCGAACGAGCGTCTTCGGGTCCAGAGCCGCAACGCGATAGCTACGCGCGCCAAGGTAGGGCAGTTCGAAACTACCGTCTTCGTCGGTGTGCACCCGGAACGGCACTTCGCCTTTCGGAGCCAGGTACGACTCGAGAAACAAGGTTGCCGGTACGGTGCCCGCCGGCTCCGGATCCGTAGCAAACACGGCGACGCCGGCAGCGGGCGCGCCATCCTCCCACCGGACTCGCCCCCGAATCGACCGCGAGCGCTCCTCGATCCGCAACGTCACCGGTTGTGGCAAGCGCACGGCACCGCTGACGTCACGCAACAGAGGAACCGTTGCCGGCAGGCGTCCCGGCAGCACCGCCCACAGCCTCGTGTCGTACTCGTCAGGCGGCAGCGAGAACCTGCCGTGATCGTCGCAGTGGGTCCGCGCGGGCCCGCAGCCGACGAGTGCTCCCTTCCCCGGACGACCATCGACCAACACCTGTCCGACGACGGTCACCGCGTCCGGCTGGGTCGGGTGCACGTCGATCCAGCCTGGATCGGCGGAATCGAGCGGCACGCGCTGTGAGCCCGCGGACCAATGCACGACCAGATGAGAACCCGCCAACACGGCCGTCGCATCGAACGAGAACCCACCATTGCCGTCGATCTCGACCCATGGCTCGAACAACCAAAGCTCACGCGCCGGACAACGACGCAAGTAACGAGCGACGAGTGCCTCCGGCAACCGCAACTGCACCACCGGCGGTCCGCCGCGGGGCACATCATGCACGGTGCCGGACAGATTGCGGGCCCGAGCCACAACGAGTTCGACCTCACGAGGTTCGGCGGTCGACTCGTCGAACAACCGACCAATCACCGGCGCGAGTTCGGCCGTCGTCGCCCGGAGGATCCCCGCCACCCCGCTCGGAACTACAATGGTGAACGTACCATCGGCCCGCCCGGCTACCGCGGTCGCCGTGGCCGAGCCCGCCGCGTCACGCGACTCGATCAACGGCAGGCCGCGCGGATCGTGCTCCAGGCGGCCGGGCTCGAACGACACCTTCGCCATCGCCACCGGAGCTCCCGCCGAATCGACCACGCGACCGCGTACGAGGCGCCCGGCGGTCGGTTCTGTCACGGGCGCAGCCGCGGGCGCAGCCGCGGGGACGGCGGCCAGGACACGAGTCTCGGTGGACGGCGAACCGACCTCGGGATGCTGCCGCTCCTGACGGATCGGTATGCCCGCAACGCGCTGCTCGGGCGCCGGCTCGGCCAAGCCGGCGAGTAGCCAGGTGGCGAGCCCGGCCGCCGCGATCACGACCGCCACGAGACCCGGGAATGCAAACCGCAAGACCCGGGGCGCGGCCGAGGCCTCGGCCGAGCGGCGAGTCGGGCGAACGCCCCCTTCGGGTTCGTGGACTGGCGTTGGCGTTGCCGCGGCCTCGGAGGAGAGCAGCATCGACAACGCGACGCCGATGCCCGGTGGCAACAAAGTCCGCATGCGCGCCACACCACGCTGCAACCACGTCTTGACCGAGTCCACCGACGCATCCATGGCCACCGCAATCTCGCGGACGGGCAGCCCCTGAAGCCAACGCATGGTGACCGCCTGACGCTGGCGTTCGGGTAACTCCGCGAGACCGCGCTGCAGCAATTCCGCTCGCTCATCGGCGGCGACAGCGGCGAGGGGATCAACCGACGGCGGCGAAGGCAGACGCTCCGGATCCGGGCAGCGCGCCCGCTCACGGCGCAGCGAGTGGGCCCGGTGCTCGAGGATTCCCCGCAACCACGGCAGCAACGGGCGATCGCCGTCGAACTCGTCGAGACTCGCGATCGCGTGCAGACACGTGACCTGCACGAGGTCTGCCGCGTCCCGTTCCCCGACCGCACGCAACGCAGCGCGCAACAGTTCGCCCTGCATCGGCTCCAACACCCGCGACAGCGCGCGCGGATCGCCGGTTGCACGGTACAGAGCCAGATCGCTTCGAAGCTGCGGATCGTCCATGGGTCGCGGCGGCCGCGACACTAGGCCCCTGTCATCGACGACGCCACCCGTCACGCCAGGTCACGCGACGCCAACTGCGGCGCGAGTTGCCTGCTCACCGAACCACCGCGGGAAAAACGCCTACTCTGAGTCCATCGCCCGCGCTCGCGTGCAGGACCTGTTGTCGAGGTCTGCATGCACGTCCGATCCGGGGAGATTGTCCCCGGGTGAGTCCGCGCACTGCCGCCACGTGCAATTGCGAGTGATGACAAGAAAATCCCGGCACCCGAAGGTCACTCTGCCCCTGACCGCTCTCTTCGTCACTGCGTTCTTGCCAGCGCAGCAACACAGCTTCGCGTTCTATCCCGATCCGGACGTGCCGGTGCGCAGCACGGTGATCTCGATCCGCGGCGCCTTCGGCAACGCGACGGGTGAGCTTCTCATGCGCGCCGATGAGATCGGTCTGCGCGGCTTCGGCATGACCGCCCGTGGAATCGAGATCACGGGCTCGCGCATCTTCTTCAACGATCCGAACGGTCAGTCCGCGGAACGCTACGCCATCGTGGCCCGACGCGCCGCCGCCAACGGTTTGCCCGATCCGACCCCGAACGGGTTGTTGTTTCGCGAGGTATTCACGACGCAGACCGGATCGGGCGGCTGGTTCGCGGACGCGCGCACGTTCGCTGCGCCAATCCAGTTGCCGGCCGCGCTGAGCAACGGCGACTGGTTCGTCGGCATCGAGTTCGTGGATCGTGCAACCAGTGGACCCTTCGGCTCCGACGGGCTGTTCGTTTTCGCCGCGTTCGACACGGCCTATCACCGGGGCGACAACCCGCGGAGCGGCGCACCTACCACCCTGTACGAAGTGACCAACAGCGCCGCCGGGCGCTCAACGCTGCCGGGGGGATCAATCCACCTCGAGCTCGTCACCACCGCACCAACCCTCATGGCTGGCGGCCGCAATCCGGCCAATTCACGGCAGACGCTGAACGGCATCTCGATCCCATACAACTTCGGGCGCGGCGGGCGCTTCGTCGATGTTCGCTCGCATCTCGGCAGCGGTCGCTTCGACGACCTCGCCGTCCGCCTCTCTGGACCAACCGGCGGCCTTGCGTTCCTCGCGCTCGCCCCGAACCTCGCCACCAGCTCGCTACCATTCGCCGGTATCCAGGGCGAACTCTTCCTCAGTCCCACCACGATGTTCCATGCCGGCACGTTCGTGCTGCCGACAACCGGTGAAGCCGACCTGCTTCTGGCCCTGGGACCGGCGTCGAGCCCGGTTCGCCTCATTGCTTCACAGACCGATCTACACGCCCAGGTGCTGATGTTCGATCCCGTGCAACAGACCGCGATGTTCACCAACGCGATCACATGGAACTCCAAACCGTAGCGGCGCCTCACCGCGGCCCCGCCCATCACCAGCACTCGCTGGCAGAGCACCGCCCACGACCGCACTGACATGACCCACCGCAACACTCCGCACGAATCCGACCCTGCCTTGCGAGCCACGACCCTGGCCTGGCTCGCGTCCATCGCGATTCAGCTCCCCGCAGCCGCGCAGACTCCGGTCGCCGTCGTCGCATCGGAGTCGGCCGGCACGACTGCGCTCAGCATCGTCGACATCCAGGCCGGCACGGTATCGCCGATCGGGCCGATCTTCTCCGGCATGGACCAGCCACCACTGTGCGTGGCCTGGGACCCGATCGATCACTCGATCCTGCTGGCCACCGACAACGGTCCCGGCACCAGCGCAATCCACCGCATCCACGTCCGTGGCTCCACGGTGACGACCAGTCGACGACTCGCGGTCGTCTCGGGCCAGGTCACGGCCCTGGCGAGCCGGCAGCAAAGCGGCGACGTCCTCATCGCGCGCACCGGCGTGCCATCGGACGGACTGTGGGGCCTGCCGCGGTTCGGCCAGGGCCCGGCCTGGCAGATCGCAGCGATCCCAGCGATCGCAGACTTCTGCCACTACGGCCGCGACCACGCCCTCGTCATCAGTCACGGCACCGCCACCTCGCCGCCCGCGGTCTGGCAGCTGCAGCTAAGCACTGGCGCGGTCCTCACCACCGGGTTACCCGGCGCCCTCTCCCGGCAGATGACGGGCATTGGCCGCTTCGTATTGACCCCGAGCTCGCTGCCGGTCTACAGCGACGACGGTGGCCGCCTGTACATGGGCAACAGCGTGCAGATCGCGGGACCGCCCCAGGCCACGCGCGACATCCGGGTAACCACGGACGGCGCATTCGCCCTCGTCGTCGGCGTGTCGGGACAGCCGACCCCGGCGCTGTACACCCATCGCGTCGGCTCCCAACAGGTCGCCTTGGTCGCAACGAACTTCAACGGCGACCCCGTCGCGCTCGACGTGTGGTGGGACTACGGCCGCGGCAACATTCGCGGCTTCGGTCAGCCATGCGGCCTGTCGCTGGCGGGCTATGGCCCCGGCGGCGCCCAGCCACCGGCCGCCGGCAGCTCGATCCGCCTGCTGTCGTACGGTGGGACGCCCAACGCGTGGGTCGTGTTCGCGCTAGCAGCGTTCGGCGGTCCGCCGACCAACACACTGCCCGCCGGCCTACCGGGCGGCTGCACGGTGGCCATCGAACCGCTGACCGCCGGCTGGTGGCTGGCAGACGCCAGCGGTTCGGCCACGGTCACGATGACCGTGCCCGCGTCGATGCGCGGCAAGTTCCTCGGCTTCCAGGCAGTCGAGCTCCATCCGAACGCGTGGCCGTCAAGCAACGGGGTCAGCTTCGAGATCGCGCGGTGAAGAGCAAGGGCCCCCGAACGTGCCGCGAGAGCACATCGGGAGCGCTGCGCGCACCCTGGCGACTTGCAACACGCCAACTAGCGCTAGCAGATCACCAGGGGACTACCGCCGTTCTTAGTAGCGGTAGTGGTTCGGCTTGTAAGGCCCTTCGGCCGGCACGCCGAGGTAGCCTGCCTGCTTCTTGCTCAGCTTGGTGAGCTTGGCGCCGAGGTGCGCGAGGTGGAGCTTGGCGACCTTCTCGTCGAGGTGCTTCGGCAGCGTGTAGACGCCGCGGTCGTACTTCTTGTAGTTGTTGAACAGCTCGATCTGCGCGATCACCTGGTTGCTGAAGCTGTTCGACATCACGAAGCTCGGGTGGCCCGTGGCGCAGCCGAGGTTCAGCAGGCGGCCTTCGGCGAGCACGATGATGCCCTTGCCGTTCGGCATCACGAAGCGGTCCGTCTGCGGCTTGATGTTCTCGCGCTTGACGCCCTTCATGTTCTCGAGGCCGGCCATGTCGATCTCGTTGTCGAAGTGGCCGATGTTGCCGATGATGGCGTTGTTCTTCATCCGCTTCATCTGGTCGACGGAGATCACGTTGTAGTTACCCGTCGCGGTGATGAAGACGTCCGCGTACTCGACACAGTCATCGAGCGTGAGGACCTCGAAGCCCTCCATGGCGGCCTGCAGCGCGCAGATCGGATCGATCTCCGTGACGATGACGCGCGCGCCCTGGCCGCGCAGCGACTGGGCCGAGCCCTTGCCGACGTCGCCGTAACCGAGCACGACGCAGGTCTTGCCCGAGAGCATGACGTCCGTCGCGCGCATGATGCCGTCGACGAGCGAGTGGCGGCAGCCGTAGACGTTGTCGAACTTCGACTTCGTGACGCTGTCGTTGACGTTCATCGCGGGGAACGGCAGCGCACCTTCGTTCTGCAGCTGGTAGAGGCGGTGGACACCCGTCGTCGTCTCCTCGGAGACGCCGCGGATACCCGGCATCATCTTCGTGAACTTCTTCGGGTTCTGCTTCATCGAGGCCTTCAGGCACTTGACGAGCTCGACCATGTCCTCGGGGTCGTTCTTCTTGATGCCGGGGACCTTACCGGCCTTCTCCCACTCGGCACCCTTCATGACCATCATCGTGGCGTCGCCACCATCGTCGAGGATCATGTTCGGACCGTCGTAGCCCGGCCACGTGAGCGCCTGCTCGGTGCACCACCAGTACTCTTCGAGGGTCTCACCCTTCCACGCGTAGACCGGGATGCCCTGCGGCTTCTCCGGCGTGCCCTTCGGACCGACGGCGATCGCCGCGGCGGCGTGATCCTGCGTGCTGAAAATGTTGCACGACGCCCAGCGCACGTCGGCGCCGAGTTCGACGAGCGTCTCGATGAGCACGGCCGTCTGGATCGTCATGTGCAGCGAGCCCGTGATGCGCGCGCCCTTGAGCGGCTTCTTGTTGCGGTACTCGCGGCGCAGCGACATCAGGCCCGGCATCTCGATCTCGGCGAGCTTGATCTCCTTGCGGCCGAACTCGGCATCGCCGAGGTCGCGCACCTTGTAATCCTCGGGGCTGAGGATGCGCTTCTTGGACGCGGCCTTGCCGGCCTTCTTGTTCTTCTTGCTCTTGGGAGCGTTCGTCGTGGTCATCGGTTCTTTCTGTGACTCTGTCCGTGGGACTGGTTTGCGAAACGAAAAGGAATCTCAATCGCTCGCGCGCAGTGGCTTGCGGCCGCGCACGAGGAACATCGGGAAATCGACGGGGTCCGCCCCGGGCCGGCCCACGCGATATCGGTCGCGTGTCGACTCGGTCGTGAGGTCTTCGAACCCCGCCCGCGCCAGGACGGCGAGCAGCTGATCCGGCCGCAGCCCGAGACGCAGGTCGCCGAGACGCTCGCGCATCCAATCGGCTTCGTGTGGGAGCAGGTCGGAGATGACGAAGTGCCCACCGGGACGCAGAACGCGCAGCACTTCGAGCGCAGCCGCTTCGAGATCGGGCAGGTGATGCCAGACGAGGTTGGCGAACGCGCAATCGACCTCACCATCGTCCAGAGGGAGACTGTCGAACTCCCCGCGCCGCAACTCGATGCTGTGCTCCGCCCGCCGTTCGGCCTCGGCGAGCATCCGTTCGCTGTGGTCGACTCCGATCACTTGTGCGCCACGGCCCGCGAGCCAATCGGCGAGGAAACCCGTACCGCACCCGAGGTCCGCAACCGCCACCCCGCACGGCCAGGCGAACGCGAGGATCTCCGCGCGCAGCGTGCCGAGCTCGAACTCGTGCGCACCCTCCCATTCATCGGCGAGCCGATCGTGCGCCTCGCGACTCTTGCTGCGCCGCTGATCGAGCACGGCAGCGAGTGCCTTGCCATCGGGCGCGCCCTCGTCGGACTCGAGCCAGCGCTGCACCGTCGCCCCGAAGAGTTCGGCTGTCAGCGGACCGTCGGGCCCGGGCTCGACGAGCGAGTGGAAACTCCACGAACCTTCACGCCGGTCGCGCACGACCCCGGCGCGCTTGAGCAGCGACAGATGGTTGCTGACGCGGCTCTGCTGCAGACCGGTCACCGCGACGATCTCCTGCACCGCCAGCTCGTGCCGAGCCAGCAATGCGCAGAGCCGCAACCGAGTCGGGTCGGAGAGCAGCTTCAGCGTGTTCGGTAGTGTTGCGAGGGCCCCTGCCATCTGGAGTATCAAGATATCACTTCATCGTGATATCACAACAGCTGGCTTTATCAAAAGATCGTTGCGCTCTAGCGAAACCCGGCCAGGCAAGCCAAAAACCGTAATGCGGGGCGCGATCCAACACCACCCGACGGCACTCAGCCACTCATGAGACCGTCGCTTTCCGCTCGTCGCGGCCTGACCGTGGCCGCCGCACTCGCCACCGCGTTGGCCGTCCCGGCGCAGTTCCTGCCGTATGGATCCGGATGCGCGGCGGGCGTTGTCCCGACGCTCGCGCCCGCGACCGGCGCCCGATTGGCAGCCGGCCTGCCCTTCGCGCTCGAGTGCCACGACACCCCGGCGGGTGCCCCGGGCATCCTCGCGTTCAGCCTGACCGAGCATCCGAGCGGCCTGTCGCTCGCGCCCTACGGCTTTCCCGGCTGCCGACTCTACAACCAGGCGGACATCTCGTTGCTCATGCTCAGCGGCGGTACCAGCACGAGCGCGACGATCCCGCTGCCGGACTTTCCGTGCCGGCTATCGATCTACGCGCAGGCGGCCATCATCGACGGCACATCGCCGGGCGGCCTGTCGTGGAGCAACGGCGCAGAGCTCGCCCTCGACGGCACGACCGAGACCTTCGTCCACCGTGCCACTACCGCCAACATCACTTCGAACTGGACGACCCTCGACCACCCCGACCTGAACGATGAGCCGGGCGCGGTGTTTCTCGTGCAGCCGCGCGCGACGCTGTCGAGCACCGGCTCCGACATCGGCGTGTGGTACAACCTCCTCAGCGACCGCTGGACGATCTTCCATCAGGACCAGAGCCCGATGGCAATCGACGAGAACTTTCTCGTCGTCCTGCCCAACAGCGGTGCCGTGCAGTTCCAACACCATCACGCGGGTGGCTCGTCGCCGCACATCTCCCGGCTCGACCATCCGAGCCTCAACGGCAACCCCAACGCGGTCGTGCACGCGACCAAGCTGTACCCGAACAACAGCAACGCCTACCTCGCGGCCCCGATCGGCGTCTATTACGACGGCCTGCGCTGGAACGTGTTCACGCAAGACTTCACGCCGATGCCGGCCAACATCGGGTTTCAGATCGTCGTGGCCGACGAGCACCTGAAGGGCGTCGAGAACTCGTTCGTGCACGTCGTCACCAGCATCGTCAACAATCGGCTGAGCTCGCCGGATCTCAACAACAACGCCGGCGCCGCGCTGCTTGCGACCCAGGTCTGGCGCGGCACGTACAATCCCAGCCTCGTCACGTTCCACTACGACTGGTTGCACAGCCAGCAGTGGGACATCCAGAACCGCAGCGGCCCGTTCCCGGTCGGCGCCGAAATCAACGTGTTGCAGGTGGACACCGTGCCGCGTGGCCACGCCCAGCAATACGTCTCCAACAACACCTCCGCCACGATTCAGCTGCCGGTCAGCGCGGATCCGGTCGCCAGGCTTCTCGTCGGCTCGGTTTGGAATCCGCCCGGCCACGCCGGCACCTACAACAACAACGAACTCGCGCTCGGGTTCAATCAGTTCGCCAGCGAATTCTGGTACGTCACCACCGAGGGGAGCGGCAACCAGCTCGCCGGGTCGGGCCTCAACCTGATCTACCCCAACCGCGCCGCCGACTTCGTGGCCCACGTCACATCGAGCGCCAACACGAGCGGTGACACGACGACGCTCGACGACCCCGCGCTGAACGGCGATCCGAACGCGGTGCCGTTCCTGCAACCGATCACCGGGGTGACGAACGACCATCCGGCGGGGCTGCAGTACTCGAACGCGCTGGGCCGTTGGCAGGTCCGCAACCTCGACGGCGCCGCGATACCGACGGGCAAACGCTTCCACGTCCTCGCGGGCAACTCGAAGATCGCTGGCGAACTCACGTTCTTCCGCCACCAGGTGACAGCCGCCAACCTCGGCGCCTCCGCGCACGTGAGCTACCTCGACCACCCGGAGCTCAACGGTCGCCACAGCGCGCTGGCGGTACTCACGCGGCGCTCGGGCGGCGGCATCCCCGCCAACCCCAACCCGATCGGGATCTACTACGACCTCGGCCTGCAGCGCTGGGCCGTGTTCAATCAGAACCTCGCTCCGCTACCGATCGGTACGGAGTTGCATGTGCTGGTCGATCGCGCGTGCCGCTGACGAGGCAGCGCGACGTCAGTCGACGGTCCAGACCTCGCCGCTGTAGAGCAGATCGCGCAGGGACTCCTGCTTGTTCTGCTGCGCGGTGGCGACCTGGTCATTGATGCCGGCTTCGAAACGCGGCTTGGCTGCCCGACGGAACACACCGATCGGGACGGGGAACTCGGCTTCGTTCATCGTCGCGAGCGCCATGGCCGGCGCGATGCTCTCGGCCGTCTCGTCCCAGACGTAGGCCGTGCCCAACTCGTCACCGGTCACGATCTCGGGGCGGAAACCGGCATCGAAGCGGATGCCCTTGTCCTTGTTGGCGCCGAACAGCAGCGGTTCGCCGTGCTGCAACTCCATCACGCGCTCGCTGCGAACCTCTTTGTCCGTGAAGCCCTTGAACGCGCCGTCGTTGAAGATGTTGCAGTTCTGATAGATCTCGACGAACGCCGTGCCGTCGTGCTCGTCCGCCTTCATCACGGTGCCCTCGAGGTGGGGCCCCATGATGTCGATGCTGCGCGCGACGAACGTCGAACTCGCACCGAGCGCCAGCGCGAGCGGCGCGAACGGCTGATCGATCGAACCGAGTGGCGAGCTCTTCGTGACCTTGCCCTGCGGACTCGTCGGCGAGTACTGCCCCTTGGTGAGCCCGTAGATCCGGTTGTTGAACATCAGGATCCGCAACCCGACGTTGCGACGCAGCGCGTGGATGAGGTGGTTGCCACCAATCGACATCGCATCGCCATCACCCGTCACGACCCAGACGTCGAGTGCGGGATTGCTGACCTTGACGCCCGTCGCGATCGCGGGCGCGCGGCCGTGGATCGTGTGGAAGCCGAAGGTCTCCATGTAGTAGGGAAACCGCGAGCTGCAACCGATCCCCGAGATCACGACGGTCTCGTGCAATTGCTTGCCGAGTTTGGCGAACGCACTCTGCACCGAGTTGAGGATCGAGTAGTCCCCACAACCCGGGCACCAGCGCACCTCCTGATCGGTCTTGAAGTCCTTCTTGGTGAGGGGCGGACGGTCGGCGGTAGTCATCAGTTGCCCTCCTTCATCGCGGCGAGAGTCTGTTCGAGGTAGGCGAGAACGTCGTGGCTCTTGAACGGCTGGCCGTTCACTTGGCTGTAGCTGACGACGTCGATCAAGTAGCGGGACCGCAGCATCATCGCGAGCTGGCCCTTGTTCATCTCGGGCAACACGACCTTCTTGAAGCCGCGCATGAGATCCTCGAGATCGTTCGGCAACGGATTGAGGTAGCGCAGAAACGCGGCGCTGACCTTGTGACCATCCGCCTGCAGCTTCTGCACCGACGCGGTGATCGCGCCGCGCGTACTGCCCCAGCCGAGCACGAGCAGGTCGCCGGCCCGCTCACCGATCGTCTCGGTCGGCGGCAGATCCTTGGCGATGTTCTGCACCTTCTGTTGGCGCGTATCGATCATGTGCTGGTGGTTCTCGGGCGCATAGTCGATGTTGCCGGTCACATCGCGCTTCTCGAGTCCGCCGATGCGGTGCACGAGCCCTTTCGTCCCGGGGCGGGCCCACGGTCGCGCCAGCGTCTCCTGGTTGCGCTCGTAGGGCATGAACTTGGTGTCCGCGGACGTCTCCGGGGCGAACTGCACGTCGATCGCGGGCAGCGCGTCGACGTCGGGCAGCAGCCACGGCTCGCTACCGTTCGCGATGTAGCCGTCCGACAGCACGATCACGGGGATCATGTACTTCACCGCGATCCGCACGGCCTCGTAGGCGGTCTCGAACGCGTCCGACGGCATCGACGCCGCGAGCACGCACACCGGGGATTCGCCGTTGCGCCCGTACATGGCCTGCAAGAGGTCGGCCTGCTGCGTCTTCGTCGGCATGCCCGTGCTCGGTCCGGCGCGCTGCACGTTCAGGATGACGAGCGGCAGCTCGGCCATGACCGCGAGGCCGATCGCCTCGGCCTTGAGCGCCATGCCCGGGCCGGACGTCGAGGTGATGCCGAGCTTGCCGCTGTAGCTCGCGCCGATCGCACTCGCCACCGCAGCAATCTCGTCCTCGGCCTGGAAGGTCACCACACCATGATGCTTGTAGCTGCTGAGCTGATGCAGGATGTCGGACGCCGGCGTGATCGGATAGCTGCCGAGGAACAGCGGCAATCCCGCCCGCTTGCTCGCCGCCACGAGACCGAGGCACAGCCCCTGGTTGCCCATGATGTTGCGGTACGTGCCCGGGCGCATCTTCGCAGCCGGCACGCGATACGCACTCTGGAATATCTCGGTGGTCTCGGCGTAGGCGTGACCGGCCTTCATCGCGGCCAGGTTGGCGTCGACGACATCGGGCTTCTTCGCGAACTTGGCCGCGATCGCCTTCATCGTCGGTTCCATGTCGCGATGGAACATCCAGTAGAGGATGCCAAGCGCATACATGTTCTTGCAGCGCATCTTGCTGCGGTTGTCGAGCGCGGAGTTCGCGAGCGCCTCCTTCGTCCGAGCTTCGAGATCGACCTCGATCACCCGAAAGCCGGCGAGCGAACCGTCCTCGCGCGGATCGTTCTCGTACTTCGCCTTCTTGAGGTCGTTCGCCTTGAACGACGCGGTATTGAGCAGCAGCACGCCGTCCTTCTTGAGCTCCCCGATATGCGCCTTGAGCGCGGCGGGGTTCATCGCGACCAACACGTCGGGCGCATCACCCGGCGTATGGATGTCGAAGCTGCTGAAGCGCAGCTGAAACGCCGACACACCGGGCAACGTGCCCGCAGGAGCGCGAATCTCCGCGGGAAAGTCCGGGAACGTCGCGATGTCGTTCCCCATCAGCGCGGTCGTGCGGGTGAATTGATCGCCCGTGAGCTGCATGCCGTCACCCGAGTCGCCAGCGAATCGGATGATGACCTGCTCGAGCTCCTGCACGGGCTTGGCGGAATCGTTCTTCGAAGGGGTAGCTGTATCCATCGGCGTTTGCGCCGCTCACTATAGCGGCGGACATGCCCACGTCACGGGCGCGACACGACCGACCCGGGATTCGCGCCGGGGCGCGCTGCACGGGCGCAAATGCCGCCCGCGAGGAGCGTTTACCGGGCACGTAATAGTTGGCGTGAATCGGCGACTTGTAGGCGATGCGATACCTGCCAGCGCTCGTCGTGCTACTCACCAGCGCGCTCTCGGCCCAGTCGACCCTCACGACTGCATACAACACCAACGCCTTCCTCAACTCGCACGACGGTGGCGTCTACTTCGACCTGGTCACCCACCGCGACCTGCGACTCGAACGACTCGATCTCAACCTCTTCGAAAACGTCGGCACGCGCGGCACGCTCGAGGTCTGGCTGCGACCGGATACCTGGCAGGGGCAGGTCGATCGCCGCGGCGACTGGATGCGCGTCGGCCACGGTACGATGAGCGCGGCCGGTGCGCAGCAGGCGACACCCTGCCAGCTGAGCCAGCCGATCGAACTGCCCGCGGGTCGCTACGGCGTTGCGCTGAAGTACAACGGCTGCAAGCCGATCTACCAATCGGCGCTTTGGCCACGCCGCCACGCCAACGCGGACCTCGAGATTCTGAGCGGCGGCAGTGCGATGCGGTTCCTGGAAACCACGCCGTACGTCGTGCGCGTCTTCAGCGGAGCGCTGCACTATTCGCTCGGCGGCGGCCCCGGTGCACTCGCCGCAGTCGAACGCTACGGCCAGGGCTGCACGCAGGGCGCGCGCTCGTTCCACGAGACGTTCGCGCCGGGGACGTTCGACCTCACCAACCAACGACTGACCCTCACGCCGAACGGCAGCGGCGGCTACGACGTGGCACGTAGCCGTGCACCCGCGATCACGCTCCCCACCGGCGCCCGCAACCTCGACCTCGCGCGCCACGGCGCCGCCTTCGTGCAACTGCCGCAACCGCTCACGTTCCCGGGCGGCTCGACGCCGACGCTCCTGGCGCTCGCCGACGGCCGCGTGATGTTCACGAACGCCGGCCTGCTCGGGACGCCATCGGCGCCGGCCGCGAGCGCGATGCTGACGGGCAAGGCCAGCGTGGCGGTCGGTTGGGACGACCTCGCGCCCGAGGCCGGCGGTAACGTCTACACGGCAACCGAACTCAACGGCACGACGCGGATCATCTGGTGGCGCGTGCCCCACCACCAGGCACCGTCGAGCACCCGCACGTTCGAGTTCGTCGTGCGCCCGAACGGCACCCTCGAGCTGGCCTGGGACGGCAGCGGCAATCCCACGACGACAACCGTCGTGGGTTTCGGTGCCGGCCACGGGGCGCGTGATCCCGGACCACGTGATCTGTCCGGGGCGCCGAACTTCTCGACCCAGCACGACGACCCTGGCCTCGAGCTCATTCCCGTCGGTCGGCCGGTGCTCGGCTGCTCGCCGACGAACGACGGCGCCCGGATCGAGATCACCGGGACCCGCGCGAGCGCCGTCGGCCAGCTCGTGCTGTTCTCGTGGCGCGAACACTCGCCCGGGATCGCATTCGGCGGCAACACGGCGCCGGGCTGCGAACTGCACATCGACCCGAACGGCATGGTCGCTGCCGGCCTCGGCACCGGCACGACACTGCCGCTCACGCTGCCCCGGCACCCCGCACTGCTGGGGGTGCGGTTCGCGACGCAGGCAGCGTCGTGGTCACCGGGCGCCAACCCGCTCGGGATCCTGGTCTCGAACGCGGCGCGCTGGACGATCGGCAGCATCTGAACGGCGACCGATGCCGGCCTGGACTCGCCCACGCCGGGGCGAGCTCAAGTCCCGCCACGCCCACGACGATGACGGCGACGGAGATGGCGACGGCGACCCCGGATCCCGTGATGTTCGTGTTCGGCCGGTGGCATGGCTGCCGCCCGGGTGGACCGCCATCGAGCCACTTGCACAACCTCGTCGGCTCGCTCGCGAGCACGGGCCTCGCGCCCGCCGTGCACTTCGCGACGGACGAACTCGGCACGCGCGGTTGCGACCGGGCGTTCTACGACCGCTGCCACGAGGTCCGGCCAGCCGTGATCGTCATCGGGTTGAGCCTCGGCGCCGCGATGTTCGAACGCTCCCTGCCCCGCGTCGAGACCCTCGTGCGCCTACGGCGCGAACTCGCCGTGCCGGTCGTCGCGATCGTGGGCAACACGTCGCGCGCCGGCTTCATGGATCTGGCCAACGCCTACTCACCGGTCGTCGACGTGTTCGATGTCTGGGACAACTACGAGGTCTATCGCGAGCAGGCCGTCGAGCCCGACAAGTTCACCCCGACGTGGACACCGCAGGACCCGACCCTGTTCCACGACCCCGGCCGCGAACGCGATCTCGACATCGTGTTCGTCGGCGACCTCGAGAGTGGCCCGGAGCGCGCCGAGGTCGTCGAGTTCCTGCACGGGCTCGGCATTCGCGTGCAGTGCTTCGGCGGCCAGAACGGCGACGGCCTGCCGATCGACGAGGTCGCTGAGATCTATCAGCGGGCCCGAATCGTGCTCAACTCCGCGCACGTCGAGGGCTCGATCCTCGCCTGCCACGGCCGCGTTTTCGAAGCGACGATGTGCGGGGCCCTGCTCCTCGAACGCGAGAACCCCCACACCGGTCGCTGGCTCGACTCGCGCATGGACTACGCTGCGTACCGCAACAGCGAGGAACTCGCGCTCGCCGCGCGCTACTTCCTCGAGCACGAAGATCTGCGGCGACGCATCGCCGCGCGCGGTCATCACAAGGTCACGACGACCTGCACCGCCGAGCGCTACTGGCGCCGGATCCTGAGTCACGCTGGCCGGCGCGCCGGCTGATCGGCGGGCGCGAGGGCCGGCGCCGAATCAGTGCGGCGCCGCCGTGCCGACCGTGAGCTGCAGACCGTTACTGATCTGTAGCAGCGGGCTCGCCGAGGCGTCGAACCAAACAGCCTGGAACTGATACCGCACACCCTCGAACGCCGGGTCGTTCGGGACGACGAACGGCACGATGAAACTCGGAGCGAACAAGGTCGCCACGTGGACTGCGGTTCCTGCCTGCAGGCCGACCCAGTCCGCTCCGAACTCGATCAGCGCCGGTGCGACAGGCACCGCATTCGGCGGGGCCGCGTTCCCGGCCATGAGGAAACCCGTCGCGCCCGTGACGCCGCGCCCGGTCAGATCGACGGTCGTGCCGAGTACCGGCACAGCGCCGAGATCCGTTCGCAAGGTCGGATGATCCGGCGCGCTGCCGTTGCCGAGCACCGCCGCGGAGGCCCCGGGCGTCGCGACCCCGAACAACTCGCGGCCGTAGGTCGGTGAGTAGGCCTCGAAGAACACGCGACCGCGGCACATCGTCAGCATCTGTGGACCGGAGTTGCCGTTCGGATCGGTCTCACAGACCAGCCGGGTCCCGGCCGCGGTGCCGTCCGAGAACCAGATCTCGCCGTAGTGGTTGCTCCGTGCCTCGAAGATCACGCCGGGTCCACAGTCGATGATCTTCTGCGGGCTCGAAGAACCCGGAGACCGAAGATCGGCGACCATTCGCGTGCCCTGCGGGGTGCCGTCCGTCACGTAGAGTTCGGTGCCTGTCGAGGAGTTCGAGCCGCGGAAGAACACGCGGTCACCGGAGCACACGAGATCGTTGCCGTAGACGAACGTCCCCGCCGTCAGATTGACCGTCCCCGCCGCCGTGCCATCGGTGACGTACACATCCCCGTTGTTCGAGCCGAGGAACTCGTGGAAGAACACGCGGTCACCGCAGGCGCACAGTCCATGCGGACCGAACGAGCTCGGCCGCAGGATGTCACCGACCATCACCGTGCCCGTAGCCGTCCCGTCCGTGCGCCAGATCTCGGCGCCGTACTGACTCGTCGTTGCAACGAACCAGATCTCGTCACCTGCGCGGATGAAGGTTCGAGGGTTCGACGCGGCCGCGCCGGGTTCGATGTCGACGAGCAGATGCGTGCCCGCGGGCGTACCGTCGGACACGAACAGCTCCCGCCCCGTGGCTGGGGTGAACGCCGAGAACAGCACGATCCCGTCGAGATCGATCATGTCGTTCGGACGCCCGTCCAAGGTCCCGGGCGCGAAGTCACTGAGCCGTTGCGTTCCCGCGGTCGTGCCGTCCGACGCCCAGAGTTCCTCACCGTAGGTCGGGTCATCGGCATTGAAGAACACCAACCCACCGCTGCCACAGAAGCTGTGCGGCAGCGAACTGCTGGAGCCGGGCTTGATCTCCAGCACCCGCCCGGTCCCCGCCGCGGTGCCGTCGGTCGCGTAGAGCTCGTGGCCGTGGCCGATCTCGAACCCGGAGTAGAACACGCGCGGTCCGTGCACGGTCATGACGGGGGTCATCCCTGATGGGCTGCTGTTCCGACTCCCGGGCGCCAGGTCGACGACGATCTGTGCACCACCGGTCGGGGTCCACTTCCAGAGCTCGGCGCCCGTCGTGGGAAAGAAGCCGGTGAAGTAGAGTTCGTTGCCGAACGCGCTGGTGAGCTGCGCGATGTTGCCGTTGTTGGCGTTGCCGCTCGTGAGGTCGGCGACCAGGCCGCACTGGGCCACGAGCGGAGCCGACAGTGGCGCCACCAGGAAGGCGCCGAGCACGCCGCAGGCCAGCGCACCACGTGTCGGCCGGGACCGCACGGACCGAGGGAATCGAGTGTTCATGACGTCCCGGTGTTCGCCGTGATCCGAATCGGACACGGAATCCGGCGACGCGCCCACCGGGCCGGATCAAGTCCATGGCATCGAACGGTCGAAGACACCGACATGCGCCGCATCGCGCTCATGACTTTGCTGGGACTCGGCCCCGTACTGGTTGCCGTCCCCGCCCAGACCCCGGGCGGGGCGGGCGATCCTGCAGCAGCACCGCGCTCGAAAGCCCGACGCCCATCGCGACCGCCAGCCACGCACGCGCCGCTACCGGAACTGCCCCCGACGAGGGTCATGCACCACGTCCGGCAGGGCAATCGCGCGGCCGTCGCAGCGCGCAAGAAGCGGCAGCCACTGCCGCGCCCGGCCCGCCGCCCCGGCGCCGCCGGCCGCTACGTCTGTGCAGTGTTCGTCTGCGCCGACGCGGACGTAAACGTCGCTGAGGCGCTCGGCCTGCGGCGCCGCGACGTCCTCGTGCTCAGCAATCCGGGCCCCTTCGTGCAGCCCGAGGCCGTGGCCTTGATCGAGCAGCAGGTCCAGCGCGAACGTCTGGCACTCGTGCTCGTGCTCACCCACGAGCAATGCGAGACTCTCGCCATGAAGTCGGGCGACACCTCTCGCACGAAAGCGCTGGCCGGGCGCGTCGCTCCGATCGGCCGGCGAGCCCGCCGTCACAAGGTCTCGATGGCGAAGGCGATGGCGCGACATCAGCGCGAGGTCCTGCTCGCGAGCTCGCCCCGCCTGCAGAAGCGGGTCGCAAAGGACCAGCTACGAATCCTGCCCGCTTCGATCGACCCGCGCACGCTGACCCTGACGTGGCATACGACCCGGGCCGACGAGATGCCGATGGCGCCCGTCAAATAAACGTCCCGTCGTCACCCGACCGCTTCCCCTGCCGGAACACGGATCGCGGAGATTCGACCGGCTAACGCCGACGTAACGACGCAGTTCGCCCGCCCGGCGCGCACTCGGTCGAACTCTGCACAACCGGCGTGGATAACTTCGAACTTCTCCACGCAAACGCAGCGCAGAAAAACCCCAACGGATCGCTGCCAAGGCCGGTCGCCGCTGGTCCAATGCGCCGTGCGGCAAGGCATCCCCGCATGCCGCGCTCGCTGAACCCGCACCGACCCCCAAGAGAGCGCTCGCCCTATGCGTACCCAGCTCGGCAGCTACTGCCAGCAGTTCGACGGCACGATCCGCCCCCTGCTCGAGGATCTGACGGCCGCGCTCCACGCCGTCGACAGCACGAACGAACAGTCGCCGATCCGCTCACTGCGCCCGGGTCTCGTCTCGATCCAGCACGACCTCGCGGCGTTGTGCGACAAGGTTCGTGATCAGCAGGCATTCGTGCTGATCTTCGGACCACTCAAGAGCGGTAAGTCGACGCTGATGAACGCCATCGCGTCGGCGTATGTGAGCGAAGTCTCGAGCCTGCCCGCCTACCCGTGCCTCGTGTTCGTGCGTCACGGCGACAAGCGCGAGTACGTCTGCTCGCGCTACGACGGCAAGAGCGATCGGTTCACGTCGGCAGCGAAGCTTCACCAGCACATCGAGAGCGCCCACAAAGACCTCGCGCAAGCCATCCGCAGCGCCGAGCAGCACGGCAAGTCGTTCGATCCACAGGAGCACTATCCGGCAGCGATCCGGCGCGTCGACGTGCACGTTCCCGGCACGGACCTCGCCACCGACAGCACGGTGCTGGTCGACACCCCCGGCCTCTACACGCGAATGCGGTTCGGCTACGACCGCATGACGCGCGACTTCCGCAACGCGGCGGCCTGCGCGATCTTCGTCGTCAAGAGCGACACGCTGTTCCTCGAGCAGGTCTTCACCGAGTTCGAGCAGCTCCTCGAACTGTTCTCGCGCATCTTCCTGGTCGTCAATGTCGACTCCCAGAAGCGCGACGTCGGCCCCGACGGCCGGCTCGTCCCGAGCCTCGAACAACAGAAGCCGGAAGCGGTGCTCCAGGCGTTCGAACAACTCGCGATGTCCGCGCCGCTCAAGCAGGCCGCGAGCGAAGGGCGCGTGAAGATGTATCCGGTCGACCTGCTGCACGCGGCGAGCAGCGTGCTGCAGCAGCGCTCGCCGTCGAGCCAGCCCGAGGGCTTCCGCGCATTCCGCCAGGATCTCAGCGACTACCTCGCGAGCCAGCAGTACGTCGCGGCGTTCTTGCGCGACTCGCTGCAGCGTGGCCTCGGCCTGCTCGGCGAGCTCTCGACACTCGCGAACCACGATCGCGTTCGCGAACTCGAGGACGCGATCCGCGAGGCCGACGACCAGCTCGAGTTCGTCGAGCGCGAAGAACGCAGCATCCGCACTGCGCTCGAACTCGACTGGAGCGAAGCGTTCCGCGTCAGCCTAGGCGAGATCGAGAGCGAGCTCGAACGCGCCGCCCGCGATCACGGCGCCAAGCTGCTGCGCACGCTCGGCGCTTCGATCGACACCTGGTTCTTGTCGAGTCACAGCCTCGAATGGCTCGTCGATGGGCAGTGGTCGCCGCTGGTCCGCGACTACCGCGACGACGTCATGGCCGCCGGGTTCCGGGCGTTCGAGCAGCAACAACAGCAGATCGACCGCGGGCTGAAGATGCCCGATGGGCTGCCCGAGCTCGCGAGCCGCGCCGGCCTCGAGCTGCGCGACCTGCGCAAGCAGGCACTCGAGTCTCTCGGCGCCGTCGTGTGGCAGGGCAGCACGTCCGTCCCCGTCGCGGTCGACGGGATCCCGATCAAGAAGGGCATGCTCGATCTGGTCACGTTCCGTTCCGTCGATCGGATCCGTCACCAGATGTTCGGCAGCCCCGACAAGCCCGACCGGAAAATCCCTGGCAAGGAAAAGGCTGCGCGACTCGGGGAGCCCGGCCGTCTGCACCTGCATCAGTGCGTCGCCCAGTTCCGCACCGATCTCGCGCCGCGTACGGTCGCGGTGTTGCGCGACCACTTTGGCAAGTCCTTCCAGGCCGCGGCGACCGACCTGCTGCGGCGCGGACTCGAGGACTATCGCCCGCGCGTCGAGGCGCGCCGCAAGGAACTCGAGTCCGAACGCGCACGACTCTTCGCCCTGTGCTCACCGCTGCAGCAGCTCGCAAACTCCTCGACCGAGCTCACCCAGCGCCTCGACGCGCTTGGCAAGCAATTCGAGCGCGAGGAACCCGACCCCGTCGTGGCCGCGGGTCGAACCGATCGGCCGGACACGGACCAACCGGTCGTGCTGCAGCCACAGGAGCCACCCGCGGCCGACCCGGCGCAGAAAAAGGGGGGCCGGAAAGGTCCGCGCAAGAAGGCCCGCAAGGCCTGACGGCCAGAACGCCAGCGGCCAGCTGCTCAGATACCGAGCTGCCGCCGCAGCGGCGCCCGGGGACGCAAGAGATCCGCGAGCGAGTAGTGCGACAGCGCCTCGACGAATGCCGAGCGGGCCTCCTGAAGAGCGCGCTGAAGGCCACACGCGCCCGCGATGCGACACGCCGTCGGAGCTTCGAAACACTCCACGAGATCGAACGGCTCCAACGCCTGAACGACCTCGTCCAGTCGGATGTCCTGCGGCGCCCGCCCCAGCGTGAACCCGCCGCCCCGTCCGCGCCGCGTGTCCACGTAGCCGAGCTGCTGCAGCCGTTGCACCACCTTGACGAGATGATGGCGCGAGATCTGGAACGCGTCTGCTACCGCGCCGACCTGCACCCTGTCCGGAGCACACAGCGCGGCGTGCATCAGCGAACGCAGCGCGTAGTCGGTGAACTGGCTGAGTTGCACGGCGGCGGTCCTCAGCCGTTCTCGTTGCCGTCGGTTACGCGATAGAACTCGACCTCGAACTCCGCATCCGCCGACGGCGTGACCCGGTGCCGGTGCTCGGGGGCGATCCACAGGCTCTCGCCGGCGGCAACCGGGGACCCGGACCCGTCGCCGTCGCCGCCACTCCCGTTGACCTCGAAGAACTCGACCGTTCCCGCGTGAACGACCAGCCGGCCCCATACGCCGGTCGCAGTGGAGTGATCCTGAAGCAGCATGGCAGGAACGGTGTTGGCGTCGAACCGCGGCGACGAGCCGGTCGCCACGAGATTGTCGGGAGGTTGCATCACGGACTCCTGAGGGTTGTAATTGGTATTCATTATACTACTTTTAGTTGGAACACCAACGATGAACGTCCTCGAACTGCAAGCCGAACTCGACGAGCCCGGGATCGAGCGCCTGGTCCACGCGTTCTACGGCGTCGTCCAGAGCGACCCGACCCTCGGCCCCGTGTTCCGCGCCCGCATCGCCGAGGACGCCTGGCCCAACCACCTCGAGAAGATGTGCCGCTTCTGGTCGACGATCCTGCGCGGCACCGGCCGCTACCGCGGCAATCCGATGGCCGCGCACCTGCCGCTTGCGACCGTGACCACCACGCACTTCGAACGCTGGCTGGAGCTGTTCGTCGCCACGGCGCGCACCGAACTCGGCGATCGCATTGCCGCTGCGATCGAGAGCAGAGCTGTGCGAATGGGCGAACACCTGCAGCGCGCCATGGGGCTGACGTAGCTCCGGCGACCGGCCGAGAGCCGGGGCTCGGTCCCTCAGGCGCGCGCGATCGCGCGGAACGACTCGAGCGTCGCACGCACCCGCGCCAGCACGTCCGCACTCGGCAGTCCCGTGAAGTGCTCGAGCGCGCCCTGGACGTCGGAGACCGCATAGATGTGGAAATCGCCGCGCTCGACCGCGTCAACGACGTCCCGATCGAGCATCAGATCGCCCGCATTCGCGAGCGGTAGCACCACGCCCTGCGAGCCCGTGAGCTTGCGCGCACGACACACGCGGAAGAATCCTTCGATCTTCTCGTTCACTGCGGCAACGGCCTGGACCTGGCCCTTCTGGTTGACGGAGCCGGTGATCGCGAGCTGCTGGCGCAGCGGCACCGACGCGAGCGAGCTCAGCAGTGCGAGCAACTGCGCGAGCGACGCAGAATCGCCGTCGACGCCGTTGTAGAGCTGCTCGAAACAGATCGTCGCCTGCATGCAGAGCGGACCGTCGCGGCCGAACTCCTGCAGCAGGAAGCCCTCGAGGATCATCACCCCCTTGTCGTGGATCGGGCCGGACAGATTGGCGAGACCCTCGATGTTCACGAGTCCCGAACGCTGTGGCACCGCGACGCCCGAGTTGCACGTGATGCGGCACGGCCGGCCGAACTCGATCGTGCCGGTATCGAGCACGGTCAGCGCGTTGATCTGCCCCACGACCGCGCCCGATGTGGACAGTCGCATGTAGCCCGAGGTGTAGTCGCGCTCGGTCAGTTCCTGCGCCAGGTCATGGCGTTGACGGCGGGCGTCGATCGCGCGTTCGACGTGGTCACGGACCACGGCATCCGCCCCGGCGAGGCTCGCGAGATGCGCGGCCTCACGGGCGAGATCGCCGAGTTCGCTGTAGCGCGTGATCAGCCGATCGCGACGCCCCGAGGCCCGCGCGCCGTACTCGGCGACCGCGGCCATCGCGTCGCCGTCGAACGCGAGCAGGTCCTCGCGACCCACGAGCCACTTCAGGTAGTCGGCATAGCGCGCGAGATTCCGACGGTTGACGGGGATCGTCGCGTCGAACTCGGCGTGGATCTTGAACGTCTGCGGGAACTGCGGATCCTCGGTCGCGAGGTGCTCGTAGACCCCGGGCTCGCCGATCAGCACGACCTTGACGTCGAGCGGGATCGCTTCGGGCTGCAGCCCGGTGTTCTGCGCTCCCGAACCCTGCTCGGGATCCCGGATCTCGAGACGACCAGTCGTCAGCGTGCGTTTGAGCTGCGGCCAGACGCCGCTCTCGCTGAGCACGTCGAGACAACGCAGCACTAGGTAGCCACCGTCGGCGCGCATCATGGCACCCGGGTGCACGTGCTCGGGCCCCGGCGCGGAGCCGTCGGCGGGCATCGCGATCGTGCCGAACAGGTTGGCATAGGTCGGATTGGTCTCGATGACGACCGGGCTGGCGTCGTTGAACGACGTCTTGACGATCGCCGCGCGGAACTCGAACGCCGCCCGTTCCGGCTCGCCACCCGCGTATGCGCCGGTGTCGTCCTCACTGTCGTCATGCTCGACGAGGCGGTTGAGGTGGCGCTCGATGAACTCGCCCGCGGCATCGAGCCAGTCGGCGACCTCGCGCTGCGGCCAACGCTTGACGAACTCGCGGATGTGCGAGTTCCACACCGTCCACGCCAGCTTGCGATCCATCTCGCGCAGCTCGCCGGCGACGCGCGCGTGCTCTTCGCGCACCCGCTCGTTGACCTCCTCGAGTCGCTCGAGCAGCTGCTCGCGACTGCGCAGGAGCTGGTCACGGTCGGCCTCGGGCAGCTTGCCCTCGATGACGAGCGCGGAGAGCGCATCGAGCGTCACGGGCTCGCCCTCCACGACCGGATAGATGTCGGCTGTCGTCGCGCCGTTCTGGCTCTGGAACTGCACGAGGGAGCAGCCCTGCTTCTGCGCCTGCCGCTGCAGCGCCTCCATGATGCGCCGATCCCGGGTGCCGGCCGCGCGCAGGACGACCCGCCGCGACATGCGATGCGGCCGTGATCGCAGCGCGCCGGTGAGCGCGGCGTGCAGCGTGTGACCGAGGTCTTCGAGCTCGTCGCGGAACGCCGCCGCCCGCCCTGCAGGTAGCGTGACGAGCACCGGCCGATTGGGTTCGCGGTAGTTCTGCAGGAAGACGCGATCGGGCACGCGCTTGCTGCGCGGCTGAATGTCGCGCAGCAACATCTCGACCACCGCGGTCCGGCCCGAACCGATCAACCCCGACACGAACAGGTGGTAACCGGGCGCCTGCAGCGCGAGTCCCGTGCTCAGCGCCGCCATCGGTCGTTCCTGCTCGAGCAGGAACGCCGCGGACGGCGGGCGTTTCGATGGCGTCAGCGGCTTGCACGTCCAACGCAGCTCCGCCGCACCGAGCTCGCGCGCTACCGGCGCCGACGTCGAACGCCGGCGCGTCGCGGAGCGCGGCCGAGCGCGGTCACCCGCGCCGGACTTGACGGCGGCCTTCTTCTTGCTCGTCGAACGACCCGCTGCCGCGGCCTTGCGCTTCTTGCCCGTCACGCGCGCGCCACCAGCACGGGGCAGGGCGCCGCCTTGAGGATCTCGCCCGCGGTCGAACCGAGTAGCGTCTTCATGAGCCCGGACCGCCCTTGCGAGTGCACCAGGATCAGATCGACCTTCTGCACGAGCGCCTCGCGCAGGATCTGCTCCTCGACCTCCTCCGAGAACTTCAGGTGACCGAGCGCCCGAACCCCCGCCTCGGCCGCACGGTCGACGAGCTGCTGGAGGATGCCCTCGACCTCGGAATGCAGCGCCTTCTCGAAATCGGGATCGCCCGCCTGGGTCGCGCGATGCCGGCCGATCAAGGCGACCGTCGCGGACGTATCGACGACCGCGAGAAGCAAGAGCTCCGCACGCAGCTGCGCTGCCAGCCCAATCGCGTATTCGACGTCCGCATCGCGGTTCTCGTCGAAGTCGACGGGCACCAGGAACCGCCTGACCACGGGGTCGACCATGCCGGAACGATACGCACGCGCTGCTCCTTTTCGAGCCCGCGAACGCTATCCTGTTCCGCCCCCCAACGCCCTCGCCCCGTGGACCTCCAGAGCCTCAAGATCGATCGCCAGCCCAAGGGCGGCACTTCCCGCCGTCGCCGCAACCCCTGGCCGATGCGTGCCGCGCTCGCCATTTGCCTCGGAGGCGCGATCTGGCTGTTCTGGACCCCCGTGCAGTCCTTCCTCGACCGGGTCAACCTGCCGGAGGTCCGGACGCTGCTGGTCACCGAGGCCAGCGCGGCGTCCGTCGCCGCCGTGAAGGGCACGGCAGCCAACGGCTACGTCGTCGCCGCCCGCCGCGCCGCCCTCTCGTCGGACGTCCCTGGCCGCATCGTCGAACTGAACGTCCGGGAGGGCTCCGTCGTCAAGGAAGGTGACATCGTCGCGCGACTGTTCTCGGACGAGTTCCGCGCCGCGCTCGAACGGGCGGCGGCCGATCACGCCGTGGCGGTTGCGGCGGTCGAGCGCGCCCGCGCGCTCGTCGCGGAGCGCCAGGCCGACGTCGCCCAGGCGAAGAATGTGGCCAAGGCCGCCAAGACGCGCGCGGACGAGGCACTCGCCGGAGTCACGTTCGCGGAGCGTGAACACGAACGCGCGACCGAGCTGTTCGCCGCCGAACTCGGCTCCGCCCGTGAGGTCGAGCGCACGCGCGCCGATCTCGACGGCAACAAGGCCCGGCACGCGACCGCGCTGACGGACCTCGCCACCGCGGAACTCACCACGGGCACCGCCGAACGCCGGCTGGCCGTTGCCCGCACCGACGTCAAGGTCGCCGAAGCGCAGCGCGATGCGGCCGACGCCACCCGCAAACAGGCCCAGGCCACGCTCGACAAGACCGACGTGCGAGCGCCGTTCGACGGCGTCATCGTGCTCAAGGATGCCGAGGTCGGCGAGGTCGTATCACCCAACTCGCAAGGCGGCAGCAACGCGCGCGGCGCGGTCTGCACGATGGTCGACTTCGCCTCCCTGGAGATCCAGGCGGAGGTTCCCGAAACCTCGCTGAGTTCGGTGAAGCTCGGCGCCCCGGCCGACGTGTTCCTCGACGCCCGCCCCGACGAGAAGCTCACCGGCACCGTCGATCGCATCTGGCCGACCGCGGACCGTACCAAGGCCACCGTCGAGGTGCGCATCGTGGTCGACGAAGGCCAGCGCGAGCGCTTGCGCCCCGAGTACGGCGTGCGGGTCGTGTTCCGGGAGAGCGGCGCACCGACTCCGGTCGAAGCCAGCGCGTCGGCCGAGAAGCGCATCGTCGTGCCCGAGAACGCGCTCGTGGAAATCGAGGGCACCCCGACCGCATTCGTGATCGAGCGCGACCTCGTACGCGCCGTCACGGTCACCGTCGGCGAACGCAAGAACGGTCGCGCGACGATCGAGTCCGGCCTGCGCGCCGGCCAACGCATCGTCGCCGAGCCACCACCGAGCCTGCGCGACGGCGACCGCGTGCGTTTCGCCCAGTCTTGATGATCCGCCCTGATCTTTCGCTCCCAAACCGACCCCACGCCCCATCATGGCCACCGGCATCGACATCCAGTCCGTCACCAAGACCTACAGCCGCGGCGGTGAAACGCTGCGCGTGCTCGACGAACTCGAGCTCGGAATGGCGGGCGGCACGTTCTACGCGCTGATGGGCCCCTCGGGTTCGGGCAAGACGACCCTGCTCAACCTCATCGGCGGACTCGACCACGCGGACACCGGCAGCATCGTCGTCGGCGACACGCGCATCGAGAATCTCGACGGCTCGGATCTCGCGCAGTGGCGCGCGGAAAACGTCGGTTTCATCTTCCAGGGCTTCAACCTGCTGCCCGTGCTCAGCGCGCGCGAGAACGTCGAGCTGCCGCTGCTGCTCGCCCCGCTCTCCGGCAAGCAACGCCGCGAGCAGGCCGAGCGTGCGCTCGAGCTGGTCGGATTGACGGACCGGATGACCCACAAACCGAAGGAGCTGTCGGGTGGCCAGGAGCAGCGCGTCGCGATCGCACGCGCAATCGCGAGCGATCCCGCGGTCATCCTCGCCGACGAGCCGACCGGGGACCTCGACCGCGACACGGCCGACTCGATCCTCGAGCTCATGCAGCGCCTCAACAAGGAGCTGCAGAAGACGATCCTCATGGTCACGCACGACCCGCAGGCCGCGACCTACGCTGACCAGACGATCCACCTCGACAAGGGCAAGCTCGGCCACATCGAGGACAACCGCACCGCCGCGACCGGGAGCTAGCGATGCCGATCCGCCTGCTCATCCGCAACATGTTCTCGCACCCGATCCGCACGCTCCTCACGGGGCTGTCGGTGACGATCGCGGTCTTCCTGCTCTGCGTGCTCGACGCGGCGATCGGCGGCCTCGATGCCGCCGTCTCGCAGGCGTCGCGAACGCGGCTGTGGGTACAGTCCGCAGTGAGCCTGTTCGTCAACCTGCCGGACAGCTACGAGAGCAAGATCAAGAACGTCCCCGGCGTCGAAGAGGTCGTGCGTTTCCAGTGGTTCGGCGGCGTCTACCAGGACCCATCGAACTTCTTCGCGCAGTTCGCCGTCGACGCGCGCAAGTGGAAGGAGAGCTACCCCGAGCTCGAGATGATCGAGGGCTCCCTCGAAGAGTGGGAGAAGGCCCGCACCAACTGCATCATCGGCACCGACCTCGCCTCTCGCTTCGGCTGGAAGGTCGGCGACAAGGTGCCGCTGACCGGCACGATCTTCCCCAAGAGCGACGGCTCGGCCTGGGACTTCACCGTGGTAGGCATCTACGAATCCAAGTCGACGAGCATCGATCAGCTCACGATGTACTTCCACTACGACTATCTGTACGAGTCGCTGGATACGGGCGCCGCGGGTGGCCCGGGCGGTGTCGGCGTCTTCCTGACCCGACTGGCGGAAGGCGCGGATGCCGCCACGACCATCGGCGCGATCGAGGAGCTCTACCAGAACGGCCCCCAACGCGTGCGCGCAACGACCGAAGGCGAGTTTCAGCGGCAGTTCATCTCGATGCTCGGCAGCGTGCCGACGCTGCTCTACAGCATCGGCGGCGGCGTGCTCTTCGCGATCTTCTTCGCCGTGTTGAACACGATGCTCATGGCCGCGCGCGAGCGCACCCGCGACATCGGCATCCTCAAGTCCCTGGGCTTCACGAACGGCAAGATCACACTGCTGCTGGTTGCCGAAGCGTTGACGCTCTGCCTCGTCGGCGGAGGAATCGGCGTGGTGCTCGCGATCCTTGCCGAACGGCCGCTCTGGTCGTTCTTCTCGGCGTTCATCCCGGGCTTCACGATCCAGTCGAACGTGATCGTCCAGGGCGTACTGCTCGCCGCTGGGCTCGGCATCGTGGCCGGCCTGATGCCCGCGATCCGCGCCCGTCGCCTCAACCCCGTGACCGCGCTGCGGTCGGAAGCCTGATGCCATGGCGCTCGTTCCGCTGAGCTACAACTACCGCAGCCTGATCGCCCGCTCGGGCAACACGTGGCTGACCGTGCTGTCGATCGCGGCGACCGTCGCCGTACTGGCCGGCGTCCTGAGCCTCAAGGCGGGCTTCGAGGAGATGTTCACGGGCAAAGGCCGCGATGACATGGTCATCATGTTGCGCCCGGGCGCGACGTCGGAGGGCGAGAGCGGCTTCGATCGCGACCGCGCCCAGATCGCACTCAAGGAGATCCCGGAGTTCGCGGTGGACGAGACCGGCAAGCCGATCGCGTCGGGTGAGAACTACCTCGCGTCGCTGCTCAAACGCTTGGACGGTGGCGAGACGAACATCCCGCTGCGCGGCGTGATGCAGGCGACGTTCCAGGTGCACGGCGACAACTTCCGCATCGCAGAGGGCCGCAACTTCACGCCTGGGACGGACGAGATCATCGTCGGCCGCGCCGTGTCCGAACGCATCCAGAACGCCAAGGTCGGCGACGTGCTGGAGATCAACGTCACGCCGTTCCGCGTGGTCGGGGTGTTCGAATCGACGGGCGCCTACACGACCGAGATCTGGGGCGATGTCGACCGACTGCAGGCCGCACTCGAGACGCAGCACTACAGCCGAATCATCGCGAAGCTGAAACCCGACGCCGACGTCGAAGCGCTCAAGGCGCGGCTCGCGGAGGACCAGCGCATCCCGGCCAAGATCCTGACCGAACGCGAGTATCTCGACAGCCAGACCGGCGCGCTCAGTGGCCTGCTGATCTTCATCGGCACGTTCCTGTCCCTGATCATGGGCGTCGCGGCGGTCTTCACCGGCATCAACGCAATGCTGTCCGCGATCGCATCACGCACGAACGAGATCGGCATCCTGCTCGCCACGGGCTTCCGACCCGGCGCGATCTTCTTCGCGTTCCTGCTCGAGGCCTCGCTGCTCGGCCTGCTCGGCGGCATCGTCGGTGTCATCCTCGTGCTGCCGCTCAACGGCATGCAGACGGGCACGACGAACTTCGCGACGTTCACCGAGGTCAGCTTCGCGTTCCAGACCACGCCCGGGACGATGCTGACGGCCGTGATCTTCGCGATCGCGCTCGGCGTCGTCGGTGGTGCGTGGCCCGCGCTGCGCGCAGCCCGCATGACGCCGACGCAGGCGCTGCGACGCGGCTGAGCGATGATGTCATCGCTCTGACCATGCCGCGGTCCTGACATGCCGAGATTGGGGGGACAGCTCGTCGCGCTCTATCGCGACGCGTTCAGTGGTTTGCCATTGACGACCTGGCTGCTGTGCCTGGCGTCGTTCGTCAACCGTTGCGGCTCGATGGTGCTGCCGCTGCTGAACCTCTACCTGCTCGACAAGTTCGGCTACAGCGCGACCGATGCCGGCTTCGTCGTCACGCTCTACGGCGTCGGGGCTGTGTTCGGCAGCATGCTCGGTGGCAAGCTCGCCGATGTGCTCGGCAACGTTCGCGTGCAATACCTGACGCTCGCGCTTTCCGGCATCTGGATGGTGCTCATGGCGCAGCTGAGCAACGTCTATCTGATCGCCGGTGCGACGTTCATTCTCGGGGTGATCAACGACGCGTTCCGTCCCGGCAGCATCAGCGCAGTGGCCACGAGCGTCGGTCCGGAGCTGAGGCGCAAGGCGCTCTCGCTGAACCGCCTGATGATGAACGCTGGCTGGGCCGTTGGCCCGACGGTCGGCGGCACACTCGTCGAGTCCTTCGACTACGACATCATCTTCTACGCCGACGGTGGCACGTGCCTGCTGGCCGCAGCGTTCCTGTTCGTCTTCTTGCGCGGATTCACTCCCCGGCAGAGTGCGCCGGAGCCCGTCGCGACGGGAGGCGCCGCCGCGACGATCGTCGAGCGCAAACAACCGAGTCGCGGGCCGTTCCAGGATCCGCACTTCAGCTGGTTGATGTTCGTCAACTTCGTCGTGATCACTGCGTTCATGCAGTACTTCATCACCGGCACGCGTGTCCTCAAGGACGAGGGCTACTCGGAGAGCACGATCTTCTGGCTCATCGCGATCAATCCCGCGTTGATCACGATCATCGAGATGCCCATCGCGCACGGCCTGCGGCACATCCCGGCAATGCCGATCGTCGCCGCCGGCTCGCTCGCCATCGGGCTCGGGTACCTGTGCTACTTGCTGCCGATCGGAGTTGCAGCGGTCGTACTCGCGCTCGTGATCATCACGGTCGGCGAAGTGCTGCAGATGGCGTTGCTCGGCGTCTACATCAACGACTACGCCCCACCCGAACGACGCGGTGCATACAACGGCGCCTACGGCACGAGCTTCAGCCTGTCCCTGATCGCCGCGCCGATCACGGGCGGCTGGGTCTACGACGAGTTCGGCACGGAGGCGCTGTGGCTCGCCTGTGGTGGCGCCGGCATTCTCTCGGCGCTGGGGTTCCTCCTTGCCAATCGACGGATTCGGTCAACTCCCCAGCAAGTCGCCTAGCCCAACCCGCTGCGCCCCGCCAGAACCCCGAAACCAGGTCGCCTCGTCGAACGGTTCGAACCCGCCTGCGACGAACCGGAACTGCACAGTGATGACATCCCGCCGCAGCTCGTCGTAGTCGAAGAAGCGGTCGTTCGAGACGATCAGCGCGCGGTGCCCGCGCGCGAACTCGAGCACGTGCAGGTCCGCTTCGAGATCGGGTGGACTCACGGCCCAACGCGCGCGGCCCGGAGTCACATCAGTGCAGCGCGCGCGCACGACGTCCTGCACCTCGGGCCGCAGCCGGCGTGCGGTCGCCGCGTCGAGAAAGACCATCTGCGGCCAGTCAGGAACGCGGTCCGCGAACCAGACCAGCGCGGACTCGATCCGCTCGAGCCCACCGCGGCCGTTGGTCGCGAGGACGTTCGAGCCGTCGAGCACGACGCCGGCGAGCGGCGGCGGCGCCGGCAATGGCTCCCGTCTGCGGCTCAGCGCTGCCCCCGGCGTTCGCCCCCGCCTGCCGCCTGGCCCCGGGCCGCGGCCGCCAGCTGGCGCAATCGTGCGAGCGGCGCGGCCGGCGCCGTGCGCCCCTGCCCCGTCGTCGTCGTCGCGGCGGCCAACGAATCGTAGATCGCCTGCTCGGTGGCATCGGCCACCGCTGCGAAGAGCGGCGACAGGCGCCCGCTGCGCCAGACGGCCGGCGCGTCCGCGGCGAACGCAGTCGTCGAGAACGCGATCGCATAGTCCCCGCTGCCGTGACTGAACGACGCGCCCGCTCGTGCCATGCCCGCGAACGCCCGCGTCGCGAGTCGCTGCAACGCGCGCTGGTCGAGCGGTGCGTCCGTCGCGATCACGATCATGCACGAGCCGTCGTGGTCCTCGACGTGTTCGTCGGGCCGACCGCCAACAGGGCCCGCGGTCGCGACCCGCTCCCCAGCTATTCCGGCTGCCCTTGCCCCGGCTGCCCTTGTCCCGGCTGCCCTTGTCCCGGCTTCCGTGCCCCCGACTTTCGACTCCGCGCCGTTTCCCACCGCAGCGGCCAGCTTCGGCGCCCGGAGCCGCCCACCGAAGTTGGTCTGCACGAGCACGCCGACCGTGGCGCCATCGACCCGCCGCGAGCTTGTCCCGATTCCCCCCTTGTAGCCGAAGCACATCGTGCCGGCACCGGCGCCGACCGCACCGACCTCGAACTCCGCGTCACTCGCCGCGGCGATCGCCGACCGCACGTGCGCGGCACCGGCGGGCCGCGCGCGGATGTCCGACAACCGCCC
The DNA here is from genome assembly GCA_024743115.1 of bacterium. Lineage (GTDB taxonomy): Bacteria > Planctomycetota > UBA1135 > UBA1135 > UBA2386 > JAGQRA01. Next base: position 34,105 of record JANSXC010000018.1, on the reverse strand, counting down.
GTCGTTCGTCTCTCCCACGACGACGTTGGCCGAACGCACGCGCTCGTTCCCCGGCCGCGCCAACAGCCAGTCGAGCAGTCCATCCGCCACGCGATGCACGTTCAACGTGCCTGTGAGCGCAATCGGACTCTCCAGTTCGCCGAGCTCCTGCAGCTGCGTCGCGCCGATCAGCTTGCCGAAACCGTTCTGCACCGCGAGCGCCGCCGCATGTTTGTGACGGAACGGGTTGTCGCCCGGCGGCAAGATCACGGTCACGCCGGTGTGGAAGCGTTCGCCTTCGTGGATCGTCGCGTGACCGACGCGCACGCCGGGGACGTCGGTGATCGCATCGTGCAGGCCGCTGGGATGCGGACCAATGTGGATGCCGAGTTCGCGTGCGCGCATCCGGGACTCGGCAGCACCCGCACCATGGCGCGGCCTCGCTTCCTCGACGCCGGCGCTTTCGTGGCTTGCCGACGCGTCCCGGCCACCGGCAATACATCCCGCGAGCGTCACGACGCCGAGAACCGACCCGAACCAGCGCAGGATCCGCATCACCAAAGCATGCCGCGACGCGCCGCCCGCCGCTATCGTGCGCAGGGTGCTGATCCCCGCACATTGGGCCGAGGTGAGACTCGAGGGCGAGATCCGGGGGCGAACGCGCGTGGTACGCCGCTTCGGCTGGTCCGATACCAACCACGAGGACGCCCACCGCCACGCCGAGGAACGCGCGATCCAGGCCCTCGCGAAGCTGCGCGCGGGTCATCGGGTCCCCTGGCGGGAGTCCAAGCTCGCCTACGGCGACGAGGGCCTGCCGATCCGCGAAGAGATCGTGGCTCGCACCGACCTGGCGGTCGTGACCCGCAACCGCTACGGCGCACGCTGCCTCAACGAGCCCGATGTCTGGTTCGGCGACATCGACCACGCGCCGAAGCTGTCGCCGCTCGCCGAGAAGGCATTCGATTGGCTGGCCACGGCCGTGTTTGCCGGGACCTTGTGGGCGGCGATCTGGTGTTTCGGCAAGCTGTGGATTCCGCTCGGATGCTTCGGCCTGCTCCTCGCCGTCGTGCTGCCCATCGGGCTGATCATCGTGCGCGGCGCGCTGCGCTACACCGCGAAAGCACGAGCCGCTGATCGCATTCGCGTTTTCCAGCGCATCGCCAGGGTCGCCGCAGCGCACCCCGGCATGCGGCTCGCGGTCTACGAAACGCCGGCGGGCACCCGGCTCGTGGCGATGCACCGCTGCTACGATCCGCGCAGCGCGGAAGCGCAGGAGCTGTTCGTCGAACTCGGTTGCGATCCGGCCTACGCGCAGCTGTGCCGCATCCAAGCCTGCTTCCGGATGCGGGTCAGCGCCAAGCCGTGGCGCATCGACCTGCCGACGATCCCGACCCGGGCCGTCTGGCCCGTGCCGAAGGGCCGCCGCGCCGAACGCGACGAGTGGGTCGAACGCTACGAACAGCGCGCGACCGGGTTCGCCGCCTGCCGCTACGTGAAGGACGTCGGCGACGGCCCGATCGACTCACGCTGCGCCGAGATCCAGCGCGTCCACGACGAGATGTGCCGCGCGCGCCGCGATCTGCCGATCGCCTGATCCGCCGAACGCCGCAGAGCGCCCCCCCCTCCCTCAGTGAAAGTCGCGGCTGCCGCCACTCTCGGGGGCCAGCTCCACCGCCGGCACCCAGAACCGCCGCGCCACGACGTGCACCACACCGTCCTCGTGCTGCACCTTGCCCGCGACCGCGAGGAACGTCGCCGTCTTGATCAACGCCGCGAACTGCTCGAACACCCGGTCCCAGACCACGACGTTGACGAACCCGGTCTCGTCCTCGAGCGTGAGGAAGACGACTCCGCCCGCCGTGCCGGGCCGCTGCCGGCAGATCACGAGCCCCGCGGTCTGGGTGTTGACGCCGTTCTTCAGCCTCGAGACGTCGAGCGCCTCGCGCAGGCGCTGCCGCCGCAGCTGGTCGCGCAACGGCTCGAGCGGATGGCTGCGCGCGCTGTGGCTGCCGGCGCGGTAGTCCCAGGTCACGGCTTCGAGCACGTCGAGCGGCGCGAACACGGGCGTCGCTTCGCGGTCGACGAGCCCGAGTTCGTCAGCCTCGACCGCGGGCTTCCAGACCGACCACAGCGCTTCGCGCCGGCCCTCCCTCAGCGTCTCGAGCGCGCCGATCTCGGCGAGTACGGCGAGATGCTTTTGCTGCAGCCCGGTGCGCCGCCGGAAGTCCTCGAGGCTGGCGAACGGCCGTTCCGATCGTGCCGTGACGATGCGCTCGAGCGGTTCGGTGCCGAGGCCGTTCACGTAACGCAGCCCCATGCGCAGCGCCAGCGCGGCCTCGCCACTGTCTTCGAGCGTGCAATCCCCGGTACTCGCACAGACGTCGACGGGGCGCACCAACACGCCGTGCCGCTTGGCGTCCTCGACGATCGTCGCGGGTGAATAGAACCCCATCGGCTGGGCGTTGAGCAACGCGCACGCGAAGACGTCGGGGTGATGGCACTTCAGCCACGAGGTCACGTAGGCGATCAACGCGAAGCTCGCGGCATGACTCTCGGGGAAGCCGTATTCGCCAAACCCACGGATCTGCTCGAAGACGCGCTCGGCGAACTCGGCCGCGATCCCCTTCCGGCACATGCGCTCGACGAGCACCTCGCGATGGCGGTCGATGCGACCGCTGCTGCGCCAGGCGGCCATGTCGCGCCGCAGCTGATCGGCCTCGCCCGGCGTGTAGTCGGCGGCGACCATCGCGAGCTTCATCACCTGCTCCTGGAACAGCGGCACCCCGAGCGTCTTCTCGAGCACGGGCCGCAGGCTCTCGTGCGCGTAGGTCACGGGCTCCTTGCCGTGCCGCCGGCGCAGATACGGATGCACCATATCGCCAGCAATCGGCCCCGGCCGCACGATGCTGACCTCGATCACGAGGTCGTAGAACGTGCGCGGCCGCAGCCGCGGCAGCATCGCCATCTGCGCTCGGCTCTCGATCTGGAAGACCCCGACCGTGTCGCCGCGACAAATCATCGCGTAGGTCGCCGGGTCCTCTTCGGGCACGGTCGCGAGGCTCATCTCGACGCCGCGGTGTCGCCGCAGCAGCGCGAACGCACGGTCGACGAGCGACAGCGCCCCGAGCCCGAGGCAGTCGACCTTGAACAACCCGAGGTTCTCGATGTCGTCCTTGTCCCACTGGATGACCGTGCGATCCGCCATCGTGCCGTTCTCGATCGGCACGATCGAATCGACCGGCTCGTGACCGAGCAGGAAGCCGCCGGGATGGATCGACAGATGGCGCGGGAAGTCCTGGATCTCGTGCACGAGCTGCACTAGGTGCAGGTGCACCGGAGTGTCGGGGTCGAGCCCCGCCTGCCGCAGCGTCGCGCTCCAACCGCTCTCGCCGTCGCCGCCTTCGTGCCCCCAGCGCGACGACAGCTTGGCGAGGCGATCGAGTGAAGTCGCGGGCAGATCGAGCGCCTTGCCGACGTCGCGGATCGCCGACCGCGTGCGGTAGCGGATCACGTTCGCGACCATCGCCGCGTGGCTGCGGCCGTACTTGTCGTAGACGTGCTGCAACACCTCCTCGCGCCGCTCGTGCGCGATGTCGAGGTCGATGTCGGGCGGTTCCGCGCGTTCGCGCGACAAGAACCGTTCGAACAGCAGATTCATCTGCACCGGATCGACGGCCGTGATCCCGAGGCAGTAGCAAACCGCGGAGTTGGCCGCCGAACCGCGCCCCTGACAAAGGATGCCGTGTTCATCGCAGTAACGCACGATCTCGCGCATCGTCAGGAAGTAGCCCGGGTACTCGAGCTCTTCGATCAGCCCGAGCTCCTTGTCGAGCTGCTCCCGCACCTTGACCGGCGGCGCGCCTTCGTAACGCCGCCGGGCCCCATCCATCGTCAGCTGCCGCAACCACTGCATCGACGAGCGGCCGTCCGGCAGCCGCTCGTCGGGATAGCGATAGCGCAGTTCGGCCAGCGAGAACGTGCACCGCGCCGCGACCTCGAGCGTGCGCGCGAGCGCCGCCGGATCGTCCTCGAACAACCGCGCCATCGCCGCCGGCTGCAGCAGCGCGTGCTCGGCGTTGGGCCGCGTGTGCGTGCCGGCCGTGTGCACGTTGACCCCGTGGCGGATGCACGTGAGCACGTCCTGCAACGGCCGCCGCGCGCGTGAGTGGTAGAGCACCTCGACGCCGGCAACGACCGGCAGCCCCAGCCGCTTCGCCGCTGTGCGGATCCGCGCCTCGTCCGCGACCTCGGTCGCGCGGCGATGGCGCGTGACGAGCGCGTAGAGCCGATCCCCGAATGCGTCGCAAAGCCGCTCGGGCGCCGCAAAGTCGCCGTGCCAGAGCGCCAGCAGTCCGGGCGCGTGATCGAGCAGTTCCGATTCGTAGACCACGGAACTGCCCTTCACACACCGCCGCCGCCCGACCGTGAGCAACCGACAGAGATTGCCGTAGCCCGCCCGATCCGTTGCCAGCAGTACGAGCGAACGGCGATCGTCCGGATCGGTGCCGACGGACACCTCGGCGCCGAGCAGCAGCTTGACCCCGAGCTGCGTGGCGCGAGCGTGCGCCCGCACGATGCCGTAGACCCCATCGCGATCCGTCAGCGCGAGCGCGTCAAGGCCGTGCTGCTGCACCTGTTCGACGAGCTCGTCCGGGTGACTCGCGCCTTCGAGGAACGAGTAGTTGCTCTTACACCAGAGCGGCACGTAGCTGGTCATGGCCTGCTCATGGGAGCTACTCGACCGTGCCGTGCAGGAACCAGCGGCGCCGCGTGCGGTCGTGATAGACCCAGAGCAGGTCGCCGCGGCGGGTCTCGACGAAGTAGTAGTCGCGGTGCTGCAGTCGCAGCCACCAACCACCGGAGATCGTAAACGGCCCCCACAGCTGCTTGACCGGCCCACCCGCGAGCCCGCCCAGGAACCAGCCGTCCGTCGGATCCTTGCTGCTGCGCAACGGCATCGGCCGCGGCAGCAGTCGGCGCACCAGGTTGGCCCGGACCGACGGCCCCAGCGCAGCCCCGCCAAACGGACCACCAGCAACAGGATCACCGGCAGCAGTGCCGGGCGACGGCATCGCGATCGCGCCGTAACCGTCGGCTTCGCCCGCCACGAGAGTCGGCGGCGGCAGGCCCTCCCCCGCCGCCTTGCCACCCCCGCCTTCCGCCGCCTCCGCACCACGCGGCAACTCGAGCTGCTGCACCGGCTGCCAGGTGAACCCGGCCTCGGGCAAATGGCCATCGCGCAACGCTGCGTGCACGACGACCTGGTCGCCGAACTCCGCGCGCAGCCGCGCGAGCGCGCGATTGGCCGCGCGGAGATCGCGCTTGGGTCGTTCCGCGAACAGCTCGCCCTGCGCCCGCCGCGGCACCGCGGTCTCGGCCGTGAGATCGAAGCCGACGAGCGGCGCCTTGAACGTCACGGGCTCGAGCCGCAGCCGCACGAGCTCGACGAGCTGCACCGCATCACGCGTCGGCTCGGCCGGTACGATGCGTTCTTCGTGCGGTGGCTCGCCGTCATCGAGATCACAACGCAACTGCAACGCGGCGAACACCTCGCCGCGCGCACGCAGCTGCTGCTCGAGCTCGCCGAGACTCTGCTTGATCAGAAACAGTAGCGCCTGCCGATCGACGCGCGGCTGCTCGGGATCGACCTCGAACTGCTCGCGCGCGGCCTCGACCTCGACCGCGGGCGTGAGCAGCTCACGCCGCTCGCCCCCCATGAGCTGCCGCAAGCGATAGCTGTCCTTGCCGAAGCGCTCGAGCAAGGCGCCGGCCGGCAACCGCCGCATGCCTGCGACGTCGTGGATCCCGAGCCGCGCCAGGTTGTCACGCAGTCCGACGTCGAGCTCGAGCAGATCGAGCGCCACCTTGGCGGCCGCCTTCTGCTCCGCCGCTGCCTTGCTGAACACGATCACCCGCTCTGCCGGGCAATCCGCCGACCTCGTGCGATCGAACGATGCCTGCCGCGCCAAGGCATAGGTATGAAAGCGTTCGAAACCGACGACCACGGTCGCCAACAGCTCGAGTTCCTGCAGAGTCTGAGCGACACCCTGCGCCCACTCCTCGAGCGACGGCTGCAGGCGCTCGAACCCCGAGGCATCGAGCCAGAAGACCCCGGGCTCACGCCCCCAACCGCTCGGCTCGATCGCGGGGGAGAACCGCCGCAAGGCCGCGGTGATCTCCGCGATCGCGGCCGCGAGCTCGGGTTCGGGCACGACGCCGGCACGCAGCGTACTGACGAGCGACAGCGCTTCCGCATAGCGCATACCGGTCCGGATCCGCGAAGCGTGCGCCTGGCGATTGATCCAGAGCACCTCGGCCTGCGGCTGGTCCTCGGCGACGACCGCCGTCGGGTGGCCGCGCCAATCGGGCTCCCGCCGCAACAGCAGTTGCAGCGGCAACGCCGCGAGATCAACGCATGCCCACCGGTCCATCGAACCGCCGCTCGAACTGCCATTCGCGGCCGCGCCGCTTGTCCTTGTCGATCTTCACCGTGCAGACGAAACGATCGGGCCGCCGCTCCCGCTCGACGCTCGCGCGCAGCGAAGCCATCGGGAACGCCGGCTCGGGCCCGAGGCAGAGCAACGTGCAGTCGTGCTGTCGACACAGCCCCGCGAGCCGCACCTGCGCCGCCAGCGGCGCGATCGGTCGTTGCAGGTAGTCGAGCACCACGAGCCCGAACGCCCCGGATCGCAGCAGCTGGTCCGCCGCCCGCAACATCGCGCGGTCGTTCTCGACCCGCACCATCGCGAGCGCCGCCAGGTCGATCGACCGCGCGGCGAGATCCGGGGGATACGGTGGCGCAGCCGCCGCATGCACCCAGGCCACCGGCTCCCGTTCCTGCTGCGCCTGCAGCAGCCACTCGGCCGCGAGACTGAGCTGACCCGCGCCGCCACCGGCGAGTTCGACGAGGCGGCCCTGCAATTCAGCGAACCGCAATTCAGCGAACTGCAGTTCGCCGAACTCCCGCCCCCCCCAACCCTGGCGAGCGCTAGCCGGCCCCGCAATCGAGGTCGCGACCCGCATGGAGCCGACGAGTTCGGCGAACGACAAGCTTTTGGCACCCACGGCGGCCTCCTTTCGGACGAAGCGTCGTATGACGCAGACAGGGTCTTCGGTTCGGTCTCGCGAACCGCTGACCCAGGGATGCCCCGCCGCACTCGCGACGGCTCCTCATCCTACCTAACAAAACCCAAACATCAAGAGCCATGGCCCCGTTCGGGCCGCCGTCCTACCTTGCCGACATGATCGCCCTTCGCGCCGCCGCCATCGCCGCCCTGCTGCTCGTTTCGAGCTGCACGCAACCGGCCTCGGAACCTGCTCAGCCGCAGCCCGACCCCACCGTCAACCGGCTCCAGATCCAAACCCCGGACGAAATCGACGTCGAAGAACCGCCGCCGCCCCCGCCACCCGAAGATCAGCCCACCACCGGCGCCGACCAGATCGCCGCGAACAACCCGACCGACGCCAAGGCCATGACCGACCAACCCGCCGACCAGCCCAAGACCCTCGAGACCGCAACGTTCGCCGGCGGGTGCTTCTGGTGCATCGAAGCCGTGCTCGATCGACTCGAAGGCGTCGTCGACGTCGAGTCCGGCTACATGGGCGGCAACATCGACAACCCGACCTACAAGCAGATCTGCACCGGCACGACGAATCACGCCGAGGTGGTGCAGTGCAAGTTCGATCCGAGCCTCGTGAGCTTCGAGCAGCTCGTCGGCTACTTCTTCGTGATGCACGACCCGACGACGCTCAACCGCCAGGGCAACGACTTCGGCACGCAGTATCGCTCGGCGATCTTCTACCACTCGGACGCGCAGCGGCAGACCGCCGAGGCGATCATCAAGAAGATCCAGCCGAAGTTCGACGACCGCATCGTCACGGAGGTCACGCAGGCCAGCAAGTTCTGGCCCGCCGAGGGCTACCACCAGGACTACTGGGAGAAGAACCCGTCCGACCGCTACTGCAACGCGTTCATTCCGAGCAAGCTGAAGAAGCTCGGGCTCGAGCGCTGAGGGCTGTCGCGAGAACGAAACCGGCAAAAACCGGAACCGGCTGAATACCCTGGGCCGGTTCGCGGGATCGATCCGCATGCCCGCAGCGCCAACCACGACGCGCATGCCCGTCGCCATCGATCTCGAAACGCTGGTCCGAACGCACCAGCTCGGCGTCTGGCGCTACCTCCGCGCGCTTGGTGCGCCGCCCGAACTCGCCGAGGACCTGCTGCAGGACACGTTCCTCGTCGCGTTCCGGCAGCTGACCGACGATGGTGATGCCGTCGCGGTCGCGACGTTCCTGCGCCGCACGGCCCGCCACCTCTATCTGCGCCGTCAACGCGACCGATCGCGCCGCGCCGAGCTGCTCGCCGACTTCACCGATCGAATCTGGGAACGGGACTGCGGATCCGATGGCGAGCCGTGGCTCGCGGCACTGCGGCAGTGCATCGACCAACTCGACGGCCGACCACGGCGAGTGGTCGAGCTGTTCTACGGCCAAGGGCTCGATCGGCCCGCCGTCGCCACGGCGATGCAGCTCAAACCCAACGGGGTGAAGACGCTGTTGCAGCGCGTGCGGGCCACGCTGCGAAACTGCATCGAACGGCGCCTCGGAGACGAACGATGAACCAGCAACCCGCACTCGAACACGCCGAAGAACGCCGCCTCGACTGGGGCCTCCGTGAAGCGCTGGGCGACGAAGAACCACCCGACGTGACGGCCAGGGTCCTGGCGCGCGTCGCGACCGGCGAAGAGATCGACCACGAGGAACTCGAGCTCTCGTGCACGGCCACGACGGGAACGTCCGCACTCTCGAACCCACCGGAAGGACGACGCGACGGGCCGAACTCGATGCGACGCGGCCTGCTGATCGCCGCACTGCTCGTTCTCGGCTTCGGTGTCGTGCTCGGTGTGCAGGCGCTGCAGGAAGAACCGTCACATGAGCCGGGCGAGGGCTCGCCGGCGCCCGCCAGCACTCCCGACGCCCAGGATCCTCGCGGCACGGAAACCCCGTGGACAACGACGCAGTGGCACGTGATCACTTCCGCCGCGGCAATCGCCACACTGCCCCCGGACACTGCGGCCGTCGCTCTCCGGGAACTCGACGACGCCGCCCTAACGGCACTCCATGACCGCTGTCCGCAGCTTCGACGCCTGCGATTGATCCCCGGCGACAACCACCGGTTCACGGCCGGCGCAGTCGTGGTAGTCAAACGCTTCGCCGAACTCCGCGAGTTCGACGCCACCGGCTGCGCGTTCCTGCCCACGAACATCGGCGACGTGTTGCACCAGAACTGTCGGCACCTGCGCCGGGTCGTGCTCGCCGGCTGCGTCGAGATCGACGACACGACGATCGCCGATCTGATCGCGCTGCGCTGGTTGCGCGAACTCGACCTGTCCGATTGCCCGAAGCTCTCGCGCTTCGGTGCCGAACTCCTCGTCGCGGCGCGGCAGCTGCACCGCGTCAAACTGCACAACGCGACGTGGCTGACACCCGCGATCGCAGAACAGCTGATCCGGCGCGGCAAGATCGTCGCCAGCCGGTTCGATGCCGGCACCGTCGCGGACGACGCCCGCACGGCCGAGGAGTTCAACGCGGGGATCACGAAGGTGCAGCAGCGGCTCGCCCGCCGGCTGGCGAAGCCGCGCTTCGAAGACGTGTTTACTGCCGACGAGTTCGCGCTGCTGCCGCCGACGACGACCCACCTGATCGTCAATGGCCGATTCCCACTGCAGCCCGCGCAGCTCGACGAACTCTGTCGTCGCCACCAGCTTCGCGCGCTGCATCTCCTCGGCGTGCAGAACGTCCGCGCCGAGACGATCGCCCGGCTCGCGACGCTGCCGGAGCTGCGCGCGCTGCGCCTGCAGGGTATCGAGCTGGCGGACCGGGCCAGCAAGACGCCGCTCCTCCAGGCCCTCGCACGGTTCGAGAACCTCGAAGAACTGCACGTCAGCGGCATCGAAACACTGGACGGCGTGAGCTTCGCAACCATCCTCACGTGTCGGCTGCGCGAGCTCGCGCTCGACGGCGTCGGTTTGTCGAGCGACCAGATCGCCCGCATCAGCGATCTCACGGCGCTCGAAACCCTGCACCTGATCAACGCGGGCGAGGTCGACGACGCGGCCGTCGCCCGGTTCGGCAACCTGACACGGCTGCGGGAGCTTGCACTCTGGCGCACACAACTGACCGCGGACGGACTGCGTCCCCTCGCGAAACTCCGAGAACTGCGGTCCTTGATGCTCAACGAGAGTCCAGCTCTGCGAACCGAGGCCCTGCTCCACCTGCCCGTCGGCCTCGAAGAGCTCGGCCTCGACTCGTGCCCGCGACTCGACGCCACGGCCGGCAAGCTGATCGGCGAACGGTTCCCCGGTCTGCGTAAGCTCTACCTGTCGAGCAACCCCTGGGTGGACAACGACGTCGTCAGCAACGTGTCAGCGCTCCCCCGGCTCGAGACCATCGAACTGCGCGATTGCGTCAACTACGACGCCCCGAGCAAGCCGTTCGACTCCGGCCGCTGACGCCGCCTGTGGGTTATTCGATCGACCCCAGCCCCGCGAGCACTCCGAGGTCCGCGCTGATGCCCTTGAGCACCTCGTCCGACACGGTCTGCGCCGCGTCGGTGTAGCTGCTCGCGGGATCGAAGTGCGCCTCGACGAGCAGCCCCTGCGCGCCGGCCGCGATGCCGGCGCGCGCCATCGCGCGCACCCGCTCCCGGCGCCCCGTGCCGTGTGATGGATCGACGAGGATTGGCAGGTGCGACATCTGCCGCACGACGGGCACGACGTTGAGGTCGAGCGTGTTGCGCGAGTGATCGGAGAACGACCGGATGCCGCGTTCACAGAGGATCACGTCACGCTTGCCACCCGCGAGCAGGTACTCCGCGGCCATCAACCACTCGGTCAACGTCGCCGCGGCGCCACGCTTGAGCAACACGGGCCGCGGCTGATCGGCGAGGCGCTGCAGCAGCGCGAAGTTCTGCATGTTGCGCGCACCGACCTGCAACACGTCGACGGTGTCGATCATCTGCTCCAGGTGCGAGGCATCGACGATCTCGGAAACGATTGGCAGTTCGAACTGCTCGCGCACCTGCCGCAGCGTGTGCAGTGCTTCGACCCCGAGACCCTGGAAGTCGTAGGGACTCGTGCGCGGTTTGAACGCCCCGGCGCGGAACATCGTCGCGCCCGCGGCTTTGACCGCTTCGGCGATCCGCAGCGTGCGCGCCTCGGTCTCGACGCTGCACGGCCCCGCGATCATCACCGGCGTCGCGTCGCCGCCGATCTGCGTCCTACCGACCGTGATCACGGTGTCAGCCGGGTGCACCTCGCGACTCACGAGTTTGTAGGGCTTGGTGACGCGGATGCAGTCGACGACGCCGGGCAGGCCGCGCAACGGCCCCGCGTCGACGGGCCCCTTGTTGCCCGTGACGCAGATCGCAGTGCGGTTCTCGCCCGGAACGGCGAGCGGGGTGTAGCCCATCGCGGTGATGCTGGCTTCGACGGCCGCGACTTCCGCGACGGAACAATCGGGTGACAGGATGACGAGCACGGTCAGGCTCCGGGATCAGGGGGTCAGGGACAGAGAATCAGGGATTCGGGATCGAGGGATCGGTGACTGCGAGCTCACGAACCGCCGCGGCCACCGGGCCGACGGGCGATTCGTCCGCGGCGTGACAGCGCGCGATGAGTTCGGCGAGATGGCTGCCGACGACCGCGACCGCGGCGCCGTGAGCGAACGCGTCTTCGACGTCGCGTCGCGAGCTCAGACCGAAGCCGGCACACAGCGGTACGCTGCCGGCAGTCGCCGTGGCGACGCGCGCGAGCAGCCGACCGCGTTCTTCCGCGACCGGCGCGCCCGTGACGCCCTGCACGCCGGCGACGTAGAGCATCACGCAGCCGCTGGCGCTGGCCTGCACGCGCGCGGTAGCCGTGCGTGGACCGACGAGCCGGACGAGTCCGATGGCATGACGCTCGGCCGCGGCGACGAGCGCAGCGTCCTCGCCGAGCGGCAGGTCGGGAACGAGCAGCGAGCTCGCGCCCGCCGCAGCGGCCTCACGGCAGAACTCGTCGACGCCGCGGGCATGGACCAGATTGCCGTAGACGAGCAGGTTCAACGGCACGCCGGGACAGTCGCGCGCGATCGCAGCCAGCGTCTCGAGTGCACGGTCGGTCGTGCTGCCCGCAGCGAACGCCCGCTGACAAGCCCGCTGGATCGCCGAACCATCCGCACACGGATCGCGATACGGAATGCCGAGTTCGAGCATGCTCGCACCGGCCGCGACGCTGGCGCGCGCGAGCGCGACCGTTTCCTCGGCCGTCGGATCGCCGAGGACGAAGAATGGACTGAAGCAGCCGCGGCCAGCAGCCTCGGCAAACCGCGCGCGCAGGGCTGCGACGGTCATGCCCCACCGCCCGTTGTCGCCACGCCGCGCTGTTGCAGAATCCCGAGGTCCTTGTCACCACGACCGGACACGTTGACGACGATGCGCGCGCCCTCCGCGAGTTCGCCAGCGGCGGCGGCCCGCAGCGCGAACGCGATCGCGTGCGCCGACTCGAGCGCCGGCAGGATCCCTTCGGCCCGGCACGTTTCCCGCAAGGCCGCGACCGCCGCGCCGTCGTCGATGCCGACGTAGCGCACACGACCACACGCCCGCAGCGCCGCGTGTTCGGGACCGATGGCGGGATAGTCGAGCCCGGGCGCGATGCTGCTGCTCGGCTCGACCTGGCCATCACGGTCCTGCAGCAAGAGCGTGCGCGCGCCGTGCAGCAAACCGGGCGCGGCGCGCTCGGTCCGGGTCGGTCGGCCGGCAATGGAACCGAGGGGCTCCACCCCGACGAGCGCAACGGCCGGGTCCTCGAGGAACGGCGAGAACGCGCCGATCGCGTTGCTGCCACCACCGACGCAGGCGATCACGGCGTCGGGCTGGCCGCCCGCGCGTTCGGCGAACTGCGCGGCGATCTCCTCGCCGATGACCGCCTGCAGCCGGTGCACGAGCGTCGGGAACGGATCCGGGCCACACGCCGAGCCGAGCACGTAGTGACTCTGATCGACGGTCGCGGCCCAGTCACGCAACGCCTCGTTGATCGCGTCCTTGAGCGTGCCGCTGCCTTGCGCCACGGCGCGCACCTCGGCACCGAACAACCGCATGCGCTCGACGTTCGTCGCCTGGCGTTCGATGTCGCGCGCCCCCATGTAGACGACCACCTCGAGCCCGAGCCGCGCACCCGCCATGGCGGTCGCAACGCCGTGTTGCCCCGCTCCGGTCTCGCAGAGCAAACGCCGTTTGCCGAGCCGCTGCGCGAGCAACGCCTGCCCCAACGCGTTGTTGGTCTTGTGGGCGCCGCCATGCAGCAGGTCCTCGCGCTTGAACCAGATCTCGAGCCCGGCCCGCCGCGAGAGGTTGCGCGCTGCGGTCAACGGCGTCGGTCGCCCCGCCCAATCGCGCAGGACGTCGCGCAGTTCGCTGCGAAATGCCTGGTCTTCGATCACGCGTCGTGACGCGTCCGCGAGTTCTGCGAGCGCGGGCCACAGCAGTTCGGACACGTAGCGCCCGCCGAAGTTCGCGAACGCGCCGAACTGTGGCACCACCTCGATGTCGTTCGCCGTCATCGCACCACCTCCTGCTCCCCGAGGCCTGGCACGCCGAACAGCGCCCGCATCGCACCGTGATCCTTCCTGCCCGGCGCACTCTCGATGCCGCTGCTCACGTCGACACCCCAGGGCGAGAACGCGAGCAGCTCGCCGACGTTGCCGGGATCGATGCCACCCGCGACGAAGACGTGTTCGGGTGATCCACCGGCGAGCAACCGCCAGTCGAACCGCGTACCCGCTCCACCGCGCCCACCGTCGAGCACGATCGGCGATCCCGGTGCGGCGGACGTCGGGGGCAAAGCGGCGGCACCGGGCTCCAGCCGTCGCACGCGCATGAGTGGTGCCGGCAGCACCGTCGCCACCGCCGCTTCCGCGGCAGCGTCGAGACCGTGCCACTGCACGAACTCGGGCTCACAGTCCTTGGCGAGCGCCTGCACGGCGGCGGCTTCGAGTCCACGCACGACCAGGACGAACGCGGCCCGACCACGCGCAAGCTCGCGAATGGCGCGGCGCGCCGCCCACGTCGAGGCACGCGGCGAATCGGGTGCGACAACGCAACCGAGATGGCTGGCGCCGAGCTGCAACGCGAGTTCGGCGTCGGCCGGTTGCGTGAGCCCGCAGATCTTGACGAACGTCATCCGCGCCCTCCCGCGACCAGTGCGCCGAGGTCGCCGCCGCGCATCAGGCTGGTGCCGATCAACGCGCCGTCGGCGACGCCGTGCAGCGTGCGCAGTTCGGTATCGGTGCGGTAGCCCGATTCCGCCAGCGCGATGCGGGTCGGTGGCACTCGCGGCAACAGCTCGGCAGCGCGCGAGACGTCGACCGCGAGCGTATCGAGATCGCGGTTGTTGACGCCGACGATCGCGCCGTCGATCGCAAGCGCGCGTTCGACCTCGGCCGCGTCGTGGCACTCGAGCACGACATCGAGTCCGTGCATAGCGGCAGCCGCACCGAGTTCGTCGACCTGCCGGTCGTCGAGGCCGCGCAGGATCAGCAGCACCGCGTCGGCCCCGTAGCGTGCCGCCGTCTCGATCTGACGCGGGTCGATGATGAAGTCCTTGGCGAGGATCGGCACGTCGACCACGGCCCGCGCGATCGCGAGGTCCGTGTAGCTGCCGTCGAAGAAGCGCGGTTCGACCAGTACCGAGAGCGCCGCCGCACCGAGGCGCACCGCGTCGCGGGCGTAGGCAGCGGGATCGGCCGCAAGGCCGAGTGGTCCCGCGCTGGGACTGCGGCGCTTGAACTCGGCAATCACGGCCAGCGACGTGCGACCGGCGAGCGCGGCGCGCAGGCTGCGGCACGGGCGAGCCGCAGTCGGACCAGCCGCGGCCGCGCGGCCGGTCTGGACCGTGCTCTGCGGCAGCGTGGCGGCGCGTTCGCGGGCCGCGTCGAAGAAGCCGGCGAGGCGGTTCATGCGACCTCCTCGGCTCCGCTGGCCTTCGCCTGCAGGCGCGTGCTGGTCTCCGCGTAGCGCACGAGAACGCGGCTCGCCGCGCCGCTGCTCATCGTGCGACGTGCCAGTTCGACACCCGCAACGAGATCGGGCGCCGCGTCGGCCACGAACAGCGCCGCGCCGGCGTTGAGAGCGACGGCATCGCTCCGCGCCCCGTCCGCACCCGCGAGCGCGGAACGCAGCAATGCGACGTTCGTCTGCAGGTCGCCACCGCGCAGCGCCGTGATCGGAGCTGCTGCCACGCCGAGCTCACGGGCATCGAGTTCGAACGGCGTCACACGACCGCCCTGCAGCTCGTGCCCGCGCGTAACCGCGTGCAACCCGAACTCGTCGAGACCATCGCAGTGCACGACGAGCGCGCGTTCACTGCCGAGCAGGCGCAGGGCCTCGGCGACCGCACCGGTCGCCGCCGGGTCGTAGACGCCGAGGACCTGCCGGTCCGCGCCCGCGGGGTTGCAGAGCGGACCGAGCAGGTTGAACACCGTGCGAATGCCGAGGCTCTTGCGCACCGGTGCGAGATGCCGGAACGCGGGGTGATGGCGCTGCGCGAACAGGAACACGAACCCGACCGCATCGAGCGCGGTCCGCGCCGACCGCGGCTCGAGATCGAGCGTGCAGCCCGCGGCAGCCAGCACGTCCGCGCTGCCGACCTTCGACGACACCGCCCGGTTGCCGTGCTTGGCGACCGCGCAGCCGGCCCCCGCGACGACCAACGCGGCCGCCGTACTGACGTTGAACGTGTCGGCGCCATCGCCACCCGTGCCGCAGGTGTCGACGAGCGGCCGAACCTCGGACGGCACCCGCACCGCGCGCGAACGGATCACACCAGCCGCCGCGGCGAGGAGTTCGGGTTCGACGGGTCGCAGACTCAACGCCGTGAGCAGACCGCCGAATGCGACCGGGTCGGCGTCCCCGGTCATCGCGAGATCGACGACGGCCGCGAAGTCCTCGCTACGGAGTGCGCGGCCGTGCACGACGTCGCGCAGCAACGCGACGATCGAAGCGGAATCGGATCGGGAAGGAGTCTGCAGATCGGAAGCGGAGTTCATGGCAAGGGTCAGTTGGTCGGGTTGGTGAGAGTCGGTTCGGGTGCCGCGACGGAGGCGGCCTGCAGCACGCGCCCGCACAGCTCGCCGCCCTGCGGCGACAGCACGGATTCGGGGTGAAACTGGACACCGGTCCACGGCAGTTCGCGGTGGCGCACAGCCATGACGAGGTCGCGACCCGCGTGCCTCGCGGTCGCGATCACATCGAACTCGGCGGGCACACGCGTCGCCGTCAGGCTGTGGTAGCGCGCCACGACGAGCGGCCCCGCCAGGCCGCGGAACAGCGGATCGTCGTTCGCGTCGATCGCGCTCGCGCGACCATGAACGGGCGCCGGCGCCGCCGCGACCTCACCGCCGCACGCCACGATCATCGCCTGGAGACCGAGGCAGACGCCGAAGACCGGAACACCGGGCAGCTGCTGCAGCCACTCCACCGTCGCGGTCGCCTCAGCGGGATGCCCAGGGCCGGGTGACAGCACGACGAGCGCGGGCCCGAACGCGGCGACACACGCGGCGAGGCCACCTCCCGTCGCCGGGGGCCGAACGCACCGCACCTCCGCCCCGTGCTTCGCGAACTGGTCCGCGAGTAGGAACGCGAAGCTGTCATGATGATCGACGAGCAGCACCCGGGTCATCGCCCGACCTCCGCGATCGCCCGACGCAACTGCGCGAGCTTGTGCTCGGTCTCGGCGAACTCGCGTTCGGGCACCGAGTCGTAGACGACCCCGGCCCCGGCGCGCGCGTGGTAACAACCCGCGTCCGGGTCGTGTCGCAGCGTACGGATGGCGATGCAGGTGCGAAGCGCGCCATCAGTGCCGAGATAGCCGACCGCGCCGCCGTAGAACCCACGCGCGGTCGGTTCGAGGCTGCGCACGAGTCGCATCGCCATCGGCTTGGGCGCGCCGGTCAGCGTGCCCATGTTCATGACGGCGCGGTAGGCGTGCAGCGCATCGAGCCCCGGGCGCAGCTGCCCGCGCACGCGGCTCGCGAGGTGCTGCACCCGCGGCATCCGCAGGATCGTGAACGCCTCCGTGAGACGCGTGCTGCCGGGCGCGCTGACCCGCGCCACGTCGTTGCGCGCGAGATCGACGAGCATCGCGTGCTCGGCCTGCTCCTTGGTGTCGAGCATCAGCTGAACCGCGAGGCGCTGGTCGAGGTCCGGATCGATCCGGCCGGCAACGTCAATCCCGCGCGGCAGCGTGCCGGCGAGCGGTCGGAGTTCGAGCTCGCCGGCCGTGACGGCGAGGCACGTCTCGGGCGACGCGCCAACGAGTTCGCCGCGGCCGAGCGGGATCGCGAAGCGCCACGGCGTGTCACCGCCGAGCGCCCGCAACACCGCGAGCGGTGTCGCCGTGCTCGCGAGCGCGATCGGACGCGACAACACCGCCTGGTAGATGTCGCCGCGACGGATGTGTTCCAGCAGCGTCGTGACGCCCGCACCGAACGCAGATTCGAACGGCGCTTCGGCGTTCGCTGCATCACGAGTGTTCCGTTCGCCGCGAACGGTCCGCTCCACCTCGCCTTCGCGTCCACCCTCGGGCGCGCGCTCACCGAGCGCTGCGAGCCGTTCGATCCGGGCCTCTACCGCACTCGCGCGCTCCCATGGCAGCCCGCGCACCACGGTCGACACCCGCCCGTTGGCCTCGTCGTAGAGCACGAGATCGCTCGCGAGGACGAACGAGTAGTCAGGTTCCGCGAGCGGATCCGGGCGGCGTGGGCCCAGATCCTCGAAACGATCGATCAGTTCATACCCGAACGCCCCGAGCAAGCCCGCAGCGGGCTCGACGCCGGGGCGCGAGTCGGCGAGCAGACCGAGGACCGCCCGCAGCGGATCGAAGCAGGACGGCGCGCGCAGCACTTCGTCGTCGGGCTGCCCCGGAACGGGCCGCGACTCGGCAAGCGCCGCCACGAGTTCGTCGCCATCGATCACGACGCTGCGGACCGCCGCAGCAACGGCGCCCGTGCCCAGGGCTTCGGCGAGCCGCGGCAGCAGCGGTCGCGCGGCGGGTTCGAGGCTCCGCACCCGCAGGACGTCGTCACGTAGCTCGATCCGTAGCAACGCCCGCGCGACGACGAGCACTTCGTCGCTGCCGTCCGCCTCGCGCCGCGCGAGCAGGCCGGCATCGCGGACGCCCGCCTGACGCAAACGTTCGCAGAGCCGGCTCGGTGCGGCGAAGTGGCCACGCCGGAACGTGTGGACGTGGGGCTGCACCGGCACCGCGAGCGTTTGCCCACGATCCACGGCTGCGGAGCTGGCCATCGCGGGGCCTCGGAGAGTCGTGTCGGAGTTCATCGGCGGGGTCTTTCGGGCCCCGCGATGGACACGTTCTCCAGAAACGAAGAAGGCGGCCTCGCGGGGCCGCCTCGGTTCGTTTCAGCAGTTGCTGCAGCGCGCTTGCTTCAGCTCATGCACGTGTGGAACCCGGCCGCCCGCTCGGTGCGGTCCACCACCAACGCCACGTGCACAGGCACGCAGTCGAACGATTGGTTTCGGCCGGGGAAAGGTTCACGCCCTCGACTCTGCCACGAATCCGCGTCGGCTGTCAACCCCCGAAAACCGTGATCCACGCCGCGACCCGCTACTCGCGCCGGGTCCACTCCTGCGTCTGCACCAGATGCTCGCGGTTGTCGAACGTGTCGTGCATCGACATCACGACGCGGCCGCCGTCATCTTCGGGCAACGTCAGTGCGATCCGAAAGTCCCGCCCCATCGGGTCCCGCGCGTCGCGCAACCGACCGCGCAGCTGCAGTCGTTCGGGCATCGCTTCATCGACCCGACCGGCGCATTCCACCGACCACGTACTGTGGTCGTCCCGCCACGACGATGTGACCTGCTGCGCCAACGTGTCGTAGCCGAGAATCTGCACGCCCTCGAACGGGAGCCCCCGCAGCACGAGCTTGTAGTTGAGCACGACGTAGCGCCCCCCGAGGATCGCCTTGCCAACGACCGACCCGAGTTCGTCCCGGGCCTCCCCGCCGCGTGGAGTCGACCGCACTTCGAGGTCCCATGTGCCGACCAGCCGCTGAAGTCGTTCGTGCATCGGCGCCGGCCGAGCGAGTCGAGCGGCGTGCTCGAGCGCCTCGGGTCGAACCGCCGGATCCTGCCGGCCGGATGGCGCCTTGGAACCCGCCCCCTGCGGATCCTGAAACGCGAACGGGACGAGTGCAACGACGACGGCTACGGACAGCATCCACGAGTGCATGGCCCGGGACTCTACCCCCAACGCTTCGGGAATGGTCCCGTCTACCGCCCCACGGCGCGGCGCGCGCGGCGGATCATCGTCGCAGCGGTCTTGTACTGCCGCGCCGTGTTCATCGCGAGCCAGCGCGCGAGCGGGTAGCGGCCCGCCCATTCGTAGACGCCGACCTCGAGTAGTTCGCGATCGTCGAGTCGGTCGATCGTCGCCCGCAGCCGGCGCTGGACGCGCTCGAGCCGGGCTCGCGCGGCGGGCAGTGATTCGCGCGGACACTCGCGGGCGATCCGCGCGTTGAGCTTCGGCGTCTCACGCCACGAGAACCCGGGCGCCGGCGTCTCCGGAACTGCACCGCGCCGACCCGCCGTAACCCAATCGAGCACGCGCTCGCTCCACCACTGCCGCACGGCCAGCAGTTCGAGCAGGTTCCAGTCCTCGGTGCAGCGCAGTTGACCGTCTGCGGTCGTCAGGCCGTCGAGCGCGGCCGCCAGCGATCGCCGACTCGTCGCGATGAGCTCGAGCAGATCGGCGCGCGTACGGGGGATCGTGCTCATGGCCGACTTCGCGCTATCGCTGCCACACGGCATTCGCCAAGACCACACGGTAACCGTCACGGTCAACGAACGTGCGGCCGCGATCGGCCCAGTAAGGATTGTGTGCAGACACTTCCTCGAAGCCCGCCGCGAGCGCCCGTTCGCACCGCGACCGCCAATCGTCCGCGTCGGGAACGTAGAGCACGAAGAGGTGTTCTGGACTCGCCGCACCGCCGGCGCGCTGGCCGCGTTCGTGCGTAAACTCGAGATGCCAGCCCTGCCCCGGATGGCCGAGCATGACGCCGTCGAACCCGGCGTGGTCGGTGAAGTGGCCGAGTTCGGACAACCCGAGCCCTTCGCGATATTGCAGCGCGAGCGCATCGAGGTCATCCGTCGGGCGAGCGAATCGAACGATCGGAACAGGCATCATCGACAGGGCGGTTGCGGCGCGACCAGCACGGGCATGGAACATCGCATCAGCCCGGCAACGGCAGCCGAGGCTTCTGCGAACCGGCGACAAACCCTACAACACTTCAACGCATGCCGCCGCCGCCCTCTCGCCTCGCCAACTCGCTCGCGATCGCGCTCTTGTGCGTGGTCTGGGGCAGCACGTGGTACGGGATCCGAGTGTGTCTCGAGGAGCAGCCGCCGATGACCTCGGCCGCGGCGCGGTTCTTCGTTGCCGCACTCGCGATGGCAGCCGTCACGCCAATGCTCCACCGCCGCGAGGGCGTGCCCGCCCCGCGCGCCTGGCTGTGGTGCGCGTCGGGCCTGACGAACTTCGCCGGCGGCTACGCGATCCTCTACATCGCCGAACTGCGAGTGCCCTCGGGCCCGGCCGCGGTACTGTGGGGCATCTTCCCGTTGCTCATGGCAGTGAGCGGCGTGATGTTCCTGGGCGAACGGCTGTCGGGCCGCCAGATCGCCGGCACGCTACTCGCGTTCGGCGGCATCGTCACGGTGTTCGGCGGCGGCCTCGGCGACATCGACAGCGGCAACCTCGGCTACTCGCTGCTGCTGCTCCTGAGTCCCGTCGTCGCGTGCACCGGCACGACGCTCGTAAAGAAGTACGGCGGCGGCACGAGCTCGGTCGTGCTCAACCGCAACGGCATGTTCCTCGGCGCCCTGGCGCTCGCGGTCATCGCGCTACTCAGTGAAGATCCGTTCGCGGTGACCTGGACCACGCGGGGCGTCGTCGCATTGTTGGCGCTCGCGGTCTTCGGCACGACGATGACGTTCGGGATCTACTTCTGGTTGCTGCGCACGACTCCGGCCTCACGCCTCGCGCTGATCACCTACGTCACGCCCGTGATCGCGATGCTGCTCGGCGCGCTCACGGGCGACGGCGCGATGGACGGCAACGCCTGGGCCGGCACGGCGCTCGTCGTGCTCGGCATCGTTCTCGTGGTGAGCAAGAAATGACCAGACGCGGAAAAGGCCACCGCGGGAGCTGGCGCCGCTGGCCGCGGCATCGCGTGATCGCGACGCTCGTCGGCGCGCTCGCGGTCGCGCTGCTCTTTGCCTGGACCCGCGGCACACCGACGGCGGCCGGCACGTGGACGCGCGACGAGATCCTCGCGGCGATCCGCTTCGTCGAGAGCGGCGGCCGCGAGTTCCCACCCGACGGCGACGGCGGCCGCGCGATCGGCCCCTACCAGATCCATCGCATCTACTGGCTCGACGCCATCCAGACGCAGCCACAGCTCGGCGGCGACTACCAGCACTGCCGGCAGCGCGACTACGCCGAACGGGTGATTGCGGCCTACATGACGCGCTGGGTGCCCAAGGCGTGGGCCGCGGGCGACGCCGAGGTCATCGCCCGTACGCACAACGGCGGCCCCACCGGCCGGAACAAGCGCGCCACCGACCGCTACTGGCAGCGCGTCCGACGCGCGCTACCCTGAGCCCCCCCCATGAGCCTCGCCCGCATCAACCTGCTCAACATCGGCCTGATGCTGTTCGCGCTCGGCGTGGCGATGCTCGTGCCGTTCGAGACGTTCCTGATCTCGTATGCCGTGCTCGGTCCGCTGCACTATCTGACCGAGATCTCGTGGCTGCGGGATCGGCAATGCTTCACGCTCAACCGGCGCGACTGGATCCCGCTGCTCGGCCTGTCGATTGCAATCAGCGCGGCCTCGCTACTGGCCAGCATCTACCAGGGTGATCCGGACTACGCGCGGCTGGCCCTCTGGGCGTTCAGCCTGATGCTGTTCGCGTTCGGTATCGGCTTCGTCTTCGCGGTGATCAAGGACCCCGTGCTGCGCGGCACCGCGGTCGTCCTGCTCGCGGTCACGACGTTCTTGTTCCACGGCACGACCACCGCATTCGTGCTGTTCGGGCTCTACATGCCCACGATCATCCACGTCTTCGTGTTCACGGCCGCGTTCGTGCTCTACGGCGCGCTCAAGCAGCGCAGCGGGTCCGCCCACGCGTCGCTCGTGGTGTTCGTCGCGTGCGCGGCGATCGCGCTGTTCCTCGATCCCGGCGCACTCGGCTACGTCGCGAGTGACTACGCCAAGGATGCCTACCTCGACTTCGCGCCGCTGCATGCGACGCTCACCCAACATGCCGGCCTCGCGAGCACGGTCCCGACGGCCGCGACCACCGCGGGCTCGGTAATGCACCCGTTCGCGAACCTCGATCAGCTCTACACCGAGCCGGCCGGCATCCAGGTCGGCCGCTTCATCGCGTTCGCCTACACGTACCACTACTTCAACTGGTTCTCGAAGACCTCGATCATCCGCTGGCACGACGTCAGCAAGGTTCGGTTCGGCATCATCGCCGCGCTGTGGCTCGGATCGCTCGCGTTCTACGCCTACGACTACCGCACCGGCATGCGATGGCTGCTGTTCCTGAGCCTGCTGCACGTGCTGCTCGAGTTCCCGCTCAACCACAAGACGTTCGTCGGGATCGGCAGCGAGCTCCTCGGCCGGTTCAAGGCGCGCCCGGCGTCGGGCGCGTGAACCAGCGAGTCAGCGACCGTCGACCACGGTGACGTGTGGCCCGACCGGAGCCCACACCGCAGGATCGGTAACCGTGAAGAACACGGTCGTCGGCACCCCCAGCATCGCCGCCAGGTGCGTCGGCCCACTGTCGTTGCCCCAGAACTCCGCCGCGCCCGGCAGTTGCGCGGCAAGCCGCTGCACACTGCCGACGAAGAAGTCGACCTCCCGCGGCCAGCTCCACTGCCGCGGGTCGTCGCGCTCGACTTCGGTCGGGCCGACCACGACGACGACCCGGCGCCCTTCGGGCTGCTCGCCGGCGAGCGCCAACCAGCGCTCCCGCGGCGCGCACTTCGCCCGACCGCCACTGCCCGGGGCGAGCCAGACGGCGCCACCTGGGACGCCGCCATCGCGCGGCGCCACGAGCCAGGAATCCTCGGGCCAACGCGGCTCACGCCCAACCTGACGCGCCAGCTGTAGCCCGGCTGGGACACCCCGCGCCAGCCGCTGCGGAGTTAGCACGTCGTCACAGACCTCGGGCACGTCACCGGTCACGCGCCAAAACGGCGCGAGTCGCTCACGCGCCCGGTCCGGCTGCCACAGCGCCAGACTCTCGACCGACGTCACGGCATCGACCGCGCCATGATCGAGCAGCGGCGCGGCGAACTCCGTCACCCCTGCGAAATGCAGGGGCCGATCGCCGTGCTCACGCCGCAGACAGCGAAGCAGCGGCAGCATGAGCAACGTGTCACCCAGGCCGCCGCGCCGCATGACGAGCAGCGGGGCGCTACCCGTCATACCAGCCTCGGCATGCCGAATCAGCTACCGAGCTTCTTGCGCGCCTGTTCGACGGCGTAGGTGCCCGCGTGCTTCTTGGCCTTCGTGAACTTGTAGAGCGCCTCGGCCAGCTTCTTGCGCTGGCTGACCTTGCTCGGGTCGTACTTGCCGAGCAGCTTGGCGAGCGCCTGACCCGAACGCATCTCTTTCTTGATCTTCGGATCGGACTTGAAGTTCTTCAGCATCGCAGCGGCCTTGACCGACACGTCGAAGCCCTTCCAGTCCTTCGAGATCTTCTCGAGCTTTTGTGAAGCACGATAGTAGTCCGGACCGTCCGCGCTCTGCTTGACGCGCTTGACCTGACGCGCAACGCGCTTGTTCAGCGCCTCCTGCTGACCCTCGAACACCTTCCGCATGTCCGCGTCGAGGTTGTCCTGCGCCAGCATCTTCGCGAGGTAGTCGCGAATCTTGAGGTGCTGCTTCTTGTCCCACATCTTGCGCAACGGCGCGTACTGGGACTCGGCGGGCAGCTTCGGCGCGAGCGAGACGTTCTTGAGCAACTTCTCGATCGCCGACTCGGCGGGCATCCGATCATCGGGCACCGAGTGGACGTTGCCGTCCGCATCGACGCAGTAGATGCTCGGGTAGAACTTGATCCCGTAACTCTGCACCACCGACTTGGCGACGCTGACGTAGGGATACTTCGCGCCGAGCTGGTCGATGAACACCGACTGGATCTTGCTTTCGGGCTCACTGGACACGCCAATGAGTGCGAGCCCCCGATCTGCGAACTTCTCGTGGAGAGCGTTCAGCTTCGGGACGGCCGCCTTACAAGGGCCTCACCAACTCTCGGCGAAGTCGAAGATCACGACCTTGCCGGCGAGATCCTCGAACGCCTCCGGGCCGTCGTTCAAGACCGCCTTGAACTCGAACTCGGGCGCCGATGACCCCTTGGGTACCTGAGCGGTGACAGCGGCGGCGCCGAACAGCGCGGCCGCAACGATCGGTAGTCGTGACTTCATGACCATGGCCGGAAACATAGCGCGACGACGCCCGGACGTCGCCTCACGACGCCTGGATACATTCTCCAGACAGCCGGGCGAGCATCAAATCAGCCGCCCGCCCAGGCCTTCGCCTGCTCAGCCGCATGGGTCCCAGCGTGCTTCTTGTTCTCTGCGAGCCCGTGCAGCGCCAGCATCAGCTTCCTGGCCTCGCTCGGGTTGCCCATGTCGAACTTCGCCGTCAGCTTCGCGAGCGCGCGCCCGGAGCGGATCTCCCGCTTGATCTGCGGGTCACTCTTGAAGGACGCCAGCAGGTCACGGGCCTCGTCTGCAACTTCGAAGCCACGCCAGTTCGCCGCGATCTTCTGCAGTTGCACCTCGGCGCGATAGTAGTCGGGCCCATCGGTGCACAGCTTGATCCGGCGCCGCTGACTGTCGATGCGTTTCTGCAGCGCCGAGTGATACTCATCGAGCAGATTCCATGCCTCCGGTTCGAGATCCTCGCGCGCCAGACGACTCTCGAGTTGCTGGTGCAATCGCAGATGCTGCCGCTTGTCCCACATCCGGCGCAGACCGGCGAACGGTCCACTCTTCGGCAACTCGGGAACGACCGCCACATCGCCCAGCGCGTCCTCGACGAGCGGCGCGTGCGGCACGCCGCGACTACGCGACCGAACGTAGCCGTCGACATCGATGAGAACCATCGCAGGCAGCTTGGCGACGCCGTAGAGCATCGCGACCGACTGGGAAGCGGTCGCGAACTGATACGTCGCGCCGAGCCTCGTACGATACATGTCGATCATGCCGCCCGGCGGTTCGTGCGAGATCCCCAGGATCACCAGCCCACGATCACGGTAGCGCTCGCGCAACGCGTTCAGTCGCGGCACGGCGGATTGTCCTGAGCCGTCGGCCGTCCCGCAAAACGCCAGGATCACGACCTTGCCGTCGAACTCCGCGAACGACTTCGGCCCCCCCTTGGCCGAAGGCCGGAATTCGAACGCCGGCGCCGGTAATCCCGAGCGAACCTGACCAACGGCAGCGCGCGACCCGACGAGCGCCAGCCCCAAGAGCGCAGCCGCGAAGACGAGGACAGGAGTGGTGCGCATGGACGCGATCTTAGCACCGCCCTCAACGCAAAACGGCCGCCTCGCATCAAGCGAGAGCGGCCGTTCGCGGTCACACAACTGCGATCAGTTGTGCGCCTGGTGCACGCGACCGACCATGTCCGGGCCGGGCGTCAGCGTCGTGTCACCGTCGTCCTTCCACTTCGACGGGCAGCCCTCGCTGGGCTTCTTGCCGAGGTAGATGTTGGCTTTGAACTTGCGCATGATCTCGTCGATGTTGCGCCCGAGGTTGAGGAAGTTGACCTCGGCGTTCATCAGCGTGCCGTTTGGCGCGATGAGGTACGTCCCGCGCAGGCAGAAGCCACCGTTCCAGATGCCGAACTGCTTGGCGAGGTCGCCGTTGCGGTCGGAACCCATGTGGAACTGGACGGCCTCGAGATCCTTCTCCTCACGCTGCCACGCCAGATGGACGAACTGGGTGTCGGCGCTGACGGTGACGATCTCACAGCCCATCTTCGCGAACCTTTCTTGCTGCTCTGCCAGAGCAGCGAATTCGGTCGCGCAAACGAACGTGTAGTCGGCGGGGTAGAAGAACAGCATGGTCCACTTGCCGTTCTTCTTGGCCTCCGAGAGGCTGAACTCGCCGAACCCCTTGGTCGTGGGCTCGTAGGTGGTGAGAGTGAAATCGGGCACTTCCTGCCCAACCTGCAGAATCGTCGCTTCGGTCATGGATGTTCGCGGGGATCTCGCTGAAATAATGCGCCCCGATCTGGGGCTGAAACCTATCGGCCGTATGGATCGTTTGCCAGCTTCCGCTCGACAAGCCCCCGCGGCACGATATTCGCCCCCAAAAGACTCAACCGGTGGCCACGCTGATCGCCAGCGCTGGCCCTCAGCCGACTGCGCCCGTGACGACCGAACCGACCGAAACCGTAGAGCCCCCCGCCTCTTCCGCCGCCTCCACTGCCGCCCAGGCCCTCGCCGCGGCCGGGGACGCCGAGTCCGCGCGCGACGTCGGCGCGCTCGATGACGCCGCCAAGCAGGCCGCGGTCCGGCTCGGCGCGACCAAGACCGGACTCGTCGAACGGCTGATCTACGGTCCGTCGCCCGAGACCGAAGAGCTGCAGAGTGGTGCCGCCGCCGCGCTGAAGGGCGGCGAACTCGGGCAACCGATCCTCCGCGCGGCGCTGCAGAGCCTGGAGCAGGGCGAAGCGTTCACCGCCGACGGCAAGCTCTCGAAGGAGCTGCGCCAGGCGGTCGCCGCGGAGAAGGCCTACGGCTTCACGGTGCCCGGGGAGTTCGGCGGACTCGACGGCCCCTACGTCGAACTGGCGCTCGTCGAAGAAGAACTCGCGGCCAACGGCCTCGGCCCGCTCGCGGTGGAGATCTCGGGCGAACTCACGATCGGCGCGGGGTCGCTCCTGGCCTACGGCACGGACGGGCAGAAAAAGACGTTCCTGCCGCTGGTCGCCGAGGGCGAGCTCATGGCGTTCGGCCTCACGGAGGTCGGCATCGGTGTCAACGCCAAGAAGGTGCGCGCCTACGTCGAGCCCGACCCGGCCGGCGGCTTCCGGCTGCACGCGACCGGCGATCGCAACAAGCTTTGGATCACGAACGCGATCCACGGCGGCCTCGTCGGCATCGTCGCGCGCATCGGCGAGACCGGCAAGAAGGTCGGCTTGTTCGTTACGCGGTTGCCGGAGCAGGACATCACCGAGGCCGATGGCAAGGACCACACGTTCTGGTGCAAGTCGTCGAACACGGGCGTGTTCGAGGCCAACTTCAACTCGCGGCTGCACTTCGACAACTATCCGCTGAAGGCCGAGGAAGAGATCCAGGCCGACGGTGTCGAGGTGCTGTTCTATTGCCTGCGCATGGGCCGCTGCATGCTCGCTGCGATGTCTGCGGGCTATCAGCGCATGATGGCGGCGGACGCGGCGCACTACGCCACGACGCGCGAAGGTGTCGGCGGCCGCGTAAGCAAGCACGAACTGCCGCGGCAGCATCTCGGTCGCATGCTCGGCGGCGCGTTGCAGTCGCGGGCGCTGAGCCACCTGTCGCTCGAACAGGACCGCAAGGGCGTCGACCTCGCGGGCCTGCGCGACCTGACGAAGTCCGCCTGCGCGACCTCCGCGCTCGAGTCACAGATCGCGTGCGAACGTGTGCTCGGCGGTCGCTCGTTCGACAAGGGTTCCCGCGTGCACGAGGCCCGCGGCAACATGCACGTGTTCGGCGTGGTCGAGGGCGAGGACGACCTGATCCTCATGGGCATGGTCAAGGACGTGACCGACACGTTCACGAGCCGCTACATGGCCGGCATGCTCGGCGTGATCCAGTCGATCAACGTCGGCGACGACGGCAAACCGCTCCCGCGCGAACGACGACTGCTGCGCATCACACCGCTGTCGATCTTCTCGGAACCGCGGCGCGTGATGCTCGCGACCTGGCGCCTGCTGACCAACCTGTCGTTCTGGAAGCTCGTCGCGTGGATCCTGATCAACCTGGTGATCGAGGTCCTGCGGCTGCCGCTCTTGATCCTGCCGACGAGCTGGATCCCGCGCTATCAGCTGCTGCCTCAGAGACTCCGCGGCTACGCCCGGTTCGCGGAGCAACGCCTGCGCTGGCTGCGCTGGGCCAACCTCGGCATCAACCTCTGGTTCCAGCTCGAACTCACGCGCGCCCAGATTCCGTTGCAGCGGCTCGGCAAGGTCATCGAGCAACTCGTCACGATGCTGGCACTCTGCCACCACTCGACGCAGAACGACGACAGCCAGCGCAGCGTCGCGGCATTGCAGTGTGAACAACTGCAGACGCGCGTTCGCGGCACGAAGCTGCTCCTCGGCCTCTGGCAGATGGAACGGCTCCGCGACCTCGTTGCGGCAGTCGGCGAGGACATCGAGAAGGGTCGGAGCTCGCTGCTCGCGAACGTGAAGCCGCAGCCATTCGCGCACCCGTTCGAGCCGCAGGCAGCCAGGCGACGGCCGAGACCCGAGCAGGGGAAGTAGCGGACCGCCCCGCCGATAGCGGTTAACATGGCGACCCCGCGCGCATCCTCGCGCGGCGGAGAGTCATGTCCGATCGCACCGCGCTATTGGGGCCGATCACGAGCGCCCTTCTCGTTCTGTCCGCCATCACGGGCCACTTCGTGGTCAGCGATCGGGTCGGCACCCATCGTCCCGTCGTCGCAAACCGCGGCGGGATCGCGCTGCCCGGCGGCCAGAACGTCGACGCCCGGCTCTGGCAGGACCCGCTCGCGGCCGTGCTCGCGGCCAAGAGCGATCGCTCCGCGGACCAGGCGCTCAAGCATCTGACGAACCGCATCCGGGAACACGTCGGCACGCCGCCGCAGAAGCCCCCGGCGGCCGACGTCCCGCCCGCCGTCGTCGCGCAGCAGTCACTGACGATCCTGCCAGTGTTCATCCCGGGTGGCGACTACGCCGAGGACTCGGAGGTTCGCCGGCGCTACCGCGTCGCGGTGGTGTCCGCGCTCATGACGGCCGACTTCGTGCCGAGTTCGACGGAACACATCGGGTCGTTCTCGTTCCAGCCCGTGCTCGCGGCCGGACTCGAAGCCAAGCCGATGCCGATCCCGTACGAATGGTACGAACACTCGCGGTTCGTCGAGCGAACGGGCGACACCCCCGCGGCGGTGCTCGTGCTCTGGCTGCCGGAGCGCGCCCTCGGTTCCGACCCGCTGCTCGGCGGCGAGCACGTCGTCTGCGAACCGCTGACCGATCTCGTGGTCGGCACGACGGCGAAGGCCCGCAAGTCCGAAGTCGAACATCTCAAGCAGCGCATCCGCTTCCGCGTCATCGGCCCCTCCAACTCGAACACCCTGGCGGCGATGGTCGCGAGCCTCGTTGGACGCCGACAGGCGCGAGCAGCGGCCGCGGACCCCGAAGCCGGGCGCCCGATCGCAGAGAACGAGGTCCAGAAGGCGGTCGAGCTGCGCGTCGGCAAGGCACCGAAGAGCAGCAAGCGCTGGGCCGCCGCGAAGAACCGACTGTCGAAGAGCAAGAACAACGGTCGTGCCATCCTCAAGCAGGCCCTCGATGCGACCGATCTGCACCGCCGGCGCTTGCAGATGCAGCAGCCCGTGACCGTCGACCCGGTCGGCAATGTCGCGGAGCAGGCGGACGCATTCCTCGTGAACTATCTGGAGACCAAGCAAGGCAACGCGCCCGAGGGTGCGGGCGGCAAGGCCGCAATCCGCGACCAGATCGTCGCGGCACTCACGCCAAAGGCCCGGATTCTCTCACCGCGCGCCACGGTCCCGGATCGCCATCTCCTCACGTGGGCACGCGCAGACGCGAAACTGAAGCCGCCGGCGAAGACGCTGCAGGAGCTGTTCGCGTCAGACACCAATCCCCATGTCTTCTCGCGCACCAACTGCACCGACGACGAACTCGCGGCGGCGGTGCTCGACGAGCTCGTACTGCGCGGCGTCGACCCAACCAAGGATCGCATCGCGCTGATCCTCGAACGCGACACGCTCTACGGGCGCACGCTCGAACAAACGTTCGAAGCGGCGATCGAAGCTCGCCGGCGCGGCGGCGACACCAGCGCAACGGATCTGCTCGCGCAGGGGGTCGCCGATACGGTCAACGTCGAGGTGTTCTCGTACCTCCGCGGCATCGACGGCATCACGCCCGCCACGAGCGCGAGCACACCCCGCTCCGCGGCCGAGCGGGATACGCCGGGCCAGGACGTCGAGGGGCTCGTCCGCAGTCTGCTCGACTCGACCGCGGGACTACCCGCCAACCACGCGTTCGGGCCCAACCAGTTCGACCGCGTGCTGCAGCTCGCCGACACGATCGCGGAGCGTGGCGCCAAGGATGCGTTTCACGCGATCGGCATCGTCGGCAGCGACATCTACGACAAGCTCGCGATCCTGCAGGCGCTCGAACCGCGCTTTCCGGATCACGTGTTCTTCACGACCGATCTCGACGCGCGCCTCGTGCCCAGCGAACTCACGCCGTTCACGCAGAACCTGGTAGTCGTGTCGGGTTTCGGTCACGAGCTCCACCCGTCGATCCAGCGCGATGCCGGCGCATTCCGCGACAGCTACCAATCCGCGATCTTCCTGGCGACGCTCGCCGGCGTCGGCGACCAACCGCAATCCGCGCTCGGACCGATCACGCCGCGGGTGTTCGAGATCGGCCGCACCCGCCCGATCGAGTTCGCCACGACCATCGCTCGCAGCCCGCTCCATCCGCCGATCGAGTCCTTCGCGGTGCATCCGCGCGAAATCGTGCTCGGCAGCTCGTTCGTGCTGCTCGCGCTCGTGCTCGCCTACCTGATGTCGATTCGCATTCGGCGCGAACTGCGGCGACTGACGACCGAAACGGTCACGACCAGGCCCCACCTGTTCGTGCTGGGCCTGCTGGTCACCGTCGTGCTATTCGCACTCGTGCTGTCCGCAGCGACCGACTTCCTGTTCACGCGCCAGGGCGAGCCGTTCTACTGGACACAGAGCGTGAGCATGTGGCCGACGGAGTTCGTCCGCATCGGTGCATGCGCAGCGGCGGTGGTGATGCTCTGGCTCGGCCTCGTGCGCATCCGCCACTCCGATACCGGCATCGGCGACCGCTTCTTCTGCTCGAAGGACGACCCGACGCCGACGTGGCCGCGCACGCCCTGGTCGCTGTGGCAGGCGTGCGCCCTGCGGCGCTGCGACCAACTCGAGAGCCCGAGTCCGGCCGAGTCGTGGACGCTTTATCGCGAACTCGGCCAGGCATGGCCGCGCTTCGTGCGAATCGCACCGTTCTTGCTGCTCGCGTTCGCCATCTCCGCTGCCGCGCTGCTGCTGCAACCCGCGCCGCGCCCGCCCTATCGCGGCGACACTGCCTACTGGCTCGACTTCGCCGTCGGCTCCTACAGCGTAGTGCTCACCGTCTTCCTCGCGCTCGGTGTCGCGGACTCGGCACGCCTGTCCAACGCACTCGTTCGCATGCTTGGGCGCGCGGCGGGCGATTGGCCGAAGGGCAAAGCCGCCGAACAGCTCGCTGCGGAGCACGGCCTGGAGGGCGAAGACCTCGCCGACCATCTCCGCATCGACATCGTGTGCCAGCGCACAACGGCCGTTGGCCGGTTGTTCTGGTACCCGTTCGCGGTCATGGCCTTGATGACCTTCGGGCAGTATTCGACGTTCGACGCGTGGCACTGGCCGCTGCCGTTCCTGGCATTGATGTTCGGACTCGCGGTCGCCGTGTTCGTCAGCGGCATCCTGCTGTTGCGCGCGACCCGGCGCAGTCGCGAGGCCGCACTCGAACGAATGCATCGCCGCATCGCCCGGCTTTCGACCAAGGGCGAACCGAAGGCCACGCTCGGCAAGCACGAACGCCTGCTCACCGCCAGCAAGGAGATCGACACCGGCGCGTTCAGCGGCCTTCGCAGCCCGATGGTCGACGCGGTGCTGCTGCCGTCCGGCGGCCTCGCGGTGCTGAGCCTGCTCGAACTGATGGCCGTCGTCATGGCCAACTGAGCGACCCCGCCGCCGGGTCGCGGCACCAGCGCCACAAAAAGCCCGTTCCGCGGCAGCGCCCGCCGCGGCTACGCGCTATGACGTTTGCCCCGAAACCATGGCACTCACCGCAGGCATCCTGGGTCTTCCGAACGTCGGCAAGACTACCGTTTTCCAGGCGATCACCGGCACCGCCGCGGAATCGCGCAGCATCAACCAATTCTCCACGACCACCCCCGTGCCCGGCGTGGTCGACGTGCCCGACGATCGGCTCGCGAAGATCGCCGAGCACATTCCGACCAAGAAGATCATCCCCGCGCAGATGCAGATCACCGACATCCCTGCGCTGGTGTCCGGGTCGAGTGAAGGTCAGGGCATGGGCGTCGGCTTCCTCGGCGCAATCAAGGAGAGTGACGCGCTGATCCACGTCGTGCGCTGTTTCAAGAACGACGGCGTGCAGCACGTCAGCGGCGATCTCGATCCGGCGACCGACGTCGAGATCGTCGAGATGGAACTCACGCAGACCGACCGTGACACCCTGCAGCGCAACATCGAACGCGTCAGCAAGAAGGCACGGACGGGCGACAAGGAGATGCAAGCGCAGCTCGCGGCGTTCGAGAAGGCGCTGGCCGCGATCGACGCCGGCACACTGCTGCGGCAGGCCGAGTTCACGCCGCAGGAGCACAAGCTGCTCTACCCACTGTTCCTCATGACGATCAAGCCCGTGCTGTTCCTCGCGAACGTCGGGGACGACGACCAGGACGGGCAGAGCGAGCACGTCGCCGCGCTGCGGGACTATGCGTCACGCACCGGCGCCGAAGTCGCGCACCTCTGCGGTGATCTCGAGGCCGAGTTCGCGATCATGTCTCCCGAGGATGCCGAGACCTTCATGGCCGACTTCGGCTTCACGGAGTCCGGGCTCTCGCGCATCATCACACGCACGTTCGATCTGCTCGGCCTGCAGACGTTCTTCACCGCGGGCGAGAAAGAGACCCGCGCGTGGGTCATCCAGAAGGGCGACACGGCACCGATCGGGGCCGGCGTCATCCACACGGACTTCGTCAAGAAGTTCGTGCGCGCCGAGGTCTACCAATTCGGCGACCTCATGGAGTTCCACAGCGAGAAGGCGATCCGCGACGCCGGCAAGCTGCGGCTCGAGGGCAAGGACTATGTGTTGCAGGATGGCGACATCTGTCACTTCTTGATCGCGAACTGATCGCTGATCACGAAGGGATCGACCCAGCACGGAACGGCGGCGGTCTTTCGGCGTAACACG
The DNA here is from genome assembly GCA_024743115.1 of bacterium. GTDB lineage: Bacteria > Planctomycetota > UBA1135 > UBA1135 > UBA2386 > JAGQRA01. Next base: position 796 of record JANSXC010000018.1, on the reverse strand, counting down.
GCGCGCATCTCCTGCCGCCCACCGATTCGACCTTCGCATGAACCGTTTCCCGATCCGCCTCCTCACCACCGGGGTTCTGACCGCCCTGACCTGCACGCTCCTGACATCGCCCACGCCGGCCCAGGACGACGGGCAGCAGGCGCCGAGTTCGCCCACGTGGTCCACGGACTTCACCGCCGCGAAGACCGCTGCCGCCGGCGGCCCGAAGCGCGCCAGCAAGCCGCTGCTCGTCAAGTTCACGGGCAGTGACTGGTGCCACTGGTGTCACAAACTCGATTCCGAGGTGTTCCAGCAGCCCGAGTTCGCGAGCTGGGCCAGGGACCGCGTCGTGCTCGTCGAGATCGACTTCCCACGCTCAGGCACGCAGAGCAAGGCCCAGCGGGAGCAGAACCGCGAGCTGGCGAAGCACTACGGCGTCCGCGGCTACCCCACGGTCCTCCTGCTCGACCACACGGGCAAGAGGCTCGGCAAACTCGGATACGAGCGGGGCGGCGCGAAGCACTGGACCGAGCTTGTCGACGCCGAGCTGCGGGCCAACCGCGCACCGACGTGGCATACCGATCTCACCACCGCCCAGGCCGAAGCGAAGAAGACCGGTCGGCCGCTGCTCGTCAACTTCACCGGCAGTGACTGGTGCCACTGGTGCGTCCGACTGAAGCGTGAGGTGTTCTCGACGCCCGAGTTCTCGCGCTGGGCGCAAGAACAACACCAACAACAACGACGACGACGACACCGACGGCAACGACACGAACAACACTACACCACCCGCCCACCTGCCACGCGACACCAACACACC
>JANSXC010000016.1 GCA_024743115.1 bacterium | reverse complement strand
GGCGCGCCATGGGGTAATACCCCATTGGTCGACGTCTCGGCCCCCGGCACCATCGTCCCGGCGAGTTCCGGGCATTCGGCGATTCTGCCACTTAGCGCGGGCGTGCCTCCGGGCCCCCGGTGCGATTCTGCACCAGATGAAACCCCACTCCTAAGGGGAAATGCTGTCGAATTTTCAAATGTTGGGTTTTCGACCCCCGTCGACGGCTTGCCCCGCAATAGCCCGAGACCACGCAGAGCACCGACACGACGTGGTTCAGCACGCCGGCGAGCAGGCTGAAGACGATGACGCCCTTGTGGTCGCGGTAGAAGAAGACCGCCTGGTCGACGAGCTTCAGGATGTTACTGATCTTGGCCGGTAGCCGCTCGAGCAAGGCCTTGAGTCGGATCAACTCCCGCAGTCGGCGGCTGAACGCAAACATGCCGATCAGGCCGACGCCGAGGATGACGCCCCAGATGCCGATCGCGACGTCGGTGAAGCGATCGAGCGCGAACAGCACGACGATCGCGCCGAGCAGCGCGAGCGAAGCCAGCCCGAGCACGCGGTCGACCGCGACGGAGACGAGCACCTGCACCCGGTGACCGGGGCAGCGCTTCATGATGTAGATCGCCTTGATCAGGTCGCCACCCGTCGCTCCGGGCATCACCGAGTTGAAGAACACACCGATCCACGTGAACCGCAGCGTCTCGAACAGCGACACATCGGTGCCGTTGACCCGCAGCAACCACCACCATCTCGTGCCGGCGATCAGCACCGTCAGGAAGTAGCAGAACGCGCCGAGGGCGAAGAGCCACGGATCGAGGTTGCGCCAGTAGGTCAGGAAGCCAGGCTCGACCTCGAGCACGCGGCCGTCGGTCTGCGTGCCGAGGGCCTGGCTGCGCTCCGTCGCATCGGTCGCAGTCCGGTAGATGATGGGGTCGGCCTGCCACGACCCGACGATCTCGATGGTCTTCGTCGCGACGACCTCGAGTTCGTCACCCTTCTTGTCGCGGTAGACGAGCCGGTCCTCGAACGCGATGCCCGAGAACACGAACCACATCAGGCCCGCGACGAACAGCAGTTTGAGCAGCGTGACGAGGTGCTTGTTCATCGATCGGCCCCTCCCGCGGTGTCGCGGCGGCCCGCGGCCCATTCGCCTTTGGCGCGCACCATGGCGCGTGCGGCGGTGATCGTGAGCTGCTCGTCGACGATGCGTTCGAGCAGGCGCTGGCCGAATGCTGTCGGTTCGATGCCGAGCTCCGTGAGCGTCGCCGTCGGAACTGGCGCGCCGCCGGGCGTCGCGTTGACCGCGAAATGCACGAGTGCGCTCACCGTCGAGGCGGTCGCGATCGAAATCGACAGCTTGCCATCGCCGACAAACAAATCGTCTCCCTCACGGCGCAGGGCCACCCCGGGCGCCAGCTCCCGAACGACTTCGCCGGCCTGAGCCGCGAGCAGCCGCTGGCGGTGCACTGCGAGCAGCAGATCGGGCTGCTCGAAGCTCTCCCAGAGGATGTGCACCAGGTCGTTTCCTGCGATCCCCGGGCCGTCGAGGTCGGCGATGTCCGCCATCTCGGCGAGCGCTACGTCACACCCGCCCCGAAACCCGACCACCGCGTCACCGACGAGTTCGGTGGTCTCGAGGATCCAGTGCGAGCGGAGCTGCGAGCCGTCGTAGTGGATCGGTTGGTCGAGCCAGGAGGATTGCAGGGCGGGCATGCGGCAAACGTTCGAGATCGGATCAGGTCGAGGCGGTCAACCGCGTTGCCGGGCCGTGTACCACTCCTCGACCCATTGTATGCCATAGTCGAGGCGCGGCTTGCCGAGACAGAGGCAGAGCGCGGTCAGCGCGGGAGTGCGCAGCTTGCTGTAATAGGCCTGCTCCGTCAGCACCGTTTGCGCGAGAAAGTCGGCGGGGGCGATCGCCTCCCAGGCCTCGCGGCCGGGCAGTGCCACCGCTCGCAGCGCGATTTCGCCCCGGACCTGGCCACAGAGATGGATCAGCCGCAGTTGCACGAGTGGGTCGGGATCGAAGCGCTCGGCCACACGCGCCGTCGTGAGCCCGGGAACGGTCTTGAGTGCGAGCAGGAAGGGGACGCACTCCGGGCCGCCGAGGCTGCGGAAGGACTGGATCGCGCACAGTCGGATATCCGCGCGGTCGGCATCACGCGTTCGCATGGCCGCGATGAGCGCCGCGTGCACCGCGTGTCCGAGAGCCGTCCGCAGATCGGCGGCGACCGTTTCGCGCAGCTCGGGGATGGTCTCGTTGCGCCAGAGCGTTCGCAGATCGGCGATCAGTGCGCGGCGGTCCCAGGCGCTCGCGAGCGGGCGTTCGACGAGCACGGTGAGCGCCGCGCGGTAGGCCGTCATCGCCGCAGCCGGGAAGTTGCTGCCGTCGGCCGTGCGTGCACGTGGCCGCGAGAGCTGGACCGCGGCGCGGGCGGCGTCGAGCCGGGTCGGGTCGACGGTGAGGTCGATGGTCGCGGGATCACCGACCCCGGTCTCACCGAGCTGGCGCAGCACGCGCGTCGCGCCATCGAGCGCGACAATGACGTTGGCGGGGTTCTGCTCGAGCTCGGCGATCTCGAGCAGTCGATGGATCGCGTCCGAGCCCCGGTCGAGATCGGCCCCGGCTTCGTCGGGCAGCTCGAGCAGTAGTTCGCGCACGTGCTCCGACGGGTTTTCGAGCTCGGCGACCGTCGTGCCGCCCGCGAGAAAGCCGAGCACGATGCGGAACGGCACGAACAGCACGTTCCGCATGTACCAGACCGAGACTTCGGCGCGATCGGCGTACTCGAGGCGACGTTCGAAACCGGTGCCACGGACCGTGACGATGCGGTCGAGTTCGTTCGCGATCTCGGGATACGTCAGGTTGTCCGCGGCGCTGCACCCCAGGAGCGCCGTGGCGGCCAGCATGACGAACCGATGTCGTCGGCGCGGCTCGGCGGACCGATGGTCGGCACCGTCTGCACGACTCGTGCTCATTGCTCTCCCATTCCTGATTGCCTCGGCGTCTGGGATGGCGGATCCGACGTATCGGGAGCGGGATCCGGCATTGGCGCCGCGCCGAACCGCTCCTGCCACCGCTCCAGGATGGCGCGCCGCTCCACGGCGTCAGGCTGCGTCAGACCGTCGGTCTCCGGTTCACTCGCGAGCCGGCGCAACGTGTTGTCGATTGCCACGAACGTCGCGGCATCGCGTTCCCCGGCGAGCTGCGCCGTGAGCAGCGGGCCGGCCGCGCTGCCGAGCAACTCGGCGGCCCGTTCGGCGGCGACCCGGCGAACGAGCGGATCGCGATCGGCGAGCGCCATCGAGCAGAACACCTTGCGATCGGTGCTGCCGACGGGGCCGAGCTGGATTGCGCGGGCACGCACGGCGCTCGAGGCGTCGCCGACCCCCACCGCGAGAACCCGGCGCTCCAGCGCCTGCAAGCCGGGCGCGGCGTCGGGCTGGCGGGTCATCGCCACGAGCTGCTCCAGGGTTCTCAGGCGCACGGTCGGCGAGTCCGCGCCGCGTAGGTTGCCAAGCAGGTCGCGCAGCGCGACGCGCTGCGGCCGATCGTGGCTGTTGATCTCGTTGATCAGGCCGTCGAGGCGCGCGGTGTTGCCGCGGGTCCAGTCGTCGGTCGCGTGGATGCGGCGCAGCTCGAGCAACGTCTTGGTCGCGGCGCCGCCCTCGCCTTCGAGCCATTCGAGCTCCGCGAGTTCGAACAGCAGGCCGGGATGCATCGCGACCGCGCCGTTGGTATCACGAAGCGTGCGCAGTTCGGCAACGGCGAGGTGGCGTTGGCCGAGGTCGCGTTGGATTCCCGCGATTGCCACGGCGAGCGCCGGGTTCGGTTGATCCGCGCGCGCGCGCAACAGCACGTGCCGGGCTTCGCGGTGGCGTTCGAGGTCGGCGAGCAGCGCGGCAAGATCGAGCGCGGCGCCGACGGGGTCGGGGCCGAGCAACGCCTCGCGCAGTCTGCGTTCGTGGGCTCGCAGGTCCGCCACCGTGACCGGTTCGTGCGGGCGCGAGTCCGGCGGTGCGGTGGCGGGCGTCGCGGCCTGATCGGACTCCGGCTGGTTCGATCCGGCATCGGCGATCGGCGCGAGTGCGGACATGGCGGACTCCGTCGTGGCGTGGGCGGCGTCGGTCGCTACCGCGGCGCTGCGTTCGGCGCCCGGTTCCGGCGCTGCTCCTGCCGGATTGGCTCTATCGTCACGGGAGTCGGGCCACCGCGGCTCGGGCTTCGGCGTGTTCGCTTCGGTACTGGAGCGGTTCGACATCGCCGCCGTCGGCCCCGCGCCCGGCTGCGAACCGTTCTCGAGGAACGAGTTCGTTCGTTCGGTGCCGGGTTGGCCGGTGGCGCCGTTTCCCGGTGGCGTCCCGGCGCAGGCGGCGAGCAGCATAGGGACCGCCAGCAGCGGCCAGCCGACCAGTAGCGGCCAGCAAGCAACCGGCCAACGCAGTCGGGGGAACGTCTCGCGGCGTGCCATGCGCAGGCACTTGTAGCCGCCGGGGAGCCGCTTGCATCCCTTTTGTCCATCGCGATGGCCGGCCGCAACGGCTAGCGTGCAGCGCCATGCCTGCGCGCCGCCGTTCGTTCACTCCACGGCTGCCGCTCGCGCGCTGCCGGCGCCTGGCCGGAGCGGTCGAGCGCCTGGTCGGCGCGGCGGCGGCCCGGGTCCTGTCCGGGCAGGGGCGTCTGCGGCGCGAGGACGTCCGGGAGAAGGCCACGGGTGACTTCGTGACCGCGATCGACCTGCGTACCGAGCAACGCCTGCGGCGCGAGCTGCTCGAACTGTTGCCCGCAGCCGGGTGGCTCGGCGAGGAAACCGAGACGTTGCGGGCGGATGCCGAGCTGCTCTGGGTCGTCGATCCGATCGACGGCACCAGCAACTTCGCGCACGGGCTGCCCCACTTCGCGGTCGCGGTCGCGCTCCTGGATCGCGGTGAGCCGCTGCTCGCCGTCGTGCACTGCCAGCCCGAGGATCGCTGCTACGTCGCGATCCGGGGTGGCGGGGTGCGCTGCGGGCGTCGGCGGCTCGAATTGCCCGATCGCCGCATCGACGCGGGCGCGATCGTCGGCTGTCAGTGGTTCCGTGGGCAGCAGGATCTGCGCTTCCTCGCGGCGCTGCAGAGTCGCGGCAACCGGATCCGGACGTTCGGCAGCACGGTGACCCAGCTCGTCGACGTCGCCTGCGGTCGCCTCGATGCCAACGTGCAGCAGCAGGGCAAGGCGTGGGACATCGCCGCCGCCGGGCTGCTGGTCGAGGAGGCCGGTGGCCGGTTCACCGACTGGGCCGGGGAGCGCATCTTTCCGCTGCGCGACCTCGCGTCCCACGCGGCCAGCGGCGACGGGCCCGGGCCAGATCCGCACTATCCCAACGTCGCGGCGGGCCCGCGCGCCCACCGGCAGATCGTGCAGCTCCTGCGGCGCCCCTCGGGGGCCTGATGCCCCTTGTTGTTTCGCCTGGGTAACACTTCTGGTCCCAGCTACCCCGAATTCACCCAAACTCGTGGCCCTGCGGCGTTTGGCCCCGCATTTGCACTGTTCTCCTCGCAAGCGGATTGCATTAGCATCCGAAGTAACAGAACCCATTCCGATCACCACCCGCCCCGAGCGGAGCTGGAGAAACACGACAATGAAGAAGCTCGTCCTCACTGGACTCTGCCTGGCCGGGTTGGTCGCCCTGCCCGACACAGTTAATGCGCACGGCGGCCAGTATCGCGGCCCCGGCGACGTCGTTCCGCCGTCCCCCGGTGGCGGTCGCGGTGGCGGCGGCCCTTCGGGCCCCACGACCGGTGGTCCGTCCGGCCCCAGCGCGCCTGGCCCGTCCGGCCCGACGACGCCCGGTGCTTCGGGCCCGTCGACGGGTGGTCCGTCCGGCCCTTCGGGTGGCGGTGCCGCTCAGACCGGTCAGCGCGGCATCCAGCTGACCGACGACCTCACCCGCTGGGAGTTCTGGTGGGAGTTCAACAAGGACCCGTTCATCCGTCTCCGCGAGGCGGTGCAGGCTGCCGGCCCGCAGACGGGTAGTGACGACTTCTACCTCGGTGGCGGCCGCAAGAGCGACGCCAAGGACTCGCTGCGTCCGACCGAGGAGCAGATCATGGGCGAGATCCTGCCCGCGCTGAAGCGTTCGCTCGACGACACGCTGGAGCGCGACTTCGACATCATCAGCTCCTGCATGGTGGCGATGGCGAAGATCGGCAAGGACCACCCGGACTTCAAGCTCTACGACGTCTTCAGCTCGCGCCTCAAGGCGAACAACCAGGAGATCCGTGAGACGGCCGCGCTGTCGCTCGGCATCGCCGGCATCACGGGCCTCGCCGACAAGCAGATGGACCTGCTCGCCGGCCTGGTGAAGGACGATGACCTCGGGCGCAAGACCAGCGAAGCCTCGCAGGTCAACGAGCGCACGCGTTCGTTCGCGGCCTACGGCCTCGGCCTCGCCGCCTACAGCACCACGAACCTCGCGCTCAAGCGCAAGGCGTTCGATGCGCTGCAGTCGATCCTGACCGCCAAGGAGAAGAGCGCCCGCAACATGCGCGTCGCAGCGATCCACGGCCTCAGCCTGCTCAACCTCGACACCGACTCGGAAGAGAGCACCAAGCTGCTCGACGAGGCCGTCGAGGTGCTCGAGAACTACTACATGAAGAAGATGGGCCCGGGCGACCAGCTCATCCAGTCGCACTGCCCCACCGCGATCGCGAAGCTGATCGGCAAGAACCACAAGCGCGCCGACCACTTCAAGGAGCTGTTCGCGAAGGACCTGCTCCGCAAGGGCAAGATCAAGCGCACCAGCCGTGACATCTGGCGGTCCTGCGCGCTCGCGCTCGGTCAGCTGGTCCGTCCGAACAACGACAAGGACAAGAAGGCCAACCCGGACGTCGAGTACAACAAGATCCTGCTCGACTCCTGGCACGACAGCAAGGACATGCAGACGCGGTTCTTCTCGATGCTCGCGCTGGGGCAGATCGGCGGTGAACTGAACCGTTCGACGATCCTCAAGGAGTTCGACAAGAGCAAGTCGCTCGAGAAGCCCTGGTGCGCGCTCGCGCTCGGCGTCTACTCGTTCTACAAGTACGAAGCGCAGAAGGCGCAGAGTGGCGAGATCGAGCCCGAAGAGCTGATCGGCGAGACGCTCTACGACGAGTTCCGCGCGACCAAGCAGCCGAACCTGCTCGCGTCGCTGGCGGTGGCCATGGGCCTCAACCAGTACCAGGAAGCCGCCGACCGCATGCGCGAGAAGATGCTCGCCACGGTCGCGCAGGAAGACCTGTCGGGTTACCTCTGCATCGGCCTCGCGCTGATGAACGACACCAAGTCGACGACCGACATCCGTCGCGTCGTGCAGGAGTCGGTGCGTCGTCCCGACCTGCTCAAGCAGGCCGCGATCGCGCTCGGCAAGCTCGGTGACAAGCGCGTCGCCGACGACCTGCAGAAGCTGATGGCCGAAGAAGGCAGCGGCAACCTCGCCAAGCTGTCGGCGATCGCTTCGGCGCTCGGCTTCATTGGTGACCAGCGCTCCGTCGCGCCGGTCAAGGCGATGCTCGAGGACACGAGTCTCGGCCAGCTGTCGCGTGCGTTCGCGGCGGTTGCCCTCGGCGGCATCGCCGACAAGGAGCTGCTGCCCTGGAACAGCAAGATCGCGGTGAACACCAACTACCGCGCCGCGGTCGAAACGCTGACCAACCGGACGTCGGGCATCCTCGACATCCTGTAAGCAAGAGCGAGCACTGCTCGTGCGGTGCCTGCTTTGCGGGTGCCGTGCCTGCCCCACCGAGAGCCCGCGAGGTCGTTTGACCTCGCGGGCTTTTTCGTGTCGTAGGCCCCGCGACGTCGGTGCGAACCGCGCCGCGTGCGGCTCACCTGCAGGCGGCGATCCCGCTTGTCGTCGCGCTGGCGTAACGAACGCCCAACAACACCCCGCCTGACGGCCTCAAACGCGCTTGGCCCGCGTCTTGCATTCGTTCCTGCGTCGCCGATCGACCGCCTGATCCAAGGAACGAAAAATGAAGACCCTGACTGCCCTGACGCTCTGCGTCGTTTCGAGCCTCGCGTTCGGCGAGCAGGCTCATGCCCACGGTGGCAAGTACCGCGGCCCCGGTGATGTCGTCCCGCCCGGCGGTGGCGGCGGTGGCCGCGGCGGCCCGTCCGGCCCTGGTGGCGGTCCGACGACCGGCGGTCCGGGAGGCCCGTCGGCGTCCGGCCCTTCGCAACCGGGGAGCACCGGCGGTGGCCGACCCGGCCCCGGCTCCGGCCCGGGTGGTGGCCGGACGGGAGGCGGTGGCTTCCAGCTCAGCGACGACCTGACGCGCTGGGTCTACTGGTGGGAGTTCAACAAGGATCCGTACCTGATGCTGCGCCAGGCCGTGCACGACGGCAGCGTGCAAACCGGCAGCGACGACTTCTACCTCGGCAAGCGAAAGAACGCGCGCAACTCGTTGGCGCCCTCAGCTGGCCAGATCACCAGCGAGATCCAACCGGCGCTCAAGCGCGCGCTCGATGACACGCTCGAGCGCGACTTCGACATCATTTCCTCGAGCCTGATCGCGTTGGCGAAGATCGGGAAGGATCACAAGGACTTCCGGCTCGTCGATGTGTTCCGCGAGCGCCTCGATGCCAGCAACCAGGAGATTCGTGAAACCGCGGCGATCGCGCTCGGGATCGCGGGTCCAACGAGCCGGGCCTCGGCTCAGCTCGACTTGCTCGTCAGCTTGCTCCGCGACGACGAGGCCGGCCGCAAGGCCAGCGGTGACCGGGCCGTCAACGAACGAACGCGCGCGTTCGCGGCCTTCGGCCTCGGACTCGCCGCCCATGCGACGGCCGACGTCAAGGTCAAGGCCCGCGCGCTCGCCGAGTTCGAACGCTTCCTGGGCCCGGACCGCCGCAGCAGTCGCAACCTCGTCGTGGCCGCGATCCAGGGGATCAGCCTGCTGCGGCTAGACCCGAAGCAACCTGCGGAGGACGCCGTACGGGAACAGGCGCTCGCGACGCTCACGAAGTACTACGGCCGTGACCTCGGCGTCGGGCGTCAGCTCCTGCAGGCCCACTGCCCCACCGCGATCGCAAAGCTCATAGACCGTGACGACCGGCGGGCGGGTGAGTTCCGGACCCTGTTCGCCCGCGGGCTGGCGGGCAAGCACGCCGGTCGGAAGCGGGCTGCTCCGGACGTCCGGCGGTCGTGCGCGCTGGCGCTCGGGCGGCTGGTACGGCCGAGTGACACCGAACTGCTCCGGCTACTGCAGCAGCAGGCCATCGACGACAAGGATGCGCAAACCCGCTCGTTCTGTGTTCTGGCCCTCGGGCAGATCGGTGGACCGGACACCCGCAAGATCCTGCTGCAGCGACTCGGGAAGGCCAGGACACTCGACAAGTCATGGGTCGCGCTCGCGCTCGGGGTGCACGCGTTCCACGCCTACGCGGCGGCAGATGACGGCAACAAGGAAGTCGATCGTGTGCTCGGCGGGATGCTGCGTGACGAGTTTGCCACGGCCAAGAACCCTGATCTGAAGGGTGCTCTGGCGATCGCCCTCGGGCTTACGAAATACACCGACGCGGCGCCGGTGCTCGAGGATGTGCTGCTGGGCTCGGTCGCGAAGGAAGAGCTCGCGGGTTACCTCTGTATCGGCCTCGCACTCATGAACGCCGACGAAGCGCAGGACTCGATCCGTGAGGTCGTGCAGTCCTCCACTCGACGCCCGACCCTGCTGCAGCAAGCGGCGGTCGCCCTCGGTCGGTTGGGCGACAAAGACGCGGCGGACGAGCTCGTGAGACTGCTTCAAGACAGCAGCTCGAACCTCGCGCAGCTCGCTGCGATCAGCACGGGCCTGGCGTTCATCGGTGATCGCCGATCCGTTCAGCCGTTGGTCGCCATGCTCGACGACCCGGAACTCGCGCAGCTGCCGCGCGCATTCGCGGCGGTGGCACTCGGCGGTATCGCGGACAAGGAACCGCTGCCGTGGAACAGCAAGATCGCCGTCGACACCAACTACCGCGCCACGACCGAAACACTGACCAACCAGGTCAGCGGCATCCTCGACATCCTCTGAAGGTTGGAGCGAACATGACGAATCTTGCCACCCGACTCCCGGCTCCTCCGCGATTGCGCCGAATCTTCGGGGCCCTCGGGGCGCTTGCACTCGCGGCGCCGCTCCTGGCCCACGGTGGCCAGTATCGCGGTCCCGGTGACGTCAAGCCGGGCGGTCCCGGTGTCAACGCGAACGGCCAGGGCGGTAACACGGGCTCGAGTGGCCCGACGACCGATCCGGGCAAGGCGCAGCGTGACACGGTCAACCCCAACCCGTCCTGCCACCGCGGTGGCGGCGCGGCAGCCGGCGCGCCCGGTGCACCGCGCGGCATGCAGCTCGGCGACGACCTCACCCGTTGGGAGTTCTGGTGGGAGTTCGGCAAGGATCCGTTCCTGCAGCTGCGCGAAACCGTGCAGTCCGGGCGGGTCATCGCGCCCGAGGATGCGCTGCTCAACCCGCGGCTCGCCGCCCGTGCGCAGCACGTCGATGCCCCGACCGCCGCGGATCGGACGGTAGTGGCCGACCGCATCGTGCAGCTACTGCGTCGCGGTGCTGGTCGCGACACGACCTCAGCGGCGTTGATCGCGCTCGCAAAGATCGGCTCCGACGGCGATACGTGGCGACTCCGGGACGAACTGTTGCCGTTCCTGGCCCGCGGCGATCAGGAGCTGCGCGAGACGGCCGCACTCGCGCTCGGGATCGCTGGTCAGGTGGACGCCGATACCATCGGCACGCTGACGGCGTTGGTTCGTGCGGCGGGCAACGGGCGCAAGCTGTCGGGTGATCGTTCGGTGAACGAGCGCACGCGTGCGTTTGCTGCGTTCGGTCTCGGGCTGTTGCTGCAGAAGGGCCGTGACGCCGGACTCGCACGCCGCATCGTCGATGCGCTCCTGCCCGTCGTGGCAAGCGACCGCCAGAGTCGTGACCTGCGGGTTGCCGCGATCGAAGCGTTGTCGCAGTTTCCAAGGGATTGGGACGCCGCGGCGCCGCGGGTGCTGCGGGGTGCGATCGTCGACGCGCTGATGGCGTACTACGATCGCCGCATGGGGCCGGGCGAGGAACTCCTTCAGGCGCACGTGCCGCCCGCGATCGCGAAGCTGTTGCCCGCGAACGATTCACGCACCGGCGCGCTGCGGGCGCGATTTGCCACGGACTTGCAGCGCCAGATGTCGGGCTCGTCCCAAGGCAAGACCAACCCTCACATCGCGCAGTCGTGCGCGTTGGCGCTCGGGCCGCTGACGCCGGCATGGGAGCACGAGGACGACCAGGGCGCCGAGACCGCTGCGCTGCTGCTGCGGACGTTCCGGCGGCACAAGGACCACCAGGCCCGACGGTTCGCGATCATGGCGCTCGGCCGGCTCGGCGGTGCGGAGACCAGGAAGGCGCTACTCACGGAGTTCGACCGTTCGAACAAGGCGCTCGAACGGCCGTGGGTCGCGATGGCGTTGGCTGTGCTCGAGCTGCCGGCCCGGCGGTCCGCCGGGCCCGACTACGACCCCGACGGCGAGATCACCCACCGGCTGCGGGCGTCGCTGACCGAGGTTCGCACGCCGAGTGCGCAGGCAGCGATCGCGCTCGCCCTCGGGCTCGTCGGTGACACCGGCGCAGCGGACGCCATGCGCAAGCTGCTGCGCAAGAAGGGGCACCAGAGCGATGTCGCCGGCTACCTGTGTATCGCATTGGGGCTCCTGCGGGACGACCTCTCGACGGGCGAGATTCGCGCAGTGATGCGTGCGTCGGCGCGGCAGTCGACGATCGTGTTCCACTGCACGCAGGCCCTCGGGTTGCTCGGGGATCCCAATGTTGTCGGCGACCTGTGCGGGGAGCTGACGCTCGACGAACCGAGTCTCGCGCGACTGGCTGCTGCGGCCTCCGCGCTGGGGCAGATCGGTGATCGGCGCAGCCTGCCCGCATTGCTGCAGCTCGTCGACCGCGACGACGTGACCCCGCTGGCCCGCGCCTTCGCGGTGGTCGGTCTCGGGAGCGTCTGCGACAAAGACAATCTGCCGTGGAACGCGGCCTACGCGACGGACTGCAACTACCGCGCGTCGACGAGCACGCTCACCGACGGTGCCGCCGGGATTCTCGACATTCTGTAGATCATCACTGCGGCGCCGAGCGCGAGCGCGGCGACAACGACCGCGACCCAGCCGTTGCGGCGCGCGATGTCCTCGGCGCGCTGCTGCGGCTTCAGTTCCTGCTCGAGCATGCTCAGCTTCCCAGTCAGCCGGTCGCTCGTGGTGCGATCGTCGGTGAGGTCGAGCGCCGCCGCATACTCCGCCGTCGCGGCGTGCAGCTCACGCATGGACCACCGCGCGTCGCCCGCAGTCTCTCGCAGGTACGCGCTAGCTGCCGAACTGCGCCCCACCGCCGTGATGACACCGAGCCAGTCGAGGGCCTTGCGCGCCTCGAACGCCGCCAGCTCCGCGCGATCGACGGCGTCTTCCCCGCCGCATGCGACGACCTCGCCGCCGTCGTTGCTCCGCACGTAGCTCCGCATCATGAGTTCGTCGAGCACGGGTCGGTCATCGACGAGCAGTACGCCGTCGGAGCCGACGTCACGCCAGACAGCGGCGTTCTGGGCGTGGCCGACGACGTGCCGCCAGATCGCGGCATCGTTCTCGTCGAGTCCGGTGGCATGCGCGCTGGCCGATGCGAGATCGCCCGCGGCCGGTGCCTCGCCACGGCGGGCGAGCACGAGGTAGTTGCGGCTGTTGGGGACGCGAATGGCGCGCGCGTGGCCGAACACGTGCGCCAACGTCGTGCCGACCGCACGTAGCACGGGGTCGTCGGAGCGCAGCGCGCCGACGTTGAGCGCGACGATCCCGTCCGGTTCGAGGCGGTCGTGCAGGCGCGCGAAGAACTCGGTGCTCGCGAGATGCGGCGGCACGTAGATCTGATTGGCATACGCGTCGACGTGGATCACGTGCCAGCGTGCTGTGGCAACATTTGCGAAGACCCTGCCGTCGAGCGCATAGAGATCGCCCGCGGCCTTCCGCGGCGCGAAGAACTCGTCGCCGAGCGCCATCGTGACCGGGTCGATGTCGACCCCATCGACCGTGGCGTCCGGGTGGACACCGGCGTAGACCGCACGCAGCGACCCGGCAGCATCGCCGATCGACAGCGCGCGTAGTTCGGCCGGCGGGCTGCCGCGACCGACGAGCAGCGGGGCGATCGCATGCCAGTCGTAGTAGGCGCCCGTGAAGGCCGAGTCCGCAACCGCGATCGAATGGAACGAATCGAGCCCTTCGTTGATGAGGAGCAAGGTGCGGGCCGGCTGTTCGGGCAGCTGTTCTCGCACCACCTGCAGCAGTTGATACGAGGTCTCGCGTTCCGCCAGGAGTTCGCGGGTCGGCCCTGGGGCGCGCAGCGGGTTCGTCGGCGCGTTGCCGTGCAGCAGCCCGAGGCCGCCGAGGAGGATGGCCGCGCCGGCGGCCAGGGCGCGTCGTCGCGGAGTAACGAGGAGCAGCGCGGCGAGCCCGAGCAGCGCGCCCGTCGAGGTCATCGTGAGCCGCGAGCCGAGGGTTGGCACCAACCAGTGGGTTGCCGCAAACGTCCCTGCGAGACTGCCGAGCGTGCCGCATGCCGAGGTTGCGCCCGCGGCCCGGCCGACCGGTGTGCCGCCGTTCGTCAACGCGGTCACGAGCAGCGGACCGAGCATGCCGAGCAGGATCATCGGCGGCCCGAACAGCAGGATCGTGGCGGTCAGTGATCCCCGGATGATCGCCCCCATCGCCGAATCGAGCGGCAGATCACCGGGCACGAGCCAGCGCCCGAGCGGCCCGCTGAGGAACGGCAGGAGTGCCAGCAGCACACCAGCCGCGAGCAGCGCGAAGGACAGGGTCCGCTGCGGCTGTCCGCGGCCGGCGAGCATCCCCCCGAACGTCGCGCCGAGTGCGAGCGCCGCGAGGATCACGCCGATCACGTTGGTCCAGACATAGGCGCTGTCGCCGAACCACGGGGCCTGCAGTCGCACGGCCGTCAATTCGGCCGCCATCAGCGCGAAGCCGGCCAGGGTCGCGGCGGCGCCGGCGCGCGGCACCCCGAGCACAAGGCTCGGCGCGCGTTCAGGTGACGGCGGCGGGCCATCGGCGCTGGCACTGCCGCCAGGCGCCGGGTCCGCGGGGCTCATCGCTTCTCGTCCGGTTCCTTCTCGCCCGATTCTTTCTTGGGCTCGGCCTTCGGCACCGAACTGCGGTACTGCACCGGGAACAGGAACTCCCAGTCGCTGCGCTCGATCATCAGGCGCTGCATGCGGCGGCGCGAGCGCTTCTTCTGCTCCGTGACGGCCTTGTCGTTGACGACGACCGTGAACTCCTTGTCGAGGTCGACGAGGTCGTCGTTGAGTAGCAGAACGAAGTCTTCGATCCCGGTCGCCTTGACGACGATGCGGTTCTCTTCACGGTTGGCCTCGACCTCGAGCCGCGGGCGGTCGGCGGCCGCGCTCGTGTGCACCGGGTTCATGCGGCCGATGCGGGCCCAGTAGGCGCGGTTGAACCGGTCGTGGTTCGGTTCGATGACCACGCGCTTGGGAACCATGTTGCGTGAGTTCTTGTCGAACCACTGGTCGATCTCGATCGCCGCCGCGGGGTGCGGGTAGGCGTCCGTAGTCTCGAGCACCGTGACCTGGTCCGTGACGGTCTCGAACTTCTTCTTCAACGCGTCGACGACGTCACCGTTGTCGGCCGTCTTGAGCAGCAGGATGGACTTGCCCGTCAGGCTGCCGAGGCGGATTTCTTCGAGTTCGGTCGGCCAACGCAGGACGATGCCCGCGAATCGATCCGGGAACATCGACAGGAAGCGCACACCGAACGCACAGTTGCCGCGGCCGCAGTCGAGGAACACACGCGGTCGGTCGACGTTGATGTTCTTCATCGTCTGGGCGTAGGTGCCGAACACCCGCTCGATGCGCGTCTGCTCGATCTGCTCCTGGCCCTGGCGGCTGAAGTCCGGCGCCGGATCCATGTCACGGCCGTCGGCCATGTGCGGGATGTGGAACACGGTGCGCGCCAGCGCGGGCGTCTTCTTCGGCCAGACCTTCGCGAAGTACTGGCGACCCTCCTCCCACGTGCTCA
Organism: bacterium; assembly: GCA_024743115.1. Lineage (GTDB taxonomy): Bacteria > Planctomycetota > UBA1135 > UBA1135 > UBA2386 > JAGQRA01. The sequence continues at coordinate 143,672 of JANSXC010000016.1, read as the reverse complement.
TGTCGTCGGCCGTCTTGGTACCCGGCAGCACGATCACGCCGCGGGTCGGCGTGTTTGGCTTGTACTTCTTCGGCAGGTAGCGGCTGTACTCGTAGTCGGCGCCTTCGCCGAACGAGACCGAGAACTTGTGAACCGTGCCGGCCGACTTCTTGGGCCGGTCGACCTTGAAGCAGTTGGCGTAGATCGCGCGCAGGTCGGCCATCGAGCTGAGCAGGTCGCCCTTCTTCGACTTGGACGTCCAGTCCTTGCGGAAGGCGTCCTTGGCCTTTTCGCGCTTCTTGCTGGCGCGCTCGCGGGCCCGGGTCTCCTCCGTGGTCTCGTACTCGGCTTCCGCGGCGAGGAACGCCTGCAGCTTCTTGTTGAGGCTGGCGAGCGAGGCGTTGTCGAGGATCGGTGGTTTCCCGCCCTGCGGGTCCTGGGCGGCCCAACTGCGGGAATCGTTCGGCGTCGACGTCGGTGCCGCGTCGAGGGTCGGCAGCAGCGCGGAGAGGGAAGCAGTAGCCAGGCAGGCCAGTACGGTCATCGAGATCCTCGCGTGATGGAGACGCGGTAAGTCGGGGGTCTGCAGGCGGAGGTCCGCCCTCGGGCGTCCAAAGTAGCGGATACGGCCCGGCTTGGCTACCGATCCGGCGCGGGAAGCGGTCGAGCCTCAGCGGCGCGTCGGCAGCCGGTCCAGCGCCAGATCCAGAACCAGGCGGCTCAGCATTTTCGCTGACGGCCGCACCACGAGCGCGGCGCTGCCGAGGGGCAGCGGGTCAGGGCTCGGAGGCGTGGCGTCAGGCCGCAGGAGCGCGTGCTCGTAGATCAGGTTCGTGATCCCCGGGCCCTGGCCGGCGCGGCCCCCGGGCGTGGCAGTATCGAGCGCGTAGCTGCGCTGGAAGGCCGTGCGAGCAGCGTCGACACGACCCGTCGCCCGCAGCAGCAGGCCGTAGTCGTTGTGGATCTGGTTGTCGCCGGGCGTCAGCTCGAGTGCGCGCCGGTAGCCGCCTTCCGCCGCTTCGAGCCGGCCGACACAGCGGTACGTCAGCGCGAGGTTCGACAGGCGCCAGCCCGCCGGTGGCTCGAGCGCCGCGAGGCGTTCGAACGTGCGAACACCCGACACGGTCTCGCCGCGTCGCAGCGCGTTGTCGGCCAGTGGCATGAGCAGCGTCTCCGTCTGGCGCAGCGCGCGGGCGACCGTCGCGTCGTATTCGAGTTCGAGGCCGCGATCGTGCCAGCGCAGGAACAACGCCAGCCGGCCGCGGCGCGCATGGGTCTGCATGGCGGCGGCCACCACGTCCGCGGGTTGCGGAGCCGTGACGTCGAGCGTCGCGACGAGCTCCGCCGCGGTATCGACCTTGTCGGCGAGGAGCAGCATCTGCAGCCCGGGGCCGAGGCGCTCTCGCCGCGCCGTGGACCTGGGCGGCAGTCGCAGGAACTCACCGGCGGCACTGGCCGCGTGACGGGCGCGGTCGCGCTCGTCGGTCGCCGCGATTGCCGCTGCCCGGGCGCGATCGAAACGGGTTGGGTCCTGGCTCAGCCCCGCGCTCGGGATCAGCGCGAGAGCCGCGAGAACGACGGCCGCAGAGCCAGCCGGCGCGACTCTCATGTCAGCTCGACGTTGCGGTCGCCGGCCACGATCTCGCCGAGATCGAAGACGTTCTCGCCCGCGGCGGCCAGGGCGTTCCGCACCCCATCGACGCGGTCCGGTGCGGCGACGAGGACGAGCCCGACACCCATGTTGAGCACGCGGTAGGACTCGTCGCGCGCGACCTTCCCGCGTTGCACGATTAGGTCGAAGATCGGCGGCACCGGGATTGCGCTTGTGTCGATTCGCGCGGCGGTGCCCGCGGGCAAGACGCGTGGCAGGTTGTCGGGCAGGCCACCGCCCGTGATGTGCGCGAGCCCACGCAGCGCGCCATCGTGCAGCAGCGGCAGACACTGCGTCAGGTAGCTGCGGTGGACTGCGAGCAGCGCGTCGCCGACCGACTGGCCCTGCAGTTCGTCGGGCCGGTCGGTGATCTCGAACTTCGCGTCCGCGAACAGCACCTGACGCGCCAGCGAGAAGCCGTTCGTGTGCAGGCCCGAACTCGGCAGGCCGAGCAGGCGATCGCCGACGGTGATCGCACTGCCGTCGAGCACGTGGTCGCGCGCGACGGCCCCGACGATCGTGCCCGCGACGTCGGTCTCGCCGGGCTGGTAGACGCCGGGCATCTCGGCCGTTTCACCGCCGAGCAGCGCACACGAATTCTCCCGGCACGCCTTCGCGAGGCCGCCGATGATCGCCGTGACCTCGGTCGGGCGCATCTGCGACATCGCGATGTAATCGAGGAAGAACAGCGGCCGCGCGCCCTGCACGAGGATGTCGTTGACGCAGTGGTTCACGAGGTCCTCGCCGACCGATCCGACGAGGGTCTCGTCGGCTGCGGCGCGAGCCTGCATCTGAGCGACCATCACCTTCGTGCCGACGCCGTCGGTCGACGCCACGAGCAACTCGCCGGCAGCACCCGCGGCCGCGAGGTCGAACACGCCGCCAAACGCGCCGACGTCCCCGCGAACTCCCGGCGTGAACGTCGACCGGATCGCTTCGGTCGCGCCCGTGACGGCCGCGTACTTCTTGTCGATGTCGACGCCGGCGCGTCGGTATGCCGAAGGGGCTTCGCTCATGTCCCGCCATCATCGGTCCCCGGGCGGCGGGCGGCAACGGGCTTCTCGCACGGTATGTTCGGTTGCAAATCGACCGGGGTGGCCCATGATCGACGACGTGGCGAAACGACGCATCGCGGTTCTCGGCTGTACGGGTTCCGTCGGCACCCAGGCCCTGGACATCCTCGCGTTGCACGAGGACCGGTTCGAGGTCGGCCTGCTCGCCGCGCATCGCAGCGCTGATGCACTCCGAGACCTCGCCGCGCGGCACGGCCCCGATGCGGCCTGCCTGACCGGCACCGCAACGGCTCCCGAACTGCCGACTGGCACTGCGTGGCATCACGGCCCGGACGGTCTGCTGGACGCCCTCGATGCGGCGGCGCCGGACACAGTGCTCAACGCGATCACGGGCGCGGCCGGCCTGCGCGCCAGCGAGTGGGCACTGCGTCACGGCAAGACGCTGGCGCTGGCCAACAAGGAGTCGCTCGTCGTGGCCGGCGACTACCTGATGGCGTTGGCGCGCGAACACGGCGCCACGATCCTGCCGGTCGACAGCGAACACTGCGCCGTCTTCCAGTGTCTCAACGGCGAGGACCGCGCGGCCGTTCGGCGCGTGCTGGTCACCGGTTCGGGTGGCCCGTTCCGGCAGCGCGACCCCGCGACCTTCGATGCGATCACGCCGGCCGAAGCGCTCGACCATCCGACCTGGAAGATGGGCCCCCGAATTACCGTCGGCAGCGCCACGATGATGAACAAGGCGTTCGAGGTGCTCGAGGCGCATTGGCTCTTCGGGCTGCCGGCCGAGCAGATCGACGTGGTGCTCCACCCGCAGAGCATCGTGCATTCGATGGTCGAGTTCCGCGACGGCTCGATGCTTGCGCAGTGCGGTGTGCCCGACATGCGCGTGCCGATCCTCTACTGTCTGGGCTATCCCGAACGGCTCGACTTCGCGTTCGAACCATTCGACTTCACGCGCTGGCGCAGCCTCGAGTTCGAGCCATGGGATCCGGCGCGCTATCCGGCGCTGACCCTGGCCTACGACGTGCTGCGGGCCGGCGGCGATGCCGGGGCGCGCCTCAACGCCGCCGACGAGATCGCCACGCAGGCGTTCCTGGACGGCGCGATCCCGTTCCCGCGGATCGTCGAGGTGGTGCGAGCGGTGCTCGAGGATCGATCGCCGCGCCCGATCTCCTCGCTTCAGGATGTCCTCGATGCCGATGAAGAGGCACGGCGCCTCGCATCTCGGCTGACCGCGGCGAGTCCGCGCTGACCCCCCTACCGGCTACCCACTGTCCGACCGTCGTTTGAACGAGACCGCATGGATTTCCTGAACGTCGTCTTCGCGATCATCGGCATCGGCCTGCTGATCTTCGTCCACGAAGGTGGGCACTTCCTCGCGGCCCGGGCCGCCGGCGTGCGCGTCGAGGTGTTCTCGCTCGGCTTCGGTCCCCGCCTGTGGGGCTGCCAGTGGCGCGAGACCGACTTCCGGCTCTCGTTGGTGCCGTTCGGTGGCTATGTGCTCGTCGCGGGCGCGGACCCGAGCGATCGGCGGTATCCCCCGAGCGAGTCGCTCTACGCCAAGACGATCGCGCAGCGCGCGCTGTTCTGGTCGGGCGGCGTGATCATGAACCTGCTGCTCGCGCTGCTCGTGTTTCCGATCGTGTTCAGCTACGGCGTCGATTTCGCGGCGCCGGTCGTCGGTTCGGTACGCGAAGGCTCGGCGGCCTGGGTTGCGCGCCTGCAGCCGGGGGATCGCATCCTGGCGCTCGAAGGTCGCGAGGTGCGGTCGTTCGAGAACCTGGCCGTCGAGATCGCGCTCTATGGTCAGCGACCGGTCGAGTTGCTGATCGCGCGGAACGACACCGAGCAGCTGGTGACCGTCGTGCCGAAGTACGATTCGGCGAGCGGCCTCTACCAGCTCGGCATCAACCAGGCGTACGGCGATTTCGCACTCGAAGTCACCACGGACGGCCCGGCGCGCACTGCGGGATTGCAGACCGGGGACGTGCTCGTCTCGACGAACGGCAAGCCGGCCACGAACGACGCGATGATCGAGGTGCTCGACAGCGGCAAGCCGTTCGAGTTCGAGGTTCGTCGTGGCGAGCAGCTCATCAAGGGTACGGTCGGCGCGCCGGTCGCGAAGGATCCGACCGCGCCGAAGATCGGTGTCACCCAGGTATTCCGGCGCGTTGCCGGTGTTCGCAGTGTGGCGTGGCTCGACACGCTCGGGCTCGAGCCCGACGACCTCGTGCTCGCGATCGATGGTCGACCGTTCCGTGGCGACGGACTGGCAGCCTACCAGCTCGGTCCGTCCCGACTCGTGATGCACGTTGCGCGTCAGGGCCAGGAAGTCGTACTCGAGGCGCCGGTGACGCCCGAACAGCGCGCCGAACTAACGGATCGCATCGCGCTCGCCCCCGCCGGAGACCTGCGACTGCTGCCGTCCCCAGATCGGCCCGCAGCCCTGGCCGGTATGCGCGCAGCGGATCTCGTCGAGGCGATCGACGGCAAGGCCATCGCCGACTGGGACGAACTGCGTGAGACAGTGGAGAAGTCGGCTGGCAAGCCGATGCGGTTTCGCCTGCGCCGGGTGCCGGACGATACCAAGGCCTTCTACTCCTCCGCCGAGCGGGACCTGCCGCGCGGTGAGGTCGTCGAGCTGACCATCGCGGCCCAGGGCACGCCGCAGTACGACTACGGCTTCCAGGCCAGTGCGCCCCTGGTGCAGCAGGAACTCGTAGCCGACGGCTTCGGGCACGCGCTGCAGCTTGGCGTCATCTGCTCGCTCGACCTGATCAAGCAATCGTACGTGACGCTCAAGCGCCTGATCACGGGCGACGTCGCGGCCAAGAATCTCGGTGGCATCATCCGGATCACGCAGGTCAGCTACCACGCGTCGAAGCGCGGCCCGTCGTGGTTCTGGTACTTCCTCGCGCTGATCAGCGTGAACCTCGCGTTCGTCAACCTGCTGCCGATCCCGGTGCTCGACGGCGGGCATCTGCTGTTCCTGCTGATCGAGAAGGTCAAGGGTTCGCCGGTCAGCGCGCGCGTCTTCGGCTACAGCCAGATCGTGGGACTCGTGTTCGTGCTGCTGCTCGTGCTGTTCGTGACCTACAACGACATCCTGCGCCTGTTGTGAGCGGCAAGCTGCTGGCGGTCCTGCGCCTGGTGCGCGTCGGGACTTTGTTCTCCCCCGCCGCGGACATCACCGCGTCGCTCGCGATCCTCGGGCTGCCGTGGGATGCGACCGCGGGGCGCGCGATCGCGGCGAGTGTCTGCCTCTACGCCGCGGGCATGGTCTGGAACGACATCGCGGATCGCCGGCTCGATGCCGTGCAGCGCCCCGAGCGCCCGCTGCCGAGCGGCGTGCTCGGGCTGCCGTTCGCGGTGGCGTTCGGGCTGGTGCTGCTCGCCACGGGCCTGCTGGTTTCGCCCTGTCGCGTCTACCACGGCATCGTCGCCGCGCTCGTGCTCGGCTACGACTTCCTCGGCAAGCGCGTGGACTGGCTCGGTGCGCTCAACATGGGCCTCTTGCGCGGGCTCAACCTCGCGACGGCGCTCGCGCTCGTGCCCACCGAAGCGGTCGACCCCGACGCCGGATTCGCTCTGCGGGTCGCGGCGTTGTGCTATGCGATCTACATCTGCGCCGTGACCGTGCTCGGGATCTACGAGGATCGGCCGTCGGTGTCGCCGCGCGCGGTAGCCTCGATCCAGGCGGCACCGCCGCTTGCCGCGCTCTGTGGCCTCGTGGCCGTTCAGGGCGGGCTGTGGCCGGCGCCCGCGATCGCGGTTGTGCCCGTGCTCTGGTTCGCCCGTCGAAACGCGACGACGAAGACGTTCGACCAGGCCACCATCCGCCGCGCCATGATGTGGCTGCTGCTCGGCACGATGCTCTATACCGGCCTGCTCGCGCTCGCCGCGGGACGGCCGGTCGAGGCGGCCGGGATCCTCGCAGCAATCTTCCCGGCGCGTTGGATCGCGCGGCGGATCGCGCTGACCTGATCGGCGTGGCCTGACCCTGGCCGATCGCCGAGCGCCGCTCAGCCGCGCACGAGGCCGAGCGCCTGCAGCCGTGTGGCCCAGGCTGCGCGCGCTTCATCGCGGGTCATCGTGCCCTGCCGCACGAGCGATTTGAGGGCCTCCTTGAAGCGCTCCAGCTCGTCGCGCGACGCCGCCGCGGTTGCCGCGCCCGACGCCGGCTCGATTGCGGGCGATTCGGGCGCCGCGCTCGCCATCTCCGAAGCCATCGCGGGTGCTTCGGGCTCGACGTCGTCGACGACCTCGACCTCCGGCATATCGTCTTCGGCGCGGGGCTCCTCCGCTTCGCCCGGTTCGACGTTTGCGACCAGGTGCTCTTCGATCGGTGCCGCCGCCCCGTCGGTATCCATCTCCGCGGGGTCACCGACGTGCGCCTGCAGTTCCCGGCGAACGTCGTCGAGATCGGTGGCGAACGGGTCCTGGCCGATGTGTTTGTCGAGCAGATCAGCTGTGCCCTCCCACCGGAACTCATCGAGCATCCGGCCGACGAGGTTCGCGACCTTGGGTTCGACCCGGGTCTCGCCGCCGTCCTTGCGCTGCTGGAGCATGTTCATCACCAGCCCGTTCATCCGGGCGAAGGCATCGATGAGGAACGACTCCATCTCCTGGTCGATCTTCTGCTCGTTCTCGGCCTCGGCATCGTGGGCCATGCGCTCCACGATCGTCGCCGCCTGGCGCGTCGCGTCGGCGAAGAAGTCGTGGACCTCACGCGTGAGCTGCTGGTCCTGGAGTTCCCGCGCTTCGACCTTCTCGAGTTCACGCAGTGCGGAGTTCTCGTAGGAGCTGTCGCCGTCGATCGGCACCTTGGCACGGTGGCGAATGCGGTTCTTGCGATAGCGATCGAAATCCGAATCCATACTGCCGAACGACATGGCTCCTCCTGTGGGCGTCGCGGCGGCGCGATGCCCTCGTGATAGCCCTATCGGGACTCGAGATCGCCGGCTTGACGCAGCCGAGTGACCGTTTCTCGCAACAGGACGAGCGCGGCCTCTCGGTCCGGTGCTACGGGGACTTCGTCCGCGGCGGCCTCGAACGCCGCGAGCACGCGCCCGACGCCCGGGCCAGGGGGAACCCCGAGTTCGAGCACGTCCTGGCCGCGGACCAGCGCAGGCCTGGCTGGCGGCAGACTGGCCAGTTCGCGGGCCGCGAAGTCGTGGATCTCGAGCTTACCGTGACTGCCGAGGCAGTCGGCGCGGTGGAACGCGAGGTGTCGAGCGAAGTTCGGGGTGCGAAGCCAGCGCTCACGGCGCCGTGGTCGCATCTGCGGCAGCGCCGCGAACCGGATGTGGTCGCGACTGATCTCCATGACCAGATCGATGAGGTCGCGGGGTGCCCGCAGGCGCCGCAGCACGCCCTCCGCCATCTCGGCCGAGAGCACGTCGTGACCGTCGAACCGGATGCGATCCGGCGCGCGTTGGAAGGTCGAGGGCTTCCCGATGTCGTGCAATACGGCCGCCCAGGCGAGTTCGCGATCGCCCGCCGGCACATGATCGAGCACGAGTGCCACATGGGTCAGCACATCGCCCTCCGGGTGGTACTCGGGCGGTTGCTCGACACCGTCCATGGCGGCGACCTCGGGCAGCAGCACGTCGGCGATCCCGCGTTCGACGAGCAGGCGCAGTGCGCGCCCGCGGCCGGGCGCGGTGAACATGTCACTGAACTCGGCGAACGCGCGCTCGGGTGCCAGCGTCGCGAGTTCGGTGGCGACCGTGTTCAGCGCCGCGGCCGTCGCCGATTCGAACTCGAAGTCGAAGCGCGCCGCGAAGCGCACGGCCCGCAGCAGCCGCAGCGGGTCTTCGCGGAACCGCAGCACCGGCCCGCCGATCGTTCGGAGCCGGCGCGCTTCGAGATCCTCGATCCCGCCCACCGGATCGAGGAGTCGGCCCGCGATCGGATCGAGGTAGAGCGCGTTGCAGGTGAAGTCACGCCGCCTGGCGTCGAGCTCGGGATCGTCGAGGAACTCCACCGCATCGGGATGCCGTTGGTTCGAGTAATCACCGTCGGCGCGCAGCGTCGTCAGCGTCACGTCGCCGAGGTCGGTCGCGACGCTCGCAGTCCCGAAGCGCGCAGCCGACAGATCCGCCGCAGGGATCAGCTGGCCGATCCGCTCGGGGCGCTGGTCCGTGGCGATGTCGTAGTCCCGGGGTTGCTCGCCGAGGATCAGATCTCGCACGGTGCCGCCGACGAGCCAGGCCCGTCCACCGGCCGCGACGACGCAGTCGACGAGTTCTCGCACCGGCGCCGGCGTGCGGTCTCTGAGGTCGGGTCTTTCCACGAACATCGCCGCGGAACATACTTAAATCATGGTGCGGCTGCGGCGGACAGGGCTCGGGAATCCTGCGTTCTGGTATTTCGGTGCCGGATTGGTGCTCATCGCACTGAGTCTCTGGGCACCTTACGCAACTGCTCGTCGCACGACCCGGGTCGAGCAGCGGGCCGACGGCATCGCCCGGCTGCTCCTCGAAGCCATCCACGATTGGCCGTTTGCGCTCACGCCCGACGACGCTCTCGTCGCGCTGGCCCGGTTCCACCAACACGCGGCCTGCGAACGGATCTACGTCACGGACCTCGAGATCGTCGAGCCGCCGTTGCCCGGCACGCTGCTCGTGCTGCAGAACAAACACTACGTCTTCCACCTGGCCGAGAGCCCACCCGACCGGCGCGAGACCCCGTCGCCCGGAGCGTTACCCAACTACGAAGTCATGGCGTGGCCGCGCAACGCAACCGGCCCGGCGCACAGCGTCTACTTCCACCCGGACAACGCGCTGCCGGCCTACACGCGGAACCTGGCACAGGGCTACCGCGGCTTGGAGCCGAAGCACCGACCGAAGCCGGGCTGTGCCCATCGACGCCAGGCGCTCTGGGAATGGACGACGTCCTACTACGGTCAGGACGACGGCCGCTGGATCGCCTTTCCGAGTGGGGTGGAGTAGCCCCGCGAAAGCGAGCCGTCGTGGCCGCAAGTCGCGGCGGCGTGAATCGCCGTCAGAAGTTCATCATCAGGAAGTCGTTGAACAGCACCTTCATGCCGCGCTGTTCGTCGAAGCGGCGGTTCTGCAGCTTCATGATGTCATCGATGGTCAAGCTGCGGCGCGCCAGCAGGTTCAGCGCCAGTACCCGAAGCTGCGGCAGCTGTTCGCGGTCGAACAGCACCCGGCGGAGCGGCACGACGCAGCGGGCCAAGACGGCCGGATCGTTGCGATCGGCGGCCATGCCGAGGATCGTGGGCATCAGGGCGGCGCGACGGCGCCAGTCCTCCTTCGGCAGCTGCTCGAACGCTTCGATCAGCAGATCCTCCATGCCCCGCACGTTCATGAGCAGGAGCGGGATGTAGTTGATCGTCGTGAGCTTGCCCGTGGCGCCGGCGCGGTCTACGAGCTTCTCGTCGGCGCGGAAGAGGTCGAGCATGGCTCGTGCGGCAGTTTCGCCACCGAGCACGGCGAGCGACTGCAGGAACGGTCGGCCCTCGCCGGCCGGAGCCGACTCGAATCGCTTCTTGAAGATCGGCACGGCACGCGGGTCGGCTGTCGCGCCGAGCATGTCGAGCACGCGTTGCAGGCGCGAGCCCTTCGCGGTCGCCACCTCTTCGAGCAGCGCGGTCGCGGCCGCGGACCGCCCGCGCCGATGCAGTTCCCGGAGAGCGATGCTCTTGATCTCCCACGCCTCCTCGGGCTGGCTCAGGAGCTCGTAGACATCGGCGATGTCATCACCCTCGAAGCGCATGAGGAGCGTCGCGAGTTCGCGGCGCACGTCGGCGCGCGGGTGGGCCGACAGGGCGAGGAGTTCGTTCTGCAGAACGCCGAGCTCGCCGTAGCGGCAGTGGCGCACCGCGAGTGGCAGCTTCTCGAGATCCTCGCCCGTGAGCACGTCGCGCAGCCAGGTCGTGCCCGCCGTGTCACCGGCCGCGTGCAGCACGCCGGCAATGATCGCCTTGAACTCGCCGAGTGCCTCGTTCCAACGCCCACGCATGATCGCCGCGGCCTGCTTCGGCGGCATCTGCACGGCTTCGACCAGCACCTGGTCGCGGACGGACGCCGCGTAGTCAGCCTGCATGAGCTGGCGGAACATCGGCACGGCTTCGGCGCCGAGGCGTTTGCGCGCGGCAGTGAGCCAGGCGGACCGGGCACGCGCGTTCATGGCCGGCCACGACGGGAACAGCGCGCGCAGCGTGGCGTCGGTGCTCGAGTTTGCGAGTGCTCCGAACGCGGCCTGCCGGATCTTGTCGTTGCGGTGTTCGAGTGCGCGCAGGAGCGCGTCGTCGAAGGCCGGGTCGGACATCCGCCCCATCGCCTCGACGCAGTTGCGCACCATGTCACTCCGGCTCGGATCGCCGTAGGCGCGGTCCATCGCTGCGATCAGAGGCTCGACGAGTTCTTCGTCGCCGCGCCAGAAGAACTCGGTCGCGAACTGCCAGGACTCCCGGGTGCCGGCACCTTCGAGGTTGGCGACGACCCGGCGGACCAGCTGGCGTCGCGTCTGGTCGAACTCCAAGCCGGAGTGACGCGGCCAACTCAGCTGGACCGGAAAATCGGGGTGGAATGGCTCGAGTCGATAAGGGTTCTTGGCCGCGAGGATGCCCTTCTTCGGCGCCCCGCCGGCGGCCGTTGCCTGCCCGGGGGCCTGCTGCCCGATCAGGGCCGGTTCGAGACCCGTGGCGGCGGCTGCGGACAGGCTGGCCAGCAGGAGGCTGGGCAGGCGAAGTCGCCGGAGTCCCGAAAGCCAGGTCATCGGCAGCCAGGTCATCGGCAGAATGGCGGTCGTTCGGTGCGGCATCGGCGGTGGAGTTAGTATCGGTACGACCCGTCGTCACGCCCAGAACTCCCAACCGGCCGGTCGGAGACGCCCTGTTCGCGCCTCGAACTCACCGTGGCATCCGCAGGATGCCCTGAACGAACAGCAGGCGGCTCTCGGCAATACGGTAGTCGAGTTGGTTCCTGAGGTGGCGTGAACGGGCTTCCCGCAGGTCCTGATTGCGCTGCTGCACCTCGAAAGCGGTCGAGGATCCGACCTTCAGTTTGACCTGCTCGGTCTCGAGGTCGGTCGCAGCGAGGCGGACGGATTCGCCACTCGCGCGGATGCTCTGGGCCAGGGTGTTGAGGTTGCGGACCGCGTCGCGAACTTCGCGCGTGACCTCGAGCGTCGCGGCGTGGAGTTGGCGGCGCTGGCGTTCGACTTCGAGGCGGGCGCGCTGGGCGGTGGCGCGGGCGGCGCCGTTGCCGATCGGCATCGCGAACTCGAAGCCGACGCTCCAGTCCGGGAAGTCGAGATCGGTGGCATCGCGGTAGGCGCTGTGGAACTGATCCCGCGCGCCGTCACTCGACCAGGTGCCGACGAACTCGAGGTTCGGAAGCGTGTCGCGTTCCGCCTGGAGCATCGCCACCTCGGCCTGGGCGACCAGGCTACGTCGACTGCGCAGGTCCGGACGGTTGGCGAGCGCCATGCCGACGAGCGGTTCGAAGTCGCGCGCCTCGGCCGGCGGCTCGACCGTGATACTGCTGATCGGCCGCAGGTTGACTTGCCAGAACTCCTGATCCGACGCGTCGAACAACAGCCGGCGGAGGTTGTCCTCGCGGGTACGGATCTCGTTCTCGGCCGTGATCGACTCTTCCTGCCGCCGCGCGACCTCGGCTTCATCGGCGACGCGATCGCGGGCCGCGAGCTCGCGCACCCGGATGCGTTCGTCGGTGATGCGCAACTGCTCCTTGGCGACGTCGAGCGCAGAGCCGACCACGCGCCAGTTCTCGCGGGCGAACACGAGCTCCCAGTAAGCCTCGACGATCGCCTGCAGCGTGTCCTGTACGGCGAAGTTGAAGTCGTGGTCGGCCTGCGTCGCGGCGTAGCGCGCCGAGTTGACAGCCGCGAGATTGTAGTCCGTCCAGGCGCCGCGCAGCAGCGGCTGGCGGAAGCTCGCCGACCACTCGGCCGTGAACAGCTTGTCCGGGAATGCCGCAGAGCCGCTGGTGACGAATCGGGCCGGACGGAACGCCAGATCGAACAGACCGCCCGTTACGACCCGCTGTCGCCACCCGATCGCGGCGTCGTAGGACTCCTGCGAAATCGACGGCTGGAACGCATTCCGCTGCGGGGACTTGGATTGGGTGTACGTGCCGCTGCCGTAGAGCTCCGGCTCGAAACCGGCCTCGGCAAACAGCAGATCGAGGCGCGCCTGCTGCGGCAACAACTCCGCGGCGCGCAGGTCGGCGTTCTGCGTGCGCCCCACCCGCATCGCGTCCTCGACGGACAAGGCCCGCACCGGCCGGCCGAACTCGTCGGCTTCGACGTCCACGGGCACCGGTGCCTTCGGAGCGGGGTTCTGGACTCCCGGAGCGCCGGAAGTCCGCCCCCCGGTGGCCGGCTGCTTGCCTGCCGGTTCCTGGGAAGGCTGACTCTCCGTTGCGCCCTGGGACAGCGCGAACGGCGTGGCCAGGCAATACACCAGGAGCGATGAGCGGAATCTGGGGTTCATGAGGTGGCCGGGGGTACTCCCGCTATCGGAGTACCCGGTGCCATGGCCTGAGCCCAGCCAAAAAGGCGTAGCAGAGAAAGTGCTATTCGCCCGGCACGAAACGCTCCAGCGAGCCGTCGCGGCCGGCGGCGTAGCTGGTCGCGAGGCACAGGCAGAGCAACGCTCGCTGCGGCATCGAATCGGGGTCCGGAAGGGCCACCAGGGCTCGCAGATCGCACTGCAGCCGTGTGAAACCGAGCTGGCCGGGGCGAACGCCCCAGGCCATCTGCTGCACGGTCCGGAAGTCCGGCGCCAGGTGAACCGGCTTCCACCGGCGCAGTTGCCGGACCAGGTCATCGCGATCGTCGCCGTCGAGCAGATCCGAGTAGCCGTAGAGCATCGCCGCAAACAACGCTGGATCGGGCTCCTGCAGCTGGTCGCGGCGTTCGCGCAGCTGGCCGAGCAACAGTCGGCGAACGAACGCACAGCGCTCGCTCGTGACACCGAACGCGGGCAGCAGCGCGAGGGCGCGCCCGGCGCTACCGATCGTGGCCGCCGGCACCCGGCTCGTGAGCAGGTCCGGGCGACGACGCTGCCAGGTCTCCTCGTCGACCCGCATCACCTCCGCGACGAGGCTCTCGCCCGAGCGCCGGATCCCCACCACCCCGATGCGTTCTACGGCAGCGGCTTCCACGAGCGCGGCGAGCACATCGACGCGACGTGCCCCCACCAGTTCCGGCAGGCGCTGGACCAGCCGATCGACGCCGCGTTCGACGGCCAGGCGCCGCGCCGGGGTCGAGGCGCCGGCCGCAACGATGGCGCGAACCGCAACCGCGATCTGATGGGCCCGGAACCGGCCAGCCGCGCCGGGCGTCGCGCCGATTTCGAGCGCCAGCGTGTCGGCCAGCGCCTGGACCCGCTCGTCGGTCGCGACCATGCCGCCGTGGCGGCGCATCGCGGCGTGGCGGACCTCGGTCCGCGCGCGCAATTCGTGATCGCGCACCAACACCGCCAGCGCGTTCCGGGGATCGAGCCAGCGCGACAGTGTGTCCGCACCCGCGGTCTGTTCGGCGATCGCGTGGTCGAGGGCATCGCGCAACTGCGTCGCGGCCTCGACGTCGAACCGCCGCCGCATCGCGCCCAGTGCCTCTTCGTAGGCCAGATCACCGACGGACCGCGTCCCGTTGGCTTCCGCGCCACCATCGTGGGGCGTGTCTTCGGCAACGTTCGTCGACCGAGCCGCCGCGGCAGCCGACCCCGGCGTCGCGCTGCCGAACGCGGTCGAATCACCGAGCGGCTGAGCGATGTCGGTCCGGCGACCGATCTCGGTGTCACGCACCGCAGTCCGTTCTACGCGCAGGTCGAGCGGGTCGACCCACGTCACGAACCCGAACGTCACGATCGCGATAGCCGCTGCGGCAAGCCACGGCGTGAAGCGGTGTTGCGGCTGCATGCGCCGATCGGCGCGGCGCACCACGTCGGCGAGCTTGCCAGAAAACGCGGGGTTCGGCTCGACGCGAACCGTCCGCAGGCGCTCCAAGAGCGCGACCGTATCCGCGAGATCGAGTGCGAGGAGCGGATCCGCCGCGACGCGGGAACGGAAGTCCGCGAGCTCGGCGCTGGTACCTTGCTGCAGGAGCAGATCGATCGGCTCCAGCCGATCGTGGCCGCCGCCGTCACCGCCGTCGCCTGGCGAACGCGGCTCCTCGAACGGCTCGTCGATACGGGAGTGCTGCGACATTTCAGGCGCCCCCCACCTGGCGGTCGCTTTCGCCGTCGCCGAGCATCTGCTTGAGCGCGGATACGGCGTTGTGCATGCGTGACTTGACGGTTCCGACGGGAATCCCGAGCAGCTCACTGATCTCGGCGTAGGGCCGTTCCTGGTAGACCGCGAGTTCGAACACCAGCCGGTGCGGCTCGGTGAGCGACTCGAGCGCGCGCCGCATCGCGGCCCGCTCCTCGCCGTCCTGCAATCGTTCGGACGGTTCGCGCTCGTCGCCCGCGCAGTCCATGCGGCCGGTCTCGCCGTCGCGATAGGTCACCTGGTCGAGCGAGTGGAACCGCGGGCGCGGTCGCATCTGACGGTAGTGATCGATCCAGAGGTTGGTCGCGACGCGATAGACGAACGTCGTCATCTTGCCCTCGGGCCGATAGCGCTTGCTACCGATCAGGAGCTTCAGGAACAGCTCCTGTGCCAGATCCTCCGCGCGGTCGCGATCCCAGCACAGCCGGAAGAAGAACTGCACGATGCGATCGCGATACTGATCGACGAGCTGCCGAAACGCCTGCCGATCGCCGCCCTGGTGCTGGGCAAGGTAGTCGACCTCGTTGGAGTGCGACGTGGCAGGAACTTTGGGGGCCGGTTGCTTCACGGCGGATCGACGGGCTGGTTGGAGCCCTTGGGACCGCCCGGTCGCGGCAACACCCGGAGGGCCCGGGACCACGGTCGAAACGCCGGTCCTGGCAGCGGGTTCAGTCCCGATCGAGGATCTCAGCCAGTATTTTCGGCCCGTCGGACACGAATGCATAGCCCCCTGTTGCCGGTGGGCGCAGCTCGACCCGTCGCCCCCGGTCCTCGGTGATCTCGACAGTCAGCCATAACGTGTTATCTGGCAGAAGGTCACGGACTTGATCGGCCCATTCGACCGCGACGACGGCCGTGCCGCCGAGCAGATACTCCAGGCCGCCGTCCTCGAGGAAGCCCTGCAGCTTGGCCGGCAGGTAGGCGTCGGCATGGAGCAGGGGTTTCGGTCCGGGGTGTTCGAGCACCAACAAGTAGGTCGGGCTGCTGACCGCTTCGGGGTCGTCGAGTTCGAGCCCGAAAGCCAGCCCCCGAACCAGCGTCGTCTTCCCGGCGCCGAGGTCGCCGACGAGCGCCAGAGTGTCGCCGGGTTGCAGGTGTCGGCCGAGCCATTCCCCGAGCCGCTCCGTCGCTTCCGGGTCATCGGGCAGTTCGAGCGTCACCGGGGTCATCGGCGAGCCACCATACCGGGCGCGAGGGCGGTGCTCACCGCCGCTCCGAGAACACGTGCTCGAAGCCCGCCGGATCGCGCCGTTCCCGGCGGCCGTCGGGATGGACCAGAACGATTCCGGGGCCATTCGTCACCCGACCGATCGGCCGTCGGGCGCGTTGGCTCAGCGGTCCACCCCGGGCGAGTTCGCCATCGTGCGCAAAGAGCAGCACGTGGTCCTCACCGTCGGTCAGCGCGGCCTTTAGCGCGCCGGTGGCGGCAGCGCCGGCGCGAGCCACGGCCCGGATCGGGAGTGCGGCAGCCGACAGTTCGGCGCCGAGTCGCGAGGCGCGGGCGCCGGTCGCACTGGCCGCCAGCATGGTCGCGAGATCCAGCAGCAGCCCGTCACTGACGTCGATCGCGGCGTGCGTGCCGACTTGCCGCGCGAGCCAGGCGCCGGCCGCAAGCGGCGGTGTGAATCGCAGGTGGTGCCCGGCCCGCGAGCCGCCGAGGGGCCCGGTCACGTGCAGTGTGTCGCCGGCCCGAGCGCCGGCGCGCGTCAGCGGCCGGCGACCGACGAGGTGCCCGATCGCCGTGACGGTCACGACGGTCGGACCGTCGGCCGTTGCGAGGTCCCCACCGACGACCTCGCAGCCGGCGTTGCGGGCCGCCGCGCGAACCCCGCGCAGCAGGGCGAGCACGGCTGCGGCGCCGGTGCCTGCCCGTTGCACGACGGATACGAGCAGCCAGTCGGGTATGGCCCCCATCGCCGCGAGGTCGGCGAGATTGCGATTGACGGCCTTTCGCCCGACGAGGGGCCACGCGGTGCCGGTCTCGAAGTGCACGCCCTCGACAACGGGATCGCAACAGACGACGGAATGCTCCTTCCGGTTCGGCACGACGGCCGCGTCATCGCCGATACCGACCGGCAGGCGCGTAGACCCCGCGAAGAAACGGGCCAATCGCGCCGTGAGTTCGCGTTCACCGGCCACCGGTCACTCGCTCCGCTACTTGGGTTTGAACGGTGCCAGGATCGTGCCCTCGACCGCCGCGACCGGCAGCTCACCGAACGACCGACTGTCGGGCCACGTGGATGTCAGGTTGGGGTGCTCGATCGTGATGTGGTCATCCGTCCTGTTGACCACTCGGCTCAGCACGACTTCGCCACTCGGGATCTTTACGAAGACGTGGCTGCCGACCTTCACCGTCGAATTGCGCTTGTCGATGACGCAGAACGACCCCGGCGGCACGTCGGGGACCGTATCCATGCCGGCGGGCACCCAGCGGGCGCCGAACCAGAGCCACGACCAGGCGATCGCCACGATCCCGAAGAGCAGCGTCCAACGCCGAATCCGTCGGGCCAGCTTCGGACGCTGCATCGCGCGTTCGTGGGCGGACTCGAGGGCGGATGCCATGGACTGAGCATGGGCGATGAGGCCTTCGGGGTCGAGGGTTCCCGGGATCCGGGGACCTCACGCTGTCTTGACCGTCGCTTGATGTTCGGTCCTACCCTGCGGGCCATGGAACGTCCGCGGACGACATCTCCGACGGCTCCCCCGGCTCTCACCGGCCGCGCGCGTGTGCTCGTGCTGGCGGTGATCAGCGTGTTCCTGGGGGCGCTCCGGTCGCAGGAGATCGCCAACCCCCGGCCGTCCGGGGCCACCGTCGACCGCCGACTGCCCGCCTACCGACCGATCGCGAAGATCACGGGGCAGATCAGGAGCGTCGGGTCGGACACGATGAACGACCTGCTGACGAGCTGGAGCGAGGGCTTCCATCGACTCTACCCCGATGTGGCGATCGAGATCGAAGCCCGCGGCTCCGGCACCGCACCGTCCGCGTTGCAATCCGGCCGCGCAACTTTCGGAGCCATGAGCCGGCCGATGAAACGCACGGCCGTCGAGGCCTTCGAGAAAGCGCATGGCTACGCGCCGCTGCGGATCGCGGTCGGCCTGGACATGATCGCGGTCTACGTTCACCGGGACAATCCGCTGCGTTCTCTGACGCTGCCGCAGGTGGATGCGATCTTCGGGGTGCCGCCTCGTGCGACCGCGGTCGAGGCCAGCGGCGGCGGCCGCAAGCGCGATCGCGCCGAAAATCGGGCCAGGTCGCCGCGCCGGATCAAGACCTGGGGCGATCTCGGCCTGACAGGTCCGTGGGCCAAGAAGGACATCAACCTCCACGGCCGCGATCGGTTCTCGGGCACGGGCGACTACTTCCGTAAGCACGTCCTCTCCGGCGCCGAGTTCAAGCCGAGCGTGCGGGCGCAGAAGGGCACCGCTGCCGTGGTCGAGGCCGTGGCGACGGATAGGTTCGCAATGGGTTTCGCCGGCATCGGAGCGCAGACCGGCGGAGTGCGCGCTGTCCCGCTCGCGCGTAGCGCCGCCGATGTCGTCAAGCGGGAAATCTACGAAGCCGTCCCGAAGAACGCCTACAACGGCGACTATCCGCTGAGTCGCTTCCTGCTGCTCTACGTCGACTACGAGCCGGATTCGGAGATGGACGCGCTACGCCGCGAATTCCTCACCTACATCCTCAGCAAGCGTGGGCAGCGCGAGGTCGTTGCCGAGGGTTACCTCTCGCTGCCGTTCCGTATCGCCGCGGCCCAGCGCGCCAAGTTCCGCTGAACGGAGCTGCCGGTCCGAACGAACCCATCCGCCGCCGGCTTCCTCCGCAACTGCCATGTCCAAGACCGTCACCTACCTCTCGTTCGCTGCGTTGCTCGGCCTGACCGCGTGCATGAGTTCCGGTCCGCCGCGGCTGTCGAAGTCCGAGGCGACGCCCGCCCAACTCGTCAGAGAGACGCCGTTCGATCGCCCCGGCTTCATCGTTCGCGAGTTCGACGGCCGGCTGTACGTATTCCCCGCGGCGGCGCCGGAGGCGGCTGGGTTCGAGGACTCGGCCGTCTTGCGTCACAGCGTGACGCGCATCGGAGTCGGTCCGCAGGGCATGACCGTCCGCGCGCCCGATCGTGAAACGATCGATGCCTACCTGATTGCGCGCGAGGGTTTTCGGACCGAGATCGTGGACGGCAGGGTCTGGATCCTGCGCGCGGGTTCGGCGGAGTGCGACGCATTCGACGAAGGCGCGCAGCTGCGCGAGTCCGTCACTCGCGTCGGCGCGGCACCCAATGGCATGTCGGCGCGCTCGGTGGACAACGCGACCCTCGACGACTACCTCAGCGTCGCGAGGTAGGCTCGTAGCACCCGCCGTCAGGCGTTGGCCTGGCCGCGGTCACCACGCAGTGACCGCAGCAGCGCCGTCGCCGCGTATCTCGGTTCCTCGGCGGCCATGAGCGCCGAGCGCACTGCGACACCCGCCGGTCCCGTGCCCGAGCGGTAGTCAGCCACGCGCGCCGCTTCGCTGGCCGCAATGCCACCCAGCCAGACTACGGGCAGTCGCGCGTCAGCAGTCAGAGCGGCTGCCAGACTCTCGCCGAGGTTCGCAGCGCCGGGCTTGCTCGAGGTCGGCCAGACCGGCGATAGCGTGGCGAAGTCGCATCGGGCGACGGCGGCGAGTTCGAGCTCGCCCGCGTCGTGCGCGGAGAACGCCAAGACCGGTTCGTCTCCGAGCACACGGCGCGCTAGATCGACGGGCAGCGATCGGTGGCCGAGTTGCACGCCGTGCGCCACCCCCGCGGCAGCGACGTCGACCCGATCGTTGACGAGCAGCGCACCGTTCACCGCATCGAGCAGCGGCCGTAGCCGCTCACACGCAGCGACGAGCGTGCGCGCCGTCCAGCGCGGCTCTCGCACCTGAACGCAGCGCACCCCCGCCGTCGTGACGGCGCCGACGATGCGTTCGAGGCGATCGAGATCGGAACGCCCGTCCGTGATCAGGACGAGCCGCAGGATCGCCGGGTCGAGCCGGCCGTACGCGTCGCGGAACGTCGCCATCGGGGCGACTCAGATCCGCTTCTCGTAGATCGGACCCTTCTCGAAGTACTCGTTCTCCGAGCCGATCGTGTCGAGGTCGTACTTACGGCCTTCGAGGATCATGCGGCTCGCGAGGATACCCATCTCGAGGCTGTGATCCTGGTTGGTGTAGCGGAAGCGCCCGGGGCGACCGACGTAGATCAGATTCTCGATCCCATCGAGCCAGTCCCGCACCTTGCCGAGGCGAACGTCGTATTCGAGGTCGTAGACCGGATACACGCACGGGCGCTTGATGAGGTGCACGCTGCTGACCTCGTCGCGCGTGAAGTAGCCCCATTCCTCGAAGTAGGGCATGACGAGGTCGAACACCTCCTCCTTGCTCATCGAGTAGATCGGTTCTTCCTCGAACGCGAAGAACTCGACGAAGAACGACGTCTTCCCCGGCGGACACATGTCCTTGCTGAAGTTCTTCATCTCGCTCGTGCGCCCGAACGGGATGTCCTTGTTGGGGAAGTAGATCCAGTTGTCCGGCGTGACGGTTTCCTTCTCGAGCGTCAGGAAGAGGTAGACCTGCGCGCGCCATTTGAGGCCGCCGGCGGCTTCGAGGACCTCGGGCGGCGGCGGCGGGTCGAGCAGGTGCAAGAAGCGCGTCAGGGGCACCGACTCGACGAGGTGGTCGGGGCGGTACGTCCGGACGTTGCCATCCTTGTCCTTGACGTCGACTTCGGTGATTCGTTTGCCGTCGTGGCGCACCGCGACGGGTTCGCTGGCCACGTGGATCTCGTTGCCCTCGTCGACGAGGTGCTTGCCGATCTCCTCGTAGATCCGACCCGTGCCGAACTGCGGGTAGTAGAACTGGTCGACGAGCGACTTCGGTCCCTTCTTGCCGCCGAGCCCGATGGCCTTGGCGAACACGCTCCAGAGGTTGAGGCCGCTGATGCGTTGTCGCGCCCAGTCCGGGTGGATCTGCGCGGCCGGAATGCCCCAGATCTTTTCCGAGTAGTTGATCATCGAGAACTCGGCGAGCGTGCGGCCGAAGTTCGCGACGACGTAGTCCTCGAACGTCTCCATCGGCTTCTTGAACAAGCCGTAGGCCGTGCGCGCGCGCACGTAGTCGATCATGATCCGCAGACTCTTCCAGAACCCGATGTTCTTGAAGGTCTGCATCGCCTTGACGGGATAGTCGTAGAACTTGCCGTCGATGAACTGGCGGGTCTGACGCGGCACGAGGCGCCATTCCTCATGCAGCAGATCCTCGATGAAGTCGTAGAGGTACTGGTTCTTCGAGAAGAAGCGGTGCGGCCCGATGTCGGTCAGGTACTCGTCGTCACCGTTCTTGATCCGCAGCGTCTTGGCGAGGCCGCCGATCTGCCCGTCCTTCTCGATGACGATGCTGTTGCGCCCCTTGCGCGAGAGTTCCATCGCGCAGGCAAGGCCGGCAGGTCCGGCACCGAGAATGAGAGTTTCGGGGTTCATGGGGTGAGACGAGAGGTGATCGGAGAAATCGCGCCGAACGTGAAGCTCAATACGCGACCTTTGCAAGCGTCGGTGTCACCGACTTCGTGCGGTTGGATTTCATGACGGCTTGGCTGGCCCCCACTCCTCGAGGCTGTAGCGCACGTTCTGCGGAATGGGCACCCGCGCACGGTCCGTGAGTTCCTGCAGGATCGTCGCGATGGTCAGGCCTTCGGCGAGCCCGGCTTCGACCGTCGCTCGCTCGAGGTGAAACTGGTGAACGTGGTCGCTCTTGATGCGGCGGGCGAAGCGATCGAGCAGATGGACCGCATCGTGCATGTCATCGCCGGGGAAGAGCAGAACGTCGAAGTCGGGCTGCACGATCAGCGTGCTGCGGGTGCCGCCGACCTTCGCGGCGGGTTCGGCGTCGAGGAGCTCGGCGCCGAGCTGCGACAGGCGCATCGCGACGAGCCGGCCCTGGTGCAGTCCGAGGTCGACAATGCCGAGCGGGAACAGCCGCTTCTTGATCCAGATGAGCAGGTTCCAGCACATCTGCTGCAGCGACTCGCCGGGTGCATAGCCGCCACCCTGGAATCGCGTCGCGAAGAACTCTTCGGTCTGCTTGCCGTCGAGCTGCGCGAGATACGCGTTCCGCGTGAGGAACGGCAGCACGGCGGCGTCCTGCCAGAGCATCGGCTCGGCGCGGCGCAGCAGTCGCAGCAGCACGCGCCGCATGCGGACCTGGTGGTACGGTTCGCCCGGCAGGCTGCGGTCCTCGACGAAGTGCGCCAACAGCATCTTGGACTGGTCCGTCAGTGAACTGCGGTCGAACTCGGTGCCCGCCGGTGTCGGCCGGAGCGAACGTTCACCGCGGCGATCGATGAGGCGCCGTTGCAGGCAGAAGCGATAGAGTTCTTCGAGCAGCGTTTCGGGCCCCAGAAAGCCACCAGGCACCGGCAACAGCGTGCCGGCGATGCGCTTCTGCGATGCCTTGAACAGTTTGCCGTCAGCCGTGAAGAGCACTTTGCTCTGCTGCAGCTCGCGCAGGAAGCGGCCGACGTTGGTCGCGAAGTCGCCGCCCGCGACGAGTTCTTCACCGACTTCCGGGATCGACGACTCGCTGCGCTCGCGGATCGCGTGCAGGGCGATCTCGTGGAAGATGATTACCGCCTGCTCCATCGGCTGGATGCCGATCCGTGCGAGATCGAGGCTCGTCACCGTGCCGAGCATGGCCTCCTCGAGGCCCTTACCCACGAACTCGGGGTCGATGCCTTCCCCAAGCTCGACCTCTTCGCTGAGCTCTTCCCAGGTCGAGAGTCCGCCGTGACGCGCAAGCACGTCGTCGACCACGACCTTGAGCGGTTCGGGCAGCTTGGCGAGCCGTTGCCGCATCGAGCTCTCCATCGTGTAGAGCTTGTAGATCTTGCGGGCGTGGTCGGCGGCGCGGTCTTTCGTCTTGTCGTTCTTGCCGTTCTTCCCCGCGCCGCTGGCCGCCTTGCGTTCGCGGAAGTAACGCGCGTCGAGGAAGCCCTGCAAGGTGAGCAGGTCCTGCAACTGCCGCTCGCTCTTCTGTCGGTACTCCTGCACGCACTCGACGAGTTCGCCGGGAACTCCCCAGCAAGGACTGTCATCGTCCGCCCAGCGATTGTCCTTCGCGGGCCAGAGGAACGCCTCGCGCTGCAGTGCGGCCAGCGTGGCTTCGAGATCGAAGCGACTCTTGAACGAGTCACCCACCTGATCGAACAGCCCCTTTACGGAACGCACCGCGCCATCGTCCTCGAAGAAGAGTTCGAGCAGGTCCTGCAGCTTCTTGGGCAGCGCGGTGATCCGGCGCTGGACGAACTCCTGGTCCTCCATCGCGGCGGCGGCGGCCGCGATCGCGGTGCGACGCTGGCCCGGGGCGTCCTTCTCGCACCAGTGCGCTACGAACTCGTGGACGTGATCGGCCTCGGCCTTCTGCAGCAGGGATCTCAGGCTCAGCCGGCTCATGCACGCTCCTCCCGCACCTTCTGTGCGCGCTCGAGGAACTCGCCGGCCCCGGCGATCGCGTAGCCGTAGCCCTGCTCCGTCAGGAACAGCTGGCGCTTCTGCGCGAACTCCTGCTCGCGCGTGTCCGAAGACACGAGAGTGTAGAAGTGCGCCGCGCCGCCGTCGCTCTTGGGGCGCAACACGCGGCCCAGGCGCTGGGCCTCCTCCTGACGGCTACCGAAGGTGCCCGAGACCTGGATGGCGACGTTGGCGTCGGGCAGGTCGACCGCGAAGTTGCCGACCTTGCTGACGATCAGTCGCGGCAGTTCCCCGCTGCGGAACGCGGCGTAGAGCCGCTCGCGTTCGGGATTCGGGGTCTGGCCCGTGATGAGCGGAATGCCGAACACCGTCGCGAGTTGACGGAGTTGTTCGATGTACTGGCCGATCACGAGCACGCGATCCTGCGCATGCAGATCGAGCAGCGCGCCGACGACGTCGACCTTCTGTTCGTTATCGGCCGCGATGCGGATCTGCGACCGCGCGGCTGCCGTCGAGTACCGCGCGGCGCGCTCCTCGGTGAGGGGCACCCGGACCTCGGCGCACTTCGCGGTCGCAAGAAAACCTCGGCGTTCGAGTTCACGCCACGGGACCTCGTAGCGCTTCGGACCGATCAACGTGAAGACTTCGTCGGCGCGGCCGTCCTCGCGCACGAGCGTGGCCGTCAGTCCGAGGCGTCGGCGCGCCTGGATGCCCGCCGTCGCGCGGAAGACCGGCGCCGGCAGCAGATGGACCTCGTCGTAGACGACCAGCCCGAAGCCGCCGCGATCGAGCAGCCCGAGGTGCTCGAACTCGTCCGTCTTGCCCTTGCGATGCGTGAGCATCTGATAGGTCGCGATCGTCACGGGCCGAATCGCCTTGCGTTCCCCCGTGTACTCACCGATCTGGTCGGGTTCGAGATCGGTCTTGTCGAGGATCTCCTGCCGCCACTGACGCACCGCGATGGTGTTCGTCGTCAGGATGAGCGTGTTCGTCTGCAATAGCTGCATCGCCGCGATGCCGACCACCGTCTTGCCGGCGCCGCACGGCAGCACGACGACCCCGCAACCACCGAGTTCCGAGCCGCCCGCATGGAACGCTTCGGCCGCCGCCCGCTGGTAGTCGCGCAGTTCGAACGTCGAACCGGCGCCCGTGCGCTGCCGCAGGTCGAAACCGAGGCTGTCGCCCGTGGCATAGCCCGCGCGGTCGTCGACGGGGTAGCCGAACGCGAGCAGCGCCTGTTTCAGGGCGCCGCGACTGGCAGCGCCGAGCCGGGCCGACCCGTCGTCGGCGAACTCGATGAGGTCCGCAATGCGCTCGTCTTCGACGATGGCTGCCAGAACGTCTTCGTCATCACACTCGAGCAGCAGCTCGCTCCGGTCCGGCGCCGCACGGAATCGGATCAGGCCATAGCGCCGGAACCATTCGCGGATCTGCTTGAGCACCGGCGCGGCGACGGAGTACCGCGCGTTCTCCTCCAGCCAGGTGACCGTGCTCTCGGCGTCTTCACCGAGTGCCGCGGCGTTCCAGATGCTGACCGGGGTCAGGCGATAGAAGTGCACGTACTCGGGTGACTTCTCGAGTTCGGCGAATCGCGCGAGGCGGTCGCGGGCCGACTCGTACTCTTCGTGCCAGGTCTCCAGCAACACGGTGCAATCCGTCTGGACGATCAGGGGTGGCTCGCTCATGCATCTCCCTCCGAGCTGTTCTTCGTCGTCTTCGCGGTCCGACGGGGCTTCTTCGCCGGTCGGGCACGGCGTGACGGCAAACCCGGTCCCTTTCCGGGTTGTGCCTTGCCGTTCTTTGCCGTTCCGGCTCGTAAGCGCTCCGCGAGGAAGCGCCCCGTGTGACTGCCGCGATGCGTCGCGAGTTCTTCCGGGGTGCCCGCGGCGACGACGCGTCCGCCAGCGGCACCGGCCTCCGGCCCGAGTTCGATGACCCGGTCGGCGGCGAGGATGAGATCGATGTGGTGCTCGATGACGATCACCGAATCACCGCGCTCGAGCAGGCGCTCGAGGACCGTCGCGAGCTTCTTGATGTCGTCGAGGTGGAGACCCGTGGTCGGCTCGTCGAGCACGTAGATCATGTGGGCGCGCGGCCGCGCCGCGAGCTCGGTGCAGAGCTTGATGCGCTGGGCCTCGCCACCCGAAAACGTGTTCGCGGGCTGACCGAGTTGCAGATACCCCAGCCCGACGTCATGCAGCAGCTGCAACGGTCGCTTGATCTTCGGATGGTTGCCGAAGAACGCGAGCGCGTCGTCGACCTCCATCGCGAGGACATCGGCGATGTTCTTGCCGCGATAGTCGACGCTGAGCGTTTCCGCGTTGTAACGCTTGCCACGGCAGATCTCGCACTCGACCCAGACGTCTGCAAGGAAGTGCATCTCGACCTGGATCTGACCCTTGCCCTCACAGTGCGCGCACCGCCCCGCCGCGACATGGAACGAGAACCGGCCGGGGGTGAACCCCTTCTGCCGGGCCAGCGGCGTGCGCGCGAACAGTTCGCGGATCGGCGTGAAGACGCCGGTGTAGGTCGCGGGGTTACTCGACGGCGAGCTGCCGATCGGCCCCTGGTCGACGACGACGAGTTGGTAGCGAACCTCCGTGTCGCCCTCGAGTTCGACGATCGGCTGTTGCTCTCGCAACGCCGGCACGAGTGCATCGAGGATCAGCGACGACTTGCCGGAACCCGAGACCCCGGTCACTGCCGTGAAGCAGCCGAGCGGGATATCGATGTCCAGTGATTGCAGATTGTGGATGTTGACGTCACGCAGTGCCGCGTGGCCCCTTGGCGAACGCCGCTCGCTCGGTGCCGGCAGCGCGATGGCGCCGCGCAGCCACTGACCGGTCAGGCCCTTGCTCTTCGCCACCCGCGCGGGCGTCCCCGCGGCGACGATGCGGCCACCGCGATGGCCGGCGCCGGGCCCGAGGTCCAGCACGTGATCGGCAGCGCGCACCATCGTCTCGTCGTGCTCGACGGCCACGACCGTGTTGCCGAGGTCGCGCAGTTCGATAAGCGTGTTGAGCAGGCGTTCGGTGTCGCGCGGGTGCAACCCGACGGTCGGTTCGTCGAGCACGTAGAGCACACCGACGAGTTTGTTGCCGAGCTGGGTCGCGAGTCGGATGCGTTGCGCTTCACCGCCCGACAGCGTTGCCGCGGAGCGATCGAGCGACAGGTATCCGAGGCCCGTCTCGCGGAGGAAATCGAGCCGGTGGCCAAGCTCCTTGAGCACGTCGGCGGCGATCCGCCGCTCGGTCTGATTGAGCCGGAACTTCGCGATGCGGGCATGGGCATCGTCGACCGTTGCGGCGAGCAGCTCCGGCAGCCGCACTCCGGAGACCTTGACGTGGCGCGGGCCGGGCATGAGGCGCTCGCCATGGCAGTCCGGGCAGCGTTCGGTGCGCATCACGGCCCGGTAACGCTCGTCACCCGAGTTCTCGCCGCCGTCCTTGCCGTGGAACCACTCCTCGACCTGGCGGGCAAGACCCTTCCACGCGACGGCCATGCGCCATTCACGCTTGCGGCCCTGTTCACGTTTGCGGAACACGACCTCGTAGCGGCGGGTGCCGGTGCCACGCAGCAGCACTTCGCGCGCGGCCTTCGGCAGCTTGCGCCAGGGCAGGTCGAGGTCGAACCCGCAATGGGCCGCGACCTGAGTGGCAACCTCCGCGTACCAGCCCTCGGGATTGGTCAGGAACGTGAACGCGGCGCCACGGTGTTTGATCGCGCCACCGAACGCCGGCTTGTCCGGGTGGTTGACGAGCAGTTCTTCGGCGCAGATCACGACGTCGCCAAGCCCCAGGCACATGGCGCACGCACCGCTGTGATGGTTGAACGAGAACCAGCGCGGATGTGGATCCTTCGTCGCCTCGAAGCCGCAGACCTCGCACGCCGCTGTCGCGCGGAACCACAGCCGCGAAGCATCGTCAGCGAACTGCACGATCGCGGCCGGTTGGCCGCCATGATCCGCGGCCGCGGTCTGGGCCTGCTCGATGGAATCACTGAGCCGTCCGCGATCGCCGATCTTGACGCGGTCGATCACGAGCAGCAGCTCTGCCGGAGTGCTCGCGGGCGGACCGGCGTCGATCCGGGACTCGGTGCCGTCGGCGATCACGCGGACATGACCCGAGCGTTGCCATTCCTCGAACAGCGCCTGCAACCAGGGGCCGACCCTGTCCTCGTCGTTGGCCAGGTCGTGTGGGATCGCGATGGGCGCCAGCACGTAGGCCCGCCTGCCCGGGTGATCCTTGCAGAGCTTTCGACTGGCCTTGGTCGGCGACCAAGCGATCAGCTCGCCGCCGTGCTCGGGGCAGTAGTGGCGTCCCACTCGCGCGTAGAGCAGGCGCAGGTAGTCGTGGATCTCGGTCGTCGTCGCGACGGTCGAACGCGGACTGCGAGCGGTGCGCTTCTGGTCGATCGCGATCGCGGGACCTAGGCCGTCGATCGTGTCCACGGGCGCGCGATCGAGGCGGCCGAGGAAGCGCCGCGCGTAGGTCGACATGCTCTCGAGAAACCGGCGCTGCCCTTCCTGGAAGATCGTGTCGAACGCGAGGCTCGACTTGCCGGAGCCCGAGGGGCCGGTGACGACCGTGAACGTTCCGAGCGGAATGTCACAGTCGACCCCGGCGAGGTTGTGGGTCGTCGCACCGCGCACGGCGATCGCTTTGGGCTTCCGGGCCCGGAGGGCTTGTTTCGCGCCGGCGGTCTTCGCCTTCTTCCTGACCTTGCCGGGCCCGTTCTTGCCGCGCTTCGGTTTGCCGATCCCGATCTCTCGCAGCGCCGCGCCCGTGTGGGACTCGGTGTTGTTGGCCAGATCCTCGGGCGTGCCGGTCGCGACCACGCGGCCGCCGCCCACGCCACCCTCCGGTCCGAGATCGACGAGCCAGTCCGCGGCCCGCACGACGTCGAGGTTGTGCTCGATCACCAGCACGCTGTTCCCCGCATCGACGAGCCGCTGGAGCGCGTGCAGCAACTTGGTGACGTCGTGGAAGTGCAATCCCGTGGTCGGCTCGTCGAGCACGTAGAACGTGCTACCCGTCGCCGGGCGCTGGAGTTCGGTCGCGAGCTTGACGCGCTGGGCCTCGCCGCCCGACAGTGTCGTCGATGGTTGCCCGAGGCGAACGTAGCCGAGGCCGACGTCCTGCAGCGCCCGTAGGCCCCGAATGATCTTGGGTTGCTCGGCGAAGAACTCCGCGGCC
Organism: bacterium; assembly: GCA_024743115.1. Classification (GTDB taxonomy): domain Bacteria; phylum Planctomycetota; class UBA1135; order UBA1135; family UBA2386; genus JAGQRA01. Next base: position 115,081 of record JANSXC010000016.1, on the reverse strand, counting down.
TCATCGACGGACATCTCGAGGATGTCGTGGACGTTCTTGTCCTTCCAGTGGATCGCGAGCGTGTCCGGGTTGAAGCGCGCGCCGCCACACTCCTCGCAGACGACCTCGACGGGTGCGAGGAAGTTCATCTCGAGCGTTGTCACGCCCGCGCCACCGCACGCTTCGCAGCGACCGCCGGCAACATTGAACGAGAACCGCCCCTTCTCGTACTGGCGCAGCTTGCTCTCGGGCAGCATCGCGAACAGGTCGCGCACGTGCGTCCAGACGCCGGTATAGGTCGCCGGGTTGCTGCGCGGCGTGCGCCCGATCGGAGCCTGATCGATCTCGACGATCTTGTCGAGCTGTTCGAGTCCCGAGATCTTCCGGCAGTGCGATGGCCCGGCGTCGGCTCCCATGAGCTCGCGGCGCAACCACGGCACGAGCACGTGATGCACGAGCGTCGACTTGCCGGAGCCGGACACGCCCGTGATGGCCGTGAACCGACCGAGCGGCAACTCGACGTCGACGTCCTGCAGGTTGTGGTGCTTCGCTCCGCGGATCGTGAGCGCGCCGTGATCCTCCGTGCGGCGTGAGGTCGGCATCGGCACGCTGAGTTCGCCGCGCAGGTACTTGCCCGTGACCGACCGTTCCGCGGCGGCGACATCGCTGGGCGAACCCGTGACCACGACCTCGCCACCGTGCACACCGGCCTCCGGACCGACGTCGACCAGGAAGTCGCTGCGTCGCATCGTCTCCTCGTCGTGCTCCACGACGACGACCGTGTTGCCGCGGTCGCGCAATGCCTCCAGCGTGCGCAGCAGGCGCTGCTGGTCGCGCGCGTGCAGTCCGATGCTGGGTTCGTCGAGCACGTAGAGGATGCCGCGCAGTCCGGCGCCGACCTGGGCTGCCAGCCGGATTCGCTGGGCCTCACCGCCCGAAAGCGTCGGGGCGCGGCGCGCGAGGGTCAGGTAGCCGAGGCCGACGTCGCGCAGGAACGTCAGGCGCCGATCGATCTCCTTCTGGATCGGGCCACCGATGATCTCGGTGTTGCCCGTCAATTCGAGCGAGCCCACCCACGACGCGGCGTCGTCGATCGACCACGCAAGCACCTCGGGCAGGGTTTTGCCGTCGAAGCGGACGGCGCGCGCTGCATCGCACAGTCGCGTTCCTTCACACGCCTCGCATGGTACCGCAGCGCGGAAGCGATCGAGGTTACGCGCCCTCGACGGCCGGTAGACGCGTTCGAAGTGCCGCATGATCCCCGGGAACGGAATCCGGTCGCTGCCCGAAGCGGACATCCGATTGCCCTGCCGGCGCCACGAGAACTCGAAGGTCTTCTTGCCCGAGCCGTAGAGGACGATTTTCTGCGCCTTCTTGCCGAGCTTCTGCCAGGGCGTGTCGAGATCGAAGCCGAACGCCTTGCCGACGGCCGCGAGGTGGTCGAGCGTGAGCGTGCCGTAGACCAGCTTGCCCTCGTCGTTGAACGCGTAGAGCGCGCCTTCCCGCAGCGAGTGATCGGGATTACGCACGATCAACTCGGGCGAGAAGCCGAACGTCTCCCCGAGCCCGTCGCATTCGGGACACGCACCGATCGGGCTGTTGAACGAGAACAGCCGCGGCTCCATTTCGGGCAGCGCGCCGTGACCGTTCGGGCAGCTGCGCAGCGTGGAGAACTGCCGGTAGCCTTCTTCCGCGCCCTTGCCCGCCTTCGCGCTCACATGGGTCAGCCCGACGAGCCCGCCGCCGAGCTGCACGCACTGCTCGACGGCTTCCGCGAGCCGCGAGCGCACTTCACCACCCTGCACGGTGAGCCGATCGATGACGAGTTCGATCGTGTGGTAAACGTAACGTGCGAGCTTGATGTCTTCATCGAGTCGGCGCACTTCGCCGTCGATGCGGGCGCGCACGAACCCCTTCTGCGCCCACTCCGCGAGCTCCTTGCGGTACTCACCCTTGCGCTCCCGCACGACGGGCGCGAGCAGCATCACCTTCTCGCCCGTGTGCTGCTCGACGATCGCGTCCGTGACCTGGTCCGGCGACCAGGATTCGATCGCCGCACCGCACTCGGGACAGCTGGGTTCGCCCAGTCGCGAGTAGAGCAGCCGCAGGAAGTCGCCGATTTCCGTCAGCGTGCCGACCGTCGAGCGCGGGGAATGGCTGGTCGACTTCTGGTCGATCGACACCGTCGGCGACAGACCCTCGACGAGGTCGACCTTCGGCTTCTCCATCCGGCCGAGGAACTGGCGCGCGTAGCTGCTCAGGCTCTCGAGGAACCGGCGTTGCCCTTCCTGGTAGATCGTGTGGTACGCGAGGCTCGACTTGCCCGAGCCCGAGACCCCCGTGAAGGTCGTCAGGCTGTCCCGCGGGAAGGCGACATCGACCCCCTGAAGGTTGTGTTCGCGGCCACCCCGTACCACCACGGAATCCGTGGCGGGAGCGGCATTTGCGGCCCGTTCGGGGGTGATTTTCGACTTCTTTGCCACGTGGCGAACCCCGCAGCATAGCGCGGGGTGTCCGGTTGGCCAGCGGGACGCCCCGGTTCCCGCCGAGCCCGGTTCCGCCCTGGCGTCTGTGACCCAAGGTCCTGTATGATAGTGGGTTCCGATAACGAAACGATGACCGACGACCCCGAGAACCAAGAGGCCGAACACGAACAGGAGGTCCCGGATCTCCAGGTCATCCTGCGCCTCGCCGGCAAGTCGGCGACACAGGCCGAAGAGGATCAGCTAGATCAACTCGGCGAGCACCTCGACGAGGTCCTCGCCGCGGAGGACGCCGGTGACTTCGAGGGCGCCGAGTTCGGTGCCGGCGAATGCCGCCTGTTCTTCGCGAGTCCCGATCCCGAACTCACCGCGCGGGTCGCGCGCCCACTGCTGGCCCAATCCCGCTTCGCCCAGGGGGCAGAGTTCGTCGGCCTGCGCCGCGATCCTGACGGCGTCCGGCGGAGCTGGCGCGAGCCCGTCTGACGCATCGACGCCCTAGGAGTTGCCGACCACCGCGAGCAGCGGGCCATGCAGCGGGCCGTTCGTCGCGAGGATCTGACCGCCGTGCAGCCACTCTTCACCGCCGTCGAGATCGGTGACTCGGCCACCGGCTTCGCGAACGATCACCGCGCCCGCGGCGACGTCGTAGGGCTGGAGGTAGAGCTCCCAGTAGCCGTCGTACACGCCGGCTGCGGTGTAACAGAGGTCGAGCTCGGCCGACCCGAGGCGACGCAGATCGCGGCACCGCGGCAGGACCTTCGCGAGGCGCCCCGAGTTGTCGTCGCGGCCCGGCTCGTTGCGGTTGTAGGAGAAGCCGGTCGCCAGCAGCGCATCGGCGAGTTCGTTCGTTGCAGTGACGTACAGGCGGTCGATTTCGCCGCCGCGATGACGCTCCGCACCCCCGCCCTGACACGCGACGAATGTCTCGGCGAGCGCGGGCGCGTGCACGACACCGACCACCGGTTCGCCGCGATGAACCAGCGCGATCGCGACGGCAAAGAAGGGCACGCCGTGCACGTAATTGGTCGTGCCATCGAGCGGGTCGATGATCCAGACCCAGTCGGACTCCTTGTCGGTCTCCCCGGCCGTTGTCAGCACGCCTTCTTCGGCGAGCACGCCGTGATCGGGGAACTCGGCGAACAGCCCCTGGACGATCAGCTCCTCGGCCGCGCGGTCGGCAGCCGTCACGAGCTCACGCCGGCGCCCCTTGGATTCGACGGCCGCGGCGGCAGCGGTCCGGCGCTCGAGGAGCAGATCCCCGGCACGCCGGCCGAGATCGAGCGCGACATCCCGCGCCCTGGCATGGATCGCGGCCGTCATGGTGTGATGATGCCGGCGACGATGCGTTCTTGCTGGCGTTTGAGGTCCTTGTTGAGGCCGCCTTTCCGCCGGTCGTAGTTCATGAGGATCGAGAACGTGTAGCGCGCCGCACCGACGTCGACGTAGCCCGACAGCGTCGAGCTGCCGGCAACCCACCCCGTCTTCGCGAAGACGTGATCACGGAGCGGTTCCCGCGTGAACCGATTGTGCAGTTTGCCGGTGCGGCCACCGATCGGCAGCGCCTGACGGAACGCCTCGCCATAGGACTCGCCACGCAGCGCATGGAGCACCGTCGCCAGCAGGCGCGGCGTGAGTCGACTGTTCTTGGACAACCCCGACGCGTCTGCGAGCTTCACGTTCTGCGGTAACGGTCCGGCCAACGCTTCGATCTGGTCGCGGACCGCCCGGACGCCCGCCGCGAGCGAGCCTTCGCGGAGCTGCTCGTGGCCAAGCACGCGGGCGCACTGTTCGGCATCGAAGTTCGAGGAGTCCTCGAGGATGCGGAGTAGCGCCGGCGCCAGCGAAGTGCGCGTGACATGGACCTCGCCGAGCGTCGTGCTGGGTGCATCGCTGCGGACGGCGATGCCGGCGCGCGCGAGCAGGTGGCGCAGCGAGCGTTCGTACCAGACGGCCGGATCGGCGACCGCCGTCCTGATCTCTGGCGTGCCGCCGCGCCGCTGCTTGCCGCGCACGAAGACCCGGTCGCCGCGGTCGATCGCACCGCACGTCGAGACCCGCTGGTCGACGATCGTCACGCCGCCCGTGAGTCGCGGTCCGACGAGTGGGCCGGCGAACCGGAGACGCGCGCGGCGACCGGAGCCACGCGCATCGACCACAACTCGGAAGATACCCTGCTCGAGCACGAACGGTCCCGTCGGCGCGGCGTAGTAGGTGTGCAGCTGGTTCTTCGGCCAGTCCGCCGGGCGGGCGGGGCCGACGAAGGTTCCAGGTGCGAGCGATATCCCGCGGAGCGCGCGCACGCCGCCGCGCTGCAATGCCGCGGCCACTTCCCCGAACATGACTTCGGGCGAGGTGACCGAAGCCGTCAGCCAGTTCGGGTCGCCACCGCTGTGGACCACGAGCATTCCATTCCGAACCTCGAAGCGGGTCCGGAACTCGTAGTGCTTGCCCAGTCCGCGCAGCAGCGCGGCGGCGGTTAGCACCTTGAGGTTGCTCGACGGCACGAACGCCTCGTCGGCGCGGGATTCGAAGACGACGGCGCCGCGGTCATCGAGCACGCACACGCCGGTCCGCGCGCCGAGCTGGCCGGCGCGCGCGATCGCTGCGCGAATCGCCTGCCGGCCGGGCAGCGCGCCATGACGTGTCGCGAGGGCCTGCGCGTTCGCGTCCTCGAGGATTCCGGACAGAACGCCGAGCGCTCCGACAGTCCACACCCACCGCATTGCTGTGGTGTACCAGAGGCGCGCGATGGAGGCCAGTCAAACGAGGCTGCGAAGCGTTGCCGAAACCAGTAGCGTGACGCGATGCTCGTCGCTCCTTCGTCCGTCAGAGTGTTCACCTGTGGCTGCCTGATCGCCGGCTTCGCGATCGCCGCGCCGCAGGAGCCGCCGCGTCCGATCCGAGCGCTCATCGTCAGCGGTGCGAACAATCACGACTGGCGCTGGACGTCCCCCGAGATCGCGAGAACGCTCGCGGAGACCGGGCGCTTCACGGTCGAGGTGACCTACGAGCCCGAGAAAGTGTTGCCCGAGGTGCCCGCGATGCACGCCGCCGGCAAACTCGACGTGATCGTACTCGATTACAACCGCCGTAAACGCTGGCCCGAGGCGGCGGAACAGGGCTTCCTGGCGGCGGTCCGCGCGGGCTGTGGCGTGAGTGTGCTACATGCGGCCAACAACGCGTTCCCGGGTTGGACCGACTACGAGCGGATGGTCGGACTGCTGTGGCGCAAGGGCACCGGGCACGGGCGCTATCACGCATTCGACGTCCATGTGATCGATCGCTACCACCCGATCACCGACGGAATGGCCGACCTGCGCATGCACCCCGACGAGCTCTACCACCGGCTCGTGCTCGGCGAGGGCGCGGAGTTCCGCGTGCTCATGAGCGCTTACAGCGCGCCGAAGACCGGCGGTACCGGGCGCCACGAACCGATGCTGATGGTGTCCCGGGAAGGCAAGGGTCGCGTCTTCCACACCCCGCTCGGCCACGTCTGGAAGAACAACATCCCGTCGCGCGCGAGCTGGGCGGATCCGCAGCTGCGGCGCCTCGTCGCCCGCGGTACCGAGTGGGCGGCGACCGGCGCGGTCACGTTGTCCCCCACGCCGCTGAATCGGCTGTCCGAAGCCGAAACGAAGGCCGGGTTCGTGTCGCTGTTCGACGGCAGACAGATCGAGCACTGGCGCGCCTACCGCGCCGAAGGCCTGCCCGAACAGGGCTGGACCGTGCGCGACGCCGCAATCGTGCACGAAGCGCGCGGCGGCGGCGGTGACCTCGTGACCAGGGAGGAGTTCGCCAACTTCGACTTCCGGTTCTCGTTCCGCGTCGCGCCCAAGGCCAACAGCGGCGTGATCTGGCACGTGACCGAGGACAACGAGCAGACCTACATGAGCGGGCCCGAGTACCAGGTGCTCGACGACGCCGGGCACCCCGGCGTGAACCCGAAGCATTCGGTCGGCGCGCTCTACGGTCTCGAGCCCGTGAACGACAAGCCGGTCCGCCCGGCCGGCGCCTGGAACGAGGGGCGCATCGTGATCGCCGAGGGTCGTGTGCAGCACTGGCTCAATGGCAAGAAGCTCGTTGATGTCGCGTGCACCGGCGACGAATGGACCGCGCGGATCGCGAAGAGCAAGTTCAAGAACTGGCCGTTCGGCACCGCCGGCAAGGGGCGCCTCGCGCTGCAGGATCATGGTGACGAGGTCGCGTATCGCAATCTGCGCATCAGGCGGTTGTGATCTACCCGCGCGCGCGATGACTCAGTGAGTTGCCAGTGCGCGAATCATGAGGATTGTCGCAACCACGGGTTCGTCCTCTTTCATCGCGCCTGCAAAGCCCACGAACGCGCCGTCTTCGCGCTGACGAGCTTCGAGCCAGGCCTGATCCTCCAACCAACGGGCCCGCACTTCCGTCGTGGCCAGGGCGGCGGTCCAGTAGAGCCGCAATGACGGTTCGAAGTCGGACAGCAGGCCCGGAACCTCTGGCTGCAGGTTTTCATCGAGCCAGCGCCGCGCGGCATCGATGCGCGGTTTCGTAGCTTCGCACAACAGCAGGCCGCGCAACCCGTCGGCCGTCGCCGTGCCGTAGGAGCGCTTCCGGCCAGCTTGGTCCCGGCCGCCCTTTCCTCCCCGCCACTCGTCGGTTGGCGCACCGAAGAAGCCGCCGTCACCCGGCCCGAAGTTCTGGCAGCGTTCGACGAAGAGGAGGGCGTGTTTCACCAGCGGGTCTGCTGCCGGCACGCCCGCGGCGCGTGCGGCAGCGACGGCAGCCACGGTTGTCGACAGTGTAACTAGACTCGCTGCCTCCGGGTCGCGGGGAGGACCATCGCCGAGGCCGAATCCGCCGAACGCAGGCTGATCCGGCCGCCAATCATTGCCAGGCGACAGCTGCAGCGTGCGCAGCCGATCGAGCAGGCCCCTTGCCAGGGCTTGCCAACCCGCCGGGCGCAGACGCACGACGGCTTCGAGCAGGCACGCGGTCGTGTAACTCGGATAGTCCACGGCCGCATCTCGTTCTGACCCGTTCACGAGTGCGTTGAGCGCCGTGACGATCTTGGCCCGGTGCGGTCGCTGATGCTCTTCCCCGCAGAACGAGGTCGCCAGCAGTGCGGCCGCGGTGACCGACTCACCGCGTCGCAGGCGCGCATGGGAATCCGCCCGCAACAAGCCATCGGCCTCTTGTTGCCGCCACAACCAGAACAGCGCCAGTTCGAGCTTCGCTTCGCGCCAGGCCTTCCAACCCGCCGCCGATTGTTCCGTCGACAGTCCCCCACCGATCCGCGGCGGTGAAGCCAGCAGCAAAGCAAAGGGTACGGCGACGACGATGATTAGCCCGACTGCGACACAACGGGCAAGCCCCACCTCACCGCTCACTCATCGGCACCAGCTTGTCGGGCGTCAGCAGCGTCATCACCGCGCACGAAGTGCAGAACACCCGGTCGGTGATGCAGTGGTGCCCCACCCAGCTGCCGTTCGCATCCTGACAACGCTTGAGTGCCTTGACGATGCGTGGATACCAGTTGAAGTAGTTGGCATCGCGTTCGATCAACAGCGCCTGCACGGCGAACAGCGCGCCGAGGAACTCCTCCCCACCCTGGCGACCGCCGACGTCCTGGTCGAAACGCATCTTCGCGATCACGTTCGCGGCCTTCTTCGCTTCTTTGGTGTGGCCGAGGTTCTCGCCATGGAGCACGCGGACGCCGCCGCTCTGGGTCACGAAGCGTTCGCGGTTGCCCCACTTGGCCTCACGGAAGATCCCGGTCGGCTTCTCGAGGCAGCGCATCAGGTACTCGACGACCTTCTTGGGCGAAGCCTGGTCGATCGCGATGCCCGTCGAACTCGCCTGCTTGAGTGCGAGCCACGCGGTGATCGTCGTGAGCATCGGCTCGTAGCTGGTCTCCCACTGGCCGTCCTCGCGCTGCAGCGACGAGATGTGCGCGATCATCGCCTTGAGATCCTGGCGCATGATCTCGTCCTCGTGGCGATCGGCGTTGCTGCCGAGCACCTGGGCGTAGAACAGCGTCGAGAAATAGAGCGGCGCGTGGGCGCCGAGCTTGCGCTGTAGCAGCGTCTCCGAGTCGAGTCGCCGGTTGCTGCCGTAACCGCGGGTGTGGGGCCGCAGCCAGTCGACGGCCGCGCGCACCGCGCGCCAGTGCGGTCCGCGTGACGGCGTGCTGCCGTGCGCCATGAGCGCGAGCGCAACGACCGCAGTGTTGCCGACCTCGCCCGGCAGGTTCTTGTCGCGCCCCCAGGAGCCATCGTGGTTCTGCACGGCGAGCAGCCAGCGGATGCCGTCCTCGGCCGTGGTGCGCGCCAGCGGCGTCACGGGATCCGGGTTCGCGACCGACGAGCCCGAGAACGCGCCGAAGCCGGTCGCCACCAGGGTCAGGCCCAGCGCCGCGACCGAGCGCACCGTGCGGGTTCTGTGCTTCGACATGTTCAGCCCTCCGGAGTTGCCACCGCGCGCGAGTCTACCGGATTCCGCCGCCGCGCGCCGTGCGCGCCGGCCTGACGACTGGCCGAATCGGCAATTCCCATGACGATAGGAATCGGGCGGAACTCCCCCTTGCCACGGCTGTTTCGGCTTGCGACGGGGTCGGGGCCCAACTAGCTTCCGGCCTTCCGATGGCGTCGGACACTGCCGGGGGGCAGCGCACGGCGTCAGCACCAACCCAAGCTTTCAGAACATGCGTAAGTTCCTTGCTTCGCTCGCGGTCGCGACTGCGGCCATCACCATGACCTCGTGCTCGGCCGGCCCGCACCAGCTCAAGCGCACGGTCGACGACTGGGACCACAAGATGTACGTGAACAACCCCTGGTTGAACGCGGCTCTGTGGGTCGTCCCGGTCTTCCCGATCTGCCACTTCGGCGCGGGCATCGGCGACTTCTTCGTCACGGACGCCTACTTCTTCTGGTTCCACGATGCGTGGGACATGAAGGGCACGGGCTTCAAGCACGCGGATGTCGCCCCGACCGATGGCCAGGTCGGCAGCCTCGTCGGCGACGGCAGCTTCCTCAAGGTGATGAAGTAGCCGAAACGCTCAGGTCTCTCTCGAAACGCCGCGTCGGGTTCGCCCGGCGCGGCGTTTTTCGTTGGGTCGCCCCGCTACCCCTCGCGCCTATTTGCCTGGCCCGCGCGTCCACTCGATCAATTCGAACTCCGTGCCGCCGATGAGTTGCCGGACCTCGAGACCGACGGCGGGCGCGTACCAGTTGACCGCCGTACGGTCGAGGTAGGTCTCACCGTCGACCCTGAGGCGTTCCGTCCGCACGATCCGCAGGGTGTCGAACGTGCCGCCAGGAACGGTGATCCGGTCGGCTTCTTCGACGTGATAGTCAACCTCGATCCGCCGGGCATCCTCACCGAGCTGGAGCAGCACGTAGTCACACTTCCACCGCTTGCCGACCCATAGCGGCCAGTGGAAGCGGGCGTCGAACGGGGCGAAGCGCTGGACGGCCCGGCCGTTCTCGTCCCACTGCCCGAGGTAGCCGAGATCCTTCGTGCGGCGCAGGACGTGACCGTCGCCCGCTGCGACCGCGACGCCCTCCTCGTCGACGCTCTGGATCGTGTAGTCCTGGCGCAGCTCGCCGCCGCGCAGGAATGCATAACGATCGCCGGCGCGCAGCTCGGGGCGTTCATGGGTCTCGACGCCTGGCGGCGGCGTCGGGTCGAACGCGAGGAGGCCGCGCCCGACGCCTTCGGGCAGCGTGGCCGTGCAGGCGCTGGCGAGTGCGCCGAGCACGACGAGGAACGGACTGTGGCGGACCATGGCGGCAAGCATGCGAGCAGGTGTTGGCGGAAACCAGCCGTCGAGCGATGATCCCGGCATGGGTGAATTGCTGGCGAAGCTCAGCGGTGCGCGGTTACTCCTTGCTGTCGTGGACCCGGAGCGGGCCCGCGAACTGGCCGTCGGCCTCGCGGGGAGCGGCGGCCGCGTCGTGCCGGTGCCCCTGGACCTGGGCCACGTGCGCCAGCTCACGGCCCATCGCCACAAGTTCGACCGCGCCGTGGTCGATCTCGAGCGATTCGCTCCGGATGTGCGGGATGGCCTGTTGGCGTCCGTTACAGAGGCGGTGGCGCCGGGCGGCGAGATTCTCGTCCTCGATGGCCCCGGGTCATCGACGCGAACCGTGCCTGCCCGCCCCCTGCCGGACTACCCCGGCCACGTGGTCGGGGCCGTGGCCGATTTGTTCGTCGGCTGCGGTCGGGTCGTCGAACTCGGGTGCGGCCGAGGTCACGTTCTGGATGCGATCCTCATGCGCGACGTCGGTGTCGTGGGCATCGAAGCGGATCCCGATCTGGCCGATGCGGCGCGGGCGCGCGGACACGAGGTCCACGTCGGTGGCTTGCGGACGCTGATCGAGCTCCGCGAGGCCGGCGGCCATGGTCCTGCTGTCGATGGCGTCTTCATCGGCAACGCGGTGGAGCAGGCGACGGCGCGCGTGGCCGACGTGCTGATCGCTGCCCGCGCCGTGTTGCCGGCCGATGGTCGGTGTGTGCTACGGGCCGAGCTCGGCTTCCTGCGCGACGTGGTAGAGCCGTTGGCCAGCGCAGACGCCTGGCACACGGTCCGCCTCGGCGGGCTGCCGCGGGATCGCCGTGACGGGGTCCTGCTCCTCGTCGCGGCTTCGGGCGGTGGGCGTTTCCCGGCACCCGCGACCGAGGACCTCGTGCTCGCGACCGCGGAGCTGCCCGTGAATGCGCCGCTCCTGTCGTGGTTCGACCTCGAACGCTTCGAACGCCGCATGACGAGCCAGTGTGGCGAGGACGGGGTGATCGCGGCGATCTTCGAGCGCATCGGCGAGACCAACCGCAACTACGTCGAGTTCGGTTGCGGGGACGGCGTGCAGTGCAACACGCGGCAGCTACAGCTTGCGGGCTGGACCGGGCTGCTCATGGATGGCGGCGAGAGTCCGGGCGAGCCGGACATCACCATCCACCACGAGTGGATTACCCGGGACAACATCAACGAACTGTTCGACCGCCACAGCGTGCCCGCGGAGCCGGACCTGATGTCGATCGATCTGGACGGCAACGACTACTGGGTCTTCGCCGCGATCGAACGCCGGCCGCGCGTTCTCATCGTCGAGTACAACGGCAACGTCGCCGACGACCGCGCGCTGACGATTCCGTACGACCCCGCGCATCGCTGGGACGGCACCGACTACTACGGCGCGAGCCTGCTCGCTATCGAACGGCTCGCGCGCCGGAAGGGCTACACGCTGGTGCATTGCACGACGGCCGGGGTCAATGCGATCTTCGTGCGTTCCGATCTGCTGGGCAACGTCGCACCGCTCGACCCTGCGGTGCTACATCGTCCGGCGAACTACTGGTATCGCCGCGGCCGCAGTCTGCCGGACATCTCACGGGCGATGCTCGATCTCGATCAGCTGCCGCCCGAGACGCGCGGCGCCGACACCACGAGCCCCTGACCACTCGGAGGATCGGTCAGCGAACGAGGAACTGCCGCCCCGAGCGCACGCGTTCGCGCCAGTAGTCGAGCAAGTCCTGCATCGTGCGTTCGAACGGGATCTGCGGTCGCCAGCCCGTGTGTGCGGTGAACTTGGTGGTGTCGGGCACCTGCAGATCCGCATCGACGGGCCGCAGTCGCTCGGGGTCGGTCATGACCTCGATGTCGTCCCGGGTGGACAGCTGCAGAAGATGCTCGAGCATGTCCCCCACCGTGCAGCTGAAGCTGCCGCCGATGTTGTAGTACGCCCCTGGCGTCGGGTCGACCGTTACGAGCAGGTGGTAGGCCCGCACTGCGTCCCGCACGTCCGACCAGGTCCGCAGGCTATCGAGATTGCCCGTGCGCAGGATCGGCGGGATCCGGCCCTCTTCAATGAGCGCGATCTGCTTGGCAAACGTCGACTCCGCGAAGACGTCGCCGCGCCGCGGGCCCGTGTGCGTGAACATGCGCGTCGTCATGACGCACATCCCGTAAGCCTCGGCGTAGAAGCGGCCGACGAGGTCCGTGCCGACCTTGCTGATCGCGTAGGGTGACGCCGGATGGAACGGCCGGTCCTCGTGGATCGGCAGCAGTTCGCGCGGCACGCGGCCGAAGACTTCGGAACTCGCGCAGACGTGCACGACCGGACTGAGCCCGGAATGGCGGATCGCCTCGAGCAGATTGGCCGTCCCGAGGATGTTCGTCTGCAGGGTCTCGAGTGGCGCGTCGAAGCTGGTCTTGGGGTAGCTCTGCGCCGCGAGATGGAAGACGTAGTCGGGACGAGCGCTGCGAATCGCGTGCTGCAACGACGCCAGGTCGTTGAGGTCGGCGTAGTGCAGATCGATGCGGTTGCCGCAGTCGATTTCCGGCACGAGGTGGTCGACGTTGCTGAGGTCGTCGTTCCAACGCAACAGACCGTGAATGTGCCAGTCCGTGTGCTCGAGCAGATGGTCGGCGAGGTGGCTTCCCACCATGCCGGTGAAACCCGTGATGAGGCAACTACTCGCCATCGACCGCCTCCGGGTAGGCGCCGACGAGATCGCGGTTCGACAGCACGGGATCCGCGATCGGCCACTCGAAGCCCCAGTCGGGATCGTCCCAGCGGATCGTGAACTGGCGGCCAGGTACGAAGTGCGTGCTCTGCTTGTACCAGTAGACCAGCGGCCCCGCGAGCACGAGGATCGAGTTGCCGATGCCGGGCGGCAGCAGCAGCTGGACGCGATTGTCACCCGACAGTTCGAACGCCTGCCATTGCCGATAGGTCGGTGATTCCGGGCGGTTGTCGGCGATGATCGCATGGCCCTTGCCTTGCAGCACGCTCACGAGCTTCGTCGTCTCGTAGTCGCCGTGAATGCCGCGCAGCACGTGCTCATGCGAGACTGAGACATCGTCCTGGACGAAATCGATGCCCCCCGTCGCGTCGCCGTACTTCGCCGTGTCGAACAACTCGACGTACCGGCCGCGATGATCGGCAAAGACCTCGGGGACGATGCGGACGACGCCCTCGAGTTCGGTCGTTTCGAACCTCATACCGCCCTTCTCATCGACCATTTCGGCCCCGGGCTGGATCGAATCGGGACGAGTGGTGAAGAAGCGGACAAGAGGCCGCTCCGGACCGACCTGTCGCTATCGTGCCCGCCGTGGCAAGTCGGATTGCACACCCGTTTGCGCGCACCGGTTTCCTGGTCGTCACCGGGTGCTACTGGGCCTTCACTCTCAGCGACGGTGCCTTGCGCATGCTCGTGCTGCTCCACCTGCACGCGCAAGGGCAGACAGCCTGGGGTCTGGCGCTGCTGCTCCTGCCATACGAGATCGCCGGCGTGTTCACGAATCTCGCCGGCGGTTTCCTCGGCGCGCGTTTCGGACTCAAACCACTGCTCGTTACGGGGCTCCTGCTGCAGGCCGTCGCCTGCCAGATGCTCGCCGTCGACAGCGAGGATCTGACGCTCGGCTGGGTGATGCTCACGCAGGTCCTGTCCGGCGTCGCCAAGGACTTCGCCAAAACAGCCTCGAAGAGCTACGTCCGCAAACTCGCACCCGATGCGAAGGCCGGCGCTTTGTTCCGTGCCGTCGCCGTTCTGACGGGCAGCAAGAACGCGATCAAGGGCTTCGGATTCTTCGTTGGTGGCGCCCTGCTCGCGACGCTGGGCTTCCAGTCCACAAACGTTGCAATCGCGGTCGCACTGACCGGAATGACCGCCCTCGCGTTGGCCTTGCTGCCACGCGTCCCGGGGACTCCCGACAAGGCGGTCACGAGCGTGTTCGCCCATGATTCGGCGGTGAATTGGCTCGCTGCGGCGCGACTCTTCCTGTTTGGCTCGCGCGACGCCTGGTTCGCAATCGCGTTGCCGCTGTTCCTCACGACGATCTGGCATTGGCAGTCGAGCGGTGTCGGTGGGTTTCTCGCGGTATGGGTCATCGGTTACGGCCTCGTTCAGAGCCTCGCTCCGCAGCTGACGCGAACCGACCAGCTCGCGGCGGGAATGCGGCGGACCCTGACGATGACCCTCGCCTTGCTGGTGCCGATCGCCATGACCGTTGTCGCTCTGGCCACCGAGGCCTGGGCCGATTGGCAGCGCGAGATCGTGCTCGGCGGACTACTGCTCTACGGCGCCGTGTTCGCGCTTTGCAGTAGCCTCCACAGCTGGCTCGTCGTCGCACTCGCCGGCGCAGACACAGTCGTCGAGCGCGTCGGCTTTTACTACGCGGCCAACGCGGCCGGGCGGCTCGTGGGGCTGTTGCTCTCAGGTTGGCTGTACGACGCGTGGGGCGGCGATGCCGACGGGCTGCTCGCTACCCTGGTCGCCGCGAGCGTCGCGGTCCTGCTCGCGGCCGGCATGCTCGCACCGACGTTGCGTCGCCCCCACTAGCAGTTCGTCGTAGACGGCAACGACGTCCCGGGTGAATGCCGGCAGGCCGCGCGGCGGCGTGATCGCGCGCTGCATGCGGCCGAGTTGCTCGGCATCCCGCAGGAACGTGCCGATTGCCGCCGCGAGGGCGGGCGCATCGCCCGCGGGCACGAGCAGACCGTTCTCCCCCGGCTCGACGAAGTCCGGGATACCGCCGATATCGGCGCCGATGACCGGGCAACGCGCCGCGAGCGCTTCCGCTACCACGAACGGGGCGCAATCGTCCCAGACCGAAGGCACCACCACGACGTCGAGCTGCGCGAGCAGTTCCGGGAGTGCCGACGGGTCGTAGGCACCGGCGAGCTGCAGGCGGCCGGCGGGATCGAACTGCCGGAGCGTGTCCAGGTAGTCCGGCGCCACGTCGCCGATCGCGATTGCTTCGACCCGCTCCGCCGGCAGGCGCTGCAGCGCGGCCGCCAGCACGTGCACGCCCTTGTGGGCCATGACCGAACCGATATAGCCGATGCGCAGCGTCCGGGTCAGACACTCGACGATCGGTCGCCCTGCACCGGTCCGGCGCCAGATATCGGCAACGGCGGGCGGTTCCTGCCGAAGCACCCGGACATGGCGCGGGTCGTCACCGTTTCGAACGTGCAGTTCCCTTACCCGGTGCGATGTGGCGAGATGCACGTCGACGTCCTGACGAAGCATCCGCACGCCGGCGGCCCGGCGATCGCCGTAGTCGGCCGCGGGCGCGCTGCCACCCAAACAGCGGGCGCACTTGGCGCCGTCCGCGCTTGCCCCGTCACAACGGGCGAGGCGCTCGCTCACGAGATAGAGCCGCGGGCAGACGGACCAGTAGTTGTTCGAACTCAGCACCGTCGGGATGCCCCGTTGACGGCACGCGCGTGGCAACGACATCCCGAGGCCGTGCAGGTTCCAAAAGTGCACGACGTCGGGCTCGAGTTCGTCGAGGAGCTCGGCGAAGACCGTCGCTGCTCGCCGGTCGTCGATCTCGCTGGCCGGAGCATCGGCGGCCATGAACGCCGTTGCACGGTTGTGGATGCCGAACAGGCGAACGCCATTCTCGACCGTGCGACGAATGCCGTACGGTGGCAGCTCCGGCGCGGGCGTCGCCGCGGCGTAGATGACCGCGACGCGGTCGCCGCGTGCTTGGCCCTGCGCGGCGAGCTCCGCCGCGAACGCGCGCGGCAGGATCGTGCCGCCGCCGCGGTCGGACCAGCCATACATCACGAGCACGATGTCACGGCCGATCGGCACGCCATTCGGACCTTCGAACACGTCCCAGGGCACCATCTCACGCGTAACGCATCTGCTGTCGGCCATGATGCCCAGGCCCCGCCGACTGTCGGCGACGAGCGGGTGATCGACCGCAGCGAAGCTCATCTCCCGGAGTCGTGGCGTCCTGGCCAACCGGAGTCGTGCGAGATTTTCCGTCGCCTCGCCGGCATCGTCGGCGCCGGCGCTCACCGCGAGCTGCAGGGCGCGCGCCGCGGGCTCCGTCGATCCCGCACACGCGAGTACCGCGCCCAGGTTGTTCGCAAACGCATAGCGCACCTTCTCGCCGCCCGCCCGATGGCCACGTTCGAAGCAGCGGATCGCGAACTCGGCGTCGGTGTAGGGGCCGAGCGCGGCCAGCAGGCCGAGTTCGAACCACGCGGCAGCCTCGGCGAGTTGGTCCGACGCGAACTCGGGGCGGGCCAGTGCGGGGAAGATGCGCCTGAGCGGGGTGTCCTCGCGATGCCGCCGCATCACGGTCAGCACCTCGGAGAGCGTGGCGTCGTGGTTGGCTCGCCCACTCTCGCTGTCCTCGCGCCGAAGGAAGAGGCCGAGGTCCTCCCGGACATGGATCGCGCCCTCGGCGAGCGCGATTCGCAAGAACATGTCCTGATCGTTGGCCCGGAGGATCGTGGGATCCCATGGCCCCACCTTCTCGTGCACGTCACGGCGCCAGACGGCCTGGGCACCGAAGAGGCAGCAGGACAAAGCCGCTGTCGGCGTGTAGTCGGGCCACGCGTGCCGCAACGTGGCCGTGTTGTCGGCCCAGGTCTCGTTCTCGACCGTCGTAATTCGGGTGTCGGCGTAGGCTAGAGCGATGTCTGGGTGCCGATCGAGCACGTCACACATGCGCGCGCAGAACTCCGGGTGATGACGATCGTCCGTGTTCGCCGTCGTGAGATAGCGGCCCGTGGCCATTTCGGTCGCGAGGTTGAACGCCTCTGACGTGTTGACGCGCGTCGCGGTGCGGACGTATCGCAGGCGCGGGAACCGTGCCGCGAACTCTTCGACGATCGCCCGCTCGTTCTGGGGTGAAGCGGCGTCGATCACGAGGATCTCGAGTTCGTCCGCCACGGTCTGCGCCAGCAGATCCTCGAGACAGCCGCGCAGGAAGCGCTCCGCGGCATAGGTCGAGACCATCGCCGTGATCCGCGGCGGCCGTGTCACGCCCGCTGCGGCGCGAGCGGCTCGCGCGCCTCCCGAGACGCCCCGCCGTTCGATCCCGTGCTCGACGCATGCTCGCGGTCGAGGTCGTGGCCGAGCATGCGTTCGATCTCTTCACCGGCCGCCTCACCGAACGTGCCGCGCACCATCGTGCGATACTCGTCGCGGTCGAAGTACTCCCGGAACGCCGTATCACGGAACGCCAGCACCTCTCCACCACTGAGGTGGCGCGTCGGTAGCGGCAGACAGGAGCGGCTGTGCTGCGAGTAGCCGTCCCAGGTCTCCGGCAGGGGCCAGCCGCGTTCGACGGCGTCGCGATAGAGTTGCGATCCCGGGTACGCCATCGCGGAGAAGAAGTTCGCGAACTCGGTGTTCAGCGACTTCGCGAAATCGAGCGTCTGACGCATCGAGGTGCGGTCGTCCTCGGGCAGACCGAAGATGTAGTTGCCCATCACGTGAATGCCGGCGTCCCGCACGCGGCCGATCGCCTGTTCGATCGCGTCGGGTCGGTAGCCCTTGTCGACGTCAGCGCGCACTCTCTCGCTCGCGGACTCGATCCCGATCGCGAGCCAGCGCACGCCTGCTTCCCGCATCTTGACGAGCAGGCCCGCATCGTTGCACGTGTCGACGCGCGCATAGGCCCAGATGTTGAGGTCCGCATGCAAGGCCGAGAGTCCGTCGCAGATCCGGCTAACGTGCCGGCGGTCGAGGAGGAACAGTTCGTCGGCAACCTTGATGTTCTGGATGCCGTGCTCTCGCCAGAGCGAGCCGATCTGCTCGACCACGTGGTCGGGGTCGAACCGCCGATAGCTGTTGATCTTCGGGTCGAGGCCAGAGGCCGCCTCACCGGACTTGAATGGCGCCTGGATACAGCAGAACGTGCACGTGAACGGGCAGCCGAGGGTGGTGTAGAGGGCGGCGTACGGCGCGCGGTTCTCCCGCCCGAAGCAGTGCCAGTTGTGCGCCCGATACTGCGTCATATCGAGCAGGTCCCAGGCCATGCCGGGCATCTCGCGCGCGAGGTCGCGCACGAGCGGCGCGGCGGGGTTGCGCACGGCGGTGCCACCATCACGCCACCACAGGCCGCGCACGTTCGTGAGTTCGGGGCGACTCGGTGTCGCGCGCAGTGCACCGATCAATTCGTGCAGTGTGACACCTCCCTCGCCACCGCAGACGAAGTCGACATCTTCCTCCGCCAGGGTGCGCTCGGGCAGCGCGGAAACGTGCCCTCCCAGCAGAATCACCCGCCCCTCGGGGTCGGCTTCCTTCACGGCCGAACAAACATCGCCAGCGCCCGGCATCGCGAACGTCGAGGCGTTCGGGTTGTGGCCGTAGACCACGACCGCAGTGAGCAGGGGGCGGAGCTCGGCGACCTGCTCGGCCACCTCCGCCGGCGACAAATCGAGGGCATTCGCGTCCAGGATCGCGACCGAGTGCCCCTTGTTACGCGCGTAGGTCGCGAGCAGTCCCGCCCAGATCGGCGGCTCCTTGGCCGCGAGGTTGGTGCTCAGGTTCTGATAGATGCGCTGCTGACCACCGGGGTTGATGAGCAGCAGGTCGAGCGGGCGAGATCGGGTCATCGCTGGTTTACACGGTGACTGCGGGCTGACCCGCCAGGAGTTCGCGCATCGCTTCACCGATGCGCTCGGGGGTCGGGTAGTAGCTGCGCTCGAGTGGACCGGCCGCCGGCATGCCGCGGTCCGGGAACGTGAGCCGCTGCGGCGGCGCCACGAGGGCGTCGAACGCCTGCTCGGTCACGGCCGCGCAGACCTCGGCTGCGAAGCCCGCGAACGGGAAGTCGTAGTCGACGACGAGCAGCCGACCGGTCCGGCGCACCGACGCGAGGATCGTGTCCAGGTCGAGCGGTTTGATCGTGCGCGGATCGATCAGGTCGACGTCGAGGTCGTCGTTCTCGCAGGCCTTGAGGGCATGGATCGCGGCCAGCGATGGCGCGACGACCGTCAGGCCGTTGCCACGATGCAGGTGCGCCGCCTTACCGATCGGCAGCGTGTAGATCTCCTCGGGCACCGCGCCGGTGTTCTTGTAGAGCCAGCGATGCTCGAAGAACAACACCGGCGAGTCGTTCTTGATCGCTGCGGCCAGCAGCCCCTTGGCGTCGTACGGCGTCGACGGCGTGATCACTTTGAGCCCCGGAATCTGCGCAAACATGCCGTGCAGCGTCTGCGAATGCTGAGCGCCACAGCCCCAGCCGCGCCCGATGACGGAACGGATGACCAGCGGCACCTGGACCTGGCGATCGAACATGTCCTGCCACTTGGCGACGTAGTTCACGATCTGGTCCATCGCGACGAGCAGGAAGTCGTTGCGCAGATGCACGTGGATCGGCCGCAGACCACTGAGCGCCGCGCCGAGCGCGACGCCGGTCATGGCGTTCTCCGAGATCGGCGTTCCGAGGACGCGCTCGGGATGTGACAGATCGCTCATCGAACCGAAGACGCCAAACTTGTCGTCGGCATCGAGGCCGATGGCGAAGACCCGCGAGTCGAGCTGCATGGCCTGGTCGATCGCCTCACGGACGGCGTGGCAGTAGGTAAGCTCACGTTCCCCGCCGGCAGGCGCGGCGTAGTCGCAGTCGAAACGGCTCCAGGGCATCTTCAGGCCTCCATCAGGTTCGGGTCGGGGCGCGGCGAGCGTTCGGCGAACTCGATCGCGGCGTCGATCTCCGATTCGATCGCCGAGCGGAGGTCCGCCAGTTCGCGCGGCGTGACCATGCCGCTGCTCGCCATGAAGCGCTCGAGTTTGTGGATCGGGCAGTCGCGTTCGATGTCGACCTCGATGAGGTCGCAACGCTCGGGGCCCTGATGCTTCATCCAGCGCTTGGTTCGGCAATGCAGGAACTGTGGCCCCTGACCACCGCGGGCGCGGGACACGGCGCGGCCGGCGGCATCGTTGACTGCGAGCACGTCCGTGCCGTCGATACTCGCCGTCGGCATCATCTGGCTCGCGACCCCGACGATGTCGTGCGCCGAGTGTTCGGACTTGGGCATCACGTTCGAGAAGCCATTGTCCTCGCAGACGAACAGCACCGGGAGCGCGCGCAGAGCCGCGAAGTTGAGACTCTCGTAGAACACGCCCGCATTGGTCGCCGCGTCGCCGAAGTAGGACACCCCGACGAAGTGGCCGGCACCAAGCTCGGCGGCGAGCCCGGCGCCGACACCGAGAGCGATGCTGCCGCCAACGATCGCCGACGACCCGGGCAGGCCGTGCTCGAGATCGAGCAGATGCATCGAACCGCCATAGCCATGCGAGCAGCCCGTGCTGCGGCCGTAGAGTTCCGCCATGAGCTTCTCGAGGGGCAGCCCCTTGGCGAGCGCCGGCCCGTGCGTCCGGTGTCCGAGGAACAGCTTGTCTTCGTCGCGGAGATGATGGCAGAGCCCGGTCGCCACGGCCTCCTGGCCAATGCAGAGGTGGACCGGGGTCTCCATCACGTCGGTCGGGTAGAGCTTCGCGATGCGTTCGCTCGTCTGGCGAATGAGTCGCATGCGACGCAACAGCCACAGAGCGTCGTCGCGGCGAATCGTGGAGTTTGGTTGGGAATCAGTCATCGTGCTGGCCCCGGCAGTCGCCCCGGGTTGGCGCGCTCGCCACAGACACACGGGATGCGTCAGGGACGGGATACGGAATCGGCCACATGTCGCCGGCCGCAGGATCCCCGAGCTCGCGGAACGGTCGCACGACCTGGCCGTGCCGGGCCGCTTCCGCCGACGAGAAGTCCTGTTCGCGGTCGTAGAAGATCACCTGGCTGCCGGACGACTCGAACGCGAATGGCACGTGAACGAGATCCGACAGGGCTGCGCGCACGTCGCCTTGTTGCGCGGGTGGCACTGCGAGCAGCAGGAATCCGCCGCCCCCGGCTCCGAGCACTTTGCCCCCGATTGCGCCGGCTTCGCGGGCTCGACGATAGAGCGCGTCGACTTCGGGGTTCGTGATCCCGGCACCGAGCGCGCGCTTGACCTGCCACGCCTCGTCGAGCAGTTCACCGAAGTCCGCGATCGGGGCGTCACTCGCGAGGAGGTCGATGCTCTCGTCGACGAGATCGCGGAGGATGCGCAGCTGTCGGCGACGATCCTCGAGTTCGCCCACGTAGTTCGCGGCCACGGTCGCGGCGGTGCGCACGATGCCGGTGTAGAACAGCATCAGATGCGAATCGAGGGCTTCGGCCCGGCCCGGGCGCAGCACGACCGGCGTGACCTGCACCTGCCCGCTCGGATGGAACGTGATCTTGTTGAGTCCGCCGTGCGCGGCCGAGACCTGATCCTGGGAGCCCACCGTCTCCTGCAGTAGATCCTGCTCGACGTGGATTGCCTCCTGCATCAAGTCCTGCTTGCCGACCATCCGGCCGTGCAACGCATGGAGCGCATGCAGGAGACCGACCGTGAACGCCGAACTCGACCCCATGCCACTGCGGGCCGGCAAGTCGCCGACGTGATGGATCTCGACGCCGCGGTCGATGCCGAGGTGCTCGATCAGACAACGGACGACGGGGTGCTCGATCTCGTGCGCAAACCGGCGATTCTCGACCTTCGACCAGACAACGCGGTAACGGTAGTCGAAGAACGGCGGCAGGAATCGGCAGCTCAGGTAGCAGTACTTGTCGATCGTCGTGGCCAGCACCGCGCCGCCGTGCTTGCGGTACCAGGCCGGGTAGTCGGTGCCGCCGCCGAAGAAGGACACCCGGAACGGAGTGCGGCTGATGATCACGGGCGCATCTCCGCGGCGGCGAGTTCGTCGAAGCCGTTTACGACGAGATCGGGCGCGCACATGCCGTCGCGTTCCGTTGCCACGCCGTAGCCGGTCCGGACGAGCGCGGTGCGTGCACCGAGGCGGTTGCCGAGCTCGATGTCACAGCGCTTGTCGCCGACGACGAGGCATTGCTCCGGCCCGTAGCCGAGTTCTTCGATCGCCGTCGTGAACAGGCCGGGCCGGGGCTTCCGGCAGTCACAACCTGCATCCGGGTGGTGTGGGCACATGTAGACGCCCTGCACGTCGATGTCGTGCGCGGCGAGCTGGCGCACCACCTCCGTGTTGACGGTCGCGGCGACGTCCTCGTCGAAGTAGCCGCGCCCGACGCCGGACTGATTCGTGACGATCGCCAGTTCGTAGCCTGCGGCACGGAACTGACGCAGGCCCTCGACGACTCCGGGGAGCAGCTCGACGCCGGCTGGGTCCGACAGGTAGTGACGCTCCTCGATCAGTGTGCCGTCGCGATCGACCACCAGCAGGCCACGCCGATCACGAGCGTGTAGATTGGCCAGTTCGGCAAAGAACTCCGACGCCCGGTCGAGGTCCGCGGGCACCCCGATGTCGAGGAACGCGGCACTCGTGACCCACGCCGCGAGCACGCCGTCGGCTGCGAGACGCGGCAGCACTTCGCGCTCCAGCGAGCACGCCCGCTCCTGCGGCAGGCCGGCCAGGGTTGCCCGGTCGAGCCAGTAGATGCCGGCGTTGATCGGGCCGGCGCCCACCTCGGCCGCCTTCTCTTCGAAACCCGTGACGTCGCCGTTCTCGGCGATGGTGAGTCGACCGTAGCGCGATGTATCCGCCACGCGATTCGCGACGATCGAACGCTTGGTGCTGTTGGCCCGAGCCTGCGCCACGAACGCCGCGAGGTCCACGTCGACGAACGAGTCTCCATTCAGGACGAGAACCTGGTCCGAGGTGATCGAGTGCAGAGCATTGCCGAGCGCCCCGCCCGTTCCGAGCGCGCGGGGCTCCCGGGAGTAGAGGATCGGCATGTCCGCATGGTTATCACCGCAGGCACGAACGATCTGGTCGCCGAGGTAACCGGTGCACAACACAACCCGCTCGCAACCCGCAGCGGCAAGTTGGTCCAATAGCCGCCAGAGGAATGGCTCGCCGTCGACGGGAGCCAGGGTCTTCGGGCAATCGGGAAGCACGGCGGCGAGCCGCGTGCCGCGCCCACCGCAGAGCACCATTGCCTGAAACCGCGGATGCGTGGGCGACCGTTCTCGTTCCTGGACTTCGATCGTCATGTCTCGCTGCGGCCTCGCCACCGCGCGTAGCCACCGGATCTATCGACCCGTCACGACCGGCAGCTTGAGCCCGTCGCCCCACGTGCGCCCGATGCCATGGGCCACGCGGACCGAACCCGACCCGTCGTCCGGGGTCAGTTCGCGAGCAACTGCCGCAATGTCGCCAGCGGGAGATTGCCGCCACAGGCGATGACCGCGCTCGGGCGTCGCGGAACGCGACAGTCTGCGAGGCACGCGGCGATCGCGACCCCAGCAGCGCCTTCCAGCAACTGGTGCTGATGTTCGAGTGCGCCCCGGACAGCATCAGCGATCGGGTCTTCGTTGACCTCGAGATAGCGGTGTACGAAATCACGACACAGCGGGAACGTGACGGCATCCGCTTCGACACCACCCGCAGTGCTGTCGGACAGGGTTGGTGCGCAGCGGACGTCGATGATCCGGCCGGCGCGCACGCATTCCGCCATGGCCGGTGAGTTCACCGGGGAACAACCGACGAACTCGAGATCGCCGCGCCGGTCGTGGGCCCATGCCGCCATCCCGCCGATCAGGCCGCCTCCGCCCACGGCGACGTATACCCGCTCGACCTCGGGCCACTGTTCGACGAGTTCAACCGCGATCGAGCCCTGCCCCTCGAGAACGTCAAGGTCGTTGTACGGCGAGAGATAGTGGCGCTCGGACTCGAGTGCTGCTCTCCGCGCTTCGCGTTCCGTGTCAACGCAGTCCGGGCCGAACACGACGACTTCGGCGCCCGCCCGTTCGATCGCCGAGCGTTTTGCCGCGGGCGTCGTCGTGGGAACGTACACGGTCGCGGCGATACCGAGTTCGTTCGCGGCCGTGGCGACGCCGAGCCCGTGGTTGCCGGACGAGGCCGCAATGACGCCGCGGCGCCGCTGCGACTCGTCGAGTACCAACAGCGCGTTCGTCGCGCCGCGGATCTTGAACGACCCGGTCCGCTGTGCGTTCTCGAGTTTGAGTCGCACCTCGGCGCCGCAAGCCTCGCTGAGCCACGGCGAAGCGACGGTCGGCGTGCGGTAGACATGAGGTGCGATCCGTTCCGCCGCCGCCTCGACCGCGAGCGCAAGCGGGCGGATCACCGTACCGATTCCCCGGTCGCCGCCGATTCGGCGGGCAGCGCGGCGCGCACGAAGGCCAACAGCTCTTGGCGCGTGAACGGCTTGTTCAGCAGCGGTCCGAGCTCGAGCAATTGTGCAGTCTGGGACTCATCGAGGTAGCCGGAGATGAAGCGCACGGCGATGGTCGGACGAAGCTCGCGAACGCGAGCCGCGAGATCGGGTCCACCGAGTCCGGGCATGATGACATCCGAGAGCAGCAGATCGATCGGACCATCGTGACGCATGGCGCAGTCGATCGCTGCCGCAGGGGTGTCTTCTGCGAGCACTCGATACCCAGAACCTTCCAGTGCACGCGCCGTCACGCGCCGGACCAGCGGGTCGTCCTCCGCGAGAAGGACCGTGCGCTGGCGCGGCTCGTCGCTCGCCGGCACCGACGGCTGGATCGGCGTCAGGAGCTGGCCGTTTGCACCGACCGCAGGCCAGCGCACCGTGACCGTCGCGCCCTTGCCCGGCGCACTCGCGATACTGAGGTCGCCGTCCGTACTCGCGAGGATGCTTCGCACGGATGCCATCCCCATCCCGGTGCCACGCCCCCCTTTCGTCGTGAAGAAGAGCTCGCCCACCCGCTCGCGAACCTCCTCGGCCATACCGGCGCCATTGTCGGCAGCACTGATCGTCACGAATGCGATTCCGTCGATTTCCTCCTGTCGCACAGAGACCAGGATCGTGCCCTTCCGAGGCGCGTTCATCGGGTTCGGGTCGCCGCTGCCCTGGGAGCGCGGGTGCGAGGTCGGCTCCTCGACGATCGCGTCACGAGCATTGGTGACCAGGTTGATCAGAATCTGCTCGAGATGCCCCCGATCGAGCAGCGCGCGGACAGGAGCGCCGCTGATCTCGACCTGAACGCGAACCCGCGGACCGGCGAGGCTCCGCAGGAGCGGCTTGATCGCCTGGGTTTCGGCCGCGAGATCGATCACTCGGCGCGTGCTGGCAGGTTCGCGGGCGAGCGCGAGGAGCTGACCCGTCATCTTGGCCGCGTGTTGGGCAGCGTCGTGGGTTTCCTGAATCTGCGCGCGCATTCGCTTCGTCATGTCGGATTGCAGCAGCAGCAGCTCCGTGTTCGCGATGATGACCGTCAACACGTTGTTGAAGTCATGGGACACGCCGCCCGCGAGCTGGCCGAGCGACTCGAGACGCTGCGCCTGGAGGAGTGCCTGGGTACGTTCCCCGAGTTCGCGGTTCACGCGTTGGGCTTCGCGGTTGCGGTCCTCGCCGAGCCAGAGGAGCAGGCCGAGGCCGATCGCCGAGACCGTCAGGATCTCGAAAGCGCCCAGGTAGGCCGCCAGCGCGTAGTACGGCCCACCCATGAAGGCCCAGGCGTGGAGCGCATAGGCGCCAGATCCGCCCAACAGCGTGACACCCGCGAAGCTCGCGCCGAGCCGCCGGATTCGCAGCCCGAACGCGATCAGCATGGTGCCGCAGATCGCGAACGCCACGGCGGTCACCGCGCATCGAAATCCGATTCGGACGCCGAGCCGCAGCGAACGGTCCGCGTCGACCGTCCAGAGCGTCAGGCCAACTGCCAGCGTGAGAATGGCAGACCCGATCCACAAGCAACGTCGGCGGCTGATGCGCGGGGCCTGCCCGCGAGCGAGCGCCAACAGGCAGACCACGAGCAGCCAGACGTGTACGAAGTAACCGACCTGTGCGATGGCCGACACGACGGGCTGCAGGTTCTCCCACGCGATGCCGGTCCGGGGCCGGATCAAGACCATCGTGAGCAGTCGCGCTGCGAGGTAGCTCAGCCAGCTGATGCACCACAGGCGCAGGAACTCGAACCGCTCGCGGCGGTAACCTTGCCACGCCACCCAGACGAGCAGGGCGCACGCGCATGCCACGAAGATCGAGTTCGCCGTGAAGAAGTCCTGATGGACCGCCGCCACCGCTGCAGGCACGCCGTCGCCGCCGCCGGGAGAGGATTGGGGCAACGCGGCCGATGGCACGGGGCTCAGCGCCCCTTGGCCGAGGGCGCGAACGGATCGCCGAGCATCGGGTCGAGCCGCAACGCGGCCCCTTCGCCGACGCGGAACTGCGCGCCGGACCAGGTCACCTCGCCGTCACCGACGGGCTCGCATCGGCGGGCAGCGCCGTCCGGCAGCACGTTGACCCGCTGGGTCGTAAGTTGCCCACCGATCGGGTCCGTCACCGGAGCGAGGAAGAAGACGACGCGGTGGCGCGCCGGAATGACCGTGGTGCCGTAGGCGTGCCGCCATTCGACGGCCAGGTCGCCGCCGTTCCAGATCGTCGCCCGCGGACTGCGCCGCCCGGGTTCGTCCAGCCGCTCGAACAGCAGCAACGCGGCCTGGTAATCCGTCACGTTGTCGCCACCCGCGGCCCCGGCTGCGGCGGCCTGGAGCAGCGCTGCCAGACCGCCAGCGGGTGGCGTTGCCGTCGCCGGCGCGGCAGGATCGACGGCGGGGCGCGGCTGTGGCTTGACGATCACGACCGAGCCATCGGGCAGTCGCAGATGATGTTCGCGTTCTTCCGGCTCGATCCGGAAGCGGGTGAAGTGCCGCAGGTCGAGTTCGATCTTCTCGGCCGACAGTTCGGCAACCCGCAACTCGGTCGGTCCATCGGCGCGCAGGCGCCCACCGCCGTGCAGCAGGACCTCGAACTCACCGACCCGCCGCACCTGGATCGCGGAGCCGGTCACGAGCTCGCGTAGCTTGTCGTAGAAGTAGAGCGGCACGAAGACCTCTTCCTCGGGCGGGCGATACCAGACCCGGTCGACGCTGCGCACCAGCACGGCGTGCTCCGCTTCGTACGGAATCTCCTCGCCGTCCCGATCCCGCAGCCACTCGGGCCATCCAGGCTCGACCGGTATCGGCGCTCCCGGCATGAGCACCGCTTCCGGGATCGGCATCTTGGCCAGTTCGGCCAGAGTGCGTGGATAGGCGCCCACGCCCGGGAGGTCGCCGGGAAAGATCGGGAACCCCTGAAACCGGCGCTGGGCCGGTGGTCGGGTCCAGACCGGTATGAGTCCCTGGAGGTCGGGGTCGGTCGTTGGCCCGTTCTGCGCTCCGACTCCCGGGTTCTGGCCGCTCGCGTTCTGGCCCTGCGGATTCTGGAACGCGTTACCGGTGCCCGCCGGGTCTTGGATACCCACGGTGTCTGGACGACCGGTGCTCGGACGAAACGGCGTGGCCTGCGCAGCACTGCCGCCGGCGAACCCCAGTCCCGCTGCGAGGACCGCCCCCAAGCCGATGATCGTTCGATGCATAGCCTTGCCGGAGATCATAACCGAACCTGCCATGCCCTGGCCATCGGCAGGCATCCCCGATGCACCTCAGCCCATTCCGTGCGGCGGGGTTCGGTCGGAGCGTCGGGCCCCCGTTAGCATCGCACCGAGGAATCAGATCGGCAGGAAGAACGAGCCGTAGCGGTCCAGGAAGTGGGACGGCAGCGTCTTGCGTTCACGGACCGCGGCGCCGAGCGGCACGTCGACGATCTCACCATTCTGCATGGCGGCCATGCGGCCGAACTGCCGCTCCAGCACCAGTCGTGCCGCGCGCGCGCCGAGTCGGAGCGCAAACAGCCGGTCGAACGCGAGCGGCTGCGGCGCGCGCTGAAGATGACCCAGCACCAGGTGGCGCGCATCCCACCCCAAACGACGTCGAATACACTCGGCGACCGTCGCGGCAGCACCGCCGATCTCGTACTCACCGAACCGGTCCTTGCCGTCCGGCGACAGGCACTTGCCGTCTTCGTAGAGCCGCACGCCTTCCGCAACCGCGACGATCGCCGAGCGCGCGCCGGCAGCGCGCAGGCCCGCGAGGTTCTCGCAGAGCTCCTCGATCTCGCCTGGGCGTTCGGGCACGAGGATGCCCTCCGCACCGGCGGCGACCCCCGCATAGGCCGTGATCCAGCCGGCGTGTCGCCCCATGCATTCGACGACCATGACGCGGCTATGGGACTCGGCCGTGCTCCGCAGGTCGTCCATCGCACGGGTCGCAACCTCGACGGCGGAGAAGAAGCCGAACGTGAAGTCCGTCGCCGCGAGATCGTTGTCGATCGTCTTCGGCACGCCGACGACCCGCACGCCGTGATCGCGGTGCAGACGATCGGCCGCGCTCAGCGTGCCGTCACCGCCGATCGCGACGAGCGCGTCGATGGCGTGGTGCTTGAGGCAGTCGAGGACCTTGGGAACATCCTGATCCGGCTCGAAGTACGGGTTGTCGCCACTGCTACCGAGCAGGGTACCGTCCTTGACGTGCAGCCGCTGGAAATCGACGTCCGCCAGCGAACACGTGTCATCGTCGATGAGTCCGCGCCAGCCGTCGCGGAATCCGACCAGCTCGATCTCCGCAGCGAGCAGTCGGCGCCCGAGCCCGCAGATTGCGGCGTTGAGTCCCGGAGCGTCCCCGCCGCCGGTCAGAACCCCGACTCGCCGGACAGGTCCTGGCGACGCGTCTCCGGAACTACGAACGTCCGACGGTGTCACCACCATGCTGCGTCACCGTGGCGAGAAGTAACGGTCGATGAAGCCGGTGTCGACCTCTCCCGCCGCGAAGTCCGAATGCTGCAGGATCTGTTGGAACAGTCCCGCCGTCGTCGTGATGCCCTCGGTCGTCAGTTCCTGCAACGCCCGCATCGCGACCGCGATCGCCTCCTTGCGCGTGGGGCGATGCACGATGAGCTTGCCGACCATCGAGTCGTAGTGCGGCGGGACGCGGTAGCCCTGGTAGATGTGGCTGTCCCAGCGCACGCCGGGGCCCGCGGGCGCGACGAACTTCTCGATCAGCCCCGGGCTCGGCTGGAAGTTGCGGTCCGGGTCCTCCGCATTGATCCGGAACTCGATCGCGTGGCCGCTGAGGCTGATGTCCTCCTGGCTCATCGACAGCCGGTGGCCGGCAGCGACGAGGATCATCTCGCGGATCAGATCGGTGTTCGTGACCATCTCGGTGACCGGGTGCTCGACCTGGATGCGCGAGTTGATCTCGATGAAGTAGAAGTTCTTGTCCTGGTCGAGGAGGAACTCGACGGTGCCGGCCGAGAAGTAGTTCGCGGTCTTCGCGAGGCGCACGGCCGCCTCACCCATCGCCTGTCGGGTCTCGGGATCGAGCACTGGGCAGGGGCTCTCTTCGAGCAGCTTCTGATGGCGGCGCTGCAACGAGCAGTCACGTTCGCCGAGGTGCACGACGTTGCCGTGCTGGTCGGCCATGATCTGGATCTCGACGTGCCGGGGCTTCTCGACGAACTTCTCGAGATAGACGGTCGAGTCCTTGAACGCGGTCTCGGCTTCGGAGCGCGCCGAGTGATAGCCAGTGACGAGACTCGGCTCGTTGTGGGCGATGCGCATGCCGCGACCGCCACCGCCGGCAGCAGCCTTGATCAGCACCGGGAAGCCGATCTGGCGCGCGACCTCGAGGGCTTCCTGCTCGCTCGTGATCGGACCGTCCGAGCCGGGAACGGTCGGGACGTCGGCCGCGAGCGCAAGGCGCTTGGCCGCGACCTTGTCGCCGCACTCCTTGATCGCAGATGCAGCCGGCCCGATGAACTTGATATTGCAGCTCTGGCAGACCTCGGCGAAGTGCTCGTTCTCGGACAGGAACCCGTAGCCCGGGTGGATCGCGTCCGCGTCCGTGATCTCCGCCGCGGCGATGATCGACGGGATGTTGAGGTAGCTCTCGGCACTCGGGGCACGCCCGATGCAGACCGTGTGGTCGGCGTAGCGCAGGTGGAGTGAATCCCGGTCGGCCTCGCTGTAGACCGCGACGGTCTCGATCCCGAGATCCTTGCAGGCGCGCTGGATCCGCAGCGCGATCTCGCCGCGGTTGGCGATCAGAATGCGGTGGAACATCGGCGGCCTTACCGGATCCTGAACAGGGGCTGGCCGAACTCGACCGACTCGCCGTCCTTCGCCAGGATCTCGACGATCTCCATCTCGCGCTCGGCCTTGATCTCGTTCATGACCTTCATGGCCTCGATGATGCAGATCGTCTTGTCGCCATCGACGCGGTCGCCGGCCTTGCAGAACACTTCGGCATCGGGTGACGGCGCGCGATAGAACGTGCCGACCATCGGCGACTCGAACACCTCGCCCTGCGGCTCGGGTGTGGCTTCGACTGCGCCAACGGCCGCCGGCGCAGCGCCCGGCGCCGCGGCCGCCGCCGGCGCCACGGGCATCGGCATCGGCGCCGCAGCCGCGTAGGTCACGGCCTGGGCCTCGGCCCGACGCACGCGCCATCGCGCGCTCTCCTCCCTGATTTCGACCTCGACCACGTCCTTGTCGACCATCAGCTGAATCAGCCGCTCGAGGTTGTCGAGCTGCTCGGAGGACGCGGAACCCTGCTTGCTGGCAGAGCGCCGCCGGGCTGGTGCCTTCTTCTTGGGGGCAGCCTTCTTGGGGGCAGCCTTCTTCGGAGCAGCCTTCTTGGGCGGCGACTTACGGGTCGCCCGGCTGCCGGCAGTGGCCTTCTTGGGGGACTTCTTGGCCGCCTTGCGGGCGGCTGGCTTACGGGCCGAGGAGGAGGACTTCTTGGTCACGCGCTTCTTGGGCATGCGATCGCTCGTAACGACGAGGACTTGCGAAGGCGCGCAAGTGAAGGGACTGCACCAGCCCATGTCCAGAAATACCGGGTTACGGATACGCCGTCCCGCAGCCCCGGCCCACGACCGGCGGTCAGAGGAGCTCGGATATCTGCACGGCGTTGAGCGCGGCCCCCTTGCGCAGCTGGTCACCGCTGAGCCAGAACGTCAGTCCGGGCTCCAGGACCCGGCTCTGGCGCACCCGCCCCACCGCGACCGCGTCTCGGCCAGCCATCGGCAGCGGCATCGGGTAACGGCTCGCGGCCGGGGCATCGACGAGTTCGAGACCCGGAGCTTCGCTCAGAAGCGCGCGCGCGGCGTCCACCGTGAGCGGGCGCTGCAGTTGTACGGTCACCGCTTCGCTGTGGCAGCGCTCGACCGGCACCCGTACGCAGGTCGCCTCGACCGGCAGCTCGGGCAGGCCGAGGATCTTGCGCGTTTCGAACAGCATCTTGTCCTCTTCCTTCGTGTAGCCGTCCGGTCGGAACACGTCGACGTGCGGAATCAGGTTGAACGCCAGCGGGTGTGGGAACACGTCCGCCACCGCATCCTCGCCCGCAAGCGTGGCCCGGCTGCCCGATCGCAACTCCTCGATCGCACGCTGACCCGCCCCGGACGCCGCCTGGTAGGTCGCGACGATGACGGCCCGCAGGCCAGCCGCGCGATGCAGTGGCGCGAGTGGCAGCACGAGGAGGATGGTCGAGCAGTTCGGATTCGCGAGGATACCGGCGTGGCCCTTGGCCGCCTCGGGGTTCACTTCCGGAACCACGAGCGGCACCGAATCGTCGAGTCGGAACGCCGAACTGTTGTCCACGACGGCACAGCCGGCTGCCACGGCCAGCGGCGCATACTCTCGGGAGATGTCACCGCCCGCGGAGAACCACGCGACATCGATGCCGCGGAACGAGTCCGGCCCGAGTGCTTCGACTTCGAGTTCCTCGCCGCGAAACGTCAACCGTTGGCCAGCCGAGCGCGGACTGGCCAGGAGCCGCAGGCTGCGGAGCGGGAAGCCGCGCGCCGCCAGGACCTCCAACAGGTCGTGGCCAACGGCACCAGTCGCGCCAACGATGGCCCCGTGGCAGCTCACGCGGCCCCCTCCGGGCCCGCCGCATCCCAGGTCCCGGATTTGCCGCCCGACTTGTGGATCAATCGCACGCGTTCTATTCGAGCGCCACGGCATCGCCCCTTGACCATGTCGTAGAGCGTGAGACCTGCTACCGAAGCTGCCGTCATGGCCTCCATTTCGACCCCGGTCGGACCCGTGGTCGCCGCCTCCGCCGTGATCCGGACCATGTCCTCCCCGTGCGGCTCGAAATCGATGCGGACATGATCGAGCGCCAGCGAGTGGCAGAGCGGGATCAGGCGATCGGTCAGTTTGGCCGCCTGGATGCCGGCGATCCGCGCGACGGCGAGCGCCTCGCCCTTCTTCAGTTTGCCGGTCAGGAGGAGTTCCCGGATGTCGGGATCCAATCGGAAGATCGCCTCCGCGCGGGCGACGCGATGGGTCGCGGCCTTGGTCGAGACGTCGACCATCCGGGCCTGGCCGGCCGCGTCCAGGTGGGTCAGTCCGGCGGAATGCGGACGTTCCGCGCGGGATTCGGCGGGGTCCGGCGCGGAATCCCCGCGAGATCGGGAGTCGCTCACGCTTCCGAGCGTATCGGGACGGCCCCCAGGCCCAAGCATCCCCGCGCCACAAAACGTGTTCGGCAACTTCCCGATGGCAACGTATAGGTGATGTCATGGTCCCTTCGGCACCGCCCCGGCGCCGATGGGATCCCATGCGGGGCCATGTCGTCCCGCCTACTCCACGGAGACTCGATGTCCGCAGCCTTGACTACCCGATCGCTTCTCACCCGGCCGGCCCCCGCGCTCGGCCTCCTGCTCGCCGGTGCCCTGCTCACTGCTCGGCCAGCCAGCGCGCAGGACCTCGAACGGGTTCTACGCACCCAACTCGGCGCCGCGGACGGCGCCCCCGTCGAGCAACTGTTCGAGGTCGGTAACCAGCTCCTCGACGAGGCTCCCGAGAGCGACGACGCGTTCCGCAATGCGCTGGTCACGGCCGTCGAGGGCACGGGCGAGAAGGCTCGCCTCGCGGCAGCGGTCGCCCTCAAGGGGCTCAAGGAAGACGCAACCTACGGTCGGGACCTGCTCGCCCTGCTCGAGCCGCTGTCCGGTTCGGAGGACGAAGGCATCCGGGCGATGGCGATCGCGCTCTGCGGCGATCGGGCGGCTTTCAACACGCGCGTGCTCCCGGACGTCCGCGAACTGGTCGAGAAGAACTGCAAGGACGAACTCGTGCCGCCGCTCGTGCGGATCGAGGCGTCGCTGGCGCTCTGGGGCATCGGCAGCAACGGCCAGCGGGCGGTCGCGAAGACCACCCTCGAGCAGTTCCTGCGGAGCAGCGACCGCGATCTCGTCGTGCGTGGCGCCCTCGCGCTCGCGCAGATGAACGTCGAGAGCGGCAAGGCCTGGTCCGTGCTGCGGGAGATCAAGGACGAACCGACGACCTACGGTCGCCAGGCTCGGCTGTTCCTGCAGCGGGCCGAGATGCGCCGCGAGTTCGATCGCGACCTCGCACGCCTCGCCGAGAAGCTGCACGGCCAGCCCGACGGCGGTGGCGACACCGACTACCGTCTGCTCGACGAGTTGCGCAGCCGCATCCGCTTCACGCACGTGCGCGGTGGCGACCTCTCTGATCAGGAACTGCTGGAGTTCGCCGCCAAGGGCATGCTTCAGGGCCTGGATCGCCACAGCACGTTCTTCACCGGCGACGAGTACAAGAAGTTCTTCTTCGACCTCGATCGCGAGTACGGCGGCATCGGCGCGTTCGTGAACTTCGACCAGGACGACGACTTCTCGATCGTTCGCCCGATCTACTCGGGACCGGCCTATCGCGCGGGCCTGCGCAGCGGCGACAAGATTCTCGAGGTCGACGGCTGGGAGACCTCTGGTCACACCAGCGACGAGATCATTCGCCGGCTCAAGGGCCGGCCCGGCACCGACGTGGTGCTCAAGGTCTACCGCCTGGGCTTCCAGGAACCGCAGATGTTCTCGATCCAGCGCGGGCAGATCTCCGTGCCGTCGGTCAACTGGGCGATGCTGCCCGGCGACATCGGTTACATCGAGCTCATCACGTTCAGCGCCAACATCAGTCGCGAGATCCAGGTCGCCCTCGACGATCTGATGGATCGTGGCGCCAAGGGCCTGGTCCTCGACGTGCGCAACAACACCGGCGGCTATCTCACGAAGGCGGTCGACGTGGTCGAGAAGTTTCTGCCCGCGGAGACGCTCGTGCTCGCGACCGAGGGCCCGTCGGAGAAGCGTCGCGAGTACGTCACCCGTCCACGGCGGTTCGTGACCGATCTGCCACTCGCGGTGCTGACGAACAACTTCTCGGCGTCCGCGAGCGAGATCACCGCCGGTGCGCTGCAGGATCACGGCCGTGCGGTGATCGTCGGCGAGCGCACGTTCGGCAAAGGCTCGGTGCAGAACATCATCCCGCTCGAGACCGACCAGGGCGAACGCTTCTCCGACCTGAATCGCGACGGCGCGTGGCAGGACGGCGAGCCGTTCGATGACCGCAACGGCAACGGCAAGTTCGACGCTGGCGCGCGGATCAAGATCACGGTCGCGCTCTACTACCTGCCCAGCGGCCGCACGCCGCATCGTCAGTTCGACAAGGAAGGCCGCGTCATCGACCCCAACTGGGGCGTGATCCCGGACAAGAAGCTCGACCTGCTCGAGAAGAACCCGGCCGATGCCTGGAAGAACTCGGCGGTCTTCGCCCTGCTCAAGGAGGGCGCGTTCCGCAAGTACGTCAAGGATCACCTCGGCAAGAACGAGGCGTTGTTCCGCAAGCTCGCCGAGGGTGACGACGGCGATCCACAGAAGTACCCGGACTTCGACGCGTTCTACGACAGCCTCGACACCAAGCTGTCGAAGGACGACGTCCGGCGCTGGATCCGCTACGAGGTCCGCGATCAGGTCAGCGACCTGCGCGGCGCGGTCTACCCGGGCAACCGCGCACTCGGCGATCCGCAGGAGGACGCCCAGCTGCAGGAGGCGGTCCGCTCGCTGCTCGACAAGGTCGGCGTCGACATTCGCGCGATCGACGCCTACCGCAACGTGCTGAAGATCGACTTCGGCGACAAGGAAAAGGCCGCGAAGAAGTAGCGGCCTGCCGGCGGCCGCCTGCCGGCCGCCAGTTCACTCTCCGATGCGCCCGCCACGGACCGTCCCCGCATTGCTGCTCGCGGCTGCAGTTGCCGCCGGGTGCTCGGGGAACGCGGGCCCGAACTCGGGCTGGGCGATCCCGGCGTCCGCGCGTTCGCTGGCCTGCCTCGACCTCGCAGGTCGAACACATCACCCTCTGCGATCGCGGACTAGTCGCGTGCAGGTGTTCTTCGTGACGAGCCACGAGTGCCCCATCGCCAACGCCTACGCACCGACGATGGCGAGTCTCGCCGCGACGTGGGGCCAGGCGGTCGAGACCTGGGTGGTCCAGGCGGATCCCGATTTCACGGTGCCTGCGGCCAGACGGCACGCCGAGGAGCACGCACTGCCGCGACCGGTCCTCCTCGATCCGCGGCACGAGCTGATACGTGCGCTCGGTGCGAGGATGACACCTGAGGCCGTGGTCGTGCGCGACGATCGCGTGTTCTACCGCGGCCGCATCGACGATCGCTGGCGCGAACTCGGGATGCGGGCACGCGAGGCCGCGACGCACGACCTGCGAGATGCCGTGGCTGCCGTGTGCGAGAACCACGCGGTTGCCGAACGCCGGACGCGCGTCATCGGCTGCCACCTGCCCGAACCGCGCCGCTGATCCCGCGGAACGCCCGCTACGCTCCGGCGTCGTGCGGCGACGACCTCGCGTACGACCTCGACTTCCTGGCCGTCACGAACGACGTCGCGCTGCTTACAGCACGCACCGTGCTCGCGGACCTCGCCGACGAGGCGCCGGTGCGCGCGCTCGATCAGGCGGCGGCGGCGACCGCCGCAGTGCTCGCCGGAATCAGCGGCGGCCAGGCCGACGCTGCGATCAGGCCGGCTTCTGCAGGATCCAGAAGTTGTTGTCGCGGACCCCCACTTCGAGGCCCTGTTCCTGGGCAAACGTCGTCACGGCTTTGCGCACGCCCTCCCAGGCCACGAAGTCGTCCCCGAACACCACGGCACCCGGCTTCGCGATCTGCCAGTAGTAGACGAGGTCGGCGTAGACGTCGTTCTCCTCGTGACTGCCGTCGATGTAGATCAGGTCCGCGCCGATGCCGTTGACGAGGAACCAGCGCGCCGCGATCAGCGACGTCTGAGGGAACGGCACGACCGTGTTCTGCAGCCCGGCGTGCACCATGTTCGCGAGGAACTGATAGTAGACCTGGGGATAGCCGTGCCGGATTGCGAGCCCGCGGTATCGCTCGGGATCTTCGTGATCCGTACGGAACTCGAGGGCGCCGAGCCAGGTGTCGACGCACACGAGCGTGCGCTCGCCACCGAGCTGCTGCAGTGCCCGCCCCATCGTCGCTGCGGACTGGCCCTTCCACGAGCCGACCTCGAGGACGAGTTGGGGTCTGAGCTTGTTGATCAGTTCCCCGAAGAACGGGCTGTTGCCGTTCCAACCCTGCAGGTCCGGTGCGATCGCGGTGGCGTCGAAGCCGGCATAGGGGTCTTCGTGATGCAGTTTGGCACGGATATCGGCACTGGTCTCGGCACTGGGGGATCTCACGGTCGCTGGGCTCGACATGTTCGGGTCTTCGGCCGTGATTCCACTCGGGCTTGAGCCGGAGCTCGTCGAACCATCGGTGCCAACGAGCCTGCGGTGCTGCGCGGTCCCGCGAGTTTCGCAGTGAACTTCGACCGTTCCTCTCTAGGCTTGGCACGGTGTCGTCCCCCGCAATTTCCCTGCCTTGGCGCTGGCGCCTGCTCCAGGGCTACGTCCGCCGCGAGCTGCCGGGCTGGGGACGACTCTACGCCGCGCTCGGGGGGCATGACGAAGCGCGCTGGCAGAACGCGGGCATCCGCACGAGTGAGGGCAAGCTGCATGGCTATCGCATGCCGCTCGATCTGTCGAACTGGTCCGAGCGTCTGAGCTACTTCCTGGGGCGCTACCACGACCTGCCACTGCAGCTCGCGATGCGGCTCGCGGTCCGGCCCGGCGACACGTTCGTCGATGTCGGCGCGAACCTCGGGATGATCACGCTGCTCGCGTGCCGGTTGGTCGGCGACTCCGGCCGCGTGCTCGCCTGTGAACCGAATCCCCGACTCGCCGACCGACTCGAAACCCTCGCCCGCGACAATGCCATCGAGCACCTCGGCGTCGCACGCACGGCCCTCGGCGAGGCCGCCGGGACGGCCGAGTTGACGGTGTTCTCGGACCACACGGGTTGGGGCTCGCTCGTTGCGGCAGCCCCGGACGGTGGCGTCGCGACCGAGCGGGTCGAGGTACCCGTGAGCACCGGGGACACGCTGCTCGGCGCAAAGGGCACAGTCCCGGGCACCGGCCCACTCGTGCTCAAGATCGATGTCGAGGGCTACGAGATCGAAGCGTTACGCGGCCTGCGCGCAACTCTCGCCGAACGCCGCCCACTCGTGTTCGTGGAGGCCGTTGCGGAACACCTCGAACGCGCCGGCCACTCGCTCGCGGCGCTCCGGGAACTGCTCGAGTCCAACGACTTTGCGGGCTACCGGTTGCGCAGCGTGCGCACGGGGATCACCGGATCCCGCCTCGTGGCCGAACCCATCGAGACCGCGGATCCCTCGGCACCCGACGCGGTGTTCGTTCCGAACGGCAGTGAGTTCGAGGCGCGGCTCGCGGCGGCCACATCTGCGGCGGCCAAATCCGCGGAGGCCAAATCCGCGGAGGCCAAATCCGCAAGGGACAGCTGAGCGATGAAGCGACGCACGCTCGGCCAAACCGGTTTGGAGGTCTCTCCCATCGGTCTCGGCGCGGTCAGCCTGGGCGGAGACTACGGCGCGGTGGATGAAACGGCGGGAATCGCCGCGGTCCACCGTGCGTTCGAACTCGGCATCAACTTCTTCGACGCGTCGCCGTACTACGGCTCGACGCGTGCCGAAACAGTGCTCGGCCGCGCCTTGCGGGATCTGCCACGGGACGAGTACGTCCTTGCCACCAAGGCCGGGCGCTATGGGGTCGACGACTTCGATTTCACGCCAGAACGCCTGCGCCGCAGTCTCGACGAGAGTCTCGCGCGGCTGCAGGTCGATCGCCTCGATCTGTTCCTCCTGCACGACGTCGAGTTCGGCGATCTCGACTTCATCTTTCGCGAGAGCCTGCCCGTCATGCGTGAGCTGCGGTCGACGGCGAAGGTTGGGGCAATCGGGATCACGGGCCTGCCGCTCGCGATTTTCGAACGGGCCCTCGCCGCGCAAGTCGACCTCGATGTCGTGCTGAGCTACTGCCACGCCACGCTGTTCGATCAGTCGCTCACCAGCCTGGCTCCGACCCTGGAACAGAGTGGCGTTGGGGTCGTCAACGCGTCCGCCGCCGCGATGGGCTTGCTCAGCAGCCACGGACCTCCGGCCTGGCACCCCGCCGATCGCGAACTGCGGGAATCCTGCGAAGCAGCCGCAAGCCACTGCACGAACCACGGGGTCGAGCTCGCCGAGCTCGCCCTGTCGTACACCGTGACGTTGCCAGGACCCGTCACGACACTGTTCAGCACGGCGTCGGCCGAAGTCGTCGAGCGCAACGTCCGCGCGGCAACGACCCCGCCCGACCCCGAACTGCTCGCCGGCGTGCAGCGCCTCCTCGAGCCGGTTCGCGACCGGACCTGGCCGCAGGGCTTGCCGGCCAATGCCCACAGTCCGTCGAACTGACCTCTTGCCAGCCAACAGATGACGAACCCTCCCTCCGACACGTTTCGCCTCGACGGCAAGATCGCCGCGATCACCGGTGCGGGCTCAGGCATCGGGCGCGCGATCGCAGAATTGTTCGCCGCGCGTGGTGCGGCGATCGCAGTTCTCGAAGTCGACGAAGCCGCCGGGAGGACCGCAGCCGAAGAACTCCAGGCCAGCGGTGCCACGGCCGAGTTCGTCGCGTGCGACGTGACGGACAGCGCGGCCGTCAAGCTTGCGTTCGATGCGGTCAAGGCGCGATTCGCGCGACTCGACGTGCTCGTCAACAACGCCGGGATCGGCCATGTCGGGAACGTCGAGAACACAACCGAAGAGGACTTCGACCGGCTGTTCGCCGTGAACGTCAAAGGCGTCTATCTCAGCACGCAGCAGGCCCTGCCGCTGCTGCTCGAGAGCGGCGGTGTGATCTGCAATCTCGCGTCGATCGCGAGCCTGATCGGCATTGCGGACCGGTTCGCGTACTCGATGACTAAGGGCGCCGTACTGACGATGACGAAATCGGTCGCGATCGACTACATGGGACGCGTGCGCTGCAACTGCATCTGCCCGGCCCGGATCCACACGCCATTCGTGGACGGCTACCTGGCGAAGAACTACCCCGGGCGGGAACAGGAGATGTTCGATCAGCTCGCGGCGTACCAGCCCATGGGCCGCATGGGCACGCCGACCGAGGTCGCCGAGATGGCGCTGTTTCTCTGCAGCCCGGCGAGCGCGTTCGTGACGGGTCAGGCATTCCCGCTGGACGGCGGCGTGCTCTGCGTGTGAGCTAGCAGCATGAATCTGCAGATGTTCCGCTTCGGCGCGCCAGGCAAGGAACGCCCCGGCGTCCTGCTTCCCGACGGCCGCCGACTCGATTGCTCGGACTTCGATGGTGATCTCGGGCCCGAGTTCTTCGCGCGCGACGGGGTCGCGCGCCTGACGACGTTCGTACGCAGCCACCAGGACGAACTACCAACCGTCGCCGATGACGTCCGACTCGGATCGTGTGTCGGGCGCCCCCACAAGCTGTTTTGCATCGGACTCAACTACAAGAAGCACGCGGCCGAATCGGGCATGGACGTTCCGACCGAGCCCGTGGTCTTCACCAAGGCAACCTCGGCGATCTGCGGCCCCAACGATGACGTCGTGATCCCCAAGGGTTCCGAGAAGTCGGACTGGGAAGTCGAACTGATGGTCGTGATCGGCAAGACCGCACGGTACGTCGAGCGCGACCAGGCGATGGCGCATGTCGCGGGCTACGCGGTGCACAACGACTACAGCGAGCGCGCCTGGCAACTCGAGCGCGGCGGACAGTGGGTCAAGGGCAAGAGCTTCGACACGTTCGCACCGATCGGCCCGGTGTTCGCGCCGGCGGACACGGTAGCCGACCCCGAGAACCTGCGACTCTGGCTCGACCTCAACGGCGAGCGCCTGCAGGACAGCAACACCAACGATATGGTGTTCGGGATCGCCGAGCTGATCGCGTACCTGAGCCACTGCGTGACGCTGGAGCCGGGCGACTGCATCAGCACCGGCACACCGGCCGGCGTCGGCCTGGGATTCGACCCGCCGCGCTACCTCTCACCGGGTGACGTCGTCACCCTCGGGATCGACGGCCTCGGCCAGCAGCGCCAGACGGCCGTTGCGTATGAGGTCGCGGAACTCGGAGACTGAGCGGATGCAACGTCACGGCTGTCGGTTGGGGCTCCGGCCCGAGAGCCTCGATGAATACCGGCGCTACCACGTCAAGATCTGGCCGGAGATCGCGGACGCGATTCATGCGGCCGGTATCCGCAACTACTCCATCTACCATCACGATGGCGACCTGTTCGGGTACTACGAATACGTCGGCCCGCCCGCCGAGTACCAAGACCGCCTGGCCGCGCTCGCCGAGGCCCCGCGAATGCGGGAATGGTGGGACCTGATGGAAGCCATGCAGATCCCCCACCCACAGCGCCAACCGGGCGAATGGTGGGCGCAGATGGAAGAGGTCTTCCACCAGGACTGAGCACACCCATGAAGATCACCAAAGTCGCCACCCGCCTGCTGCGAGTCCCGCTCGAGCAGCGCACGATCACGGACAGCCAGAGTTCCGTCACACACGTCGAGTTCCTGCAGGTCGTCCTCGAGACGGACGCCGGAGTCACGGGCTACGGCATGAACTGGAGCTATACCCCGGGCCTGAAGACCGCGCAGGTCGCGGTCGACGAGAACTACGCGCCCGTGCTCATCGGCAAGGATCCGACGATGCGCAAGGCGATCACGAAGGAGTGCTTCTTCACGAACCACTTCATCGGCCGGGTCGGCGCAACTCGCGTCGGGCTCGCCGCGGTGGAATACGCGCTCTGGGATCTCGCGTGCAAGCAGGCCGAGCTGCCCCTGTGGCGCTACCTCGGCGCCTGCCGTGACCGGGTCAAGGCGTACAGCACCGACGGCGGCTGGTTGTCCTGGAGTCAAGACGAACTCATCGCCGACGCGAAGCGGCTGATCGATCGCGGGTTCGATGCGGTCAAGATCAAG
This sequence comes from bacterium, assembly GCA_024743115.1. Classification (GTDB taxonomy): domain Bacteria; phylum Planctomycetota; class UBA1135; order UBA1135; family UBA2386; genus JAGQRA01. The sequence goes on along the minus strand of JANSXC010000016.1, from coordinate 73,816 downwards.
CTCGGCCGGCCCGACCCGCGCGAGGACCTCCAACGCATTGCCGCGGTGCGCAAGGCGATCGGCGACGACATCGACATCATGACCGACGTCAACTGCGCCTGGACGCTGGCCCAGGGCAAGCAGTACGGCAGCCGCCTGCAGGAGTGGAACGTCAAGTGGCTCGAGGAGCCCATGAAGCCCGAGGACGTCACGATGCACGCCGAACTCGCGCATGCGATCACGACGCCGATCGCAGTCGGTGAGACGATCTTCACACGCGAGGCGTTCCGCGACTACATCACCGCAGGCGCGGTGCACTACGTGCAGGCGGACTCGACCAAACTGCTCGGCATCGATGAGTGGCTCGAGGTTGCGGGGCTCGCGGCGAGCTACAACCTGCCGGTGGTGCCACATACCAACGTCCAGCACAAACTGCACGTCCAACTCGCGGCCGCGACGCCGAACTGTGCGCTCGTCGAGAACTGCTACGAGTCCATCAACGACATGTGGGTCGAGCCGATCCACGTCGTCGACGGTTACTACCAGCTGCCGCAAGAACCGGGCGTCGGCCTGCAGATCCGGGACGAGGTCGTCGAGAAATTCGGGATCGCGTGACGCGATGCGGATCGACAGTCACCAGCATTTCTGGCGGTACGACCCGGTCGAGTACGACTGGATCGACGACTCGATGGCCGTCCTGCGGCGCGACTTCCTGCCCGCGGATCTGAGGCCGCTGCTCGACGCGGCCGGGATCGATGGCGCCATCGCGGTCCAGGCCAGCCAGACGGTGGCAGAGACGGAGTTCCTGCTCGCCTTGGCCGCCGACGCGCCGTGGATCGTCGGGGTCGTCGGCTGGTTGGATCTCTGCGCGGCGGACATCGCGGCGCAGGTCGCGCGCTTCGCCGAACGCCCGCGCCTCGTCGGGATCCGGCACGTGGCGCAGGCCGAGCCCGACGAATTCCTCGCCCGGCCCGAGGTCGTCCGCGGCGTGGCGACGCTCGCCGCCCACGACCTGACCTACGACCTGCTGGTCTTCCCGCGGCAGCTGCCGGCCGCCATCGAGCTGGTCCGCGCGCTGCCGAACCAGCGGTTCGTGCTCGACCATCTCGCCAAACCGGACCTGCGGAGCGGCGAGATCGATGGCTGGCAGCGCGACCTGCACGCCCTGGCGGAGTTCGACAACGTCGCCTGCAAGCTCTCGGGATTGGTGACGGAAGCCGACTGGCAGGCCTGGCAGCCGGCGACCCTCGAACCAGCGCTGGCAGCCGGCCTCGCGGCCTTCGGTCCGCAGCGCTTGCTGTACGGCAGTGATTGGCCGGTCTGCCTGTGCGCGAGCTCGTACGAACGCTGGTTCGCCACGATGACGAGCTGGTTGGCGGTGCGGTCGGCCGAGGAACGAGCTGCGATCGGGGGCGAAAACGCCGCGATCTGGTATCCTCGCATTGCGAAACCGTAAGGCAATCCAGGCACCCGCAGCCTTGCCGTTGGCATGGCCGGTTTCACAAGGCTTGGGGTTGCAGCAGCCGGTGGAACGCAATAGATAGTGGATCCCTACGGCGCAACCTGCTCGTCGTCCCATGACCGGTTCAACCCCTGCGTAGGCGTGGTTGCCTCCGCCGGCTGGCCGGGACGAGCTGTTTCGCGGTGGGGGTCGGTTCCCTGGTCCGGAGCCGGCGTGTTCGTTTCGATTGCTCTTAGCTCACCGTCGGGCGACTCAGGCGCTGTGGTCATCGCGTTATCCAGGACGCGTATCTCGTTTCCTAGAGGAGGAGGCGGGGCGGCACCTGACACCCCGTGGCGGGCGCGCCTCTGGAGGAGGTTCTAGGTGAAGGTTACTCGGCGATTCACGGCCAAAGGCAAGTCCCCGTACGAAGGCATCCCTTTCGCCAATCGGCACTCGGAGATCCGCAACCCCGACGGGTCGCTGGTCTTCGAGGCGCGGGACATCTCGATGCCCGGCCACTGGAGTCAGGTGGCTGTCGACATCATGGCCCAGAAGTATTTCCGCAAGGCGGGCGTGCCTCAGCACGACGCCGACGGCAAGCCCGTGGTCGACGACCGCGGCGAGCCGGTGCTCGGTGGCGAGACGGATGCCCGCCAGGTGTTCCTCCGGCTGGCCGGGTGCTGGCGCACCTGGGGTGAAAAGAACGACTACTTCGACGGCGCGGACGACGCGCAGGCGTTCGAGGACGAGCTCTGCCATATGCTGGCAGCGCAGCACGCGGCGCCGAACTCACCGCAGTGGTTCAACACCGGCCTGAACTTCGCGTACGGCATCACCGGACCAGCGCAGGGCCACCACTTCGTCAACGAGAAGACGGGCAAGCTGCAACGCAGCAAGAACGCCTACGAGCGGCCGCAGCCGCACGCGTGCTTCATCCAGGCGGTCGAGGACGATCTCGTCGGCGACGGCGGGATCATGGACCTGTGGACGCGTGAAGCCCGGTTGTTCAAGTACGGCTCGGGCACGGGCTCCAACTTCTCGGCGCTTCGCAGCGAGAGCGAGCCGCTGTCGGGCGGCGGCAAGAGCTCCGGCCTGATGAGCTTCCTGCGGATCGGCGACCGGGCCGCGGGCGCGATCAAGTCGGGCGGCACCACGCGGCGCGCCGCCAAGATGGTCTGCCTCGATCTCGACCATCCCGACATCGAGGACTTCGTCTCCTGGAAGGTCAACGAGGAGCAGAAGGTCGCGGCGCTCGTCACGGGCAGCCGTGTCGTTCGCCGGCACCTCAATGCCGTGATCAACTCGTGTCACGTCGTGGACGGCGACGGGGAGGACGGGGACGGCAAGTCGACGACGGTGACCAAGCCGCGCGACAACGCCGAGCTCAAGTCGGCGCTGATCGAGGCGCGCGCTGCGTGCGTGCCCGAGGCGTACCTGCAGCGGGCGTTGCAGCTCGCCGAGCAAGGACTGCACGCCGTGGACGTCACGGAGTACGACACCGACTGGGACGGCGAGGCCTATGCGACCGTCTCGGGTCAGAACTCGAACAACTCGGTGCGCGTGCCCAACGAGTTCTTCCGCGTGCTCGACGAGGGCGGGAAGTGGCGCCTCATCCGACGCACGGACCGCGGCGTGGCGCGGGAGGTCGACGCCAAGGAACTCTGGGATCGCATCGGCTACGCCGCGTGGGCGTGCGCTGACCCCGGGGTGCAGTACGATACGACGATCAACGAGTGGCACACGTGCCCGGCGGATGGTCGCATCAACGCCAGCAATCCCTGCTCGGAGTACATGTTCCTCGACGACACGGCCTGCAACCTAGCGTCGATCAACCTGGTCAAGTTCCTCGACGAGGACGGCAACTTCGATATCGAAGGCTTCGAGCACGCGGTCCGGCTGTGGACGATCGTGCTCGAGATCAGCGTCCTCATGGCGAGCTTCCCGAGCCCGTCGATCGCCCGCAAGAGCTACGACTACCGCACGCTCGGCCTTGGCTTCGCGAACATCGGCACCGTTCTGATGCGGCTCGGTATCCCCTACGACTCGCCGAAGGCGACCGCGCTCGCGGGCGCGATCTCGGCGATCATGTGCGGTGAGTCCTACGCGACCTCCGCCGAGATGGCCGGCGAGCTGGGCACGTTCCCGCGCTACGACGAGAACCGCGAATCGATGCTGCGGGTGATCCGCAACCATCGCCGGGCGGCCTACAAGGCCAGCGACTCGGAGTACGAAGGCCTCTCGATCACGCCGCGGGGCATCGACCCGCAGCTGTGCCCGGCCGAACTGCTCGAAGCGGCGCGCGGCGCCTGGGATCGCGCGCTCGCGCTCGGTGAGAAGCACGGCTACCGCAACGCCCAGGTCACGGTCATCGCGCCCACCGGCACGATCGGGCTGCTCATGGACTGCGACACGACCGGCGTCGAGCCGGACTTCGCGCTCGTGAAGTTCAAGAAGCTGGCAGGCGGCGGCTACTTCAAGATCGCCAACCAGAGTCTGGCTCCGGCGCTGCAGCGCCTCGGCTACTCGGCATCGCAGGTCGACGACATCCTGCACTACGTCGTCGGCCGCAAGACGCTCGCGGGTGCACCCGCGATCAACCACGAGACTCTGGCGGCCAAGGGCTTCGACGACGCCGCGCTGCAGAAACTCGAGAAGGAGATCGCGAGCGCGTTCGACATCGCGTTCCTGTTCAACAAGAGCATCCTGGGTGAGGAGTTCCTGAAGTCGAAGCTCGGCGTGACCGACGCGCAGCTCGAGGACTGGAACTTCCAGCTGCTCGAGCATCTCGGCTTCAGCAAGGCCGACGTGCAGGCCGCCAACGATTACGTCTGCGGCACGATGACGGTCGAGGGCGCACCACATCTCGAGGACGCGCACCTGCCCGTCTTCGACTGCGCGAACCGCTGCGGTCGCAAGGGCGTGCGCTACATCAAGTTCGCGGCGCACATCGAGATGATGGCCGCGGTGCAGCCGTTCATCAGCGGCGCGATCAGCAAGACCATCAACATGCCGAACGACGCGTCGCTCGGCGAGGTCCAGGACGCCTACGTCATGGGCTGGAAGGCGATGCTGAAGGCGGTCGCGCTCTACCGTGACGGCAGTAAGCTGAGCCAGCCGCTCTCGTCGACGGTGCTGGACGAAGAAGAGGACGTCGACGTCGTGCCGACGGCCATGAACGGCGAGGCGCACGCGGTCGCGACCCAGATCACGGAGCGCGTCGTGCACCGCTACATCGCCAAGCGCCGCCGGCTGCCGAACCGCCGCGCGGGCTACACGCAGAAGGCCGTGGTCGGTGGCCACAAGATCTATCTGCGCACGGGCGAGTATGAGGACGGCACGCTCGGCGAGATCTTCCTCGACATGCACAAGGAAGGGGCCGCGTTCCGCAGCCTCATGAACAACTTCGCGATCGCGGTCTCGCTCGGACTGCAGCACGGCGTGCCGCTCGACGAGTTCGTCGACGCGTTCGTGTTCACGCGCTTCGAGCCGAACGGCATCGTGCAGGGTCACGATCAGATCAAGATGGTCACGTCGGTCATCGACTACGTGTTCCGCGAGATCGCGATCAGCTACCTCGGCCGCGAAGAGCTGGCCCAGGTCAGTAGTGAAGACCTGCTCAACACGACGACCGGTGACAAAACCGCTGACGACGACGAGTTCGAGGACGAGGAAGTCGTCAGTGAGACGACCTACGCGCGCGACGACGCGCCACGCGACGTGCACGCCGACGAGCACCTGCACCCGCCGAGTCACGGTATGTCGCGCGGCCTCGACCCGGTCGAGTTCCCCGGAGGCAACTCCCCTACTGGCAGCTCCCCCACTGGCAACGGCGGCACGGCACTGGCGCAGCACCCGGCGGCCGCGCGCAACGAGGTCGTGAGCCCCAAGGCGCTCGAGGCACGCGAAACCCGCCTCAAGATCGTCGAGGCCCGCCTCAAGGGCTACGAGGGCGATCCGTGCGGCGGCTGTGGCGCCTTCACGCTCGTTCGCAATGGGACTTGTTTGAAGTGTGATAGTTGTGGGGCTACGAGCGGGTGTTCGTAGCAGTACGCAACTGGACGCTCACTCGCTGAACGGCCCCGCAGGCGGTTGCGACGACTGTTGGCGCACTTGCCGACGTTCTAGGACGATCGTCGCATGCGAAGCACTGCCTTGGACATCGGAGCTGCGGCACGGACTGGCGGACACGGGGCGGACAGGTCGACATGAGCGCGCACCGACCGCAACACTCGGCGCGGCTGCAGCTCGTCGCGCTGCTCGTCGATGAGTATGACGCGGCGATCCGGTTCTTCGTCGACGTCCTCGGGTTCGAGCTCGTGGAGGATTCGCCTGCGCTCACGAACGACGGGCGCCCTAAGCGCTGGGTCGTCGTGCGGCCGCCGGGGGCCGAGACGGGGCTGCTGCTAGCGCGTGCCGATGGCAAACATCAAGCCGGTTACGTCGGCGACCAGCATGGTGGTCGGGTCGGGTTCTTCCTCGAAGTCGACGACTTCGAAGCGCGGTATCGACAGATGCTCGCCGCGGGGGGCGAGTTCGTGAAGCCGCCGCGGACCGAGAGCTACGGCAAGGTCGCCGTGTTCCTCGACATCTCGGGGAATCGCTGGGACCTCCTCGGGCCGAGCGTGTCAATCATCGGCGACTGACGATTCTTGCTGCCGCATGAGGATGAGGAACGTCGGGTACTCGGAGCACTCGAGCCGGGCTTCGAAGCGGGCTTCGATCGTGTGGTACAGACGGAGCGCCCGGCGACGCTGCGGTGACGCCAGGAGTCCGAACCGGGCGATCATGAGAGCGACCAGCACGGCGAACGAGATCCAGACGGATGTGGCATCGAGCAAGGAGCCGAGGTTCGAGAGCATCGCCACCACGAGTGCCAGCACGGCCAGGACGACACTCCGGGTCAAACACCCCCAATTCGCGGCGGTGTGCTCGAGTTCCGGAATGCCCAGGTGCGCGAGCCGGTCCGTGGTGAGTTCGCCGATACCGCGCAGCTCGAGCACATCGACCTCGTACATCCCGGGCTCCACTACGACGCGGGTCCCTTGGTCCGGCCATCCTGACGCGCAGCTGTACTCCTGGCCCGCGAACCAGAGCTCGCCACTCGGGGATTCGAAACGCGCGCCCGTGACGCACGCCTCGTAGTGCTTCCGTAGCAACGGAGCCGGTTGCTCATCGACCAGCAACCACGCCCCGATCTCACCGTCCGCGCCGGTTTTGATTCCGAGCAGCGGTCCGTGCATGCCCGAGTTCGGTAGACAGGACTCCGGATCGAACGCTCGGAACGCCAGCGCGATCCGGCCGGCGTCGACGAGCACCACCGTTGCGATGTCGGTGCCCGCACTGATTTCGTGGCATGACACGCTTACCCGAACTGACCCATCGATGGGTCAGCCGCTGACCAGTTCCCCATCGATCGTTCTGCGAATGCCGCGCGGATTGTCTTCCCGCAGTTCGGCTGGGAGCAGCTCGGCGGCCCAATCCTGCCAGCAGACCGGGCGAGCCCAGCGCTGGATCGCCGTCGGCCCGACCGCGGAGAACCGCACGTCGGTCGCAGCGGGATAGGGCCCGCCGTGCACCATCGCCGAGCAGACCTCGACGCCGGTCGGCACGCCGTTCTGGATCAGCCGCCCCACCCGATCGCGCAGAACGGCGACGACATCCGCGTGATCGCGCAGGTCCTGCAGGTCGCCCTGGACCGTCGCGGTGAGATGTCCCGTCAGGCTCTTCACCGAAGCCAGCAGTTCGGCGGCATCGCGGCAACGCACCGCTACAACGGCGGGGCCGTAGATCTCCGTTCGCAGGCGCGGGTTGTCCTGCAGCGCAGTCGCGTCCGTCGTCAGCAGCCTGGGACAAACCGCGGTCGGCGACTCCGTCGGGGCGGTGCTGACGTGAGCCTCGAGCGGCAGCCCCTCGAGCTCGGTCAGCGTGCGTTCGTAGCCGGTGCGGATCGTCGGGTGCACCGTCGGGCCGGACGGCGCCGCGGTCAGCCCAGTACGCAACTTGGCCAGGAGCGCCTCGGAGCCAGCGCCGTCGATCCAGAGCACGAGGCCCGGACTGGTGCAGAACTGTCCGCTCGCGAGCACGGCAGAACCGACCAACTGCTCGCCGATCGCTTCCCCCCGCTCGGCCAGAGCCCGCGGCAGCACGACCACCGGGTTCATCGATCCCATCTCCGCGAAGACCGGGATCGGTTCTGGTCGAGCGGCCGCGAGGTCGAACAACGCGCGGCCACCCTGATGCGAGCCCGTGAATCCCACGGCCTTGACCGCGGGGTGCTTCACCAGCTCCGAGCCGACGTCATGGGTGCGACCGTGAACGAGTGCGAACAGCCCCGCCGGCAGACCAGCCGCGGCGAGTGCGTTCTTGATCACGCGCCCGATCAGCTCGCTGGTGCCCGGGTGCGCGGGATGGGCCTTGACGATCACCGGGCAGCCGGCGGCAAGCGCCGAAGCGGTGTCACCGCCCGCGACCGAATAGGCCAGCGGAAAGTTGCTGGCGCCGAAGACCACCACCGGTCCGAGGCCGACGAGCATGCGGCGCAGGTCCGGTTTCGGCACGGGCGCGCGGTCGGGCACGGAGTGGTCGATGTGGGCATCGACCCACGAGCCTTCTTCGACGAGCCCGGCGAACAAGCGCAACTGGTTGACCGTGCGACCGCGCTCCGCTTCGACCCGAGCTCGCGGCAGGGCGGTCTCCGTCATCACGCGCTCGACGAGCGTATCCTCGAGATCGAGGATCCCATCCGCGATCGCGCGCAGGAGTTTCGCACGCATCGCGGGCTCGCTGGCCGCAAACATCGGCGCCAGTTCCCCGGCTGCCGAGCAGGCCCGGCCAATCGTGGCCGCGTCGGCCTCGCCATAGTCCGGCCCGAGGTGCTCCCCGGTCAGTGCGTTGATGCCGCCGAACAGCGCACCGGTCGGCGATAGCTCATCGCCCGCGACCAGGTGTTTGCCGGTGAGATCCGAGGCGCCGCCGCTCACTGGGCGCCCCCCGGACGGTTGCCAACCGCAGTCTCGATCGCGGCGAGCGCGCACTCGCGCATTCCGCCCGCGACCGGAAGTCGCGGCAGGCGCACCCGCTCGGAACCTTGCCCGACCTTCTCCTGCACGAGTTTGATGAGCTGCACGAACTCTGGAACGGTGTCGAGGCGCAACAGCGGCAAGAACCACTCGTAGAGCTCACGCGCGGCGTCGTGCTTGCGACCGAGCGCCAATTCGAAGAGCTGCACCGATTCCCGGGGGAACGCATTGACGAGTCCCGCAACCCACCCCGTGGCGCCGGCCGCGACGCCTTCGACGAGGATGTCGTCGAGCCCGACGAGGACGGCGAGCCGGTCCCCCACCGCCGCCTTGATCGCCGTGATCCGACGAACATCGCCACTCGATTCCTTCACCGCGACGAGGTTACCGTGCTCATTCGCGAGTTCGGCGATGAATGGCGCCGTGAAGTCCGTGCCGTAGGCCGGCGGGTTGTTGTAGAGCATGCACGGCAGCTCGGTCGCGCGCAGGATCGCATCGACGTGCGCCTTGTGCTCCCGCATCTCACCCTTGTGGACGTAGGCCGGCAACACCATGAGGCCACGGCAGCCGACGCGGGCGGCCGCCTGCGCGAGTTCGACGGCCTGCCCCGTACTCAGCGCTGCGATGCCGGGCAACACGGGGTGGTCACCGCAGGCCGTAACCAGCGTTTCGAGGATCGCGACCTTCTCGTCGAAGCCTAGCGTCGCGCCCTCGCCGAGCGAGCCGAGCGGAATCATCCCGGAGCAGCCGTTATCGAGCTGCCATCTGGCGTGCTGTGCGAGGAATTCGTGATCGACCGAACCGTCGTCACGAAACGGGGTCGTGATCGCGGGGAGAACGTGCGAGAACGGGGACGCCGACATGCTGGAAGCGAACGGCAATCCCGTGGCGAGAGCAACCTCGAAAGAGCCCTCGCAGCGTTCTGATGCGGGATTCAGCGATCGCGGGAACGCCGGTTCGGCCGACCGCGCGAAGGATCGCGCTGCTGCGGCTGGAGCGGGTGCGGCAGGACCGGGATTGCGGCCGGCGTGAACGCCCGAATCACTTGCTGACAAGCGGCTGCCAGGCGCACGAAGTCGTCGGCTCGCTCCGGGTCGTCAGTCCGGGTCGCAACGCGCAGGCAATGGTCGGCGACTGCACGGCAGGTCACGACGACCCGATGGAGCGCGGCGGCGTGGGCGATCACAGCCGCCTTCGATGCCGGATCGAACGTGCCTTCGAGGGTGAAGTTCGACTGGGCCCAAGCGCCGTCGCCGAGCACCGAGGTTCCCGCTGTCACCATCCGCAGGTCGTCGGGCTCATCCGCGACTGCCCGCCAGAATCGCCGCACCCCCGCGATGTCCTCGAGCAGCTCGCCGAGCCGCGGATCCCAGACCCCCTCCCGGAGCCCCCGTATCGGCGCGAGCCCTTGCAACAGCAACTCGAGACCGTTCCAGCGCAGTTGCTGCTGCATCAGGTTGCGCCAGTTCGAAGCCTGCCAGGTCAGATCAATGGCGGCCGGTTGCGCCGCGTCGGGCTGGCGCAGCGCCGCCGCGATCCGTTCGAGTTCGACGGCGCCCCCCTCGACCGCAACCGCGTGCACGAACTCACGACGGCTCGCCGTCAAATACTCGGTTCCACGGCGCCAGTCGATCTGTTGGATGCCCGTTACTTCGTAGAGGTCGACCCACTGGATCGAAACGGGTGAAGCCGTGACTCTCGCGACGCCCGGGATCTTGGCCAAGGTCTCACGGACCGGCGTAGCGTGGAGCGTCCCTCAACAGAATGACTGCCGAACGCCAACGAGCCAGGTCCGCTGCGCGGGCGGCGGTGACGTGACGTCCTGCGCCATAAGGACCGGCTGAGCCACCGAACCCGCCACCATCGAAACCCCGACAGTCACGGCAGCCCGCGCAAGCTGTTCGATGACGGAGCCCCCAGCTGCACGAGAAGATCGGGACATGGCCCCTTCATCGGAACGCAACGACTGGAACTCCCGATCGAAGCGCAGAATCCGTAGGCTGCACCCCGTGGCCGAGTTCGCCGACGTTCCCGTCAATCGCTTCCTGGGCTTCCGCCTGCGTTCTCGGAGCCGCGAACGCGTTGAACTCGAACTACCGCTGCGGCCCGAGTTCGTGCAGGAGGCCGGGGTCATCCAAGGTGGCATCCTCACGGCGCTGGCGGACACCGCCGCGGTTTACCTGCTCTGGCCCGATCTGCCGGACGGTCGCTCGATGACGGGCACAGGATGCGCGATGCAGTTCCTCGCCGCCGCGACCGTGGATCGGGGGCTGCTGCTCGCCGTGGCGACCCCGCTGCGGGTCGGTCGCTCCACGGCAGTCTGTGAATCCGAGGTCTGGCAGGGCGACCGCCGGATCGCCAAGGGTACGTTTCCGTTCCTGTTCCTCGACCAGCGCGCATGAGCACGACGACGGAGTTCTTGTTCGACGGGTCCGAGGATGCGCAGGTCATGGTACTGATGGCGCACGGCGCCGGCGCGGGCATGGAACACCCCTGGATGGCGAGTGCCGCCGCCGCGCTCGCGGAGCACGGCTTGCGAGTCGCGCGCTTCGAGTTTCCGTACATGCGATCGCGACGCGACGGCAAGAAGCGTGGTCCCGATCGCATGCCCGTGCTGCTCGAGGCGTATCGCACCGCCGCGCGCGAGTGCGGCGCCACGCGACTCGCGCTCGCCGGCAAGTCGATGGGCGGTCGGATCGGCACGATGCTGGCCGATGAGCTCGACGTGCTCGCGGTCACCGCGTTCGGCTATCCGTTCCACCCACCTGGCAAGCCCGAGAAACTGCGCACGGCGCATCTCGAAGACCTTCGCACCCCGACACTGATCTTGCAGGGTGAACGCGACTCGTTCGGCAAACCCGAAGAAGTCGCGGGCTACGAGCTGTCGAGCAAGATTCAGGTCGAGTGGCTACCCGACGGCGACCACTCGCTCGCCCCGCGCAAACGGAGCGGGCACACCGTCGAGGAGAACCTCGCCCGCGCGTTCACGGCCGCGGCCGAGTTCGTTATGCGGCACGCGTGATCGCGCCACCCTGACTCGACGGCGCCTCAGCGTCGGCCGCCGCCGAACGTGATCTCGTCAAACCCCAGCGATGCGACCACGTCGGTGGTCGTCGCGACATCGGCATAGCAGATGCCCTTCATCGGCTCGATCAGGCACGGGATGCGTTCGCGTTCCCCGGTGTCCGGCGCCACGGTCCAACCGCCCGGTGACGCCGCGACGCGCGCCAGCTCCGCCTCGAGCTCCGCGAAGGTATGGACCATGTTGGGCCCGACGCGCCAACGCACCTGCCGACCCTCGATTCGATGCCGATCCGGGCGCGCGGGGTCAGGCACCTTGCGACCCCGAACGGACTCGAGCACCTGCACCACGAGCTGCTCCTTCGGTGCAACGGTCGCATGGCCGCCATGATCCTTCGGCAGGAACGCCGGCAGCTTCGATTCCAGCACGCGGAAGTCGAGACAGAGGAAGAAGATGATCATCAGGAACACGACGTCGATCATCGGCGTCATGTCAGGCTTGTAGTCCGCGTCACGCGCGTCGGGCAGTTGGTTCACGGTTACCTCCGTTGCAGTGCAACGGTCCGCGCGACCGCACGGTTCATCCGTTCCCTTGGTGGAGAGCGAGGTTGGTGCCCTACTTCGAGCAATCGGACTTCGCCGAGATCTTGCGGTTGGCGATCCGGCCAAACTCCGCCAGGGTCGGCGGACCGTGCCTCAGCGCCGCATGTAGCTTCTCCCGACCGTGCATCGCAAGGAAGTTCGCGACGAAGCGGCGCCCCTGCACGTAGTGGTTCCGGCGGTTCCGCAGGTGCATGCGATCCATCCTGCGCGCATGGTCCGCCAGCTGAAGATCGGCGCCGGCGAAACACGCTTCCACATGGTACGCGTGCCCCTCACTCATCGCCTTCAGCACCCACTTGCGTGCAAACTCCTTCGCGGCGAGACGGCGGGTAACGAGGCCGAAGTACTGTTCCTGCAGCGCATGTACCAGCTCGTGAACAAGAACGGTCCGGCCGAATGCCATGCGGCGCCGTTCCGGGTCGCGTTCGAACTCGAGCAACGCAGTGCCCGCGACCGGGCTCAGCAGGACGCCGTCGCCAGGTTGGTAGAGACCGAGCAACAGGGTTGCAGCCAGCTTGTGATCGCGTGCCTTCGGCTGGATTCGCTTCACGACGGCGAGCCAGCTCTGCGAGTTCGCGATCCGAACCCTCGGCAGACGATCGAACTGCAGGCCGGAGTGGTGTTCGGCTCGCTTGACCAGTGCCGCGACCGCCTTGTCGAGCAGTGCCTCGTCGTACCACTCGGCAGTCGGCGGCGTGATCTCGAGGGGCGACCGTGCCGACTGCGACTGGCTCTTGGTCGGCGCTTCCTGAGCCGCGAGCAGTCCCGCAGCGAACGCGGTCGCCACGACCGACCTCATCGCCCGTGCTGCTCGCGCAGGTGACGCTCGAACCACTCCCCTCCGAAGTCGTTCTCGAAGTCGCGCCAGACGGTGTGCACGTGGTTTGCGCCGTTCTGCGTGTTGTCGTACTCGATCGCGAAGTGGCTGCCGTGGATGCGGTAGTAGTGGCCCTGGCCACGTTCCTGGCCGCCGGCCCATGCGAAACAGAGTACGTCGAGCTGCCCGCGGACACGGGCGAGTTCGCGATCCGCGAGTTCGCCGTGCCAGACACTGGCGTATTCCTGGATCAGCCGCCAGAGCACACCGCGCTGCGTCGCGTTCATCTCCGACCACGGCAGCCCCTTACGGTCACCGAGCGCGCTCGGCGGTTTTGCGGGCCCGAGAATGACATCGGGTGGCGCCTGCTCGGCGATCACCGCCCGCTCGAGCTGTTCTTCGGTGAGGAGCAGCAGGAGCGCGCGAGCCAGATCCTCTTCGGCACCCAGAACGCGCTGGCCGCGTCGCTTGCCACTTACGATCTCGTGTGGGTTCGTGCCGAGGAAGTGTGGCGTATGACCGATGACCCGCCCTGCCCGGATCTGTACCTGCAGCGAGACGTGATGACCCTGGAAGCGCACGGCGAACGCCGCGTCCGGCTTCGGTTCGCCCAGAACGAGGAGCGCATAGCGATCCGGGTCACGGTGAGACGCGTCGCGGCCCGGCTTGGACTCGATCCTGCGTAGAACGTTCTCGAGCTCGACGATCGCGAGTGTCTTGTCGTAACCGCGCGCGCTCAGCATCGCGCGGAGCACCCCCATGCCGAGTTCGCGTTGAGCGGGATTCAGCGAGCCGAGTTCGGCGCCCTTGTAGCGGCCTGGCACGAAGTGCCACTTCGTACGCTCCTCGGCCGTGAGTGGCAGGACCGCCTGCTTGCGCTGGCCGTCGTCGAGCGCAGCGAGCCACGCCTCGGCCGCGGCGGCGATCTCGACGCCGCCCCCGGTCGTCGCGGACTCCTGATCCCACAACGCGAGGCCGCTCGCCAGGGCGAGCAGGGAGGTGACTCCGAGGGCGAGATGCGTCTGCATAGGTGCAGGCTACCCGAGGGCAGCCTGCACGAGCGCGTTCTGTTCCGCTTTGTGACGCTGCAGCGAGCCGGTGGCCGGGCTTGCGGCCGCCGCGCGCGTCGCTGAGTCGTCCCAGTCGAATCGGTCGCGAACGAACGTCCACGCCCCCATGTTCGCGGGCTCTTCCTGACACCAGACGAAGTCGGCCTTGGCGTAGCGCTTGCGAAGTGCCGCCATCGCGCTCGCCGCCCACGGGTAGAGCAGCTCCGCGCGCACGAGCGCGACATCGCGGCGCTCGCCGCGGCCCTTGACGAGGTCGTAGTAAACCTTGCCCGAGCTCACGATCACGCGCTTGACCCCCTTGGCGTCAGCTGCCGCCAGAATCGGGTCGTCGAGAATCGGTTGGAAACCCGAGCTTGCGAGTTCTTCGACCGTCGAACCGGCTTCGCGCATGCGTAGGAGGCTCTTGGGCGTCATCACGATGAGCGGCTTGCGCTCGGAGTCGAGTGCCTGGGCGCGCAGTAGATGGTGGTAGCTCGCACCCGTCGTCGGGTTGGCGACGCGCAGATTGTTCTCCGCGCAGAGTTGCAGGAACCGCTCGAGGCGGGCGGAACTGTGCTCCGGTCCCTGACCGTCGTAACCGTGCGGCAGCAGCATCACGACGCCGCTCGCCTGTTGCCACTTCGCTTCGCCGGCGGCGAGAAACTGGTCGATCTGGATCTGCGCACCGTTGCCGAAGTCGCCGAACTGCGCCTCCCAGATCGTCAGCCCCTGCGGGGTAACCACGCTGTAGCCGTATTCGAAGCCGAGCGCAGCCTCTTCGCTGAGCAGCGAGTCGACCACATCGAACGGTGCCTGGCCCTCGGCGAGGTGGTCCAGCGGCACGTAGCGGTTGCCGTTCTGAGAGTCGTAGAGCGCGGCGTGGCGCTGGCTGAACGTACCGCGACCGCTGTCCTGACCCGCCAGCCGAATCGGTACGCCGGCAGTCACGAGACTCGCGAACGCGAGCGCTTCGCTCGTTGCGAAGTCGATCGGCAGCTTGCCCGCGAGCATGTCGGCGCGCTTCTGCAGCACGCTGCGGCCCTTCGGATGGGCATGGAAGTCGTCGGGCCAATCGAGCAGCTGCGTATTCCACTGCGACAGCGTTCCGGCGTCGACACAGTCACGCGGCGGCGCCCACTCCGCATCGGGCGTGGCGGGCGCGACAGTCACCGGCGGCGGCTCCGCGTTGCGCACCTGATCGAGCGACTCCTTGAGCCGCTCGTTGACCTTGGCGTCGTAAGCGGCGACGTCCTCGGGCTGGAGCACACCGGCACGAATCAGATACTGCTGGTAGATCGTCCGAACGGTCGGATGTGAATCAATCTGCTCGTACAGCAACGGCTGCGTGTAGCTCGGCTCGTCGCCCTCGTTGTGGCCGTGACGGCGGTAGCAGATGATGTCGAGCACGACATCGGCCCGGTAACGCGCCCGGTAATCCATCGCGAGACGGATCATCCGCACGGCCGCGACCGGGTCGTCGCCGTTGACGTGAAACACCGGCGCCTGGATGCCCTTTGCCACGTCGGTGCAGAACGGCGTGCTGCGCGAGTCCTGCGGGCTCGTCGTGTAGCCGATCTGATTGTTGACGACGACGTGAATCGTGCCGCCCGTGCGATAGCCGCGCAGCTGCGACATCTGCATGGTCTCGAAGACCACGCCCTGACCTGCGAACGCCGCGTCACCATGCACCAAGATCGGGAGCACTTGGGCTCCCGGGTGGGACGCCTCGGCCTGGTCGTCGGCGGTCTGTGGCAGTTGTTCCTGCCGGGCACGGGTCATGCCTTCCACCACCGGGTCCACCGCTTCGAGGTGGCTGGGATTGCACGCCAGCTCGAGCGCGATCCGCCTGCCCGTCGCGGTCTCGTAGTCTGCCTGCGCGCCGAGGTGATACTTCACGTCACCGGACCCTTCCGCCATGTCCGGGTCGAGCCGGCCTTCGAATTCGCCGAAGATCTTCGTCAGCGGCTTCTCCATCACGTGCGCGAGCACGTTGAGACGACCGCGGTGCGCCATCCCGAGCACGGCGTGCTCGACGCCGTGCTCACCGGCGGACTCCAGCAGTGCGTGCAGCGTGGGCATCAGCGTGTCGCCGCCCTCGAGGGAGAACCGCTTGTGGCCGACGAACCGAGTGTGCAGGAACTGCTCGAACGCCTCGGCCTCGACGAGCTGATCGAGGATTCTGAGCTGCGCCTCGCTACTCAGCTCCTCCTCGTTGCGGTTGCCCTCCATGCGCTCGCGCAGCCAGTGGCGTTGCTCGACGTCCGCGATATGCATGAACTCGGCGCCGACGTGCCGGCAGTACGTGAGATGCAGGGTCTCTTGGATCTCGCGTAGCTTCGCGAACGGCGCCTTCGTCACACCGTCGCTGTAGAAGGTCCGATCCTTGTCCCAGATCGTGAGCCCGTACGTCGTCATGTCGAGCTCGGGCCAGTCCTTGGGCTCGTACTGCAGCGGATCGAGCGCGGCGAGCACGTGACCGCGAACGCGGTAGCTGCGGATGTAGGTCATCACGCCCGCGGCGCGCTCGAGACTCTCCGTCTCGCGCAGACTGCTGCCGAGCGGCGCGCGGCGGTCGACGGCGTGTCGGACCGGACGGTACGGCACCTTCAGCGAACGGTAGACCTCGTCGTAGAAGCCCTCTTCGCCGAGCAGCAGCTTGTGCATCCAATCGAGGAACTGTCCCGACTCGGCCCCTTGGATGACGCGATGGTCGTAGGTGCTCGTGAGGGTCATCACACGCGACACTCCGAGTTCCGTCAGCGTGTCGGTCGCCGCGCCCTGGAACGCGCCCGGCACCGTGATCGCGCCCGTCGCGAGGATGAAACTCTGCCCGTTCATCAACCGCGGCAGCGAGCTTACGGTCCCGATGGTGCCGGGGTTCGTCAGCGTGCACGTGGTGCCGGCGAAGTCGTCGGGCGCGAGCGTACCCTTGCGAGCCTTGCCGATCAGGCCGTTGAACGCTGCGAAGAACTCGGCGAACGTCAGGGATCCCGCGTCGCGCACGTTCGGCACTACGAGGCTGCGCCGGCCGTCCTTGCCCGGTAGATCGACGGCGATCCCGAGCTGGACCGAATCGTCCTGGCGGCGATGGGGTTTGCCGTCCTGCTCGACGTACACGCCGGCCATCGCGGGCACGCGGCGCATCGCCTGCGCCATCGCGTAGCCGATCAGATGCGTGAAGCTGACCTTTGGCAGGTGCAGGCCGAGCTGGTGGCGGTTGATCGTGAGCCGGTTCTCCTCGAGCACCTTGACCGGCACCTCGCGCGTCGACGTCGCAGTCGGAACGCTGACGCTCTCCGACATGTTGCGAACGATCTTCGCCGCGACTCCGCGCAGCGGCTGCAAGCCACCCGAGGGCGAGCCGGACTTGGCCGCCGCCCCGTTGGCGCCCGCGACCGTCGAGTCGGGCTTCTTGCCACCGGCCGGTGCCCGTGATCGCAGTTCCGGTGGCAGTTCGGTGTCGAACCAGTGCCGCCATTCGGCGGGCACCGAATCCGGCGCACCGAGGTACTCACCGTAGACCTTCTCCGCGTACGCGGCGTTGAGGCCGAAGACCTCTTCGAAATCGGGCATCTGGGGATCGGACCTGTCGGACTCGGACGCCTGCATGGTCGAGTTACCTAGTCGAGCTATCTCGTCGGGTTGTCTCGTCGAGTTGCCTCGTCGAGCTATCTCTTCGCGAGCATGAGGACCATGCGGCGGCCCTCCATCCGGATGCCGGTCTCGACCTTCGCGATGTCCTCGAGCTCCTTCACGACACCCATCACGACTTCTTCACCGACTTCCTTGTGCGCCATCTGGCGTCCGCGGAAGAGGCAGACGATGAGGACCTTGTCACCCTCTTCGAGGAACTTGCGGGCACGCTTCAGCTTGACATCGAGGTCGTGGGTGCCGATCGCCGGGCGAACGCGCACCTCCTTGACCTGCACCTGGTGCTGCTTGCGGCGGCTGGCCTGTTCCTTCTTCTTCTCCTCGTACTTGAACTTCCCGAAGTCCATGATGCGGCACACGGGGGGCCGCTGATTCGGGGCGATCTCGACGAGGTCGAGCTGCTTGTGAACCGCCAGGGCGAGCGCGTCGGCGGTCTCCATGATGCCGAGCTGCTCGTTCTCCTCGTCGATGACGCGGACCTGACGAATGCGGATCTGATGGTTGATGCGCGGACCTTGGGGGGCGCGGCGGCGCGGATCAGGTCTGCCGGCCATGGATCCTCTGGGAACTCGACTTCAAACGGGGGTCTCCTCGGTTGGAAAAAGCCGTCGCGGCCCACGACACGATGCACGCGGGACCGCCACGATCAGGGGGAGGCAAAGTAGGGTTCGGACCTGCCCACCGCAACGGCGTATCGGCCCTGCGGGCACTTCTACTCCAGCGAAGTGCCACGATCGGCCGGGGAAACGGCCGCCCATGCCCGCTGGCGGCGGTTGCCATGACGAGCGACCCCGGCCACCTGGACCCGCGGCCGCGCCGCGTCTCCAGGAGGCCCCGGCCAGCGATCTCAGTAGCCCAGGACGCCGGCGCCGCCGTTGGTCGCGGTCAGGCCGAGCTGGTTGGCGGCGGAATCGAGCACGAAGGCTTGCTGGTAGAACGGCGCGCCGAACCAGACTTCCGACGTGGGCAGGGTCCAGCTCCAGCTCGCATTGCCGCCGGCGCCGAACAGGAACTGGACTGCGACCGGGTCGGCGAGCTGGGTGCAACCGGCCATACCGAACGTGTCGAGCGGCAATGGCAGCGGCGTCGCGGTCGACGAGTTCCAGGTGTTGCTGAAGCCGGTCGTCATGATCGCGACGTTGCTCGGGAGGTTGCTGACCGTGGCCTGGAACGTCGAACCCAGCGCGGGTCGCGAGCCCGGTTGTGCGGCGAGTTCGGGGATGCCCAGCGAGCCGACGCAGCCACTGCCGAAGGACTCGTAGGTCGCGATCGGTGAGCGGTCCTGCCAGGCGGTCGTGTAGACGTTCCAGGCCGGGTTGAGCGTCACGTTCTGCAGCAACGTCCCGGTGTTCGCGTCCACGACCACGAGCGCGCTCGGCGAACTCAGGTTGACCGGCGTCGCGGACACCGCGATGCGCTGATCGTCGGGCGACAGCGACACGGCGTTGCAGTTCGGCAGCACACCCTGGCCGGCGAGGAACTCGGTCGTCGTCGTATTGGCCGGGTTCTGGTAGTCGAAGTCGACGCGAACCAGCCACCCCGCCCCGCCTTGGCCGGACACGACAGCGAACGAACTGTCGAACGACAGGTCCATACGGTTCGGCACCGGGTTCGTGAACGCGAGCGGCTGCGGGCCGGGCAGGCCGGCATCGAAGTCGAGCCACGTGACGGTCGGGATGTGCAGGACGGCGAGCCCACCCACGACCACGCTACCGGACAGGCCGGTGTAGAGCAGATACGCGTATTGCTCGTCGAAGGAGATCGCGAGATCACTCGCGATGAGGAGCCCGCTCAGCCCCGGCACGAACGTCGACACGACGACCTGCAGGTAGTTCGGGCTCGTCGGTTCGAGATCGACGATTTCGAACAATCCGCTGCCGATGAACGCGGCTGGCACGGCAGCGAGGTTGCCGAGCGGCGAGATCGACCAACGCTCACGCGAGGTCGTGCCGAGCACGTTGGTCTGATCGATCACCGTGCCGTAGTTCGCGCTCGACGGATCGGCGTCGATGCAATGGAGTTCCCGGTTGGCACCCGACGACCCGGTCAGCGTCCAGAGTCGCCGTCGAATCGGGTCGTGTTCGACGCCATAGCAGGCACCCGGCGCACTCCAGAGAGTTGACCAGGTCACGCCAGTGCCATCCCAGCTACCGCGCGCGACCCGGTTCTGCAGGCCCTGACCAACGTAGAGGTTGCGCCCTGAATCGGCCCAGACCGCGCCCGTGACGTTGTCCGTGAACGACGAATTGGCGCCGGTCGAGTTGCCAGTTCCTGATTCGACGAAGTGGTGCGCGTCGGTGCTGCCGGAGGTCGAGGTTCCGACGAAGATGATCTCGTTGCCCGGTTGGGCGAGAGCGACGGCAGCGGTCAGGGCGACCGCTCCGCCGAGGCGCAGAGGCGTTGGCATGGGAGTCCTTGGCGTGAGCCGAGTGAGGAGAGACGGAGTCCACCATGACAACGGACGACCGACGGGTGATCCGCCGTCACGATGGTCGAGCGCAGCTCCCGGTTCGGAGCTGCCGCCAGCCGCTATGCCGCTCGACGCGGAGCTGTGACAGAGAAGTTCGAAAAGTCGCGGCGCTGACCAGACGGGCTCCGCGGCAGCGAGGAGCACTGCGAATCGGGGGTTGCGATGATCGCGGCACGCTCTAGCTTCGAGAGCTCCATGCAACGCCGCAGTGATGAGGATCTGTTCCTCGCGTACCGCCGGCACCACGACTGCGATGCCCTCGGCATGCTCTTTCGACGTCACGTCGAGGAACTGCTGCGCCTCGCTGTCTTCCTCGCGGAACGTCCGAGCGATGCCGAGGATCTCGTCCAGGCAACGTTCCTCAGCGCGATCTCGCGGGCGGACACGTTCGCGACCGACGGCCGGGTCATGAGCTGGCTGTGCGGCATCCTCACCAACCACGCGCGCATGCTGCGGCGCGCCGACCGCCGGCGAAGGAGTCGTGTCGACGCACGATCCGAACTACCGACGTTGCCAGCCAACGACGCGCGTCCGGCCCCCGAACCCGTGAGCGCGGCCCTGCGCGCCGAGGTCCGACAGGCGCTCGATCACGGCATCAAGGAACTGCCCGAGCCGTATCGTTCCGTCCTCACGCTGTACTTGCGGGAGGGTCTCGACAGCCGCGAGATCTCCGAACGCCTGGCGCGCCCGCGCGCAACCGTCCGCAAGCAGATGGCCCGCGCCATCGAGCGACTGCGTGGCGCACTGCCGCTCGGGCTCGCAACCGCCTTGCTCGTGAAGCTCAACCCAGCGCAGATCGCGACGCACGCCGCGGAGGCGGCGCGCTTCGTCGAACCCGTCGAACCACTCACGTCGGTCGCGCGCGAGCCCGTTGCCGCGGAGACCTCGACAGCGCTGCCGCAGCTCGCACTCGGGGTCGGGTTCGGACTGGCCGCGATGGGGCTGATCGCGTTGGTCCTCGTCGTGACCCAGGCGGGAACGGGCGACACGGACCCGGGCGCCATCGCCCGCGCTGCAACGGCGTCCGTTACCAGCCGCGTGGCCAACGCGCCCGCGGCACGCGGATCGTCGAAATCCGGCGCTGACCTGACGTCATCCGAACGATCTACGGCCCGGGACCGCAGTCGCCTCCGCCTCCAGGTCGTCGGTCTCGATGGCCGGCCGCGCGCCGCGGTCGGGCTCGCACTCGTGCGGCTCGACGGTCGGGCGTTGCCCGAACGCTGGTTCGATCCGTCGACCCGCCAGTTCCTCACTGATGGCGAAGGCGCGGCCGATCTCGTCGACCTGCGGCCCGGCCCGTGGCAGGTCGCGCTGCCCGGGGCGCTGCCGCGCCTGCGCGTCGATCTACTCCCCGGGGACAACCAGGCCCGCCTCGAACTGCCGCCGAGCGTGGAGTTCGACGGCCGCGTCACCGATCATCGCGGCCGGCCGGTTGCCGACGCGGAGATCGTCGTATCGGAGACCTCGGGACGCGGCGACCTCGGCGCGGGCGTCGCCCACAGTGATGCTCTGGGACGGTTTCGTGCGACCTCCCTGATCGACCGAGCGCGCGTGTTTGCCCGCCACCCCGACCACGGACGCTCGACGAGCATGCGCATCGAAGCCGGTGGTTCCGTCCGGCTCGAGCTCGAGGCCGCTACGCGAACCGTCGCAGTGCACGTCACGAACGCGGCCGGCGATCCGATCCCCGCCGCCTACGTGGCGCTCGCGCCGCGCAGCCAGGCAACCGACATGGTTCTGCCCCAGCACGCGATCGCTGACACCGATGGCAAGGCGCGCTTCGCCGATCCCGGGGCGCGGTCCACGACCATCGTCGCGAGCGCGCCTGGTTACGCGCCGAGTCGGACCGCTCTGCCGCAGGACGCCGACCACGCCGTCGTCGTCCTCACGGCCGGCGGCACGGTACGCGGCATCGCCGTCGACGAGGCCGGTCGCCCATTGGCTGGCCGACCCGTCGCGGCGACCCTGACCCAACCGCGGAGCAACGACCCGGCCGGGCCACTGCTCGCCCGCATGGTGCGAACGGACGCGACAGGCACGTTCTTGTTCGAACGCCTGCCCGTCGGGCCGATCAAGATCTGGATCGGTGGCCATGATGCCTCGGAGAGCCTGCACCCCTTCCTCAACCGCTACATCGTCGCGGGGGTCGATGTCGACGTTCAACTCGCTGGCGATCACGAAGTGCGCCTTACCGGTCATCGCCCCCACGAACTCTCCGGCCAGCTACGCAGCGCATCCGGCACACCGCTCGCGGGCTGGCACGTCGTGGCGATCCCGACCGACGGCGTGACCTTCCACCGCCTCGGACGCGGCCGCTCGGCGAAGACCGGGCCGGAGGGCACCTTCGTCATCGCGGGCGTCGCCGCGGACACGCGCTACTGCCTCGGGGCATTCCCACCGGGTGCGGCGTCCGATCGGCTCGACCGATTCCCGGTCGCGACGCAGTTCGCCTCCGTCGATGAAGAACGCCACGACTTCGTCGTCCAGACCGCGCGGCCGCCGAGCGGACGACTGCGTTTGCGCGTTCTCGCCCCGGACGGCACACCGGCCACGCGCACCACGATCGAACTGCGCCACCGCGAGTTCTGCTACCCGATGACCCAACGGACGGCAGCGGGCGGCGAATGCGACTTCGGGATGCTGGCGCCTGGCGACTACTACCTGGCGATGGTCACCTCCGGTGCCGGCACGCTGACCATACCGGTCACGATGCCGGCCGACGGTTCCGACATCGACCTCGGCGCGGTTCAGCTCGAGTATCCGACGCAGCTCACGGTCCATGCCGATCACCCGAGCGGTGACACGGTCGCGGGGCTGCGGGTCGTCGGGCGGCTCGCGATCGGCGACAAGTTCGTCTCGGCGCGAACCGACTACGCCGGCCAGGCGATGCTACCACCACTGCCGCCCGGCAACGGCCGCGTGCTCGTGCACGGCCCGGGCATCGCCCCGGTCGAACGAGACGTTCGGTTCGAACCCGGCCGGCAGTGGCTCGCGGTCGAACTCGAGCCGGCGACGGCCGTGACCTTTGCGTTCGAGTTCGCTCCGGTCGAGAACCCGTTCGTGATCGACGGGCCGCTGCGCGTGCAGGTGCACGACAGCAACGGCCGACTCGTCCTCGCCGACAACGTCGGTGCCGCGAAATCGCCGGGATTGTTCGAGCTGGCAACCGGCTTGCTGCCAGGGCGCTACGTCGTCACGGCCCGGTCCCTGTGGAACGCGTCGGCTCGGGCCGAGATCGACGTCCCGGAGACCGGGACGCAGAGTCTCCGCCTGCGACTCGAACCGTAGACCGCAGCGGCCACGCTGCCGTCAGCTACGCTCGGTCGTCATCTTCGCGAGCAGGTCGCCGAACTCGGCCACGCTCATCGTGCCGAGATCGCCGTCGGCGCGGGAACGCACGGTGACCGTGCCGGCCTCGACCTCCTTGTCGCCCACGACCGCGATCATCGGCACCTTCTCGGTCCAGAGATGGTGCCGGATCTTCTGACCGATCTTGTCGCTGGTATCGTCCGCCTCGACGCGCAGCCCGCGGCCCGACAGCTCGCCCGCGAACTTGCGCACGGTCTCGGCATGACGGTCGCCGACGCTGAGCAAGACCGCCTGCGTCGGCGCGATCCAGACCGGGAACGCACCGCCGTGGTGTTCTACGAACACCCCGAAGAAGCGCTCGAGCGAGCCGAGCAACGCGCGATGCACCATCACCGGCCGGACGCGGTTACCGTCCGGATCGATATAGCTCATATCGAACCGCTCGGGCAGGTTGAAGTCGCACTGGATCGTCGAGCACTGCCAGGTGCGTCCGAGCGAGTCCTTGATCTTGACGTCGATCTTCGGCCCATAGAACGCGCCGCCGCCCTCGTCGATTCCGTACGGCAGTTCGGTCGACTTCAGTGCGGCTTCGAGTGCTTTCGTCGCCTTCTCCCAGCCGGCATCGTCGCCGACGCTCTTCTCGGGCTTGGTGCTGAGCATCATCTCGTACTCGTGGAACCCGAACGCCTGGAGCATCGAGATCACGAACTTGAGGCAGCGCTCGATCTCGGCTTCGACCTGGTCCTCGCGCAGGAACAGGTGCGCATCATCCTGCGTGAACCCTCGCACGCGCAGCAGACCGTGCAGCGAACCCGCGTTCTCGTAGCGATACACCGTGCCCAACTCCGCCCAGCGGAACGGTAGCTCGCGGTAGCTGCGGCGCTTGCTCTTGAAGATCTGCACATGGAACGGGCAGTTCATCGGCTTGAGCCGATACTCGGCGCCGTCGATGTCGATGCCCGAGTACATCGAGTCCTTGTAGAAATCGAGGTGCCCGGAGGTCTGCCACAAATCCGCCTTCGCGATGTGCGGCGAGTAGACGATGTCGTAGCCGCCAGCAAGGTGGGCGTTGCGCCAGTACTCCTCCATCTTGTGGCGCACGAAGCCGCCCTTCGGATGCCAGAGCACGAGGCCGGCGCCGAGGTCACCCATCGTCGAGAACAGATCGAGATCGACCCCGAGCCGGCGATGGTCGCGCTTCTGCGCCTCCTCGAGGTTGTGCCGATGCTCCTCCATCGACTTCTTGTCGGGAAACGCGTGGCCGTAGATGCGCGTGAGCATCTTGTTGCCCGCGTCGTCGCCGAAGTAGGCCCCCGCGAGCGCGAGCACGGCGACGCCGTCGCCGATCTTGCCGGTGCTGGTCACGTGCGGACCACGACACAAATCGACGAACGAACCCGAACGGAAGAACGAGATCGTGTCCTCCGCGGCGATCTTGTCGATCGTCGCGACCTTGTACTCCTCGCCGTGCTCGACCATGAGCTTGCGCGCTTCGTCGCGCGGCAGCTCCTCACGCTCGAACGGCACGTCCGACTTGATGATCTCCCGCATCAGCTCCTCGAGCTGCGGCAGGTCGTCCGCCGTGATCGGTTCGTCGCCGAAGTCGATGTCGTAGTAGAAACCGTAGCGCGGGTCGTCGACGGGCGGCCCCTTCCAGAGCTTGGCCTTCGGCCGGATGCGCTTGACGGCGTCCGCGAGCACATGGGCTGCCGAGTGCCGCAGCACTTCGAGCCCTTCCTTCGTGTCGCGCACGAGGATCTTCATGTCCGCAGACGCGTCGATCGGCAGCTGGAGGCTGCGAACCTCGCCGTCGAGTTCGATGCCGACCGCGGCCTTGGCCAACCCGCGACCGATCGATTCGGCGACCTGCTGGCCCGTCGTGCCGCTCGGGTACTCGCGCACGGATCCATCGGGCAGGGTGAGTCGAATGAGGCTCTGGGTCGAAGACATTGCGCGAGGATCATGGCGACCTGGCGTTCTGCGGGCAACGCCCAACCGCCCGGCAGGGCCATGCCACGCGGTGCCATGCGCCCGCCGCGCATTCCCCGGACGGCCCGAGCGCGGCGTGGCGACAGCCTGGAGGGGCGGCTACAAGGACGGCATGAAACGCACCCTGCTGTTGCCGCTGCTGCCCGCGATTGCCTGGACCGCTTGCACCGGCTGCGCCGCCGGGCCCGAACCAGGGAGCGCGATGACCGACCTCGACGTCCACAGCTACGCCCGACCCGCCGAGGTGCGCACCCGCCACATCGACCTCGACCTGACACTCGATTTCGACACGAACATCGCGCGCGGGCAGGTGACCCATCATCTCGTGCGCCGGAATCGCCACGCGCCGTTCGTCGTCGACACGCAGGACCTGGCGATCGCAGCCGTGACCGATGCCGCCGGCAGGCCACTGTCGCACGAACTCGCAACCGCGGATCCCCACCTCGGACGCCGCCTCACGATCCTGCTCGGTCACGACACGACGGCCGTGACCATCCGCTACCGGACCGCGCCGGAAGCCGCCGCGATGCAGTGGCTCGGCCCGGAGCAGACGAGCGGCCAGAAGCTACCGTTCCTGTTCACGCAGGGTCAGGCGATCCTGACCAGGTCCTGGATTCCGCTGCAGGACTCCCCCGCCGTGCGGATCACCTGGAACGCTCGTATCACTGCGCCGACAGGCATGACCACCGTGATGAGCGCCGTGGAGCGCGAGGTCGACGGCGAGACCACTACGTTCCGTATGGACAAGCCGGTGCCGAGCTACCTCATCGCGCTGGCTTGCGGGGATCTCGCGAGTTCGGACATCAGCGGTCGCTGTGCGGTCTGGGCCGAGCCTGCCGTCTTGCCGCGCGCCGCTGCCGAGCTGTCCGACATGGAGGCCATGGTCGTCGCGTGCGAGGAACTCTTCGGGCCCTATCGCTGGGGCCGCTACGACCTGCTCGTGCTGCCGCCCGCGTTCCCGTTCGGCGGCATGGAGAACCCGTGCCTGACGTTCGCGACGCCGACGATCCTCGCCGGTGACAAGTCGCTCGTGGCACTCGTCGCCCACGAGCTGGCGCATAGCTGGTCGGGCAACCTCGTGACCAACGCGACGTGGCGCGACTTCTGGCTCAACGAAGGCTTCACCGTCTACCTCGAGCAGCGAATCATGGAACGACTCTACGGCCGCGATCGTGCGACGATGGAGATCGCGCTCGGCATGCAGGGCCTGGCGGCCGAACTCGAAGAACTGCCGCCACCCGATCAGATCCTGCACATCGATCTGACCGGCCGGAACCCCGACGACGGGATGACGGCGGTGGCCTACGACAAGGGCGCGGCGTTCCTGCGCCGGCTCGAGCAGGTCTACGGGCGCGAGACCCTCGACGCGTTCTTGCGCAGCTGGTTCGACCAGCACGCGTTCCAGAGCGTGACGACGGCCGAGTTCCTGGCGTTCCTCGAGGCGGAGTTGCTCGCGAAGGGCGGCGGCGAGGGCACCGTCGACATCGTGCGGTGGGTCCGCGGGATCGGCCTGCCCGCGGACGCGCCGATTCCCGAGAGCACGCTGTTCGCCGCGGTCGACACCGAGCGCGACCGGTTCCGCGCGGGCGCCGCGAGCAGCGAACTCCGCACCGACGGCTGGGTCACCCAGCAATGGCTGCGGTTCCTGGCCGACCTGGATCCCGTGACGCCCGAACGACTGGCAGAGCTCGACAAGACGTTCCAGTTCACCCGTAGCGGCAACAGCGAGATCCTCGCCGCCTGGATGGCGCTCGCGGTGCGGCGTGGCTACCGCGGTGTCGACCGGCGACTCGACCTGTTCCTGATGACCGTCGGTCGCCGCAAGTTCCTCAAGCCGCTCTACGAGGCGCTGCTCGCGGCCGAGAACGGCAAGGCGCGGGCGCTCGCGGTCTACCGGCGGGCACGACCACGCTATCACGCCGTGTCGCAGCGCACGCTCGATGCCATGCTCGACTATCGCCCGTAGCTCGCATCGCCCGTCATTCGGGCCCCCGCGCGGCAGTCACTTCCCGCCGTCGGGCGGGTCGACGATCTTCAGTTGGCCCGTGACCCGGGTGTCCAGCCCCGGGTGCGATCCAGGAATCATGACCTGGCGCACATGTTCGCGCAGAAGTGCCAGGTCTTCGCGCGGTATCTCGCCGTCGCATTCGCGCAGGTCGAGCGTGTGCAGCTTGGGCAGATCTGCGAGTGGCGCCAGCGAATCGAGCACCCTGACATCGCCCGCAAGCCTCAGCTGCTCGATGTGATGCGCAACGGGACTGTCGAGCAGCTCCTTGACCAGGGGCATCATCAGGCGACTGTCCAGGTGGATGCTCCAGGACGATACGTTCGCCAGGTGCGCCAGCACCTCCGCGTCGAGCATGTGGCCGTGGACTTCCATTGCGCGCAGGCTCTTCGGCAAGTGCAGCAACCACGCCGGAGTAACCTTCGGCGCCCAAACCATGCGCAGTGATTCGAGCGCCGTGTCGCGCAGCGGGGCCATACCCGCCGCGGTGAAGCCGGGGGCGTCCGGCATTCGCAGGTGGCGCAGGTTCGGCATCGCGCAGACCTCGGCAAGGATCGCATCCGTACACTGGGCGTCGCCGCCGAGGCCGAGATCGACGAGGTTGGTGGCATCGGTCAGCGCAAGCAGCGCAGCGCTGTCGATGAAGCTGCCATCGACCTCGAGCCGGGTCAGGTGCGGAAGCTTCGCAATCGCTGCGCCGATCGCCGAGCCTTCGAGCCCGTCCGCTGCCGTGAGATCGAGCGAGGTCAGATGCGGCAGTTCGTGCAGGCCGGCGACCAGCTCCGGGCTGACCGTTTCACCGAAGACCAGCTCCCTCAGCGTCGCGATGCGCGCGAGTGGCACGTAGGCCGATGCGGGGAGCGCGTTGTCCGGATCCTCCGACTTTTGTTTGCGGTGCAGACCGTAGAGTTCGAGCCGCTGCAGCGGATTCTGGGCGATCACCTTCATCGCCGCGGCGTCGACGATGCATGCGCTGAGAGTCAAGCGGCGGAGCCGGCCAGTGCCTGCGAACGACGGGACGCCGTGCTCCGGATGGCGCATGTCGATCCAGGGTGCATCCCGATCGAGCGTCAGCACCGCGTCGAGGGTCAGATCTTCGAGCTTGGGCAGGCGCTTCAGGACCGCGAGGCAAGCCGGATCGATCAGCGCGTGGAAGATGCGCAGTCGGCGCAGTCGGGAGAGCGTCGCCAATCGCTCGAGCCCCGTGATCGGGCCGTGGCCACTGATGTCGAGTTCTTCGAGACTGGTCAGCATCCCGATCCAGTCCGCTGCTTCGGGAAAGAACGCCGGACGCTTGGCATCGTGCCATGGCGAGGCATCCGGCACTTCGTAGGACACGTCCAGCCGCCGCAGCTGGCGTAACCGAGCCAGCCGGCGAACGGCGTCGGCCGAATGGAGTTCGACCCGCACGTTGTCGGCGTCCGCCGGCAGCTGCTCGATCTCGTCGATCGTCCGAACCGTTACGACCGGCCCGAGCGCTGGCTGCTGTGCCGGCTGGCTCCGATCCTCGCGCACCTCGTTGGCAATCACGAGCACGATGGCGAGCCCGAACAGAACACAGGCCACCCGCGGCCAGAGACGTCGCGGTTGCTGCCGAGAACCCTCGAGTGCGGTGACCGTCCGCAACGAAACGTCGGGCGCCGAGTCTCGGGCCAGCCGTTCGGTGATCATCAGATCGAGATGGCGTTCGGCGACCTGCTCGTGGGCTGGGAGAGGGGTGTTCATACGTGGCTCCTCCTGGCTTGTCCTTTCGGCGGTTCGGGCACGCCGCGCCGCCGCAGGCACGCCCGCAGCAGATCCCGACTGCGCTGCAGCAGCGTCAGTGCGCCCGTCTTGCGCAACTCGAGCCGCTCCCCGACAACCTCGACCGCAAGGCCTTCGACATGGTGCAGCGTCAGCGCCGCGCGGGCGCGCGGCGAGAGTTCTCCGAGGCAGACGTCCAGCTCGTCGCCGTAGCCGTCCGTCAGCGGCCGATCCATCGTCGCAGCAAGCCAACCATCGACCGCGTCGGACCACTCGATTGCCTGCCGTCGATTGCTCCGACACGCGTCCAGGAACCGGTTGCGCGCAATCTTGCGCAGCAGCCGTACCTGCTCGGCCGGATCCTGCTCGGCGTAGTTCGTGAAGAGCGCGAGGAAGGCATCCTGCATCAGGTCCTCGATCTCGTTCTTGCCGACCCCCAGCAGGCGCAGGTAGCGCCACAGGGAGTGCTGCTGCTCGCGGATCCACGCCAGGCGCGTGGCCGTCGCTGCGTCGGAAGATCTGGCGCTCACGTCCGGATTCAACGGGGCGAAACGGCGGGGAGACGCAGGAAAGTCGGTTTGGCAGGGTGTCCGGGTCGATCTACGACCGACGAAATCCTCGCCCTCGACTCGCGTTCTGTCGATTGATCGCTATCCTGCCTGCCCGAGAAACGACCATGGCGCACGACGAGAACAAGAAGCCGCTCATCGAAATCGACCCGAAGGAACTGGCGCCCGCGGGAGTCGGCTTCTTCCTTGGCCTGCTGATCCTGCTCGGCTTCCTCGGCCTCGCGCTCGTGATGGGCCTGCCGACGATCGTCGAGTACTGGGACATTCCCAAGCAGTAGCGCCCCCTCAAGCAGGAGCGCCCACCCAAGAGGGAGCGCCCCGCCAGGCAGCAATCTGCCATCGCGAGAGCTCGAGTCGGGTGGCTCACTCCGCGACTCGCGCTGGTCTGCCCGCCCAAGTTGGTGACCCTGGAATGCGGAGCTCGGTCCGTACACAACGGTAGCCCGAGCGACAGTCGAGCTCCTTCCCAGTTCGCGCCCCGTTCAAGCCGGAGCGCGCGTGTGCGGGCCCGACGGCTACTGCCGCCAGGCCACGCGACGAGCTACCACTCGTCGCCGCCGCCGTCGTAGTCGTCGTGGCGCGGCCGGCCACCACCACGGCCGCCGCGGCCACCGCCACCGCCGCCACCGCCGCCGTAGCCACCACGGCCACCGCCGTGACCACCGCGACCGCCACCGCCGCCACGGCCGCCGTGACCACCTCGGCCACCGCCGCCGCCACCACCGTAGCCGCCACCACCGCCGCCGCCGCCGCGGTAGCCACCGCCACCGCCACCGCCGCCGCCACCGCGGTAGCCGCCGCCGCCGCCGCCGCCGCCGCCACCTTCGCGGCGCGGCTCGGCTTCGTTCACGCGCAGCGGACGACCATCGAGCTCATGCCCGTTCATCGCCGAGATCGCGTTCTGCGCATCCTCATCGGATTCCATTTCCACGAACGCGAAGCCGCGCGAGCGACCCGTGTCGCGCTCGAGCATGATCTTCACTTCCGCCACGTTCCGCCCATCGGCAGCGAACGCGTCGCGAAGTATGTCTTCCGTGGTTTGGAAAGAGAGGTTGCCAACGTAGAGCCTCTTACCCATCGCTTGAGTCAATCCATGCCCCCATCAGTTTCTTGAGATGGCGCCGGCAGCCCGGGGGCGAGGCGGCAGGCGCGAGCAGAGCAGCTGACTTGGCAGAGTTCCGCCAGTGAGAAGGGCAATCGCGAAGTTCCCGATCGATTCGCGATCCGAACCAACCAAAGCGCCTCGGATGCACATCCGAACGAACCGGAACGATCCCAGGGTTTGCGCAGCTTGGCAAGCGGGGTAGAGGGTTTTTCGGGTTCTGTCCGGCGCGACCGTTGCAGGGTCTTTACACGAGCGGGAATCCATGCTGGGTCGATCCGAGTGCGCTCGCTATGGTCCAGCGCCGCTCCGCCTCTGACACATGCAATACGGATTCGTTCTCGATCAACGCCGATGCATCGGCTGTCACGCCTGCACGGTCGCCTGCAAGTCCGAGAACGAGGTGCCGCTCGGGGACTTCCGAACCTGGGTCAAGTACACCGAAGTCGGCGAGTTTCCGGCCGTGCGACGGCACTTCGCCGTCTTGCGGTGCAACCAGTGCACCGACGCCCCCTGCGTGACGATCTGTCCGGTCACGGCACTCGACAAGCGCTCGGACGGCATCGTCGACCTCGACAAGGACGTCTGCATCGGCTGCAAGGCGTGCATGCAGGCGTGCCCCTACGACGCGCTCTACCTCAACGAGGACACCGGGGGCGCTGAAAAGTGCCACTTCTGCGCGCACCGCGTCGAGCAGAACCTCAAGCCGGCATGCGAGGTGGTCTGCCCCGAGACCGCGATCATCAGCGGTGACGTGCACGATCCCGAGAGCCCGGTGAGCAAGCTACTCCGCGAAGTCGAGGGTGCGACCGTTCGCCGGCCCGAGCAGAACACCGGGCCCAACGTGTTCTACCTCGGTGCACACGAGGCGTCACTCGATCCGGGCACCGCGAAGGAGGAGGACATGTACCTCTGGAGCGATCGCCGCCTGCCGAAGTTCGAGCTGCCGTCGACCGAAGAAGCCGCGCTGACGCGGCCCGACGCGCGGGTCGCGCTCGACGTCGATCACAAGGTGCACTGGGGTTGGAAGGTCGCGGCGTACCTCGTCACCAAGGGCATTGCCGGCGGCGCCGCGATGCTCGCGCCCCTGCTCGCGTTCTTCGGCGCGTCGACGGCGTTCACGGACTACGCCCCCGAATTGCTCGCGCTCGCGTTCCTCGGACTCACGAACGTGTTGCTCGTCGGCGACCTCAAGCGCCCGTGGAAGTTCTTCACCATTCTGACGCGCCCCAACACGCGTAGCTGGCTGGTCAAGGGCGCCTGGGTGCTGACCGCGTTCGGCGTCCTCACGACGCTCGCACTCGCACTGCGTTTCTTCGGCGCCGGCGCGGCGGCCGATACCGTGCGCTGGTTCAACGTCGTCGCGGGCGCGCTGACGGCGGCCTACACGGCGTTCTTGTTCGCGCAGTGCGAGGGGCGCGACCTGTGGCAGAACACTCGCGTCCTGCTGCCCCACCTGCTCGTGCAGGCCACGGCGGTCGGTGGCCTCGCCCTGCTGCCGTTCGCGCCGTCCGTCGGCCTCGGGATCACCGCGGCCATCGCGTGCGCGCTCAACCATGTCTTCGGGCTCGTCGAGCGCCACGGTCGGCATCACACCAGCAACGCGAAAATGGCCGCGGCGCTGCTGCCCACGATTCCGGCGTGGCCTGGAACGAAGGTGCCGGCGTTCCAGCTCGGTCTCGCGACGACGACCGTCACCGGCCTGCTCGCCGCGATGCTCGCGAGCACGGCGACCCCGGAGCCCGTGCTGCTCGCGCTCTGCGCCGCGGTGGCCTGGGTCGGCCTGTTCCTCTACGAACGGGCGTACGTGCGCGCCGCGCAGCTGCCGCCACTCTCCTAGGGACCGTAGCTACGCTGGCCGTGGCCGCGGCGGCTCCGACTACAGCCCGGCGTAGTTCAAGTCCCGCGGCGGGAGCGCCTTGCTCCGGCACTCGCCGGCGCCGAGGTAGTGATCGAACCAGCGCAGCGCCCGCAGCGCGTAGTCGTAGCGGTAGACGTTGCTGCGGTTGCCGTGGCCTTCGCCCGGGTACTGCACGTAGCGGGTCGGAGTCTCCGTCGCGAACTTCACGGCTCGGTAGAGCATGAACGGCTGGCTGGGATGCACGCGGGTGTCACTGGTGCCACCTGCGAGCAGCAGCGGCGTGCGGCAATCCCTCGCCCAGGTCAACGGGCTGCGGTCTGCCAGCAGCCCCGGCTGCTGCCAGGGCCAGCGCTCCTCGTAGTGCACGTAGTAGAACTCCATCGGGATGTCGCTCGTCATCCACTTGGTGCGGATGTCGACGAATGGTACGAACGACACGGCCGCGGCGAAGTGCTCGCTGTGACGGGTTGCCGCCCACGCCGCCGTGTAGCCGCCGTAGCTGCCGCCGCCGATTCCGACCCGCCCGCGATCCACGAGTCCCTGGTCGACGAAGTGATCGATCGCATCGAGGTGGTCGAGGAACTCCTTGCCCATCGGATCGCCGTGATCGGCCTTGCAGAACTGCACGCCGTAGCCGGTCGAGGCCCGGTAGTTGGGATACCAGACGAAGTAGCCCCGCGCCGCGAGCATCTGCCCCCAGCTCGAGTAGCTCGTCAACCAGCCATCGAGATGATGCGATTCGGGCCCGCCGTGCGCGACGATCACGAGCGGGTAACGCTGGCCTTCGACGTAGCCGAGAGGCTCCATCAGCAGGCCCTCGATCGGCAGGCGGTCGCGTGCCCGGAATCGGACGACGCGTTGATTGGCGAACGTCGCACCGTCGAGTACGGGATTCGTGTTCGTCAGCCGGATCGCATTCGCAGGCGTGGACTCCCCCGCCGCGACGAACAGCTCGGGCGGATGCCGTGGACTACTGGCCGTGAACGCGAACCTGCCGCCGACGGCCGACACACCGGTGAGCGCGAGGCGCTCGTCCTTCGCTTCAAATGTCCACTCGGTCTTGTTCTTCTGATCGATGTGCCGCAGCCGCGTCCGCACGCCAATGCTCTCGGTGAGCAGGAAGCCCGAACGCGTCGCCTTGACGTCCTGGATCATGCCGCGGAGTCCATAGGTCCAGGCTTCGGTCTTTCTCGACGCCAGATCCAACGCGTAGAGCATGCCGGCGTGTGGGTCGTTGCGGTCCGACGCGCTGATGTAGGCGAGGCGTTTGCCGTTCGGCGACCACGCGAAGGCACCGAGCTTGCCCGGGTTGTCGACCAGCTTCTCGAGCTTGCCGGTCGCCAGATCAACGACGTGCAGGCGCTTCTGCATGTAGCTGTCGTCGACCAGGTTTCGCGGTGCGACAGCGCATGCCAGGCGTTTGCCGTCCGGTGACCACGCGAAGTCGTAGATGGTCACGCCCTCGGTGAGCCTTCGCGGATTGCCGCCCGCTTCGCAGACGTAGAGGGACAGATGCCGGAAGTCCTCGTCGACGACTACGGGTCGGATCCCCGCCGCCCGGGCGCCCGCGCGCATCGCGGAGTACTCGTCGAGGCTCGTGTACGCGATCGCCCCGCCGTCGGGCCGCCAGCGGTACCCACTGATCGACGCGAGGTCGCCCCAGATTTCGGCGGCGTCGGCCTCGATGTCGTGGACGAAGAGCCGGCGGCGGCCGTTCACCGTTCGCAGGTAGGACACGGCCCGCCGACCAGGAACCGTCGCCGTGCCGGACACACCGCCCTTGCCGGCGAACAGCCACTTCGGCTCGACGGGCGCGCCACCGGCACCGAAGTCGCCGGTCAGAACGCCGAGATGTAGGTAGGCGCCCCCCGGGCCATCGCTCAGCGGCCGCGGAACGACGACGTTGAACGCGACGAAGCCATCACCGAGCTGCGGGTTCGTCACGGTCTTGAGCGCCATGACCTGCTCGACGGTGAGACCGGACCGGTTGGCCCCGCCGCCCGCGGTATTGTCCGCCGCCTGGGCCGCGAGCCCGGAAACGAGCGCGGTGGCGATCAGACCAGCGCGCCACTGAGACCTCGGAAGGCTCTGGCGCTGCGACAGGCAACGGGACTTCGCACGATTCACGGTCGACATGCCCGCAGACCGTCGCCCTTCACGCCGCGCGGCGCAAGCCTCCTTGCCGCGATGGCAAGGCCGTTCCGGCCTACGTCCTCAGGCCCGAGCCGGGAGAGCACGTTTTCTGCTACGATGAACGGGTTATGGACACGAGCCGAATGCTCACGGCCGGCCATGTCATGCGGCAGAACGTCTTCGTTCTGCATCCGAACAGCGACGTGCTGGACGCCGTCGACAAGCTGCTCCAACGCGGCTTCTCGGGGGCCCCGGTCGTCGAGGACGGACGCATCGTCGGCATCTTCAGCGAACGTGACGGCCTCGCCGCGATCGCTTCCGCCCACTACGAGGGCGAACCCCCGGGCACGGTGGCCCAGCACATGCGGCGCGAGTTCGCGGTCGTTGCATCGGTGACGGATCTCTACGAGGTCGCGGCGCAATTCCGGGCCAGCCCGATCCGCCGCATGCCCGTCGTCGATCACGCGGGCGTGCTCCAAGGCATCATCTCGCGTGGTGACGTACTAGATGCTCTGCGTCGACTCTACGCCCACCGCGAAAAGAGCAACTACGAGCGACTGCAAGAGCACATGAACATGCTGCAGTAGGGCCCATGCTGCAGTAGGCGGCGTGACGCAGACCGCCGCCGCCGAGGGCGCGTCGGCTACCCGTTGATCTCGACCCACTCTTCCTCTGCTTCGAGCTGCCGCTCGACGCCCCGGATGCCGTCGATGTGGGTGCGATACTTGATTCGCATGTTCTCGTTCGGCCAGAACGGGATCTCGGCGCGGCCGTCCTCGTCCGTGCGCGCCCGGCGCAGCGACCAGGTCGCGAGGTGGTAGCTCAGGCTGTTCATTGCCTGCTCCACATCGTTGCGACCGCCACCCCACGAGCCGCCGCTCGCCATGAAAGTCACGCCCGCGACGGGTTTGCCCTCGTCGTCGACGACGCGCAGACGCGCGCGCTCCATGGGCTCGAGGCGTAGCTCTTCCGCCGGGTGGTTCGCTCGAATGTCGATCGCCCGGTAGGCCAGGTCGCCGCCCTGAATCGCCACGACCAGCCAGCGCCCGGGAATCACCGGGAACACCACGCGGCCGACGTTGTCCGTTTCCGCGGGGGTCACCTGTGCGGCGTCCGGGCCGTCCGCACCGAGCGGCATGCAAATCACCTGCGCCCCCATCGCCGGCCCGCTCTTGCTGTCGATGATCTGCAGACGCAGAGCCTCGACGTTTGCGAGTCCAACGTCGAAGCCGGATTCGGTGGTCGGATCCGGGATCTGCAACGGCCGCGCCACGACGGCGCGTCGAAACGCCCCGTTCGCAGGCACCTTCGGTACCACGTTCGTCAGGTGCAGCAGATGCCGCGAGAACTTGGTGCTCGGCGGCAGGAACGTGCCGTTTCGCCCGTCCGCTCGCGCGAGCTCCCGCTGGTCGGAGACGGCGTAGGACGAGTTCCTATCACCCTTGACGCGATGATAGCCGCGCAAGAAGACCCGCCCCTGCGGGTGCTCGGTCGGGCTCGGCAGTTGCCCGACGATCGGCGCCCGCGCGATCATGCCGATCGGCAAGGTCTTCGGCGCTTCGAACTCGGTGCCCAACGAGATCTCGCCCGTAAACGGTTTGCGGCCGAAGCCGGCGATGCTCTCCTGGTAGTCAGGCGCGACGGCGACGAAGGTCACCAATGGATAGCGGTCGGATCCTTCGAACGGATCGCCCGTCGCCGCTATGAGCCATTCGGCGAAGCCCGCGTCATCAGTCTTCGCGATGGGCAAGCGGCGCGCGGTCTGGTTACCCGGGAACGGCCCGTTGCCCCGAGGATAGGAACCGACGATCCGTTCGATCGTGGCGCCAACGATGCCCTCGTCCGCGATGTCGTGGACCTTGGCCCGCACCAGGAACGGCGGCTCGAGATCCATGCTCAGGCCAGACGGCGCTGGCGGCTCGGCCGGCTTTCGTTCCACCCTTGCCTGGTCGACGATGCGACCGTTCGCGAACACGCTGGCGACCAGCTGCCGACCAGGGAGCGGGGGGATCGCGACGGCACCGTGTTCGTCCAGGTTCGCTGCGAAGATCCGCCCACAGCCGATCAGAATCAGCTCGATCGCCAGCGGCGCGTGTTTGGCCCACGGTTCGTACTGGCCCTTCGCGAGCCGGAACTCTGTCGCCGCCTTGCGGGGTACGTCCGGGAACCGGATCTCCGTCGAAGGATAGGTCCGATCCACCAAGTCACTGATCAGCGTCGCCGAATCATCGCCACCGTCAGGGCACGCCGACGCCCAGCAGCGATAGGGCCGGGTCGGCCACAGCCGCACCCGAAAGCGCCCGCTCTTACCCGTCGTCGCGCGGACTACGTCGCGCTCGACCAGGCGGTGGCCGCTGTCCGCGGACGCAAAGACGACCTCGGCATTCGGAACGGGTTTGCCTGCTGCATCGAGAACGCGGCCCGGATGGGTCACGCGGGTCGGTGTCGCCCATTCCGCCGATGGCGCTGGCGCCTGAGCCGCGCCGCCGGCAGCGGTAGCGATCAGCGTCAGGAGCGTCGGGCAGATCGATCGCGTGAGTCGCATGGCCCCTACCCGAACGGCGCGACGCGCACGACGCAAGCCCCGCATACGTCCCCGTGCTACTTACCGGGATCGGTCGGACGCTGCGACTGCTCCGCTGACCCTTGCGCCGGCTTTGCAGGCACGGCGCGGCCGGTCGCGGCTTGAAACTCCGCGATCCGCGTCTCGAGCTTCTGCACGTCCTGCGGCCGCCCCTCGCCGGCGATCTTACGCCCGCCTTCGAACTGTCGAACGGCATCGTCGAGCTCGCCCGCGCGCCACAGCACGACGCCGAGCACGGTGCGGTGTCGCAAGATCGCGTCCTTACGATCCGGTGCGATCTCCAGCACCTGCGCGAGCGTCTCCCGCGCGACCCGCACGGCCGGCTCGAGGTCCGCGGGCGTCGTGGCGACGCCGTTCTCGCCGGTCGTCGCGGCCGCGGCGAGTTCGCGCGCGGCGTCGATCGCCGTCTGGAGGACCTTGAGACGCCCGCCCGGATCGAGTTCTCGGGTCCGAGGCAGCGCCTCCTCCAGCAGCTCGAGGCCGCGCCCGGAATCGCCGTTCGCAATCTCGATCCGCGCCAGCCGAAAGCAACCGTTCACGGTCTCGAAGTGACCGTTGCCGACCAGTTCCCGCCGCATGGCCAGGCATCGCCGCTGCCAGTCCAACGCTTCGGGCAGATGCCGCTGGTCGAAGTGGATGTCGACGACGTTGCTCATCGCATTGGCCACCTTCACGTGCTGCTCGCCGTTGAGCTGGATCAGCATGCGCAGCGCTTCCTCGAGCAGCTCCTGGGCCTGCTCGTAGTTCCCGAGATACCGGTGGAGCGCGCCGAGGTTGTTGAGATTGATCGCGATCGTGTCGTGCGGCGGCGTGCGTGTCAGGCGGCTGATTCGCAGCGCCTCCTTGTAGGGCTCTTCGGCATCCGCATGACGACCGACCATGCGCATCAGCGTGGCCTGGTTGCTCCACATCACGGCGAGGGTGCTGTGATCTGGCCCGAGCACCTGGATCGTGTGATCGAGCGTTTTCGTGTGTGCGGCGAGCGCGTCCTCTCGGCGACCGACGCGCATTGCCAGGTGCGTCGCCGATTGCTGTACCTGCTCGTAGTCGAGCTCACTGGTGAGGCCAGGTTGCTGCTCCAGGAGGCTCGCGAGTTCCTGGGCCGCGGCGAGTGCTTCGCCCCAGCGCGCCTGGCTGCTGCGGCAGTGCATGCGCAACCGCAACACCTCCGCCGCCACGGCGTCCGTCGGCGTCCGCTCGTGGAGCCGCTCGAGTTCGTCGTAGACCGTCAGCATCTCGTCGAACTCGTTCGTGTCGCCGAGGCGCCGGCCGAACCATCCGAGGATGTCCGCGTAGAGCGCGTCGGGGAGCAGTTCATCTCCTCCCCGAATGGCCAACAGCAGCTCGCGCCCGCGCTCCACACTCACCTGAGCGGTCGCCTGCGAGCTGTCGACATGCATCCAGCGATACCAACGCTGCAGGTGGTCGCTGGATCCAGGGGCCAGTTCGGCCTCAATCTCTGCGGCCTTGCGATGGTGCTCGGCGGCGACCTCGTCCACTCCCAGGCTGTAGTAGCTGTCGCCGAGGATCGCGAGCGCTTCGCTGCGGCTCCGTGGCCGCTCCACGAGGTCACTCTCGAGGCGTTTGCTCGAACGGGCGAGCAAACGCCTCGATCGATGTATCCGGTCCCATGAGATGCGGGTTCGGTGACTCGAGCACCAGACGGAGGAACTCGTTGAGATCACCGCGATGCCTGGCCTCGTCCTCGGCGACGCTCCGTTCGAAGGCCGCCTCGTCGAGCGCGACCAGGCTCACGACCAGCGCGGTGCTCAGGCTCAGAATCACGAGGGCGAGGCTGATCGCCACGCCCGGATTGCGCTGCATCCAACGCCAGGACTTGAGCAGGGCCCCCGCTGGCCGCGCCTGGATCGCCTCGAACTCACGCACCGCGCGCAGGTCGTCGGCGAACTCGAGCGCGGTCTGATAGCGCGCCTCGGGTCGCGACGCCATCGCACACGCCACGACGACGGCGAGGTCGGTCGGCAGACCCGGCGAGCGGTCGCGCGGGTCAGGCGCCTGCCCGCGTTCGATCGCGTCCGCGAGCTCGACCGGGTTGCGTAGCGCATACGGCCGTTGCAGCGTCAGGCATTCGAACAACGTGACGCCGAGCGCATAGATATCCGCGCGGCGATCGACACCGCGCCCACTCGGCCGCAGTTGTTCGAGCGCCATGTAGGCCGGCGTGCCGAACACTTCGTCCGTACGCGTCAGGCCGGGAGCCGTATCGCCCAGGTCACGCGCGAGGCCGAAGTCCAGCACCACGGGTTCGCCCTCGGGCGTCACCATGATGTTCCCGGGCTTGATGTCGCGGTGCACGATCCCGGCTTCGTGCGCGACGTGCAGCGCGCGCGCGACCCGTTCGATGAAGTGCAACGTCGCGTCGAACTCACGTCGCCGGGTGGTGCGCGTCGAGCTCGTCTCGCTGCGCGGCAGGTGCAGGATCGAGCTCCGCGCGTCGGTCGCGGCGGCAGCCCGCGCGATGTGCATGGCCAGACTCTCCCCCGCCACGTGCCGCATCGCGAGGAACTGGATGTCGTCGACCTCGCCCGTCTCGAAGACAGCGCAGATGCCGGGGTGATCCAGCTTGGATGCCGCCTGCGCCTCGCGGC
The DNA here is from genome assembly GCA_024743115.1 of bacterium. Classification (GTDB taxonomy): domain Bacteria; phylum Planctomycetota; class UBA1135; order UBA1135; family UBA2386; genus JAGQRA01. The sequence goes on along the minus strand of JANSXC010000016.1, from coordinate 33,859 downwards.
GGAACCGTTCGATGCGCGTGCCCCCGAGGTCGCCCGCCGCGTTCGATAGGAGCTTCAGCGCAACCAGGCGGGGCAATCGCGTGTCACGCGCCAGGAACACCGTACCCTGGCCGCCGCGGCCGATCTCCTCGAGCAGGACGTAGGAACCGATGCGGTCGCGCCCTTCGAACGTCGCATCGCTACTGCCCTGGAGCTCCGCCACGACCCGCTCCACGAGCGCTTCGTGCCCCCGAAACATCGCCTGATACGCCGCCACCGACCGCAACCCCTCGCCGGCTTCGTCCTCGAGCAGGCGTTCGAGCAGTTCGTGATGGATGGCGGCGTCGGCATCCTGGCCGCCGGGCGACTCCGGGAGCTCGTTCATGGTCGTGCTATTGGCCGTCGGCCGGCGGCGTTTCAGGAAGATCGGCAGAATCGGGCTCGTCGGCGAGTTCGTCGAACGCGCTGCCCGGCAGGCGCTGCCGGAGACGTTCGATAGCTCGGTGCAATCGGACGCGTGCGGCCCCCGTCGTGACCCCGAGCTTCTGCGCAATCTCGTCGCGTGGCCGCTGCTCGATGGCGCCGAGAACCACGATCTCCCGATCGTCGTCCGACAGTTCATCGATGGCCGCCAGCACTCGCGCGTGCTCTTCGGTCTGCACGGCGCGGCTGACGACTGTACGAGTCTCCTCCGGCAGCCGGCTCGGCGCGAGTTCGGTGGACCGTGGCTTGCCGCGCAGGTGCTTCATGACGAGCGTATTCACGCGGTTCAGCACCGTGGTGCCGAGGTAGGCCAGGAGTACGGGCGTGTAGCGCCCGGCGCGCGGCTCGATGCGCTCGAGCTTGGGCAACACCGCCAGCCAGACGTCGTTGACGACATCCTCCGGGTCGCAGATCGCCGCCATGCGACCCCGCAGGCGGTACCGGGCCTGGGCGACCAATAGCGACGAGAAGCGCCGGACCATCCAGTCGATCGATTCGGCCCGACCATCCACGGCACCGCGCACGTGCATCGTCGTGACAGGGAACGGATCAGGGTTGGCATCGGATGGGCCCATGACCCCGGAACGGTAGCCGATCGATCGCCCACCCAAAAATATCACGCCGTTCGGTAACGCCCGCGGCTGCCCCCCAATGGGTCGGATGCCGGGCCGACACGGGCCCAGGAAACCACGACCGAACGAGAACCGACCATGATTCAGCTCCGCAACCTTCCCGCCCTCGCCGCCGCCTCGAGCATACTGATGGGTTTGCTCCCGACCGTTACGGCACAGGCCCCGCTACAGGTCCGAGCCGTCGTGCCAGCCGCCGCGGCTGGCGCCGAGGGCAACTCGGTGATGCAGGTCCCCTGGGGCCAGCAGGAATCCCGGACGATGTGCCTGTACGGTGCCGAGCACGCGCCCTCGGATCAGACGATGCGGATTCTCGGAGTGCGATTCCGCCGCAACGGCGGCTCGACCCAGGTAACCGCCGGCAACTTCCCCAACCTTCGCGTCGACGTCTCCACGGGGGCCAGGAACCCGAACGGCAACGGCCTGAACCTTGCCGTCCAGCACGGCGGCGACAAGACCCGCGTCTACGACGCTGCGTTCAACGTGCCAGCCCAGACAACTTCGGGATCCGTGAGCCCGTTCACGGTGACGATTCCGTTCGACGTGCCGTTCGAGTGGGATCCGAAGTGTGGCCCCTTCGTCCTCGACATCCGCACATGGGGTGCTGGCACACCGACCAACCTGAACTGGGACGCCGTCTCGGACAGTGGGCTCGCGACCCTCTACTCGCCCAACTGGAACCTTGCTGCCGCCAGCTCGCGCACCAGCGAAGCCCTCGCGATCCAGTTCCTGCTCGACACGGACACTCTGCCAAAGACCGTCGAAGCGACCGAAGGCGCTTCGGACACCGGTTACCCGTGGGGTCAGACCACCGCGGAGTACCGCGTGATGGACATCTACAACCGGAACGCCATGGACTTCGCCGGCCGCACGCGGATCACCGCGTTGAGCTGGCGCTCGAACGAGTTCACCTCATCCGCCGCGGCGACCTTCGATTGCCGCATCACGATGTCGACGACGGCCTCGTCGCCCCAGAACGCGGTCATCCGATTCAACCAGAACCACGGCGCCGACAAGACGCTCGTTTATGAGGGCCCGCTGGCGTTCAGCAACACCTCATCGGGCCCAGGCCCACGCCGCTACACCCGCGTCTGCGAACTCCAGACGCCGTTCGAATACAACCCGGACGAGGGCCACCTCGTCGTCGAGGTGCAGGTGCTCAGTCACGACGTATCCGCAATCGCGCAGATCGATGCCGTGCCAGTCGCGAGCAACCCCGTGCGGCGCATCCTCAACAACACGGACGCGTTCGGGTCCGAGGGCACGTTGACCCCGAGCAACGTCGCCGTGCTCGGCGTGGTGGGAGAGCCGATCCCCACCCTGCCCGCCAACCTCGACTCGGTGCGCGGCAACGGGTCGCTGGCCACGCCGCTCAACCAGGCCAGCGGGCGCAGCATGTTCCTCTACACCGGACTGCACGCCCCTTCGACGGCGCCGATCTGGATCGATAGCCTCGCGTTCCGGCCAAACTCGCCCACCGGCCCGGTCGGCCCGGCGACCTGGACCGTCACCATCGACCTCTCGGAGGCCGCGATCTCGAACGGTCCGCTCGCGGTGAACTTCGACTCCAACCACGGACTCCGTCGCCAGCGCGTTTTCGACGGCAAGTTCTCGGCACCCCTGATCACCGACACGTCGGACGCCAGCGCGTTTCCGATCACCGTGAAACTCGACACGCCGTTCTACTGGGACCCGGCTGGGGCCCCGCTCTTGGTCGACATCCGCGTGACCGACCGCAACGGCAACGGCATCGCCCTGGATTCGCAGGGCGCGAGCGGCATCTGGCGCGCTACCGCGAACGACGCCAACGCCACGACCGCCATTTCGACCTCCCAGAACGCCCTCTGTATCCGACTCGGCGCAACCCATGGTAACGCCCTGGCCGAGGAGTACGGCGCTGGCTGCGCCGGCGCCAACGGCACCCCGCGCTGCTTCACCAACAGCCTGCCCTGGCTGCCGAACCCCGATCTGGAGCTGCTGCTCCGCGACGGCCCCAGCGTCTCGGCCTGTTTCGTGCTCCTCGGTCTGACCGAGGCAACCACGCCGCTGGATGGCTTTGGCCTCCCCGGCTGCGTCGGCCTCAACAACCGTGAGTTCGGCTCGATCCTGACCTTCACGGATCCTGGCGGCAACGGCACCCTCGCCCTCGCCCTGCCGGACGTTCCCGAACTCGCCGGCCTGCCGATCCTCCAGCAATGGGCCTGCCTCGACCCGACGGCCAACATGACGGGCGTGTCGTTCAGCAACGGCCAGCGCCTGATCACCAGCCACTGAGACGATTCCGGCGCGCTGGTTCGCCAGCGCGCGCATCACGCGATTCGCGCTCGCGCGTGACCCGGCCGCCGTCACCCTCTATCGTCGGCGGGCCGATGGATCACAGCACGCTCCGCACGACCCCGCTCGAGAACTTCCCGCCGCCCGAAAAGTGGGACGACTGGCAGGAACTCGACGCCAAGGCGTGGCCACGCCGGGTCACGAAGAACTACTCGATCGTGCCGACGATCTGCTTCAACTGCGAAGCGGCCTGCGGGCTGGTCGCCTACGTCGACAAGGCCGACGGCAAGATCCGCAAGCTCGAGGGCAACCCCTACCACCCTGGCTCCCGCGGCCGGAATTGCGCCAAGGGCCCCGCGACGCTCAACCAGGTCCACGACCCCGACCGCGTGCTCTATCCGATGAAGCGGGTCGGACCGCGCGGCAGCGGCAAGTTCGAGCGCGTGAGCTGGGACGAGGTCCTGGACACGCTCGCCGCCCGCATCCGCAAGGCGATCGTCGAGGACCGCAAGACCGAAGTGATGTACCACGTCGGCCGCCCGGGTCACGACGGCTACGTCGAACGCGTGCTGCAGGCCTGGGGTGTCGACGGCCACAACAGCCACACCAACGTCTGCAGCGCTGCGGCGCGCCTCGGCTACACGCTATGGAGCGGTTACGACCGGCCCTCGCCCGACTACGAGAACGCCAAGTTCACGCTGTTGATCTCCGCACACCTCGAGACCGGGCACTACTTCAACCCGCACGCGCAGCGCATCATCGACGGCAAGATGAAGGGCGCCAAGATCGCCGTCTGCGACATCCGCCTGTCGAACACGGCCAGCATGTCGGACTACTGGCTCGCGACGCGCCCGGGCACCGAGGCGATGATGCTGCTCGGGTTCGCACACGTGATGCTGCGCGAAGACCTGGTCGACTGGGAATTCGTTCGCGACTGGGTCGACTGGCAGACCTACCAGGAAGCCAAGAACCGACCGCTGGAATTCGACGCGTTCAAAACCGGGCTCGTGGAGGACTACGCCTACGCGACCCCCGAGCACGTCGCCGAGATCTGCGGACTCGAAGCCGCAACCATCGAGGCCGTCGGCCGTGAGATCGGCGAAGCCGGCAGCGGTTTCAGTTCGCACGTCTGGCGCAACGCCGCCGCCGGCAACGAGGGCGGCTGGGCCGTTGCGCGCACGCTGCAGTTCGTCAGCGTGCTCGCCGGCGCCGTGAGTTCGATCGGCGGCACCGCGCCGTCGGCAACCAACAAGTTCGTACCCGCGACGCACAGCAAGCCGCGGCCGCAGGACGTCTGGAGCGAACTGCTCTATCCGCGGGAGTATCCCCTCGCGCATCACGAACTCAGCTTCTGCCTGCCGCACCTGATCAAGAGCGGACGCGGTGTGATCGACACCTACTTCACCCGCGTCTACAACCCGGTCTGGACCAATCCGGACGGCGCCATGTGGATCGACGTGCTGCAGGACGAGTCGCTCGTCGGCTGCCACGCCGTGCTGTCACCGACCTGGAACGAAACCTCGCGCTGGGCCGACTTCGTGTTGCCGATGGGTCACGCGACCGAACGCCACGACCTCATGTCGCAGGAGACCCACGCCGCGACCTGGATCGGCTTTCGCCAACCGGTCGCGCGCGTGCTCGCGCAGCGCGAAGGCAAAGAGTTCGAGTGGACCCACGAGGTCAACCCGGGCGAGGTCTGGGAAGAAGACGAGTTCTGGATCGCGTTGAGCTGGAAGGTCGATCCGGACGGTTCGCTCGGCATCCGCGAGCACTTCGAGTCGCCCTATCGACCCGGTGAACGGATCACGATCGACGAGTACTACGGTTGGATCTTCGAGAACTCGGTGCCGGGTCTGCCCGAGGCGGCCGCCGAACAGAATCTGTCGCCGCTCGAATACATGCGGCGGCACGGCTGCTTCCTCGTGCAGGAACAAGTCTACAAGACCCACGAGACCGAGCTGCCCGCCGGCGAGTACGAAGTCGACGAACTGCGCGGCACGGTCGCGCAGAACGGCAAGGTCGTCGGCGTCTACGCCGGCGGCAAGGCGCGACAGGGCTTCCACACCAAGACCAAGAAGCTCGAGATCTACTCCGACACCATGGCGGAATGGGGCTGGCCCGAGTACGCGACGCCGTGCTACCTCGAGTCGCACATCGACGAGAACAAGCTCGATCGTGACGCCGGCGAGATGGCGCTGGTGCCGACGTTCCGGTTGCCGACCCTGATCCACACCCGCTCCGCCAACAGCAAGTGGCTCACGGAGCTGTCGAACACGAACCCCGTCTGGCTGCACCCGAGTGACGCGAAGCGTCTTGGCGTCAAGATGGGCGAGCTGATCCGCGTCACCACGCGCATCGGCTACTACGTCAACGCGGTGTGGGTCACGGAAGGCGTGCGCCCCGGCGTGATCGCCTGCAGCCACCACCTCGGCCGCTGGGTCGTGCGCGGGGACGAGATCGGCGGCAACCGCTGGCAAATGCCCGACGTCGACCTGCGCAAGGTCAGCGACACTGCCTATCTCATGCGTCGGACGACCGACATCAGTCCGTTCTCGAGCGCCGACAAGGAGAGCTCGAAGGTTTGGTGGACCAGCGGCGGCGTGCACCAGAACATGACCTTCCCGGCCCAGCCGGACCCGATCAGCGGCATGCATTGCTGGCACCAGAAGGTCACGGTCACCGTCGCCGAACCCGGCGATCGCTACGGCGACGTGTTCGTCGACACCAGCAAGTCGATGGCCGTGTTCGAGGAATGGCTCGACAAGACCCGGCCACCCGGCGAAGCGGGCTCCGGTGCGCTGCGGCGGCCAATGCACTTGAAGCGCGTGTGCCGGCCGGTCGACGACGCATTCAAGCTGTAGCGGCGGCAGCCCATGGGCTGGACCGAGCGCGACCTCCGAACGATCGGCTTCTTCGCCAACCGTCGACGACGGTCCCCGTTCGGGGTCGCCGGACGCAAGTTTACGATCGCCGGGGTCGAGCTGATCGCGAGCGTCAGCGGATGCATCGCCGAGTGGCCGGACGATTGGATCGATCACTGGCTTCATAACGAACTGTGGCTGTACGACTCCCTGGACATCCTCGAGTCGATCCTGCCGTCGACCGAGCGGGAACGGTTCATCCGCTACTCGGTCGCCGCGCTGCCGGTGCAGTTCCGCAACGGCGAACCCGTCGCGTTCCCGGTCGAACGGGTGAGGCCGGCGGCCACCCCTGCTGGGTTCGTCCGGCTCGGCTTCGACACCTGCAGTCGCACGGCAGGCACGAAGTTCGAGTGCTCTCCGGCAATCTGCGGCGCGCCCGGCGCCGCCGCGAAACTGGGCGCGAATCGATACGGTCTCTTCGATTCACTCGCCGGGGCGATCGACGTGGCCCGAACCCGGCGCGACGGCACCGACGAACCCGGGCCCTACGCCGTTCTCGAGATCCGGGCGGAGTGCGACCCTCTGGCTCCGGATTCGTCTCGAACATAGCACTGTCCAAGAACTCGACACTCTGGCGGCAGCGCCGGCAGCGAACCGGTCAAGCCGACCGCCGCGATCGTCGATGACATCGGGACCTCAGGTTTCCCCGATGACCGACGAACAGCCCACGGACGACAAGCCGTTCCCCATCCCGACGCCGGAGATCCACGTCTGGGTCGCATACCTCACGGCGCGATGCAACTTCGCGTGTGACTACTGCATCCAGAAGCCCAACATGGTGCCAGGGCAGAAGCGCAAGCCGTGGGGTCGCTACAAGGAACTCACGGGCCGCGAATGGGTCGACGCGCTCAATGCGTATCCCGTCCGCCCCGAGCACCCGCTGATCCTGACTGGCGGCGAACCTTCCCTGCACAAGGACTTCGCATTCATCGCGTCCCATCTCGAAGGCTACGAGCTCGACATGACGTCGAACCTCACCTTCGATATCGATGCATTCGCGAAGGAACTGCGCGCCCACGGCAAGCAGTTCGCGACCAGCTTCCACACGTATCACCCCGGGTTCATCGCCCCCGAGAAGTGGCTCGACCAGGCCGAACGGCTGCGCGACAGCGGCATCGTTCGGGCGCCGGTTTTCTCGATGGTGAACCTGCACCGCTTCCCCCACTTCCGCAGCGACGAGCACGACCGCAACATCCAGAAGCTCGTCGAGCTCGCCGACCGCCGGGGACTGCTCTACCAGTTCAACGAGTTCCGCGGCACGCACATGGGCAAGGCGTTCAACCGCGATCATCGCTACCAGATCGACTGCACGAGCGCGTGGGTCAACATCGACCCCGAAGGCTGGATCTACAACTGCCAGTACCACCTCACCGAGCGCAAGAACGCCTTCGGCAACGTCACCGACATCAGCAACTGCAAGCCGCTGCCGAAGATGGGCGAGTTCTTCGCCTGCAGCGACTTCGGCTACTGCGATCCGTGCCATGAGAACTCGGGTCACGGCGCGTTCCGCGATCGCGACGGCAAAGTCTTCCGGCGCACGGACGACGACGCCCGGATCTATCTGCAATGGATGGAGCCCGCTGCGATCCATCAGGTCGCCAGGCGCTACTTCGCGCAGGGCGATCTCGAAGAGTCCGAGCACGCGCTGCTCGCTGCAATCGGCAAGCAACGCGAAAGCGGCACCAACGACGGCGAGACGTGGGCCGATCTCGGCGTGACGCTCTACGACTCGGGCAAGAAAAAGCAGAGTCTCGCGGCGTTGCTGCATGCGATCGAGTCCGGCGTGACGCGCACAGAGATCGTCGGCAGCGCGTTGGTCGTCGCACAGGAAGTCGGCATGACCGACCACGCTCGCCAGACGATCCTGCGCTACGTGCCGGCCCAGATCCTGAGCCGTACCGAGCAGGCGATCCGCGCCATGGAACCCGATCTCGCGCCCCGATGACAGATGTCCTGATCGACTATCAGGGCGGCTGGGGCATCGGCGACCTGCTGTGTTCTGATCCGCTCGTCGCGGCGCTCGTCGAACGCCACGGCCCCGATACGCGGGTCTACCTGAACGGCAAGGTCGGGAACGTCATCCACAACCCCTTGGTCGCCGGCATGGCGCGGGTCGATCAGAGCTTCGACGAGGTCGTGGAAGTCCGACTGTTCACGCATATGCCGCACGAGGACTACGGCCGCCTCGAGGCCATGCCGAGCCTCATCGACCACATGCTGAGCTACGGCGGGTTCGCACCCGACGACCCGCGACCGCGGGATCGCCGCCCGCAACTGCACCTGGCACCGGACGATCTCGCGGCGCAGCGGCGACTACCGCCCAAGCGCCGCCCGAGGATCGCGGTCTGCTCCGACTTCGTCGATCCACTCCGACACTGGCCCGTCGAGCGCTGGCATGACATTGCGCAGGCCCTGCTCGATGCCGGCGCCGAAGTCGTCCTCGTCGGTCAGCATGAACACCTGAGCATCTCGGAGCACGAGTCGTATCACGATCTCGTCGGCGAGTTGACGATCCGCGAAACGGCAGCCGTTCTCGCGACCTGCGATCTCTTCGTCGGGAACAACTCCGGTCCGTTCCACTACGCGCAGGCCGCGGGAGTGCCGTGTGTCGTACTGTTTTCGCTCGCGCAGCCCGAACGCTTCGTTCATCCTGGGGCCCAGGTCTTCCCGGTCGAAGCTACGGGCCTGCCGTGCCTGCACTGCATGACGCGGTGTTTTGCGGCAATGCAGGTCACGGGCTGCACTGCGGCGCCACGTGGGCGCTGCATGACCGACATCCCCACCGAGCGAGTGCTCGAGACGATCGATCACGCGCTTCGGCACTCGCGCGCGACTCCGCCCCGCCATTCACTTCCCCATGAAGTACACGATCGTTCTCGCCTCCTTGTCGCTGCTATGCACAACGCCCCTGCTGGCGCAGGGCAACCGCAAGCTCCTCCACAGCACCGAACCGAGTGAGCCCCGCTCGGGCACCGTCGTCGAAGACGCGGTTTCCGTCACCTGGGGCCTCGACTTCCACACCGCCTACTTCTTCCGCGGCATGCGGCGAGAAACCCAGGGCGCGATCGCGCAGCCGCACCTGCAGATGGTCTACGGCCTGACGGAGGGCGAACCGGACTCGGGCCTCGGCAACGTCGACCTCGTCCTCGGGATGTGGAACTCGATCCATGACGGGCCGACCGGCACGCGCGGTGGCGTTCAGGCCTGGTACGAGAGCGACATCTACTTCGGCGCCGCCGTGTCGTTCCTCGACAACTGGTCGGGTTCGTTCACCTACTCGTTCCTGTCGAACCCGAACGGCTCATGGCCGAACTCGCCGGTCGAGGAGATCGCTTTCGCCATCGCGTTCGACGACCGGCATCTGTGGAGCGACGATGGCGAAGACGGTGGATTCGCTCTCAACCCGTCCGCCGCGCTCGTCATCGAACGCAAGAACCAGGCCGACTTCATCGTCAGCCCAGCGGCACAGGAGAAGGGTGCCTACGCGCAGTTCGGCGTCGCACCGCAGTTCGACCTCGGCCAAACGGGCGACTTCGACTGGACGCTCACGACCCCCGTCAATGTCGGCCTGAGCTTCGGTGACTACTACGAAGACCCGAGCAGTGGCGGCGACAAGGTGCTGGGCTTCATCGAGCTCGGCGCCGAGGTCAGCACGCCGTTCCCCTTCATGCCATCGCGCTTCGGCAACTGGGAACTCACGGGCAGCGTCAGCGCGCTCATCCTCGGGGACTCGACCGAGACGATGAATGGTGGCGACGCGTTCGAACTCATCGCGGGCATCGGCTTCAAGACGACGCTCTAGAAGCCACTGCGACGCGCCGCGACGGGTGCGGTATGGTCTGCAATCATGCTCCCCCGCCGCCACTTCCTCGGCTCGGTCGCGGCTGCGACCGGTGTTTCCGCCGCCGGCCTGGCAGCCGGCGCCACGCCCCTCGCGCCGCACCGCCCCGGCAACGAACTCGTTCGCGCCGGCAACGTCGTGCTGTTCCAGGGCGACTCGATCACCGACGCGCACAGAAGGCGCAAGAACGACGAGCCCAACCAGCAAGATCCGTTAGGGCGTGGCTACGCCTGGCTGGCGGCCGCCGGCCTGCTGGTCCACGGCCCTGAGAAGATCCGGGTCTACAACCGCGGCATCAGCGGCAACAAAGTCTTCCAACTCGCGGATCGCTGGCAGCGCGACTGCCTCGACCTGAAGCCCGACGTGCTCAGCATCCTGATCGGGGTCAACGATGTTTGGCACAAGAAGAACGGCAAGTACGACGGCACGCTCGAGAAGTATGCGGGCGACTACGACGCGCTGCTGAAGCGCACCAAGAAGGCGTTGCCGAAGGTGCGTCTCGTCGTGTGCGAACCCTTCGTGCTGCGCTGTGGCGCGATCGACGACTCTTGGTTCCCCGAGTTCGACGGCTATCGCGACGCGGCGAAGAAGGTCGCCGAACGCCACGACGCGACCTTCGTCGCGTTCCAGGGCATGTTCGACCGAGCCGTCAAGTATGCGCCACCCGAGCACTGGGCCAAGGATGGCGTGCATCCATCGAGCGCGGGCGCCGCGCTGATGGCGCAAACGTGGCTCGATGCAGTGCAGGGGCAGGCGTGAGCCGTCCTCCACGGCTCGCCGCCGGCGACTGCGTGCTGCTCGCGACCCTCGCCCTGCTCACCTCGGCTCCGGTAGTCGCGCAGAAGTCCCCGATCGCCGGGGCTCGATCCGAGGTCTACAAGCGGGTCGACGATGTCGAACTGCGGATGCACCTCTTGTTCCCCGACGAACCGGAGTCGGAACAATCGGGCGAGCAGGAACCCCGCCCCGCGATCGTGTTCTTCTTCGGCGGCGGGTGGAACGGGGGCCGTATCGAACAGTTCGAACCCCAGGCGCGCTACTTCGCGTCCCGCGGCATGGTAGCGGCGCTCGCGGATTACCGAGTTCGCTCCCGACACAAGACCACGCCTTTCGAGTGCGTCGCCGATGGCAAGAGCGCCGTGCGGTGGCTGCGAAAGCACAATGAACGGCTCGGCATCGACCCGAACCGCCTCGCCGCTGCCGGCGGCTCGGCCGGCGGGCACGTCGCGGCTGCAACGGGCGTCATCGACGGGCTCGAATCCGACACGGTCACGAAGATCAGTTCCCGGCCGAACGCACTCCTCCTGTTCAACCCGGTCTTCGACAACGGCCCGGGCGGCTACGGGCACGAACGGCTCGGCAAACGCTGGCGCGAGATCTCTCCGCTGCACCACATCGGCAAGCACGCCCCGCCGACGATCGTCTTCCTCGGCACCAAGGACAAGCTGATCCCCGTGAGCACGGGGGAGGCCTATCGCGATGCGATGAAGACCGCCGGTTGCCGCTGCGATCTACATCTCTACGAAGGTCAGCCCCACGGCTTCTTCAACCGCCAGCGCAACGCGAAGGCCTACGCCGACACGATCGTGAAGTCCGATCGGTTTCTCGTCGAGCTGGGCTGGTTGCACGGCGAGCCGGCGATCGCAACCGACGCCGGCAAGTAACCGCGCCGCCCGCTACTCGCCGTCCTCTTCGACCTTCGCTGTCGACAGGATCTGCAGTTCGGCCATCTGCTCCGGCGACACCCCACCCGGCGCTTCCGCCATGAGATCGTAGGCCGTCGCGGTCTTGGGAAACGCGATCACGTCACGGATCGATTCGCGTGCGAGCGCGAGCGTGACCATTCGGTCGACGCCGATTGCGATGCCACCGTGCGGCGGGCCGCCGTATTGATAGGCATCGAGCACGAAGCCGAAGTTCTCGCGCTGCTCCTGCTCGCTGATACCCAGGAAGTCGAACACGCGGGCCTGCAGCTCGGGCTTGTGGATGCGGACCGAGCCGGAACCGAGCTCCCAGCCATTCATGACGAAGTCGTAGGCGCGGCTGCGAATGTTCTCGGTGTCGACGCCGAAGTCGCCGACGTTCCAATCCACCGGCGCACTGAACGGATTGTGCGCGTATTGCCAGATGCCCTTGTCGTCGTTGAACTCGAACATCGGGAAGTTGAGCACCCAGCAGCAGCGGAACTCGTTCGGATCGCGCAGGCCGAGCTGTTCGCCCAGCTGCACGCGCAACTCGCCGAGCGCGCGATGCACGACCTTGCTCGAGTCGGCACCGAACAGCATCAGGTCGCCCGGCTTGGCGCCCATCCGCGCGATGAGCTCCGCCCCGGCATCGCCGCCGTAGAACTTCGAGATCGCGCCCTCGACGCCCTTGTCCGTGACCTTGCCCCAGGCCAGCCCCTTGGCGCCGTAGCCCTTGACGAACTCGGTGAGCTTGTCGATCTGCTTGCGTGAAAACTTGTCGGCAGCGCCCTCGGCGAGCAGGCCCTTGACGATGCCGCCCGTCTCCACCGCGGCGGAAAACACCTTGAAGTCGCTCTTCTTCGCGAGCTCGGTGCAGTCGATGAGTTCCATGCCGAACCGCAGATCCGGCTTGTCGCTGCCATAGCGTGCGATCGCGTCGTCGAAGTCGAAGCGCGGGAACGGCCGTGGGATCTCGATGCCGAAGCCCTCCTTCATCGAGTGCACGACCAGGCCCTCGACGAGATCGAGCACGTCGTTCTCCTCAACGAACGACATCTCGAGGTCGATCTGCGTGAACTCCGGCTGACGATCGGCGCGCAGGTCCTCGTCCCGGAAGCACCGCGCGATCTGGTAGTAGCGATCGAGACCCGCGACCATGCAGAGCTGCTTGAAGATCTGCGGGCTCTGCGGGAGCGCGAAGAACTTGCCCGGGTGCACGCGACTCGGCACGAGGTAGTCACGCGCGCCCTCGGGCGTGCTCTTCGTCAGGATCGGGGTCTCGATGTCGAGAAAGCCATGATCCTGCAGGAAGGTCCGCACCGCAGTCACGAAGCGCGACCGCTTGACCATCGCCTCGACGAGCGGCCGGCGGCGCAGGTCGAGGTAGCGGTAGCGCATACGCAGCTCTTCGTTGGCCTCGGCCTGATCGACGATTTCGAACGGCGGCGTCTCCGCTTCGCTGAGCACGGTCACCGAGTGCGCCACGACTTCGATCTCGCCCGTCGAACGATCCTTGTTGACCTTGTCGGCGCCGCGCGATCGCACCACGCCACGAATCGACAGCACGTCCTCGCTGCCGAGCTTGCTCAAGGTATCGAACAACCCGTCGTCCGCCGCGGCCGTGTCCTGGTCGGCGAAGACCTGCGTCACGCCGTAACGATCGCGCAGATCGAGGAAGACGATCTGACCGTGGTCACGGTGGTTCTCGATCCAGCCGTTGAGGACGACCTCGCGGCCCTCGTCGGCCAGCGTCAGTTCGCCACAGGTATGGGTGCGGAGCCAGGTTGCTCGTTCGTTCATTCTGGGGTGGTTCGTATCCGCCGCGCCAACGGCATTCCAGAGCCGGAGTTGGAAGCGCTCCCGCCACCCCGTCACGAACCGGATGCGATCCTGCGTGTCGGCCGGATCGCAACCCTGCCGGGAAGCTGCGTTACCTCGGCAGCGCCGGGATTAGTGCACTAGGATCCATCCCACGCAATGCGCCGCCTTCGCCGAGTCCTGCACATCCAAGCACCCACTCACAAGCCCACGGCAGGCGTATCTGCCGGCCTCTGTCTGCTCGGCGCCTTCGTGACCGGCCAGCTCCGGGCCCAGACCGACTGGCAGCGCGCTCCGTTGTGCACACCCCGGGACGGCGCGGCCGCCTGCTACGACGCGAGCCGCCAGCGGACGCTGTTCTTCGGCGGCCAGGACGGCGCCGGCCCCCTTGCGGAACTCTGGGAGTGGGACGGCGCGAACCTCGTGTTGCGGCCGATCCAAAGCGGTCCGCCGCCGCGCACTGACGCCGCACTGGCCTACATCTACCCACTCCAGTTGAACCTGCTGTTCGGTGGTCTCGGGCCGAACGGCGCGCACGGCGATACCTGGCTCTTCGATGGCACGAGTTGGATCGCCGGCCCCGCGAATGGCCCGGGCCCACGGCACCGCCACGCCATGACCTTCGACCCTGGCACCGGCGTCGTGCTGCTCGTCGGCGGCCAGACCGGGCAAGTCCTGCATGGCGACACCTGGTCGTATGATGGCACGGACTGGTCACTGACGACTGCCATCGTCACGCCTCTCGCGGGCGCCGGACTCGCGACGCCGGCAGGCGGCACCGCCCTGCTGTTCGGCGGACGTGATGCGCAGGGCTTGCGAGACGATCTGCTGCGCTGGTCGAACGGCTCCTGGTTGGCAACAGGAGCAACCGGGCCGGCCGCGCGTGAAGACGCGATCTTCGTGCGCGACGCGAGTCTCACCGGCGTGCTGCTGGCGGGCGGGCGCGACGATCTCGGCGCGCGGTCGGATACCTGGCAGTTCGACGGCACGTCATGGATGGCCCGCACGGGCGCGGGCGGCCTCGGTGCGCGTGCAAACGCCGGCGCCGCATTCGACGAGAGCGCGTTCCAGGCCGTCGCACTCGGCGGCTCCGCGGGCGGGACGGCCAGCCGGCGCGGCGATCTGCTCGCGGCGACGGGCACGGGGGCCGCGCTCACCTGGCAGACTCGGCGCACGAGCGACACCCCAGGGGCCCGCTCGAGCCACGCGCTCGCCTATGACCCTTTGCGTGAGCGGACGGTGGTCTTCGGTGGAGTGACCCGGGCCGGCCCCGTGCTGGCCGACACCTGGGAATGGGACGGCAGCCGCTGGCTCGACGTCTCGACGTTTGGACCGGCACCGCGCCAGGGCGCCGCGATGGCCTGGGACGACCAACGCCAGCGCGTCGTGTTGTTCGGCGGCGGAGCCGGCCCGAGCCCGTTCGGCGGCACCTGGGAATGGGACGGCACGAACTGGAACCAACTGAACCCGGCGGCATCTCCCATCGGTCGCCAGTTCCACGATCTGGTCCCGGCACCGGGCGGCGGGCTCCTGCTCTTCGGCGGCATCGACTTCCTGCAGCAGATCCTCGGCGACACCTGGCACTGGACCGGCAATACCTGGCAGGCGGTCTCGGGGCCCGCGCCCTCGGCCCGGCGGTACCACGCGATGGCCTGCGATCGCCGCCGCGGGGAAGTCGTGCTGTTCGGCGGCGACGACGGGTTCCAGACGCTCGCCGACACCTGGACATTCGATGGTGTGACGTGGTCCCCCGAGCAACCCGCGAATTCGCCGTCGCCACGTTCCTACGCCGCGATGACCTACGCCGCCGAACGAGATCGCGTCGTCGTCACGGGCGGCCTGGATCCGGCCCTGATGGCGCTGGACGATACCTGGGAGTGGCGCGGCGGCGCGCGCACCTGGGATCTCGTGACGACCACGAACCGTCCCGCGCCGCGCTTCCTGGCGCGCCTCGGACATCATGCGGCGACCGACACCAACATCCTGCTCGGCGGGACGGACGGCGGCACCGATTTCGCTGCAACTACTACCTATCGCGCGGCCGCGACCGCGAGCACCTCGACGTTCGGCAGCGGTTGCCCGGCGTCACCCCCGACCGTCGCTCCGGCACCGTTCAGCCGGCCCTGGCTCGGCAGCACGTTCACGATCGCGCTCGACAACCTGCCGCCTCAGCCCGGCTTCCTCATCGTGGTCTACGGGTTCTCGACGCTGAACTGGAACGGCATCCCGTTGCCCGCGCCGCTCGACCCCTATGGCCTGCCGGGCTGTCACGCGTGGAT
Source organism: bacterium (assembly GCA_024743115.1). Lineage (GTDB taxonomy): Bacteria > Planctomycetota > UBA1135 > UBA1135 > UBA2386 > JAGQRA01. Next base: position 17,950 of record JANSXC010000016.1, on the reverse strand, counting down.
CTCCTCGGACGAACCATTCCCGGTGTTCCACCCGGGCGGCTCGACAACGTTCTCGTTCCCGATCCCGTTGTTGCCGAGCTACGCCGGGTGGCGCTACTTCAACCAGGTCATCGCGTTCGACCCGAGCTACGGCAACCCCGCAGGCGCGGCGGTGAGCCACGCGATGCGCGCATCGATCGGACTGCGCTGATGTCGGCTCACTCGTAGCGCACGGACTCGGACGGACTCTGCCGCAGCGCGCGCCACGCAGGAACGATCGCCGCGAGGAGCGCCGTGCCCAGCGCCATCACCGGCGCGATCACGAACCACTGGTATGGCAGTTCGACCGGCGCGTCGAGTGCCGCTACCTGGTTCATGCCTTTGACGAGCACCCAGGCCATCGGCCACGACAAGGCGAGCGACAGCGCCGAGGCGAGCACCGCGACCACCGCGCCTTCGAGTAGGAAACTGCCGCCGAGCGCACCGCGCGTGATGCCGAGCGCACGCAGGACGCCGAGCTCACGAACCCGGCCGAGCGCCGCGATCGTCATGCCGTTGAGCAGGCCGACGCCGGCGAGGACGAGCATGAGCAGCAGCAGCACGTCGAACAGGACGAAATCGCGATCGACGTCGCGCAAGAGATACGCCCCGATGCCGTCGCCGCGCTTGCTCATCGGCACGGCCGGGAACAACTCTCGCGCGCGGCTCGTGATCGCGTCGGTGTTCGCGCCCGGCTCGACGTGAATCGTCAGGTGCTCGACGCACTCGTCGCCGATACAGAAGTCGCGTTTCATCCAGCGCGGATGCGTAACGGCCCAGGCCCGTTCATCGGAATCGAATCCCGAACGGTCGCTGACCGCGAGCACCTCATACGCGACGTGAACGCCGTTGCGATCGACCAGGTTGAGCGTGTCGCCTGCGCGCTTGTTCTTGTGCCGCGACAGCCGCGCGCTGATGACACAGGTCCGCGCCTTCTCGTCCGCGAAGCGCCGCACGAGCGCGGGCTCGCCCGCGAGCGCCGCGCGGTCGTTCCCGATCGCCGCGACGTCGAGCCCACGCAGCTGGTAACCGTCGCCACGCTGCTCGCCCTGGTAGGCCTCGATCGAGACCACCCCCGGCGTGTCGGCGAGCTGCTTTGCGAGTTCCGGAGTGATCGGTTGCGTGCGCAGGAACAGGCGTTGCGAGAGCGCCGCCGACTCGAAGATCCGGACCTCCTCGCGCAGCGACAGCGTCAGACTCTTGAGTCCGAGCATCGCGATCACAACGGCCGACAGACCGCAGACGGACGCCGCGATTCGCCCCGCGTTGCGCTGCACGACCTTGCCCACGAGCCACGCCGCCATCGGCATGACCGCGCGCATCGGCAGCAGCAACAGTCGCCCGAACAACGCAACGATGCCCGGCGCCAGCAGCAACACCGTCCCGAACACACCGAGCATCGACACAAGCTGGATCAACACGACGAGCGTCTCGGTGCCCTCTTCCGAGGCCAGTGGCGTCATCGCCAGGTACGCCAGCGGCAACGCCACCGCAAGCAGCCCGAACATCCAGAAGTTGACGCCACGCAGCAGGTCGACCCCATCGTCCTTGCCCGGCGCGAGTCCACGCGCCTGCAGGATCTGCAGCGCCGGCACGCTACGCGCCCGGACCAGTGGAAACATCGCCCCCGCGAGAGTGAACAGGACGCCGAGCGCGGCGGTCCAACCCACCGGATACCACGGGATGTCGAACGTCTGCCACGCCTTGCCGAGTCCCAGCGAGCTGACTTCGTACTCGCGCAGCAGCCAGGCGAATCCAAGCCCGAGCCCGATGCCCACGACACTGCCGACCGCGCCCAGCAACACCGCGTCGACGAGGAAGATGCGGGTGATGGCACCGGAACCAGCGCCAAGGCAGCGCAGCAGCCCGAGCTGCTTGATGCGCGCAACGAGCGAATGGGACAGCGTCTGGAAGACGACGTACATCCCGAGCAGCAACGCGAGCCCGCCAAGAATCTTGAGGCCGTTGCGAAACGCCCGCTCGTCGGCACCCTCGCCGATCAGCGCCCCCCGCATGTTCTGGACGTTGAACTCCTCCTCCAGGTCGCGCGTCAAACGGTCGAGGTCGGTCCCTGCCGTTCGCAGCACGTGGAACAGCTCGGGCCCGCGCTGTTGCAGTCGCCGCGCCAGGGCGAGGCTTGCGACCGCGACCTGCCCGAAGTTGCGGCCTCCCAGGCGCTCGCTGCCGATGAGCCCCGCGACCTCGACCTCGACCTCGAACGGCTTGCCCGGCGGCATCGGTAACGGCACCAGCTTGCCGTCACGACACTCGACGCGCTGGATACGCGCCGGGGCGGCCAGCCGCAGGCGGGCGCCGACGTCGACGCCAAGCAACCGAGCCGCCTCCCCACCCAGCAGGATCCCCGGCCGGGACTGTTCGGTTGAGTGGGAAACCGGATTCTCGCCGGCCGACGGGAATCGGTCGCCCGCCACCAGGTCCCGGCCCCGATGCACGACGTAGTGCCCGAACGGCCCCGCCGGCAGCGGATCGAGCCCGAACACGGAGACATCGAGGTTGCGTTCGTCGGCGAGCAGCACGCCGCGGGCCTCGCCCCAGACGGCGACACTCTCGACTCCCTCGTGCCCGGCGAGCGCCCTCCGCACCGCGTCCCGCTTCGCCAGCACGTCTTTCGGCCGGACCTCGAGGTCGACCCGGCCGCGCTGCGGATTCTGCGTCAGCAGTCGGCTCTGGATCGTGTTGTGGTCCATCACGTAGATGGCCACGACGATCGCGACCCCGAGCGCGATGCCCAGGATCGTCAGCGCCATGCGCAGCGGACTAGATGCCCAGCTCTTCCAGACGATGATGGACGTCAGCGACACCGAACGGTCCTCCCTCGAGCGAATTGTCGGCGAGCATCGCGCCGTCGTGCAGGAACATCACGCGATCCCCCGCCGCCGCATCCCGCGGGTTGTGGGTCACGAGGAGCACCGCGGTGCCGAGTTTCTCGCGCACGCGACCGAGCAGCTGCACGACCTCTTCCCCCGCCTTGCTCGACAGGTTGCCGGTTGGTTCGTCGGCGAGGATCAGCGGCGGCTGGGTCGAGAGCGCCCGCGCAATCGATACCCGCTGCATCTCGCCACCCGACATCGCCGCGGGCCGACGGTCACGCAGCTTGGTCACCCCGAGCAGCTCCAGCAGGTTGTCGATGCGACCGCGGTGCTTGCGCGGGTTCTGTCCGAGGATTCGCAGCGGCAGGGTGACGTTCTCCTCGACCGTGAGATCCGGCAGCAGGTGGAAGAACTGGAAGATGAACCCGATGTGCCGGCGCCGGATCGCCGCGCGTTCCTCCTCGTCCGCCCGCCCGAGATCGTGCCCTGCGACCGTGATGTCGCCCGCCGATGGGCTGTCGAGCCCGGCCAGCAGGTGCAGCAAGGTCGACTTGCCCGAGCCCGACGGCCCCATGATCGTCGCGAACTCGCCCGGCTGCAGCGCGAACGACACGTCGCGGACGATCGGCACGTCCTGGCCTTCGACGGGGCGAAATCGAAAGACCCCACGGGCCTCGAGGACCGGAGTGTCGCTACGGGGCGCGGGTTTGGCGTCAGAATCGGTCACGACGGCTTCCATCGGCGCGGCAATATGGCCGACCTATGGGACGCTGGCCAGAGTTTTCCTTTGCAGTGCAAAGTTTTGAGCTGCGATCCACGTCAGGGGCCGGGCGCTTTCCCACTCAGTCGAACAGTCATTCCGGGCGATCGGCGAATCCGGGCCACGCGGGCGTGGAGCCGGCCGCCCCGACCTGTTTCGATGGCTTCGTGACGCCCCCCATCGACCTCCTCGGCACCACGGCGCCCGCACTCCTCCGCGCCGCGGTCACGGCGTTCGAGAACACCAAGGGGGCTCACGTCGCGCACCGATTGCATCGGGACGCCGTGACCCGCGGCGAGTTCGCCCCGCCGAGCCACGGCCTCGGCCCGCGCGCAGCGGACACGTGGCGGCAGATTGCCCGCCTCGAGCTACCGCGCGTCGTCGACACCGCATTCGAGGACACCCCGACCGGGAAGCTCAGGAAGCGCCTTCTGCGCCTCGGCGACGGCCGCACCGTCGAGAGCGTGCACCTGCCGATGGGTCGCGGCCGATCGAGTCTGTGCCTCTCGACCCAGGTAGGCTGCGCGCGCGCCTGTACGTTCTGTGAGACCGGCCGCGAGGGCCTGCTGCGCAACCTGACCCCAGGCGAGATCGTCGCGCAGGTCACACTCGCCTGCCGTGACCAACGGCCCGACACGCTCGTGTTCATGGGCATGGGCGAACCGCTGGACAATCCGACCGGCCTGTTCGGCGCGCTCGAGGTGCTGACCGATCCTCATGGGCTGGCCTACGCGCGGGATCGGCTCACGATCTGTACGGTCGGTCACGTTCCCGGCCTGCAGCGCCTTCGGGAACTCGGCTGGAAGCGGCTCGGGCTCGCCCTCAGCCTGAACGCCGCGGACGACGGCCTGCGGCGGGAACTCATGCCGCAGACCCGTTGGTCACTCGGCGAGATCCAGAGGGCGCTCGTGGCCTATCGCCAGCGCAAGAATCTCGCGCTCGGAGTGCACTGGTGCCTGCTGCCCGGCATCAACGATACGCAGCGCGACGCCGAGGCGATCGCCCGCTTCTGCGCGCCGCTCGGGCGCGTGCTCGTGCACGTGATCCCCTACAACCCGGGCAGCGAACCGTTGACGCGCGCCCCGAACGTGACGGAGACGGAACGGTTCGTGGGCTGGCTGCGCGATGCCGGGCTCGCGGTCCGGCGACGAGTCACCAAGGGGCGATCCGTCATGGCCGCGTGTGGCCAACTTGCGGGCGGGGCGGCAGCCGCCGCCGGCAAGGCTGGGGACCGGGCGCCTGAGCGCCCTAGTTCTTGACCTTCTTGAGCTCGACGAGGAACACGAGCGTCGCGTTGGCCGGGATCTTCGGCGGCGCGCCGCGCGGGCCGTAGGCGAGGTCGCCGGGGATCGAGAACAGGAACTTGCCGCCTTCCTGCATGAGCTGCACGCCCTCGGTCCAGCCCTTGATGACGCGATTGAGCGCGAACTCCGCCGGCTTGCCGCGCGCGTGCGAGCTGTCGAACAGCGTGCCGTCCGTAAGCCAGCCCGTGTAGTGGACCGCGACCTGATCGGTGGCCTTCGGGCTCTTACCTGTGCCCTGCTCGATGACCTCGTAAACCAGACCGGAGTCCGTCGTCACGGCCTTCTCGGAGTTCACGTTGCGGAACACCGGCACCTTGGTGACGCCCGTGAGCTCGAGCGTCCAGACCGTGTCGGCGCCGGCGTTCGGGAACAGCTTCTTCGGCACCTCGACGCGCATCGTCATACCGTTCTTGAAGAAGCCGACCAGGTCCTTCATCCACGGGAACGGCAGCTGCTCGCCGGTGCCTGCGATCTGGTGGTCGTTCTGCCGTTGCGAACAGTCGAGCAACCCTTCGCACTTGGGCTCCTCGCCGTTCGAAACCTGCATGTCGGTCAGCTGCCCCATCTTCCAGATGGCGTAGCGGAACGACACCCCGTCCTTCGGCGTGCAGGCCGAGCCCTTGCCGGGCGTCAGGATCTGGTACTTGATCCCGTTCTCCATCGACATGACCTCGCTCTTCGGTCGCGCCGGGAACTCGGGCATGCGCACGACGTCGATCAGCTTGACGTCGAACACGAGCGTGCTGTTTGCGGGGATCGAGCCCGTGGCGCGATCCTTGTAGCCGAGCTCGGGCGGGATGACGAACTTGAAGCGCGAGCCCGGCGTCATGAGTTGCAGCCCCTCGGTCCAGCCCGCGATGACCTGCGTGACGCCGAATCGCGCCGGCGAACCGCGGTCACGCGACGAGTCGAACTTCTTGCCGTCCGTGAGCCAACCGGTGTAGTGCACCACCACGGTGTCGTCGCGCCCAGGCGCCTTGCCGCCGGGCTTGCCGGCTTCGAGCACGCCGTACTCGAGACCAGAGGCGGTCTTCTTCATGTCCTTGCACTCGGGGATGCCCTGCTCCGGAGCTGGGGTCTTCTCGGCGGGTGCGGGCTCCTGCGGCAGGGCGGGAGCGGCGAGCAGGGACGGCGCTGCGGTGAACAGCGCCACGATGGCAACAATCGCGTTCATTCGGAATCGGATGGCCCGCGACGGGGTCGGCGAGCGAAGGCTGGGGTGGCCGGCACGCGGGCTACGCCACGGCCGAATCGGGGCAACGAGTGTAGCGTCGGGAAACGCCCGGGAAACCGGCAGTCGGCGGTGACAGCGCGGTTTCGTGTCTATCGACACCAGGCCGTCAGACGCTGTAGCGGGACATTCTGCCCGACTGGCATGAGAGCCAGACGGACGGTCGTGGTCCCGCGCTCCAGACGTCCGGGGCCAGACGTCGGCACGAGCGAGCCAGGGTCGGGGACGGCGGGAGCGCCGCGGCCGGCCTACGACAGCCCGCCGGTGCCGGAACGGCGCCGAACGAGCATCTCGCGGGCCAGCGCCTTCTTGAGCGAGGCCTCCGCCTTGATGAACTCGGCGCTGAGCCGGTCGAGCCCAGCAAGCTTCTCGCGCGCCGCAGCTTCCTTCGCCTTGACGCGCTCCATGTCGATGTCTTCGGCGAACTCACCGGCCTGGCAGACCAGCGTCAACACGTTGTGCTGCATCTGAGCGAAGCCATCACTCGCGAACAGCTCGCTCGCCGAGCCGTCCATCTCCTTGATCCGGACGACGCCGGCATCGGAGATCGCGGTCATCATCGGCGCGTGGTTCGGCAGGACGCCGTAGCCACCATCGACGCCATGGAACGACACTTCCGCGACCTTGCGATCGACGATCGTGCGGTCGGGCGTGACGATCCTGAGGTGCAGTTCGGCCATCGTTGCGATCCGGGGTCTGGTCGGCGGGGTTGGTCGGGTCGGGGTCAGGTACGGGCGACCTACTCGTTGCCGCGCGCGACGGCTTCGTCGATCGAGCCGCACATGTAGAACGCGGACTCGGGCAGGTCGTCATGCTTACCCTCGAGGATCTCCTTGAAGGACCGCACGGTGTCTTCGCGCTTGACGAACTTGCCGGGCGCGCCCGTGAACGCTTCCGCCACGAAGAACGGCTGCGACAGGAAGCGCTGGATACGACGCGCGCGGTGCACGACCAGCTTGTCCTCTTCGCTGAGCTCTTCGATGCCGAGGATGGCGATGATGTCGCGCAGATCCTGGTAGCGCTGCAGCGTGCGCTGCACTTCACGTGCGACGTTGTAGTGCTCCTCACCGACGACGCTCGGGCTGAGCATCTTCGACGTCGACTTCAGCGGGTCGACGGCCGGGTAGATGCCGAGCTCGGCGATCTGACGCTCGAGAATGATCGTCGAGTCGAGGTGGGCGAATGTCGCGACCGGCGCCGGGTCGGTGATGTCGTCCGCCGGCACGTAGACGGCCTGCATCGACGTGACCGAACCCTTCTTGGTCGACGTGATGCGCTCCTGAAGCGCACCCATCTCGGACGCCATCGTCGGCTGGTAACCCACGGCGGACGGCAGACGACCGAGAAGCGCCGACACCTCCGAGCCCGCCTGCACGAAGCGGAACACGTTGTCGACGAACAGCAGCACGTCCTTGCCTTCCTCGTCGCGGAAGTACTCCGCCATGGTCAGGCCCGTCAGCGCCACGCGCAGGCGCGCACCCGGCGGCTCGTTCATCTGACCGAACACCAGGACCGCGTTGTCGAGCACCGACGCCTTGTTGCCCTGCGCGTCGGTGTATTCCGACTCGGCCATTTCCAGCCAGAGGTCGTTGCCCTCACGCGTGCGCTCACCGACGCCACAGAAGACCGAGAAGCCACCCTTCTCGACCGCGGTAATGCGGATGAGTTCCTGGATGAGAACCGTCTTGCCGACGCCCGCGCCGCCGAACAGCCCGATCTTGCCGCCCTTCGCGAACGGGCAGAGCAGGTCGACGACCTTGATGCCGGTCTCGAAGACCTCGGTGATCGCTTCCTGCTCCTCGAACGCCGGTGCAGCTCGGTGGATCGGCAGCGTCTTCTTCGCGTCGACCGGCGGCATCGTCTCACCCGTGCGCGGGTGAGCAACACCGACCTCGAGCGCGCGCCCGAGCGTGTCGAACAGTCGGCCCGTGGTCACCGCGCCCACCGGCACGGAGATCGCCGCGCCCGTGTCGGTCACGGTCATTCCGCGACTCAGGCCGTCCGTCGACGACATCGCCACGCAACGCGCGGTGCTGTTGCCGAGCTGCTGCGCGACCTCGAGCACGAGGTCGATGTCACGCTCCTTGTCGACGACCGTGATCGCGTTGTAGAGCTTGGGCATGTGGCCCTCGGGGAACTGCACGTCCACCACGGGGCCGAACACCTGCAGAATCTTGCCTTCCATCTGTGCGGTGGCGGTACTCACGGTCTGATCCTCGTCGAAAGTTGAATGCGTTGGTGAATGTCTGGTCGAGCCATCGGCGGGTTAGCCGACGGCGTTGGCGCCGCCGACGATGTCGAGCAGCTCCTTGGTGATGGTCTCCTGGCGCGCACGGTTGTAGACCTTCTTGAGGTCCTTGCTCATGCGGCCCGCGGCGTCGGTCGCGCCCTTCATGGCCATGCGACGCGAAGCGTGCTCACTCGCGAGCGACTGCAGCATCGCGTCGAACGCCACCGTCTCGAGGTAGCGCGGCATCAGCCGGTTGAACACGGTCTCGGCGTCCGGCTCGAGCAGGAAGTCGAGCTCATACTTGTTGTCCGATTCCTCGCCGACCGCGATCGACGTGATCGGCAGGAACTGCTCGTCGGTCGGCACGAAGCGCGCGACCGAAGCGAACTCGGTGTAGATCATCCGAACCTGGTCGACCTCGCCCTCGTCGAACGAGTTGACGAGTTCGTCGCCGACGAGCTTCGCCGCCGCGAAATCCGCCTTGTCGAGCGGGGGCTCGACGAAGAACCGTTCGACCGCGAAACCGCGGCGGGTGAGCCAGGCGTAGCCCTTGCGGCCGTAGACCCAGAACTTGAGCTGCTTGCCCTCGCCCTGCGCCGCCTTGATCTGCTTGTCGAGCAGCGCGAGCAGGTTGCTGTTGTAGGAGCCGCAGAGACCGCGATCGGACGTGATGACGAAGAACCCGACCGTCTTGACCTCCCGCTGCCGGAACAGCGGCAAGTCCGCGTCGCCACTCACGTGGCCCGCGAGCCGCTCGATCATGTGGCGGATCTCGGCGGTGTAGGGATGGAAGTTCTGCGCCTTGGCCTGGACCTTGCGCAGCTTCATCGACGCCACCATCTCCATCGCGCCGGTGATCTGCGCGATGCTCGCGACCGACTTGATGCGGCCGCGGAGTTCCTTGAGGTTGGCCATGGGCTAGGGCGTTGGGGTCTTTGGCGTTGGGGTCTGGTGCGGGTCGGATTCGGAGCGAGTTGTCAGGCCGGAACGATCAGGCCAGGAACTGCGCCTTGAACTGGCTGGCGAGCTCTTCGCACTTCTGCTTGAGCTCGTCCGTCCACTTCTTGTCGTTGCGCAGCGAATCGAGCACGTCGGCGTGGTTCGCACGCACGTGCGCGATATAGGCCTTCTCGAACTCCGCGACGCGATCGAGCGGCACGTCGTCGAGCGCGCCACACGAACCAGCGTAGAGCGCGACGATCTGCTCCTCGACCGGCACCGGCTCGAACTCGGGCTGCTTGAGCAGCTCGGTCATGCGCTCACCGCGCGTGATCGCCTGCTGCGTGGCCTTGTCGAGGTCACTGCCGAACTGCGCGAAGGCCGCGAGCTCACGGAACTGCGCGAGCTGGATACGCAGACCACCCGCGATCTTCTTCATCGCCGGGATCTGCGCCGCACCACCCACGCGGGAGACCGAGATACCGGCGTTCACACCCGGGCGCTGGCCGGCGTTGAAGAGCGAGGCCTCGAGGAAGATCTGACCGTCGGTGATCGAAATCACGTTGGTCGGGATGTAGGCGGACACGTCGCCTTCCTGCGTCTCGACCACGGGCAGCGCCGTCATCGAACCGCCGCCCTTGGCGTCGGAAAGCTTCGCGGCGCGTTCGAGCAGGCGACTGTGCAGGTTGAACACGTCGCCCGGGAACGCTTCACGACCCGGCGGGCGGCGCAGCAGCAGGAGCACCTGACGGTAGGCGACCGCCTGCTTGTAGAGGTCGTCGTAGGCGATCACGACGTGGCGACCTTCGTCGCGCAGCCGCTCACCCATCGACGCGCCAGCGTAGCAGGCGAGGAACTGCATCGAGGCTTCGGCCGACGCGGGCGCCGACACGACGATGCTGTAGGGCATCGCGCCGTTCTTCTCGAGCTTGTCGACGACTGCCTTCACCGTCGACTGCTTCTGGCCGACCGCGACGTAGATGCAGATGACCTGATCCGGATTGTTGGGATCCCCACCACCTGTCAGCTTCTGGTTGATGAAGGTGTCGACGATGAGCGCGGTCTTGCCCGTGCCGCGGTCGCCGATGATCAGCTCACGCTGGCCGCGACCGATCGGGATCATCGAGTCGATCGCCTTGATGCCGGTCTGCAGCGGCTCGGTGACCGGCTGACGCTCGGGCACCGACGGCGAACGACCTTCGATCGTCCGGTAGTCGCTGTCCTTGACGTCGATGTTGCCCTTGCCGTCGACCGCGTTGCCGAGCGCATCGACCACGCGGCCGCACATCTGCAGGCCGGTCGGAACCGACATGATGCGGCCCGTCGTGCGGACCGTGTCGCCTTCCTTGATCTCGGCGTCACTGCCGAGGAGCACGGCGCCGACGTTGTCCTCTTCGAGGTTGAGCGCAACGCCGTAGATGCCGTTCCCGAAGTCGAGCATCTCGTTCATCATGCACTCGTCGAGGCCGTGCACGCGGGCGACGCCGTCGCCGACCATGAGGACGGTGCCGACGCTCGACTTCTGCATCCGACCCTGAAAGCCTTCGATCTCGGCTTTGAGGACGGTCGCAACTTCGGACGGTTTGAGATCCATGTCGATTCAGTGGGTAGCTGTCAGTGTGATTCAGTGAGTGGGAGCTCGCGCGCCGACGTCAGACCGCCGCCTGCATGAGCTGCCCCTGCAGTTGCTCCAGAGCGGACTTCAGCGAGCCGTCGTAGAGCACGTTGCCGACGCGCAGGCGAACGCCACCGAGCAGATCGGGGTTCTCGCGCACCGTCAGCGTGACCTTCTTGCCGCAGAGTTTCGCCGCCATGGCGGTCACTTCCTGCAGCTGGGCGTCGTCGATCGCATGCGGCGATTCGAGCACACCCTCGACCTCTCCCTTGTGCTCGAGCGCGAGCGCCCGGAACGCGGGATGGATGTCGAACAGGACCTCGAGGCGGCGTCGATGGTCGAGCACGCCGATGAGGTTCTGCACGAGCTGGTGCCGGCCATGGCCGAGCTTCTCGAGCACGACGCCGCGCTCGGCAGTGCCCACGTCGGGGCTCTGAAGCAGCGCACGGGTGGCGCGATTGGGCGCGCCGTCCTGCTCGAACTCGCGGTGCAGACCATCGAGGTCACCCGCGATCGTGTCGATCGCGTCCGCCTTCTCGGCGAGCGCGAACAGGGCCGTCGCGTAGCGCTTGGCCAGCAGGGTCACGAGTTGCCCTCGCCCGAGCTGCTGACGAAGTCACTCACGAGCTTGCGGTTCTGCTCGCTGTCGACGTTCTGCTGCAGCAGCTTGCTCGTGGCCGCGAGCGTGAGCGCGACGGCCTCGTTGCGAATCTCCTGCACCGCACTGCGCTTCTCGGCGGCGATTGCGTCGCGCGCCTTCTGCAGCTCGGCCTTGGCGCGCTCCTCCGCGACCCGGGTGGCTTCGGCAGCCTGGCGCTCGGCATTCGCCGTCGCCTCTTCGACGAGGCGCCGGCTGTCGGCCTGCGCCTTTTCGAGTTCGGCCTTGGCCTCGGCCATCTGCGCTTCGGCTTCCTGCCGCGCGACTTCGGCGGCCTTGATCGAGTCCTCGACCTTCTGGTCGCGGTCCTCGAGTGCCTTCGTGATCGGTCCGTAAACGAACTTCCACATGAAGACGAGGCCGATGAGGAACGCAATCCACGTCCAGATCATCGCGCCCGGAGCGAACTCCAGAAGCGCGCTGAGCGGGCGCGGCTCGTCGGCGGGAACGGCGAGCGAAATCAGGTTGGTGAGGTACACGTCGAGCCTCGGGGTTTCGAAAGTGCAGTGCGGAAGGCGAAGGGAGTCGGCCACCCGACCCGGCCCCGAGTCTCACGCGGAGAGCCGGGTCCAGAAGCGGATTGGGTTCGGGTGGTAACGACCGATGCAGGTCGGAAGCAGTCCTGCTGGACTACTTCGTCGCGAGCATCAGGCCGATGACCGCCGCGAACAGCGCGACACCTTCGACGAACGCCGCGAAGATCAGTGCGTTGCCCTTGATGGCGTCGGCCGCCTCGGGCTGACGAGCAATGCCTTCGCCGGCGGCGCCGCCGATGCGGCCAATGCCGAGACCCGCGCCGATGGCCGCGAGGCCGGCGGCCAGACCGGCGCCAATGCCGAGACCGGTGTTCTCAGCCACCTTGGTGGCAAGTTCGTGCGCCTGAGCGGGGTCCTGGAAGAATGCGAGCATTTGGTTCTCCGTGACTACTTGGAGGGGTTGGAATCGGAAGGTCTAACGAAACTCAGTGCTCTTGGTGAATCGCCTGGTAGACGAACGTGACACTCAAGAGCGTGAAGATGTAGGCCTGCAGCAGCGTGACGAAGGCCTCGATGATGTAGATGAAGATCGCCATGCCGACGCACGGCAGTGCCGTCACGTAGGCCAGCGCCGAGCCGCCGAGCAGCTTGGCGAAGAGGAACACGAGGCCGATCGCGGAGGCGATGACCAGGTGGCCGGCGAGCATGTTCGCGAACAGACGAATCATCAGCGCGAACGGCTTGACGAGCAGGCTGACGAACTCGATCAGGAACATGATCGGGATCAGCGGCAGCGGCAGCCCGTGGGGCACGAGACCCTTGAAGAAGCCGAAGATGCCGTTCTGCTTCATCCCCAGACCGAGCATCATGCCGAGCGTGATGACCGCCAGCGCGCCGGTGACATAGGGCGTGCCCGTCGCGGTGTAGACCGTGAACGGGAAGCCGTGCGCGATCGCGGGCACCAGCCCGATCACGTTCTGCACGACCAGGAAGAAGAACACGAACATGAAGAACGGCACGAACGCGCGGCCGACTTCCTTGCCCATGACGGCGTAGACGAGATCGTCACGCACCCACAGGCAGAATCCGCGGAACACGCGCGTCGTCCAGCCCGCACGGCCCGATTTGAAGCTGCCGAGCACCGGCAGGAAGATCACGAGCAGCAGCCCGAGCGACACCCACTGCCACGGCTGGATGTTGTAGACCGTGAACCACTTGTTCACTTCGTCATCCGGCGACAGCTTCGGCGTGAAGATCGCGTAGGGCACGCTGTGGCTGAACTGCGCCTTGAAGATGTCCGAGCTCGACATCTCGAGCGTCGACTTGTGTTCGGCGTGCCCATCGCCGTGAGACCCATCGCCGTGAGACCCATCGCCGTGAGCCGGCGCGGCTGCCCCACCGTCACCCCCCCCCTGGGCGGCGACATGGTCCATGGTCGCGAAGCCGGCCAGCAGGCACAGCACGGCAGTGATCAAGAATCGCGCGGCGAGCATGTTGCGGAGTAAGGCGTTTGGTGGCTTGCGGATTGGAGCAGTGGTCCGAACGGTGATCAGCGATCGTCGGTCGCTGTCGGCCGTCCGTGATTCGATTCAGCCGGAAACCCCTCACTGGCGCCCGGCCCCGCCGGGTTCACCGCGCTCCGGTCCACGCGAGCGGCAAGCGCCGCGTTGTGCCGTTGACCGAGGTGACGAGAGAGGAGGCCGGCCGCCGTGAGTTGCACGACGAGCGAAGCCGAAGCGAACGCGATGCAAAAGGTTGCGGTCGCTTCGAATTTCACACCGAACCGGAAGAGCGCGAACATCGCGATCACCAGCACGGCGAGCTTGACCATCAAGGCCGCGGCGAGCAGTCCCTGCATTCGCCCGGCGAGGATCGCGGGGTCGGCCGGCAACCCACCCGCGCCCGAGCGCGTGGCCAGGAAGCGACCGTTGACCCACATCGCGGCGACCGCAGCGAGGATCGCGACCGCGATACCGAGCCCGAGGAAGCCTTCCGTGCCGGCCGGGGCCGCACCGATCGCCCACGCGAGCCCCCCGAGACCGACCGTGACCGCGGCGCCACTCGCGAGCGAGCGCAGCAGGACGGCCTGGAACGTCTCGTCGGACGCGGCAACGGGGTTGGAGGCGGGCATGAGGCTAGCGTTCGATCCGTCCGGTCGGCCCATCTAGGGCTGACCGCGGCCGGCACCATCCTCACTGGCCGACTCGTCGTCGGCAGTGGGATCGGCCCCGGGCGGCCCGACGGCTTCGCCGGGCGATGGTTCGGAGTTGTCGGGAGAGCGTTTGGGTCGAGAGACGGGTTTGTCGAATGGACTCGCCAACTCGCCGAACGGCCACATCTCCGGGGCCAGGACCCGGATGACGTGCAGCGTGCCACCGACGATGCCGCAGAGCACGAGCGCCACCATGCACCAGGGTTTGGTGCCGAAGTAGCCATCGAGCCACAGCCCGCCGTAGGCGAACAGCGCCACCGACAGCGCGAACGTCAGCCCGGCGCCGAGGGCGCCAGTGTTGCCGGACAGGTGTCGGTGAAGACTGCTCAAGACCGCACGTCGAAGCGTAACCGCCTCGGTCAAGAAGCGAGGGCGAGCACGATAGCGACGCCGCCCCGAAGGCCGCAACAAACACGCCCGCATTTTTGGCGCGAAATCGACGGGCTCCTGCCACTGCGGTGACGCCCCGCACGCGGCGGGGCGCAGGACTACGAATCATCATGCAAACGACGCCAATTCTCTGCCACCCGGCACTCGCCGGACTCCTGCTCGCGACAGCCTCCACCCTGGCGGCCGTCGACTCCGCCACCGCCCAGACGCCGGTCGTCTCCCCCGCCGATCGCGTCGGACTCGAGGGCAATACGTTCACGAACTTCCCACTCGGCCGCCACAACTGCCGGATGCAGACGCTCCACACCGACGTTCCTGGTGGCACGGTGATCACCGGACACGCCTATCGCCGTGACGCTGCGGGGCTCTACGGTGCAGTCGGAGGCTTCTCCGCGGAGCTCGAGATCGTCGTCTCCATGGCTCCGCACACGCCGGACCAGGCGAGTGGCACGTTCTCGCAGAACGTCGGCCCCAGCCCGGTCGTGGTGCTGCCCCGCACGCCGGTCGGCTTCGTCGGCACGACCCGGCCGGCCCTCGATCCGGCCGCCACATTCGCGCTCCAGGTCCCCTACCGGACGCCGTTCGTCGTGCCGGCGAGCGGTGGCACGGTCTGCGTCGACGTCATCGTCTGGGGCAACAGCACCGCCAACGGGCCAGACCGCGATTTCAGCGTCTACCTCGACGGTCATCGCAACTACAGCAATGGCGACGCCGAGCAGCCGGCATTCCGCTACGGCGGCGGCTGCGCGCCACCGGCAGGCACAACCACGACGACGGCCGCGGTCGACCTCTGGCATCTGGGCACCGGGATGGAGATCGACCTCTCGGTGCGCTACGGCGTCGCAGACTCCGGCAACAACCGGACGCGCGCCTGGATCGCGCTCGGCAACCAGCCCGGCTTCAACAATTGGCCGTTGCTGCCGCAGTGCCCGCTCTACTCGTCGAACGACGTCTGGTTCGCGATGCCCGGCACGATGACCACCCAGGGGCGCTACGACGGCGTGCTCCAGGGACTTCCGGTACTGCCCGATGGCTATCGCATCTGGCTCCAGGCCGGCTCGATCGACCTCGGCAGCGGCGCGATGTCGTTCAGCAACGGCATGACACTCGTGACCCCGCCCGCTGGCCCCTCACCGATCCCCGTCGTGCGCATCGTGAACAGCTCGAACCGACTCGCCACCACGGGCACCGTGTCGGCGTCCGTCCCGGTGATCGAGTTCTTTTGATCCGCAGCGCCGTGGATCGGGATCCTTCAGAACGACAAACGGCCCGGCACTCAGCCGGGCCGTGGGCGCGTAGCTCGGGGCAGCTCGCGCGTGCTCAGGGCCGCCAGTCCGCCGAGTGTCCGCCCGCCGACACGGGCGTGGAACGACCAACGCCGCCCGGCCACGACCCATCAAGAGGGCCGCGTCCGCTACCGACAGCGAACGGTCAGTTGTCGAGCTTGCGACAGGCTTCGATCGGCGAGTTCTCGCCCCAGGTTTCGATCGGGACGGCTGGGTCGAAGTCGCCGAGGCCGTACTGCTCTTTGAGCTGCTGGTAGCTGAACGTCCGCACCGCACTGGCGTTGAACAGGATGTTGATCGTGCCGTCGCGCAGCGACCAGACGCCCTCGTTGTCGTTCGCCATCCACGCTTCGTTGCCGCTCTGCTCGATCGTCCGCATGTGCTTGCGCGCCCGACCGACGTAGTGCGTGTCCTGCGACGAAACGGAGTCGAGGTTCGGCCAGATCTTCTCGCCAGCCCGTACTGCCTTGTACAGGTCCTGGTAGTTGGGGTCCTGGTCGCGTCCCGGGCCCGGGGTCCAGTAGCGATCGAAGTTCTCCGGCGTCTGCTCGACCACACCCGACGTCCAGGTCGCGAGCACGAACTTGTGGCCACCCTTCATCGGCAGCGCGTTGTTGTGCTTGCGCTTGTAGGTCATCAGGAACTCATACTGACGCCCGAGATTGCGTTGGTCGCCCAAGGCATAGGCCGAGTCCTGCGAAGACAGGATGTTGGGCAGCAGAACGGCTGCGAGGAGACCGATGATCGCGATGACGATCATCAGTTCGATGAGGGTGAAGCCGGACTGGTTTCGACGCATTGGCGGGGTTCCTGTCAACGATACTGCGTGCACATAGCCTACACGCGTGGGCGGGAGCCAGAGGGGAACCGCACAATATGCGATGGGCCCCTGGCTTGGAACCCCGGTTCGGGATCCGCGTCAGGCGAGATTCGTGATCTCTGCCGCGCAGGCCCGGTGGCAACGGCCCCGTGGCGGGACCCCGCCGCTTCAGCCGTCGCTGCCGGACCCGTTACCCGAACCGGTGCCCGAGTTCGTTGCGTTCGAACTCTGGCCCTTCGGGCCTTCGGACTTGTTGCCCTCGATCGCCGGGATCTCGATGACCGGGACGACGGTCGCCTTCCCGGGCGTGGCCGACTCACTCGACTCCGGGCTGCCCTTGGCGGGCGGCGTGGCGATCGGCTTGTTGAAGATGTCCAGGATCGACCTCGAGCCGTCCGGCTGCGATTCACCGCCCTGCTCACCGCCCGCGTTCTTGGACGAAGGCGCCGCGCCATTCGACGGGATCTCGATGGGCTTCGTGTTGCCGGTCGACTCCATTTGCACGCCCGCGGCCGAACCGCCGGCGGCGTTCGGCGTCGGTTCCATCGAGCCGTCCTGCTGCGGCGGCATGGCCGGGGGCGGCGTCATCTGCGATTCCCCCATCGGCGTGGCCGGCATGGCAGCCGGTCCGATGCCGTGCTGCTCCGCATAGCTCATCGCGAACTGCTGATCGCCCGAGTAGTCACTCCACCACTTGCGCCACTCGAACACGGCGGAGCGCGCCTGCTCCTGGCTCACCGCCAGATGGTCGAAACCGAAGTCGTGGCCCGTCGCGGTCTTGAGTGCCTCGTGGCAGAGGTAGCGGACCTCCTTGCGCTCGCTGTCGAGGCCGCTGATCAACACCGGCGCCGGCTCGAGATCGCCGAGCAGGACCAGCGTGCGGGCACATTCGAACTGCACCGTCGGCTCGCTGTCGCTCACGGCCATCCGGAGCGCGGGAATCGTGCGGCGGTCGCGCAGACGTCCGAGGACCCAGGCGGAAGAGCTCCGGACCTTGGGGCTCTCGGCCTTCAGCCCCTTCAGCAGCGCGGGGATGCACTGCTCGCCGCTCTGACTGAGCCAGAGCAGGTTGTCGAGCAGCTCTTCCCGGTGCAGATACGGGATCTGGTCGATGCGCCGATCGATCTCGGCACCCATCAACTGGTTGGGTTGTTCGTACGGGCTCTCGGTCGACGAGGTC
>JANSXC010000026.1 GCA_024743115.1 bacterium | reverse complement strand
GTTCGAGAAGACCGCGCACAACGCGACGAAAGCCGCGGTCGAAACCACCGGCCCCAACGACCCGCGGCTCAAGGAGATCCTCGGCGACCGCATGCACTCGCGCCTGCTGGAAGACCTCGAGATGGTGCAGGAGTGCGTGCAGCCGTTCGAGCTCGAGAAGTTTCGGCGCCAGGAGATCTCGCCGATGTTCTTCTGCAGCGCGCTCGTGAACTTCGGCGTCGAGAACATCCTGCAGCGGTTCCTGGAGATCGCCCCGGAGCCCGCGGCGCTGCCCACCGTCGACGGCGAGGTCGCGCCCAACAGCAAGTTCTTCTCCGGCTTCGTCTACAAGGTCGCGGCCAACATGGACAAGATGCACCGCGACCGCATCGCGTTCCTGCGCGTGACCTCCGGCCGCTTCGAGCGCGGTATGGCGGCCAAGCACCTGCGCCTCGGGCGCGACGTGCGCCTGTCGCACCCGCACCGCTTCTTCGGCCAGGAACGCGTGTCGATCGACGAAGCCTGGCCCGGTGACGTCATCGGCCTCATCAACCCCGGAATGTTCCGCGTCGGCGACGTGCTGAGCTCGGGTCCGACGTTCGAGGTGCGCAACTTCCCGCGCTTCGCGCCCGAGATCTTCGCCCAGGTCGCGCCGCGCGAACCGTCGATGAGCAAGGGCTTCGGCAAAGGCCTTCTGCAGCTCGGTGAAGAAGGCGTCGTGCAGGTCTTCTGGCCGCGGGTCGGCGCACGCGAGCCGATCCTCGGCGCGATCGGTGAGCTACAGCTGCAGGTCTTCGAGTCCCGACTCGAAGCCGAGTACAACGTCAGCCTGCGCCTCGATCGCAAACCGTGGTCCCGCGCCCGCTGGGTCGAGAACGTCACCGACGAGGTGCTGCAAATCCTGCCGATGGTCGTCAAAGACGAGGCAGACCGCTACGTCGCGCTGTTCAACTCGGAGTTCGAGATCGACTACGCCAAGTCGCAGTACGCAGGACTCGAACTGTTCGACCACCCGCCCGCCGAAGAAGACCTCGGCTGAGCGGCGCGCTACCCCTTGCCGTTGCCCCCATTCTTCGGGGGCGGGGTCTTGGGGGACTGGGCCTTCGGAGTTTCCTTCGGCGGAACGGCCTTCTTCGAACGGCGACTGGGCCGCAGGGTCTCCGGCGGCGGATCCTTATCCGCGGGCAGATCCTCGGGCCGGCGTTTGGCCTCCGCCTTGCCGAGCACGTCCTGGATCAGGCTCCAGAGCGGCACGTAGGTGTCGACCTCGCGCAGCGGCTGACCGCGGCCGTCGATCTGAAACGTCGACGGGGCCATCTGCTCGTCGACCGCGAGCGCCGTGACGTCGATGCGATGCAGCACCTGATCACCCTGGTACTGCACGACGTCGAGCACGGCGTGGTCGCGATTCCGAACGAAGATCTCGGCGCGATCGGCCAGCGGCAGTTCGCCGGCCACGTCGGCGAGGCCGACCCGGCGTTTGCCCACGAGCCACCGCCCTTCGTCCTCACCCCGATTCGTGCGGTCGGTCGCAACCGTGAGATCGAACTCGCGGCGCAGACTCTCGAGCATCGCGCTGCCGAGCGGCGCGGCGGCACGCGCGTCCTTCATGCCCGGAAGGTCGGAGCGATCGAGCACCTCACCGGCCCACTCGAGGTCGGCGACGACCGCGGCGCCGACGCGCACGAACACCTCGCCGAACGCCGGGTCGTCCTTGTAGAACGTCACGCCGTCCGCGGTCTGGAGCGATTCCATGGTCGCCGTCAGCCCGTTGCTGTAGCTCATCCGGACCACCGTCCGCAGCCTGGGCTGTGCTCCTCGCAGGACATGCAGTGACCCGCTGGTGCGCATTTCCAGGTCCGCGGGGTAGGAACCGAACGTCGCGAGCTCGATTCGAACACTGCGAAGGGCTTGCTCCGCCTGCCGGATCTCGGTCACAATTGCCGCGATAGCATCGGGTTGTGACTTCTTGCCAGCAGCCTCGGCCTGGCCGGGCAAAGCTCCCAGGATCCCGATCAGGGCCCCGGGGAGCGCGACGTGTCGGATGGCACGGTTCATGCTTGTAGGTGGCCCATGCTATCACGGGGCCGTCCCCTCCGGCCGCCGGATTCGCGACAACCCGACCGCACCCATTCGATCATGAAACCGACGAACCAGCTGCCGACGATCTGGCGGACCACCGCTCGCGCCATGCTCCTCGCCGCCGCGCCCACGTTCCTGATGGGCACCGCAACCGCCGACGAACTCCGACTCGACGACGGTCGGGTGCTGGTGGGCAAGGTCGTCGAAAAGAAGAAGGAGCAGGTCTACGAGATCCACACGCGCGACGGCCTCGTGGTTGTGCCGGCCGCCAAGGTCGCCGAGCACACCAAGGACGCCGCGCTGCGGCTGCGGCTCGCCGACGCGAAGAAGAACGCCGACAGCTCGGCGTTCTCGTTCCTCCAGCTCGCGATCCGCGCCCACTCCTACGGGCTGTCGCCCGAGATGTGGCGCAACCTCGAGACCGCGATCAAGAAGCACAACGATGCCGCCCAGCGGCAGCAGGCGAGCGCCGCGCTCGGTCGGCAGCTGCACAAGTTCCTCGCGAGCCTCGAATCCGAGATCCTGCCGCTGAAGTGGCGGTCGGCCAACACGCAGACGCGCGTGCGCAAGCTGGTCCAGCAGGTCAAGCTCACGAACCAGCGCGCGAAGCTGCTCGCGATCCGCGAGATCCTGACGCGCGAACCCAACGCCGACGCCGCGCTGCGCAAGGAAGCCCGCCGCAACACGCTGCCGTACCGCCGCATCGCGGCTCTCGAAGCGCTCGCACAGCGCGCCAGGAACGAGCAGGCGCGTGGCCAGCAACAGCAGTATCGATTCGTACTCCGCACCGCGATCCTCGACGGCGACCAGACCGTCCGCAAGGCGGCGATGCGCATCGCCCGCGAACACGAGCAGGACACGACCGACTCCGTGCACTACCTCGCCGGTGGTCTCGTTCACAAGCTCGCGAAGGTCCGCATCCGCACTGCGGAAGCATTCGCCGAACTCGGCCACCCCGAAGCAGTCAAGCAGCTCGTGCTCGCGGGCCCGAGCGCTGCGGCCGGCCTCGTCGCCAACGGTGGCGGCGGCGGCGGCACGCGCGGCCACATCGCGATCCTGACGCAACAGGCCTACATCCGCGACTTCGACGTCGAGGTGGCGCAGGCAGCGTTCATCGCCGACCCCAAGGTCGACGTGCTGCAGAGCGGCACGGTACTCGACGTCACGGTCGCCGGCGTGTTCGAAGAGCGCGTGATCGTGCGGGCCTACCGCAAGGCGATCCGCCGACTCGCGCAGTCGACTCCGCCCCGCAAGACGTCCGACTGGGCATCGTGGTACGCCGACCGCGAGGCGAAGGCGGCGAGCGCCGACAAGGCCGCGACGACCGGCAAGCGCTAGGAGCGCCGCCCGAATCGACCGGCGCGATCACCCGCAAAGCGTGCCGGTTCCGCGCCGCGGCCCGATATCCTGGGCCGCGATGTCGCAAAGCAAGATCGCCGTCGTCGGGCTGGCCACGATGGGCCAGAACCTGGCGCTCAACATCGCCCGCAACGGTTTCCCCATCACGGTCTTCAACCGCTCGTTCGGCAAGACCGAGGCGACACTCGCGCGCGCGGAGCCGGGCTACCACATGGTCGGCGCGAAGACACCACAGGAGGTCGCTGACTCGCTCGAACGACCGCGCAAGCTCATCCTGCTCGTCAAGGCCGGGCAACCGGTCGACGACACGATCGCGCAGTTCCTGCCCGTGCTGGACCAGGGCGATCTGATCATCGATACCGGCAACAGCCATCCCGACGACACGGACCGTCGCTCGCGCGAGCTCACCGAGCAGGGCTTCCGGTTCGTCGGCATGGGCGTCTCGGGCGGCGAAGAGGGCGCGCTCAACGGCCCGAGCCTGATGCCGGGCGGCAGTAAGGACGCCTACGAAGAGCTCGCACCGATCCTGACGAAGATCGCGGCGCAGGTCGAAGACGGGCCGTGTGTGACCCACGTCGGCACCGGCGCCGCGGGTCACTTCGTGAAGATGGTTCACAACGGCATCGAGTACGGCGACATGCAGCTCATCGCCGAGTGCTTCGACCTGATGCAGAACGTCCTCGGCATGTCGCACGCACAGATGGGCGACACGTTCACCGAGTGGAACCAGGGCTTCCTCGAGTCGTTCCTGATCGAGATCACCGCCCGCATCCTGCACGCCAGCGATCCCGAGACCGGCCAGCCGATGGTCGAGGTGATCCTCGACAAGGCCGGGCAGAAGGGCACCGGCAAGTGGACCACCGAGATGGCCCTGCGCTACGGCGTCCCCGCGCCGACGATGCATGCCGCGGTCGAAGCGCGCATCCTGTCGTCACAGAAGACGCAACGCGAGAGCGCCAGTCGGGTGCTCAGTGGACCGGCGTCGAACAACGTCGACCAGGACGGCCTGCTCGAGGCGATCCGCGACGCGCTCTACTGCAGCAAGATCTGCTCCTACGCCCAGGGCCTCGACCTCATGGCCGCGGCGAACACCGAGAACGACTGGGGCCTCGACTTCGGCGAGATCGCGCGCATCTGGAAAGGCGGCTGCATCATCCGCGCGCGCTTCCTGCGCAGCATCCAGCAGGCCTACGGCAAGCAGAGCTCGCTGCCCAACCTCCTGCTCGACCCCGAGCTCGGCGGGTTCCTGCAGCACCACCAGTCCGCCTGGCGCCGCGTGGCCGCGGTCAGTGCCGCGCACGGCATTCCGATGCTCGCGATGACGGGCAGCCTCGGCTACTTCGACTCGTTCCGCCGCGCCCGCCTGCCGCAGAATCTGACGCAGGCCCAACGCGACCTGTTCGGCGCGCACACGTTCGAACGCACGGACAAGCCTGCTGGTGAGTTCTTCCACCACGACTGGCCCGATCTGCCGACTCGCGCGAACTGAAACGGCGCGCCGCCGCTCTGGCGGCCGCGCTACTTCTTCTTGGGCGCCGGCTTCTTGGGCGGCGGTCCCAACAGCTTCCCCCCCGCCTCGAGCGCGGCCTTCGCGGCCGAAACCGCCTGATCGACCTTCTTGGCCTCGGCCACCTTGGCTTTCAGCGCATCGATCTTCGGTTGCAGGTCGGCAGTCGCTTTCTTTGCCGCGGCCTGCGCCACGCCGAGCTCCTTCTCGAGCAGCGTCTTGCGCTGTTTCGCCGCCTCGAGCAACGCGCCCCGTTCGCGCAGCGTCCGCTCGAGATCCCGGAGCGGTTTCAGCTCGGCCTCGATCGCCTTACCGCGGTCCTTGGCAGCCTGCAGATCGCGCTCCGCCGCGACGAGTTTCGCGAGTTCATGCTGCAGGTCCGCGCGGGACGCTCGCAGATTCGATTCGGCCACGACTGCCGCACGCTGCACGACGACGATCTCCCGCCGCAGTTCGGCCGTGCGCTGCACCAGAATGTCGCGATCGCGTTCGGCTCGCTCGCGCTCGACCCTCAGCGCCTGAACCTGGCGCTGCCGCGCCGCCCGTGACAGCGTCGTCTCGCGATCCAGCACGCAGCCGGCGAGCGGTACCGACAGCAGCCCGACCCAAACCAACACCGGCAACGTCAGCCAGGCGAGATTGCGTTCAGAGCGGGCGGCCATGGTTGGTATCATCTTCGCCCTTTTCCCCCTCAGCAAGCTATGGAACGCACCCTCATTCTACTGAAACCCGACGCCGTCCAGCGCGGCCTCGTTGGCCAGATTCTCGACCGCTTCGAGCGGAAGGGCCTCAAGATCGCTGCGATGAAGCTCATGCAGATCACGCCCGAGCTCGCGGCCAAGCATTACGAAGCCCACAAGGAACGCCCGTTCTACGCCGGCCTGGTCCGCTTCATGACCAGCTCGCCCGTCGTCGCGCTCGCGATCGAGGGCATCGGCGCGATCGCGATCTGCCGCAAGCTCATGGGTGCGACCTTCGGCGCCGACGCCGACGCGGGCACGATCCGCGGCGACTTCGGCAGCAGCCGCAGCTACAACCTCGTCCACGGCAGCGACAGCCCGGAAGCGGCCGAGCGTGAGCTCGGACTCTTCTTCCCCGAAGGCGTGCCGGAGTACGAACTCGCCGCCTACGACTGGACCTACGATCCGGTCGAAGAACTCAAGAAGGGCTGATCGGCCCCGCCGTGAGTCACTCGACGTGAGCAAAGGCCGTGGCCTGACCGCGGCCGAACTCGCGGCCGCCGTAGCAGAGCTCAACGAGCTCTGCGGTGCGGAAGTGATCGACGCCAAACCGATCACGGCCGCACCCGCGCAGAACGATCTACTGGTCGTGCTGCAGCCGGAGGCCGGCAAGAAGCAGTTCCTGCACGTCGCACTCGGCAGCACCCGCGCCCGGGTCTGCACGACGTCGCGGCGGTTCACGAAGGAGCAGTTCGGCAAGGGCCCGGCGCACGATCGCCTGCAGGCGCTGCTCGTCGGCACGAAGCTGGTCGGCATCGACGTCAAGCCCGGCGAACGACGCTGCGAACTGCGCTTCGCCGCACTACGCGAGTTCCACGAACGCCGCCTCGTCGTCGAGTTGTTCTCCGCGCGCGGGCTCTGGGCGCTGCTGGATGGCGACGGCGTCGCGGTCGCGCTGTCGCGCGCGGTCGAGACCGCGGTGCGCACGCTGCGCATCGGTGACAGCTATCGCGCGCCGCCGCCCCGTCGCGGCGATTCGGGAGGTGGCGATGGCTCGCCACCCGCAGAACCGACACCGCGGTTCACCGCACCCGTGCTGCCAGCGATCGACGAACTGTTCTCGACCCAGGACGGCGCCGATGCCCAACTCGAGGAACACGCCGAACTCCTGCGACACGCCCGCCGGGCGCTCGGCAAAACGCAGGCGAAGACGGCGGGCCTCGCGACGAAGCTCGCGGCGACCGATGCCACCGCCGAACTACGCCTGCAAGCGGACCTGATGCTGGCCTATGCCCACAGCGCCAGTCGCGGCGCAACGGAACTCCATGCGTTCCACCCCGAGACCGGCGAGCCACTGACGCTACCCCTCGATCCGAGCAAGCCGGTTCCCGTGCAGGCCGAGGCGCTCTACGACAAGGCCCGCCGCCTCGACGACGGCCGCGCGATCACGGAGCAGCGCCACGCCGAGGCCGAGTCGCTGACAACCGAACTCGGTCGTATCGTCGATGTGCTCGCGGCGATCACTCCAAACACCGACGACGCTACGGAACGGCTCGCGCAGTGCCGTGACGCACTCGCGCAGCACGGCGTCGCACCGCGCCCCCGGCAGGCCGCGCCACCGCCCGGCAGGACGAAGGCGAAGGCCGCCGCCGGCGCGGGGGAGAACTTCCGCCGATTCGTTTCCGCCGAAGGCTACCCGATCCTGGTCGGCCGCAACAATCGGCAGAACGACCGGCTCACGATGCGCGTCGCGAACGGCAATGACCTCTGGCTCCACGTCGGCGGCGGCCGCCCCGGCTCCCACGTCGTCGTCAAACTTCCGAAACAGAAGACCGCGAGCCTCGAGACCCTGCTCGACGCCGCAATGCTGGCCGTGCACTTCAGCAAGGCCCGCGGGGAGCGGCGGGTCGACGTCGTCTATTGCCTCAAGAAGTTCGTCAAGAAACCCAAGGGGCTGCCCGCCGGTGCCGTGATCCCCTCGCAGACCAAGACCGTCACCGTCGACGAGGACGCGGATCGTTTGCGGCGATTGCTCGATTCTGCGGCGGCGGAGTAGCATCCGCGGATGCGAACCTCGCCGCTTGCCGCGCCTGCCACGCGTGTAGTTCTCGCTCTGGCCCTGGCGGTCGCCATCGGCACCTCCCTGGCGGCGCAGGGCACGACCAGCGCGAGCAGCGAGGTTCCCGACCTCGGCGAACCCACGGCGGCACCTGACGGCGCCCCCGAGCACCTGAAGCTCATCGATCGCCAGGGCCTCGCCGAGCACGCCTACTGGCTCGCGAGCGACGAACGCCAGGGCCGCTTCACGAGCAGCGCCGGTCAGCGCGCCACTGCCGACTACGTCGCCGCACACTTCAAGAAACTCGGCCTGCGACCGCTCGGCGACAAGCGCGGCTTCCTGCAGAAGTACCCGCTAACGAGCGTGCACATCGCCAAGGGCACCCAGCTGTCGTTCGGCCGCACGAAGATCACGACCGGCTTCGCCGTGCTGCCGTCCGACGATTCGTTCAAGGCTTCGGCCCGCGGCAAGTTCGCGTGGTGCGGCAACGGCACAGGCAACAGCCTGCCGAGCCTCAAGGGCAAGATCCCGCTCGTCGTGCTGCACGGCCTCGGCAGCGGCACGGGCAGCGGCAACGACCTGCGAGCGATCGGCCGCTACAACGCGATCGCCCGCAAGCTGGCCAGCAAGGGCGCCGCCGCCGGCCTGATCTGCCTGCTCGACGACGGCGGCTCGCACGCCAACACGCTGAGCTACCACGGCCTGCTGCCCGATCACCCGAAACTGCAGTTCGGCAAGGGCGGGCGCCGCAGTCAGAAGATGCGAATCCCGCTGTTCGTCATCAACGGCGAACAGAGCCGCGCATTGTTCGAGCACGTCGGCATCGAACTCGACGGCGAAGGGGAACCCAAGACGGCACCCAAGAACAACAAGGCGACGGGGTCGCTCAAGATCCAGGTCAAGGAGAGCAAGAAAGCATTCTCGACCAACGTCGTCGCGGTCCTCGACGGCGCCGACAAGAAGAACGAAGCGATCGTCTACTCGGCGCACCACGACCACATGGGCGAGCGCGTCGACGGCGATGCGTTCAACGGCGCCGACGACAACGCCAGCGGCACCGCAGGCCTCCTCGAGATCGCCGAAGCGTTCGCCAAAGGCGGCCCGCGCCCGTCGCGCTCCGTAATCTTCCTCTCCGTCAGCGGCGAAGAACTCGGGCTATGGGGTTCGGAGTACTTCGCGGAGAACTCACCATGGCCCCGCGGCCGCATCGTGGCCAACATCAACATCGACATGATCGGCCGCGCCGAAGGCACCGACGAGGCCCCGAAGATGCAGATCACGCCGAGTCACGGCCACCAGAAGTACTCGTCGATGGTGCGCGACGCGGTCGAACTCGGCGAGAAGTTCGGCATCTCGTTCACGAGCGGCGATCAGTACTACCAGCGCAGCGACCACTACAACTTCGCGAAGCACGGCATCCCGGTCGTGTTCTTCTGCGACGGCGAGCACCCGGACTACCACCAGGTGACGGATCACCCGGACAAGCTGCGCTACCCGGCGATGGAGTCGATCGCGCGCCTCGCGTTCTGGACCGGCTGGAACGTCGCGAACGCCAACCAGCGCCCCAAGGAACTCGGGCGGCAGTCAGGCTGGTAGCACCCGGCAGGCTGATGGCATCCGGTCGAACTGGCAGCCGCCGGACAGCGCGGCGTCAAACGCCAGCATTCGTCAAAACCAGCGCAGTCCGCCGCCGCGCGGCTCCTGCACGACGATGTCGTCATCGGTGCCCTCGACGCCGTCCTGGCCGAAACTGACCGCCTGCCAACGGCGGCCGTACTTGCGCTTCTGAATCACGAAGTCGTTGCCCCACGGATCCTGCCGCGGTCCCTCGTAGCGCAGCTTGCCGTCCTTCTCGGACTCCGCCACGATCGCAACGGTCGCGACCTCGTCGGGGCGCACCTCGAGTCGGTAGGAGCGCATCGCGGCGGCCAGCCTCGCCATGTCCTTCTTGCACTTGCGCCGCAGCTTGATGAGCTTGCGGTCGAACTTGGGATCCGGTCGGCGCGCGCAGTCCCAGGACACCAGCCACTCGTGCCCGACCTTCTCGAAGCCGAGATCCTCGACGAGCCGCTGCTCCATGTGCGGCAGGTGGGCGGCGCCGTAGTAGATGCCGAGCTTCTTCTTGCCCTTCTTGATCTGCTCCTGCAGCACCTGAAGGCACTTTTCGTTGCGGCCTTCGAGCAGCGTGCTGCCCCCTTCCTTGGCACCGGCGGCGAGCGCCTCCATCTCTTCGAGCTGCGATGCGAGCATCATGCGCAACGTGTGCCGCCCCTCGCCACTGCGGAACGACTTGACGAGGTCGAACTTCGGCGCAGCCGCGGCCTCGCCGCTGTCGAGCTTCTCCTGCTGCATCTTCATGCCGTTCATCATCATCTCGAACATGATCGAGATCAGGCTCTCACCGCGCTCGGCCATGCTCGCCTGGAACTCCTGCGGCGTCATGTCGGCGTGCACGAAGTTGTCGGGCTGGTAGTCGACGACATCGAGCTGGAACGACAGGTTCATCGAGTTCTTGAGCCCGCGCTGCAGCAGGGACAGCGGGTTGAACCCGACCTCGCGGTTCTTGTCCGGGCGGTAGTCCGGCGGCGCAACGAGCTCGTAGAGCAGGGCATCGTGCGCCATGAACCGATCGTTGAGCGTCTGGTAGCAGGCCTCGTCCGCGATGTGCACGGCGCCGTAGAACACGACTTCGACGTCGCCCTTCTTGTAGGTCGTGATCGCGGTGTCGAGGTGGCCACCATCGTCGACCTTGACGAAGCGCACGAAGTCACTCGGCGTGGTGCGCGGGTCGTCACTGAGCTCGGCCTTCTGCGCGCAGCAGGGCAGACCGATCGTGAGGGATGCCCCGATCATGAGGGACGCTCGGAACAACGAAGTGCGGCGCAACATCACCCCGATGATATCGACCAATCACGACGCCGTCGCAAGGCAAACGGCCCGATGCGCCCGATCCCGGCTCCACTCAATCCACGGCCGGCACGAAGACGTAGATGCTCTCGTCCTTGGGACCGACCCAGCACGGCAGGTAGAGCAGGAGCTCGAACTCGTCCTGCAGCGTCCGCCACAGCTCCCCGCTGGGATCCTTCGCCGCCGCGAGCGGGCGGGTCAACGCCACCGCCAGCTGGGCTTCCAGTCGCGCGGCCTCCCGCACCTGCCAACGCAGATGGGCGGCGGCCCCCGGGTCGTGCACGCGGACTTTCTTCGTCACACCGGTGAGCAGCCAGTTCTCGAGCACGCGGACCTGCCGCGAGGGATCCGACATCCCGCCGTTCTGCCAGTAGTCGCGCGTCAGGTAGTAGCGCACGATCGGCTCCATCGGTGTCACGACGAGCAGGTGTCGGTCGGCGGATCGACGATCGAGGAAGCGGCACGCTTCGCGCCAGCGCGCGCGGTCGCCATGATGGTGCGCGAAGTACTGCACGCTGCCGATCGCGAGATCCGTGCCGAGCGCGACCCCGAGTGCCGCGCCCGCGACTCGCAACGCCCGACCGGCCCCACGCGCGACGATGAGGTCGTAGACGTTCACCGCGGCGTAAGCCCCCAGCCAGAGTACGACCGGCAGCGCGGACAGCGCGTAGCGGGCCGTCGTCTGGACGATCGAACCGCCGACGACGGCGAGCACGAGGAACGGTGTCGCAGCGAGGGCCGCGAACAGCACCGCCTGCGCCCGCGAGCGCTGCCGCCGCATCAGCACGAGCCCCCCCAACGCCGCAACGAGCAGCAAGGGGCGGAAGTAGTATCCCGTCGTCGTCAGGAAGTGACCGAGCGCCGGCTTGCCCTTGGCCCTCTGAAACTCCGGAAACGGCTCGAGCTCACGAATCACGATCGGCAACGCCGCGAGCAGGATCGCCGTGGCGATTCCGAACGCGAGCGCCCCACGTGACGTCAGCTCTCGTCGTCGCAAGAACAGGAACACGAGCAATCCGAGCCCCATCGTCGCCGTCGTCGAATGAAACAACGTTCCGAGCCCGACCACCGCGATCGCCAGCACGAGATCCAGCAGCCGATCGCGTTCGTGAAACCGCCAGACCAATGCCGTGGCAATGGCAGCGACAGGCACGACGAACACATACCCGCGCGCGCTCTGACTCCAGAACACGTGCCATGGCATCACCGCGAGGAAGACCGCCGCGAGCAACGCCGCACGCTCACCGACCAGCGCACGCCCGGTCGCCCACAACACGGGCACCGTCGCGATCCCGGCCAGCGCGAACGGTAATCGGATCGCGCCTTCGCCCGTCGACACGAGCTGCGTATCGAGCAGCAAACGCACGAGCAGGAACGTCAGCGGATACTTCGCGCGATCCTGCTCCCAGAACCCGCCCTCGCCGTCGAGGGGCATCGTCGCGTCACGGAACGTGTGGGCCTCATCGACCCAGAACGACCAGGTCCCGATGTCGGCGAGTCGCAGCAACGCGGCCCCGAGCGTGACTAGTCCGATCCAAAGCCACCGGCGCCGCTGCAGCGCCCGTTCCGCCGCGGCTCCCCGCGGCTGGCGCCGACGCCGACTACCGAACACTCGGTTCCTCAGTCACGACGGGCCGCCACATGCGCCCAGTCTGCCGCCTCGGCGTGTTCGATGCGACCGCCGATCTGACCGCGGAATCGGGCGCCAACCGGCGCCGCAGGATCGGTCGCTACCGGTGCAGAGCGACGAGGCGTAGCAGCGAACCCGGGAGGTAGGCGTAGGCCACCCCGTGCGGCAGGCGCGCCAGCGCCGAAGCGCCACCCCGCCGCACGCAGAGCAGGAGCCCACGCCAGGCAGCCGCTCTTTCGACGGGCTTGGCGAGCTTGCCGCGACACCAACGCTCGAGCTCCCGCTCGGCCACCGCACTGCGAGAGCGCCCGAGCGCGACGAGCAGCCCCGCGCGTTCTTCGGGTGTGCCCGCGTGGTCCACCGCATGGCGCAGGGCCGCGAGGTCCTCGTTCTGGCCGTGCCGCGCAAGGACATCGGCGGCGCGCAGGCGCACCGCGGGGCTGGGGTCGAGGTGGATCGCACGCCGCACCGGTGCGCGGTCGGATCCCGTCAGCAGGCCGTGCACGTCGATCGCTGCCAGCCGCTGGACCTCGGGCGTACGCACGTCGCGCAGCACGGCCACCGCGCGCGCAGCCGTTCCCGGCACGGCCATGAGCGCATCCGCGAGCAGCCACAGCGGACGATCCTGGAATGTCTTGCGCGCCATTCGTGCCGGCCGCAACACCGCGCGGGCCCGCGCCGCGTCGCGCTGGCGTGCGTGAACCCCGAGCGCCAGGATCGCCGCCGGGCGCTGTGAAGAGCGCTGCATCAGCGGCGTCGCGACCTCCGGCAGCAAAGGGTGAGCCGCGAGCGCCAGCAGGCTGCGCGCCGAGGCCCCGACCTTCGGCAGCTTCTGGACCCAGCGCCGCAACACTTCCGCGTCATTGGTATCGCGGGCCAACACGACCCGTGCCGCCAACCGCACGGGAGCCACACGTGAACCGACCAGCGTCGTCAGCCGCGCGGTCAACGCGGCGTCACGGGGGCTCCGCACGAGGTGCGCGATGCTCGCCCCATGAAGTACCTCGTCGCGCGCAGCCGACTTGTCCAACAACCAGGACAGCGCCGCGCGCTCGAGCGCGAAGCCCCCGGCGAGGTCGTCGGCGACACAGGCGAACGCCCGATCGATGCCGCCAGTGGCGGCAGCCGCGAACGGCCGTAACGCCCGCCCGCCGCGACCGCCATCGACGGCACTCGCGACCCCGAACGCGAGCGCGGCCAAGCGACGGTGTGTCACCTCTTGCGACGGATCCGCGAGCTCCCGCGCCAGCCGGAAGCGTGCGGCCGCGCCACCGTGTTCCCCGAGCGCCAACAGCGCAGCCTGGCGAACCACGAGTTCGTCATCCGACAGCGCCCGTTCGATCGCGAGGCGACCACCGAACCCTGGACCCAGCCCGCCGATCACCAGCAGGGCGCCGGCGCGATCCACACTCGCGCCACTCCGCGCCACCTCGACCAGCCAATCGAGCGGCGTCACCCCAGTGGTCGGCTCCAGATCGTCGCCGACCGCCCCGATCCGCGCGTGCGGCCGCGGCAGGTACGCGTCCCGGTTCCATTGCCAATACTCCAGCACGGCGTCGATGGAGCCTGTACACAGGCTCGGACGATGCCCCCAGTTGCCGCGAGGATGGTTGTTCTCCGGCCACGGCGGCCGCTTGTAGGGCGGCGGCGAGGCCGAGACGCGCGGGAATGACTGGGCCACGAGCCCTGCCGCGCCGCCAGCCACGAGGCCCGCGCAGACCACCGCGACCAAGAAACGAACAGCGCGCCGCAGGATCCGGAAGGCAGACATGCCGGCCTACTACGCAAGTCGCGTACCCGGCTCAGGAATCGGCCCCACAACCCCGGAATCCAGGCCCTATCCAGCCCGCCACCAAGCCGACGTCACGCCCACGTAGCAACAATGCCGGTCGCGGTGGGACCGGCAGCGCTCCGGCCGCTTCAGTCGACCTTCTCGAACCGGATCTCGACGACCTGGGTGTTCTCGAGGCCGATCGCGAGGTCGTGGACTTCGAGAACCATCTCCTTGTCGCTGACGAAGCGGTAGACGTACTTCGCCATCTTGTCGTGCTCGCCGGTCAGGTACTCGTCGAGCTGACCGTAGAAGACGAGCGCATCACCGTGCTGTGTCATGTCACCTTCCGAACGGAGCATCGCCGTGTCCATCGAGCTCACGCTCGTCATCACGTAGCTCTGCTTGAAGTTGTCGTAGCCGAGCACGATGAAGTTCTCGAACGGCTTGCCCATGAGGCTGGTCTTGCCTTTGACCTGCAGCCAGCGACCTTCCATGAGCCAGGTGCACTCGCTGACGCCGGTCTCGGGCGCGGACTTCTGCCCGCCCATGATGAAGCGCGCGCTCGACTTCCACTTGCCGAGGAAGCGCTTGAGCTGCTCGTGATGCTTGCCCGGCGTCGTGAACTTCTTGGCCTGCTCCATCATCTTGGCCATGGCCTCGGGGTCCTGCGCGGCCGCGGCGACCGCCGGTGGCGAGGCTTCGGAGTCCACGCCGGAGACGGCGCCGAGCAGGACGATGGAAACGGAACCGAGAGCGAAGGCGAGCAGAGTACGCATCGTGATCGTGAGTCAGAGTTTGCGGAGAACGGAGAGCAACAGGTCAGCGCGAAGTCGAGTCCTGCCGTTCGGCGGCAGCGAGTTGCGCGAGGACGAGAAGGCGGCGCTGCATGCAGCCCGGCAGCTCGCGGAGATCCGCGGGCACGTCCGGCGGCAGCTCGAATTGACCGAGGAGCGCAGGCCGGCCCGCGGTATCGGCACCGTTCGCCGACGCTGCGGGCATCGCGAGCAGGAGCTGGAGAGCACAGCCGACGACGAGCACGCCCCCACCGAACGCGGCGCGCGGGCGAGTTCCCGGCGCCCACCCGAAGACTCCGAACGGGCGCACGAGCGCCTCGATGCGCGACCCGAGCCGGGAGCGCGGCGACCACCCGACTGCCGCCAGCACCGGTGACTGCGTCGGCGCGCTCCAGCGCAGCAGCGTTTCACCGTAGGCCAGGGTTCCGCCCGGCGCCGAGCCGGCGGCGCGCGCATCGGCGCCGAGTTCGCGAGCGAACGTGAGGCGCGACGCGGCCAGCCAGACGATGGGATGCCACCAGAACACGATCCGGAAGCCCGAAACGACCAGGGCCCGGAGCACGTCGCGACGGGCGACGTGCGCGAACTCGTGCAGCAGGACGTGATCGCGATCCGCGTCCCGTAGCCCGGTGAGCACCGCGGGCGGTACGAACACGGTTGGCCGCCGGACACCGACGACACAGGGCGCGGTCACCGCCGTGGTCTCGCGCAACCCGGGGATGCGACGCAGACCGAGCAGTCGCGCCACCCGAACGCCTGCGCGCCGCCAGTCGCGACCAGCGGGTTGGGAACCGATCGTGAGCGCGCGCAGTTCGGCCCGATGTCCGCGCCACAATCGCAGCGCCACGACGACGGCTCCCAACACCCAGAGCAATGGCAGGACACCTGCCCCCCCAGTCGTCGATCCGGCCGGCACGTCGGCTGCCGGTGCGATTGCCCCAGCGGCCGCCGGCCCCGCAACCTCGGATCCCGGCTGCGGGCTGAGACCGCCCAAGGCCCACGCCATCACCTCGGACCATGCCGACGCCACGCTGCCCGGCACCTCGAGACCGGGCAGTGGGAACCACTGCGCCGGCAACAGTAGGCGTACGAGAACAGCCGCCCAGAGCAACTCGCGCCACCGCGCTGGCATGCGCCGCAGACCGAAGCGTTCGAGCGCGTAGGCCAGCCCCCCGAGGACCGCGACCTGCGCGGCGATCGACAGCCAGTCGGTCATCGCCGCCTCCGCCCCCGGGCCGGCACCTGGCCCGCATCCGCAGCACGCGGTTCGCCCGACGGATCCGCCGCGCCACGGGCCGAACGTAGCATCCGTTCGAGTTCGCGCCGTTCGCCCGCCGACAGTTCCCCGTCGTTCGCGAGGTGCTGCACGAGGCCACCGACCGAGCCGCCGAACGCCGCATCGAGCAGGGACCGGACGGCCGAGCGCCGCGCCTCCACGGGTTGCCAGACCGGCGAATAGAAGCTCGTGTTGCCGCGGCGTTCGACGACGAGCGCCCCCTTGTCGACCAGACGCGCGAGCAGGGTCTTCACCGTCGTGTAGGCCCACTCGACGTCGTGTGCCCGATCGAGCACTTCGCGCGCACTGGCGGGCGACTGCTCCCAGATCGCGCGCATCACGATCCACTCGGCGTCGGTGAGTTTTTGGGGTTCTGCCACAGCTGTAGAAGTAACTACTACAACTGTAGAACCCCTGTCAACCGCCAGAACTCCGAAGGGCGACGATTCCTCTCAGCGCCCGACGCGCAGCTCGATCCCCGTGACCCGGGTCATCGGGCGGTGCACGTTCGGCGCCTGGATCGCGAGCTCGTGACCCGCCCGATAGGCGATGAGCCGCAGCGCGGTGTCCGGCGGGACACCGTTCAACTCGAACGAGCCGTCGGCCTTGGTCCACGTGCCGCAGCACAGCACCGACGGCCACCGCACGCGTGGGTTGCGCCCGCCGAGCCCGGGGCCCTGCTCCGCGATCTTCGCGATCGCGCGCAGGTTCTCATCCGCGAGATCGCCAACGCCGACGACGAACACCTTCGCGCGCTCCACGGGCTGGCCGTCCACGTCGACGACCCGACCGTGCAGCTCCGCCGGTCGGTAGAGCGGCACGGCGACATCCGCGAGCAGCTGGCCGTGCTCGAGTTCGAATTCGCGCACCGCATTCGCGTAGCCCTCGACATCGGCAACCAGCACCCACCGCCCAGCATCCAGACCCGTCCGCCGGAAACCCGTGGACTTGCCCATGCCCGCGGCCCGCTGCACGGGCGGCGGCTCCGGGCAGCCATCGGTGGCCAACGTCGATTCACCGGCGCGGTCGCCGCGGCGATACCACTCGAGCGCGAAGCCACCGAACGCGACTTCTTCGCCCGTGGCGGCGTCGACGAGCCGTCCGTGCACCTCGGCCATGTGATGGCCGAGGTCCCGCGGATCGGCCGCGCGCTTGAGCTTGATCACGTACGGTTCCGACCGCGGCACGAACCCCCGCTCGGCGACCGCCGACCACGGCCAGCCGCGAACGTGCACGGTGTACGCCGTGGCCCGCAGGTTCTCGAACTTCACGAGCCCGGTCGCGCCGGTCTCGGCCTGGTGCCGCACGCCATCCTCGTCCTCGAGCCAGACCGAGCCGCGCGGTACGCGGTCGCCCTCGACGGCCTCGAGCTTCACGGCCAGGGTCTCGGCGGCGGCGAGTGTCACCGAAGTCTTGTGCGGTCCCGGGCGATCGACCGTGAACGCGGTGTAGCTCGTCGGTTGCGACGCCGCGCGGGCGTCGACGAACAGCCACTTGGCACCGAGCACGCGGCCGTTCAAAACCACCGAACCGTCGGCTCGCGACACCGCCTCGGCCTCACCGCGATAACCGGGCAGCGGCTTGCCGCGCTTGCCGGAATGCAGCCGCACGGTCGCGCCCTCGACCGCGCGCCCGGCCGCGTCCCGCACGTCCACGGTGAGCGCGAAGCGGGTCGACTCGGTACCGACGTCGGCGCCGAGCACGAAGGCCAGCGGCTTCGCACCGGCCGGACGCGGCACTTCGTAGTCTTGCGACTCGAACAGTTGCAGCGTGCCCTCGAAGACCCGCAGCTTGATGGCGCCACGCCGGAACGTGAGCTTGGCCCGCCCCAACACGTCGCCAATCACGACCTTGAATGCGCCGTTGTCGTCGGTGACCCCTTCGCCGAGGTCGAACTCCTTGAGCCCGCCGCCCGCGACGGCCGCGACCTTCGCCCCGACGACCGGGAAGCCCGCCGCATCGTGCACGGTGCCGACGAACGTGCGTTCGTTCCGACCTGGACTTGCCGCGGGCTCGCGCACCGGCTTGCCGTCGCGGAAGCGTTCGACCGTGACGGTGCCCGCACCGCGACCACCAGCGCCGCGACCACTCTGGGGGTCCTGAACCCCGCCAGCGGCGGCAGCCGCCGCGACGGTTCCGCTCGCGGGTGTGAGTCCGCCGTCGCCATCGCCGCCCGCTACGCTCGCGACGGCCACGGCGACGGCCGCCGTGGTCACGAACGCGATCATCGCAACCCGCCGCGCGATGCCGGCCGTCGCCACGACCGACGCCTTGCTCAGCGCCAGGAGCTGGCCCTCGAGGCCGACGGGCGCGACCGGCCCCGGCAGCCGACCGAGCAGGTCGGCGAGCGGCAACGCTGCAACCCCGGGCACCCCGCGATCCTTCAGATCCTGCCGCAGCCGGGTGAGCGCGCGTTCGTAGCGTTCGTGCGCCGTCGACTCGGAGATCCGCAACGCGGTGCCGATCGCGGCGAACGTGAGCCGGTCCTCGCAACGCAACTGCACGGGCAGCCGCAGGTCGCGAGGCAACCGGGAAACGAGTTCGACGAGCTGCTGGAGCACGTCGCGCTCGGCGACGATCGCCGCTGGGTCGGAAACGGCATCGGAACGTTCTACGTGGTTCATGGCGTGGTCCTCGGATCGCGTCCGCCGTCGCGCAGCCCGCTCCCGATTGTGCGCGAGCCGGGACGCGAGCCAGCACAGCACCGCGCGCTCACTGTCGACCCGATCGAGCCGCAGCTTGCCCCGCAGGACGCGCAGGAACACTTCCTGCGCGACGTCCGCGGCGTCCTCGTCGTTGCCGCAGATGCGGCGCGCGCTGCGAAAGACCGCGGCATGGTGCTCGCGGACCAGCGCATCGAAGGTTGCGGTATCGGGTCTCGGCATCGGTTGATCGGGCCACAGCGGTGCTGCGGCGGTCGGACGAACGGAGGAAACCGGCCGCGGACCATTCTCCGGCAAAATGCCGGAAACTTCGCGCGGCGACTCCCCGACCTCACGGAATCGGACGATAGCCCTCTTCCGCGAACGTGTAGAAGCGCTCCGCCCCGACCACGAGATGGTCCAGCAGCGGGATCCCGACCAGCGTCCCGACCTCCCGCAGTCGCTCCGTGACGAGACGATCGTCCGCGCTCGGGGAGGGATCGCCCGAGGGATGGTTGTGCGCGACGACCACCGCCGCGGCACCGTCTCGAATCGCCGGGGAGAACACCTCCCGGGGGTGCACGGGCGCCGCGTCGACGCTGCCCGTGCTGACGACGTGCAACGTCAGCACGCGGTGCCGCGCGTCGAGCAATACGGCGTAGAAGCTCTCTCGCCGCGACCCGCGCGCGGAGTCGCGCACGATCCGCGCCACCTCCCCGCCGTTCGTGATCGCACTGCCCGGCCGGAACTCCAACTCGGCCAGTCGCCGCGCCAGGCCGAACGCGGCCACGAGGACCGCCGCGCGCACCGGTCCGACCCGCGGCTCCGCAGCGAGCTCGTGCAGCCGCGCCGACGCCAACCCACCCAGCCCCCCGAACCGCGCGAGCAACCGGGAACCGAGCTGCTCCGCCGTCTCTCCGCGCGCACCGGTCCGCAGCAGCAGGGCAACGCACTCGGCGTCGCTGAGCCGCGCCTCGCCGAGCTGGCTCAGACGTTCTCGGGGACCGTACTTCTCGACCGTTGACAGCGACACTTCCACACCGGTTCGTGCCCCGGCATGCCCAACGGTTACATCCGGCTGCGCGAACCCGCCTGCTACTGCGACGCCGCCGCCGCGAGCGCGAGCTCGGCCCGACGCGCGAGCCGCTTGCGCTCCACGCCCTCAGCCATCCAGCTGGCGGCGATCTTCGCGTCCTCGGGGCGCCCACAACGCAGCGCGACGCGCGCCGCAGCCGCGAGAATGCGGTCGCGCTGCGCGGGATTCTTCAGCGGATCGGAGTCGACGACCGAAGCCACGAAGTCGTGCAGATCGCGATCGACGCGATAGAGCTCGAAGCGCGTATGCCCGTGGGTCGTCTCGCCACCCGGGCGCTTGGCGAAGCTCACGAACGCCTCGACGCCCTGCCCGAAGTACTCGGCCTCGTTCGTCGCGGCGTAGTAGTCGAGGCAGCGATTCGCGGCGAGCGCGGTCTTGTAGAGGCGCTTGATCTTGGCGCGCAGGAGCGGCGTGAACGCGTAGAAGTGGACCTGGTGCGCGACTTCGTGGGCGATGGTGTCGAAGCCGAACTGCGCCGCCTCGTCGAGGCTCTCGATCCCGGTCGCGGCCTGCATGCCGCCGATGCCGCGCACGTCGTCCCAGACCCGCCCGTCGAACGTGCGCTTGCCGCGCAGACTCTGACGAGCCGGCGCGTCCGTCGTGCGTTCGAGTTCGAGCAGCAGGTTGTGGCGGCTGCCGATTGCGACGAGCTTGGGCAGGTAGCGCCCGAACAGCACCGCGGTACGGTCGACGATACGGCGGCGCTCGGCCGCCAGCTCGTCGTAGCCGGAGACGAACTCGGCGACGGGGATACCGCGGACGTTCGGCGTCGGCATTGCCGCCGCAAGTTCCTCGAAGGCCGGATCCGTCGCCGCCATCGCGGTGGCGCCGCGCTGCTGGAACAACGCTTCGCCGAGCAGCCGATGCGCGACCGGATTGGCGCCATCCCGCTCGAGCACGTCGAGCAGCAGCTCGATCGCGCGCTCGTGGAGTCGCGCGCGGCTCGCGATCACCGCGGCCCGCAGATGATCGTCGATCTCGACGACGACGGGTGGCGTCAACCCCGACCCGAGCCGCAGATGCGCTTCGGCATGGTGCGGATCGAGCGTGGTCACGCGGCGATACACCTTCGCCGCCTCGTCGACGCGCTGCACCCGAAAGAGCGCCGAGCCGCGGGCCGCAAGCAAGTCGGCTGCGGGGCGACCGATCTCCTGCACGAACGCGCCGGACTGCCGCACGGCCGCGTCGAACGCCCGCGCCCGGATCAGCGCCCGGACGCAGAGCGCCATCGCTTCCTGCTCGATCGCGCCACCGACCGCCTTCGCGAGCTTGCGCGCCGCTTCCGCGTAGCGATGGGCGAACGCCGCGCGGCCGAGCAACAGGTGCGAGTGCCCGAGGCCGATGTAGCCGGCCGGATCCGGCGTCGTCGCCGCGGCGACCTGGAACGCACGCCAGGCCTGCCAGGGATCCTCGCGGTCCAGGCAGCGCTGGCCTTCACGCAGCCACCAGACCGTCGTCGTGCCCCCACCCGGCGCCGGCGGGTGCGGGACCGCCTGCGCGGCGAGGGTCGTCAGGCCGAGGCTGGCGGCCGCGACAACGCCCACGATTCGGCGGCC
The DNA here is from genome assembly GCA_024743115.1 of bacterium. Taxonomy (GTDB): domain Bacteria; phylum Planctomycetota; class UBA1135; order UBA1135; family UBA2386; genus JAGQRA01. The sequence goes on along the minus strand of JANSXC010000026.1, from coordinate 56,884 downwards.
GAGTAAACGACGCACCGCACTTCGCGCCACGAACTGCCGACAGTGGACCACGTTCCTGGATCGGCAATGGCCGGGGTTCGGCTGTCGCAAAAGGACAGCCATCGACAGGGCCCCGCGGCATGGGGAGTTCCTGACGCCAAGTGCCCCGGGGCCAGAAGCCGGCCGGAGGCGCGGGCTACTTGCGATTGTGACCGAGCACCTCGAGGCGCTCGACGTCCATGATGCTGAACGACTCGGTCGCCGGACGCCGGCGGGGCCCCTGCATGCCGACCTCGCAATCGACGAACAAGGCGAGATCGTAGCGCCCGGTCGTGCAGGCCACATGGTGCAGGCGCATGCCACCCTTCTCGAGGTAGAAGATCCCGAGGCCACCGAGCTTGCCCTCGTAGCGCAGCCAGCCGATCGACTGGAAGCGCTCGAGCTGATCCTTGGGCTGCTCGGTGCGCACGGGCAGCTCCGCCGGCTTGGGGGTCTCGCTCGTCACGACGGTGGCATCGACGATCCACTTCTGCGTCTGGATGCGCTTGCGCAGCGAGGCGATCAGGCCCTTGGCACTCGAGTCCTCGGCCAGCGTCCCCTCGAGCTTGTCGAGCGTGCTGTTGAGGCCGTCGAACTTCTGTTCTGCGACCGGCTTCTGCAGCTCTTTCCGGAACGCATCCTGCACGAGCGCGACCGCGGCCGCATCCGCTTCATCCTGCGCGGCCTGCTCCTTGGCCTTCTTGATCGAATCGAGCCGCGCCTTGATCGCGGTCTCGTACGCGCGCTTGCTCTCGGCGTAGGCCTGCGCGGCCGCCGGGTCGTTGGGGTCGAGCACGAGCACTTCGGTCGCGGGCAGCCAACACTCGACGTCGGGGTGACGCACCTGCCACCAGTCGCCCTCCTCGCCGATCACGTGCAGCTCGGAATCGCGCGGCAGCTGCGTCACGGGCGCCTCCGTCGTGCGGGTGCGGTAGCGGAACGCCACCTTGTTGCCGGTGGTGCGCACGGTGCCGCTGTCATCGGCGGCGGCGAACCGCTTGCTGACGTAGCCGGTCGGACCGAGCGGCAGCATGACCTGCACGAACGAGCCCTCGGTGCGACCGACGCGCACGACGTCGTCCTTCGCAACCGTGTCCTCGAACTGCGGCGGCGACAGCACGGCACTCGGCCAGCAGTAGAGCCGCGACTCGGCGACCGTGATGCGCCCGAAGCGCATCACCTCGACAGCGCCGTCGGCGCCATCACCTTTCTCCTGCGCCAGAGCCGGCGCCGAAAACGCCAGCGGCAACGAAACCAAGAACGAACTGACAGCGAAACGACCGAACATCGAGCCTCCTCGGGGGCCCCGCTCGCGGGGCCGGAAACGCCTCCGATCCCGCGTTCTGACCGGAGCGCGGGATCCAGTATGGACCTGGAACCGATGATACCGGATCTTGCACTCCGCTCCAACTCCACTCTCGGCGCTGGGGCGTCCCGTTCGATATCCTGTTGAGAATGCTCCGCTTCCCGCCGCTACGCCTGCTCGCGATTCCCGCCGTGCTGAGCCTCGCGCTGTCGGCGGGCTGCACCTGGGTCACGAGCAAGGACCACGTGTTGTTCACGAGCGATCCGCTCGGCGCCCGCGTCTTCGTCGACGGCACCGACACCGGCCAGACGACGCCGATCAAGCTGCCGATCGCGGGCACGTTCGGGTTCGACCACGAGATCCGGCTCGAGAAGAAGGGTTACCGCCCCGAGATCCGGCGGATCACCCAGCACACCGAAGGCTACACCAGCAAGTGGATCGACGGCGCGTGGGATCCCACGATGCCCCCACTGCCGTTCTTCTGGACGTTCGGCGACCTGGTCTTCCCGTTCGGGATCCGCGCGGCGATCGTGCCGGGCGAACTGCACGTCAAGCTCTACCGCGAGGACGAACCGCTGCGCGGCGGCGCCGAGAACGCCGGTCGGTGACGACACCCGGCGGCAGAACCGCGTTCCTCGATCGTGACGGCACGATCAATCGCGAGCAGAGCTTCATCACCCATCCGGACCAGCTCGTGTTGCTGCCCGGAGTCGTCGAAGCGCTGCACCGGCTCGCCGCGGCGGACGTGCGGATCGTGATCGTGACCAACCAGAGCGGCATCGCGCGCGGCCTCTACACCCAGACGGGCCTGGCGCGCGTGCACGAAACGCTGCACCAACGCCTCGACCGCCTGCCGCTGGCCTATCTGCACTGCCCCCACCACCCCGACTTCGACGGCCCCTATGGCGGACCGTGCACGTGCCGCAAGCCGGCGGCCGGTCTGCTGCACGAGGCCGAGGGACTGCTGGACGTATCGTTCGAAGACGGCCTGCTCGTCGGCGACAGCGCCCGCGACCTGCTCATGGCCAAGGACCTGCCGCTGCGGACCGTGCACGTGCGGTCGGGCAAGCCGTTCGCCGCGGAAGCCGAAAAGCTCGCTGCCGCGGGGTTCACGGCGGATCACGTCGCCGACGACCTCGCAACCGCGGTGGACTGGTACCTCGGCCGCTGACGGCACGCCGACCGTCGGTTCAGTCCGCGCCGTTCCCGGGCTTCTGGCGCGCGGCGTGCAGGCTGACGAAGCAGAACACGATCGACACGACCGCGAGGAGCGCGCCGACGACGATCGCGCCTTTGGAGCCGAAGAAGAACCAGCCCGACGCCGCGATCGTCGACCCCATCGCGGTGCCGGCACAGCTCAGATAGAACCCGATCAGCCCGGGAGACCAGCGGGTATGTTCGACGTTGTCGCGCGCCATCGCCGCCCGGGATACCCGATCAGGGCAGGTAACGCGACAGCCGACCGCCGAGGCGGTTCGTGAGGAACATCGGCATGCGCGACCACACGCGGCGCGGCAGCGCGAGCCGCGGATTGCCGGGATGGAATTCCGGCAGTTTGGCACCATCGCCGACGAGCAGGTACTCGTAGTGCAGCGGCTCCGCGGTGAAGCCCATGTGCTTCTTGAACTTCGCCGGCCCCGAATCCGCCCGACTGCGGCCAAAGTCGAAGCGCGCGTAGCCCTTGCTCGCGGCCCACTCCATGATCCCGCAGTAGATGTAGTTGTTGACGCCCTTGTCGTTCGCGAGGTCGACCGCGCCCGAGTAGTAGGCGTAGACCGTGTCCTTGAAGCAGAAGCTCATCACGGCCGCGAGCGTGCGCTCCTGGGCGTCGACGGCGCGATGGATCACGACCGCCTTGCCGAACTCGGCGACGAGCGCATCGAACCAGCGCTTCGGCAGTGCCGGCGATCCGAGCCGCCGCTTGTTGATCGTGAACAGCTCGTAGAGCTGATCGACCGAGCAATCGGGCCGGATCTCGACGCCGGCCTTGATCGCGTAGCGACACTCGGCGCGCGCCTTCTTCGGCAACGACGGCAGCACCTGTTCCGGGTCGTCAGGCAGATCCCGACGGTAGGTCACGTAGAGCGGTGACTGCGGGCGTTCACCGGGCCGCTCCTCGAGGTGTCGCAGCTCGACGTATCCGGCGCCGCTCTCCTTGCCGAGCGCGCCCGCGTGTTCGAGCAGCGCGGCCTGCGCCGTCTCGTGCTCGGCCAGCACGCCGCCGTAGACCGCGTAGGGCGTGCTGATGAAGTTGCGGCCCAAGAACAGGCTGTTCACCTGGAACAGCGGCAGGACGCCGAGCCACTCGCGCCCCTGCTCGACGACGAGGTGGTGCGGCGCGTGACGGAACGTCTGCTGTGCAACGCGCGACCAGCCGGTCAGGTGGAAGAACGTGCCCTGGGGATGGCGGCTCACGAACGCGTCCCAGCGCGCGTCCTCGCCCGGCAGAATCTCGCGCACGCGTAGCGGTGGCGCCTCGGCGGGCACCGCTACGATCGCGTGGGCATCCCCGTTCGATGTCGCGGCGAGACTGGCGCCGGAGACTGCTACCGCGGCCGTCGCGACCGCCGACGACGACTCGGAAGAGCCGCGCGCCGCCGCGCCACCGCCCCCCACACCGTGACCCGCCGCGTCACCGTCCTCGGCCACCGGGCCGGGCGCATCGGCGGCGCCAATCGCCGGACTACCAGTCGCCGGGCTACCGGCAACCGAATCACTACTTTGGCCACCACTCCGGGGCCGTTCGACGATCGGCACATCGAGATGTCGCGGCGCCGACTCGGCCAGCCCCTCGACGATCTCCTCGATCTTGTAGCCGCGCAGGTTCGGCGCCTGCGTAAAGATGATGATCTCACCGATCAGACCGAAACCGATCAGCTGGACGCCGAACGCGGCGAGGATCGCCCCGATCACGAACAGCGGCCGATTCGTGAGGCTCTCGTTCTCGAAGATCTTGAGGTAGAGCGGCCACGTGGCCATCAGCGTGCCCATCACCGCAGCCGTGAAGCCGAGGTAGCCGAAGAAGCGCAGCGGCCTCTGGGTGAAGCGCGCGAGGAACGTGATCGCGAGGATGTCGAGCAGCCGGCGCAGGTAGACGCCGATGCCGTAGAAGCCCGCGCGCCCCTTCTCCTCACGGTGCCGCACCTTGACCTCGACGGTGCGGAAGCCCTGCCTGGATGCGAGCACGGGCAGAAAGCGATAGAGCTCGCCGTAGACCGAGACCTCTTCGAGCACCTGGCGCCGGAAGCCACGCGTTCCCGAGTTGAGGTCGTGGAACGACGTCTTCATGATCAGCCGCAGCGCGAAGTTGAACAGGCGCGACTGCAGCTGGTTGAGCCAGGGATCGACGCGCGCGACGCGCCACGTCGCGACGCAGTCCGCGCCGGCCTCGAGCGCCGTGATCACCTTGCTGGTGTCCTCGGGCTCCATCTGCAGATAGGCCGGCAGATTGAGGATGTAGTCGCCGCGCGCGCGCTCGACGCCCGCCGAGAGCGCAATCGATTCGCCGAGCCCGCCGCCCTGGAGCTGCACGACCTCGATCGGCCGGTCACCGGATATCTCGCGCAACTCGTGCTCGACCCGGCCGACGGGACCGTCGAGGACGAACACGAACTCGTGCGTGTGCCCGGCATGATCGAGCGCGCGCCCGATCTGCTCGACGATCGCCTGCGGATGGGCACTGACGTCGCTCGTGGTGAACACGACGACAACGGACACGTGTGGCCGCGGCCCATCACCGGCAGACTGGCTCGCAGACGCGCTCACAGACTGGCCTCCTTCGCGGTGACGGCCGTGCGGTGACGGAAGAACCGCGAGACGCGGATCTGCAGCTCGGCGAGGAAACCGAGCATCAGCACGTTGCCCGCGAACAACAACCCGACCGAACCGGCGCCGATCGCGGCCATGTCGAAGCCGCCGCTATGGAACCACTTCCACTCGCCGTGGCTGAGCTGCACGAACCCGAGCAACATCATGAACACGCCGAGCACGAACAGCGGGATCGCGAGCAGCGTGAACCAGCGGATCGGATGGGCTGCGAACTGGATCAGCATCTTGATGCCGACGAGGTCCGCGAGCACCCGAAACACGCGGCCGAGACCGTACTTCGAGACGCCCGCACGGCGCGCATGGTGGCGCACGGGCAGTTCGGTGATGCGGGCGCCGAGGCCGACACCGAGCGCCGCGAGGAAGCGATGCATGTCGGAGTAGAGGGTGAGGCTGCGAACGACCCAGCTGCGGTAGGCCTTCAGGGAACAACCGGTGTCGTGGATATGCGCACCCGTGACCCGCGCGATCAGGAAGTTGGCGATGAGGCTCGGCAGCAGACGCGTCGAGACGCGATCCTGACGGTTCTTGCGCCAGCCGCAGACCACGTCGTAGCCCTCTTCGAGTTTGGCAACGAGGCGATGGATGTCGGCCGGGTCGTTCTGCAGATCGCCGTCCATCGAGACGACGATGCGACCGCGGCAGGCGCGGAACCCGGCAGCCATCGCGGCCGTCTGACCGTAGTTGCGCCGGAACATCACGAGCCGCACGTGCTCGTCACTCGCCGCGATCGAGCGCAGCACGTCGCGCGTGCCATCGCGGCTGCCGTCGTCCACGAGTACGATCTCGTAGTGGCGATCCATCGCCGCAAGCGCCCAGGTCAGCGACTCGTAGAGCGGCTGGACGTTGTCGCGCTCGTTGTAGATCGGCACGACGACGCTGAGCTGCGGCACGGGGCAGCTGTCGGCGATCTGCAGCGTGAGGTCGACGGGCGCGGACATGGATGGTCGGGTTAGTGAAGGGCAACACCGTGCGCTTTCACAGGTGCCAGCGCAAAACTGGTCGGGGTCAAAACCAGTAGGAGCCGAGCGTGAAGGCGACGAGAACGGCAGTCACCAACAGCCAGAGCACGAGCGTCAGCCGCAGCGACGGCCATCGCCGGGACCGACGCTGCGAGCCCGGACCGTTCAGCAGCGGGCAGAACTCGCCCGGCAGCGCCCGTTCGGCGGCTGCCACATCGCCGCGCTGCAGGTGATGCAACGCGGTCCGAACCTGGCCAGGCAGGCGCTCGACGATCTCGTCGCGGCCGAGATCGGCGACGGTGAGGCCTTTGTATTCGCGCAGCAGCTGGACGGGCGGCGGGCCGCCCGCCGCGGCGATCGGCCCCTCGACGCGACGCAGCGTGACGCGCGAACCGGAATCCGGAGAACCCGCGACGTCGTCGGGGCCCGGCCCCGAGCCAGCACCCGAATCTCCGTGGTTGCTCCCGTCTGCCGTCACCGCCATGATATCGGTCAACGCGGGGTGCCCGCTGGAGATTGGGATCACCCCGCGGGACTACCCGGATGGCAGGTATGGTGACATCGGATATAGGAGGGGATACGCTACGCGCCAGCCATCACCCCGGTGGCTCGCTGATTGCCTCGCCATCCTGCATGACTCGCGCCGTTCGCATCGCCGTGGTCGGTCCGGTAGACCCCCGGCTGACCAGCGACCTCCGGACCTTGCCGCTCAACCCGGAAGTGCGGTCGTTCGGCTCGATCCATGCCGAATCGGAAGCCATGGCGAGCTTCGAGCCCGACCTGCTCGTCGCCCATCTGTCGGAGCAGCCGGCCGAGGACGTCGGCGCGCTCCGCCTGCTGCGCAACATCTGGGGCCGGATCGGGATCGTGCTCGTCACCGACGTCGCGGGCGAGATCGACGCGAGCGCGGTGAGCCAGCGGCTCGATGCCCGCGTGCTGGTCTACCCCGACAAACCCGGGCTGCTCGCGGCAACGATCGAACAGGCGCTGCTCGGCGGCGACCGCCCGCGGACCGACGTGTTCCACGATCTCGCCCATGGCATGGCCGACGAGATCAACAACCCGCTGCTCTACGTCTCGGGCCACCTGCAGCTGCTGCACGCCAATCTCGATCCCAACCTCGAACGCGACCGCCGCGAACAGGTCCGCGCCGCGCTCGACGGCGTGCACCGCATCCAAGAGACCCTCGACCGCCTGCGCCTGCTGTCGACCGCGACGCAGGGCCCGCGCCGCCAGGACGAGGTCGACCTCGCCGACCTCGTGCAGACCGCACTCGCCGCCCGCATCGAATCACCCGACGAGACCGCGCGCGTCACCATTGCGCCGGGCGCCCACGTCGTCACGGGCGACGCCGACCAGCTCGCGCCCGCGCTCGCCGAGATGGTGCGATTCGCCGACGCGATGTCCGCTGCGGGCACCGCGACCGAACTCACGCTCGAAGCGCTCGCGGGCGCCGCCCGCCTGCGGGTCACCCTGCGTGGCCAGGCCCTCGCGCAGTGGCGCCTGCCGCACACGTTCGAACCGTTCTATCCGAGCCGCCTGCTGCGCGGCCACGGCCACGGCCTCGGCCTGTTCCTGACGCAGACCGTTGTGCTCGGCCACGGCGGCCAGGCGACCTCACGCCGCACCGTCGACGGCACGCTGCAGATCGACTTTGTGCTGGTGCGCTGAGCGGCCGTCACAGCTTCGGCACAGCAACCCTGCAACCGACCGATCGCCGGGTCGAGCCCCGCACGCCGAAGACGCGGTTCCGCAGTCGGACAATGACGCCGCGGTCCGAGCTGTACGCGCAGAATGCGGTTCTCCTTCGATGGCGTCGAGTGACGCTCGGGCCTGATCGCGGTTCCGAGGCCGGCGCGGACAAGAAGCAGCACGCAGGACAGCAATGCGGGAGGGCCTCGAGCACGCCCGAGCGAGAGAGACCCCGCTGTCTCGTGGCCAGACTTCGACACCTGGGCGCGGCGTTACTTCAGGGGAAGCTGGCGAATGCGAATCCGGGTAGGCTCCATTGTCACGAGCGCGCCAACGCGGAGCGGCTCGGTCAGCTCGTCGAGACTTCCGAGCAACATCGCAGCTTGCCGCCCCGGGCTCTTCTCCGCGCCATGCCGAAACAACACGACGGACGGGCTTTCGCCGCACGCACTGCGAGCAGGGTGCCGAAATCCGTATCGGCTGAAACGACGACCCGCCCCTCTTGGACTGCCAGGTCGAAGACGGTGGTGTCTGGCGCACTCTGCAAGCCCCGATCTCGAAGATGCACCGAGTCATGGCCCGCTGCGCGAAGCGCCCCGGACACCAGGGGCGACACCGCATTGTCGACCAGAAACTTCACTCGGCTCGGCGGAGCGGGATCTCGCGCTCCCGAACTGCGTCGGATGCGTACCTCAGGGCCTCCTGGACGTCCTCGGCAACGAGGTCGGGGAACGCTTCGAGGATCTGCTCCGTGCTCATGCCGTCAGCCAACATGCCCACCACAGTAGCTACGGGGATCCGCAGCCCACGGATGCATGGGACACCGGCCATCTGTTCGGGATCGACTGTGATGCGATCGAAGGTCACGCCTCCAAGATACCCGGCTCGGGCTCGTCGCGCAGGCTGGGCCGTCGGTTGATGGCGAAGTTCGCATCCACGACCGCTCGGTAGAGCCGGTCGCCGCGCCGGGAATCGACGAGCACGGCCACGAATCAGCTCGGTGGATCGAACAGATGCAAGACCTGCGTCGCCTCGAACGCCTCACCGGTCGCCAAGTCTCGAAAGAACAAGTTGTCATGAAGGCCTATGAAGCCTCGAACCCCCTCATTGTGGCCGGACCGCCAACCGTCCATGGCCCAAGACTCGACCCGCGCGACGTACTCCTCGTAGTTGTGGCGAAACTCGTCGCCCGAGGCCAAGACCAAGTCCCCTCCCTCCCCAGCCATGGGACGCGCCTCGAAGTGCATGCCGGTTCCCACAAAGACAGGGATCGCGGTCAGGTAGAGCTCGTCATGCCCGTACTCGACTTTGACTGCCGAGAGTTCGCCACCGCCGGCAACACCATTGCACCGCGTCGCCACGAGAGACCTCACCCAGTCTCGGACTACGCCTTCCCATTGGTCAAAGTCAGCCAAGGACATGACGGTTCTCCCGACTGGCATCGAATCCCATGAAGCCCCGAGTGGTCACAAGGGCCCGGCCGGCGCATGGCTCTTGAACCGCGCTGGGGAATCGCGCCGCTACATCGGCGTCGGCGTCATCGACGCGACGTTCGGATCGACCGGGCCGAGGATCTTCTTCACCAGCGCACTCTCGCCCAGCGACCACACCATCGAGGTCACCATGTAGAGCAGCAGCGCCGACGCATAGCCGTAGAGCATGACGCCCATGATCAGCGGCATGAAGCGCATCATACGCTGGACGGAGCGCTGCTGCGGATCGGTCGGCAGCGGCTGGCGCGTCGTCAGGTAGATGAACATTCCCATCCAGATCAGCGGCAGCAGGTTGAACGCGCCGGGCCAGAACGGCAGCTCGAACAGCGCGTCCGACAGACTGAGGTCCTGGATCCAGCCCAGGAACGGCTGCTGGCGCAGGTCGTAGGCCGTGCGCAGCGCGGTGAAGAGGCCGATGTAGACCGGCATCGTGAGCAGGATCGGCAGACATCCGCCGATCGGCGGAATCATCTTGTGCTCGCGCTGGAACGCGATCATCGCCTGCTGCTTGGCCTTGGGATCGTCGGCGTACTGCTCGTTGAGCTTGTCGAGCTTCGGCTTCAGCACGGCCATCTTGCTGCTGTAGGCGCGCATCGACTTCTGCATGCGAAAGTTCAGCGGCAGCAGCAGACCGCGCACGAGCACCGTGAGCGTGATGATCGCGAAACCCCAGTTACCGAGGACGCCGAAGAACCAGCCGAGCAGCGTCAGCAGCAGCTTGGCCATCATCCGCGCGCCCGGAATCTCGAAGCAGCAGCCGCCCGCGAGATCGACGTCGAGCACGGGCTCGAACGTCGTCTGCATCACCGGCGGCAGCGTCTCGAAGACGCGATACGACTTCGGGCCGAGGTAGAGCCCGTAGCTCGCAACCGTCTCCTGCCCCACCGCGGGGATCGGCAGCGTGATCCGATACCGCATGCGGGTCATCGTGCCCGCCTTGGTCTCGGTCAGCTCGTCCGTCTGCCGCGGCCCGGTGTCGACGAGCAGGCCGCTGATCGCACGCGGTGCGAGCTCGTTGCGCGGCTGCAGGAACGCGCCGAAGAAGCGGCTCGTCGTGCCCGCGAACTTCAGCGCGGCCAGATCGATCTCCTCGAACTGCTGCACCTTGCCCGTCGCCGGCACCAGGTGCCTGAACTCCGCGTCCTCTGACTGCGGCACCGCGATCGCGATCGACGAGTTGCCAACCAGCGTCGTGTGCGACGGATTGACGAGCCAGGGCCCGAGCAGCTCCAGCGTGATCGAGCTGTTGCCGACCGTCGCGAAGTCGAAGTTCTTCAGGCCGAACTCGAGCACGAAACCGCGCTCTTCCGGCACGTGGCGCAGCGTGCGGCGCAGCTCTAGCCCACGCGGCTGACCGTCCGGACCGAGCTCGCTGCTCGAACGGATCGTGAACTCGATGCCGTCCGGCAGCTTTCTGTCCGCCCAGCGGTCGACGAGCAGGTTCTGCGGGAAGACCGGCTGTCCGCCGATCTCACGGACGCGCAGCGCGTGATCGCCACCGTCGTTGTCGCCGTTGTAGCAGAGCAGCATGTAGTCGCCGCTGTCGTGCTCCGACTTGCTGCCGGTTCCGACGCTCTGCCAGTGATCCATGAGCTGCAGCGAGAACATGCCGCCGCCATTGCGGCAGAACCGCACGCGGAAGCTGCCTGGATCGCCCGGCGTGCCGAACTCCTCGACGAAGAACGGGTCCTTGGGCTCGCCCGCGTTCTCGCCCTGCGCGGGCAGCGCCGCGAGGCAAGACACAAGAACGACGAAGGCGATACGAAGCGACGACAGCATCGAAACGAGACTCACGAAGTCGGAAGGGGTGCGGACAGCGATGGCGGCGGCAAAACGAGCCGGGCGAGCGGGGCGAACCAGCGGCAAGACTCAGCGCCCCTGCTCGAGGCGATCGGCCAGGTAGTCGGGCAGCTCCGTGATTGCGCGGATCTTCTGCACCGTCTGCGCGACGTCGTACTCGAGGCGGTGGAAGTGCACGGTCCCATCCGTGCCATCCGTGCCATCGTAGCTCACGAACGACAGCCGCTTGTCGCCGTCGCGCGGCTGACCGACCGAACCGATGTTGACGATCGCGCGCTCGCTGACGTCCCACTTCATGCCGATGTCCGCGGGAAGCAGGAACTTGCCGGACTCGAGGAAGACGCCGGGCACGTGGCTGTGTCCGACGAAGCAGAGGTTGGCGTCCCCCATCTTCTCGAAGCACCCCTGCATCTTCTCCTTGTCGTTGACGTCGCGCGGCACGAGATACTCGCGGACCGGGTCGCGCGGCGAGCCGTGCACGAACAGCATGGCGTTCTCGCGGACCTCCTTCTTCATCTCGTCGAGGTAGTTCCAGAACTTCATGTTCTCCTCGCGGGGCGCATCACGACGGCTCAGCTGGTCCCGGGTCCAGTCGATTGCGGCGCGCGCGCGGGGGTTGAAGTCGGATGCATAGAACATCGCACCGTGCTCGTGGTTGCCGAGGATCGTGAACTCGGCTCGGTCCATGATCGTGCCCAACGCCTCACGAGGCTGAGGCCCGTAGCCGATCACGTCACCGAGGCAGATGATGCGGTCGGCACCGACGTTCTCGACTTCGGCGAGCGCTACGGACAGCGCTTCGATGTTGCTGTGGATGTCGGAAAGGAACGCGATCATGTAGGGGTCTCGGACGGGCCGGTGCCGGCGGCGGACACTCGCCGGACGCTCTGCCAAAAAAACTGGCGGGGCAGAGTAAGGGTGGAAGTCGCGACGTGCAAAGCCGCAGCCGGTAAGTTCGAATCTCTGCCGTGAGCGCACCCGACGAGAGCCCCGCGGACGAGAGCCCTATTGGGCCCCTGTGGGTCGTCACCGGCCCCACCGCCGCGGGCAAGACCGCGCTCGCGCTGGACCTCGCGGAGCGCCTCGGGCTCGAGATCCTGTCCATGGACTCGATGGCGGTCTACCGCCGCATGGACGTCGGCACGGCGAAGCCGACGGCGGCCGAGCGTGAACGGGTGCCGCATCACCTCGTCGACCTCGTCGATCCCGACGAGACGTTCGACACGGCGCGCTGGTGCGAGGCGGCGGCGAACGCCCTCGCCGAGGTCCGGTCGCGCGGCCGCGGCGCGCTGTTCGTCGGCGGCACCCCGCTGTACCTGATGGCGTTCTTCAAGGGCATGGTGCAGGGTCCGGCTGCCGACCCGGACCTACGCGCCGCGTTGGCCGCGCGCGAAGCCGCCGAACCGGGCACACTCCACGCCGAGCTGACCGTCAAGGATCCGACGGCAGCCGCGCGCATCCACCCACGGGACGAACGCCGGCTCGTGCGCGCCCTCGAGTTCCTGCAGCTCACGGGGCAGCCGATCAGTTCGCAGCAGGACCACTTCGAGAGCGCCGAATGGCAGCGGCCGTGCCGCATCGTCGCGATCCAACGCCAGCGCGATGACCTGCACGCCCGGGTCCGTGCACGCACCGAGGCCATGCTCGATCGCGGCCTGCTCAGCGAGACCGAAGCGATCGAACGCGCCGGCGGGTTCTCGCGCACGGCGGGCGCGGCGATCGGCTACGCCGAGTGCCGCGACTTCCTGCGCGGCCGCTACAAGGATCGCGAGGAGCTGCGCAACCGCATCCGGCGCTCGACGCATCGCCTGATCCGCCGGCAGACGACCTGGCTGCGGCGGTTGCGCGAGATCGCCTGGCTCGACCCAGCGGCCGGAGTCGACGCGCTGCATGACGCTCTCGCACGCTCCGCGCCAACGGCCAAAGAGCCGTAGCAGGCCGCTTGCGGAGAGTCGCACTTGAGGCTCCAGTGCAGCCCCCGCGACACCGATAATTCAGGACTTCCCCCATGTGCGGTTTCGCTGGCATCTACCTCTTCCGACCGGACCACCCGGGCTGCGCGACGCTCGTCGCCGAGCTCGAGGCGCGGACGGTGAGGATGGGCGGTGCGATCGCCCATCGTGGGCCGGACAGTGACAGCGTCATGGTCGAGCCGTACGGCGCGGCCGCGTTCCGGCGGCTGGCGATCATCGACCTCGTCACCGGCGATCAACCGGTGCAGAACGGCGACGGCGCGATCCGCGTGCTGTTCAACGGCGAGATCTACAACCACCGCGAACTTCGCGACCGGCTGCGCCGCGACCACGGCGTCGACGTGCAGGGGGGCTCGGACGCCGCAGTGCTGCCGTTCCTCTACGAACACTACGGCCGCGACTTCGTCGACCTGCTGAACGGCATGTTCGCGATCTGCGTGTTCGACAACCGCGACGGCAGCTGCACGCTCTACCGTGACCGTCTCGGCATCAAGCCGCTCTACTTCGCGACGACCCGGGACGGCATTGCGTTCGGCAGCGAGCTGAAGACGCTGTTTCAGAGCGGGCTCGTGACACCGCGCATCGACGCCGCGCAGGTCGTGCCGTTCCTCGAGCTGTTCTACGTGCCCGGCAACGCGACGCTCTGCGAAGGCGTCGAGAAGCTGATGCCCGGCGAACGACTGGTCCTCGAGACCGGTCGCGCTCCCCGGCGCGAAACCTGGTGGCGGCTCGCCACCCCCCGCACGACGCGCGGCGATTCGGGCCTCGACGAGCTCGACGCCCTGCTTGCGGACGCCACGCGAATGCAGCTCGTCGCGGACGTTCCGATCGGTATCAGTCTGTCGGGTGGCCTCGACTCGAGCCTCATCGCGCACTACGCGCACACCGCAGACGCGAACGTGCGCGCCTACACAATCAGTTTCCCGAGCACCGACCCCGGCGAACTCGAGTGCGCGCGCGCCGTCTGCAAGCAGCTCGGGATCGAACAGATCGAAATCACCGCGGATGAGGACGACCTGCTCGCCGACCTGGACGCCGCGACCTGGTTCAACGACGAACCGGTCGCGGACCCCGCGTTCATCCCGGCGCTGCGCGTAGCCCGGGCCGCGAGTGAACACGTCAAGGTGCTGCTCGCTGGCAGCGGCGCCGACGAACTGTTCGCGGGCTACGGTCACTACCGCCTGTCGTCACGTTCGCAGGCCTACCGCCTGCTGACCCACGTGCTCGGCGACGGCCTCGCTGCGCGCGCCGTCGGCATGAAGCGCCCGGCCGCGGACCGCGCCGCTATCCGCGCGTTCGCCAAGGATCGGACGAGCTATCACGCGCGCGCGATGACGCACCTGACCGACCGTGACCGCGACGCCCTCGCTTCCGTTACGCAGCGCGATCACGTCGCCGAGATCGCCGAGCGCTTCCGCGAGGCCGCGCACTTCGATCCGCGCAACAGCCAGCTCGCGGTCGACACGCAGACCTACCTGCCGCATCAGCTGCTCAGCCTGCTCGACCGCACGACGATGGCCGTTTCGATCGAAGGCCGCGTGCCGTTCCTCGACCATCGTGTCGCCGAGTTCGCGATGACGATCCCGGGTCGCTTCAAGTTCGGCGGCAAACACGACAACAAGGTCCTGCTGCGGCAACTCGCGGCGCGTCACCTGCCCAAGGCCGTGAGCACGCGCAAGAAGCACGGCTTTCCCAACTCCGTGCCCGAGTGGCTCGCCCCCGAACGCCTGGGTGCCGTGCGCGAACAGCTGCTCGCGCGCTCGGGCTTCTGCCGCGACTTCCTGCCGTCGGCCTGGCTCGAGGGCTTGCTCGACAGCGGCGCAACGATGCAGCAGAACGCACTCACCGTGCACACGCTGCTCGTGCTCGAGTCGTGGCACCGCGTGTTCGCGTGCGGCAACGGTCAGCCCGCAACCGATCGGTTGGTGGCGACGTGAGCGCAGCGGGCTCCGACCTCTTCGGCAAGACGCTGAGCAGCCTGTTCTGGCAGTTCCTCGGCGTCGGCGGCCAGCGCATCGTGCAGCTGCTGTCGTACGCGGCGCTCTGGCGACTACTCACGAACACCGACGACCTCGGCCTGTTCATGATCTTGCTGTCGGGGATCGGTGTGATCGAGTCGCTGACGGTCTTCGTCGGCGAGCAGGCATCGATCTGGTCCGACCGCGGCGCCGAACGCCGCTACCTCGACACGGTGTTCACGGTCCGCGCGCTGCGCGGCGTACTGATCACGCTGATCCTCGTGCCGCTGGCCTGGCCGTTCGCGTGGTACTTCGGCGATCCCGAGACCGAAGCGCGCTACTGGCTGCCCGGCCTGTTCTTGGTGCTCGCGCTCAACGGCCTCATCGACGCGGTGCAGAGCCCGGCGCGCGCGGCGCGCATGAAGGGCCTCGACTTCCGGCGCGTGGCACTCGGCGACTTCGTGGCCGCGTGCCTCGGGAGCGGCCTGACGCTGCTCTACGCGTGGATCTGGCGCGACGTCTGGGCGCTCGTGCTCGGTCACCTTACGGCGACCGCCGTGCGCTCGTTCGTGAGCTACGTCGTCGCGCCGCACTGGCCGCGACCGAACTTCGATCGCGACACGCTCAAGGAGCTCTTCCACTACAACGTCGGTGCCGCGGGCACGCCGTTCTTGCTCGTGATGATCTTCAGCTCCGCGCCGCTCGTCGTGGGCAAGGTCATCAGCAAGGGCGCGGTCGCGGTCTACGAAGGCGCCACGCGACTCGCCAAGCTGCCTGAAGAGATCTTCCTGCGCGTGCTCGCCCCGGTCGCGACGCCGGCCTATGCCCAGGTCAAGAACGACCCCGCCCGCCTCGCGCGCGCCTGGAAGGGCGCCGTACGGGCGTTCGTGCTGGTCGGCGCGCCGATGACGATCACGCTCGCCTGGTGCGGCGATGCGTTACCCAGCGTCATCTGGGGTGAGGCGTACGTCGCCGTTCCGGGCCTGTTCGCGCTGCTTGCCGTCCACGGCGGCCTCGCGGGCCTGACCTCCGTCGTCGGCCCGTTGTTCTGGGCGCTCGGCAAACCGAAGTTCGACCGGTCGACGCAGTTCTATCGCGCGATCACGATCTATGCCGCCGGCGTGCCGCTGACGATCTGGTTCGGCGTGCTCGGCTTCGCCAGTGCGGCCTGCCTCGCGATCCTCGTCGGCCTGTGCTACGCCATCGCACGGGCGCTGCCGATGCTCGGCCTGCACACCCGGGACCTGCTCGAAACGGCCCGCGGCGGCACTCTGACCGGCGCCTCGCTCCTGTTCGGCCTCCTCGCGATCGACCTCACGATCGCGCCCGACGGCTGGTGGCGCATCGGCACCGCGGCGCTGGTCTCGGGCCCGCTACTCGGCTACCTGATGCTGCGCCTGCTGAAGAGCCGCCGCAGCGGACCGCCGACCGGCAAGGCACCGGACGCGAAACCCGATGCCGAGCCGGCCCGCGACGCGGCCGGAGTTGACGGTCCCGCTCTGCCCACGGACCTGCTAACGTCCGGCGGGCCAAGCCCGCAAGAACCGGCAGCCACGGCCGCCCCGACGGCAGGGCCCGAAACCGCCCGCTGAGCCGAACCGCCCGCTGAACCGAATTGGCCGCGGGATCGACGGCACCACCCGCCCTCCATCCGACGAGCCCCGAGCACCCGTTGAGCCCCGAAGCCGTTTCCGATCGCGCCCGCCGCCTCATCGACTTCGCCACCCAACACGGCGGGGAACTGAAGCCGACCGCCGCCGACCAGCTGCTGCGCTACCTCGACGGCATGCTGGACATCAACCAGCGCATCAACCTGACGGGCGTCCGCGACCCGGACCAGGCGTTCGTGCTGCACGCGCTCGATGGCCTCGCGTTCGTCCGCACCGGCCTGGCCCCGCATCACGTCCTCGATCTCGGCACCGGCAACGGCTTCCCGGGCGTCTGCGTCGCGGCCCTGCACCCGCGCACCGACGTCGTGCTCATGGACAAGACTGGCAAGAAGATCCGCGCGATCGGCACCACGCTGATCAGCGCCGGCCTCGACGCTGTCGACGCGATCCAACTCGACGCCGCCCAGGCCCCGGCCCTGAACCCGGACCTGCGCCACGCCTTCGACGTCGTCACCGCCCGCGCCGTCGGCCGCCCCGAAGTCGTCGCCCCGCTAGCCGAACCCCTGTGCCGTCCCGGTGGCCACCTCGTCCTCTGGCTCGAACACGGCGCCGAGACCCCCGACCGCCTCGGCCGCTTCCGCCTCACCCGCACGCTCGACTACGACCTCCCGGAACCCGCGGCCCGGAAGCGCACCCTGGCCCTCTGGCAGGCCTGAATCAGCCGTTCCAACCCGATCCGACGACCACCAAGTCGAACTGATCGATTGAGTGGGAAAGGCCATCCCGTCCGGTTCGACCAAGCGAACCACCGCCACAGCCCACCCCAAAACCGAACAAGCCCACGCGAATGCGTGGGCCTGTCTTGGTTCGCCAGCGGGCGCCTCGCGCCACGAGCCAGCCAACTCGCCGACCACCTAGCGGCCGGCTCCGCGCCGGAGCGGAAGAATAGCGGGCGTCAGCTTCCTCTCGTCGCTGCCAGCAACAAGACTCGGCCGACCCTTGCCCGCCCGGCGACTAGCGCACGTAGGTCCAAACGTCGCCGACAACCGGCAGCGACGAGAGGAAGCTGGCGCCCGCGCGGGCCGAGTGGCCGAGACGCGTCGTGTCCGTCGGGTAGTTCACGTACGGATCGTTGGCGTCGTAGTTCCAGAAGTGGCGATCGAAGAAGTCGCCGACGCGGCGCAGGTCGCGGCCGAAGGCGTTCGAGCGGCCATCCGCGCTCTGGTCCAGGCGAGTCCAGAAAGCCTTGCTTTCGTAGTCGCTGCTCAGGGCCGAGACGCTCTTGATGCCCTTGTCGCGCTGTTCCTGGGTGATACCACCACCCCAGGACGAGCAGGCGGCCATCGGCAGAAGGGCAAGAACGAGTGCAAGCTTACGCATTTTGGAGTGCGGAGAGGGGTCCAGCGGGAGAGCGGCGCCGGGGCGGGCGCCGGGTTGAGTCGGGAAACCTAACTCGCGCCAAAACGCGGTGCAACTGGCTTTTGAGCAACTTCGGCCGCGCCGTGGACCGGGCGGCGAGGTAGCCTCGATCGCCGAGCGATGGGCGTTTCGACGAGGCAGGACGACGATCAGGCCGGAGCCGGGATCGCGATCCTGGGCGGGTCATTCGATCCACCGCATTGCTCCCACCTGCGCCTGGCCGGCGAAGCGCTGTCGCAACTGCCGGTGACAAGCGTTCTCGTGATCCCGGCGGGCGACCACCCCCACAAGCAGGACTCCGGGATGACCGGCGCCGAGCACCGGCTGGCAATGTGCCGGCTGGCATTCGGCGAGCTGCCGGCGGTGACGGTCGACGATCGCGAGATCCGACGTTCGGGGCGATCGTTCACCGCCGACACGCTGGCCGAACTCGCCGCCGAACACGCCGGTCGACCGCTGTTCTTCCTGATCGGCAGCGACAACCTGCCCCTGCTGCCCAGCTGGCGCGAGCACCACCGCATCCTGGCCCTCGCGACCATCGTGACGTGGCCGCGCACCGGCTACCCGATCGACCCCGAGCGGTTGCACACACTCGACCTGACGCCGGCAGAGCGCCGGAAGCTCCTGGCCCATGTCCTGCAGCTGCCCGCCGACGCCGTCGCCGCGACCGATCTCCGCGCCCGGCTCGCGGCGGGCTCCCCCACTCCCGAACTCGCGCCCGCGGTCGCCGAGTATGCGGCGACCCACGCGCTCTACCGCGCGCGATGACGTTCGAAGAACTGCAGCCCTACCTGCTCCCGGTCGCCGCGCTGCCGGCAACGGCCGCGCTCGTCGGGCTCGGGGACTGGCTCAACCGCCAGGTCATCGGCTGGCTGCCAGACGATCCGCCGGGAGCGGGCCGCAAGCAGCACGGCCGGCCGATCCCGCTCGCCGGCATCCTGCTGTTGCCAGCGGCAGCGCTCTGGCTCGGGCTGGCACGAGACTGGTGGTCGCTCGGTGCGGTGGCGTGTGCCGCCGTAATCGGCTACCTCGACGACCGCGGCAAGGAACACGACCGCGACCTCGACTGGCGCACCAAAGCCGCCGGCCTGTTCGTCGCCAGCGGGCTCGTCGCCATGGCGACGGCAGACCCGTTCGCCGAGCCAATGTGGTTCGTCGCCGTCGTTGGGTTCGCGTTCGTCCTCACGAACGCTACGAACTTTCTCGACAACATGAACGGCGTCACGAGCGCCCTCGCCGCCGTGAGCCTGCTCGCCCTCAGTGGCGCTACGGGCCCGTTCGCCGCGATCGGCTGGGCGGCGCTGGGCTTCCTGCCGTTCAACTGGCCGCGCGCCCGCCTCTTCCTCGGCGACGCCGGCGCCTACCTGCTCGGCATCGCAACGGCGATCGCAGCCGTGCGCGCCGCGCGCAGCGGCGGCGATTGGTTCGCCCTCACCGCCGTCGCGATCCAGCTCACCGACTTCACGCAGGTCGTCTGCGCCAGAGTCGCGCTCGGTCTCGCGCCCTGGGTCGGGGACCGGCGGCATCTGACGCACATCGTGCACCACGCGGGGCTGCCGCGGTGGGCTGTCGCGCCGTTGTTCGCGGGAGTGGCAGCCGCGGCGGCGATGGCACCATGGCTGTGGCGCAGCTGAACTGACGCGCCCCGCGACTGCGAACAGAAGCACGAATCGCAGATCAGGTGGTGCCGACGGCGAGGGATCCAACGGTCCTGGAACACCCCGACCCGGACGCCGCCCGGCCCTTGCCAACGATCGCGCGAGATCGCGAACAGGAACCGGATACGGTTCGCCGATGGCGAGCATGGAGAGCAATGGGCCGATTCCCAGGGGCTGGAGGATGGCTGGCGGTCGCCTCGTGGGCCCTGCTCACGACCGGCTGCCACCAACACGACCGCGTCGATGACGAACCGGTCCGGCTCGAAGTGCACACCGGCGCTTCGGCGATCGCCCTCGGCACGGCAGCCGACCTGTTCGCCATCGCGATCTACTCCAATGCGACGAAACGCGACGTCACCGGCGTGGTCGACTGGCACGCCGCCAACGAGTCGATCGCCGGACTGTCCGCCGACGGGGATCGACGACGGGTCACCGGGCTCGGCGTCGGTTCGACGACGATCGTCGCGCGCTGGCCCGGGTCCGATACCGCGGCCGACTTCCCGTTCACCGTCACGGCCGCGATCCTGCAGTCGATCGCGATCACGCCATCGACCCCCGCAATCGCGCTGGGCACGTCCCAGCAGCTGGTCGCAATCGGAACGTTCAGCGACAGCACGGTCCAGGACCTCACGAACCAGTTGCTCTGGGAATCGTCGCAGCCGAGCGTCGCGGCGGTCGCGACACCGCCCGGCAACGGCGGGCGAACCACGGCCACCGGACTCGGAACCGCGACGATCACTGCCCGCGATGCCGGCAGCGGCGTCACGGGTCACGCCGAGCTGACCGTCACCGCCGCGACCTTGACCGCGCTGGCCGTCACCCCAACGGCGCCATCGGTCCCCCTGGGCGTCGCGCAACAGTTCACCGCGACGGGAACGTTTAGCGACAGCACCGTTCAGGACGTCACTGCCGAGGTCACGTGGTCGTCGACATCGACCGGCACCGCGTCGGTCAGCAACGGCTCCGGCACCGAGGGCCTCGCAGCCACGCACGCGATCGGCTCCACGACGATCACCGCAACGCACCTGGCAACGAGCCTCGCCGCGGACACGACCCTGACGGTCACGGCCGCGGTACTCGTCGGCGTCGCCGTAACACCGGATTCGCCGGCGATCGCCCTCGGCACGGCCCGACAGTTCACCGCCACCGGCACCTACAGCGACAGCTCGATTATCGACCTCACCGCCGTCGTGACGTGGGCCTCTTCTCAGCCGGCAGTCGCGACGATCAGCAACGCGCCGAGCACGGCAGGGCTCGCCGACAGCGCCGCGACCGGAGTCACGACGATTTCGGCAACGCACGCCGGCTCGGGATTGCTCGACTCGACGACGCTGACCGTGAACCCGGCGGTGCTCGTCACGCTCGCGATCACGCCGGTTGAACCCGAGGTGTTGCAGGGCGCGAGCCGTCCGCTCACCGCAACCGGAACGTTCAGCGACAGCACGCAACAGGATCTCACCGACCAGGTGACCTGGTCGTCAGGCAACCCCGCTGCTGTCACGGTCAGCAACGTCGTCGGATCGGAAGGCGTCGTTTCGGGCATCGCCGCCGGTGCGAGCACCGTCACGGCCACGGACCCGGGTACCGGAGTCCTGGCCACGACGACCGTCACGACTCTCGCCGACATCACACTGCGCGGCGCGACCACGGCTGGTGCGGACAACCCGGCCGCCCTCACGCTCGCTGTTCCCGCCGGCACCGAAGCCGACGACCTGCTCGTCGCCGCGATCGCCATCCGCCCCGCGACCGCGTCGATCACGCCGCCGGCCGGCTGGGTGCTGGTGCGCCGCATCGACAATTCGTCGTCGATCGCCAACTCTCTGGCGATCTACCGGCGGCGCGCCACGGCCGCCGAGCCGGCAGACTACCCGTGGAGCGTGTCAGCCAATTCGGGGGTCGCCGGCACGATGTCTGCCTGGATCGGAGTCGATCCGGACACACCACTCGACGCGGAGACCGGCCAGAACACCGCCTCCGGTACCGCGCACGCGGCCCCGTCGGTGACGACGGCCACGCCCGACACGACCCTGCTGACGTTCCACAACTTCGCCTCCGCGTCGCTCTGGACGGTCGACGGCAGCATGACGGAGGTCGCGCAAGCGAGCAGTATCCCGATCGAAAACTCGGTTGGAATCTCGCTCTGCGGCGCCTTCGAGCATCGCCTCACGGTCGGCGCATCCGGCACCCGCACGGCGACCACCGCGGGCCACGCCGACGCGGGAAACACCGCGAGCCTCGCGCTGCGACCTTGGCCCTGAGGCAGCTGGATCGGAAGGTCGGAACCGGGACCGGGCATCAGCACCCGCCGACGCCCTGGCAGTAGCGGCCGAACCGCGCTTCAGCTGCCGCGCGCCGTCACCCAGCCCTGGCGCCGCGGGTCCTCGGACGCGGCGTTTTCGAGCAGCCAATCGAGCTGGGCGTTGCGACGCCGTACCCAGCTGGCGTTGCCGCCGGCCTGTTCGGCGGTACCCGCGGCACACGCGGCAAAGACGGCCGCCGCCACGACGCGCACTTCCACGACGCCCGGGAACGCACTCAGAGTCTTCTCGACCTGGGCGATCGCGCCCGGCAGGTCCTTCTGGAAGTGCATCGCGAGGGCGAGCATCGCCTCGAGTTCGGCCTGGGGGCGGGCAAACTGGTTGCGGACGCGGTCGATCGCGTCGAGTTCGGTCGTGGGGCCGAAGCCGTTCGAGAGTTCGACGAACTCGGTCGCGGCGCTGCCGGGGTGGTCGCCCGTCAGCCGCTCGGCGAACTGGATCGTCCGCGCCTTGTCCGACAGCCGCATCGCGGCGAGCCAGCAGAACAGCAGATCCTCCGAACTGCCGCTGCTCCCGTAGGCGCGCTCCGCGAACTCGAGGATCTGCTCGAGCATCACGACCGCGGAACCGCGATCCGGCAGCCCGGATTCGTGCCGCCGGGTGAGGATGCGCGCCGCGAGGCCGCAATGCTCGGGCCTCGCGCCCGGGGTCGAGGCGATCGGCAGGAACAGCTCGGCCGCCCGCTCGGAGCGATCCCGGTGCAGTTCGATGCGCGCGTGGGCCGCGGCCAGATCGGGCGCGGTGGCGTGGTCCTCGAACTCCTTGATGCGCGCGACGAGCCGCGCGAGTTCCTCGGTGTCCGGCTGGTCCTTGTCGAGCTCGATCGCGATGTGACCGAGCAGCTTCTCGCGTTCGGCCTGGACGGCGGCATCGGCGGCGAACCACTGGTAGACGAACCAGCCGCAGGCGGCCAGGACCAGGAGGATCGGAACGAGCAGTGCTGGGGAGAGCTTCACAGCAGTTTGACGGCGATCATCGTCGAATCGTCCTCGACAGGTGCCCCGCCGGTGTGTTCTTCGAGCGCTTTTTCGACCTGGCCGAGCACCGCGTCCGCACCTTCTTCCCGGCAACGGCTCAGGAGTTCGTGCAGCCGTTCCGCGCCAAAGACCTCTCGACTCGGCGACATCGCCTCGTCGATGCCGTCCGTGTAGAGGAACAGCAGATCGCCGCTCTCGAGCTGGATCGTGGGACTGACCTCGTAGGTCTGGTCGTCGACGACGCCCAGCACCATGCCCGTGCGTTCGTGCACGGTCACACCGCTCTGGCTGGTGACGAGCACCCCCGGGTGACCCGCGTTGACGTATTGCAGCGTGCGCGTCTTGGGGTCGACGATCGCCAGCAGCAGCGACATGAAGTTGCCAGTCTCGACTCCCGCGACCAGGCGGCGGTTCAGGCGCGTGACGATCTCGCTCGGATCATCGAGCAGTTCGAGATAGCTGCGCAGCGCTGCTTGCACCGTGTGCGTGAGCAGCGCCGAGCCGACGCCGTGACCGGTCACATCACCGATCATCACGGCGTAGCGCCCGTCACGCATCGGCATGAAGTCGTAGGTGTCGCCCGACGCCTGCTCGGCAGCTTCGTAGCGCAACCCGAAGTCGAGCCCGTCGATACCCTGAGGCACGGCCGGCAACAGGTGCTGCTGGATCCGACGCGCGATCTCGATGTCCTTCTCGAGCTTGACCTTCTCGAGCGAGTCGGCGTGCAGCCGCGCGTTCTCGACCGCGATCGCGAGCTGCGCCGAGATCGCGCCGAACAGGCCGAGGTCGCGGGCCGAAAACTCGCGCCGGACCGCCCGCGAGTCGACGTAGATCACGCCCACGACCCGCTCCTGCGCGGTCATCGGGGCGCACATCACGGCCCGCAGCTTGAGGTCGTACACCGACTGCCCGAGCTCCAGCGCCTCCTGGTCCGACTGGACGACCGAACGCACCGCTTGGCCCTCCTCGAGGCAGCGCTTGACCAGGCTCCGGCTCCACTGCAACTCACCGGTGAGCTGCTCGCCGTCCTTGTCCTGGGCGACCCGGACCTTGAGGGTGTCCGGCGACCCGCCGAGCAGCAGGATCGCGCGTTCGGCCTGGGTGACCACGAGCGACCGGTCGACGATATCGCGCAACACCCCGTCCAGGTCGATGTTGGCCGTGACCGCCGCGATCGTGTCGAGCAGGATGTCGAGCGACCGCGAGTCCTCGACGGCGTCTCCGGTCCACAGACTGGACTCGTCGGGATCGCTCTCGGACATACCGGGGGCGGACGACTCGTCTTCGCGCTTCCAGAACCAGAACCGTTTCATCGGGGCGGCGACTGTAGCCAGGGGCCAGCCCGCTTGCACGGTGCTCCTGGGCCAAGTCGCAAGGAACCCAACTTCAGGAACCCAACATCCCGGGGCGGCCGGAGTTTGCAAGATGGGCTCCCGTGCGCCAGAATCCGGGCCCGAACCGACCCGCTGCATCGCCCTCTTTGCCATGAAGATCGACGTCTCCCTTCACGACGACTTTGCCATCCTCACCCTCAAGGGTGAGTTCGACACGTTCTACTGCCCCAACCTCATCCAGGAGGTCGAGGACCAGATCGACGATGGCGTCAACCACATCATCCTCAACATGCGGCTGGTCAAGTTCATCAACTCGACCGCGCTCGGCGCCGTGATCAAGGTGCACAAGCGCTGCCGCGCCGAAGGCGGCGACCTCATGATCGGGCAGCCGTCCCCATTCGTCCGCGACGTGATCGGCAAGGTCGGCATCGACAAGCTCATCACGATGTACGAGACGGAGGAGGACGCGAAGAAGGCCGTCATCAAGGCGATCAACAAGACGGAGCTCGCCGGCGACGCCCCGGTCGAGCAGCAAAAGGTGCTGATCACGTTCTCGGATGACGTGCGCAACCAGATGCTCGGCGCCAAGAAGCGCGCCAAGCAACTCGTCGGCACGATGAACAACGTCGACGGCAACCACGCGATCTTCACGTGGTCCGGCGAGAAGGACGGCATCTCCGGCGATCAGGCCCAGCAGCTGTTCTTCGCGGGCAGCGACGTGAACCTGAAGTTCCAGGTCAAGATGATCAAGAAGGGCTTCTTCGAGACCGTCAACAAGATCGAGTCGGTCGAAGCCGGCAGCGACGGCCTGGTCAAGGTGACCGCGAAGTTCGACCAGATCCGCGACGCGGACCGCGCCGCGCTGTCGCAGTTCGCCG
The DNA here is from genome assembly GCA_024743115.1 of bacterium. Classification (GTDB taxonomy): domain Bacteria; phylum Planctomycetota; class UBA1135; order UBA1135; family UBA2386; genus JAGQRA01. The sequence goes on along the minus strand of JANSXC010000026.1, from coordinate 31,663 downwards.
AGGACATGGCGTTCCTCAAGCAGCAGCTGCCGGGCAAATAGTCCGGCGCCGCGACCGCGCGGCCGACCGGCGACCCGCGGCCAGAACGGCGCGGCGGCACTATCGGACGATGCGCAGGTCGAACCGCGTCCTCGCCGTCAGCGCTCCGTGCACGGCCTCGCCGACCTCGAGCACGGAGTCGCCGCGCACAGTGAAGTAGAGGCGCAGGCACTGCGTCGGCGGCACGAGCCCCTGTGACGGCAGGTTGTGATTCTGCGGCAGCGGGATCTGGCCGTAGAACTCTTCGTAGGCCCGCCGCAGCTCGTCGTGCGTGATCTCGATCGTCGCGCCACCCGGCCCACGAACCAGCCGCTCGTAGCCGCTGCCGTTGACCAGCGGCCAGTGCTGCGAATAGAGCGCTTCGTGCTCGGTGCCCGGAGCGGCGCCGCCCTGCACGTCGAGCCGCAGCACGAGCTTCTGGAACGGCCGCAACGTGACGCTGTAGAACGCGGTCAGGTTCGCGTCCATCTCGCGCCGCGACTGCAGCGCGTTCTGGGCGAGTTGCTCGACGCCGGCGTTGAGCTCCTGGGGCGTCGGCGCCCGCAGCTCGGTCTGATCGCGGCGGATGTCGAGCGTCGTCGCGTAGCTGCCGCCGTTCTCGCCCACCGCGCAGCGATAGGTCGCGGTCTCCTCGATCGTGATCTGCCAGATCGGCGAGAACGTGTTCGGCACGAACACGTCGTCCGCTTCGGTCACGGGGCCGAGCTCGGGGATCGGCGCGCCGATCGGCACGGTGACCGCCTGGGTGTTGCCAGGCAGGATCAGCTCGGTCGGCCGCCCCGTGCCGGCGAACGCAAACCCGGCCTCGCGCGTGCCTCCGATCAGCACCCAGTCGATCGGCGCTTCGTCCTGGCAGCCGTCGATCGGCAGCTGCTTCGAAGTGGTCTCGTGCGTGATGACGACCCGCTCGGAGACCCGCTGCTCGAGTCCCTCACAGGTGCGGATCTGCGCGACGGCGCGAATCGAACGTTCCCCGAGCGCGCTCCAGGCCGCGCCGAACGGATCCACGGCGACGGCCCCGATCGTGCACAGCACCTCGGCCCCGAGTTCGGCGTTGAGGCAGTAGATATTGATCGCGACGTTGGCGGCCACGCACGCCGCGAACGCCCACGGGTTGAGCACGATCGAGGGATGTTCACAGACCGCGAGCATCGCGCCGCCGACCGTCGGATCGTTGATCGCGGGACAGACCTCGCCGGTCCAGGCCAGCAGGGCCTCGCAGATCTCCTCGCTCATCTCGGCGGTATTGAGGTTCCGCGGCAGGCGCGCCACGAAGTGATCGCCGTCGCGCACCGCAGGCACGGGGAACGTGCCGAGCGGCGTGCGCAGTTCGACATGGCATTGTTCGACGTAGCTCGCGCTCGCGGCGGACGGATTGCCGTTGCAGTCACGGATCGGCACGCGCACGACCAGCGGATCGAACGGCCCGTCGGGCTCACCGGCGGTGCCGCCGGGCACGAGCGCGCTGGCCGGCCCGCCGCCGGGCCGTTCGGGAACCGGCACGACGGTGCTCGTGCTGCGATCGACCCAGAGCTCTTCCTGCACCGCGCCGAACTCATCGAAGAACCGGAAGTGCGCGAGCCCGTCGGCCCGCCATTCGACGTCGAGACCGGCGCCGTCGACCTGCTCGAATCGCGTCGGCCGCTGTTCGGCGTCGTAGCGGACCGTGATGGGCATCTCGCCCTTCGGCGTCACGATCGCGTGCGTCGCCGCAAGAACCCGCCCCTCGGAGTCCTTGGTGCCGAACCATCGGACCTGGTTGCCCGCGTCGTCGATCGTCGCGAGCAACCGCGGATCGAACGGGTTGGGGTAGACCTCGACCGGTGCCGTCTGGGCAAACGGATCCGATTCAGGACCGTCTCCCCCAGCGCTGCCGCCAAACCAATCGCAGGCCGCCAGGGGCCAGGCAAAGACGGCGGCAAGCGTCAGAGCGGCAAAGCGAGAACGTGATCCGACGGCATGATCTTGCATGCCCGACCAGCGCTCGGAGCCGCGCCGAACCGCAGAAGGGTAGGACGTCCCTGCTGGGTCGGTCCGCTGGATCGGTCCACCTGGCGCTTATCCGCGGCGCTTACCCGCGGCGCTTATCCGACGCGGAACTTGCCCGAGCGCTTGATCTTACGCTTAATGATCTTGCGACCGCCCGCGGTCTTGCTGCGAGTGCGGAAGCCGACCTTCTTGAGGCGCTTCCGGTTGCTACGGCTGACTTTGAGCTTCATGGGGCGGAGCACCATAGCGCTCCGGCGCGCCGATTCCAGCACCTCCGACCGATCCTTGTGGCCCCGCCCTGGGCCCGGCAGCCCGCAGCCCCCGCACTCAGCCGCCGCCGAGGAACGTGACGATCTCGAGCCGATCGCCGGCCGCCAGGGCGGTCGCCGCGTGGCTTGCCCGACGCACAACCTCACGGTTGCGTTCGACCGCCACCGGCCCGGCCGCGAGACCGAGCTCGGCCAGCAGGTCCGCGACGGTGGCACCGGCCGGAACGCGGCGCGATTCGCCGTTCACCGTCAGGGAAATGCTCGCGCCAGGCGCGAGCTCGGTCGGTTCCTCGGAACCGGGCAGCGGGTGTTCGGACATTTGGATCGGACCTCCGTCGGCTCAGGACTCCGGGCGCTGCAGGAGCAGGACCTTGAGATACTCGGACTCCGGATGGGTCACCACGGCCGGATGATCGTCGCCCGCGCCGAGCCGGCGCCGCAGCACGACCGGGAACGGCAGCCCGGCCGCCGCCTGGCGCACGACTTCTTCGAACTGCGGCAGCCGCATGTGGTGACTGCATGAGCAGGTGAGCAGGTAGCCGCCGGGCGCCAGCAACCGCAGCGCCAGCCGGTTGAGATCGCGATAACCGCGCTCGGCACCGCGCACTTCCCGCCGGGACTTGGCGAACGCCGGCGGATCGAGGACCACGAGCCCGTAACGCGCCTCGCGATCACGCTCGGCGCGGACGTGGTCGAACGCGTTGGCGTTCACCGTCGTCAACCCGGTCAGCTGATTGGCCGCAGCCCCGGCCTCGGCCCGGGCCAGCGCCGCCTCGGACTGATCGACAGCGACCGCCGATCGCGCCCCGCCAGCGAGCGCCGCCAGGGCGAACGCGCCCTGGTACGAGAACAGGTCGAGCACCTCTCGCCCCCGCGCGAGTTCCTTCACGAGCGCGCGCGCGGGCCGCTGGTCGAGATAGAACCCCGTCTTGTGGCCCTCGAAGGGCCGCACCTCGTGGCGCAGACCGTGTTCGACGATCGTGGTCGCGGTGACCCGACGCCCGTGCAGTAGCCGCGAATCCGCGGGCAGCGACTCGTGACGGCGCGCCGCGACGTCGTTGCGCGCGATCACCGCGGCGGCGCCAGTCGCCTCGACGAGCACCGGCACGATCGCATCGAGCGCCGCCTCGACGACCGCGCTCGTCACCTGCAGTACGACGACCTCGGCGTAGCGATCGACGATGAGCCCGGGCAGTCCGTCCGCCTCGCCGTGCACGAGTCGGCCCCCCGCATCCGCGATGCGCACGGTTTCGCCGCGGTTGGCGAGCGCGGTCTGCAGGCGATTCGCGAAGAACTCCTCGCGGCCCGGCACGATCGCGTCACGGCTGCCGGCGGTGCCGGCGTTCGAACCGTTCTCGGCAATCGTGAGCGGCCACGCCCCGCACCGCCGCACGGCGATCCGGCCGGCGCTCGTGAACGCCAACCCGAGATCGCGCTTGCCGTCGTCCTGCAGCCGCACGATCCGCGCCGGCGTCACGTCGCCCGCTGTCAGATCATCGGCGTAGAACCACAGGCGCCCGGCGCGAGCCAGCCGGCTGGCCTTGGGCGATAGACGCAGCGCCCTCGTCGTCATCGAATCAGCGGTCACCCGCGCACCTTAGAACGCCACGCCCGGGAAACGAACGGGTTGCTCCAGCCGCATGCCACGTTCCGGATCCGCAGCGCGAGTCCGGGACGGCCATTCTCCGGGGCCAGCCTGAATGCGGACCAACCGAACCCGAATCAGATCTCGATCTCGAGCGGCGGCTGGCCGACGCCCGCGTGGACGTCGCGCACCAGTCGCAGTCGGTTGGCGATCACGCCGCGCGACACGAACCCCATGTCCTGGAAGAAATCGAGCGCGACCGCGTTGCCGACGTCGACGCTAGCGACGAGCTGCACGAGGCCGAGGCCGCGGGCCTGGACGATCGCCTGCTGCAGAATCGTGCGACCATGGCCGAGGCGGCGCGATTCGGGCGCCACGACGAGCGTGATCTCCGCGATCCGATCCGGACCACAGTCGAGGCGCACGAGGCCGATCTGCTGCCCCCCGGTCTCGGCGACCTGCACCAGGATCCGACCATCGGCGATCAGGCGCGCGGGCCAGTCGCGGCGGGCGGCGCCGCGCGGCGGCGACAATCCGGGCGCGGACAGCCACGGCTCGATGGCGTCGGCATCGGCGAGGCGGAACGGGCGAAGGCTCAGACTGTGGGCGAGGTCGGTCATGCCTGGAGCGGTGTCGTCTCCTAGATCGCAACCGCCGGCGGGTAACCACGATGGTGCGGGTTCGTTGTCGACTTGACCCGCGCGAACCCGTCGCTAGCATTCTCGCCGTTCGGACGTGCTGCCCGAACGGCCCAGGCCGACCCTCTCGGATCGTTCCTGGATCCCGTCTCTGGCAGCGGGTCCTACTGATTACCCCGGCACCGCCCGGGCAGTCATCACAACGCTCGGAACGTCGCTGCGGCGACGCCTTACTCCGAACCGTCATCCGTGTCGGTCTCGGAGACGGGGATTGTGCTGCCTGCCAGGGCTCTGCTGTTTTCCGAAAGTCGTTTCCGAGTGGGAACGACCCCCGACAGGCTCACGTCCGCGGCCAGCGTGCCAGCGTGAGCCCCCTGCTCCCCACTTCCCAATGGCCAACCCCTCCGAAATTCTTCGCTACATCGACTCGATCGCCCGCGACAAGGAGATCGACAAGGAGGCGTTGATCGCTGGTATCGAGCGCGCGATGGCGCAGGCGTTGGCCAAGAAGTACGGCGTGGACGACATCGAGATCGTCCTGGATCTCGACACGGGCGACTTCCAGTGCAACTACGACGTGTCGATGGAGGAGCAGGGCCGCATCTTCGCGATGTCGGTCAAGCAGGCCATCATCTCGCTCGTGCGCGAAGCCGAGCGCGACGTGATCTACGACGAGTTCGAGACGAAGCTCGGCGAGATCGTGATCGGCACGATCCAGCGCTTCGAGGGCGACACCGTCATCGTCAACCTCGGTCGCAACATCGAGGGCATCCTGCCGCGCTCGGAAAAGGTGCGCAGCGAGAACTACAACGTCGGCGAGCGCATCCGCGCGCTGGTCTACGAGGTCAAGAAGGTCGGGCCGCGCGTCAAGGTGATCCTGAGCCGCACGCACCGCGACCTCGTGCGCGCGCTGTTCGAGCTCGAAGTGCCCGAGATCGCGGACGGCACGATCATGATCCGCCGCATCGAGCGCGAACCGGGCTACCGGACCAAACTCGCGGTCGATTCCGGCGATGACAAGGTCGACTGCGTCGGCGCCTGCGTCGGCGTGCGCGGCAACCGCATCAAGTCGATCATCGACGAACTCAACGGCGAGCGCATCGACATCATCCGCTGGAACAACGATCCCGTGACGCTGATCGCGAACGCTCTCAAGCCGTCCGAGGTCGGAGACATCACGCTCGACCCGCCGACGAAGAAGGCGCTGGTAATCGTCAACGAGGATCAGCAGTCGCTCGCGATCGGCCGCAAGGGGCAGAACGTGCGACTCGCGAGCAAACTGACCGGCTGGGACATCGACATCATGACCCGCGCCGAGCTCGAGCGTTCGGTCGAAGCCGAAGACGCGGCCGCCGACGGCGAAGTTGCGGTGGACGCCGATGGCAACCCGATCGAGCCCCCAGCCGACGCGGGCGCTGGTGACGGCAACGAAGCGCCGACCGCCGAATCGCCGGATGGCGAATCGCCGGATGGCGAATCGTCGGATGGCGAATCGTCGGATGCCGAGTCGTCGGCCGCCGAGTCATCGGACCCGGCGCCCGAGAGCACCCCAGCAGCGGAGCCTGCACCGGCAGCCGATGCGGCTCCCGCCGAAGAAGCAACCGCCCCTGAAACTGGGCCGGCCCCGGATCAGACGGATCGTGCGAACGCCGGCGACGGCGACCGCACTGCCGGTCAGTCCTGAGCCTTCGTTTTCGTCCTTCGACACCCACCCTAGCCAGCAACCACCCTGTCCATTCCAGCCGCGCCGCCCGTCGCGCGCGGTTTCGAGGAGCCAAGAGTTTGAAAAAGGTAAGAGTCTCCGAACTGGCCAAGCAGTACGGCATGAAAGGGTCCGAGCTGGCGAAGCTCTTGCGTGGGATCGGCTTCGAGAACATCAAGTCGCACGCGAGCGCGCTGGAGGACGCCGATCTCATGGTCGTCGAGGCCCGCCTGATGGCGCAGGGGCTGACGAAGAAGGATCCGGCCGACGCGCCGGCCAAGGGCGGGCTGCGCAAGAAGAAGCTGCCCGGTGCGGGCGACGACGACGCACTGCCCGCGAAGAAGGAACTCCCGGCCAAGAAGGAGCTGCCGAAGAAGAAGGCGCTCCCGAAGAAGAAGCCGCTGGTCAAGAAGACCCTCGAGGAGGCCGCGGTCGACCCCACCATCTCGGCGCCCGCCGAGCCGAAGCCCGAACCGGCCCCCGCTCCCGCCGAGCCCACGGCCGAACCGGCAGCCCCCGCGGCGACCGAGGCTCCGGCCGCGGAAGCGCCGGCGGCTGATGCTCCGGCGACCCCGGCTCCGGCAACCCCGGCTCCGGCAACCGAGTCTCCGGCAACCCCGAGCGCGCCGCCGGCGGACAGCGCACCGGCGACGCCTGCGAGTGCGACGCCCGCTGCCGAACCGACGCCGGCCGCCACCCCGGCCCCGGCAACTCCCGCTCCGAAACCGGCCGCACCCGAAACCGCTTCGCCCGCAGCGCAACCGGCGGCGGCCAGCGCCGCAGCGGAGCCGAGCGAGCCGGCGACGACCACTCCGCCAGCCGAGACGCCCGCGGCCGACGCCGAGCCGGCGCCGGCAGCGGCAGCCGCGAGCGACACTCCCGCGGCGCAGCCGGCGGCGGACGCCGGCGACGGCACCGCAATGGAGCCGGAGGGCACCGCGACCGGTGAGCAGAGCGAAGAGGACGTCAAGAAGCTCCTGATGCCGCAGCAGCGCGCCCGCGTCGTCGGCCGCATCGACCTGCCGCAGGAGACGATCCGCGATGCGACCCGCCGTTCGGCACCGCAACCGCCGCGCGACCTGCGCCGTGCCGCGCTGCAGAAGATGCAGCAGCGGACCGGCAGCCGCATGGGCCCGCAGCCTGGCTCGCGTCGCGGTCCGGGTGGTCCCGGCCGCGGTCGCGACCAGCGCGGGGGCGGTCAGAAGCGCCAACGCATCGCGCCCACGGTCGATCCGAACAAGGTCGTCGAGGTCGAAGAACCCGTTTCGCTGAAGGCCCTGTCCGAGGGTCTCGGCGTCAAGGTCGGCGACCTGATGACGACCTTGACGTTCAAGCTCGGCATCCCGGGCAAGACCATCAACTCGTTCCTCTCCAACGAAGAGGTCGAGCTCGTCGCTCTCGAACTCGAGCGCAAGATCAAGGTCGTCGAGCACAAGGAAGCGCTGGACGAGCTGATCGAGCAGCTCGGCCAGAGCAGCGCCGGCGAAGAAGCGCTCGAGCGCGCGCCGGTCGTCACCTTCATGGGCCACGTCGATCACGGCAAGACGACCCTCATGGACGCGCTGCATGACAGCGATGTCGCCAAGGGCGAAGCCGGCGGCATCACGCAGCACATCGGCGCCTACAAGGTCACCAACGACAAGGGCCAGTCGCTCGTCGTGCTCGACACCCCGGGCCACGCGGCGTTCACCGCGATGCGCGCGCGCGGCGCCGACATCACGGACGTCGTGGTGCTCGTCGTCGCGGCCGACGATGGTGTCATGCCGCAGACCGAAGAGGCGATCAACCACGCCAAAGCCGCGGAGAAGCCGATCGTCGTCGCGATCACCAAGTGCGACACGCCGGGCGCCAACGCGATGCAGGTCAAGCAGCAGCTGATGATCAAGGGCCTGCAGCCGGAAGACTTCGGCGGTGAAATCGGCTGTGTCGAGGTCTCCGCGCTCAAGGGCCTTGGCCTCGACGAACTCGTCGAGCGCGTGCTGCTCGAGACCGAGATCATGGAGCTCCAGGCCCGCCCGGATGCTTCGGCTCAGGGCATCGTGGTCGAGTCGCGCCAGTCGCCCGAGCAGGGCGTCGTGGTCACCCTGCTCGTCACGGACGGCACGCTGCGACTGAAGGACCAGATCGTTTGCGGCGAGAGCTATGCCCGCGTCCGCGCAATGATCGACGACAAGGGCAACAACCTGAAGGAGGCCGGCCCGTCGACCCCGGTCACGCTGTTCGGTCTCGACCGACTGCCGAGCCCGGGCGACAAGCTGTTCGCCGTCGAGGACGCCAAGAAGGCCAAGGAAGTCGTCGAAGAGAAGCAGCGCCGCGTGCAGGAGTTGTCGCGCGCGGAGCGCAGCGCCGTCACGCTCGAGACGCTCTCCATGAAGCTTGCCGAGCGTGAGATGCAGGAGATCAAGGTCATCCTCAAGGCCGACGCAATGGGCTCGCTCGAGCCGCTGCGCGCCAGCCTCGATGACCTCAAGACCGACGAAGTCCGCGTCAACCTGGTGCACTCGGGCCTCGGCGGCATCAACGAGACCGACGTCAGCCTCGCCGAGGCGTCGGGCGCGATCATCATCGGCTTCAACACCGTGGCCGACAGCAAGGCGCGCGTACTCGCCGACAAGGCCGGCATCGACATCCGCTACTACGATGTCATCTACCGGCTGCTCGAAGAGGTCCGCGACGCCATGGAAGGCATGCTCGCGCCCGAAGAGGTGCAGTCGGTCATCGGCCACGCCGAGGTACGCGCGACGTTCAAGTCGAGCAAGTTCGGCATCATCGCGGGCTGCCGCGTGATCGACGGTGTCGCGCGCCGCAACGCGCTCGCGCGCCTGTCGCGCGACGGCACGGTGCTCTGGTCCGGCAAGGTCGCGAGCCTCCGCCGCATCGAAGAGGACGTCCGCGAGGTCAAGGCGGGCCTCGAGTGCGGTCTGACGCTCGAGAAGTTCCAGGACCTCAAGGAAGGCGACCAGATCGAGTTCATTCAGATCGACCTGGTCAAGCGCACACTCGACTCCTGAGGGGCTGCGGGCCGCCCCGCGGCCCGCACCTGACCCCTTGCAAGGCTCGTCATGTTGCACGTCGGCATCCTGCAGTTCACGCTCGAGATCCCGTACGCCGAGAGCCTCAAGGACAAGCGCAACGTCATCAAGAGCCTCAAGGATCGGCTGCGGCGCTCGTTCAACGTGTCGATCGCCGAGTTCGAGGACCTCGACGATTGCACCGTCGCGACTCTGGGCGCGGTCGTCGCGGGCAGCGACGTCCCCCACCTCAACAGCACGATGGACCACCTGATCAACGAGCTGCACGACTGGCGCGACGGCACCCTCGCCGACCACCAGCTCGAGATCATCTCCCCGCAGCAGTAGCCCCCGCAGCAGCAGCTGCCGCACCAACCCCGCGCCATGAACGAACGCCGCATCGCCCGCCTGCAGGAGCAGATCAAACAGCGCCTCGCCGAAGTCATCATGCGCGAGCTCGCCGACCCCAAGCTCGGCATGGTCACGATCACACGCGTCGAGCTCGACAAGGAGTTCACCCAGTGCCGCGCCTACTGGTCGGTGCTCGGCGGCGAAGCCGACCAGAAGCGCACGGCCGGCGTGCTGCGCCGGGCCCGCGGACTCTGTCAGAAGGCGATGGGCGCGACGCTGCACACGCGGACGGTCCCCCACCTCGAGTTCGTGTTCGACACCGGGATCTCCGAAGCCATCCGGCTCAACAACCTCATGGCCGACCTGCGCCGCGAGCGCGAGGACCGGGAGATCCAGCTCGACGCGGACCACCCCGAGGCCGGAGATACCGGACCCGAAGCCGACCCGCCGGAAGATCCCACCCGGGCGTGATTCCACGCGATTTCGCGACCAGAGTTGCAGAGTTTCGCGGCGCGCGCTCCGTTGGGGCGGCATGCGCCATTTCATCGTCTCCGTGGCCGCCGCTCTCGTCGGCCTGCTCTCCCCCGCCTCCCTGACGGCTCAGGAAGCCGGCGCCGACCCGACGCCGCGCGCAGCGAGCCGCGATCGCCTCGACAAGGCCCTGGCCCGGACCGCGGCGATGCAGAACACGGCGTTCGAGGCCAAATGGGGCCCGGCCGGGAAGGCCAAGAAGGCGGATCCGTTCCAGGCAATGCTGTCCGCCCAGGCATCCGGCAAGGCCAACGGGTCGTGGCACCCCAAGGTCCGCACCTGCGCGTTCGGTGGCAAGGAGGGCGATGAGTTCATCACGACCGGCCGGCGCACCATCGCGAAGTCGGCGAACCACGACTGGCGCATTCGCGCCGGTCGGTTCGCGGACGGCAACGCGGTCAAGTTCGCCCCGGACATCGAACTGCTGCTCGAGCTGCTCGACGGCTGGCAGCTCGCCGTGACCCACTCCGAGGTCGGCTCGCTCGACGACCGCCCGGTCGAGATCGTCAGCATCACGCTCAACGAGGATCAGGTCGCCGAAGCCGTCTGGTCCGGCGCGCTGCCGCAGTCCCTCGTCGCCGGCGGTTTCGGGGGCAACGTGTTCCGGCTCGCGATGGGCATCGGCGCGGGCGGCGGTGGCGGCCGGCAAGCCGCGAAGAAGCCGCAAGCCACGGTCGACCTCGCGATCACGATCGATCCAGCCGCGGCAATCGTGCACCAGGTCCACTGCCGCGCCTACCTCGACAACGAGCAGGGCGGCATGGCCGGCCGCGTCGTCGTGGTTGGCGGCGCCGCGGGCTTCGCTGGCGAGGAGGAGGAAGAGGAAGAGGAGGAAGAAGAAGAAGAGGCGGACGAGGGCGCCCCGCTCACCTACGAGAAGGGCCTGCCGAAGCGCCCGCGCAAGAAGAAGAGCGTGAACGACTTCGTCGTCACGCTACGCGAACACGGTCGCACCAAGGCGCCGGAGCTCACGCCCGAGCAGAAGAAGCTGCTCAAGCTGTGATCTGAGCGGAGCGGCGCCCGACTCAACGCCGGCGCCGCGACCCCTTCGCGTCAACTCAGCGTCAGCGCCGGCCCATCTGCCGGGCGCTCGACGAAGTGCCCGACGACGGCGTGGCTCGGCGCGTTCGCATCCTTCAGGCGCTGCACAGCCTGCTCGACCTGCGCTTCAGGGATCGCGATCAGCAAACCGCCGGATGTCTCGGCATCGAATACGAGGTCGCCGAGCGCGGCGTCGACGTCGGCTGCGATCGCGATGCGCGCCCCATAGAACGCTTTCCCGCGCGTGCAGCCGCCCGATGTCACGCCGCTGGCAACGAGTTCCAGCGCGCCCTCGGCGATCGGCAGCGCGCCGGCATCGAGCGCGAGCGCGTGCCCCGAGCCCTCTGCCATCTCGAGGCTGTGGCCGACGAGGCCGAAACCCGTGACATCGGTCGCCGCGTGCACCTCGAGTTCCGTGAGCGCTTCGATCGCGGCCTTGTTGAGCGTCGCCATCTGCACCATCGCGCGCTCGACCTGCGACGGGCTGGCCTGCTCGCGCTTGATCGCAGTCGAGATCGGCCCCATGCCGAGCGGCTTGGTGAGCAGCAGCGCATCCCCGCGCCGGGCACCGACGTTCTGCCAGAAGCGTTCCGGATGCACGAGGCCCGTCACCGACAGGCCGTACTTGACCTCCTGATCGACGACCGAATGCCCACCCAGGAGCACGGCGCCGGCTTCCTGCACCTTCTCGTTGCCACCCGCGAGCACTTCGCCGAGCACATTGACATCGAGCTGCTTCGGCCAGCCGACGATGTTCATCGCGGTCAGCGGCTTGCCACCCATCGCGTAGACGTCCGATAGCGAGTTGGCCGCGGCGATGCGGCCGAACCAGCGCGGGTCGTCGACGATCGGCGGGAAGAAGTCGAGCGTCTGCACCAGCGCGCGCTCACCATCGATCCGGAACACCCCCGCATCCTCGAAGCCCGCGGTGCCGGCCAGGAGGTCGGGGTGCTCGATCTTGCCCAGTTTATGGAGAACCTGCCCGAGGCTCCCCGGCGGCAGCTTCGCCGCTCAACCCGATCCGGAGGCGAACTGGGTCAGCCGGACCGGGGATGTGGAGGAATCGGTCATGGGTCGTCCTGAAGGGAGAACAGCTCTTACGACAGCGCCGCCCGAACGGTCGCGGCTACTTGATCCAGATCTTCGGTCAGCAGCGTGCGCGCATCGAGCAGCACGTTGCCGTCCGCGACGCGCGCGAACACCGAGTGCGGCCGGGCCGCGCGCAGCGCGTCGTTCTGCGCGTTGCCGCCCGGAAACGCTACGGCGCGGCTCGCGAGCGGCTTCGCGGGGTTGGCGCCGGCGCCGGCGAACGACTGGCTGGCGATGACGCGCGCGTCGTCACGGCCCAGCCGATCCCGCAGTTCCTCACTGCGCCGCTCGAGTTCGTCGATCGGGGCCGCGAGCATGCGCAACGTCGGGATCTCGCGCAGCGGATCGCCGTCGCGATAGATCGCGAGCGTCGCCTCGAGCGCCGCGAGCACCAGCTTGTCGCACCGCATCGCGCGATAGAGCGGATGCGCCCGACAACGCGCAATGACCTCGCGATCACCGACCAGGATGCCGCACTGCGGACCGCCGAGCAGCTTGTCACCGGAGAAGCAAGTCACGTCGGCGCCACCCTGCATGCTGTCCTGCACGCGCGGCTCGTCCTCGAGCCCCGCGATCCCATCCTGCCAGACCAATCCCGATCCCAGATCGTCGAGCACGAGCAGGCCGCGGTCCTTCGAATCGCCCTGCTGCCGCGCCACGTGCAGCTCGGCCACGGTCGGGACGCTCGCGAAGCCTTCGATCCGAAAGTTGCTCGGATGCACCTTGAGCCAGGCGACGGTCGCATCGTTGGTCGCGTTCTCGAAATCGTAGAGGTGCGTCTTGTTCGTCGCGCCGACCTCGACCATCTCGCAGCCCGCGCGCCGCATCACGTCGGGTACGCGGAAGCCCCCCCCGATCTCGACGAGTTCACCGCGCGAGACCACGACCTCGCGCCCCGCGCAGAGCGCTGCGAGCATGAGGGTCGTCGCCGCGGCATTGTTGTTCACGACGAGGCCGCCATCCGCACCGAGCACGTCCGCGAGCAAGCCCGCGACCCCGAGCTCGCGCTGGTCACGCTCGCCCGTGATCGGGTCGACCTCCACGATGCCGAAACCCGCAACCGCGGTCACGGCCGCGATCGCTCGCGGTGCGAGCGGGGCACGCCCGATACCGGTGTGCAGGACGACCCCCGTTGCGTTGATCACGCGCTCGTGTCGCGGGCGCTGCGCCACTTCGCACCGCCGCAGGAAACGTTGCGCCGCCGCGTCACCATCCCGCTCGGCGACGACACCGTCCGCGTCGAGTTCGTTCGCGAGCACGGCAGCACGCAGCTCGTCGAGCCAGATCCGCGCCTGCCGGGCGAGCACCGCGCGCGGCACCGCGGCAAAGCGCGGATCGCGCAGGATCTGATCGATCGGAGGCAGGCTGCGAAGCGCCGTCGTTCGTGCGGAGTCGGTCCTAGGCATCTCGGTTTCGGTCGTTACCATACCGCAGCCTCATGCAGCGCGTAGCACTCAAGAACCTCCAACTCGATCCTCGTGAGGGCGCGCTGGCCAAGACCGTCGGACTGCCGGACATCGTTGCCCGGGTGCTCCTCGCCCGCGGCCACGACGATCCCGAACGGATCCGCCGCTTTCTGCGGCCCGACCTGCGATCGCTGCACGACCCGTTCGCGTTCTCCCAGATGCAGCGTGCCGTCGACCGGATCCGCGACGCGATCAAGCGTGGCGAGTCGATCCTGATCCACGGTGACTACGACGTCGACGGAGTCACGGGCACGGTGGTGCTGCACAAGTTCTTCTCGCTGCTGCACACGACGAGCAAGCCCTACATCCCCGCCCGCGCCGACGGCTACTCCATCAGTGACGCCAGCGTCGAGGCCGTCCTGAAGGGTGGCCACCAGCTCGTGATTTCGGTCGACAACGGCACCAACGCGGTGTCGGCGATCGAACGCCTCCAGGCCGCGGGCGTCGACGTGATCGTCACCGACCACCACGGCACGAACGAGAACGTCGCCGGCGCCTATGCCATCCTCAACCCGCGCCTGCCCGACTCCGGCTATCCGGACCGCGACCTCGCAGGCTGCGGCGTTGCGTTCCGCCTCGCCGCGGCGATCGCGCACTCGTTCTCGGGCAGCATGCTGCAGAGTCCGGAGTTCGCCGAGTTCCTGGCGGACGCGGTTGCGTGCATCGCACTCGGCACGGTCGCGGACGTCGCGCCACTCGTCGGCGAGAACCGCACGCTCGTGTTCCACGGCCTGCGCGCGCTGACCCAGAGCAAGAGCCCCGGGATCCGCGCGCTGCTCGACGCCGCCGGCGTCTCGCACCGCGGCATCGATGTCGGCGATATCGCGTTCCGCATCGCGCCTTTGATCAACGCCGCGGGTCGCATGGGTCATGCGATCGAGGCGGTGCAGCTACTGCTCGCGCCGGGCTACTCCGAGGCCCAGGCCGCCGCCAAGGTGCTCGAGAACCACAACGAGAACCGCCGGCGCGTCGAACGCCTGATGCAGGACGAAGTCATGCGCGAGGCCGCGACGATCGAGGCCCCGGCGATCGCACTCGGCTCGGACAAGTGGCACCCCGGCGTGCTCGGCATCGTCGCCGCACGCGCGGCCGAGACGTTCAAGAAGCCGGTCGTGCTCGTCGCGTTCGAGGACGGGGTCGGACGCGGTTCCGGTCGCTGTAACACGGGACTGCACCTGCGCGATGCGCTGACCGGCTGCACCGACCTGCTCGAATCGCACGGCGGTCATGCCGCCGCCGTCGGCCTCGAGGTCAAACGCGAGAACTTCGACGCGTTCTGCGTGCAGTTCGCCAAGGTCTGCGGCGAGCTGCCGCGCCGCGAGTCGGTGTTCTTCGATGGCCCCGCGCGCTTCGAAGAACTCGATCCGCACACCGTCCGTCGCCTCGACACCCTCGGGCCCTTCGGCACCGGTCACCCGCGGCCGCGGTTCATCACGCAGAACGTCAAGACCGTCGGCTACCCCACCACCGACGCCCGCGGCCTCGACCTCAGGATCCGTGTCGTCGCCGAGGGGCAGGTGCTGCCCGCGCGACTCGTGCGCGGCGCGAACCGCTTCGAGGAGCTGCGCACCTGCCGCGGCCCGTGGACCCTGCTGCATTCGCCGCGTCTCTCGACGCGCGGCGAAGAGGGTCCCGTGCTGCTCGAGGTCTTCGAGATGACGCCCGCCCCCGAGGCCGGCCCGAACCCGCCCGCCAGCCATTCGTGATGCACGCCACCGATAGCGGTTCCCCCGGCTCGATCGACCCGGCGACATCGCCCACCGCCGAGCTGCCGCCCGGCGGCCCCCAATCGGGCGGGCCCCGGCGCGGCCTGGTCCGACGGCTCTACGACTGGGTGATCGGCTGGGCGGACACCCCCTATGCCGTTCCGGTGCTGTTCGTGCTGAGCTTCGCCGAGAGCAGCTTCTTCCCAATCCCACCCGACGTGCTGCTGATCGCGCTCTGCATCGGCGACGTCAAGAAGAGCTACCGCTTCGCGCTGTGGTGCTCGATCGCATCCTTGCTCGGCGGCATCGCGGGTTACGGCATCGGCATGTTCCTCTGGGAACACGTCCAGCAGTTCTTCTTCGACTACGTGCCCGGTGTCAACGAGCACAGCTACGAACGCGTCCAGGGCCTCTACGAGGAGTGGGACTTCGCGGTCGTCTTCGCCGCGGGATTCACGCCGATCCCCTACAAGGTCATCACGATCACGGCAGGCGTCTTCGCGATCAACTTCCCGATGTTCGTGCTCGCGTCGCTGATTGGCCGCTCGGCGCGCTTCTTCCTCGTCGCGTGGCTGTTCCGCCGCTTCGGGCCATCGATCAAGGACTTCATCGAGCGCCGGTTCGCGCTCGTCACGATCGGCGGCACGGCGCTTCTGGTCGGCGGATTCGTGGCGATCAAGTATCTGATCTGAGGGGCCTGCCCCCGCGGGTCTCAGCCTTTTTCCGGCCGAGCTGTGACAGCCGGGGCGCGGCCTCGCTCGGGTCAGCAGCCATGACACCCGAGATCCTGTCGTCCCTCACCCGCCTCGTTGCTGCGGCCGCCATCGGCGGGTTCGCGGCGCCGCTCGCGGCCCAGTCCCTGATCCAGAACCTCGGCACGACGCCGACGAACAGTTCGTTGACCGACGGCTTCGAGAGCGGCTTCGCCGTGATCGGCAACCTCGCGGTGTTCAGCGCAGACGGGCTCCACGGTCACGAGCCTTGGGTAACGGACGGCACCAGCGCAGGCACGGACCTGCTCGTCGATCTGGCCGGTGGCACCGGCTCCTCGCGGCCAGAGGACTTCGTGACGCTCGGCAACCGCGTCCTGTTCTCGGCGACGGTAGCGGGGATCGGCCGGGAACTGTGGAGCACGGACGGCACCGCGACGGGCACGCGCCCGGTCATCGACCTCATGCCGGGTCCCGCCTCGAGCTCGCCGACGCGGCTGACCGTGTTCGGCAATGACGTCTACTTCGTCGCGTCGACGACGCTGGGCCGAGAGATCTATCGGACCGATGGCACTGCGGCAGGCACGACGCTCGTCGCGGACATCATGCCGGGCAGCACGAGCTCGAGTCCCGAGGAGTTCGTCGTCGCCGGCGGCCAGCTGTGGTTCTCGGCGCTGTTTCCCGGCGTTGGGCGCGAACTCGGGCGCACGGACGGCACCGCCAACGGCACGGTGCTCGTGGCCGACATCTGGACCGGCAGTTCGAGTTCGACGCCGAGCCGGCTGCGCCCGTTCGGCAACGGCGTGCTGTTCGCGGCCGACGACGGCACCGCGGGACCCGAACCGTTCTACGCGACGCCGGGCGGCGCCGGTGCGGTCGCGCTCGGCGACCTCAACGCCGGCATCTCGAGTTCGAACCCGCTCGGCTTCGCCGATCTCGGCACCCGCGCCGTGTTCCGCGCGACGACGACCAGCGGCCAGGAACTCTACGTGACCGACGGGACCAGCGCCGGCACCGGCCTGCTCGTCGACATCGGCCCCGGCAGCAACAGCGGCATCCTCGCCGAGGAGTTCGCCGTTCTCGGTGGCATCACCTACTTCGCGGCGAGCGATGGCTCATCCGGCTTCGAGCCATGGCGCAGCGACGGCACCGTCCCCGGCACGTATCGTCTCAGAAACCTCGCGCCAGGATCGTCGAACTCCAACCCGGCCGGGTTCGTCGAGGTCGGCAACGAACTATGGTTCGCCGCAACGGGCTTCAACGGTCAGCGCGAGCTCTGGCGCACGACCGGCGTCGGGGCGACGTTCGTCGGCGACCTCGACATCGGCGTCTCGTCGCAGCCCGAAGACCTGACCGCGTTCGGGCCGGGACGGATCCTCTGCAGCGCGATCGGCAACGGCATCGGCCGCGAACCGTTCGTCTGCGACGGAACTCCGGCGGGCACCTTCGCGCTCGCCGACACCCTGCCGCGGAACAGCAGCTCCGATCCAGGCGCGTGGACCGGGTTCGCGGGTGGTGTGTTCTTCGCCGCGGACTCGGGCACGGGCCGCGAGGTCCACATCACCGACGGCACCGCAGCGGGCACGAGTCGGCTCGAGCTCAATCCCGGCTTCAACGGCGCAGTGCCGGAGCACACGACCACGTTCCTCGGCGATGTGTTCTTCGCCGGTGAGGACGGCGCCAGCGGCCGTGAACTCTTCCGCACCAACGGCACGCTCGCGGGTACCTTGCAGCTCACCGACCGCCCCGGCCTCGCCGACACATTCCCGAGCGAAGTCGTCGCGACGTCGACGCATGTCGTCTTCTGCGGCACCGACGCAACCAACGGCGCCGAGCTCTGGTCATCGGACGGCACGGCCAGCGGCACAGGCATGATCCGCGACATCCTGAGCGGCAGCAGCAGCTCGTCGATCCGCGAGATGACCGCGCTCGGCAACCGCGCCATCTTCGTCGCCCGCGACGCGATCAACGGCAACGAGATCTGGTCCACCGACGGCACGACCGCCGGCACGGTGCTGATCGACGTACGGCCCGGCGCGTGGGGTTCGGACCCGAAGGAACTCGTCGCCGCTGGTGGCAAGGTCTACTTCGAGGCTCACGACGGTGTCTCGGGTTCCGAGCTCTGGTCGACCGACGGCACGATCAACGGCACCGCGATGGTCGCGGACTTCCAGCCGGCCGGCGCCGGCTCCCGACCGACACAGATCACCGCCGCAGGCAGTCGCGTGTTCTTCGTCGCCAACGCACCGGGTACCGGTCGCGAACTCTGCGTCAGTGACGGCACGGCCCTCGGCACCACGCTGGTCGCCGACCTGACGCCGGGCCTCAACAGTTCGATGATCACCGACCTCACGGGCGTCGGCAGCCGAGTGTTCTTCCTGTTCGACGATGGCTCGGGCGCGGGCGCCGAGCTGTGGTCGAGCGACGGCACCGCGGCCGGCACCGGACCGACACTCGACATCGGTCCGGGCGCGTTGCCGGGCCCGGTTCCGGGTTCGCTGACTGCGATCTCGGGCACCGAGGTGCTCTTCGCGGCGAACGACCTCGCGCATGGCCTGCAGCTGTGGCAGAGCGACGGTACCGCCAACGGCACGCAGCGCGTCAGCGACTTCGGCCGCGGCGGTCGCGGTGCCGTCTCGATCGGCCCGATGTTCGCCACCGGCTCGCAGGTCTACTTCAGCGCGGACAACGGCCTGCAGGGCAACGAACCGTGGATCCTCGATCCGAACGGCAGCGCTGGCAACTTCGTGCTGACCTACGGCGCCGGCTGCACGAGCGCGAACCCGACGCCGCCCGCGATCGCGACCACGGGCGGCGCCCCGACAATCGGCTCGACGAGCTTCGCCATCACCGTGAGCAACGCGCCCGCAACCACGGCCGCGTTCCTGCTGATCTCCCTCCGCCCTGCGAACCACCAGATCGGCGCCAGCTGTCGCCGCCTGATCGGGCTGCAAGCGGTCGCGTTCCCGACGACGTTCACCGACGCCGCAGGCGACGCGCGATGGCCGCTGACGCTGCCGAACGACCCCGGCTTCCTGGGTGTCAACGCGTTCTTCCAATGGGGCGTCGTCGCCCAACCCGGCGCTCTGTTCGGCACCTTCGATCTCAGCAACGGCCTGCAGATCCAGATCGGCAGCTGAACCGAGAACGGGTGCGACTTGGTCCACCCGGGCGCTACAACGGCGTCATGCAGAAGCGCCTGTTCCTCGTCGATGGCACGGCCCTGGCCTATCGCAGCTTCTTCGCGTTCCAGGGTTCGGGCCGCGCCCCGCTGTCGACCAGTGACGGCCACCCGACCGCGGCGACCTACGGCTTCTGTACGACGCTGCGCGCGCTGATCGAGCGCGAGAAGCCTGACGCAATCGCACTGTCATTCGATGGTCCGCGCGGCGACCTCACCCGCACGAAGGTCTACCCGGAGTACAAGTCGACGCGGACCAAGATGCCCGACGACATGGCGGTTCAGCTCGACGACATCCGCGAAGCCGCGACGGGTTTCGGCATCCACATCGTCGAGAGCGAGGCGGACGAGGCCGACGACGTCATCGCGACGCTCGCGATGCAGGGCAAAGCCGAGGGCATGGCGGTCTTCCTCGTCACTGGCGACAAGGACTTCCTGCAGATCGTCGACGAAGACATCAAGCTCTGGAACCTGCGCAGTTCGACGAGCAAGCCCGAGATCCTCGACGCCGCCGCGTGCGAGAAGAAGTGGGGCGTGCCGCCGGCACTCATGGTCGATCTTCTCGCGCTCATGGGCGACTCCTCGGACAACGTGCCGGGCGTGCCCAAGGTCGGTCAGAAGACCGCCGTGACGCTACTCCAACGCTTCGGCTCGCTCGAAGCCGCGCTCGATCGCGCCGAGGAGTTCGAGAAGAAGGCGATCAAGGCGTCGCTGATCGAGAATCGCGACCAGGCAATCCTGAGCAAGGAACTCGTGCAACTGCGGCTCGACGTGCCGCTACCAGTCACGGCGACCGATCTCGGCCCGGCCGCACCCGACCCCGAGCTGCTACGCCCGCTATTCCAGCGGCTCGAGTTCACGAACCTGACTGCCCAGCTCGCCGCCGCGCCCAAGCCTCAGGACGACGTCAAGCAGGACTACCGCATCGTCCGTGACGAAGCCGGACTGGACGCGCTGGTCACGGAACTCACGAAGTGCGACCGCGTCGCGATCGCCGCTCAGACCGAGGGCCGGTACCCACGCGGCACGAGACTCGTCGGCATCGCGTTCGCTACGGCACCCGGTCAGGCGAGCTACGTGCCGCTCAACCTCGAACCACCGATCGTCGCCGCAGGCAACGACGCGGCAATGGCCAAGCTGCGGCCGCTGCTCGCCGCGGAACGACCGCAGAAGATCGCGCACGACGTCAAGCACGTCCTCGCGGCGTTGCGCGCCGCCGATACCGCGCTCGGCGGCGTGGCGTTCGACACGATGCTGGCCAACTACTGCATCGAACCAGGCGTCGCCTCGCACTCGCTCGACGCGCTCGCGCTGCGACACTTCGCGTACAAGAAGACAACCCCGAAGGACGTCGTCGGCACGGGCAAGAAGCAGCGTACGTTCGCGGAGATCGAACCTTCGGTCGCCGGCGAGTTCGTCGCCGAAGAGGCCGACCTTGCGCTCCGCATCGCCGGGGTCCTCGAGCCATTGCTCGACGAGCGCGAGGTGCGCAAGATTCTGACCGAGCTCGAGCTGCCGCTCGTGCCCGTGCTGCTCGACATGGAGTGGGAAGGCATCGCGATCGACCGCGAACACCTGCGAAGTCTCGGCGAAGAGCTCCAGGTGCGGGCAACCCAGCTCCAGCAACGCGCGCACGAACGAGCTGGGCACGAGTTCAACCTCGGCTCCACCCAGCAGGTCGGCAAACTGTTGTTCGACGAACTCGAGGTTCACCGCGCCGCGAACGTGCAACGTCCGCGCAAGACCGCGGCGGGCAACTACAAGACGGACCACGAGGTGCTCGAGAAGCTCGCACCCCACCACGAGGTGCCGCAGCTGCTGCTCGAATGGCGCCAGCTGACCAAGCTCAAGGGCACCTACGTCGACACGTTGCCGCAGCTGGTCGACGCGGTGACGGGTCGCGTGCACACGACGTTCAACCAGGCCGTCGCCGCAACGGGGCGGCTCAGTTCCGACAACCCCAACCTGCAGAACATCCCGATCCGCACCGAGGAGGGCCGCCGCGTGCGCCGCGCGTTCGTGCCGCGACAGAAGGGCTGGGTGCTGCTATCCGCGGACTACTCGCAGATCGAATTGCGACTCCTCGCGCACTTGTCTGGCGACAAGGCGCTCGTCGAAGCGTTCCATTCGGGCGAGGACATCCACGCGCGTACCGCGGCGATCGTGCACGGCCTGCTGCCGAACATGGTCACGCCAGAGCTGCGCAACCAGGCCAAGATCGTCAACTACGGGCTGATGTACGGCATGGGCGCCTCACGCCTTGCGCGCGAGACCGGCATGCGCCCGCCCGAGGCCAAGAAGTTCATCAAGAACTACTTCAAGGCGCTGCCCGGCGTGAAGCGCTACCTCGACGACTCGCTCGCGCACGCACAGGACGAGCGCTACGCGGAAACGATGTTCGGGCGCCGCCGGCCGCTGCCGGACATCGATTCGACCAACGCGATGCAGCGGATCGCCGCGGAGAACATGGCCGTCAACACGCCCCTCCAGGGCGCCGCCGCCGACATCGTCAAACGCGCGATGCTCGCGGTTCATGCCGCGTTGCGAGACCGGAACCTCGAGGCCCGCATGCTGCTCCAGGTTCACGACGAGCTCGTGCTCGACGTGCCGGAGTCCGAACTCGCCGAGGTCGAGCGCATCGTGCAAGATGCGATGACGGGCGCCGCCGAACTGCTCGTGCCGCTCGAGGTCACGATGGACCACGGCGAAAACTGGCTCGACGCGCACTGAGCACCGGGCTCGCCGCAGCGCCGAGCGAGCCTTTTCTCATCGCCGCGCGAGCCAGGCGAGCAGCACGTAGCCCTCGGCCGTGTGGCGCGGACCATCGAGGTTGCCGATCCGCCGCGCGGAGCACTGCACCAGCCGAGAGCGGAAGAACTCGAACAGGATCGAGCCGGCGTCGCGCGAACTGTGATCCACCCGCGCGTCGAGTTCGATACTCGTGAGCCCTTCGGCCGCCATCCGCTGTGCCAACCGTTCGAGTTCTTCGGACGACGTGCCGAACAAGAACTCGCGGAACGCCTGTTCCTCCTCGCAGCCGGGCTCACGCTCCGCGAAGAGCTCAACGAACTCCGCGTCGGCACCCTGCACGAGCAGCTGAAACATCTCGCTGCAGCCGACGAGCGTGCCACCCGTGACGCGCACGCGCTGCCGCGCCTCCCAGGTCTCGGCGAGGATCGGAAAGAACGTATGCACGCGCCAGGTCAGCCGGTTCGCCCAGAGCTGGGCGAGACTGTGCACCGCCTGTTCACGGAGCCGCCGCTGGATCGCGCCATCGGTCACGAGATCCGCGAGTACCTCCTCGACGAGCCGGCAGTGAACGCTCGCGCGCAACCGGCGCGCCGCGAGTTCGCGCAGCTCCGCCGCTTCGCCCTTGTCGGGCAGTGAGCCGGTCACGTGCCACAACAGACGCAGGAAGTTGATCTGCGCCATGTTCATCGAGCGTCCGACGAGCGCCTGTGTCGGCGCCCGGAACGGGAAGCTCGCCTGGTCCGTGGCGACGAGCGAGTCGACCAGCGTGTCGAGGCTGCGCCGCATCCTCCCGAGCCGCTGCTCGTCGAGCGGTGACGGATAGCGCGCGAGCAGCTGGCCGAACAAGCCGAGCGACTCGAGCTGCTCGTCGATCGCCTGGATCGTCGCGGCGGCGTTCTCGTCGTCGCTGGCCTCGATGGCGGCAATGACCCGGTCGACGAGCTCGAGCTCGGCGGGTTCCAGCGGGTGCTGGGTGCCTGCTCGATCCGACCGTGTCATGCGCGCATCTTGACTCAACTATGCGTCGCCGTCCACCGGCGAACGGCCAGAGGTCCAGCCGTCCGCCGGCTGCAGGCCTTGGTGGGCGCGGCCCACCAGGGCCCCTAGCGGCCCTTCGCAGGCAGCCGGCGACGCACCCGCCGCTTCGGCTTCGGCCGCAAATCGACGAGCTTCTTCTGCTCCCCCGTCTTCGGAGACAGCTCGGCGACGACGGAGCCGGTGCTCGTCAGACTGAGCAGATAGATGCCGCGAGCCGTCGCCCGCACCTCGACCCTGCCGAGCCGGTAGGGCGACTCGAACTTGCCCGGTGAGGCCACATCTGACCGCCAACGCGTGCTGCCATCGACCGGACTCCGGCAGACGAATCCGACACCCTTGTCGACGTTGAGATCCCGCTTCCAGGTCAGCACGCCGCCGTCGGGCAGGATCTCGAGTGCCGCCGCGGTCCGGACATCGAATGGCCGCTGCACCTGCCACCGCGACTTGCCCGCGCGATCGAACGCTTCGAGCTCGTACGGCCGCAACACGAACCAACCGTCCTTGCCGCCGCGGATATCGAACGTCACTCCGTCCACCGTCAGCACCCGCGGCCCGAATCGGTCGTGGACGACGGCGTATTTCCGGCCCATCACCGCGATGCCGGCGTCGGTCACCACGAGCCGCTGCGCGACCGCCGGCAGCTCCGCGCGGAACGCCAGCCGGCCGTTGGCGAGCGCGTAGGCGGCGACCTCCACCTGGCGGCCGCGCGCGCGGCGGCTTGCGGTCGGCGACCACGACGAGGTCACCCTCCACTGCCAACAGCCCCTCGGGCGCATCCTCGTGCTCCCACACCAGTCTGCCGGTCGCACGATCCAGGGCACGGAGCACCCCTGCCTTGGTGACATACACGACATGATCGCGCGCGAGCACAGGGCAGCAGTGCGGATCGAACGACGCGAGGCTGCGGATCGCCCAGCGCGCTTTGCCGTCGAACCCGCGCAGCGCGAACCAGCCCACCCGATGGTCGACGACCTCGTCCCGCGCGAGATCCACAACCGCGGTGCCGCACGAGTATTGTTCGCTGCCGAGCCAGTACTGCTGATCGAGTCGGTGGTCGCCGAGATCCTCGATCGATCGCACCTTGCGACCGCTGCGGCCATCGATGACGTCGCGCCCGACCAGCCAACGCGGCGCCATCTGCGCCAGGGTGGCAGGAGCGAGACTGCCCACAGCGGCCACTGCGATCAGCAGCGCGGTCCCGAACCGTCGTGCAATGAACCCCCGCCGGATCGCTGCTCCTCTCATGCGCGGGATCGTATCCGATCCGCAGCTTCCGCGACGCCGACGGTGACCTGCTCGCCGCTTTCGAGGTTCTTGAGCGCGATCGTCCCGGCCTGCAGCTCGCTCTCTCCGAGCACTGCAGCGTAGGGCGCGCCCAGATTGTTGGCGTAGTTGAGCTGCTTCTTGAGCTGCGGCGTATCGGCGAACACCTCGACCCGCACGCCCTTACTCCGCAGTTCGCTCGCGACTCGGATCGCATCGTGCGCCGGCACCTCTTTCATGCGGCAGAGCAACACCTCGGGGCCTACCCCGAGGTCCGGGAACATGGCACGCTCCTCCATCACGAGCAGCACCCGCTCGAGCCCGAGTGAGAACCCGACCGCCGGCACCTGCTGTTTGCCGAACATGCCGATGAGGTTGTCGTAGCGCCCGCCGCCGCCGAGCGAACCCGCGAGGCCTTCGCAGGTGATCTCGAAGATCGGTCCCGTGTAGTACGACAGCCCGCGCGCGAGCGTCGGATCGAAGAGCAGATGGTCGCTCGCGGGGCCGGCAGCAGCGAGCGCGAACAGTTCGACCAACGGCTCGCCGCCCGTCAGTCGTCCCAGGGCGCCGGGCTCCCGCGCGGCTTCGAGCGCCGCCAACAGCCGTTCGCCCGCCGCCGGCTCGATGCCCTTCTCGCCGAGTTCCTTCAGCACCCCGTCGCGCCCGATCTTGTCGAGCTTATCGAGCGCGATCAGCGCGAGCGATTCGTTCTCCGGCGCGATGCCGGCGTCGGTTACGAACGCGCGCAGCAGCTCGCGATGGTTGACGTGAATCTTGAAGTCGCTGAACCCGAGCTCCTTCAGAACGGTCGCGATCGCACCGCACACCTCGGCTTCGGCGACGAGACTCTGCGTGCCGATCACGTCGACGTCGCACTGATAGAACTCGCGGAAGCGCCCGCGGGCCGGCCGGTCCGCGCGCCACACCGGCTGGATCTGGTAGCGCTTGTAGTAGGTCGGCAGGTCCTTGTAGTTGGCCACCACGCGCGCGAGCGGCACCGTGAGGTCGTATCGCAGCCCTTCGTCGGCCAGGCCCGCTTCGTCAGCCCCGGCCTCGAGCGCTCGCGCGAGCTTCTCCCGTCGATGCAAGAGCCGGTAGAGCAGCTGATCGCCCTCGGGACCGTACTTGCCGAGCAGCGTCGTCAGGTTCTCGATCGTCGGCGTCTCGAGCGGCACGAAGCCAAACGACTCGTAGACCCGCTGCACCACCCCCAGCACGTGGCGGCGCCGGGCGACGTCGGGGGCGAGGAAATCGCGCATGCCGCTCGGCGGCTTGGTCGAGATGCCTTTGCTCATTCGACCCGCCATCATGAAGTGCGGGAACCACGATGCCAGCCTGAGTAGGCTTCGCGGCATGCTCGCCGCACTTCGCCTCCCGGCCCTCCTGTGCCTGATCATTGGCCTCGCGACCTCGCTCGTCGCCCAGGATCCGCCGACCCAACTCGAACCGAACACGATCGAGGCACTGGAGAACCTGGCCAAGGGACTGGTCGAGAAACGGCAGCAGCTTCTCACGGCAACAGCAGAGGAGAAGGAGGCGCTCGAGAAAGAGATCTCCGACCTCAAGTGGCAGTTCGCTGAACTGACCGCGCGGTCGGACGTCAAAGGGTTCCTCGCCCCGGACAAGGGTGAGTTCAACCTCGAGAAAGAGGCGATCGGCCTGATCGAGCCCGTGATCGATGCCATCAAGAGTGTGACCGCCGAGTCGCGCCAGATCAGCGCGATCGAAAGCCGACTCAAGGAGCTTGAAGACTGGCTACCACAAGCCCGAACCGCCCAGCAGACCGCGGAGCGAACGCGCAACCTGCTGCCTCAGGAGTCCGCCGCGCGGGCCGAGGCAACGACCGAGATCGAGCAGCGCTGGAAACCTCTGATCAAGCGCTACGAAGACGAAGAGCGCATCCTCAATGCCCGACTGCAGACGATCAAGGAGTCGCAGAAGCCGTTTGCCGACCACGCAAAGGAGTTCTTCGCTCAGCGCGGACTGACACTCCTGTTGTCGACGGCGGCGTTCTTCGCCGTGCTGTTCACGATGCGTTGGCTGCAGAACCGCATGCTCGCCCGTCGCCGCCGCGAGCGTGCCGTATCGCTCCGGATCGCGGAGGTCGTCTTCTCGGCGCTCGGCCTGCTCCTCGCGATCATCGCGACCATGATCGTGCCCTGGATGCGGCAGGACTTCCTGCTGCTGTCGATCGGCATCGTGTTCCTGATCGGCGCGGGCTGGGTGCTCGTGAAGATGGCGCCGCAGTTCTTCGAGCAGATCCGACTGATCCTCAACATCGGCTCGGTCCGCGAGGGCGAGCGCATCATCATGGAGGGCCTGCCCTACCGCGTCGACAACCTGCGATTCTACTCGACGCTCAGCAACCCGTGTCTGCAGGGCGGCGAACTGCGCGTGCCGATCCAGGAGCTCATCGGCCGGCGGTCGCGCGTACCTGGTCCGGGCGAGCCATGGTTTCCGTCCGAGGTGGGCGACGTCGTGATTCTCGATGACGACATCATCGGCCCGGTCACGGTCCAGACCCCGGAGGTCGTCGTGGTCGACGACTACCTCGCGCCGAGGAGCTACACCGCGGCCGCGTATCTCGACCAGAACCCGCGCAACCTGTCCGACGGTTTCAGCATCGTCGCGCTGTTCGGTATCGACTACGCGCACCAGACCGACGCCACGACCGTGATTCCCGAGCGCCTGACCCAGGCTCTCCGCGCCGAGCTCCCGCAGTTCGTCGACGACGCCGCCCACATCCGCGAAGCCGAGGTCGAGTTCGAAGCCGCGGGCGCCAGCTCACTCGACCTCGAGGCCCGCGCAGTGTTCACCGGCGACGCCGCGATCCACTACCGCGAGTTGCAGCGCGCGCTGCAACATATCCTGGTCGACGCATGCACGAAGAACGGTTGGAACATCCCGTTCCCGCAACTCACGGTGCACCGCGCCAACTGACGACCGCACCGACCGACGACTACGCCCGGCGCGGCAGCCTCTGGATGATCACCCGTCGAGGAACGCCACCACGAACTCGGCCAGCGTCGGATCGCCCGCGGCGGCCGCGCGGGCCAGCTCACGCACCGCCGGAGCCGCGAGGTCGACGGCGCAGTCGCCGCGCCGCGTGAGCAACCGCGACAGCCGATGCGTTGCGGGGCGATCCACGGCAGCGTCCCGTTCACTTGCGAGCAGGAGCATCGGCCGAGCGTTCGCGGCGAGCAGAGCGGCGGGATCGCGACCATGTTTGCGTCCGCCCTCGAGGACGCCCTCGACGACGGCCCGAGCCGCAGCCGACCCGAGCACGAGCGCGCCGCGCGTCGGCAGCGAACTCACCCCCACGAGCCAGCCCGCGGCCCCCATCGCGCCGACGACCGGCCGCGCGACCGGCGCGCCGAAGCGCTCGATCGCATCGGCACAGCCCTGCACCATCCGATCGAACGTCGCAATCGCCCGACGATCGTCGGCGCGTGGCAGACCGGTGATGTCGACGAGCGCAACGACGCGCCCTCGCGCCGCCACCTCGCGCGCGAGCGCGGTGGCCGCCGGGCGATCGACCGCATCGACCGCGAGCACCAGCCACCCCACCGCGTCGCGCTGTCGCCCGGCCGGTCCGAACAGCGCGATCGGCAGTCGCCCCGCGATCTGCGCGGTCTTGACCTCGAATCGACGCGCCGCGACCGCCTGGCGCGGCCCCGACCGGGAACGCGCGAGATGCCGCCACACGCTGCGCGTAACCAACGGCACGAGGTTCACCGCCGCCGGGTTCACTGCGGCCGCCCCCACTGCGCCATGGGCATCGAGCTGGAACATGTAATCAACGTGATCGCGATTCTCGAGCTTGCGCAGCTCGACCGCCGCACCGTGCGCGCGCAACGCATTCGCGAACATGCGCGAACTCAGCCCGATCCCCGGGATGTCGCGCTCGGCCCAGACGATCGAGAACGGCGGCGCGTCGGCGCGGGCGAACTGCACGGGCGACATCGCTGCACGTGCCGTGACGTCGCGGCCGAAGATCCGTTCGAGCACGAAGTGGCGCGGCCGCGCGTCGTAGACGCCCGACAACGCGATCACACCGCACACGGCGGCCCGCGACACGCCGCTATGCCGCCAGATGGCCTCGTCGAGCACCGCGAGACTCACGAGGTGCGCGCCCGCCGAGTGCCCCATGAGGAACATGCGCTCGGGATCGAAGCCCAGTCGCTCCGCCGAGTCGTGCAAGAACCCGAACACGCGAGCGCAGTCACGTGCCATCGCATCCGGCCGCACGAACGGGAACATTCGCGTGTTGATCGGCGCACAGCCGATGCCCTGCGTGCAGAGTGCGCGTGCGAGGCGTTCGTAGGGTTCCTTCTGGCCCGCCGACCAGCCGCCGCCATGCAAAAACACCACCAGCGGCGGACGGCTCACCCGGCCCGGCAGGTAGACATCGAGCGAGTTTCGCCGGCCGTCGCGCGCGACGCCCTCCGAATACTGCAGGTCGAGATGCGTGACGACCGCCGGCCCCTGGGCCGAAACCACGGCCAGGAAGGCCAGGGCCGATACGAACGCCCGCACCACCGCCCGGGGCGCGCGGCCTGACCATCGACGTGAGACCATCGTCGACAGCCTACCATCCCGACTTTGCATTGCAAAGTAGGGATGGTCGAACGCCTCAGCGCACGCCGCGTGACAGCAGGAACGCGACGAGATCTCGCAGCTCGCCCGGGCTCAGAGCATCGACGAGCCCCGCCGGCATCGGCGACTGCTTCGATGGCTCGACGCTCGCCACCTCGCTCGCGGGAATCCGCTGGAGCTCGGCTTGGGCGACCGCTGGAACGACGTCCCAGTACTTCACACCCCCGCGATCGACCGAGTTGGCGCGCCCGAGGATCACCGAGCCATCCGTCTTGGTCACGACCACCGCGGCGTACTGATCGCTGATCACACGATCCGGCGCGATGATCGCCTCGATCACCTCTTCGGCCGAGAACTTGTTCCCGAGACTCGTGAGGTCCGGCCCGTGGTTGCCGCCCTCGCCCGCAAAGTAGTGGCACGAGGCGCAGCCAACCGCATGGAACAGGTTGTGGCCCGCCGCGAGATCCCGCTTGCCCGTGTCGCCACGCACGAACGCGATCGCGTCGCCGAGCTGCCAGTCGCGGCCGGGCCCACGTGGCGGCGTCGCGCGAAACGACGGCAGTTCGGCGCGCGCCTTGTCGACGAGCTCGGCGAGTGCGCTCTGCTCCGCCGGCGAACACGTCTCCCAGGCCGCGTCGATGATCTTGCCCAGGTAGCCGTCATAGCTCGCCCCACCACTGCGCGTGCGCGCCTCGGTGAGAAACGTGAAGAAAACGCGTCGCTGCTCGAGTGTCCAACCGTGCTTCACCGTGCGTAGCGCATACGCAATCGCGATCTGCGGCGTCGGGGGCATGTTGTCGAGCATCTTCTGGATCGCGCCGCCGTAGCTGCTGTTGCGCTTCACGACCTCGGCCCACTCGGGAGGCTTCGCAGGCCGCAGTGGGCTCAGCGTCGGCACGGCCTTCTCGAGAAGCCCGGGAACGTCGAGGAATGCGAGCAGCTCGGCGAGATCGGCATCGACCCGATCGTCACCACATGGAAACAACGGCAGCAACCGCGCACCGAGGTCCCTGCGGATCGCCTCGTCGACCGAGTCGATGCGCAACAGCGCGAGCGCGTGCACCCGCAGCCACGAGACCCGTTCCTCCGAGTCCATCTCCGCGAAATCGAAACGACTCTCGCCGAGGC
This sequence comes from bacterium, assembly GCA_024743115.1. GTDB lineage: Bacteria > Planctomycetota > UBA1135 > UBA1135 > UBA2386 > JAGQRA01. The sequence continues at coordinate 1,579 of JANSXC010000026.1, read as the reverse complement.
GCGCGAGCACGGTGCGCGCATCGAGACCCGTGTAGCGCAACACACCACGCAGGCGTTCGAGCTCGCGGCGACCCCCGCGTTCGGCCATCGGCATCGCGGTCGCCGTCTGCTGCGGCGGCGTCGCGTCGATGCGCAACAACCGCGTCCGCAGACCGCGACCACCCGTGATGACGTAGAGCTTGCCGTCGACGGACACCGCGTCGCTCACCGGGAACGGCTGCCCCGTGACCCACTGCACCGGCTCGCGCGAGCCGATCGGCAGCGCGTAGATCGTGCCGAACGTCCAGTCGAGTGCGAGCACACTGCCGCCGTGCGTGACCATGCCGGTCGGCGAACCCGGGCCGATGTCACAGACCGCGATCGGTGAATCCGGATAGTCGACAGGCCACTTATTGCTGCCACTGCGCCAACCGTAATCCGCGCCCTTCACGACCTCGAGGATGCGGGTCGGGCGATACCACGGCATCCCCATGTCCCACTCCATGTCCGCGTCGTAGGTATAGAGCCGCCCATCGGGCAGCACCGCGACATCGTAGGTGTTGCGGAAGCCCCAGCACAGAAGTTCGCACTCCTTGCCGTCGGGGTCGATGCGACAGATGTAGCCGCCCGGCGCCTTGCGCCCGCGCGCGTGACCCCGCGGATCCTCGATCTTCGGCAGCAGCCGGTCTTCGCCCCAGACGTAGCTCGGGCCACCCTTGCTGAACTCGGTCGGCTTGACGTGGTTGCCGATCACGAGGATCAGGTTCTTGCCGTCGGGCGCCGGCACGACCGCGTGCGGACCATGCTCACCCGTGCCCGAAAACTCGCGCAGCAGTTCGACCTGATCGAGCCGGTCGTCACCGTCCGTATCGCGCACGCGGTAGAAGCCGGGCGATCGCACAGCGACCACCGCGTAGAGCGCACCTTCGAACCAGCACAGGCCCTGCGCGCCGTCAAGTTCGACTTCGACGCGCTCGATCGTCGATTCTTCACCGATACCGGAAGCGGGCGTGATGCGATAGAGCCCGCGCGATTGATCGCTCGCGTAGAGCCGACCGCGGTCATCGGCGCACAACGAGACCCATGAGCCGTACGCCTTGGGGACCTGCAGCAGCTCGAGTGCACCATCCGCACCCGGCCCGGCGAGCCCGAGCGCCGGCAGCGCGATCTGAGGCGCATCGGGTGCCGCTTCGCCCGCGAGCGAATCCGCGTCGAGCGTGCGCGACCAGACCGCCTTGCGCGCTCCGAGCGCGGCCAGAACCGTGGCCGACGGCCAACCCTCGGCTCGGAACTCGACGTCGTTCCACCCATCCGGATCGTCGTCACTGCAGCGCCAGTCCCGGTCCGACACGAGCACGTCGGTGCCCGCAGCCGTCGTCCACGTCGCGCGCAGCGCGAGCCCCGCAGGTCCACCATCGTTCCAGCCGTGGACCGCGATCACGTTGCGGCCCGGGCGCAGCTGGTCGGTGATGTCCGTCGTCGTCGCGACTGTCCAGTCGTCACCCTGCACGACGCGTTCGCCGTTGACGTAGATTCGCCAGTGGTTGTCGCAGACTGCACGCACGGTCGCGGCCGCCACCTTGCCCTCGACGTCGAACTC
>JANSXC010000050.1 GCA_024743115.1 bacterium | reverse complement strand
TCGTGGTCGAGGTCGACGCGCGGATCCGCGAGCTCATGTCCGACCTGGTTGGCGCGAGCATCCCGCCGAGTTTCGATCATCACGCCGGTCGGATGGCCCCTTCTTCAACGGGCTGCTAGTCCTAGGTATCGAGCGGCTTTCTCTTTCGGGCACTCGAGCGCCACCCTTGAGCTAACCGTGAAAACTGCGAGCGCGCCCTGTCCGGAACTCGCCGAGACCAGAACCACTCCTCGCTCCGCTTCCTCCTCGCCACGCTCACCGGCTGGGTCAACCGGCTGCGGGCACAGGAAAACGACGGCCTCCCCGAAGAGAACCGGCTTCTCTGCCCTGCGCGATCTTCGCCCCTGGCTCTTCGGGCCAATCCATCACGATCAGATCGGGCTCGGCTGCGGAACCCTCAAGTCTGTGCGGCGGAGCGATCGATAGCACAGACCATGGTCCTCTCACAGCTGAGCTACTTCAGCCGCCCGTCGGCAGGCACGACGATGTCCGACGTCGAAGACATCCTTCGAGTTGCTCGAGAACGGAATCTCGAGTCCTGCTTGACGGGATTCCTGCTCTACCGGCACGACTGTTTCGTCCAGGTGTTGGAAGGTAGCCGAGAGGCGGTGTCCCGGCTGTTCTGCAAGATCAGTGAGGACCCGCGACACAGAGACCTCACCATCATTGGCTGTAAGCAGATTGACAGACGTGCGTTCACCGACTGGTCGATGGGGTTCTTGTCTTTGAGGGACGCCAGTCGGCAGAGCCTTCTTCGATACTCCACGACGAGTGAACCAGAACTAGTGCAGCTCGACCACGATTCCCTCGTCCAACTCACACTGGAGCTCGCCGAGGCACCCGGACTCCAGCCCGTGTAGCGACGCAGACGTAGGCTCGACGTCTGCGACTAATCGATGCCAGGCCATCACGCGGCGCCGGCCCACTGAATGGGCGGGGCAATGATTGGCATCAGCATGTGGCGGCTGCTTCAACGCACGCGCACCGCAGCAGCACTGCCTCCTATGCGCCTCCGCTGCGGCCTCACCGCATGGTGCAACGAGATCCCGGCGTAAACGCGCTGGTTCCCCGGCGCCAAGAGCGCCACGCAACTGGCCTACGTAGCGCTCTTGCGGGCCCAGACCTCTCGTTGAGTCCTGGCTGCGTTACCGCAGCCAGACTAGTTCGCTTCGATGACGAGCGTCGTGCCGAGCACGTTGCCCGTGCCGCCCGGCTGGTTGAACGAGGCACCGAGCAGGTTGTTGCCGAGACGCGGCGTCTCGGTCGCGGCCGTGGCCGTATCGAGGATGATCGCGTCATTGTTGTTCGGATCGCGGGTCGTCTCGATCAACTTGGCGCTGACGATCGGGCCGTTGTCGTCGTCGTGCGCGCCTGGCAGGATCGCCGCCGCCGCGCCGATCAGATCCGAGGTCTTGTGGCCGAACATTGACGTGGCGGCGGCGCTCACCAGTGCCACACCGGCAATCAGGAGCCCGTATTCGACCAGGGCAGAACCGCGCTTGTCACGCAGGAGGCGGTTGCGTTGCTTCTTTCTCGTTCTCTCAGTTGTTCGGAGGTGTCAGGTCGCCCGCAAGCGATAGCTACCCGCCGCAATCCGAGCGCTCAAACCCGAGGCCCCGAGCCGCAGGGGAACACTCCGACCCGAAGCGGGTTCGAACAGGTCGCCAACCTGCCGCCGACCAAGCCCCGTATCGAGAGTGATATCGACCGGGACGTCGCGACCCAGCCTGGATTCGATCCGGAAGAACAGACGCCCGCCCGCCTGCGAGCCGAGCTGCAACACCGCCCGACCGCCCTTCACGATGATCGCTCGGGTGTCGATTGCAAGGTGGTCACCGCCCGCGCCGCCGTCGGGGAACGTCACCCGTGCCCTGTAGTCGCCGGCGGGGATCGGTGGTAGTAGACCGTCCGGGCCGGGAACCAAACCGCTGAAGTCCGCGACCAGCGCACTCGAATCGCCCCGCCAAAGACGCACTTCGAAGTCGGTCACGGCGCGGTTCCTCTCATCGGTGACGAAGATCTGCAGCTCTCCGAGCGCCGGTTCGAAGTCGAGCCCGAGCTCGACGCGGTACTCGCGTCGCCGCCGAACTACTCGCCACCGGCTCTGCCCGTGTAGGCGACCCCCAGCCGGAACACCGCCCAGAGCACGCTGGTGACCGCGGTCGCGATCATCGCGAGCCCGAGATCGGGCTGGAAGCGACACAGCGTGTCCAACGGCGCGCCCATGAGCCGCGGAACCAGATCGGTGACGCTCCACGCCGTGCCAAGAGTCGCGAGCAACGGAAACCAGAGGCTGAACCTCCCGGCCGGCCTGCGTGACTTCGCCCGGATCACGGCACGGTGCCGCCAAGCCCAGACCATGCTCAGCAAGAACGCGATTGGTAGGAGAACGATCCCGAGGAACGTCGCCTGCTGCGACAGACGGCTGCCTTCGCCCGTGTAATCCAGTCCCAGTGCACTGGCGGTGATACCGTCGAGCAACCCGGTCGTTTCGCCGAACCCGACGCCACTGCCGGCATTGACCAGCACGACGACGCCCTTCTTCGCAGCCGGCATCAGGGTCATGAGCGTCTCGACGCCCGGACTGACGCCCGAGTGCCAAACCGTACCGTCGTCACGGTCAACGAACCAACCGAGGCCATAGAACGGTGACGCCTCGCTCGCTGGACTCATCATCGCCGCCTTCGTCTCGGCGCGGATGATGTCATCCTCGCCGTTCATCATCAGGACCATGTAGCGCGCCAGGTCGCTGGCGCTCGCGACGATCCCGCCCTGTGGAGCGATGCCGAGATCCGTTCGGTTGTCGGCCAAGCCGCGCTTGCTGCCGAACCACGGCCGGTGCCCCGTCGCCATGGCGGCATGTCGCTCCCCGTCGGAGACGAAACTGTGCACCATCGCGGCCGGCTCCAGGATCTTGCTCCGAACGTAGGCTGGATAGGTCTGCCCGCTGACGACTTCGATCAGGCGACCGAGAATCGAGTAGTTGGCGTTCGAGTACGCCCACGCCGTGCCCGGTTCGTAGTCGGGCGCGGTCGCCGCCAACCGGTCTGCGCGGTGCGCAATCGGGCCTTTGCCCGGCGGCTCCCCGGCCTGCGAAACATTCCCCTGATACGTGGAATAGCCGCTCGTGTGAGCTAGCAGCTGGCGGATCGTGATCGCGCCGGATCGCTCGTCAGCGAATGCGGGCAGGTGGCGCGTAATCGGATCGTCGAGCCCCAGTTGGCCGGCCTCGGCGAGTTGCAACACGGCGATGGCGGTGAAACTCTTCGAGATCGAGCCGATCAGGAACGGCGTGTCGGGATCAATCGGCGCCTCGCTCCCCAGGCGCTTGACGCCGGTCACGCCGATCTCGCGAACCGCGCCCTGCTCGACGATCGCGTAGGCGACTCCAGGCATTGCGGACGCGCCAAGCTCGTCGAGCTGCCCCTCGGTGATCTGCCGGTCGGGCTGCCGACCCTCTTGGGCGCGCAAGGGGAAGTGGAGCAGCAGAACGCCAAGCCAGAACGCGCAGAAGAATGTCCGCATACTCCCGTGGTTCCGTGCCTCGGCGTGAACTCAGTCGACCGACGGTCGGCCATGCTGGCAGTCTAGCGCGCCGTGCCCTCCACCCACAACAGAGCGGAGCGCTCGAACGCACGGTCACCGCATCCAACCACCTGCCACAACCCCTGCTGCTGCTGCGTGCCGTCGGAAGCAGAAGAACCGTTCATGTTCGACGCGCTGCGTGCCCCCGTCACGAACAGGCCGGCTGCACTGCCCCCCCTCGGAATCCAGAGATGGGACGGCAGCTCGTGGTCGTCGTTTGCACCAGGCGCAGCTCTGGGACTTCGCGACATGACGCTGGACCCCACCGGCCAGTTGGTGGTTTGCGCTCACGTTTTCGGCAGCCTCGGTGCGACGACGGGCGCCGACGTCGGGTCGGTCGGTGTCTGGAACGGCTCGGCATGGAGTGCGCTGCCGCCGTCCCCCACGGGGATCGCCAACACGGTTCGCTTCGGCGTCGGTGGTGCGTTGAGCTATCGGCGACCTCGACAATCCTGCAGATCACGAACTCGAACGCCCTCGATTTCAGCGTCGGCAGCTACTAGTTCGTGCCGCGCAGGTAAACCCCACCATCGCAGCCAACTACCGCCAAGACCAAAGCGCGGAGACCACCCCCGCCTATGAGCCGAGCGCGCGGCGCAAGAACTGACCGATGACCTCGACCTCCTCGAGGCACATCTCGTGCTGCATCGGGTAGGTGTGCCATTCCACCGGATAGCTGGCGCCGGTCAGCCAATCCCGCGCCGATTCACCGCGAGTCAGCGTGACCATGGGATCCATCGAGCCATGAACGGCAAGAATCGGGGTCGCGGCGTTCGCGGCGCTGCGCTCCCCCGCCAGCGTCTCCTCGAGCACGAGATAGGTCGACAGCGCAACGATCCCGGCGAGACGTTCCGGGTAGCGCAAACCGACGTGGTAGGCCATCGCCCCACCTTGCGAGAACCCGGCGAGAACGATCCGCTTGCTCGGAACTCCACGTCGATGCTCGCGATCGATCAACGCCTCGATCTGCGTCGCCGACCGACGAATGCCCTCCGCGTCGTGGCGCACCGCCAGATCCCCGTCGCGGATGTCGTACCACGCGGGCATCACGAAGCCGCGATTGATCGTCACCGGAATCGACGGCGCGTTAGGGAAGACGAACCGGATCGGAACGTTGTCGAGGCCGAGATGCGGCACGATCGACAGAAAGTCCCGGCCGTCGGCTCCGAGACCGTGCATCCAGATCACGGCAGAGGCAGGATCGCCGCTGCCTGTCGTTTGCTCGAAGCATGGGAGTAGGTCGCTCACGCGCTTCGGCATAGGGGGCGGTCGCGCTACGGGCAAGCACGTGAATGGAGTCGCCGACGGTGATCCTTCAGTCACCAAGGCCGGAGAATGAGTCGTCTTCGGCACCGGCGGATTCCCGACACGAGCCGTCGGATCACCGCGCGTGCATCAGCGCTGCGCGATCACCAGCGCGCCGCGCCGCATGATACCGTTGCCGGGCGCAACCTCGCGACGCCATCGTTCGAGGAGCGCCAGGAAGAGCCGACATGCACACGACCAAGAACGCCGGACTCACCTTCGACCGCTTCTTCGCGACCACCGAACGGCATCGGTGGGAACTCGAAACAGGCATCGATTGGGCGGCGATCCGACCCGAACTGATCACCGAGAACGAGCGCCGTGTGCTGCACGGCTCGGCGCTCGTCGAGTCCTTCACGCCCGGCTACGGCGCGGACTTGCTGACGGCGTTCTCGGAAGACGTCGAGATGTCGTCCTTCCTCATGGTTCAGCTCTACGAGGAGTTCAAACACTTCCACGCACTGCGGCGCTATCTGCGCCACCTCGATATCGAAGTCTCTGACGAGCAGATCACACGGAAGCGAGGCGAGCGAGTCGTCTACACCAACCTGCTCGTGCCGCTATTGAAGTTCGGCATCTCGGAACTCTTCACAGCGATCGCCTACCGCGAGATCGCCCGACAGACACAGGAGCCCGTACTGAAACACCTGTCGACCTGCATCTCGAACGACGAGTATCGCCACCTCGGTTGGTATGTCTCCTACCTCAAGGGCTACATCAAGAAGCACGAGATCGGCGTGACCGAGGTCAACGAGGCGCTCGAACACTACGAGCACCAGGGCAGCGACGCGATCGGCGGAGACTGGTCCGACCACTGGAACTTCGTCGGCGAGAAGTACACTCGGCTCGAGCCGTACCTCCAACTCAAGCGCTTGCTGCGCAGCCTCGTCGGCAAAGGGGTCAAACTGCGGAGTATGGGCCAGGGCACGTCGCCCCAGCTCCGAGATCCTTAGAGCATTCGGCCCTGATCCGCTATCCTCGAGATGGCCATGCGGAGCCACCTATCCATCCCGTTCATCCTCACGCTCTCGACGCTGTCGGCACAGGCTCCACTGTGGATGCAGGTGGCCACGTCCGGCCCCGCACCACGGTACCAGACGCGACTTGCATACGACAGCCAACGCGGACGCACCGTGCTCTTCGGCGGCTCGGGTAGCGGCTTCCTCAACGACACTTGGGAATGGGACGGCGCTACTTGGACGCAGATGAGCACGACCGGTCCGACGCCCCGACTGTTCCACGGGCTCGCCTACGACAGCCAGCGCGGCCGCACCGTCTTGTTCGGAGGCTTCGACGCCGGCTCCGGGCACCGGGGCGACACATGGGAGTGGGACGGGGTGACCTGGACGAACGTCGCGAGTGGCGGCCCGGCGGCACGCCGTTACCACGCAATGTCGTATGACAGCCAGCGTGGCCGCACCGTGATCTATGGCGGTTTCCAGACCGGACCCGGCCTCTTCGGCGACACCTGGGAGTGGGACGGCACGACCTGGACCAACGTGAGCAACAGCGGCCCGGTCGCACGGCGCCATAGCGTGATGGTCTACGACAGCCAGCGCGCGGTCACGGTGCTCTTCGGAGGCACTTCCGGCTCGGGCAACCACCACGGCGACACTTGGGAATGGGACGGCTCGACCTGGACCCAGGCCAGCAACAGCGGGCCCTCGGCGCGGTTCTACCACGCCATGGCCTACGACTCGCAGCGCGGGCAAACGGTGCTCTTCGGTGGTTCGAGCGGCCCGTATCTGAGCGACACCTGGGAGTGGAACGGCACCTCGTGGACGGATGTGACCGCCGGTAACGAACCGACACGCCGCGAGCACGGGATGGCGTACGACAGCCAGCGCGGTCGCACCGTAGTCTTCGGCGGGCTCGCACCGCCCATCACCCGGCTCGACGACACGTGGGAATGGGCCGGTGGCGCGACGAGCACCGCGGCGGCCTACGGCACCGGCTGCGGCAACCCGGCGCTGACGCTGACGCCCGACAGCAGCGCGCGGCCGATCATCGGAACGACCGCTCAAGCGACGCTCGCCAATATCCCGAACCTGGTCGCCTTCGTGAGCCTTGGTTGGAGTGACACCATGGTCGGCGCGTTCGCTCTGCCGTTCTCACTCGCGCAATACGGCATGCCCGGCTGCGACCTGCTGCAGTCAGCCGAGTACTTCGCGCTGCCAGTGACGCCACTGGGCCCGGGCACCGCGAGCTACGGCCTGGCGCTGCCCAACTCGAGCGGCATGATCGGCATCGATCTCTTTCTGCAGGCCTGGGCTCCCGACCCGGGAACGAACCTCGGCGGCGTCATCGTGAGCAATGGCGTCGCATGGCGCCTCGGCAACGTATAGGTCAGACTGCGACGCGCGACCCTGCTCACGGCCGGTAGCCGCCCACCATCGGTGCACGCTCACACGATCACTGAGACCGGACTACGTCCGTTCATTCGAGCGACGGCCTACACCCCCCGGCGCCGCGACGACGCTCTATGGCTCGCGTTCCTCTAACATCGACCGACCGCGCGCAGCCATCGCCGGACGCTTGCCGCGCAGTGCAAGACTCGGCATCGGACGACGACCGATCCGGTAGCGCGCACCGCCTGCGCCGGCGGTCCGACTCTCCCGCGATGCGATCAACTTCCGCCCATCGCCGCGAACTCACCTGCCGCTCTCGCCCCCTCAACCCGAAGATGCAGACCGGCCGTTTCGAAGCGCCCTGACCGTCCCCCTCTTCTCCGCTCTGGGGTCATGAACCCATCCCCTTGCTTTGAGACACTCAAAGCATTTCAGCCCCGAACCCGCTCACGACGTCTTGACCCGCAGCCCAGCGCTGGGGCACCCGCGATCATCCCCCAACCACGACAGCCAACTACCGCCACCACACCTACGTGCAATCCGACAGCAAACGCCCCGAGGCCCCAGAAGCCTCAGGGCGCTCGCATTGAATCGATTGATAGAGCGACCCGGATGCTCTTCGTCATTGGACTACGTAACGAGCACGATCTCGTTCGGGGGAGCGACCAAGGGTCGTCACCACCCAACGCATCAGTCGGCAACCCCATCGCCCGCAGCACCTTCTCGATTACCGGCTCGCCCCCCGCCGAGCCGCCAATAGCCGCAGTGTCACTGTGGGTTCGCGCTCGCCGGGCCGGATCCCCACGATCGATACGATGCCCGCGCCAACGTTGAGCGGTGACAACGGCTCGGTGACAATCACGCTGCAGTCGAGCGCGGGGTCGCCGTTGATCAGAATCGTCAGCGGGAATCGAAAACCGTCACCGTGTGGCACGGCATCGAGGATGCGACGCCTCACCGTCACCTTGATCGAGAAACTGCGGAGGACCGACCAAAGACTCACGGCGACGGCCTGCTCGAGGAGCGGACGGAGGCTGTCGCTACGTCGGACCACGCTGAGGAACTCGCCACAGGCAGCCAACGCCATGAGGAACCGCCTGGCCGCGGGCCCGAGCCGACCGCGACGCCGCTCTTGCTCGTATTCGCTCACGCTCGCACAGCCGGCGGCCAACCCCGCGCAGAAGAGAGCTGGCGCCACCACCATGCGGTCGCTACGGATCGCCGTGCCTCTGCCGTCGAACACCGTCGCTACGAGGCAGCGATTGCGCGGCTCGTCAATGTGCACGTGGGCGCCTTCCGTCCGCTGAGCGATGCCAATAGACGGCGACCGCAGATCCATGCTGTGCATGACCGAGCTGAAGGGCTCTCCCGGCACGCCCGCCACTTCGAACAGCACGAGGAAGTCCTCGCCCGCCAGACGCATGCCGTAGAGCGCGCGATCACCGCGCTCGAACTCGTCGTTAGGCCGCGGTTCGTCGAAACCCTCGAGGATCGCTGCCGCCCCGGGGAAGTCGAACTTTGCGCCGTGCCAGACCGCTGCCTCCTCGAACCAACCCTCGAGCGACTGTGGCACAGCGCAGCCAGTGACGAACAGCGCACCTGCGACGAGTAGGCCGCGTAAGCAAGGCGTCCATGCCATGAGCGTACCGTAGCGGGGGCAGGAGCCGTGTTCGACTGGCCCGCACGAAAGCGGCGGGCGTAGCTCAGCGACGTCGGACCTCGGCTGACTCTCCGGAGACCACGGGCGAGCCACGCGCTCAGAGTGCGCCGCCAGCCCGCTTGGAACAAGGCCCGCGAAGTTCTCGGAGAATCGCTGCCCCGGCCTGCTCTGGATTGCGAGTAGGAGGTATGAGCCCGTTCCGCGCCTCGCCTCTCGCCGTTGCCATCGCCGCACTCAGCGTCGCCGCACTTACCAGGGGTGCGCCCGCGCAGCAGCCCGAACTCGTCTTCGACTAGTGCTACCACGACCACGAGCAAGCAACCGGGGATGGCCAGCTTCTCCTTGTCAGAACTCCGTGACGTCCATGTCCAGCTCCATGTCAAGGCCGACGAGATCTTTGGCGAGCTCAACTCGAATCGTAAGTCCACGACAGGACGCTCGCGACCAGCAGATGTTTAGACTACACCAATCCAGATCCGGTCGGGCGGCATGAATTGCGGCCGTCACTCGATTGCTATACCGGAGATAATCCAACGCCTCATCTTCGGGTTATAAGCTTGAGCATTTGACCCGGGGTACTTGCCAAACGGTCTGCATGGCGGGAAGTGCCCTTCCGACCTTGCCGATAGTCGCTCCGTCCACTTGCGCCATCGCGTCTAGGCGATTGAGAACTGTCTCAGGGCCGCTGGCGCAGAGGTAGAAGGAGGGCAGATTCTCGTCGTCTACATGCATGGCGGGTTCCATGTTCGGTACGTGTCGCTCTGCTATCAACAACAAGCGGGCACGGACGAGGCGGCCGTAATCCACTAACAGATCCTCCGGAGAACCCGGGGCGGGTCACTTGCTACTCGGGTTGGTGGTTACCATCGGTGGAATGACGCTACCGACTCGAAGTGCAACACTCCCGGTCCTCGGGATCACCCTGCTGGCCCTGTCGGCCTGCGCGTTGCGACCTTCGTCGATGCAAACGGTGCAGGAGTGCGCCCGCCCAGCGACCGTCTGGGCGTTTCGCTATCTCGTCGATGCTGTCACCGAGCGTGGCAACGCCGTCGAGGTTCCCATGATCTACCTCCCCAATAGCGATCTCGTTAGCGAGGTATTGATCGAGTTCAACCCGGCGCCAGACGATCCGCTTCGCGTGCGCTACCTCGCGCGCCCCCTCTCTGACATATCGGAAAGACACAAGCGACTTGCCCAAGACACAGAGGCCGAGCCCTGCGAGTTGCCGCACGACTTCGTTGAACAGCTGATCGCGCTCGAACGCCTCACCGCTAACAGCCCGTTGAAAAACGTCGACCCGACAAGCCACCTCGACCTAGCCGTACGTAGAAACGGTGCATGGCCCTCGGCAGACGACGTGACAAGTTCCAACAGGACCTGATGGTGCCGACGAGCGCGCTGCCGCGCTCACC
>JANSXC010000015.1 GCA_024743115.1 bacterium | reverse complement strand
GCGACCGAGGGGGTTAAAAACAACGTGGGACTGTGCGCGCGCCCCGGGGGCTCGGGGGCGGGGGCCGCCTGCCACGATATCCGGTTGGGTGGTGGGCCGTTCTGTTGGCGGGCCCACGACCCATCACCGAGCTGCTCGACGCCGTGGCGCGCGGCGATCGCGAAGCGCCCGAGCTACTGCTCGAGCGCGTCTACGGCGAATTGCACCAGCTGGCGGACCGGCTGCTTCGCCGTGAAGATCCGGGTTCTTCGCTGCAGGCGACCATCCTCGTGCATGACGCCTGGCTGTCGCTCGCAGGGCCGGACGCCAACGCTGAGTTCGAACGCCGCGCGCACTTCTTCGGCGCCGCGGCGCGCGCGATGCGACGCGTACTCGTCGACCACGCCCGCAGCCGCAAGGCGCAACGGCGCGCCGGCCACCTGCTCAGAGTCACGCTCGACGACGCCCACGGGGCGGCCGACCGTCCGATCGAGAACCTCGCCGTCCTGCAGTTGCACGAGGCACTGGAGAAGCTCGAAGAGACCGCGCCCGAAGTCGCGCAGGTCGTCGAGCTGCGCTACTTCGCCGGCCTCACGGTCGAAGAGACGGCCCGCGCCCTGGGGCGATCGGCGCCCACGGTAAAACGGAGCTGGGCCTTCGCGCGGGCATGGCTCCATGACCGTCTCAAGAGCAGCGACGTTCGTCGACCGGGAGAACCCGGGGAATGAGCGCCGGCCCGACCGAGATGGAACTGTTCCTCGCGGCGCTCGAGAAAACCGACGCGGAACGCGCGGCATTCGTCGCCGACATCGAGCCGCCAGCACTGCGAGCCCGCATCGAGCGCCTGCTCGACGCCCACGACGACCTCGACGATCGCGACCCGCTGGCAGTCGCCACCGGCACGAGCGACCCGCGGGTCGTCGGCCTGGAATTCGACGGGTTTCGGATCCTGAGCGAGCTCGGCCGCGGCGGGATGGGCGTCGTCTACGAAGCGCAGCAGGCCACGCCGAAGCGCCGGGTCGCGATCAAGACGCTGCCGCTGGGCCGCGGTGACGCCGACAGCCAGCGGCGACTCGAGCGCGAGGCCGCAACCCTCGCCCGACTCTCCCACCCCGGCATCGCGCAGGTCCACGGCTGCGGCCACACCGCGGCACTCGGGGGCGTGCCCTACCTCGTCATGGAACGCGTCGACGGCGTACATCTGGACGCGTTCTGCCGGCAGCACAACCTGTCGGTGCGCGAACGGCTCGAATTGCTCGCCACCGTCTGCGATGCCGTCGGCCACGCCCACGACCAGCGGATCGTACACCGCGATCTCAAGCCGCAGAACGTCCTGGTCCAGCACGACGGCACGCCCAAGGTGCTCGATTTCGGCATCGCGCGCCACGACGACGCGCAGTCGCACAGCTTGCTGACCCGCACCGGCCAGGTGCTCGGCACGCTCGCCTACATGGCACCGGAACAACTCGCGATCGACGCGGATGCCCCGTCGACCGATGCCCGCAGTGACGTCTATGCGCTCGGCGTCATCGGCTACGAGATGCTCTCGGGCCGGCTCCCGATCGCGGTCCCGGACACCTCTCTGCCAAACGCCCTCCGCACCCTCGTCGAATGCGAGCCCGAATCCCTCGGCAAGGTCGTGCCCCCACTGCGCGGCGACGTCGACCTGCTGATCGGCAAAGCCATCGATCGCGACGCCGCACGACGCTACGCCGACGCCAACGCCATGGCCCGCGACCTACGTCGCTTCCTGGCGAACGAACCAGTCGCGGCCCGCGCACCGAGCCGCACCTACCAGGTCCGCAAGTTCGTGCAACGCCATCGCGGACTCTGCACCGCGGTGGCCGCCGTCGTCCTGACGCTGACGCTCGGCCTCGCCTGGGCACTCGTCGAACGCGGTCGTTCGCAGAGTGCGCAAGCCGATGCCGAGGTCAGCGCCAGCCGCGAACAACTCCGAGCGCGCGCGATGGCGCGCACCGTGGACTTCGTTCACAGTCTGCTGGCAGCCACGACTCCGGAGGAGCACGGCGGCGCTTCGCCGACCCTCGAAGAAACCGTCGACGCACTCTCCGAGACGATCGAGTCCGAATTCGGCGACGATTCGTTCGCGAGCGGCAACGTCCACCTCCTGCTCGTCGAACCGTTGCATGCACGGGGCCAGTCGAAACGCGCAGCCCACCATCTCGCTCAGGCCCGTGCTGCCCTGCTCCGGAGCGAACTGACCGGTGACCGCGAGCGGACGCTGCTCGCTCTCGGTGAAAGCTGGGTCCTGAGGTCCGAGAGCCGACTCGATGACGCGATCGCGGCCGGACAACGCGCCTGGGAATCGTGCAACCGAGAACACGACCGGGATGGCCGACTGCGCCGCCGGGTGCTACGGGCGCTCTGCCCATTGCTCACCTCGGTACGCCGGGATCTGGCCTGGGCCGAGGCGCGACTGCGCGAAGAACTCGCCACGCTGCCGCCGGGTTTGCCGGTCGCGCTCGATTTGCAGAACGAGCTGGCACGCGTGCTCGACGCACGAGAACGGCACGACGAGGCCCTCACCGTACTGCGTGCCACGGTCGCCGCCGAACGCAGCCGACCGAGTCGCTCCGTCGCTCTCGCGATCGCCCTGCAGAACGAGGCCCTGCTGCTCCAGCGCCTCGATCGAGCAAGGGAGGCCATCGCCCCCGCCGAAGAGGCATTGACGATCTACCGCGAGGTGTTCGCAGACCGCCCCCACACGAAACTGGCACTCGCGATCGACAACCTTGCGACCGTCCGTCATGACACCGGTGACCTCGAAGGGGCGCTCACGTTGTTCGCTGAAGCCGAAGAACTGCTGCGCAGCATCCACGACGAACCCCATGTCGACCTCGCCGTCTGCCTAACGGAGTTCGGCCGAGCGCTCGCCAGCGCACAGCGCCGCGGCGAAGCCCGCGCCCGCCTCGAAGAAGCCTGCAACACGTTCGAAAGCCTCGGCAACGAGCCGACGCCGCAGCACGCCGCGGCCCTCGAACACCTCGGAATGATCGACGGCGTGGAGCGTTCCAGCCCCGAACGCATCGCCCAGGCCCGACGCGCCGTGGCGATGCGACGGAGTATTCACGGCGAGAACCACTTCCTGGTGGCGCGCGCACTCGAGTGCCTGGCGTACGCCTGCATTGCCAACGGTGACTTCGAGAACGCCGAGGCCGCGGGCCGCGAGTGTCAGGCACTACGGGCCGCGAAGTACGGCGAACGTGACTGGCGAACGTGGTCCGCCGGCTTCTGCGTCTGGTTGCCGATGGCCCGCCGCGGTGAGCTCGATGCGGCCGCAGCGCTCATCGAACGCGCACTCCCGAGCGTGGTCGACGACCCCGCGAGGCATCACGGCTGGATCGACGCCTGGTACACGCACCTGATCGAGATCCACAAGCTCCGCAAGGACGAGGACGCGCAGAAGGCGGCCGTCGCAACGCGGCGCAGCGTCCTGGGGCTCGAGAAGTAGCCCCTGACGGCGCGCCGCTGTCACACCCCTCCGACCTTGGACTTGACCGTGCGCCGATCGAGTCGCAATCGCTGCGCGGCAGCCGAGAGACTGCCCGTATCGCGGTAGACGAGTTCACAGTAGCGGCGCAGCAACTCGTCCGCCGTCAGGTTGCCGCCGCGCGCGGCTTCGCCGAAGCGGGTCCAGGGATCGGTGGCCGCCCCACCGGGCGTCGTACCGCGGGCGGCGGCTGGGTGGTATTCGCCGCGAATCATCACGTTGCGCACGCACTGCTCGAGCTCACGCACGTTGCCCGGCCAACGATAGTCGCGACCGAGGTGCCCATCGATCCACGCCTCGACTTCGGCGGCGAGGGTCTCGGCCTCGTCACCTACGAGCCGCCCCGCGAGAAAGCGCAGCAGCACCGGCCGCTCGCTCTCGTCATCGAGAAAGCGCTCTTGCAGCGACGGTGTCGTGATCGTGTCGGCACAGAGACGGTAGTAGAGGTCGGTGCGAAACCGACCCACAGCCATCTCGGCGGCGAGATCGCGGTTCGTGGCCGCGACGAGCTTGCCATGGAAGCGCCGATCCGTCGTCTCACCGACGCGGCTGAACGTGCGCTCTTCGAGAATGCGCAGCAGCTTGACCTGAATCGCGGGATCGATCTCACCGATTTCGTCGAGGAACACACAACCGCTCGCCGGGCACGTCTCGAGCCAGCCCTTGCGATCGCTGATCGCCCCGGTAAACGCGCCGCGCTTGTGACCGAACAGTTCGGCTTCGACGAGTTGCGGCCCGAGCGCCGAAAGGTTGAGCGCGTGCAGACTCGCATCCCCTTCGCGGCCGCTGCCAAGTCGCCCCGTCCGCGGATCGAACGGCACGAAGCGCGACAGGCCGATGGCCCGCGCAACGAGCTCCTTGCCCGTTCCCGAGGGTCCGGTGATGAGAGTCGCGTGGTCGCCCATGCGCTGGAACAGCACGCGTCGGAAGCGGCGCAAATCATGCGTGAAGATCGACTGCCAGACCTGAGCCCGCAGTCGCACGGCAGGTCGCGACGTGCCGATGATGCAGTCGAACACGCGGTGGAACGCGCGGCAGATCTGCACGAAGAACGCAAACAGCCGCGCGTATTCGGCACTGGTCGGCGGCGGCGTCAGCACCCCGAGAAAGTGGCGCGCGCGCGCCAGGAACCCACGCCATGCGACACCGAGGTGGCGATCGGAATCGTCCTCGAGCGCGGCCGCGAGCTCGTCCAGCTCGGGGCGCCGTTCGTAGTAGAGCGTCAGCAAGACGATGTCTTCATAGAGCGCGAGTTCAGGCGCGCTCACGACCTCCCCGTCGACGAGCCGCTGGCGAGCGGCCTCGGCCACAGCGGTGCTGACTTCGGCCAGGCGCTCGATGTTCGGAGTGGGCGCAACCCAGTCCGCATGCACGTTCCAGTCAGCGGTCGCTTCGTCGAACTCGGAGCCGAGAACGGCGCGCTCGTGATCGATCCGCTCGGCGAGGAACGGATTGCAGTACACCAACTGTGACAACCGACGAGCGCGCGGCAGAGCCTCCGGATCGAACAACGCCATTGGTCATGGATTGTAGAAACTGAGCACATTCTGTGCTCACCGCGGTTCCACCGCATCGGCGAGATGGGAAGCCAAACCACCATCAACAAGGCTGTTACGCCTTTCGCGAACCGCGGCACGCAGGTTGGAGGGACCGCGACGCGGGAGTTCGCCCGCAACTCAGACCAACGGACCCGACCCGGGAGACCAGATGTTCAGCTTGCTCCGATTCGACGTCGCGCTCGGCGCACTTCTCGCCGCCGCCATGCCGCTGCTCGCGGCCGACCCGCCATCGCGACCACCGACGACCCCGACACCCGGCGGCCTGCTGATCGCGGACGGCGGCCTCGGTGGCGTCCTGGAGATCCTCAGCCACGACGTCCGCGTCACGATCAACAACGGCATCGCCGTGACCAGCATCGATCAGGTGTTCCACAACACCGAAGGGCGCACGGTCGAGGCGCTCTACACGTTCCCCGTGCCGAAGAACGCAAGCGTCGCGAACTTCAGCATGTGGATCGCCGGCAAGGAGATGGTCGGCGAAGTCGTCGAGAAGCGGCGCGCCCGTGAGATCTACGACAGCTACAAGCGGGTCAACCGTGACCCGGGCCTGCTCGAACAGGTCGACTACTCGACGTTCGAGATGCGGATCTTCCCGATCGCGGCCGACGCGGAACAACGCGTTCGCATCGAGTACTACCAGGAACTCGACGTCGACAACGACTGGTGCACCTACACCTACCCGCTCGCGACGACCACGCGACCCGGACTCGACAGCTCGGTCAAGGGCCGGTTCTCGCTGACGCTCGAGGCGAAGAGCCCGGTTCCGATGCGCGCGATGAAGAGCACGTCGCACCCCGATGAGTTCGTCGTCGCAACACATGCCGACACCTATCACGAAGCCAGCATGGAACTGTCCGGCGGCGATCTGTCGCGGGACGTCGTACTGGCGTGGCGTCTCGAACGCGCCCGCACGGGGCTGGACTTCCTCGCATCGCGCCAGGACGGCGAGGACGGCTTCCTGCAGATGACACTGACCGCCGGCAAGGAACTCGAGAACCGCGACGTCGGCATGGACTACGTGTTCGTCAGCGACGTCTCGGGGAGCATGGCCAACGCCGGCAAACTCGGCCTGTCGCAGAATCAGGTGCGCGCGTTCATCGACGCACTAGGCCCTGAGGACCGCTTCGAACTCGTATCGTTCAGCGTGCAGTCGGCGACGCTGTTCGGCGGGCTCGCCGCGGTCAACGACGAAAGCCGCACAATGGCCGCGGAGTTCCTCGGCAGCCAACGGGCCCGTGGCGGCACGCGACTGCGCCCGGCCCTCGAGGCCGCGTTCCGCTACCTCGACGCCGACCGGCCACTCAACGTCGTGATCCTGTCCGACGGCATGACCGAGCAGAACGAGAACCGGGAACTGCTGCGCCTGATCCGTGGCCGGCCAGCGGGCGCGCGGATGTTCTGCATCGGCGTCGGTAACGAGATCAATCGGCCGCTGCTGCGCCAGGTCGCCGAGTCGACCGGCGGCCTCGCCGCCTTCCTGAGCCGCGGTGACGACTTCGAGCGCCGCGCGGCCGCATTCCGCCGCAAGCTGACGCGGCCGGCCATCGCCGATGTGACGGTCACGATCGACGGTGTCGCGGTCCACGACATGGAACCCGCAGTCCTGCCGAGCCTCTTCCACGGTTCACCACTGCGGATGTACGCTCGCTATCGCGGCCACGGCAAGGCCACGGTCAAGCTCACGGGAACGATCGAAGGCGCACCGTTCGCCGAGGTCTACGACATCGATCTGCCCCGTGCGCAAGCGAGCAATCCCGAGATCGAACGCATGTGGGCGTGGCACCGCGTGCAGGCGTTGATGGATCGCGAACGCGAAGAGGGCGACACCGGCCGCCACGTGCCGGAGATCGTGCGACTGTGCGAAGGTTTCTCGATCCCGGGCGAGCACGCATCGTTCCTTGTGCTCGAGAACGACCAGGAGTACCGGCGCTGGAAGATCGAGCGCAAGAACGCGACCCGCCTCGCGCGCGACCGGCAGGCGCGAAGCGCCCTTCGCGAGCAACTCGACCGTCTCCGCAGCGACGCGGAGAAGCTCGTCGGCCCCCAGCCCGAGCTCGCACCCGAACGCGAACCGCTCGCCGACGCGCGCAGCAACCGACCGGCGCCGAGCCGCAACCGCAAGCAGAGCCCACCAACGCAGCGCCCCAGCCCGCGACGATCCAACCACGGCGACTCCGGCGGTCGGTCCGGCGCCGGTGCGTTCGACCCGCTGACCGGGTCGCTCCTGCTCGGCGGACTCGCACTGGCAGGGGTCGCGCGACGCCGGCGTGCGCGCCAGCCGGAGACCCGCTCGTCGTGAGCGCGATCGACACGAGCGCCATCGGCAGCGCACTCGAACTCGATCGCTCGCACCCGTGGGAACTGTGGCGCTGGCTGACCTGCCACTTCGCACACTTCGACAGCACGCACCTGCTCTGGAGCGGCGGGGTCTTCGTGACCTTGCTGCTCTGGCTCGAGCCGACACGCCGGGTGATTGCGACCGTGGCCGCAGCGGCGATTGCGATCCCGGCTGCGGTGCTGATGCTGCAGCCCGAGATCGAAACGTATCGCGGCCTGAGCGGGCTTGATTCAGCCCTGTTCGTGCTCGTCATCAAGGACGCACTGCGACACTCATGGCGCCGCAACGACGGCCGCCTGACGACGGGGCTCGCGTTCGCCGCGGGCGTCGCCTTCCTGCTCAAGCTCGGCTACGAAGCCATCGCAGCCAAAACCGTGTTCGTCACCGGCGACACGTTCGTGCCCGTCCCACTCGCACACCTCGTCGGCGCGGCTGTCGGACTAGCAGCGGGCGCGCGGTTCGGTCGCCGACGCATGACGTCGCGTCACGGACCGCGCCACCCCGCGCGCACCACCCCGCGAACGACCACGTGAACGTTGCCGAACCGTGGCCGCGCGATACACTCGGCCCCGGGAGCAAGTCGTGGTCAAAAGGGTCATGGCTGTTGCTGCCATTCTCGTCTCTCAACAAAAACGGCCTCGCCTCGTGCCCCAGGTGCGTTCCGTTCAGGGGTCCGTGGATCGAGGTCGTCATGCTTGCCATGCACGCTCTTGATTCGCGTCGTCCCCAGAACGACGCCCCGGTCGTCACCCCCGACGCCACCGAGCGCCGCCCGATCTGCCCAGGATCGCTGCTCGCGCTCGCCCCGTTGGCCTTCACCCTGTTGGCCGGCTCCACAGCGCTGCGCGCCCAAGGTAAATCGGACCAGCCGACGCGCACTGCGGTCGAGATCACGAAGCCGATCACGGCCGCCCCCGAACGCGAAGCCCGCACCGAGCAACTGCTCCGACTGCGGTACGCAACGTTCGATCCAACGCTCGAGAACCCCGTCCACCCGTTGCTCGTCGGTGAGTCCAGGCTCTGGATCGTGCAGTTCGACGGTCAACCGACCGAAGAACGGCGCCACGAGGTCGACGATCGCGGCGGTCGCTTCATGAGCTACCTGCCGGACGGAGCCTACGTCGTGCGCGCGGACCGCCCAGACGCGCTTCGCATCCGCGAGCTGCCGTTCGTGCGCTGGGTCGGCTCGTACGCGCCGGCGTTCCGGCTCGAACCCGAACTCGGCAAGGCACTCGCCGGCGGCATTCTGCTGCCCAAGCGCCGTTACAACGTCGTGGTCTGCAACAAACACACCGACAAGCCGGCGCTCGCGGAAGCGATCGAGGCCGTCGGTGGAACGGTCGACAACCTGCTCCCCGGCAGCATTCTGGTCGAAGCCACGCTCAACGCGGCACAGCTGCTCCAGGTCGCCAACCTCGACGAGGTCCTCTGGATCGATCGATGGTTCCCAGCCGAGGATGACATGAACAACGCCCGCAACCAGGGCGGCGGCAACTATGTCGAGACCGTCGGCGGCTACACCGGCAGCGGTGTGCGCGGTCACGTCTACGAAGGCGTGGAGGGCAACCACCCCGACTTCAACACGACGTTGCTGCCGATCGAGAGCTGCAACAGCGCCGAACGCCACGGCCACTGCACGGCGGGCATCGTGTTCGGTAACGGCACGAGCGCCGCGTCCGCGCGCGGGATGGCGCCCGACGCGGTCGGCTTCTTCACCAACTACAGCTGCGTGACGTCGGGCCTGTCGCGGAACGCGGTCATCGATCGCGTCGTCAACGACTTCGACTGCATGTTCACCACGGCGTCATGGGGCAACGGTCGCACCACCGCCTACACGTCCCTGTCTGCCGATGCCGACGACGTTGTATTCGATCACCGCATCCCGTGGACGCAGAGCCAGTCCAACGCCGGCGACCCGATGTCGCGACCGCAAGCGTGGGCCAAGAACGTGTTCTCGATCGGAGCGGTGCAGCACTACAACAACAGCAACGTCAGCGACGACTCTTGGGCTGGTGGCAACGCGAGCACGGGCCCGGCATCGGATGGCCGCATCAAGCCGGATCTCTGCGCCTACTACGACGCGACCTGGACCTCGGATCTCACCGGCTCCGCGGGCTACTCGTCCGGCAACTCGACGACGACGTTCGGCGGCACCTCGGGCGCGACTCCGATCGTCGCGGGCCACAACGCGCTCGCGATCCAGATGTACACCGACGGCCTGTTCGGCCCACCGCGGGTACCGAGCGGCACGCGCTTCCAGAACCGCCCCTACGCGCAGACGCTCAAGGCACTGCAGATCGTCGGGGCGCGACAGTACTTCTTCAACGCGAGCAGCTCGGACAACCGCCGCGAGCACCAGGGCTGGGGCTTCCCCAATCTGCAGGACCTCTACGACAACCGCGCGAACATCTTCGTAGTTCCTGAGGACGACATCCTGACGCAAGGCCAGACGGCAACCCACACGATCGCCGTCGCGAGCGGCGCGGGTGAGCTCAAGGCCTGCATGACGTTCCTCGATCCGGCCGGCAACCCGGCCGCGACGCTGGCGGCCGTGAACAACCTCAACCTGCGCGTCACGTCCCCGGGCGGCACCGTCTACTGGGGCAACAACGGCTTGACGAACGGCAACACGTCCACGGCGGGCGGCTCGGCCAACACGGTCGACTCGGTCGAGTGCGTAATCGTCAGCAACCCCCAAGCGGGCAACTGGACCGTCGAGGTCATCGCCCAGTCGATCGTGCAGGACGCGCACGTCGCGACGGGTGCAACCGACGCGAGCTACGCCCTCGTCGTCCTCGGCGGCCCGGGGAGCGGTGGTGGCGGCAGCGGTGGCGGTGGTGCCGTCATCGATGCCACCAGCTTCGAGGCCGGCTTCGACAACTGGAGCAACATCGGCGGCGACAACCTCGATTGGACCCGGCGCTCCGGCGGCACGCCGTCGAGTTCGACCGGCCCCTCGAGCGCGCAAGACGGCAGTACCTACGCCTACATCGAGTCCTCGGGCAACGGCACCGGCTACCCAACCAAGACTGCGTACTTGCAGGGCCCGACGATCGCGATGTCGGGCAATGAAGCGATCACGTTCCACTACCACATGTACGGCGCGTCGATGGGCACGCTGCAGCTGCAGGCGGTGGCCGCGGGCGGCGCCGTCACCACCCTCTGGAGCCGCTCGGGCAACCAGGGCAACAGCTGGTTCCAAGCGTCCGTCGACCTCTCGAGCCTCAGCGGCGACCAGACGCTGCGGTTCTTCGGAACGACGGGCTCGAGCTGGCAGAGCGACATGACCGTCGACAACATCGAGATCACGGGCGATGGCAGCATCGTCGGCGGTGGCGGCGGCGGCAGCCCGGCGCTCGACGAAGGTTTCGAGTCCGGCTTCGGCGACCTGTCCAACGAATCGGGGGACAGCAACGACTGGACCCGACGCAGCGGCGGCACGCCGAGCAACAACACGGGCCCGAGCGGCGCGGCCGTCGGCACGTTCTATGCCTACGTCGAGGCCTCGTCCCCGAACATCGGCACGAACGCGGGCCTGACGACCGGACTGCTTGCGTTCACGGGCGGCGAGTCGCTGACGTTCCGCTACCACATGTTCGGCGCGGACATGGGCACGCTCAGCGTGCAGGCCATCAGTGCGTCGGGATCTTCGACGACGCTGTGGTCGCGTTCTGGCGACCAGGGGACCGCCTGGCAATCGGCAACGGTGTCGCTCGCGACGCTCAGCGGCGACTACCGGATCCGGTTCTTCGCGCAGCTCGGCAGCAACTACCGCAGCGACATCTGTATCGACGAGGTGTCGATCGGTGCCGGCGGCGGCGGCGGCGGCGGCGCCAGCTTCAGCGAGAACCTCGAGTCGGGCTTCACAGCGCTGACCAACACCACCGGTGACGATCTCAACTGGACGCAACGCTCCGGTGGCACGCCGAGCAACAACACGGGCCCCAGTGGCGCGGCCCAGGGCTCCTTCTATGCCTACGTCGAGTCCTCGGGCAGCGGCACCGGCTACCCGACGAAGACCGCGATCCTGCAGAGTGCGGAGCTCGCGTTCAACGGCAGCGAAACGCTCACGTTCCGCTACCACATGTTCGGTGGCTCGATGGGTTCATTGCAGGTCCAGGCGGTGGCGCCGGGCGGCGCAACCACGACGCTCTGGAGCCGGTCGGGCAACCAGGGCAACTCGTGGCTCACCGCGACGGTGAACCTCAGTGGCGTCACGGGTGCGCACCGACTGCGCTTCTTCGCGACGACCGGCTCGAGCTGGCAGAGCGATATCTGCATCGACGACGTCGTGCTGCAGTAGGCGAGAATCGCGCCCCGAGGGGGTCGCGGCGCGGCCGTGACCCCCAGCTGCCGGCAGGCAACGCCGGCCATGCGCCAGGGATTCGGGATTTCGCGTCACGCGCGCGCCGAGGAGCCCCCCAACTCCGACATGAGATTCCCCCTCCCGTGCGCGCCACATCGGGCGAGCATTCTGCTTGCGAGCCTCGCCCTGGCCGTCGGCTTACCCGCCCAATCCCCGATCACGCTGCCGTCGTTCATCGACGATTCGACGTTCGGTCCTCTGCTGACGGGCAACGTCTACGTCAGCTCGGGCAGTGTCACCGTTCCACCCAATACGACGCTGACCGTGCAACCCGGGGTCGTCGTCAAGTTCTCGATCGGCGCGACGTTCACCGTCAGTGGCACGCTCGACGTGCAGGGCACGTCGGCCCAGCCAACCTTCTTCACGTCGATCCGCGACGCGAGCGTCGGCGGCAGCACGAGCTCACAGAACCCCGCGCCGGGCGATTGGCGCGGCGCGATCTTTCAGTCGGGGTCGGACGCCAGCACGGTGCGCTCCGCGGTGTTCCGGTTCGGGGGGCGCACGAATGACGCAACCGTCAGCCTCAACGGCGCCGACATCCTGCTCGAAGGGGTCACCGTCGCGGAGTCATCCATCGACGGCATCGAGGTGAACACCAGCTTCCCGACCATCCGCGACACGATGCTCATCAACAACTCCGGTCGTTCGATCGACGACGTGCCGTTGATGGCCTTGGCCAACTTCTCCAACCTCACCGCCATGGGGAACGGGGTCGACGCACTGCGCGCGACGTCGAACTCGGTATCTGCCAACACCGCGCTCGGCCCGGACAACTATCCGGGAGACGCGTTCGTGGTGGTTTCGAACATCAACGTCAACCCGGGCTCAACGCTGACGGTCGCAGCCGGCACCGTCGTCAAGGTCGCGGGCGCGGCGCGCGCGACGATTTCGGGCACGATCCTATGTAACGGCACGAACGCGGAGCGGGTGTTCTTCACCTCGATCGGCGACGACTCGGTCGGCGGCGACAGTCAGAACAACGGACCGACGAACGGCACCCCCGGTGATTGGGCTGGACTCGTATTCAACGCCTTGTCCGACGCCAGCGTCCTGACGTCGACAACGGTTCGGTTCGCGGGCAACAACACACCCACGGGCATCGACCTCAACCTTGCCGATATTCGCCTCGACGACGTCCTCGTCGAACGTACGAGCGGCAACGGTATCGAGCTCAACGCGAGTCAGCCGCAGATCGTCAACAGCCGGTTCGAGAACAACACCGGCCGCTCGATCGACAACGCGTCACTCGCCGCACTGCCCGGGTTGTCGAACAACACGGCGACGGGCAACGGAATCGATGCGATTCGCTCGACGAACAACGCGATCAACGGCGACGTCTCCATCGGCCCCGACAACTACATCGGGGACGCACTCGTGCTCTTCACCAACGCCAGCGTGACCGCGGGCAGCTCCTTGACGTTCGACCCCGGCGTCATCGTCAAGTACGCGGGCGCCGGCCGTGTGAACGTCTCCGGTGACCTGTTCTGCAGCGGTACCAGCCAAGATCCTGTGGTGTTCACCTCGATCGAGGACGACTCGATCGGCGGCGACACGCAGAACGACGGCCCGACGACCGGCAACCCCGGGGACTGGGGCGGCCTGGTGTTTCAAGCATCGGCCGACGCGAGCGTCCTCGAACGAACGACGGTCCGTTTCGCGGGCAACAATCTCGCGGCAGCCATCAACGTGAACGGTGCCGATATCCACATGGACGGGGTCGCGATCGAACGATCCGGCTCGCGCGCGCTCGAGCTCGACATGCTGGCGCTTCCGCGCGTGGTCAACAGCCGGTTCGACGACAACTCCGGAAATGCAGTCGGCGGCCTGAGCTGGGCGCAACTCGGCCGGTTCGTCGATAACACTGCGAGTGGCAACTTGCGCAACCACATCACGGTCGACCGCGCGCTCTTCGAACCGGTCACGGTCATATCGACCTGGAACACGCTCAACGGCGATGGCGTGTTGGTGCCGATCGTCCACACCTCGCTGCCCGCGAATACGAGCCTGCAACTCGGCGCCGGCCTGATCCTGAAGTTCGCGGGTGCCCCCACCGCCAGCGGCTTCACCGTCAGCAACTCGAGCGCATCGCTGCTCTTCAATGGTCGCGGATACTCGAAGATCGTCCTGACCTCGATACTCGACGACGACCACGGCGGCGACACGAACGGTGATGGCAATGCAACCGCCCCTGGCCCTGGCGCCTGGGGCAGCGTGCGCTACAACTCCGGCGGCGCACGGATGGATCACGTGCTGTGCCGCTTCGGCGGCGGCACCAACGGCGCCACCGTCGTGCTTCGGAGCGCCGGCACCTCGATGGATGCCGTACGCGTCGAGCTGTCGTCGACGGACGGCTTCAACATCGGCCAGAACGGCGGCGGGCTGCGCAACCTCGTCGCGTTCGGCAACTCCGGCGACGGCCTCGTGATCGACGACAGCATCTCGGGGATCCTGCACGCGACGGTCGCCGCCAACGTCGGGCGTGGCATCGTGACCGAGGGCAGCCACACCGGCGGCGTCGGCGCGTCGATCTCGTGGTTCAACGGCATCAATGCCAACGACAACTACGTCGGGTTCGTCGACCAACTCGGGCAGCCGGTGCGGATCTTCTTCAGCAACGGCTCCCCGATGCACGACGGCTCACAGGCCAACATCATGGCCGACCCACTGTTTCGGGATCCGACCAACGGCGACCTCAACCTATCGCTGTTCTCACCGTGTGTCGGCCGGGGCGGCGTGCCGAACGGCTCTTTCACCTACGAGGACCACGACGGCCGCAGCCGCGTGCTCGACCACAACCTGTTCGGCTTCGCACTCCCGGACATGGGAGCGCACGAGTATGCGGTCTACGAGGCAACGATTGACGGCGTGCCGCGCCTCGGGACATCCGTCTCGTTCCTGATCGAAGGCCAGCCGTTCCAGGGCAACCCACCGGGTGCGGGGATCCTGTTCTTCGGTGGTCCATATCTCGGGATCGGCGTCTTTCGGCCGCCCTACGGCAACGCCAACATCGAGCAACCGGGCTTCCCGTTCTTCAACGTGCTGTGGGGCTTCAACGGCACGCCGCTGACAGTCTCGTTTCCCAACGACAGTAGCTTCGTCGGTCTGCCACTGGGGTTGCAGGTGCTGTCGGTGCAGCTCAGCAACGTCGGAACCGGAAACTGGACGCAGGCGTTCTACGGTACCCTGTCCCATTGACCAGAATCAGGGTCAACACGTCACCCGGCGCCCCTACTTGCGCAGGTCCGCGCAGAGCAACTCTTCGTCGTTGCGCGCGAAGACGTGGCCGTAGGCGAACGCCGGATGCGACCAGCAGACCCCGCCGCGGCGATTGAGCTGCGCGCGGGTCGGCGCGATCAGCTTCGCGCGATCGATCTCCTCGAAGCCCTGCGGTGATAGCTTGCCGATGAGCAGCTCGCCCCGTTCGTTGAACATCCACGTGCGCTCGCCGTTCTGGACGAAGTGAATCGTGGCCCAGCGACTCTTCGGGACGGCCGTGAGGTCCTCCCAGACGCGAGAGCCGTCCGCGAGCGCGAGGCAACGCAGCTGACCGTAGCTGTCCACGCCATAGACGTGGTCACCGGCCGCGATCGGTGTCGAGATGATGCTGTGCAACCCATCCGTCCGCAGCTCGCTGCGCCCGCGCCGGCGCCAGACTTCTTCCACCGCCGGCTCGTCTGCCGCCAGCCGCAGCAACGCACAGCCGTCGTAGAACGCCGAGAAGAACAGCAGTTGGTCGTCGCCGTTCCGATGCAGCACCGGCGACGCACACGCGAGCGGCATGTTCTTGGCCTTGAACGGATACTCCCAGACGAGCTTGCCGGTCGTGGACTCGACGCCGAGCACACGATCGCCGGACCAACAAACCAACACGCGCTTCCCGGACTGATCGATGACGATTGGCGCGGAGTAGTTGCCGCGATCACCGAAGGCCTTCCACTTCTCGGCGCCGGTCACCTTGTCGAAGGCGACGAGGTATGCGTCCTTGCCGCTGACGGGCACGATCAGCAGGCCACGATCGATGACGGGTGCCGCGGCGATGCCCCAGATCGGCAGATCGATGTCGTAGACCGCATCGAGATCCTTCTGCCAGGCAACCTCGCCCGTCGCCGCATCGAAGCAGAACAGGTGGCCCTTCGAACCCAGGCTGTAAGCGCGCCCGTCGTCGAGATGGACCGAGCACCGCGGGCCCGCGGGATACGAGACCCCGGCATAGGAGCAATCATACTCGTGCGACCAGATCGACTTCCCGGTGAGCGCGTCGAAGCAGTGCACGCGCTCACGGTCCGGCTCGTCGATCCGATCCGAGACGTATACCTTCCCGTTCGCAACCGTGGGGCCGGAGTAACCCGAACCGATGGCGACCCGCCACCGCGGCTCGAGCACATCGGGGAGCGACTCCCGAATGCCCTGTTCTCGCCACACCCCGTCGCGCGTGGGACCACGCCACTGCGGCCAGTCGTCACCGTCCGATTGCGGGTCGGCAGCCGCTACAAAGCTGACACACGTGAGGGCGAGCAGGGCAAAGGACAACCGGGCGGCGAGCGAGAGCATCGTGAACGGAGCGTAGCGAGCCCGGGCCCGCCTGCATCTCGGCCTTCGCAGAGAACGAACCACCGGACATTGTTCGCCCCGCGCTCGCCGGACTCGCGCAGGCCCCGTAGAGTCCCGCGCCGACACCTCGCCCAAGACAGCCCCCACCTCCAACGTGAAGAAGCCCGCCCTCCTAGTCGCTGGTGGCTGGTTCATCGGTTTCGTACCGATGACCATCGCCACGGCCCAAAGCCCGCTGCCGCCAACCGCCCCCTCCGGACAGGGGACGGCCCCGCAGGAATCCGCGACCCAAGAACCCGAAGAGGGTCGGCAAAAACCCGCCGAAACAACGACGACCGCTCCCTTCGTCGTCACGGCGCAGAAGTGGGGCGAGGAGTCGGTGCGCGACGTGCCGATGAGCGTGACCCCGATCGGCGCCAAACAGATTCGTGATGCCGGCATCAGGTCCGTGCCCGAGGCGGCGCGCTACGTCCCGAACACGTTCGTCACGGGCTTCTCCGCCCGGCGCCTGAGCTTCCCGTTCGTGCGTGGTGTCGGCTCGGGGCAGGGCGACCCCGCAGTCGCGACGTTCATCGACGACGTGCCGCAGCTGTCCGTGAGCAGCACCAACGTCTCACTCGTCGGCATCGAACGCGTCGAGTTCCTGCGCGGACCGAACAGCGCGCTCTGGGGCCGCAACACGGTCGGCGGCGCGATCAACCTGATCACGCGCGAACCTTCGTTCCGCGGCC
This sequence comes from bacterium, assembly GCA_024743115.1. Taxonomy (GTDB): domain Bacteria; phylum Planctomycetota; class UBA1135; order UBA1135; family UBA2386; genus JAGQRA01. The sequence continues at coordinate 143,524 of JANSXC010000015.1, read as the reverse complement.
GCGCAGACGCCAACGTCACGCTCGGCAACTTCGACAGTCAGCTGTTCGAGGTCGACGTTTCGGGCCCGATCATGGACGACGTGCTCGCGTTCGGTTTCTCCGGCTCCTACGAGCAGCGCGACGGTTTCACGACGAACACGATCACCGGCCGCGACGTGGACTCGCGCGACAGCGCGTTCGGCCGCGCCCAGCTGCTCTGGACCCCGAACGACTCGTCGACGGTGCGGCTGATCCTGCACGGCGAAGAAACCCGCGACGGCGGCTTCGTGCTGTCGCCGCTCGACGGCCCCGGCGGACTGCGAAGCAACCCGTTCCGGGTCGCGCAGGACTTCGACGGTCGCACGGAGCGCGACATCCTCGCCGCGACGGTCATCTGGGAGCAAAAGGGCGACCAGGTCGACTTCAAGTCGATCACCTCCGCCCAGGGCTGGGACATCGACGAGTCAGCCGACTTCGACTTCTCCCTCATCGACGGGGTCCGCCGCTTCACCAACGAAAAGCAGGACTACCTCTACCAGGAGTTCCGGCTCGAGTCGGCCGCGGACAACAAGGGCCCGCGCTGGCTCGTCGGTACGAGCGGCTTCTACAGCGACTCGACACGCGCGGCATCGAACGTGTTCCGCCCCGGCGGCGCGGGCGTGCTCTTCCCGGCCATGAACGTCGGCACCGACAGGTCGAGCGGTAACTTCGAGGACCACGCGTTCAGCGTCTTCGGCCAGCTGGCGGTCGACGTCGGCGAGCGCGTCGAGGTCACGGCCGCCGTGCGCTACGACTACGAACGCACCGCGGCGCGCATCACGCGCACGTTCGATCCCGGTGGCTTCACGGTGCCCGTCGCGAACACCGATCAGGATCGCACGTTCGACCGCGTGCTGCCGCGCGTGGCGGTCAAGGTCGACGCGTGCGACAACGTGACGGCCTACGCCTCCGCCGCCCACGGCTTCAAGGCCGGCGGCTTCAACCTCACGGCACCCGCGATGAGCGAATCGTTCGGCACCGAGAAGAGCTGGACCTACGAGCTCGGCGCAAAGTCCGAATGGGCCGATGGTCGCTTCACCGCCAACGCCGCGGCGTTCTACGTCGACTGGGACGACATGCAGCTGAGCCAGTTCGATTCGACCGCCGGCGGCTACGTGACCAACGCGGGCGCGTCGAACAGCGCGGGCGTCGAACTCGAGCTCACGGGCGAGGTCGCGGACGGGCTCGCGCTCTTCGGCTCGGCCGGCTGGATGACGACCGAGTTCGACGCCTTCGTCGATCAGTTCGGCCAGAACGTCGCGGGTAACGACTTGCCGTTCGCGCCCGAGTTCACGCTCGCGGCGGGCGCGCAATACACCCTCGAACTCGACAACGGTTACCAGGGTTTCGCGCGCTTCGATTGGTTCTACGTCGGCGACTTCTACTACGACGCCGGCAACCTCGGCCAGGAGAGCTTCGACCTCGCCAACTTCCGCATCGGCGGTGGCGGTGAGAACTGGCGACTCGAAGGCTTCCTGAACAACGCGTTCGAAGAGGAATACATCCCGCTCGCGTTCCAGGCCAACCCCGCCGACCCGAGCCAGTTCGTCGGGTTCAACGCCGCCCCGCAGACCTGGGGCGTGTCGATGCGCGTGTTCTTCTGAGCATGGTTGCTCGCTTTCGCGAGCAAACCGGCTCAGGCTCTGAGCTGGCCCGCAGCGCGACGCGCGGTCAGTCGACCTGACCGATGCAGAACAGCTTGAAGTTCGTTCGCACGAACAAGCTGTCGTGCGCAACGACGAGCGAGCTGCGGATGTAGTCGTCGTCCTCCCCGGCCATCGCGACCTGGTGCACGACGTCGCCACCGGCGGCATCAACGACGACGACCAGGCCATTGTGATTCATCAGCCAGACCTTGCCGTCGGCGACCGTCGGCGAACTGCGCCAGCGATGATCCTTCGGCAGAGCCGAGGTCCAGATGACCTCGCCGTCACGCGCGCGCACTTTGGACAACGCGCTGCGCACGTCACTGAGAACGTAGAAGTGCCCGTCGAAGAACGCCGGGGTCGGCACGTCGCTCGACACGGGGTTCCGCCGGCCCTCGCTGCGCCACGCCAGCGGCGTCTCGGCCGGCATGCCGTCGGCGCCGAGCTTGATGGCATAGACCGGCGCTTTCTTCGGTGCACAGACCAGCGCCATGCCCTCGCCGGTCACCACGGTCGGGACGAGCCGCCAGAAGCGTTCGCGGTGCCCTTCGTTCCAGGTGCCCCAGCGCCAGAGCTCCTCGCCGGTCTTCGGATCGTGTCCCGTAAGCACGTCACCGCCGACCAACAGCATCTGCTGCTTACCGTTCGTCGGTTTGAACGGCACGAGCGACGTGTAGCTCTCGAGCGACTCGACCTTGGCCGGAGACGGGCGCACGTGCTTGTAGCGCGTCTTGCCCGTCGCCGGATCCATGGCGAGGATGAACGACTCGATCGGCTTCGGCTTCGCCTCTTCCGCTGCCGGCTTCTTCGCCGCCGGCTTGCCGCCGCCGCTCCCAACGCGACTCCGCCCGCCACCGCGACGCTTGCGCACGATCGGCACGTCGCGCTGCAGCACTGGCAAATAGAGCGTGCCGTCGAACAGCGTCGGGCTCGCCGAGAACGTCCAGTTGAACGCGAACTTGCCGTACTCCTGCTGGATGTTGCGGCGCCAGAGCTCGCTGCCGTCGAGGTCGTAGCCGACGAGATCGCCGTTGCCGAAGAAGAAGATCACGCGTTCGCCATCGGTCACGGGCGACGGGCTGGCATACGTCGTCTTGGTCCAGTCGATGCGCGCGATCCGCGTCGCGGTCTCGAGATCCTTGAAGCCGCTGCCGGCATCGTGCGACCACCGCACCTCGCCGCTCGTGCGGTCGATGCACATTGCCATCAGGCGATCGCGCTTCACGTCCGTCGAACTCAGGAAGACCCGGTTCCCGACCACGATCGGGGTGCTCGCACCCGGGCCGGGCAGATCGAGCGCCCAGCGCACCCGCTTCTCGGGTGAAAAGTCGGTCGGCAGGCCCGACGCGCTGGCCGTGCCGTTGTAGGCCGGACCACGCCAGCCGGGCCAGTCCTGCGCAGCGACAGGGACCGTGAGCAGAGCAGCGGAAAGAGCGAGTGGGATCGAGCGGCAGTTCATGGCGGAAGCTCCGTTGCAGGTTGGCGGCTACTTCATCGCCCCAACATCATCACCGAGGGCCCGACGAATCAACTCGGTGACACCGACCGCCTCCTGCGTTTCGGTGATGCCGGTGAGCAGATCGACCAGTCCCTGGCGATGCGCCGGCTCCTTGCTGATCTCACCGAATCGGAAGTCCTCGGTGTAGAAGGCCCGCACGAGCGGCAGGAAGCGATCGAACGCCTCGCGCCAACCGGCCGAGAAGCCCCGCATGTCGGGGTGGGCGGCGTCGCCTGCGAGCCGACACATCGCCTCGAGCGCAGCGGCCTCGGCGGACTTCATCGCGAGCAACAGACCTGTCGAGTAGACGGGATCGATGAAGCCGAGCGCATCGCCAATCAACGCCCAGCCGGCCCCACCGTCGACCTGTGCCCGGTAGCTGAAATCGCGCGCAACCCGCACCTCGCCAGCGCGCGTGGCGCCCTGCAGCCGCGCCTGCAGGTGCGGCGACTGAGCGATCGCGTTGTCGAGGATCTCGTTGCGGTTCTCGCCGAAGCGCAGGATCTCCCGCGCCGACGTGACGAGGCCGATGCTCACCACACCCTGCAGCGGGATCAACCAGATCCAGGACGCGCCATCGAGCCGGAATATGATGGTGTTGCCCGCGTCCTTGCCGGGATCGAGTTGGACGTTCTTGTAGTGGGCGTAGACCGCCGTGTTCTCGAGTCCGGGCACACCCTCGTGTTGCGTCAGATCCGCAGCGATCACGCCCTTCTGACCCGAGCCATCGAGCACGATGCGCGCCTCGACGTTCTGCTCGCTCTCGTCGAGATGCCGGACCCGCACTCCGGTCACCGCCGAACCGTCGCGCAGCGCATGCACGACCGGCGTATCCGTCTCGACGTGCGCTCCGCACGACCGCGCATGCTCGAGCATCATGCGATCGAACTCGCTGCGCAGAACCTGCCACGTGCCGTGCATCCGCGGGTCCTCCACTTCCGAGAAGTAGAACGGCCGACTCGGACCGCTCTTGGTGAAGAACTGCACGCCGTGCTTCTGCACGAAGCCGATCTCGTCCATCCGATCGCGAACGCCGAGCCGTTCGAGGGTCAGGTTGACCGCCGGCACGAGCGACTCACCGACATGGAAGCGCGGAAACGACTGCCGCTCGAACAGCGCGACCGCATGGCCCTCGCGCGCCAGCAGGCCAGCGGCGGCGGCACCCGCGGGGCCGCCCCCGATCACAACGACGTCATAGCTTCGCGAGGACTGGGTCACAGCTTCGCATGATCGTACATGGCCGCCGTAACCCAAGGCCCGGGACGAGAATCTGACACCGCGCATTCTCAGGAGCGGGGTTGCGCGAAGCGGCCGCGGGCCCGATAGGATCCGCTTCATGGCGCCCGACCCCACCAACCCTGACGACGCGCGTGAGTCCGAGTCGTCGCGGGCCGCAGCCACGACGACAGGCAACTACTTCGTCTCCAACTACCCACCGTTCTCGGTGTGGCAGCAGGATTTCGCCGCAGCGGCCAAAGAACGCCTCGACCGTCCGCCGGCACCAGAAACGTCACTCGGCCTCTACGTCCACATCCCGTTCTGCCGCAAGCGGTGCGACTTCTGCTATTTCCGGGTCTACACGGACAAGAACAGCGACGAAGTGCGGCGCTACACGAGCGCGGTCGTCGCCGAAGCCGAGGCCTACGCGACCCAACGCGCGATCGCGGGCCGACCGCTCGACTTCGTCTACTTCGGCGGCGGCACGCCGAGCTACCTGTCCGTCGACCAGCTCACCGCGCTGTTCGGCGGGATCCAGGAGCACCTGCCCTGGCACGACACCGCGCGCGAGATCACGTTCGAGTGCGAGCCCGGCACGCTGCAGGAGAAGAAGATCAAGGCGCTGAAGGATCTCGGCATCACGCGGCTGAGCCTGGGCGTCGAGAACTTCGATCCCGAGATCCTCGAACTCAACAACCGCGCCCACCGCGCGAAAGAGATCGACCGCGCCTACGACACCGCCCGCGACGTCGGCTTCCGGCAGATCAACATCGACCTGATCGCCGGCATGGTCGGCGAGACCGACGACAACTGGCAGCGGTGCATCGAGCGCACACTCGAGCTGCAGCCCGACAGCGTCACGATCTACCAGATGGAGATCCCGTTCAACACGACCGTCGCGCGACGGATGAAGGCAAACGGCGAGGCCGTCGCACCCGTGGCTGACTGGGCGACGAAGCGGCGCTGGGTCGACGAGGCGTTCGCGGCGCTCGAGGGCGCCGGCTACTACATCGGTAGCGCCTACACCGCGGCGCGCGGCGAAGCGACGTTCCTCTATCGCGACGGCCTGTGGCACGGCGCCGATCTGCTTGGCCTCGGCGTGGCGTCGTTCTCCCACCTCAACGGCGTGCACTTCCAGAACGAGCACGACTTCCTGCCCTACGTCGAACGGGTCGAACGCGGCGAGCTCCCGATCCACCGCGCCCTGCCGCTGACCGACGATCAACGCCTGATCCGTGAGTTCATCCTGCAGCTCAAGTTGGGCGCGATCGACACGAGCTACTTCGAGACCAAGTTCGGCATCGACGTACGTGAGCGCTTCGCCGAACCGCTCCAACAGCACGTCGGCGACGGCTTCATGGCGATCGACGGCCGCCGCATCACCGTCGCCCGGCACGGCATGCTGCAGATCGACCGCCTCTTGCACGACTTCTTCCCGGCCGAGCACCGCGCCGTCCGCTACGCCTGAGGACGACGCGACTCACGACGACCATGGCCCACGAGTTCCGCATGCGCCGCGAGGTCACGTTCGCCGAGACGGACATGGCCGGGATCCTGCACTTCTCCAACTACTTCCGCTACATGGAGGAGGTCGAGCACGCGTTCTTCCGCTCGCTCGGCCACTCGGTGCACGGAGACACCAAGACCGGCAACTTCGGCTGGGCGCGCCGCGAGGCGACGTGCAGCTATGCGCGGCCACTGCGCTATCAGGACGAGGTCGAGCTGCACCTGCGCGTACGGGAGAAGCGCAGCAAGGCGATCGTCTACGAGACGCGCTTCTTGCTCGACGGCGTGGAGGTCGCGCGTGGCTCGGTCGCTGCGGTATGCATCGCGAAGGACGAAGACGGCAACCTTCGCGCAGCGACGATGCCACCCGAGATCGACGCGATCATCCAGGTCGCGCCGACCGAGTAGCTCGCGCTACTCGTCGCCCTCGACCGACTCGCGCAACGGCCGTACGTCCATCGCATACATCCCGCGACCGTGCGTCGCGATGACGAGCACGCCGTCACGCGGGTGCACGATCAGATCGTGCACGAACGTCGACGGCAACTCGCCGAGCACGTGCCAGCTGCGCGCGCGATCGGTCGAGACGTACACGCCGATGTCGGTGCCGACGTAGAGGATGTCCGCGTTCTCAGGGTCCTCGCGAATCACGTTGATCGGACCGCTGGGCACACCCTTGCTGATGTCCTGCCAGGTCGCGCCGCGATCGACGGAACGCCACAGATACGCGGCGAAGTCGTCGTTGCGCTTGCCGTTCTGCGCGACATAGACGGTGCCGTCGTCATGTTGCGAGGCGACGATCCGAGAGATCCAACGATGCGGCGCGAGACCCCGCGTGATCTCCTGCCAGTTCCTGCCGCCGTCCATCGTGCGATGCACCCGTCCATCGTCGGTGCCGACGTACAGCTCGCCGAAGTGCTGCGGCGACTCGGCGATCGCGAAGATCGTCTGGTACGGGATGTCCCCGATCTCGTCCGGGTCGGCATAACTGAGATCAGGGCTGATCTGCTCCCACGAGTCCCCGCGGTCGAACGAGCGGAACAGATGGTTCATCCCGTGATAGACGATCTGCGGGTTGTGCGGCGACAGCAGGAACGGCGCCAACCATTGGCCGCGCAACGGCGGCCCGCCCTTCGGATCCTTCGGCTTGATACGCGTACGCTTGCCCGTCGCGAGATCGGTGCGGAACAGGTTGCCGTAGAAACCCGTCGAATACAGCGTGCCCGACGCATCGTCGACCTGATGTCGCGACGCTTCGCCGCCCGAAGTGTTCTGCCAGTCGCGCCCACGAATGCGCTTGCGGTTCGAACTGATGAGCACGGTGCCGCGGCGGCTGCCGTGATCCTGGATCGAGCCGTAGACATGGAACGGCTCCGCCATGTCGTAGCCGACGTTGTAGAACTGCACGGCCGGCAGCTCGTCGTAGGACGTTCGCCAGTTGGCACCACCGTCCCAGCTGATCGCGACGCCACCATCGTTGCCGTTGACCAGGTAGTTCGGCTGCTCCGGGTCGATGAACAGGGCGTGGTGATCGCCGTGCATGCCGCGCAACCGCCGCCACGACTCGCCGCTGTCGTTCGACACACTGAGCCCGAGTCCCATCATGTAAACGGTGTCGGGGTCGACCGGGTGCGCACGCACCTGACCGAACACCCAGCCGTAGGTCGCGCACGCGCCGCGCATGAAGCGATCGGCCTTGCTCGTGCGCCGCCAGCTCTTGCCGCCGTCGTCAGAACGATAGATCTGCGCCCCCTCGATGGCGCCCTTGCGCTCCCGGCCGTACGAGTCCTCGCCGCGCGGCGGCGGCGCATCGGTGATCTCGTAGCAATCGACGAACGCATAGAGCGTGTCCGGCTGCGCCTGACACAGATCGATGCCGATTCGGCCGCGATACTTCGGCTCGGGCAGACCCTCGTTGATCGGCCGCCACTTCTTGCCACCATCAACCGTCTTCCAGACCCCACTCTCGTCGTAGCCAGGCTCATTGCGCGGGTCGTTCCAGCGCTTGCGGATGCGCTGCCACGTCGACGCATAGACCACGTCGGGCTGCCGCGGATCCATCGCGAGATCGATTGCACCCGCGCGATCGCTCACGTGCAGCACGCGCTGCCAGCTCGCGCCGCCGTTGGTCGTCTTGTAGACCCCGCGCTCCTTGTTGTCCGTCCACTCGCGACCCGACGCCGCTACCCAGACCGTATTCGAATCGGTCGGATCCACGACGATCCGCGCAATCGTGTGGGTCGCGGCCAGCCCGCGGTGTTGCCACGTCTTCCCCGCGTCGCGTGACACGTACACCCCGGTGCCGGCCATCGAACTGCGAAAGATGTTGGCCTCCCCTGTTCCGACCCAGATCACATCCGGGTTCTGCGGGTCGATCGTGATCTCACCGATCGCCGTCGACGGCCCGTGCTCGAAGATCGGCTGCCAGGTCGTGCCTTCGTTCGCCGTCTGCCAGACGCCGCCGCTCGCCGTCGCGACATACAGCACCGGACTGCGACCGCGCGGCAAGGGCGATGCGATATCCGTCACGCGGCCGCTGACGTTGTCAGGCCCGAGGAAGTGCCACTTGCGATCCTTGTGCGGCGAACTGCTCGCCATGCGCTCATGAGCGCGATACCACGACAAGCGCTGTTTCGCCGGCGTCGGCGGCGTCGGGTCCACGGGCGCGCGCAACCGCGCGATCTCGGCCCGCATGGCCCGCACCTCGGCCCGCAGCCCGCGGACTTCGTTCAATTCGGGCGACTGTGCTGAGAGTCGGGGAGATAAGGACGCCAAGGCAGCGCCGATCAGAACGAGACGAAAGGCAAACACGGCAACTCCGGTCTGAGGGGTTCGAGACCCCGAGTCTAGCAACCCTGACCTCGGCCGCGCCGATGAACAGACACCCGCAGGAAGTTGCGGCGCGGAGCAATCGGCACGCGGACCGCAGCCTACTCCGACTCGAAGCACCCCCAACCATCGGCACGCCCACCGAATCGGCTCGCGAGCTCGGCCAGATCGGCCTCGAACTTCGTGATGCCCTCGTGCGTGGGCACCATCTCGACGAAGCACACGACCTCCCAGTCCCCGCTCTCCTCGTCGCAGAAGGCACTCGCGGAGTAGCCGAGCTCGCCAGCAGCCTTGGCCATAGCGTGAGCCGCGCTCTCGTTGGGCATCACGTGCACGAACTCGATCTCGCGTGCCCGGGTCAGGTCATCTCCCGAAGCCAACATGCGGCGCAAGACATCACCATTCTCGTCGTTCGGAAAAGCTGTCATCACGGTACTCTAGCACTCCCCCCGTGGTCTTTCCGGCGAGCGATCGAGCTAGCGCCTCGCCAGCCAGGCATCAGCCAACCGCTGCCCGAGCTCGACGATGCCGGGCGTGCGGATCACCAGCTGCTGTTCCTGACCGGGAAGATCGAACACTTCGACGCGGACCAGGTTCGCATCGCGCTCTGCGACCTCCGCGATCGCTTTTGAGACATCGATCCGGTTCACGCGTTCGTGATCCGTCGGGCGCTGCTGGCTGACGAACCAGGGCAGCGTGGGCAGCTCGAGATCCTGGCGTGTTTGCGCGACGAGCTCCTGGAGACGCTTCGCAAAGTTCTTCCGGTGCGGACCGAACGACATGTCGTTCTCGCCCGCGTGATAGAGGATCCCGGCGATCTCGACTTCGTGACCGCGGGACTCGAGATCAGCGACGGCGTCCCTTACGAAGGCTACGAACCGCGGATACAGATTGCGTGGCTTCGCCATGCTGCCAGTCGGCGTCCAGTCGAGCAGCTGCGAACCGCTGTGCGTGAACTTCGCGATCGCGAACGGTTCCTTCGCCTTCCGCTTCAGCCGCGTGCCGAAGGACAGTTCGGGACCGAACGTATCGTAGTAGCCGGCGGGTCCGAGAGGCTCCCAGCCGTCCGATTTCCGGTAGCCGTCGCCGAGGCTGTAACGGAATGCGATCGTGTGGTCGTCGCGCCTCAACGACCGCGGCTTCAACTCCTGCACGAACGCGCGCTCACCCTCCATGTTGCGGTGGCCGGCGAGCACGAAGAGCCGCACCTTGCTGTCTCTTGCGTAGGGCCAGGCCTTCAATGGTCGCTCGCGCACCGGTAGTTCGCCGGTGTTGCGCAGGTACGCGGTGGCGTAGTTCTCACCATGTTCGAGCTGCCCGAGCGTGCCGTAATGGTAGTGCAGCCCAACCCCACCACCGATCTCTACGCCGACGTGCGCGGTCTCGACGTAGTCGGCGAGCGGGTCGGCGTCGGTGACTTCACGCTGCCCCGTCGCGATCGCGTGCATGCGCGGCCGCAGGTCCATGCCCCAGATCGTTTTCGTACAGAGCTCGCCGATGTAGAAACGCAGGTCGGGCACGCCGAGGTCGCGGCGCCAGCATGCGAGGTAGTTCTTCAGGTTCTTGCCGTACACCGGCATGAACTCTTTCACGAACATGTCGTTCTCGCCCTGGTGCCACAGGAAGCCCTCGATGCGGTAACGCACCTTGCGCTTCTTCAGCTCGGCGAGCCGGTCCTTCACGAACTCGAGCGCGAGCGGATAGAGCTCGAAGCCCTGCGGCTCATCGGGATTCCAGTCGCCGCCGAGGGTCGTGCCGCCAGCGGCGACCTTGATGATCGCGATCGGCGCCTTGGTCACCGTTGCGACCCGCCGCGCGAAGCTCAACTCCGGACCGACCATGCCCTTGACGGGCCCGAGCGTTTCCCAGCCATCCGAACGGGTCTTGTCCTCGCGGCCGATGCAGTAGGCGAAGCGCACCTTCTTCTGCGGCTCGCCGAGGCCGTGAAACGGCGGGAAGCGCTCGATGTCCGCAACCTTGGAGTCCGCGCCCTCCATGTTGGACTGGCCCGCGAAGAGGAACACGCGGACCGTATCGCGATCCTGACCGCTGAGGACCGGCGCGAGCACGCCGAGGGCCACGGCAACGAGGCGGAGACGCATGCGCGCACGATCGGGCATGCCGCCCGGCTGACGCAAGTGTGACGCCGGGAAGGCGTGGGAAGAGTGCAGTGCGATACCGATCCGCCTAACCTGCCCGCATGCCTCCGCTCACCCCGTCGTGCTCCTCCACAGCGACTGCGTTGGTGCTGACCGCCGCGGCGGCGCTGGCCCAGGGCCCGCCGCCCCAGAGTGATGGCACCTCGCCGTGGAACCAATTCCGCGGCCCCAATGGCACCGGTCTCGCCGCGAGTGGCAGCTACCCGGCCGACGTCGGACCGAAGACCAACGTGATCTGGAAGCGCACGTTCCCGACGGGCCACAGCTCGCCCGTGTTCAGCGCGACCCACGTGTTCCTCACGGCCGTCGACGACGAGAAGCTCTGGACCTACGCCCTCGACCGCGAGACCGGCAGAACGGTGTGGCGCCGCGAAGCCCCGCGCCCGCGGCGGACGAAGTTCCACGGCAAGAACGGGCCCGCGGCTGCATCGGCGGCCGTCGACGACGACACGATCGTCGTGTTCTTCGACGAGTTCGGCGCACTCGCATACGATCACGCCGGCAACGAGCGCTGGCGCCTGCCACTCGGCCCGTTCCACAACGTCTACGGCATGGGCGCCTCACCGATCCTCGCCGACGGCCTCGCGATCCTCCCTTGCGACGACGGTAAGGACTCGTTCGTCATGGGCGTCGACAAGCACAGCGGCGAGGTGCGTTGGCGCACGGCGCGCCCCGACGCCGTCAGCGGTCACTGCACGCCGGTGCTCTGGCAACCCGAGGACAGCGGCAAGCAGTTCCTGCTGGCAGGCTCCTTCCTGCTCGACGCCTACGACGTCGCGACGGGCGAACGCGTCTGGTGGATCCGCGGATTGCCCGGCGAGATGAAGTCCGTGCCAGTGTTGCTCGGCGACACGCTCTGGATCCACGGCTTCGCGAGCCCGATCAACAACAAGGGCCGGCAGGTCGACCTGCCGGAGTACGACGCGGCGCTCGCGAAGTTCGATGCCGACGGCAACGACGCGATCGCGATCGACGAGCTGAAGGATCGCCGCGCGCGCGGCTACGCGGTCTACGTCGACTTCGACGGCGACAAGGTCATGAACCAGCGCGAGTGGCGCTTCCTGCGGCTGTCGCTCGCGGCCGTCAACGCAGCGCTCGCGATCAAAGTCGGCGGCAAGGGTGACATGACCGACGAGAACGTGCTCTGGCGCTACTACCGCTCGATCCCGCAACTGCCATCACCGCTCATCGCGAACGGCACCTACTACCTCGCGGCGGATCAGGGCGGCCTCGTCACGGCGCTGAAGAGCGCGAGCGGCGAGCTCATCGACAAGAGTCGCGTAGGCCCCGCCGGCGACGCCTGTTTCGCTTCGCCCGTTGCGGGCGACGGCAAGGTCTATCTGCTCAGTGAAGCCGGCGTGCTAACGGTGCTCGCGGCCGGCGAGAACCTCGAAGCGATCCACACCGCGGACTTCGGCGAGACGTGTTTCGCGACGCCGGCGCTCGTCGACGGTCGCATCTGGCTGCGCACGGAAGGGCACCTCTACTGCCTCGGGCAATGAGGCGTTCGACCTACGCGCTGACGACGATCGTGCTGGCAGGCACGCTCGCCGCGCAGGAGTGGCCGCGCTTTCGTGGCCCCGCAGGACAGGGGCACGGCACGGTCGACCTGCCCGCGAAGCTGGCTTCCGCGAACGTGCACTGGCGGGTCCCAGCGGGCCGTGGTCACAGCTCACCCGTGCTCTGGGGTTCGCGCCTGTTCCTCACGCGGCTCGGCACCATCGGCGCCGAACACGAAGCCGGTATGCGCGAAATCGCGTGCTTCGATGCCGACACCGGTCGTGAGCTCTGGTCGCGCACCCGCCCGTTCGACTCGCACGATCAGCACAAGCTCAACAGCTTCGCGAGTGCGACGCCGACCGCGGACGACCGCGGGGTCTACGTGCTCTGGACCTCGGGCAAGCAGCTCGTCGCGACCGCTTTCGACCACGACGGCAAGGCGCTCTGGCGCCGCGAGCTCGGCGAGTTCTACAGCAACCACGGCAGCGCCATGTCACCCGTGATGCACGGCGATCTCGTGCTCGTCGCGAACGAGAACCAGGGTACCGACTGCTTCCTGACCGCCCTCGATCGCGCTACGGGCGAACCGCGATGGCGGGTCGAGCGCCAGAAGTCGGCGCGCTGGGCGTCCTACTCGCCACCGTTCCGCTGGCAACCCGGACAGGGCGAACCAATCGTACTGCTCGCGAGTTCGACGCATGGTCTGACCGCGATCGAACCGGCGACCGGCAAGCTGCGCTGGCAGGCCAACCCGGGCTTCAAGATGCGCTTCATCGCGGCCCCCGCGCGCAGCGGTAACCGGCTCCTCGTGAACACCGGCAGCGGCAAGTCGGGCAAGGAGTGCGTGGTCTTCGATCTCGGCGAGGACGCAACGTCCGAGCCCGAGGTCGCCTACCGCCCGCGTCGCGGACTGCCTTACGTGCCGAGCGCGATCGCGCTGAACGGGCGTTTTCACTGGTTCACCGACAGCGGCTTCGCCGTCTGCATCGACGCCGCAACGGGCGACGAACTCTGGCGCGAGCGTACGGCGAGCCGGTTCTTCAGTTCGCCCGTGACCAACGGTAAGCATCTCTGGGTCGGTGATCGCGACGGCAATCTCCTCGCGTTCTCGCCACAAACATTCGAACAGCTCGGGGGCCTCGATCTCGGTTCGCCGATCTTCGCTACGCCGGCTCTAGCTCGCGGCGCGATGTTCGTCAGGACCGAGACCGAACTCGTGCGACTCGGACCCGTCAGGAAACAATGAGCATGAAGTATCCCCTTGCGACCCTCGTACTCTGCGCCGGCTGCGCACTGAACTCCCACGGCAATTCCGGGCTCGACGACGACACCGGCGCCAACTGGCCATCGTACCACGGCGAGTTCGGCCGCGGCTTCGCCGACGGCTACCCGACTCCGACCAGGTGGGACATCGAGACCGGCGAGAACATCGCGTGGTCGACCCCGATCCCGGGACTGTCACACAGTTCACCCGTCGTTTGGGGCAACCGCGTGTTCGTCAACACCGCCGTCAAGGAGGGCGGCGGCGATGCCGAGCTCAAGGTCGGTCTCTACGGCGACATCCAGCCGGTGAAGGACGATTCGGTGCACGAGTTCCGTCTGCTCTGCCTCGACCGCAGGAGCGGCGACGTGACCTGGTCGCGCACGCCGTTCAAGGGCGTCCCCGCGGTGAAGCGCCACCCCAAGGGTTCGCATGCCGCGTCGACGCCAGCCACCGACGGCCGCTTCGTCGCGACGTTCTTCGGCACCGAAGGACTGTTCGTCTACACGGTCGACGGCGAGCTCGTCTGGCAGAAGGAGTTCGGCATGCTCGACTCCGGCTTCTTCCGCGTCCCGGACGCACAGTGGGGCTGGGCGAGCTCGCCCGTGATCCACGACGGTCGGGTCTACATCCAGGCCGACGCGCAGAAGGGCAGCTTCGTCGCGGCCTTCGACGTCGCGACCGGGCAACAGATCTGGCGAAAGGACCGCGAGGAGGTGCCGACGTGGTGCACGCCAACCGTGCACATCAGCGACGGTCGCCGCCAACTCGTGCTCAACGGCTGGAAACACATCGGCGGCTACGACCTCGACACCGGCAATGAGCTCTGGAAGGTCGAAAGCACGGGCGACATCCCGGTGCCGACACCGGTCGCCGCCCACGGACTGCTGTTCTTCACCAGCGCACACGGCGGCCCATCGCGCATCCTCGCGGTCTCGGAGGACGCCGAGGGCGAGTTCACCGTCGAGGCCGACGGCAAGAACATGGTCTGGAGCAGCCGACGCTTCGGTGCCTACATGCAGTCGCCGTTCGTCTACGGCGACGAACTCTACGTCTGCCGCGACAACGGTGTGGTTACGTGCTGGGACGCGAAGACGGGTAACCAGCACTATCGCCAGCGCCTGACCGCCGGCATGGGTTACACGTCGTCCGGCGTGGCGGCGGACGGCAAGCTCTATTACTCGAGCGAAGAAGGCGACGTGCACGTCGTCAAGGCCGGCAAGGAATACGAACTGCTCGCGGTCAACGAGTTCGGCGAGACCGTGATGGCAACCCCCGCGGTCGCGCACGGCATGTTGCTCTACCGCACGCGCACGAAGCTCGTCGCAATCGCGTCACCAACCGACCCCGCGACCGCTCCCGATTGACCAGCTCACGCGCGGGCGGTCCGATTGCGGAATGACTCTCCCGTCGCTCCGTTCGGCCGCGCTCGCGACCGTGTTCGGCCTCGCCTCGACTGCACTGGCGCAGGACTGGCCGCAATGGCGCGGCCCGGCGGGCAACGGCGTGGCGCCGCGACAGGAGCGCGACGTGCCGCTCGAGTGGAGCAAGGATCGCAACGTCAAGTGGCGGACCCCGCTCGCAGAGCCCGGCAACGGCAGCCCCATCGTCACGGGCAACCGCGTCTTCGTGACCATGCCCGAAGACGCCGAGGGCCGTGGTCGCTCGCTCTATTGCTTCGATCGCACGACCGGCAAGGAGCGCTGGCACCGCACGGTCACGTTCGATCGCACGATGCCGACGCACAAGACCAACCCGTATTGCAGCACGACACCCGCGTGCGACGGCGAACGCGTGATCGTCTGGCACGCGTCGGCCGGCCTGTGCTGCTACGACCTCGACGGCAAGGAACTCTGGCAGCGGGATCTCGGTGAGTTCCGCCATCAGTGGGGTCACGGCACGTCACCCGTGCTCCATGACGACGTCGTACTGCTGCACTCGGGCCCCGGCGCGAAGACGTTCGTCGCCGCGTTCGATCGCAAGACGGGCAAGACCCGCTGGCGCGCTGACGAGCCACCGCACCTGACGCCCCAACAGATCGAGAAGAAGCGACTCACGGGCTCGTGGTGCACGCCCATCGTGCACGCGGTCGACGGACGCGATCTCGTGCTGTGCGGCCACCCGACGCGGATCGTCGGCTACGACGCAGGCACGGGCGAGATCGCGTGGTGGTGCAACGGCATCTCCGCCAAACGCGGCGACCTGACCTACTCGTCGCCGGTCATCGCCGACGAACTCTGCATGATCGTCGGCGGCTACGTCGGACCGATGATCGGCGTGCGGATGGACGGCAAGGACGATGTCACCGCGAGCCATCGCGCCTGGCACCGCCCGGAGGAGATCACGAACTGCGCCTCGGGCGTGTTCGCGGCCGGCGTGATCTTCATCCCCGAGATGGGCGGGTTCGTGCGCTGCGTGAATCCGAAGGACGGCACGACGCGCTGGCGAGCGCGCGTCGGCCGCGGCAACACCTGGGGCTCGATCGTCGCGGCGGCCGGCCGCCTGTATCTGATGAACCAGAACGGCACGACGACGGTGTTCGCGCCAGACCCCGACGAACTGCGGGTGCTGACAACCAATTCGATCGACGAACCGACGAACTCGACCCTCGCGATCGCCGGCGGCGACGTATTCCTCCGCACTCACGAGGCGCTCTACTGCATCTCGACCGCCCGCTGAACGAAGGGCCTTGGGACGGACTGGATCTCGCCCGGCCCGCCTCCCGCTCAAGTAACTTGTGGGTCAACTCTTACGATTCCTCGTGAATCCCACGCCGCCACCGATTGCATGGTTGCCATGAAGTCCGGACCCGTTCCGCTGCGAGCCGCGCTCGCGATGACCCTGATCCTCGCCGCGCTGCTGCCCGGCGTGCCCGCCCAAAACCCAGGAGCCCAGGATCCTGCCGCCACCGGCTGGCTGAGCTGGCGCGGCCCCGACCAGAACGGCCGCTCCCACGAAACCGGCCTACCGGCCGCCGCCGACGTCGCGGCCGCCAAGATCGCATGGCGCTACGACCTCAGCGGCCGCGGCACGCCCGTGATCGCCAACGGCCGGGTCTACACGCTCGGCTATGAGGGCGAAGGTAAAGAGCTCGAGGAAGTCCTGCTCTGCCTCGACGAGAGGACCGGCACCCGGATCTGGGAACGCCGCTTCCAGCACTTCCTGACCGACATCATCTACTACCGGTTCGCGATCGGCAGCCCGACGATCGATCCCGAGACCGGCAACGTGTTCTGCGTCACCTCGTCGGGTCTGTTCTGCTCGTTCACTCCGAACGGCGAGCTGCGCTGGCAGCACGCGACGATGTCCGAGTTCGGCCGACTCGTGTTTCCCAACGGCCGCACCGGCTCCCCCGTCATCGACGACGATCTCGCGATCATCCACATGACGAGCTCGGGCTGGGGTGCGCACGGCCCGGCCCGCGAACGATTTTTCGCGTTCGACAAGGACACGGGAGAGTGCGTGTGGTCGTCGACGCCGGGCGGTCCACCGAAGGACATCTCGTACTCGATGCCGGCACTCGCCTGGGAGGATGGCCGCCGCGTGCTCTACGCGGGCGGTTCGGGCGGCCACCTGTTTGCCGTCGACGCGCGCACGGGTGAGGTGCTCTGGCGCTATCAGATGTGCACGGGCGGCATGAGCAGCAGCCCTGTCGTCTACGGCGACAAGGTCATCGCGATCCACGGCAAGGAGAACCTCGACGACTCGACCGCTGGCCGAATGATCGCCGTGCGTCGCGGCAGCAAACCGAAGCCGGGCGACAAGATGCTGCGGCTCGATCGCGCCGCGGAACTCTGGCGCAACGACCTCGTGGCGTTCACCAGCTCTCCGGTGCTCGTAGACAACCGCGCCTACCAGACCGTCGCAACCGGCGAACTCGTCTGCATCGACGCCGACACCGGCAAGAAGCTCTGGCACCAGAAGCTCGCGCCCGACCAGATCCACGCGTCGCCGGCCTACGGCGACGGTCGGCTCTGGGTACCGATGAACAACGGTAAGTTCTTCGTCATCGAGCCTTCGGATGCGGGCGTCGACATCACCGCCGAGCTGCAGCTCGAGGGCAACTGCCTCGGCGCGCCCGCGATCTGCAACGGCCGGGTCTACGTCCATACGACGACGGCGCTCTACTGCTTCGCGGGCCCCGGTGGCGCGACTGCCCCGAAGAAGGCGGAACCGGAGGTACTCGACGTCGGCGACGCGACCGACCTGATGGTGATTCCGGCCGACATCGTCATCCGCCAGGGCGATAGCGTGCAGTTCCGCGGTCGCTCGGTCGACCAACTCGGCCGCACGGTCGACGATCTGGCCGGCAGCGACGTGACCTGGTCGGGCAAGCTCACCCCGGGCGTCACGATCGACGCGAGCGGCAAGCTCACGGTCGCCCGCGATGCGACGCCGATGGCGGGGTTCCTGAAGGGCTCCATGAACGGCCTCAGCGGCCAGGCCAGGCTGCGCATCGTCGCGGACGCGCCCTACAGCGAGAACTTCGACGACTACCGGCTCGCGCCACACCCGAAGGAGACCGGCGCGATGTTCGCGAAGCCGCCGCAGCACTGGATCGGCGCCAACCTCAAGTGGGAGGTCCGCGAGGTCGACGGCAGCAAGGTCCTCGCCCGGACGCTCGACCGACCGCTGTTCCAACGCACGATCACCATGATCGGGCACCCGGACATGGCGAACTACACCGTGCAAGCGGACGTTCGCACCGACGGCAACCGCCGCATCAAGTCCAACCCAGGCATCATCAACCAGCGCTACCTCGCCGTGCTCAAGGGCAACCACCAGAAGCTCGAGATCACGTCGAACGAAGAGCTGCTCAAGGAGAGCGTGCGCTTCCGGTGGCAGCCAAAGACCTGGTACACCCTCAAGAGCCGCGTCGACGTCAACCCCGATGGCTCCGGTGTCGTGCGCGCCAAAGCATGGCAGCGCGATCAGCCCGAACCCGAAGCCTGGACGCTCGAGGTCCAGGTCCCGCGCGTCAACCGCCACGGCTCGCCCGGCGTCTACGGCTTCACGCCACAAAGCCGCTTCCGCGTCTATCTCGACAACATCTCGGTGACCCCCAATGAATGATCTCTCGACTACGGCCTGCGCACTGCTGGCAGCCGCGACGTTCTCTGCCCCGGCCGCAGCTCAGGAGTGGCCCATGTGGGGCCGTGACGCGACCCGCAACATGGTTTCACGGGTCACGGGCATCCCGGCCGAGTTCGAACCCGGCCAGTTCAAGGGGGACAGCGAAGACATCGACCCCGAGACCACGAAGAACGTGAAGTGGGTCGCGAAGCTCGGCTCGCAGAGCTACGGCAACCCGACCGTGAGCGGTGGTCGCGTCTACGTCGGCACCAACAACGACGTACCGCGAGACCCGCGTTTCCAGGGCGATCGTTCCTGCGTCTACTGCCTCGACGAGCAGACCGGCGAACTCATCTGGCAGCTCAACGTGCCCAAGCTCGGCACGGGCAAGGTCAGCGACTGGGAATTCCTCGGCATCTGCAGTTCGCCCGCCATCGAAGGGGATCGGGTCTACCTCGTCACCAATCGCTGTGAGGTCATGTGCCTCGACGCCAAGGGGCTGCACGACGGCAACGACGGGCCCTTCAAGGACGAGGCGAAGTACTACCCCGACAACGGCAAGCCGCCCGTCGAGGTCAAGAAGACCGACGCCGACATCATCTGGAAGCTCAACATGATCGACGAGTGCGGTGTGTTCCCGCACAACATCACGAGTTGCTCCGTGATGATCGTCGGCGATCAGATCTGGACGTCGACGAGCAACGGCGTCGACTACGGCCACGTCGAGACGCCAGCGCCGAACGCGCCGTCCCTGATCGTGGTCGACAAGAAGACCGGCAAGCTGCTCGGCGAAGAGGCCTCGGGTCTCGGTGAGCGCATCTTCCACAGCAACTGGTCGTCTCCGGCGTGGCTCGAGACTCCGGACACGAAGCTTGCGATCTTCGGCGGTCCCGACGGTGTGCTCTACGCGTTCGACCCGACGCCAGCACCGGACGAAGACGGCTTCAAGATCCTGAAGAAGGCCTGGGAGTACGACTGCAATCCGAAGCGTTATCGAGTCAAGGACGACGGCACGCCGCGCAAGTACGCAACCAGCAAGGGACCGAGCGAGGTCCTTGCGACGCCGGTCGTGCACGACGGCCGGGTATTCGTCGCGATCGGCCAGGATCCCGAGCACGGCGAGGGCGTCGGCAACCTCGTCTGCGTTGACAGCAAGGGCAAGCTCGTCTGGTCCTACGACAAGATCCACCGCTCGCTGTCGACCCTCTCCGTCTGGAATGGAATGGTCTTCGTCGCCGACTACTCCGGCTACCTCTACTGCTTCGACGCGGCGACCGGCAAGTTGCACTGGCAGTACGACACGAGCGCTCACATCTGGGGCTCCACGCTCGTCGTCGACGGCCGCGTCTACGTCGGCATCGAGGACGGGTTCCTCGTGAGTGCGCCAGCGACGAAGGAGTTCGACAAGAAGACGGTCAAGGAGATCGACTTCGGCGTGCCGATCTACAGCTCGCCGATCGCGGCCAACGGCACGCTCTACCTGGCGACCCACACCCACCTCTACGCAATCGCCAAGAAGGGCGAATAGCGTCCGCAGCAGGAGAGTCATGACCGGCGGAAAGATGTCGATACCGGGCCGCCTGGCCTGGTTGCTCGTCGTGGTGCTGGCGATCCTGCACTACGACTTCTGGAACTGGAACGATCGCACACTGGTGTTCGGCTTCGTACCGGTCGGCCTGTGGTTCCAGGTGCTGGTCTCGATCGGCGCCGCCATCGCATGGGCGCTGGTCGTGCGCTTCGCCTGGCCGACCCGGATCGAAGAATGGGCAGACGAGGGGGACAGCGAGGCATGATCGCCGAACTGCTGTCCACGGTCCTCGACGCCACTCTGCCGCAGAAGCCGCCGAAGAGTTCAACGCCGCTCATCGTCGTCGCGATCTACCTCGCGGCGCTGCTCCTGTTCAGCATCCTGAACAGCCGACGAGCGCGCGGGTCCGCCGGTGAGTATTTCGTCGCGAGCCGCTCGATCGGCCCGTTCCTGCTGCTGATGAGCGTGTTCGGAACGACGATGACCGCGTTCGCGCTCGTCGGTTCGACCGGCAAGGCGTACGACAAGGGCATCGGGGTCTACGGCCTCATGGCGTCGGCCTCAGGCATCATCCACTCGCTGGTGTTCTTCCTGGTCGGGATCAAGCTCTGGGCGATTGGCAAGCGCTTCAACTTCGTCACGCAGATCCAGTTCTTCCGCGCCCGGTTCGAGTCGAACCTCCTCGGCACACTGCTGTTCCCGGTGCTCGTCGGCCTGGTCATCCCGTACCTGCTGATCGGCATCGTGGGCGCCGGCGCGGTGGTCAAGGGCATCGCGGACGTGCCGACATGGCTCACTGGACTCGTGATCTGCCTCGTCGTACTGGCCTACATCCTGACCGGCGGCGTGCGCGCCGCGGCTCTCGCCAACGCCGTGCAGACGATGGTCTTCATGGCGGTCGGCGTGCTCGCGTTCGTCCTGATCTCGGGCTCGTTCGGCGGCGTCGAGACTGCGACCCAGAACGTCGTCGACAACCGCCCCGAGCTGCTCGCCCGCGAAGGCGAAATCAGCCACGCGCAGTTCTTGAGCTACATGTTCGTGCCGCTGTCGGTCGGCATGTTCCCGCATCTCTTTCAGCACTGGCTGACGGCCCGCAGCGCGAAGACGTTTCGCATGACGGTCATCGCCCACCCGCTGTTCATCATGATCGTCTGGGCGCCGTGCGTGCTCATCGGCGTCTGGGCTGCGGGCGCCGGCATCGAGGCGCCGGGCGGCAACAGCAACGCCGTGCTGGCGAAGATGGTCGGCATGCAACTCAAGAACCCGTGGATCTCCGGACTGCTGATGGCGGGCATCCTGGCAGCGATCATGTCGTCGCTGGACTCGCAGTTCGTCTGCCTCGGAACGATCTTCACCCATGACATCGTCGTGCACCGCACCGGCGACCGGTTCTCGGAGGCCCAACGCGTCACGCTCGGGCGGCTGTTCATCGTCGCGATCGTCGCGCTGACCTACGTGCTGTCGCTGTTCCCGCCGCCGAACGTCTTCGACCTCGCAGTCTGGTGCTTCAGCGGGTTCGCGAGCCTGTTCCCGCTCGTCGTCGCGGCGGTCTATTGGCGCCGGGTCACGGCCGCGGGCGCCATCGCAGCCGTCATCGTCGCCGGCGTGACGTGGGCGATCCTGTTCTACGACGGGTTGTTGCAGCCGACTCTCGCGGGCCACTCTGGAGAAGCTGGCGGCGAGGACTATCTCGTCTTCGGCATGATGCCGGTCGCCGTCATGTTCGCGGCCTCCGCGACCACCCTCGTCGTCGTCAGCCTCCTCACCCGCCCCCCGAGTCAGACCGTCGTCGAACGGTTCTTCTCCCGCCCTGCCTGAGCCTCACGGTTCTTCTACCGCCCGCCCGACCCCACGCATGACCGCGCATCCCGACCTCGACGAGCACTTCCGCGAAATCGTCCGCTGGCACTTCTCGCCGGCGACCGGCACGCCCTATTGGCTCGACTGGGCGAAGACGGCGGGCTGGAATCCGGCAGAGGAAGTCACGTCGTTCGCCGATCTGACGCGCTTCCCGCACTTCGACGGTGAGGCGCTGCGCCGCGAGCCGCACGAACGCTGGGTGCCGAAGGCCTACGAGGGCAAACCGTTCACGATCTTCGAGACCGGCGGCACGACCGGCATGCCGAAACAGCGCATCGGCTGGGAAGACTACAAGACGGACTACGAGCAATTCTCCGCGACGCTGAGCGACGAGGCGTTCCCACCGGGTGGCTACTGGCTCATGGTCGGACCGACCGGGCCTCGGCGCCTGCGCCTCGCGATCGAACACCTCGCCAACTTCCGCGGCTCGTCGTGCTACTTCGTCGATCTCGATCCGCGCTGGGTGAAGAAGCTGATCAAGAACAAGGAGTTCGATCAGGCCAAGGCCTACATGACGCACGTGATCGATCAGGCGGTCACCGTTCTCGAGAAGCGCAGCGTGAACGCGCTGTTCACGACACCCAAGCTGCTCGAAGAGCTCGGGGAACGACTCTCGATCCCCGAGGCCGGCATCAAGGGCGTGTTCTGCGGCGGCACGACGATGACCCCACAGAACACGCGCTTCCTCTGCGAGGAGGTGCTCGAAGACGAGGTCGAGTTCGTGCCCACCTACGGCAACACGCTGATGGGACTCGCCGCCCACAAGCCCGATCTGAAGGCCGATGGCTATTCGATCACCTACCACGCGCCGGAGCCGCGCGCGGTGCTGCGCGTCGTGGACCCGGACAATACGGACCAGCTCGTCGACTACGACACCTGGGGCCGCGTCGAGCTGACCACGATGACGCGCGAGTTCTTCATGCCACGATTCCTCGAGCGCGACGAGGCGTTGCGCCGCCGCCCGTGCGACGCGTATCCGTGGGACGGGGTCGCGGAGGTACGGCCGTTCGGGCAGGAAGCAGCCAAGATCGTCGAAGGCGTTTACTGAGCCACCCGATGACCGACGCGCCACACATTCCCGTCCTGCGCCAGGGCACCGAGTACTCGAGCCTCGACCAGAACGAGCTCAGGAACAACGGCGAGGTTCTCGCCAGGATCAGCCAGGCCAACGCCGGCTTGATCAAGCGGGACCTCCGCAAGCAGGATCGTGCAGCCGCGCGGTTGCGCGAACTATCGACCGAGCAACTGCTGGCGATCTGCAAGGCCGCGGGCGAGCACTTCATGACCGGCACGCTGTCGCTCAACAGTGAGGGTGCGACCCAGACCCCCGACGAATACGTCGCCACCCTGAGCCGAACGAGCGGCCTGCCGCACGTGCTCGTCCGGCGCAACATGAAGAAGATTCTCACCGTGTTCGACGGCATGGCTGACATCCTGCGCGGCCTGACCCGCGGCATGGATCCGAGCGTCGTCGACACGGGCTTCGGTCACCACGGCAACATGCCGGTGCACTACGCCCCCACGACGAACGCGCTCGGCGTCATCCTGCCGAGCAATTCGCCGGGGGTGAACTCGATCTGGATGCCGGCGGTGGCCCTCGGGATCCCCGTCGTGCTCAAGCCCGGACGCGAAGAACCGTGGACGCCGCTGCGAATCATGCAGGCGTTCCTCGCCGCCGGCTGCCCACGCGAGGCGTTCAGCTTCTACCCCACCGATCACGAGGGCTCCGGCGTGATCCTCGAGCGCTGCGGCCGCACGCAGCTCTTCGGTGACGAGGCCGTGACCAAAGCGTGGTCCCACGATCCGCGGGTCGAGATCCACGGCCCGGGTCGCAGCAAGGTCGTGATCGGCCCCGACGTCGCGGACGACTGGCGCGAGTTCCTGCCGGTGCTCGCGGCGTCGGTCGCGGACAACGGCGGCCGAAGCTGCGTGAACGCATCGTCGATCTTCGTGACGGCGCACGCCGAAGAGATCGCCAACGCACTGGCAGCCGAGCTCTCGGCCCGAGCGCCACGCCCGGCCGCCGATGAGGGCGCGACTCTGTCGGCGTTCGCGAACCCCAAGTTCGCCGAGTTCATCGATGCCAGGATCGACGAGGGCCTGGCCGCGGGCGGCGCCCGCGACGCGACGGCCGCGCACCGTGACGGCGACCGCGCCCGCACGCTCGATGGCGCGAGTTACCTGCTCCCAACGGTCGTGCACTGCGACAGCGTCGACCACCCACTCGCGCGCACGGAGTTCCTGTTTCCGTTCACGAGCGTCGTCCAGGTCCCGGCCGATCGCCTCGTCGAAGACATGGGCCCGAGCCTCGTCGTCACCGCGATCACGCGCGATTCCGACCTGTTGGCCGAACTTCAGCGCTCGCATCACGTCGACCGCCTCAACCTCGGCCCGGTCCCGACCTCGCACGTCGAGTGGGATCAGCCGCACGAAGGCAACCTGTTCGAGTTCCTCTACGAACGACGCGCGATCCAGCGCGCCGAAGGTTGGGGATGAGCTCGAGCGAGTTCTCGCTGCCGACTCGCATCGTGTCGGGCCCAGGATCCATCCAGCGCCTCGGCGGGCTGGCAGCAGAGCTCGGCGCACGCAGCGCGCTCGTCGTCTCCGACCCCGGAGTGACGGCTGTAGGACACCCGCGGACTGCCGCCGAGATTCTCGCGAACTCGAACATCGTGACGCGACTGTTCGACGCCGCGAACGAGAACCCGGACGAGAACGACGCCGAGACCTGCCGTCGTGCCATCGCACATGACACCGACCTGATCGTGGCCGTCGGTGGCGGCAGCAGCATCGACGTCGCCAAGGGCGCGGCCTTCCTGCATGCCGGCGGCGGCCGCATGCGCGACTATCGCGGCCGCGGCACGGCCAACGGAACGCTGCTGCCGATCATCGCCATCCCGACAACCGCTGGCACCGGCAGCGAGGTGCAGTCATTCGCGTTGATCAGCCACGCCGAGACCCACCAGAAGATGGCGTGCGGCGACCGCCAGGCTGCGCCGCGAATCGCGATCCTCGACGCGGAACTGACGCTGAGCCAACCCCGGTTCGTCGCCGCCTGCACCGGACTCGACACCGTCGCGCACGCCGTCGAGTCCGCAGTCACGCGCGTGCGAACGTCGATGTCCTCGATGTTCGCACGGGAAGCGTTCGCGCTCGCGGCCCACAATCTGCCGAGAGTCCTCGCCACGCCTGACGATCTCACTGCCCGTAGCGCGATGCTGCGGGCCTCCGCCTGCGCCGGAGTCGCGATCGAGAACAGCATGCTCGGCGCCGCACACTCGATGGCGAATCCGCTGACCGCGCACCACGGGATCGTCCATGGCCAGGCCGTAGGCGTCACGCTCCCCACGGTCGTCGAGTTCAACGCGAACGATCCGGCCACGGCTCGAGAGTACGCCGAGCTCGCCCGTGCCGCCGGGCTCGTTGGGCTCGACCAGGGCACGACGGCGGCCGTCGCCGCGTTGATCGGGCAACTGCGCGAGCTCATCGCCTGCACCGGCTTCGAAGATGCGCTCGCCGAGATCCCGACCACTGCCATCGACGGCCTCGCTGACGAGGCGGCCGAGCAGTGGACCGCCCAGCACAACCCGCGTGCGGTCGGCCCCCACGAGTTCCGGGACTTGTTCGGAGCGGTGTTGTCATGATCGGCGCGCCGCTGCTCACCCCATTCGCGACCGCGCTCCTGTCGTCCGCGCTCGCGCTGACCGGCCAGCGTCCCGCGTTGGACGCTTCCCACGCATTCTTTCACGCCGATCGAACACCCTCCGACTCGACCATCGTGGCGACGAGTCGCGTCGGCGACCTCGACCGCGGCACGTACCAGCGCTACCTCGCGGGACTACGCCCGACATCGCAGCGGCTCGCCGCGCTCGGGTTCGACTTCCTGCTCGCCCGCGAATGCGAAGAACGTGGACTGGCCCGCTCGGCGCCGACCCTGGCGCTGGCAACCTCTTCACGGCGACTGCTCACGTCCGGACGCACGTCCGCTCGTTCGCCGCAGCCTTCACTTCGCGCCCGGTTCGCCACCGAGGCCCTGCGCCAGCTCCGCGTGGCAGCCCTCGTCGGAGCGCAGCGCCGCGCCGATCCGGCCGCGATCCGCGAGCTGTTCGACCATCGCTACGGCCAGGACGGCGTACGGGTTCGCCTGCGTCACGTGTTCATCAGCGTGGCGACCGCGCGCGCGGAGGCCCCACTCGATCGCGCGCGGCGGCTGCACGCGCGAATCGCCACCGGCGCGACGTTCGACGAGCTGTTGCGCGAGAGTGACGACCGCGCCACTCGGACGGCCCTGCGAAACCCCGCCACCGCCGCCACTGCCGGCGTCCTGCCGAAGTACAACTACCGCCGCTTCGGACCCGACTTCGCCGATGCGGTTCGCGGGCTCGCCGTCGGCGAAGTCTCCGCACCCGTCGCGTCCCCCCGCGGCTACCACCTCATCGAACTGCTCGAGCGCCGCGTCACCCGACTCGCCGACGTCCGCACCGGCCTCGCCAAGGAAGTTGCGGGCGGCCGGGTCACGCAACCCGAACTGGACGCCTTGCAGCGTGAGCTGTTCGCCAAGTTCGAGTTCCGGCTCGTCAACGACCAGGGCCCTGAACGCACGCAGGACCCGACTCGTAAGTCGACGACGGACTGGCCGCACTACCGCGGCGACCCCGGGCTGGCCGGCCGGGCCGCCGGCAGCCTCGGCGACGTGCCGGAACTCGCGTGGTCTTTCGCGACCGCTGGCGAGATCCTGTCCTCACCCATCGTCGTCGACGGGATCGTCTATGTCGGCTCGACCGACAACTCGGTCTACGCACTCGATCTGCAGACGGGCGAGAAGCGCTGGTCGTTCGCAACCGGCGACATGGTCGAAGCGCCCGCACTCCATCTCGCGGGCAACATCTACATCGGCTCGTCGGACGGCTTCTTCTACGCGCTCGACGCAGCCACTGGCCAGCTGCGCTGGAGGTTCGAAACCAAGGATCGAATCCTCGGCGGCGCGAACTGGTTCCGCACGAAGGCCGGCGAGCTACACGTCGTCGTCGGCAGCTACGACGCATCGGTCTACTGCCTCGACACCGCGGGCAAGTCGCAGTGGAGCTACGAAACCGACAACTACGTTCACGGCGCGCCTGCGGTCGGCAAAGGCGAGATCGTCTTCGGTGGGTGCGATGCGGGCCTCCACCTCGTCGACGCGGAGACCGGCAAGCGCATCACGAAGATCGATCTCGGCCAAGGCTGTCAGGTCGCGGGTTCGGTCGCTCTCGTGGACGATCGCGCCTACTTCGGCCACTACGGCAACGAGTTCCTGCGCGTTCAGCTCGAGAGCGGTGAAGTCGAATGGACGTACAAGAACCGCCGCCAGGGCTTCGTGTCGTCGCCCGCACTCGACGACGAGCACGTCGTGGTCGGCAGTCGCGACAAGCAGCTGCACTGCATGTCGCGCAAGGACGGTAAGCCGCTCTGGAAGTTCAAAACCCGGCGCAAGGTCGACGGCTCCCCCGTGATCTGCGGCGACAAAGTGGTCTTCGGGTCGGGCGATGGCCGACTCTACATGCTCCGCCTCGCGACCGGCGAGCTGGTCTGGAGCTACGACATCGGCAAACCGGTCTTCTCCTCCCCCGCGGTGAGCAACGGCATGATCGTCGTGGGCGCCAACGACAAGAAGATCTGGGCGTTTCGCGCGCACCCCGCCCGGGACTCGGTGAAGGCTCCCGCGAAGGACAAGTAGCCGATGCGCCTCCTGTTGCTCACCCCCGGCACCGGCAGCTTCTACTGCGGCAGTTGCCTGCGCGACATCGCGCTCGCATCCGCGCTGCGCCAGGCCGGCCACGACGTCGAGGTCGCACCGCTGTACCTGCCGCTGGTCATCGAACGTGACGGCCCCGAAGAGCAACCGGTTCTCATGGGCGGCATCAACGTCTACCTGCAGCAGAAGTCCAAACTCGCACGCCTGCTGCCGCGCTTCGTCGCCAACTGGCTCGATCGCCCCGGCCTGCTGCGCTGGGCATCGCGCCGC
Organism: bacterium; assembly: GCA_024743115.1. Taxonomy (GTDB): domain Bacteria; phylum Planctomycetota; class UBA1135; order UBA1135; family UBA2386; genus JAGQRA01. Next base: position 115,424 of record JANSXC010000015.1, on the reverse strand, counting down.
GGCAGCATGACCGACGCAGCCGCCCTCGGCGACATCACGGTCTCGATCCTGCGGGGCGAGTCGGGGCGCCAGGGCCATGAGGTTCGAAAACTCGTCGACTGGATCGGCTCCCAGCCGCGCCCCGATGCTGTGATCGTAAGCAACGCGATGCTCGTCGGCGTCGTGCGCGAGCTGCGGGCGCGCCTCGACCTGCCGATCGTCGTGACCTTGCAGGGCGAGGCCCCCTTCCTGGACGCACTGCCGCCAGCGCCGGCAAAACAGGCCTGGACGACCCTGCGCGAGCGCATCACCGAAGCGGACGCGCTGGTCGCGGTCAGCGAGTCCTATGCCGAGGTCATGCGTGATCGCCTCCAGTTGCCGAACGAACGCGTGAACGTCGTGTACAACGGCATCGACTGCGGCGACCTCGATCCCGGCCCGATCCCGGCCCACGAACGCCGGCCGCGCACGATCGGTTACCTCGCCCGCATGTGCGAGGACAAGGGACTCCACACGCTCGTCGAAGCCTTCGTTCGACTCGCCGGCCGCCCCGAACTGACCGACGTGCGGCTCCGCATCGCGGGCGCCTGCCTGCCGGACGACGAAGCGTTCGTCGCCAACCTGCGCGAACGGATCGCGACCGCGCAGCTCACCGATCGGGTCGACCTGCTGCCGAACATCGATCGCAGCGCGAAGGTCGAGTTCCTGCGCTCGCTGTCGGCGCTCTCGGTGCCGGCGCTCTACGGCGAATCATTCGGGCTCTACCTCCTCGAGGCGATGGCCATGGGCGTGCCGGTCGTGCAGCCGCGCCATGCCGCGTTCCCCGAGATCCTCGAGCAAACCGGCGGCGGCCTGCTCTGCGACCCCGGCGACCCTGCCGCGTTGGCCGATGCACTCGCGCAGGTGCTGACCGATCCCGAACTCGCCGCGCAGCTCGGCCAGTCGGGCCGCGCTGCCGTCCTCGCCGACTTCACCGCCGAACGCATGGCCGGTCGCGTCGCCGCGATCTGCGAACGCACGGTGGCGACCAGTCAGCGCGCCTGACCACTGATCCGGTCGAGTTTTCGACCTTGCGACCCCATCCCCCCCGGCCGAGACTCCCGCCATGCAAACCTGGATCCTGTTCGCCTTGCTCACCGTGGTCTCGTGGGGCGTCTACGGCGTGCTACTGCACACCGGCCAGGTCGCGATGGGCGATCCGACCAACGGTCGCTACAAGGCGTTCTTCTGGGTCGGCATCGCCTACTTCCTGATCGCTGTCCTCGCGCCGGCAGCGATGCTCTGGTTCGCCGGCGCGTCGTGGTCGATGCCACCAAAGGCCGTATCGTGGTCGCTGGCCGCCGGCGTGGTCGGCGCAATCGGCGCGTTCGGCGTTCTCCTCGCGTTCGGAGCGAAAGGCAATCCGGCGGCCGTAATGTCGATCATCTTCGCCGGCGCACCGATCGTGAACGCGTTCGTCGCGATGTCGATCCATCCGCCGGCAGGTGGCTTCGGGAATCTCGACTGGCGATTCCTTATGGGCATCGCACTCGCCGCCACGGGTGGCCTGCTGGTGACGCTCTACAAGCCCGCACCGGGCGGCGGCCCCAAGCCGGCGGGGCCGACACCCTCGCAACAGGCACCGAAGTGAGCGACCGACTCGTCGAGCTGCGTGGCGTCGGCCGACGCTTCGGCGATGCGACCGAGGTGCTGCGAGACGTCGACCTCGAGGTCGGTCCCCGGGAGACCATCGCCGTGCTGGGGCCCTCCGGCTCCGGCAAGAGCACGCTGCTCAACATCATCGGCGGTCTGTTGCCACCGACCACGGGATCGGTGACGGTCGCCGGCCAACAGCTCGGCGACCTGTCGACAGCACAGATGGCTACGCTGCGCAACCGCGAACTCGGTTTCGTCTTCCAGACCCACCACCTGCTCCCGCAGTGCACGGCGCTCGAGAACGTACTCGTGCCGACGCTCGCGGACCCGCAACGCAAGCCCGGGCCGGAGACGGCCACGAGGGCACGCGAACTGCTCACGGAGATCGGACTCGGCGACCGCCTCGACCACCGCCCCGCCCAGCTGTCCGGCGGTGAATGCCAGCGCGTCGCCGTCGTGCGCGCACTGATCAACGAGCCCCGACTGGTGCTCGCGGACGAACCGACCGGTTCACTGGACGAACAGTCGGCGGACCGACTCGGCGACCTGCTCACGAACCTCAACGAGCAGCACGGCGTGGCCCTCGTCGTCGTGACGCACTCGCAGCGCCTCGCGCAACGCATGCAGCGGGTGCTCACGCTGCAGAGCGGCGCACTCGTGCCAGCGGACATCGCGACATGACCATGAACGGCTGGCGCCTGTCGCGGCAGAGCCTCCGGTTCTACTGGCGCACGCAGCTCGGCGTCCTGCTCGGCGTGACTTGCGCGGCCATGGTGCTCGTCGGCGCGCTCGCCGTCGGCGACTCCGTGCGCGCGAGCCTGCGAGAGCAAAGCCTGCAACGCATCGGCCGCATCGATGCGGCGCTACAGGCCGGCAATCGCTTCGTGACCGAGGCCCTTGCCGAACGGCTCACGACCGCGGCCCCGGCGCAGACGGCCGTCCCGATCATCGCGCTGCCGGGCGTCGCGAACCGCGCCGACGGCGCCGCTCGCACCGGCATCGTCGCGGCCTACGGCGTCGGACGCCGGTTCTTCGCCATGAGCCCGAGCGGCCGCGAACGGACCATCCCACCCGGACACGCGCTCGTGAATGCGCGGCTCGCCGATCAGCTCGGTGTCGAAGCCGGCGACGAAGTCGTTCTGCGCATCGAGAAGCCCAGCCTGATGCCGCGCGAGGCGACGATGGCGACGGTCGACGACCTCGCGTTCGCGCTGCGGATCACGGTCGACGGCGTCCTGACCGACGATGAGTTCGGGCGCTTCGGCCTGCAGGCGAGCCAGATCCCCCCGTTCAACATCTTCGTTCAGCGCGAGTGGCTGCAAGAGGAACTCGAACTCGGCAGCCGCGTCAACCTGCTCGCGGTCGACGGCGCCCCCGATGCCGCGGACCGGGCGCTCCGCAAGCACTGGACACTGGCCGATGCAGAACTCGAAATCCGCACGCTGCCCGGTGGTGAGGTCTGCGAACTCGCGAGTTCACGCGTATTCCTCGACGCCCCGATCAGCGCTGCGGTCCGCGAGCTCGACCCAACCGCGATCGGCGTGCTCACCTACTTCGTCAACTCGATCACGGCCGGCGATCGCACGACACCGTACTCGACGGTCAGCGCGCTCGGCCCCTTGCGCGCCGATGCCGCACTCGCGGCGCCACTCGCTGCGGTTCACACTCTGGCGCCACCGCGTGATGCCGCAACGTCGGGCATCACGATCAACCGTTGGCTCGCCGACGACCTCCGCGTGCAGGCGGGTGATGCGATCGAACTCGCGTATTCCGTGATGAACTCGGCCCTGCAGTTCGACGAACAGCGCCAAGAACTGAAGGTCCACGCGATCGTGGAACTCGCGGGCCCGGCCGCCGATCCGAGCCTCATGCCGCCATTCCCCGGACTCGCCGAAGCCCGGAGCTGCGCCGACTGGGAGCCCGGCATCCCAGTCGAACTCAACCGCCTCGACGACGCCGACCAGGACTACTGGGAAGAGCATCGCGGCACTCCGAAGGCCTTCGTCGCGCTCGCCAAGGGCCGCGAGCTCTGGTCGAACCGCTACGGCGACCTCACGGCGATCCGTACGACCCTGGCAGCTGGCGACCGACTGCGGACCGAGCTGCCGAGAACGCTCGACCCCGCCGACCTCGGACTGTTCTTCCGCGACGTGCGCGGACCGGCCATGGCGGCAGGAGCCCCGGCCACGGACTTCGGCGGCCTGTTCCTCGGGCTGAGCTTCTTTCTGATCATCGCAAGCCTGCTCCTCACCGCGCTGCTGTTCGTGTTCGGGATCGAGCAACGGCACGGTGAGGTCGGCACGCTCCTCGCGTCCGGGTTCACGCCGGCGCAGGTGCGGCGGCAGTTCCTGCGCGAGGCGTTGCTGACCGCGATCGTCGGCAGCCTCCTCGGCGGCGCGCTCGGGCTCGGCTACGCACATCTCGTGATCGCGGGACTCGACACGCTATGGCGCGACGCGATCGGCCAGACCACCCTGACCGCGCACACCGAACCCTTGTCGTTCGCGATCGGCACCGTGGCCGCCGTCGCGACCGCGCTCCTTGCGATCCTCCTCGCGACGCGACGGGCATTCCGCCGCCCCGTGCTCGAGCTACTCAACGGCACGAACGACACCGCCACAGCCGCGGTTGCCGCCAATGCGGCCGGCAAACCGCGGCGCCTCGACGTCGTTCTCGCCGCCGCTGCCGTGCTGGGTGCACTGACGCTCGGACTCACGGCGGGCACCGGCTCGGCCGTCGCCGCGGGCACGTTCTTCGGCGCCGGCGCGTTGCTGCTCGTCGGCGCGTTGCTGCTCTGCCGCCGTCTCGTCACGGGCCTCGGCAACCAGAGGAGCGCGGAGCTGCCGAGCGTGCTCGCGCTCGCGAGCCGCAACACCGGGCGCCGATCCGGCCGCAGCCTCGCGACGATCGCGCTGCTCGCGAGCGGCACGTTCCTCGTCGTCGCAGTGCAGGCCAACCGGCTCGAACCGCCGCAGGATCCGGGTATGCGCGCATCGGGCACCGGCGGCTTCCGGCTCTTCGGCCGCTCGACGCTGCCCGTGCTGCGCGATCTCGCGACGCCGATCGGCCGCGAGGCATATGGCCTGGACGACGAAGAACTCGCCGACACGAGCATCGTGCCGCTGCGCGTCCGCGACGGCGACGACGGCAGTTGCCTCAACCTCAACCGCCCGCAAAACCCGCGGCTCATCGGCGTCGACCCGCAGCAACTCGCGAGCCGCGGTGCGTTCCGTTTTGCGCAGCCAGCGTCGACCACGTCGACCACGACCAGCGCCTGGAACCTGCTCGACGACGATCTCGGCGACGACGTCGTGCCCGCGATCGGCGACGCCGCGAGCGTCACCTGGAGCCTGCACAAGGCCGTCGGGGATTCACTGCGCTATCGCGATGAAGCGGGCGACGAGTTCGATGTGCGCATCGTCGGCACGGTCACGGATTCGATCCTGCAGGGCAACCTACTGATCGCCGATCGCCACCTGCGTCGACGCTTCCCGTCCGCGTCGGGGTTTCGCATGTTCCTCGTCGACACGCCGCCCGAGCGGGTCGAAACCGTCACCGCCACGCTAGGTCGCGCGCTGCAGGACATCGGCCTCGAACTCACCCCGACGCGCGAGCGCCTCGCCACGTTCCAGTCCGTCCAGAACACCTACCTCGCGATCTTCCAGCTCCTCGGCGGCCTCGGCCTGCTACTCGGCACGGCCGGCCTCGGAATCGTCGTGCTGCGCAATGCGCTCGAACGCCGGGCCGAACTCGCGACGCTGAGCGCCATCGGTTTCCGGCCCGCCGCTGTCCGCCGGCTCGTCGCCATCGAACACGGCGTGCTCCTCGGGCTCGGGCTGCTCGCCGGCATCGCTGCGGCCCTGTTCGCGATCTGGCCCGTCCGCGACGACATCGCCGTGCCGCCGCTGCTGCTGTTCGTGTGCGCAATCACCGGCACCGGCGCGTTCTGGGTCTGGCTCGCGAGCGCATTCGCCACCCGCGGGGCGCTGCTGGACGCTCTCCGGGGCGAATAACACCTCGCCGATCCGGCACCGGCGTGCATCCGCCCGGCCCGAACGGACGAACTCCCTGCCATGCCACGAATCTCGCTGCTACTGGTCTGTACCGTCGCTACTTGCGTCACCGCGCTCCCGGCCCAGGCCGTCGCGACTACCGCCGCAGCCGGATCACCCCACTGGAACCAGTGGCGCGGACCGAGCCGAACCGGGCAATACACCGGCCCGGCCTGGCCCGAGACTCTGACCGAGAAGAACGTCGAGCAGCAGTGGCAGATCGAGCTCGGCGAGAGCTATTCGGGTCCGGTCGTCGACGCGGAGCGGATCTACACGACCGCGACCGTCGACGAATACTCCGAGCACGTCTGGGCCCTCGATCGCAAGACCGGCGAAAAGGTCTGGGAGGCCAGCTGGGAGGGCGCAATGAAGGTGCCGTTCTTCGCGGCACGCAACGGCTCGTGGATCCGGTCGACCCCCGCGCTCGACGACGGCCGGCTCTACGTCGCTGGCATGCTCGACGTGCTCGTCTGCCTCGATGCGAAGTCGGGCAAGGAGATCTGGAAGGTCGACTTCAAGGACGTCTACGGCACTCCGAAGGAACCGTTCGGCTTCGTCTGCTCGCCACTCGTGCGCGGTGACGCCGTCTATGTCCAGACCGCCGCGGGCCTGATCAAGCTCGACAAGACCACGGGCAAACCGCTGTGGCGCGGCCTCGACGACAGCGGCAAGAACATGATGTCCGCCGGCGCGTTCAGCTCGCCGGTCTGGACCGAGATTCAGGGCGTCGAGCAACTCGTGGTTCAGGGGCGCACGCGCCTGCACGGTGTCGACCCCATGACCGGCAAAGAGCTCTGGGGCATCAACATCCGCTCGTTCCGCGGCATGAACATCCTGACGCCAACGCCATACAAACAGGGTGTCTTCACGTCGGCCTACGGTGGTCGCGCCCACTACTTCGCGGTCTCGACCAACGAAGGAGAGTTCGGCGTCGAGGAGAAGTGGAACAACCGCGCGCAGGGCAACATGACGTCGCCCGTGATCATCGACGGTCACGCCTACCTCTACCTGCGCAGCAAGCGCTTCGCGTGTGTCGACCTCGAGGCCGGCGAGGCCGCGTGGATCAGCTCGCCGCTCGGTGACACCTACTGGTCGCTCGTCGCCAACGGTAACCGCATCCTGGCCCTGACCGACGCTGGTGAACTGCTGCTGTTGAAGGCCAACCCGGAGAAACTCGAGGTCCTCAACACCCTCGAGGTCACCGAAGAGGAGACCTGGGCCCACCTCGCGGTCGACCACGGGCAGCTGTTCGTCCGTGGCCTGCACACGCTGACCGCGTTCTCTTGGGAGTAACGCCGCTCGCGACGGACGGCTGACGGCCCTGTCCTAAAGACGTATCGCAGAAGTCGCGCGGTGTGCGACGCTTCCGCGACCCCGTAGCGCACGGTATCAGTGGCGCTGCCAGGAGGCCGATCCATGAACCACCGCACCCTCGTCCGTTCGCATGGCGTACTCCCCCTGCTCTTGACGGCTGCCGCGATTGCGCAGTCCGAGGACGCGGAACACGCCGCGCGCGAAGCGGCGTTCGCCGAGCAGATGACGGGCTGCAAGATGATCGGCCACTTCACGGTGGACGGCTCGGGCAAGCCACCGCGCGCGGAGAGCTACACGATCAAGCGGGCGCAGAAGCTGCGCGACGAGAAGTGGAAGTTCGACGCGACGATTCAGTACGACGACAAGAACGTCACGCTACCGATCGGGGTCGATGTCCTGTGGGCCGGCGACACGCCGACGATCCAGGTCACGAAGCTCGGGATCCCGATGCTCGGCACCTACAGCGCCCGCGTCGTGATCCACGGTGATCGCTACGCGGGGCTCTGGTCCGGCAAGGACTACGGCGGCCACATGTACGGGAAGCTCGAGCGCGCACCCGCGCCTGCCGCACCCCAGGATGGGGTCGGTAACTGGGCCTCGTGGCGCGGACCGAAGGGTTCGGGCGAGGCACCGAACAGCAACCCGCCGACGACCTGGAGCGAAGAGTTGAACATCCGCTGGAAGGTCGCGCTGCCGGGCAAGGGCCACTCGACGCCGATCTCGTGGGGCGATCGCCTCTACCTGATGACCGCGGTCGAGACCGACAAGGCGGGCGAGGCGCCCAAGCTCCCGCCCTTGCAGCCACGGCAGGGGCAGGGCGGCAATCGCCAGCGCCCCGGCCGACCGCCGCGCCGCCGCGGCGGCAACCGGCGCGGCCCCGAGCCACTGACGAAGTTCTACGATTTCCGCGTGATGGCGCTCGATCGCAAGGACGGCTCGGTCGTCTGGAGTCAGAGCGTCAACAGTGTCGTGCCGCACGAACCCGGCCACCGGACCGGCTCGCAGGCGTCGGGCTCGCCGGTGACGGACGGTAAGTACCTGTTCGCGAACTTCGGCTCCCGCGGCCTGCATTGCCTCGACCTCGAAGGCAATGTGAAGTGGTCGAAGGAGTTCGGCCTCATGCGCACGCGCAACGAGTTCGGCGAAGGCACCTCGCCCGCGATCCACGGCGACTACGTCGTGATGAACTGGGATCACGAGCTCGACTCGTTCATCGCCGCATTCGACAAACACACCGGCGAGGAACTCTGGCGCAAGTCGCGTGACGAAGTCACGAGCTGGTCGACCCCGGTCATCGTGGAGGTCGACGGCAAGCCGCAGGTCATCATCAACGCCACGGGTGCGTCGCGCGGCTACGACCTCGCGACGGGCGACGTCGTCTGGAGCACCAAGGGAATGACGGTGAACACGATACCGACGCCGATCGTGAACGACGGCGTCGCCTATCTCATGAGCGGTTTCCGCGGCGCGATGCTGCAGGCCGTCGAGCTGGCCGGCGCCAAAGGCGACGTGACGGAGAGCAAGCACATGCTGTGGCAGCACAATCGCAGCACGTCCTACGTCCCCTCCGCGCTGCTGTACGGCAGCAACCTGTACTTCCTCCGCAGCAACACCTCGACCCTGACCTGCCTCGATGCCAAGACGGGCGAGCCGCGCTACGAAGGCCAGCGCATCCCCGGCCTGCGCACGATCTACTCATCCCCGATCGGCGCCGCCGGCCACGTCTACTTCACGTCGCGTGAGGGCAAGACCGTCGTAATCAAGGCCGGCGACACGTTCGAGGAAGTCGCGACGAACGAACTCGAGGACGCGTTCGATGCCAGCATGGTCGTGCTCGGCGACGCGATCTACCTGCGCGGCCACGAGCACCTCTACTGCATCGGGAAGCAGTAGCGCACTGCCAGCACGGGGATCCGGCCGGTGCCGGCAGGTGCCACACGCGGCCATGTTGCGGCGCTGCCTCTACGTGCTGGGAGTGACCGCCGACCGGGTCGAAGACCTGGCCCACGAGGCCTTCGTGGTCGTGCTGCAAAAGCGCGTCGAAGTTGGATCCGGCGGGCAGCGACGACTGGCATACGATCTACTACGTCGACACGCACCTCGACGACCTCAAGGGGCTCTATCGCCAGTAGCGGCAGCGCCCTTCGCGAGGTTGGTGCTGCTCGTTCGGGCCCATTCCAGCCCCGGAACATCCCCGCCACTACGGCGGCGCACGCCGGGAGCCCCGCGGAACCGAGTTACCTCGCCAGGACAACGCCCAGCGGCGGGCCACTGTCCTCGCCGCGGTTTCGGCAAGAACGACCGCGCGGATTGAGAGCAGTCGTGTCTGCCAACAAGTTTTCACGCGGGCGCCTGCCGCCACGCCACGACTTGTGCCAGCCGCGGACACGTCATCACGCCGACCGAGCGAGTCAGCCGTGATGGCATGTGACAGAGGTAAGACCTAGCGCACCCACCCACAGGCGTTTGCAGGAGATCGACGGACGGCACGTGTTTTCTTGTGACACGCGCCGGCCAACGGCGTCTTGCCGTGCGGAAGCGGCGACGGTCCGGCGCACCGACGATTGCGCTTAATACGCGGACGTATCTCTGCATGTCGCCCAGGAAGAAGACGCCATGCCCCGAACTCTCTCGCGAAACTGGTTCGCTGCGACGGTCGTAAGGCCGCCGCTGGTGATCATGCTGATCCTCGGCACCGGTCTGTCGGGGGGATGCAGCAACGGGGAAGTGCAGGCCGCAGACAGCGATTCCGCTGCAGACACCGGTACGCCGTTCGTGATCGAGCCCGAACGGCGTCACCTGCTCACATGTTCGGACGCCGACTGGCAAACCCTCGTCGACAAGATCCTTCCGTCACTCGCACCACAGAGACTCGGTCCCTCGGGCTGCCTGCATGCGATGCGGTTGCTCGGCACCGACCTCCACGCCACCGCCGACGACGACAGCCGTGACGTCGAACCGACGAAGCTGCTGGACATGTTCTTTCACGCGGAACGAGCTCGCGCTGCGTTTCGCGTTCCGCTGATCTTCCCGAGCCGCTACGGCATCCGGTATCGCCGCGCCAATCCGCTGTATCCGGTCGCCGGCAAGATGCGCGAATCGCATCAGGGGCAGGTGTTTGCGTCGCTCGCGGAGATGGGCGTGCCGCTCGACTCGCCGATTCGTCTGAAGGGAACGGTCTATCGGGTCGAAGACGTGCTCGCCGACGCGGTCGCGGGGTTCGACTTTCGTGGTGAGATCGAATGGAAGTGCATCGCGGCCATGCACTACCTGGCCGATCGGGGCAGCTGGCGCAATCGATACGGTGAGATCTTCCGGTTCGACGACGTTGCGGACGAGTTGATCGGTCGCGACATCAGCCGAGCTTCGTGTGGCGGCACGCACTTGTTCCACGCGATCAACTTGCTCGTTCGGGTCGATGCGGACCGTTCCGTACTGAGCAGCGCCGCGCGAGACCGTGCGCGCCGCCACCTCGAGATCCACACCCGACTGGCTCTTGCCAGCCAACGAAGCGATGGCAGCTGGCCGCACACCTGGTGGCGCGGGCAACCGGACGCCGCCGTGACAGAGTCCGATCCGGAACAGATCGGATCGGTGCTCGTGACCGGCCATCTCGCCGAATCGTTGCTCTACCTCCCCCGTGATCTGTCCGTTGAAGACGACGTGCTTCGACGGGCGGGTCTTTGGTTGTTGGGACGCTTGCGCGAAGCCACCCCGGCTGAGTGCAAGGCCCAGCTCTGTCCCCTTACGCATGCTGCATGCGTAGTCCGGCAGCTGAGGTGATCGTCACCGAGGCTGCCAAACCCCAACGAAGGAAGACTATGAGTCTTGCCAAGTTTGTTTCGTCCCGGTGCTTGTCGCCGGTTCTTCTCGCCGCCGCTGGTGTCAGCGTGCTGTGCATGAGCGCGGTCAGCCCCGACTCGCGCGTGAATGTCGACGTGACGGCCGCTGGTGCCCCCAGCTTCGTCGCCTCGACGTTCGACATCGACTGCCCGGGTGTGAAGCGCACCCGCTGCAACGTCAACCACCACTGCCCGTGGCCGACGCCCGGCGCCCGCAAGGGCGACGAGGTCAAGAACGCTCGGGTCGTCGAGGACACGAAGAAGTACTGCACCGAAGACGGTGAGCACTTCATCGGCTGCAGCCACGTGTTCGAGCACGTCGCGTTCTGCGCGGTTCCGGTCGAGTGATCGGCTGATTCGCAGCGAGCCATGACGATGGCTCGCTGCACCTCCTACTGAGATCCAGTCATGTCATCGCAGATCCGAGTGCTGAGCCTGCTCATCGTGGGGTCGCAGCTCCTTGTCGGGAACACGGCCCAGGACGCCCCGACCCGAACCGCCGCCGAAGCATCCGCGGCAAAGCCGTCGACCGCGAAAACCCCCAGCAGCCCACTGTTTGCCGGCATCCCATTGACGGCGCCTGCTGACGATTCGATTCACTCACCACGGCCGGGCTATTGGCGCACCGCCCGCAATGCCGGAGCCAACGCACTGTTCCTCATGCTCCGCGGAGCCGGTCACGACGTGGATTACGAACGAGTTGCCCGCGCCGTCGAGGTTCCCGAAGGCGGCGCAACCATGGCGACGGTCGCAGCGGCCGCAAACGAGCTCGGCTTTCCCGTCCGAGTCGGCGCGGCATCGCCGGAGGAACTCCCGCGCCTCGCGCTTCCCGTGATCCTGCACCTCGATCCCGTGGCCAAGGACCGACTGGACGGTGGACGGGTCGTGACCGTCGCCGCAATCAACGAGACGGCCGGAACGGCAACGGTGATCGATGGTGTCACCGGCATCCCCGCCGAAATCACGCTCGAGGACCTGATGCAGGTTTGGTCCGGCGCCGTGATCTGCTCGGCGGACCAACCCGGCGAGGCGCCCGGTTGGTCCATTTGGAGCGTCGTGCTGGGCCTGGCGCTCCTCGGATTCGGCATCGGCGGCTGGACGGCGCGCAGCGGAGGACGGTCATGACGATCCCGACCCTGATCACCTTGTTGACGACGCTCGGCTCATGCGGTGGCGGCGACCGCGAGCAAGCCGGTCACCCCGATGGGGAGACCGACCGACAGGCCATCGTCCAGCAGCTCGCCGCAGCGAGACAACGCCTCGGCGTCATGCGGCTGCAGTACCGATTCCCGTTGCCGGCGCACGAGTCGCGTGGAGGCTACATGCGCCACACGTATTGGTTCGATCACGACCACGGCCTGGCCTTCGACTCGAGTCACGGTGAACGAGGGATCGACTCGGACGATTGGACAGAGCGCCAGAAGACGATCATCGTCGAGGACGGGTGGTTGGCAACATGGCCCAACAAGCGCTCCTACGCCTGGTCACACGAAGAAGAACCGGCCGTGCCAACCGACATTCGGCACAGCCCCGTCTTCCAGGCGATCGGGCTCTGGCCGCTGCGAGGCCGCTACCCCTGTGCCGAGATCGAAGGGTCCGTCTTCGATCTGGAAACGATCGTCGCCGATCCGCGATATCGGATCCGCCGCATTGCCGACGGCGACATCGTGTTGGAACGGCCGAACGCCGACCGGTGCCGGCTGGATCACGAGCGCGGCTTCGCGTTGCTGGAACGGGTCTGGTTCGACCCGGAAGGCAACGAGAGCATGCGAATCACCGTGCCGTCGCTACGCGACATGGGGAACGGAGTCTGGCTGCCAGCAGAGTTCCACCTCGATACGTCGAGCCGCGCGGCCGGAGTCGGCACGACGCGACGTCTCACCGGTCAGCTCGAGGCTGCCGACGACTCCGGGAGATCGGGACTTGCGTTCTCGCCACCTCCTGGAGCCATGCTGCTCAATCACCGTACCTCGGCCCTCACTCAGGTGATACCCGGCGGCGAGGGCTATCTGACGGACCGCGCAGACTGGATGCGGGCGTTCTATCGCGCCCGTCAATCGGGCGCTGCGACCGTTGTGCTCTCCAACCCGTGGTTCTGGGGAGCGCTTGCTTTCGTGGCCTGCTGGGTTGCCGGCCGAAAACTGTATCGCGAGAAACTGTCATGACCGACCCCAAGAACGTCCCGTCATCGAGGTTCAGCAGCGGCGCCTGGATTGTCGCCCTCGGCGCTTGTGCCGCCTTCTTGATTTGGCTCCTGGTCGGCGGCAAGTCGAGCCCCGAAGCGCCAGCCGAGGACACGACGGACAACTCGATCTCCAGGAGCGCGAACGACGCGCGAAAGTCGGCTCGGTCCGCCGCGCCCAACCTTCGTGACCATGCAGCGCTCGTGAATCGCGGCATCGCGGCGCCCGGTCTTGCCGACCTGTCCGTCAGCGTGGTGTACGACGACGACCAACCGGCCATCGGCGTCGTGGTCTTCGCCCGCAAATTCGGCGAGGACGCACGGCTGTACGCCCGGCGGGGCATCGCCGATGCGACGGGCATGGTGCAGTTCGGGCCTGTCACTCCCGGGCGCTACAAGGTCTGGACGAACCGAAACCTCGCGGTCCACGCCGAGTTCCGCACGATCGAACGCAACCAGGTCGTTCATTGGACCATGGTCCTGCCGGTTCTGAACCGCGTCACGGTTCGAGTCGTGAACGAGCAGGACAACCCCATCGCGAATGCGGAGATCCTGTCGGCACCGCTCGGTTGGCGCGACGAAGAAGCAGCCGTCGTCGGCCGTACCGACGAGTCCGGGCAGTTCCGTTTCGCCACGGGCCTGAATCCGGTCTTGGTTGGCGCCCGCGCCCGCTGGTATGCCGCCTCTCGAATGCATTACCTCGAGAGCGAACAAGCCGGCGCGTTCGAGCGGACGATTCGCCTCGAGCAGCCTGGGGGCAGCGTCGAAGGCACCGTTCGCGGCCCCGACGGCCAACCGATCGCTGGCGCCGTCGTCCGAGTCGGCAACGGCCGACTGGATGCGATTTCGGTAATGGGCCAGAGCGGCCCACCACTACCCGGCCAATCGATCACGGACGAAGAAGGTCGCTACCTGGTGATTGGTGCCCCAGTCGGCCTTGCACCGATGAGTGTGCGAGCGCGCGATTTCGCTCCCGCTCACACGGAGTGCCACATCACGCACGGAGTCGTCACGGGCAAAGACGTGGCCCTGTCCGCCGGCGCGAGCATCGAGGGCTATGTCCGGGACGCCAATGGGGAGCTTCTCGGCAAGGCCCTGATGTCGTTCGGCGAAGAAGGTCAACTCGACTACACGCGCGACGTGACCGACGAGACCGGCTTCTATCGACTGAGCGGCCTGGAGCCGGGCAACGTCACCGTGCGAGGCCGCCACCGCCTCGCCGGTACGGCCGAATACACGTTCGAGGCAGTCGCGGGGAAGCCCCACGTCGCCGACATCACCATTCGGCCCGGCCGCGTGATCGAAGGCACGATCCTCGCGGACGGTCAGCCGGTCGCGACCGCCGAACTGCTCGCTCGCACGACGAGCGAAGAAGGCGGCTGGGCAACGACCGTCTACTCCGAGCACGACGGCCGCTTTCGAATCGTCAACGTCGCGCCAGGCGACATCCGCCTCTCCGTGCAACATGACACGATCGAGGCGGCCCATCGCACGGTTCTGGCAACGGACAGCGACCCGATCGAATGGTCGGTCGAGAGTCGCGAGATCCCCACGGGCTCGATCGTCGGCCGAGTCGTCGATTCGAAGGATCGCCCCGCGCCAGACGCCCAGGTCGCCCTCAACCGACTGGACGCAGCCGCAACCGCCGACGAATCGACCATCGCCCTGACGCGAGAGAACGATGGCGGCTTCGAGTTCCCACGACTTCGGGACGGTGTCTATCAGGTGCGAGCTACCAGCCCGGGTCGGGCGCCGTTGCTCATGGACTACGTGGTCGTGGAGGGCGGGGAGATCACCGACCTCGGGCCCCTCATCCCTCCCGCCGGACACCGTGTTACGGTCGAGGTGCTGCCGGCCGACGAGAGCGCAGGAACGCCCCCAAGCGGCATCATCATTCTCTCCGATCAGCACATGCAGTTCCTCGGTAGTCAACCCGTCGCGGACATCACCCCACCGGAGTTCGCCGTCGCGACAGGCAACTACTGGTTTGAGCTGCGCGGCATGGGACTCGCCAACCAATTCGTCCGCCGTTCCATCGCAGGACCGAGCAAGGTCACGTTCCGGGCCAGGCCCGGAACCGCGGCAAAGATCCGATTCGCCGGCACCCAGAAAATGAGCGGCGCGGAAGAGGGCCTGCTGGTCATCCAGAACGACGACGGGGTCGCAGTCCGGCGCAATGTGCAGTGCGGACCCGACCTGCCGGTCACGTTCTCGACCCGCCTGCGCCCGGGCCAGTACCGAGTCACCTACTCGATCGCGAAGAACCGCACTCCGCTCGAATGGCACGTCCGAGCCGGGGATCAGCCGTCCGAGCTAGTCGTCATCGTCCGATGATCCGAGCCTGGGATCGGCCATGATGACCGTGATCGAGGCGGGCCTGCTCGTCCTCGTTGGACTACTCGTCCTCGCAAACCGATCCGCGGGTCGACGTGACGGCAGACCGATTCCAACGGCGGTGCGATCAGCCTTACCGCGAATGGATCGCAACGCGATCGGTGTCGCGCTGCTGGCTGGCTCGATCCTGCTGTTTCATCTCCTGCAACGCGACGTGTTCCCGTTCGCGCAATGGAACATGTACGTCGGCCCGGGCCATGGCAGGACGATCTACACGGTGTTCGTTGCCAGCGACGAGGGACCGACGCCCGTGGCCCTCGACGAGATCTATCCGAGCCTCGACCACTCGCGCGCTCACGCCGTATTGCGCAAGTTGATCGCCAAGAGCCCCGGTGGCCGCGGGCCGATCACCGAATGGCTGCGAGCGCTCGCGACCCGCTGGCAGCAAGACACCGGGCGACCACCACTTCGTGTCGAGGTCTGGGCAAGTGAGGCCGCGGCTCACCGCGTCGCCGCGACCGACAGCCCACCGGGCCGACGTGTGCTTTGGGTGGATCTCCGATGACCCGCCGACACCCCGCGGCCGCAACCGGCCTGCGACTTGCCGTGTTCGGATGCTGGGCAATCACGCTGGCGCTGAGCCCCATCGAAGAACTGGTCGACCTCCCGGTCGAGGCCTGGGATACGGGGATCCTCGCTCGCGCGATGCAAGTGCCCGGAATCGCCTGGCTCCTGGCCGGGATACGCTGGCTGACCGTGGTGCTGTGCTGCCGGGCTGTCCTGCGTCCGGTCCACCCCACACTCGCTACGGGCACCATGCTCGGGATCCTTCTCATCGAGTGGATCAAGCGGGACTGCAGCTACGACAACCACGCCGAGCTCGCGATGCTGTATGCCGCCGGCCTGATCTTCTGGGCCGAGTCCGGAGCGCCGGTCGTCGAGTCCACCACGACGGTGGCGCGCCGCATCCACCGGCAGATCTTGTTCGTGCTGTGTCTCGGCTACAGCTTGATCGGCGCCCGTCGAATCGCCAGCGGCGGGCTGAGTTGGATCTGGGAAGGCGGGATGTTCGAGGTCATGGCCACACGCGCCGCCGAGCTCCGGGGTCTGAATCTCGATGGTGGACTGCTCCTTGCCGAGTGGGGAGCAGGCACCGAACGTGGAGTCGCAGCCGGCGCAGTCGTGATGACGGTCGGGGAACTCCTCGCCTTGCTGGCCCTCACCGGTCGCCGCTTGCGATGGGCGTTCTACGGGTTCGCGATCACACTCCACGCGGGGATCGCATGGAGCATGGACATCTACTTCTGGGAGAACGCGATCTTGATTCTCGGCCTCGCGATCACGGATCGCCGCCGACCGCCGGGCGAACACCCCGATCGCTAGTCAGCACGGAGCACGACGAAGTCCTGGCGACGTGCCGCAAGCCGACCGCCGCGCAGATCCGACGTAGAATTCGCGAACGGGAGCCAGCTCGCTGCCGCTGCTCCTCGAAACGGAATCAGCCCATGAATCTGCATCACGTCCTTCTTCTGCTCGCCGCATCGACGGGAGCCCTCGCGGTCGGCCAGGCCCCGGCCAGCTCGTTCGACAGTGGCATCGAGGGTTGGGGGGTCGTCGAGGTGCCCGGACCGCCCTACGACACGGTGGTCACGAACTCCACGCCGTTCTTCTCGACCGTCTTCGGCCAACCCACCGGCTCGATCTTCAGCACCGATCGCAACGGCAACCTGTTCCTGTTCTCCGCGCCAGGCGCCTTTCTCGGCGACCAGTCGGCGGCCATCGGCGGCTTCCTCGCCTACGACCTCCGCTTTACGCCGGGCAACCTGGCCCCCGGCAGCCTGCACCCTGACGTCATCCTGCAGGGTGCGGGCCAGACGATCGTGATCGACGCGTTCGCCGACGCGGCGACCCAGACGGGCTACTGGGAGAGCCATTCGATTCCACTGACCGCGGGCGCTGGGTGGCAGTTCGACGACCTGTCGGGCGCGGCGGTGTCGCCCGTGGCGTTCGCGACCATCATGACCAACCTGACGGCGGTCTGGATTCGTGGCGACTTCTGGGCGGGCGTCGAGACCTCGTTCCTCGACAACCCTCGCCTGCTTGCGCCGGGGTCTGGTGCCAGCGCCGCAGTCATGGCGCTGCCGACCTCGTGCAACGGTCCCGCCGGCCCCCTCAACCTCACGGCCGGCTCGCTGCCGCAGCTCGGCACCGCCTTCGGCGCCACGGCCACGGGGTTCGCTGCGGGCGCACTCGGCTTCACCATCCTCGGCTTCCAGTCGCCCGGCCTGCCGCTGTCGCAGTTCTCGTCGGCCGCGCTGCCAAACTGCGATCTGCTCGCGAGCACCGATTCGGTGTTGCTCGCGTTACCCAGCAACGGGGCCGCGAGCTTTTCGTGGACGATTCCCGGCGCTCCCGTATTTGCGGGGCTCGACCTCTACCTGCAGTTCCTCCAGCTGGAACTCGGGCCGATGAACGCGCTCACGTCACTGAGCAGCTCGAACGGGCTCCAGCTCACGCTCGGCAGTTGATCGGCAGGCAACGGGGCGTTTCAGCCTGGCACCTCGCTGGCCGGCGCGGCGAAGCCGCTACCTGACCTGCTTCTGCAGCTGCTCGAGCTGCTGCTGCAGCGATTCACACTGCTTCTTGATCGCGTCGAGCTGCTCCTGGATCGACTTCGTTGGCGCGGGCCAACGGTTGGCGTAGTCCCAGAGGGTGAGCCATTGGCTCTGCTCGACCGGCGAGGGCAATCCGACGTACTCGAACTGCGACTGCGTCGACAGCTCCGCGCCCGGCCAGTGCGAAATGTAGCCTCCCCAGACCGACTCCAGTTTCTCGCCGACCTCGACGGTGACTCGGCGACGGTCGCCGCGGCGCAGGATCTCGAACTCGAGTTCCTCTCCGGGCGCTGCCGCCGACACGGCCGCGCGCAGCGCCTTCTCGGTCGCGCCCGCTTCGTCACCGCCGTCACCGATGCCGATCAGGATGTCGTTCTTCTGCAGCCCCGCCGCTGCGGCCGGACCACCCTCGGTAACACTGGCGACGAGCACGCAGCTCTTGGGGTCGAGTTCGAGATGATCGGCGAGGGCACTCGGCACGCTCACGACCTGCACGCCGACGTGCGGTTTCTTGGTCTGCTGGCCGGGCACCGCCTGCCAGTCGGGCTGATACTCCCACGTGATACCCTCGTAGCCCGCGGTCGGCGCCATCCACGTCGACAGTCCCCGCGCCAGCGAGTCCTTCCCATAGAAGTTCTCGTACGCCTTCCTGTTCGCCATATCCCAAGTGAACGACGGTGGCGTCATCTCGAACTCCCACTGGCCGCGCGACGTCGACAGCTTGCGCGACTTGCCGTCGGCCCGCCACTCCTCGGCGCCGAGCTCGACGCCGTTGATCTCGACCTCCGGCCGCTGCATCGACGAGCCGATGCGGATCACGATGCGATCGCCACCATGCTCGATCACGATCGAGCCGCGACTCGTGTCGGGTTTGGCCTCGGGTTCCTGATCCTGCGCCACGGCCGGAGCAGCCAGCGTCGCCAGCATCAAAAGGGTCTTGGTCATCTTCAGCATGTCATCCTCTCTCGTTTCGATTCAGAAGTTTGCAGGTGGGAAGTAGTTCGTCAGATCGACCGCCAACGGCTGTGGCCGACCGTGCTCGTCGTTGGCAAGGGTCACGGCGCGATCGACCTGGGTGCGTTCGACGAAGCTGCGGACGAAGACGACTTCGACGCCATCGCCGTCCGGCAGCGCCCGCGTAGCGACGGTGCGAAGGGGCAGGTGCTGCAACACCCGGCCGGACTCGCGCCCCGCCTGCAGGTAACTGGCAAGCAGTTGCTCGGCGCCGGGCGCCGGCGCGGGCAGTTCGACGTCACGGTCAACACACCCAGCGACGCCATCAGAAGAGCCCGTACCGAGGCCGAAGCCGGCCACGAACGTCAGAAGCAGCGCGGCCACCGCCCCGGCCAAACGAACCGACCGCCGCCCGCGCGGAGCATCGCGCAACGTTGCCACGCCGGCAGGCAACGACGTCGAGAGTTCATCACCGAACGCCGCGGCGAAGTGTTCGCCCAGCGCGGCCTCGGCCCGCAACGTGTTCGCGAGCCGCAGCCAGACGCCGCTGTCGTGCGCCGCTACCGCGTCGAGTTCGCGCCACTCCGCTGCACTCGCTCGACGATCGAGCGCGCGACTAATCCACAGCTCTTCGGACGGATGCATCGGATCTGGATTCATGTTCATCAGTTCGTTGAGCCGCGAAGCGCTCGGCTCCGCAGCGGTCGGATTCGAAGCGCTCGCGCAGCATCCGCCGAGCGCGCGCCAACCGGGTCTCGACCGTCGTCTCCGGCAGCCCGAGGGCGTCGGCGATCTCCCGTTGCGTGAGTCCTTCCACCGCTCGCAGGAGCAGCGGTTCGCGATAGGTCGGCGCCATGTGCTCGAGATCGGTGAGCACGGCATCGAGGTCGTCGCGAGGCTGACCGGCGTCGTACCAGGCCAGCTCGTCGAGTTCGTCGGTCGAACGCACGACACGCAGCTGCCGCCGCGCACGATCGATCGCGACCCGGCGCGCGAGGGTGCGCAGCCACGGTCGTACACTGCTCGGATCGACCAGCTGACCGATCCCACGGGTCATCCGCAGCGCGACCTCCTGCATGAGATCGTCGAGTTCGCGCGCGTCACCGTGCGCGAGCAGCACGCTGGCCACGAACCGCCGGAACCTCACCCAGAGGCGCCCGATCGCCTCGCGATCCCCGCGCTGCGCCGCCGCGATCAGCTCATGCAGGTCGGCCCGGATTGCCATTGCGACACTGGACGCACGACGGCGGCGAATCCGTCATGATTCGCCGCCGGACCTCACATTCTGCCGCGAACGCCGGCACCCCGGTGTCGTAGTTCCGCTCGACCGGAGTCCGGGCGGCGCTGGCCTGGCACTTGCCGGGGGCGTCGGACCCGAGAATGACGCAGCCCAGACAATGGCGCCACGGCGATCGCTACAGTCCTGCGCATGAACCGCCTCGCTATCGGAGCCCTCGCCTGTGTCGCGACCGCCGCGATGACCCTCGCACAGCAAACCAAGGTCCTGCCCGCCGGCATGGCCGCGGTCGAAGGCCCGCTGGTCTACACCTACCCGTTCGGCCGGACCACGGGCGCGATGCAGCTGCTGTACGACGCCGATCAGGTAACTCTCGGCCAGGGCCTCGTGATGGGCATCCGTTTTCGACAGAGCCAGATCACGGCGTCTCAGACCAACCCGGGCTACACGAAGAACTACAAGGTCACGGCCTGGACCGTGCTGACGAACGCCACGAGCATGGTCGCGGATCCGGCGAGCAACATCGGCTCGGCCGCCGCTACGGTGGTCTTTCAGGGTCCACTCACTCTGCCCCCGACCGCGCCGCTCACGGTGCAGCCGGCCACGTTCGACATCCACATTCCGTTCACGACGCCGTACGTCTTCGATGGCGCACAAGGCAACCTGCTGCTCGTCGTGGAAACCGATGACACGACGACACCGCCGTCCGGTTATCGCATCGACGCGGTGAACTTCCGGTTCAGTCAGGTGACCGGACTCACCCAGGACATCGACTCGCAGGGCTGCGTGGTCAACGGCGAATCGCTGTCACTGGCAGCATCCGAAACCAACGTCGTCGTCGGCGGCGCACTGTCACACACGATCACCTCTACGTCGGTCGGAGCGTTCCCGCTCGCGATCGCGACGGTCGGGTTCGAGGCCCAGCCAACCGACCTGACGCCGTTCGGCCTCCCCGGGTGCACGTGGCACCTGCCGACGACGGCGCTCTCGCGATTCGTGTTCGAGAACGGCGGCGGCGGCTACAATCAGGTCGACTGGACGCTGCCCAACAACCCGGTCATCGAAGGGATCCCACTCGTGAGCCAGATCTTCGGCCTCGCGGCCTCGGGCCTGCTCGCCGACAGCGTGACGAGCAACAGCACCGGCTCCCGAATCGGCGGCGCAGCCGGCCCGACGCGCAACATGGGCATGTCGTTCAGCAACGGTTCGGGCTGGTTCATGGGCACCAACGGTGTCTTCGTCACGGTTGCCGAGCTCGACGGCATCTTCCCGTAGGATCTGATCACTCGATGCGCGAACGACAAGGCTCCTCAGCCCGGCCGACCGCCAGACGGCGGCTCTCGATGCTGCCTTTGCTGGCGTTGCTCGGCGGCACCCTTGCAGGCCAGGATGGTTCGACGAGCGACCCTTACACGCGGGGCGATGCGACGGCGCTCGAGCGGGCAGGCTACGAGTCCCTCGGGCCGTTCCCCTTTGGCGAGAACCACACCTCGCTGGAGGTCGAAGCACTCCTCGGTGACGAGAAGATCTGCTGGCTCGAAACCGCACACTTCCGGATCGGCTGCGCAGTCTCGGAGTGTTCGACCGCGGCCGGCGACAAGGTGTGGAAGAAGAAGGTCAAGGCCGAGCTCAAGCGCCTGCGCACGCGCCTGCCGAAGGTCAAACCATCGACCCGGCGACTCGATCCGTGGCTGCGCACGCACCTGATCGCGCAGCGGCTCGAAGACTGCTACGCCGAGGTCCAACGCGACCTCGGCGTCACGGGCGTCGACTTCCCCGCCACCGCGATGCCTGGAGACACCGCCCCGGAGAAGTACTTCGGCGAAGGCCCACACCTCGGGATGATGGCGAAGTTCTCCGTCCTGGTCACCCACCGGACGGCCAGCAGCGCGCGCTACACTCGCTCATACAGCCCACGCGAGACCGACTATCCGACGCGAATCTACCACCCGACCTACGGCGGCCTCGGCGTCGTCATGGCGGAGGAGTACAACAACAGCCAGCTGGCGACCGATCAGGTGCTGCATGTCTACCTGGTCTACAACGTCGTCACCAACCTGCTCAACGGCTACCGGTCCTACGGTCACGAGATGCCGGCGTGGATCCAGATCGGCATGGCGCACTACTACGCGCGCCGCGTCGATCCACGGTTCCCGGTCTACGTCGCCGGAGACGATCAGGAGGACTCGGCGTTCTGGAAGTGGGACGAACGGGCGCTCGGCCTGATCAAGTTCGACGCGTTCCGCCCGGTCGAGGAACTGATGCAGCTCGCGACTCCTCAGGACTTCGGCATGGAAGATCACATCCAGGCCTGGTTCCTCGTCGACTACCTGCTGCACGCCCGGCGTGAGGCGACGGCCAGGTTCCTTCGCGAGATGTCGCACCCGTTCCACGGGCGCACGCGCTCACCGACTCACGAGGAGATCGTCGCGCGCCAGACCAAGAGCTTTCGCAACGCCTTCGCGTGCGATCCGGAACAACTGGAAGCCACGTGGAAGAAAGCGACGAAGCGGCTGAAGCACCGCAAGTAGCTCCTCCGCATCGCCGGCTCGATCAGAGTTCGACCGTGCGACACCAGGTGTCGAGCGCCCCGCGTTCATCGCGCCACTTCCCCGGCTTGGCATCGGCGTCACCAATCTCGGCCGGGAAGAGGAAGATGGCGCCGAGCAGCACTTCCTTGCGATCGAGGCCGAGCAGATCGTAGGCCGGCTCGGAACGCAACATGCCGCCACTCGACCAGTAGCTCGAGAAGCCGCGATCGGTCGCGAGCAGCAGCAAGTTCTGGACCGCAGCCGACGCTGCCGCGATGTGCTCCATGTTTCGCAACGTCGGCTCGAACCCCTGGAACGCAAGCTCCGCCGTCGCGTCGCGCGGTGGATCGGGCAACCACGTCACGAGGACGCAGGCGTCCGCAGCGGCCAGCATGTTGTTCATCTTGCCGACGGTCATCTCCTCCCGCTGCGCCCAGTCGATCACCTTGCGGCATGTACTGCTGAGCAACGCATGGCAGCGCCACGGCACGGCCGACGACAACGCGCCCACGCGGTGCTCGTCCGCCGCACGGAAATGAAACGGCGCATGACCCGCCGTCTCGAGGATCTCGCCGAGTAACGGCGCCATCGAGCCATCGTTCTCGGCGAAGGGCCGGTCCGGATCGGCGAGAACCTTGAGCGTCCGGCGCGCTCGAATCGACTGAGCTGTTTCCATTGCGAGCCCCCAAGCAAGCAGCTGGCGGGCCAACTTGCGAGCGCGAACGGCCGGCTGATCGCTGGAACTGAGTTCTCGCGTGACTTAGGTTGCCGCGCCGTTTCCTCCCCCGCCGCAGGTGCGGCCAGGCCCGACTGCAGCTGCCAAAACGAACATGGCGCCGACCAAATCGACCGTCTTCTCCGGAATCCAACCGACCGGCGAGCTCCACCTCGGCAATTACATCGGTGCCATTCGCCAGTGGGTCGCGTCGCAGGACGACTGCTTCAACATCCTCTGCGTCGTCGACCTGCACGCGATCACGATCCATCAGGATCCGGCACAGCTGCGCGACGCGTGCCGCAAGACGCTCGGCCTGTTGCTCGCCAGCGGGTTGGATGCGGGCAAGTGCCTGCTCTACATCCAGTCGCACGTCACCGCGCACTCGGAGCTCGCCTGGATCCTCAACTGCGTGACGCCAGTCGGCTGGCTGACGCGTATGACGCAGTTCAAGGACAAGTCGCAGACGCAGGAGAGCGTGAGCACGGGACTGCTCGACTATCCGGTTCTGCAAGCCGCGGACATCCTGCTGTTCGACACCGATCTCGTGCCCGTCGGTGAAGATCAGCGCGCGCATATCGAACTCACGCGCGACATCGCCGGCCGGTTCAACCAGCTCTACGGCGAGACGTTCCGCCTGCCAAAACCGGTCATCCCGACGGTCGGCGCCCGGATCATGGGGCTCGATGACCCGACCAACAAGATGAGCAAGAGCATCCTCAAGGACACGCCGCACCACGGGATCGGTCTGCTCGATGCCCCCGAGAAGATCATCAAGACCTGCAAACGCGCGGTGACCGACAGCGGCTCCGAGATCATCTTCAGCGACGCGCCCGAGAAGGCCGGCGTCCGCAACCTGCTGTCGATCTACCAGGCACTGACGGCGAAGACCGAGGAAGAGGTGCTGGCCGATTTCGCCTCAGCGCGGGGCTACGGCGACCTCAAGGTCGGCGTCGGCGAGGCCATCGTCGACCACCTGCGGCCGCTGCAAGAACGCTACCGCGAGATCGCCGCGGACACCGGCTACCTCGATAGTGTGCTGCATCGCTCAGCCGAGAAGGCGCGGGCGCTCTGTGAGACCCGGCTCGCAGCCGTGAAGGAAGCGATGGGCTTCCTCGCGGAACGGTCCTAGCCCGCGTCGCAGCCCACCGATCAACTGTGCACGCCGGGCGCCTCGACGCCCGTCTTCGCGACCCAGTCGACGTAGCTACCCGGGTAGATGCTCGGCGCGCTGCCGGCCGCGCAGCCACTGACGTCGAGCACGCGGTTCGCGAGGCCGCGCAGGAACCCGCGGTCGTGACTCACGAACAGCATCGTGCCTTCGAAGTCCTTCAGCGTGCGCACCAGCAGCTCTTTCGTGACGAGATCGAGGTGGTTCGTCGGCTCGTCGAGCACGAGGAAGTTCGGCGGGTCGAACAGCATCAGCGCAAGCACGAGCCGCGAACGTTCGCCGCCGCTGAGCACCGACACGCGCTTCTCCTGGTCATCCGCAGAGAACTGGAACGCCGCGAGCAACGCGCGCTTGGTGCCGATCGACTCGAGCGGGAACCGTGAGTCGACCTCCTCGAACACCGACTTGCCCGGGTCGAGGACGTCCAGCGACTGCTGCGCGAAGTAGCCGAGCTTGATGCTGCCGAGCTTGACCGTCCCGGCATCCGCCGCCAGGTCCCCGGCCACCATCTTGAGCAGCGTCGTCTTGCCCGAGCCGTTCTGGCCCATGACGCACCAGCGCTCACCGCGCTTGATCTCGAAGTCGAAGCCGCGATAGACCGAGTGCTCGCCGTAGGCCTTGCTCACGTTCGAGAGCCGCGCGACGTCCTCGCCGGACCGCGGCGGTTGCTTGAAGTGGAACGCGACGATCTCCCGCCGCCGCGGCGGTTCCATGCGATCGATCTTGTCGATCTTCTTCTGCCGACTCTGCGCCTGCGCCGCCTTGGCAACGTGCGTCCCGAAGCGATCGATGAACCGCTGCATCTTCGCGATCATCGCTTCCTGGCGCGCGAACGCAGCTTCCTTCTGCGCGGAGCGCAAACCCTGCTCGCGCTCCATGAAGTCGTAGTCGCCTGTGTAGGAGATGAACTCGCCGCTGTCGATGTCGACGATGCGACTGACGACCCGGTTCATGAAGTCACGATCGTGGCACGTCATCAGCACCGCGGACTTGGTGCCCTTGAGGAATTGCTCGAGCCACAGGATCGACTCGATGTCCAGATGGTTCGTCGGCTCGTCGAGCAGCAGCACGTCGAAGTTTCCGAGTAGCACGTTGGCCATGCCGACGCGCATCTTCCAGCCGCCCGACAGCGCGCCGACGTCGCCGTCGATCTGCGCGTCCGAGAACCCGAGCCCGTGCAGCACCTCACGACTCCGCGCCTCGAGTTCGTAGCCGCCGAGGTCCTGGTACTCCGGCTGCACCTCACCGAACCGTTCGAGGATCCGATCCATGTCGTCCGCCTTGTCGGGGTCCGCCATGTCGTGCTGCAACTGCTCCAGCTCGTGGTGCAGCTCCCCGACCCGACCGCTGCCGGCGATCGCCTCGTCGAGCACGGATCGCCCCGACATCTCACCGATATCCTGCCGGAAGTAGCCGATCGTCAGCCGCTTCTGGAGCGTCACGGCGCCATCGTCAGGCTTCTCCTCGCCGACGATGAGCCGGAATACGGTGGACTTGCCCGCACCGTTCGGCCCGGTGAGCCCGACCCGCTCGCCGGGATTGAGCTGCATCGAAGCATCGACGAACAGAACTTGATGGCCGTGGCGCTTGCCGATCCCCGTGAGCGTGATCATTTTCGGCGAGGCACCATAGCTGGTCGCGTGCGCTGGCGAAGCCCGTTCCAATCAACCATCCGAGAATGGCTCGATCGCCCAACATCGAGGCCGCGCCGCTAATCTGGCCAAACTGCCCAACCCAACCCGCCCAACACCGAAGATCCCATGCCGACTCTCGAATCGTTTGCCCGCGCCGCGATCGCGACGATCGCTCTCACCACCGCCGCACTCGCGCAGGGCGACTTCCTCTACACGGTCACGAACAGCGATGACCAGCTCCGCACCGTCGACCTCGCGACCGGCGGCACGACGTCCAGTGTCACGATGTCGACCGGCACGTCCTCGCCGACCCAGTGCAACGGTCTGACCCGCGATCCGACGACCGGCGTGCTGTATCTCGCCGCCCGTTTCCCCAGCTCCAATGCGCGGCAGTTGGCGACGGTCGACCCGACCAGCGGCGCCTGCGTCATCATCGGCCAACTGAGCGAACGATTCGCAGGGCTGGCGTGCCGGATCGACGGCACGCTCTACGGCGTCACGGGCGACGGTGCCAACACGCCGGAAACGCTGTACACGATCGACAAGGCCACGGCCGCCAGCACGCTCGTGACCGCACTCGGCAACGGCAATGACGGCGAGACGATCGCGTTCGCCGACGACCTCCTGCTCTATCACGCCTCCGGGCTCGGCGCCCCCAACGTCGACGAGGTCTTCGAAACCATCGACACGTTCGGCACGAACACCTTGACGAACGTGCCGCTCGCCGGCTTCGACTACGACGAACTCACTGCGCTGACGTCGTTCACCGGCGGCAACCTGCTCGGCGTGGACCTCGACGACGAACTCGTGACGATCGCCACTGCGGGTCACGTCACCCGCTTGGCTACGCTCGACCATGGCACCGTCAAAGGGATGGTGTGGATACCCTCGACGAACACACAGGCGTTCTTCCGCCAGTACGGCACCGGCTGCGCCACGACCGCCGGCGCGATCCCGCTGCTCTACGGTTCGGGAACACCTCAAGCCGGCATGGCGGTCCGCATGCACCTGCTCAATGCGCCCACGACATCGTTCGGCGTGCTGGCCTTCGGCAGCAGCACCGGAACCTTGCCCCTGCCGTCGCCCACTTGCCAGGCTCAGATCAACCCGGTCTTCGTCACGGGCGGCTTCTTCACGGGCGCTGCCGGCGAGGCCAACTTCGGCCTCAGCCTGCCGTCGCCGTTCGCACCGATCGACATCTACATCCAGGTCGGCGTGATCGACGGCAGCAACTTCGTGGTGAGCAACCCATTGCAGATGCACACGCAGTAGTCGGCACACCGCCGCCAGATCGAAGGCCGGCGCCGCGGACTTTTTCGAAGTACCTGCACCCGGCGGAGCAAATGCGTGATCTAGGAACCTGCGTGACGAGAAGCGAACCGACCAGGCGCCAGCACGGCGGCTCGCGTTCCCGTGGCGCACGAATGCCCTGCATCCGATGGCGCTCCCTTCCCCAGCCGACGAATCCGAATCGACCGATCGCGAAGCGTTCGCCGAACTCGTGCGAACGCACCAGGCGGCGATCTGGCGCTATCTGCGATTCCTCGGTTGCTCCGTGGCCGAAGCGGACGACCTGACCCAGGACACCTTCGTCGCGGTCTTCGGCCGCGCCCTGCATCGGTTCGGCAAGGCCGGCGCGGCGGGCTATCTGCGCCGGGTCGCGCGCAACTCGTTCCTGAAGCTCCGACAGGCCGACCAGGCGACACGGACCGTGTCGCCGGCCGTTGCGGAGGCGGCATTCGATTGGTTCTGTCGACGAGATGACGGCGAGCGAGTCGTCGAGGCCCTACGACGGTGCGTCGCGCGGCTGGATCCCGCGGCCCGTCGGGCGCTCACCCAACGCTACGCGGACGACGCGCCGCGCTCGCAGATCGCACGCGATCTCGGCATGAGCGAGCACGGCGTCAAGAGCCTGCTACAGCGGTCCTACGCGCGACTACGAGCCTGCATTCAACGGAGACTCGCCGATGACTGAGCCCCTCGATCACGCCATCGAGACTCTGCTCCGCGACGAACTCGCGAGCCGTCGCCCGACCGATCTGACCGACCGTGTCCTCAGCGCGGTCCAGTCCGGGCCGCGGCAGTCGCCGGCAGAATCACGGCTGGCTCCAGGCCGTCGGTCAGGCCGTCGGGAGCTCCTTCTCGGAATCGCGCTCGGCGCGGTCGCCGCGAGCGTGATCGGATTCTGGCACCTGCACTTCCCTGCTGATGGCACGCCTCCCACGGCACTACGGGTCGCGGGCCACGTGATGCAAGGCACCCTGACCTGGCAATCCGCGGCGCCACCAGGGCGCGTCAGCGTCTCGGCAACGGACCGGGGCTTCGCACTGCCGCTCCAACGCGGCGACCACCTGGTCGCAGCCCCGTCACAGCGTCTGCACATCGCTTTCGATCAACACGGCCGGCTCGAACTGCAGCCGGCAACCTGTCTGGAGGTAACGAACGTGGAATGGAAACCCCTCACGGGCGGCTTCGTCGCCGGCTCGATCACCGTCACCGCGCTCGTCGGCGCAGCAACCTGGTACGGCGATGGCCAGACGGTCGACGGCCCTGACGGCTCGCTCGTAATCGCCGCCTCTCCCGGCACGGGCGTCACCCCGGCGGCAGCCACGGGCTCGGCTCGGGAGCTCGCGATCGCGCACCGGCGGATCGCCGAACTCGAGAACCAACTGCAGGACCGCACCGCCGCGATGCCCGACCGACCGGTCCCGGACGACCCGCTGCCCGCGGGGGCCGCGATCGACGACATCGCCACGGGTTCGGTCTTCGACTCACGACTCGCAGCCGTCGACTGGCAGACGGTCGGTACGGCCGTCACCGGGTACCTCGACGTTCAGAAGCAGATCGAGTTGCTCCGCGCTGCGGGCGAGCCCGTGCCGATGGAACTGCAGGCCACGGCCGATCGCTGCGAGAGTACGTTGTTCGAGCAGCTCGCCTCGACCCTCGAAGACGGCGTGCCAGGCGTGACGGTGGCGGCCCAGATTCATCACCCCGCGATCATGACCAACCTGTTCCATTCGGCGATGGCCGCCGCCGGCATGCCGCTCGACGAGACCCAGCGCCGCTGGCTCACGGACATCGGTCAGCGCTACGTCGCCGAGGACGCGGCCAGGCGGGCGGGCTACGGCCCGGACACCATGGATCTCGAACGTGCCGTCGACGAGATCCAGATGCAGCACCGCTGCATCGCCGAGCAGCGACGCATGCTGCGACCAGAACAGGAAGCCGTGCTGTCCTTCGGTGAGCTCGGGGAGCGCGCGGGGATCGACCCCTTCGGGTCGGGCTATCAGTGGAGCAAGAACAACCGCGTTCTCGAGGTCGCGGATCGTGCGGCGCTCGCACAGCGTGCGAGCAGCGGCTACGCAAGCGAACTGGGGTTGACCGACTCGCAGACCGAAGTGCTGCGCCCGATGATCGAGCGCTGGGTTTCGCGCTGGCCGGCGCTTTGGCTCGACCGCCCGATGGACGACTACGACCGCAACTCGCGCATTCACATCGAGCGGATCCGGACCGCGGCAACGCTGCAGGTCGACTTGATGCGCGAGATGGCGCACGGCCTCGGCCTGTCGCCTGAACAACTCGAGCGCCTCCGCCGTCAGAGCCGGATCTTCATCCCGTTCCTGCGGCCATGAGGCGCTCCGCCGGCCCGTCAGCGCGGCCCGTCACCCCGAAGGCCAGGCGACGCTGTCATCGGTCAGCGATTCAGTCGGTCGGCGCGTCAGGGATTCCGCGCAACCGATCCCGCCATCGACGGCAGAGATCGTCTGCGGCCGCGCGCCATTCCGGAAACTCGAACGCGAAGCCGGCATCAAGCAATCGGCCAGGGACGACACGCCGGCTCTTGAGCACGAGTTCGGTCTCCGTGCGCAGGACGAACGCACCGAGTTCGAGCATCCACCGCGTGGCCGGCAGGCCGAAGCGCGCTCCCCACGCCCCCCGCAGCTCGCGCAGGAACTCGCGGAACGGCAGCGGTTCGGGTGCCGCGAGATTGACCGGGCCGGCGCAGTCATCACGCTCGATGAGCCAGCGCACGGCGCGCACGAAATCGCGGTCGTGAATCCACGAGACGAACTGCCGACCGTCACCGGGCGAACCGCCGAGACCGAATCGCACGAGCCGCAGCAGCACATCGAAGATGCCGCCGCGATCGGGACTCATGGTCATCGCCGAACGCATCAGCACGAGTCGCGTTCGTGGCAATGTGAACGACTTGGCGGCTGCTTCCCACGCCTTGGCGACATCGATCGAAAACCGCCACGTGTCCGGCACGCCAGGCTCGTCCCCACCGAGGATGCCGTCGGCTTCCGAGTTCGGTGCATCGAATCGATGCGCGTAAATCGTAGCGGTACTGGCCTGCAACCAGACACGCGGTGGTCGGCTGGCCGCCGCGATCGCCGCCCCGACCGCGCGCGTCGAATCGACCCGCGAATCCATGATCAGCCGACGGTTGCGATCGTGGTAACGGCAATCGACCGAGCGCCCCGCGAGGCCGACCACGACGTCCGCACCATCGATCTCGCGGTGCCAGGCGCCGGCGTTCTTCGCGTCCCACGACACGACTCGCCACTTCGACGCGCCAGGCGAAGCACCAGGTCCGGCCGACAGCGCACGACTCAACACGACGACCTCATGGCCATCATCGTGAAAGCAACGGGCCAGGACGGTGCCAACCTGTCCGGAGCCACCGGGCAGCACGATCTTCATGACCACCGAACAACGACGGGCAGGCCAGCGGATTTCAGTCTGTCCGCCAGCGGCGGCACAGCAACCTCAACGCACTCCGATCTGCGGTGCATCACGTTCCGCGGCGAGTTCGAACTGGCCGGTGCTCGGGCTGTACATGCCCGACGCGATCACGACCGTCACCGTCAACGGCGTCGAGCACCTCGCGACCGCGAACGAAGGCGACGGCCGCTCGTTCTCGATCTGGACGACCAACGGTGTCCGGGTCTTCGACTCCGGCAGTGAGATGGAACACGAGATGCTGTCGCGCAACTGTGGCAGGAAGGTCGCTCCGACGACAAGGACCCCGAGCCTGAAAGCCGTCACGTTTGGCGTGGTCAACGGCCTGCCGATGCGGTGCTGCTCGGCCTCGACGACCTCAGGTTCACGGTCGGCGCCGGGCCGGCGAGGTACGGCGCGCCCAGCGGCCTGCTGATGTGGCCGACCGGCTCGCCGATCACCCAGCCTGGTGGTCAGATCACGATCGGCTTCGCGTTCCGGTAGTGGCGCGACCGCAGCGACCGGGTCTGAGGGCAGAGCGCAGCCCGGTCGCTCGGGAGTCGGCATTCCGACCGCCCGAAAGGCGAGTGTAGGCCGCGAAGTAAGCCGCGTTCGATGCTTGCCTCCGGCCCGCGAGACGCTGTGGTGTGACGCCATGAAATCTCGCTTCGTCAGGCGCTCGCTCTACGTCCTCGCCGCCGGACTGACGGCGTGCGCCAGTCGCGCGCCGCAGCCGGCGACCGTTGCCTGGAGCGACCTCGTTGCCGACAGTCCGGCGCCCGCGCCAGGGTCACGCTCCAGTGCCCCAGAACCTGTTCGCCCCACCCCGCAGGGCTCGTCGGTGATCCGCCCCGAGAACCGTCGGAACACCAAGAGCCGGCTCGAGATCACCATGCAAGGCGCGGGCACGAGCGACGAACGATTTCGCGCCGGGAGCGGTCAGCTCGCCGGCTCGGTCGGCTACTACGTCACCGAGCGCCTGCTGCTCGCGGTGCGCCAGAACGTCTCCGCGAACAAGGCCGCAGCGGACGGCAACGATCTCTGGGACGGCGCGACCCGACTCGTCGCGGACTATCACTTCCCGCAAGCCAACGTCGTACCGCAGGTGACCCCCTACCTCGGCATCAACATCGGCTACATCTACGGCGACTCGGTGACCGAGACGATGACGGCCGGCCCCGAACTCGGCATCAAGTACTTCATCAAGCCCGACGTGTTCCTGCAGCTCGGCGCCGAGTATGGCTTCACGTTCCGCTCGTCGGATCGGATCGACAACGCGTTCGAGAACGGCTCGTTCTTCTACGGCCTCGGCTTCGGCGCCTGCTTCTGAGCAGCCGCCGGCAGCCGCTGCGAGCGACGCACAACGACTATTCGTAGGCGTGCCGCGATCGAGCCGCTACACCAGTGCAACATGAGGCGCCTGGTCATCGCGATCCCATTGACGCTCATCGCGGCCTGCGCCACACCCCGTGAGGATCTGCGCCGCCCGCCCAACATCGTCGTGATCCTCGCCGACGACATGGGCTACGGCGATCCGCGCTGCTTCAATCCGGACTCGAAGATTCCGACGCCTCACATCGACCGAATCGCGGCCGAGGGCATGCGATTCGTCGATGCGCACTCGCCGGGTGCGTGGTGTGTGCCGTCGCGCTACGGGCTCCTGACTGGACGTTACCCCGCACGAATCGGACGGTTCCCGGTCGGCCAGCGCGCGATCATCGGGCCGGAGCAGGTCACACTCGCATCGTTCCTGCGCGATCAGGGCTATGCGACCGCGATGGTCGGCAAGTGGCACCTCGGCTTCGACGGTGGCCCCAGCCCTGCCGGTGAGGCGCTACGTGGCGGCCCCCTCGATCGCGGCTTCGACGAGTTCTTCGGCATCCACGCCTCGCTCGACATTCCGCCCTACTACTACATCCGCGGCCGCGAACCGGTGGCGCCACCGACGGGCAACGTCGCGACCAACAACTCACCGGGATGGTCCACGATCCAAGGGGCGTTTTGGCGGGCGGGCAAAATCGCGCCCGATTTCGACCACGCAGACGTCCTGCCACGATTCGGCCGCGAGGCTGCGGCGTTCCTCGATTCTCAGCGCGACAGCGACGAGCGGTTCTTCCTGTATGTCGCGCTCGCCGCGCCGCACACGCCTTGGCTGCCGAACGCGGCGGCCGAGGGCCGAAGCGACGCGGCGATGTATGGCGACTTCGTCACCCAGGTCGACGACGAGATCGGTCGGTTGCTCGCCGCGCTCGAACGCAACGGCCAGGCGGAAGACACACTCGTCGTCTTCACTTCGGACAACGGGCCGGTGTGGTATCCACATGACGTCGCACGCCTCGGGCACTCCTCGACCGGCCCATGGCGCGGCATGAAGAGCGACAGCTGGGAAGGAGGTCACCGCATGCCGTTCGTCGTGCGCTGGCCCGGGGTGGTCCCGGCGGCCACGACGGCCCGTGCGACGATCTGCTTCACGGACCTGCTCGCCACGTGCGCGGATGTGTGCCGCCAGCCTCTTCCCGAAGGCGCGGGCGAGGACAGCCACAGCCTGCTGCCCGTGCTGCGTGACCCGAACGCGAAGAATTCACGACAACACACCGTGCTCAAGAGCAACGCCGCCGTCGTGCGCGAGGGCAAGTGGAAGCTCATCAGCCATCTCGGTTCGGGCGGCTTCTCGAATCCGCGACGCGTCGAGCCCGAACAGAACGGTCCACGTGGCCAGCTCTACGACCTCGAAGCCGACCCCGGCGAAACGAACAACCTCTGGCTTCGACATCCGAAGGTCGTCGCGCGCCTCGAACGCATCCGGGCCACCGTGCGGCGACCCCGTTAGCCACAGCCACGCCGTGACAAGCCAACGCAAACCGCTCCTCCTCGTGCTGCCGTGGCGCGAGACCCTGCGCCGGCTGCCACAGGTGATCGCGGGCCTCTGGCTGTTCGGCACCGGCATCGCGCTCATGGTCCAGGCCGATCTCGGGGTGCCGCCATGGGACGTGTTCCACCAGGGCCTGGCACAGACCATGGACCTGAGCCTCGGCACGGTGATCATCATCGTTGGCATCGCGATCGTCGCGGCGTTCGTGCCGCTGCGCGAACAGGTTGGACTCGGCACCCTGCTCAACGCGATCCTCATCGGGGTCGCCGTCGACACCACGATGACCTGGCTCGACCGCCCCGAGAGCCTCGCCGCCCGAATCACATTGTGTGCACTCGGCCCACTGATCGTCGGTCTGGCCTCGGGCCTCTACATCGGCGGCGGCCTCGGCCCCGGGCCACGGGACGGGATCATGACGGGCCTGAGCAAACGCGGCTTCACGACCTGGAAGGTCCGCACCGCGATCGAAGTCACGGTCCTGCTCATCGGCATGCTGCTCGGCGGATCGATCGGCCTCGGCACGGCGTGGTTCGCGCTCAGCGTCGGACCATTCGCGCAGTTCTTCCTCCGCCGGTTTCCGACACCCGAGGCCCGACACGCGGCGCGGCAAGATCACGCCAGCTCATAGGCCTCCTTCAACCAGCCCACGACCTCCTTGTCGATGTCCTTGACCGACTCGATCCGAACTCGGTGCGTGCACATCGAATTGAAGCTGCCCGAGGCCTCGAGACGGCCATCCGGCTTCTTGCCCTTGATGTTGAGACCGAGATCGACGCGCGTCGCAGTCGAGGGCTGAACGAGGCCAAACTGCTTGCTGCGCCGCAGACTCACGTAGGCCTTCTTGGGCGACAGCTCGACGTCCTTGCCCAGCTTCTCGATCTTCTTGACCAGAGAATCGTAGATCGGGCGCAGCCCAGCCTTCTTGCCGGAGTACTGCGTCGCTACCAGGTCGGTCGTCTCTTTCAGCGTCGCCGCGGCCGAACCGAGGGCCTGATGCGCGACGAGATTGGCATAGCCGTGCGTCATGCCGTGATCGCCCTTGAGGTGCTTCACGATCTCGCCGTGCTTACCGAGCTTGCTCTTCTTCACGACGGCGAACCACTGCGTGAGCGTCTTACCGGTCTTCTCCTTCAGGTTCGCGATCATGGTCGCGGTGGCGTCATCGGCGTTCTTCATGATGGAACGCCAGCCTACGGGAGGCGCCGAAGCAACGCGCCTCCCGGCCCCAAAACCGACGCGCTCGCCGCGCCGCGACTCAGTTGCCGAGCAGGACGAGCAGGCCGCGCGAGAACGCAAACCCGTTGGCGGCACCCGCGTCGACGACGAGGCTCTGGGCTGCGAAGCCGAGGCCCAGGAGTAGCGAGTCGTTGGGGAGCGGGAACTGCAGGCTGCTGCCCGAGGATGGCATCCCGGAAAGCACGGTCAGGCTCGGGTTGGCGACGAGGATCGTGCCCCCGTAACCGGCCAGGGGATCGTTGGCGGAGCTCAGGCCAATGAGCAGCAACGCCGTGGTCGTTTGCCCGGCGGAGTTACCGACCTGGACATCGAGCAGCGCTCCAACCTGCGGCGGCGCCGCGGTCGTCAGGGTCGGCACGCCGTTGGTTCCGGCCAGCCCTTCGCCGTAGTTGCTGCTGTGCGCGACATCGTCGCAAGCCACGACCGGCCACGACTGGCATTCGAGCGCGGCGGCGTACCAGCCAGCGCTCTGCCAGTTCCGGGCGGCGACGAACAGCGTGTAGACGCCGGTCTCCGTAAACGTGACGGGCGCCGAACCGTCACCCTGCACTACGGCGACCTGCGTGCCGTCGTCAGCGAGCAATTCGGCATAGTGGTAGTAGGTGTAGCTCGGATAGCCGCTGTTCTGGCTCGTGAACGTCAACTGCGCCTGACTGCCCGCCACGGCTCGAATGCGATAGGTCGCGAAGTCGGCCACGCTCGTCAACGAACCTTCGAGATTCCAATCGAGCGCCATCCGATCGGCACCGATCGGGTCGTTCACGCGATCGATCTTGAATCCGTACCAACCGGTGGACTGGTTGTTCTGCGCGCGAACGTGCAGCGTGTAGTAGCCGGTGCTCGGCAGGGACACGGTCTCCGTTCCGAGCCCGGCAATCGCGTTGCCGATCACGGTCGTGCCCTGCCGCACCTCGAGCTGGTGGTAGTAGGAGTAGCTCGGATACCCCGAATTCTGGCTGCTGAACGTAACCCGCAGCGTGTCGCCCTGCGTACCGGAGAAGAAGTAGGTATCGCTCTGGTTGGGGCTCGTGATGTTGGCAATGCGCGCCGCATCCCCGAACTGCACCGGGGTCTGCGAGACTCCGGCAGAGGCGAAGCCGAGAGCGATCAGAATTGCCAGCGATGCCGTACGGCCAGCCGAGCAGCGAGAGAGAGCGGGAAGGTGTTGGTTCATGTCGGTCGCGAGTCAGAGGGCAAAGGCACCCATGAGCGACGCGACATCGGCAGGCCCGATGGGGCCGGAAATCGAGAAAGATCCGCAGTTCACCGCGGCAGGTCGGCCAGCGGCAACAAGCGACCCTCGGCAATCGGCGGCAAGCCCTCGATGCGACCCGACTTGTAGACATCATAGGGGTAGCAGTGCAGCTGCTCGCCGGCACCATCGACCAGCCAGGAGACCAGGCACCGATGCGTCGGCCCGGTATCCGCAAGCACGATCTTGAGCTCGAACCGCCCGGCCCGATCGCGACCGAGCGCCGGATTGACCGCGCCACGCAATGCCGGCGCGCCGGCCAGGACCGCCGTCGGGCCGAACCAGCGATACCAGCTCACGGTCGGGTCCTTCACCTGCCGGTTCTCGGCGAGGCCAGCTGGCGGGCCGCGATGACCATCGCGGGGCTGGATCGCGAACACCACGACCGGATAGTCGCCGCCGTCGTGACCGAGCTCCCGCCACGTGTTCTCCGAGTGCAACGCGGTGAACACGAGCTGCGGGGACCCGGGGATCCGGGTCACGGAATTGACGCCGCCCCGATGATACGTCGCGAAACGCAGCCGCCCCTCGCCATCGAACACCCGGATCGTGACGAAATCGCCCGGCACCAGCCGCTGGACCACGAGCAGTTCGTCGCCCGCGAGTTCTTCGAAGACATCCATTGGCTCGACGATCTCGGTCGCGAGCGCCCACTGCGGGTTTTGCTGCATCTTGGACTCGAGCGGCTCGAGTTCGACCGCCGTCGTCCACAACGGGTGCGCGGACGGGGGATCGATCGGATAGCAGCTCACCTGACCGATCGATCGGCCACCGGGATCGAACGGTGACGACTGCAGCAGTGCAAACCGTCGACCGCTCGGCCCGAGCCGAACCAGGTGTGCATCACCGGCGATGCGGTCGGACCAACGGAACAGTTCGGCACCGGACCGCGATTCGAGCAGTACGCTGCGCGCGTTCGGATCGTATCGCAGCGCGAACGGCGTCATCGCGTAGTAGCTCGCGACCGACCACAGCGAAACCGCAACGGTCAGAACGAGCAGCAGGCAGAGCGCGACGGTCGCGGCCAACGGATGATCGGCGACCCAGAGCGCGCCGCGCTGCAGAGGCCCCGGCGCTTTCGCCACGACGGGGCGGCCGGCAACCATCGCTCGCAAGTCACTGCCGAACGCGGCGGCCGACTCGTACCGCCGCTCCCGGGACTTGGCCAGTGCACGCGCGAGGATCGGATCGAGAATCGCAGGGATGTGGGCGCCGTGAGAACTGGCGGGTGCGGGTTCTTCACGCGCGATCCGGCTGAGCGATTCGACCCACGAGTCCCCCACCGGATCGATCGGCAACCGCCCGGTCACGAGTTCGTAGGCCACGACCCCCAGCGAGTAGACGTCACCTCGCACGTCGAGATCGTCACCGCTGCCACCGAGCTGCTCGGGACACATGTAGGCCACGGTCCCGAGCAATTGGCCGGGTGCCGTCTGCAGCGTATCGAGCAACGTCCCGGTATCGATCACGCGCGCGATGCCGAAGTCGATCAACTTCGCGGCGCCATCGCGATCGACGAGGATGTTATCGGGCTTGAGATCGCGGTGGATCACGCCCTTTTGATGACCGTGCTGCACGGCGTCGCAAACCGTCGCCAGCAGCGCCATCCGCTCACGAATCGACAGACGCCGCCGGTCGGAGTACTCGTTGATGGGCAAGGCGTCGACCACGAGCTCCATCGCGATGAACGGCACCGCGTCGCCATGGGTCTCAAGCGTGCCGGCTTCGAAGACCTGCGCAATCGCCGGATGCGACAGCCGGGCAAGCAGGTCGGACTCGTTCTGGAACCGCCGCCGGACGATCGGCGTATTGGCCATCCGACGCAGGATCTTGAGCGCGACCCGCCTCTTCGGTTGCTGCTGAGTCGCGACGTAGACGGTGCCCATCCCGCCGCTGCCCAGACCCGCCTCGATCCGGAAGCCGCCGATCTGCTCCCCGATCAGGGGGTCACGGACCTCCATGCCGAGAGCATTGTCACCACCTTCGAACGACTCATCGAAGGCCAACAGCTCGAACACCTCCGCCGCAAGCTCCGCATCGCCGCCACACGCGGCATGGACGACGGTCTCGCGCTCAGCCTCCGATCGCTCCCGCGCTGCCAGGAAGACCTCTTTCGCCGACGGACGCGAAGCGCTCATCGCCGGAGCTCACGCGCGATCCACGCGCGGGCGTAGAGCCAGTCGTTCTTGGCTTCGTCGTACGAAAGTTCGAGCGCGGTCGCGACCTCGCGCACCGTCATCGACGAGAACAGCCGCAGCTCGAGCACGTCAGCAGCGCGCGAGTCCTTGGCCGCGAGCCGCTCGAGTGCTTCGTGCAACGCGAGGAGTTCGATCTCCAGCCCGGCATCGCCCGCGACCAGCGTCTCCGCGAGCGTAACCCGCGTCGCCCCACCACCCCGCTTCTGGCGCGCCGCCGATTTGGCGTGATCGACGAGCACCTGGCGCATGACTCGTGCCGTCAGCGCTTCGAAGTGTGTCGGGCTGCGCCAGTGCAGCCCGGTGCTGCCCTCGAGGCGAACGTAGACCTCGTGCAGCAGCGCCGAGGGTTCGAGCGTATGCCCACGCCGCTCGCCCGCGAGCAGTGACCCGGCCCGCGCCTGCAGCCGACCGTACAACCGCTCGAACATCGCGGCCAACTCGTTGTCCTTCGGCGCGCCTCGTCCGGATTCCATAGCGGCAACGATCGAGTGTAGGGAACCAGCTACGCTGACACCATGCCCTCGAACCGGACCAAACTGCCGACGATCGGACTGCTGCTGCTCCTCGGCACCAGCTGCGTGAGCCACGTCGACTTCGACGCAATGAGCGCGAACATTCGCTACGGCACCGCGCGCGACGGCGACAACGCGTGGCCGCTGCGACGCGATCTGGTCGCGAGCACGATCGTCGCCGAGGCCCCGGAGATTCTCGGGGTGCAGGAGGCGCTCGCATTCCAGCTCGAGTTCCTCGCGCAGCACCTGCCGCATCATCGGCAGGTCGGCGTGGGACGCGACGGCGGCGATCGCGGCGAACACGCGGCGCTCTACATCGACTCGCGCGCATTCGACATTGTGGAGCACGGCGACTTCTGGCTCAGCGAGACGCCGGCGGTCGTAGCGTCGGTCGGTTGGGACGCCGCACTGCCGCGGATCTGCACCTGGGCTCGCGTACGATCGCGCGCGCACGGTCGCGAACTCACCGTCTGGAACGTGCACTTCGATCACCGCGGCAAGCAGGCACGCCTAAAGAGCGCCCAACTGCTGGCGCAACGGGTCGCGTCTGCACCTGGCCCCCACCTCGTGCTCGGCGACCTGAACACGGGCGAGAACAGTCCGCCGCTTCTCGCTCTCGACGTTGCCGGGCTGCACGACACGTTCCGCGACATCCATCCGGACGCGACGACGGTCGGCACGTTCGGCGGGTTCCGCGGCAAGACGACCGGCGCCAAGATCGACTACGTGCTCGCAACGGACGACGTCGTGACCGTGGACGCCGCGATCCTCACTGCCCCCGACGCCGACGGGCGATGGCCCAGCGACCACTTCTTCGTGACGGCGACGCTGCGCTACTGATCACGACACATCGACGAGCCACGACGGACCGTCCCCCTCGATGCGGATGGACCGACCGGTGAAGCGCTCGACGAGCTCGGCATTCGTGCGCGTGTGCTCGGTCGGTTCACACGTTCGAAACGTGCCACCGGCAGCAAGCGCCAGCGGCATCAGCAGCTGATCCGCCAGGTGCTCGCCGACCGGCGCGTTCTCGGCCGCGAGCCAGCGCCGCACCTCGCCCACGGCGTTCGTGGCAACGCGCTCGGCCGTGACGCCGATCCGACCAAAACCGGTCGCGACGTGCACACCCGTCGCGAAGCGATGCTCGATCGTCAGCACGTTGCCCTGGCCGACGACCCGCTCGGGCTCCGTCAGCTCGAGCTCCGCGTCGCCGAAACAGAGTTTCTTGCGCACAACGTTGAGTTCACGCCGACCGATGTTCGCACTGAGGTTCGCGAGCACGGCCGTCGCCCGCCGCGAAATCACATCGCCGCGCTCGAGCCATTCGAAGCGCCCGGTCGCCGCATCACTGCGGGCGACCGACGCCACGATCCGACCGCCTCCCGCGGGCGCGAAGCCGATGCTCGCCAGCTCGACTTCGAGCGCGATACCGAGCCGCCGCAGCACGGGGGCGAACGAGCTCGCGAGGAACTCGAACGGCGGCGCACCGGGGTTGTGCGTCCCACCAGTGATCGTCACGGTACTCGCCTCGGAAGCCTGCGCCAGCAGCGGCCAGATCG
This sequence comes from bacterium, assembly GCA_024743115.1. Taxonomy (GTDB): domain Bacteria; phylum Planctomycetota; class UBA1135; order UBA1135; family UBA2386; genus JAGQRA01. Next base: position 74,878 of record JANSXC010000015.1, on the reverse strand, counting down.
TCTGCAATACGAGGGTCGTACTGCCCGCCGTGCCGATCGCGAACTCGTAGCGGCCGCCACGAAGTTTGCCACTCGGCTGGAACGTCAGCATCTGCGATCCGACCTCGGCACCCAGCACATCGGCGTCGGTGATCTGCTGCGCGGCGAGCACGCAGGTCAGGTGCTGCCGCATCAAACCCGGCTTCCGCCGCGCGCCGCGGATGTTGCGGATCACGAACGGCTGCCCCGTGCAACCCGACAGCGTCAGCGCCGAGCGCAGGATCTGCCCGCCGCCTTCGCCTGCACTGCCATCGATGACGATCATGCTGTCTCCGCGCTTCGTCGGATCATCGTGTCCATCTCGACAGCAACGTCGAGGAAGAACTCATAGAGGGTGTAGAACGCGACCCGCATTCGCATGCGATCACCGGGCAGTTCGCCGCCGTCCGCGAGCTCGAAACCGACGAGCAGCTCCTCGATCGCGGTCAGCTGGGACGCCTCCCGATGGGGCCAGATGGCGGCCATCGCGGATCGGACGAGCCGCCAGTCGTCGAACAGACGACGCCTCGCGGCCCGATGAGGGTGACCGTATTCGGCCTCGAGCGCGCCGAGTTCGATCGCCTGCTGGACCAGTCGGCCGAGCAGGAGATCGAGACCCCGGCGGTAGAACAGGATGCTGCCGCGCAGCTCTTCACTTCTTTCACTGGCCATCGTCATCACCCCTTGACGCAAACGACCTGCCGCAGCGTGTGCACGACTTCGACGAGATCGGCCTGTGCCGCCATCACCCGGTCAATGTCCTTGTACGCCATCGGAATCTCGTCGATCACACCTTCGTCCTTACGGCACTCCACACCCTCGGTCGCCTTGATGTGGTCGTCGAGCGTGAACAGCTTCTTGGCCTTCGACCGCGAGTGCACACGACCCGCGCCGTGGCTGCACGAGCAGAAACTCTCCGAGTTGCCGCGACCGCGCACGATGTAACTCCGCGCCCCCATCGAACCCGGAATGATGCCAAGCTGTCCACGCTGTGCGGACACGGCGCCCTTGCGGGTCACGAAGACCTCGGTGTCGTAGTGCGTTTCCTTTTGCACGTAGTTGTGGTGACAGTTGACCGCCGTCTGGCGATCGACCGTGAAATCGGGCAGATCTGGCCGCGCCGCCAGCGCGGCGAGAACGTTCTGCATCATGATCTCGCGGTTGATGCGCGCGAACTCCTGCGCCCAGTCGACCGCAGCCACGTAGTCGTCGAAGTGCTCGGCGCCTTCCTCGAAGTACGCCAGGTCCTTGTCGGGCAGGTTGCGGATATGCGTCCGCATGTCCTTCTGAGCGCGTTCGATGAAGTAGCGACCGATGCGGTTGCCTACGCCGCGCGATCCGCTGTGCAGCATCACCCACACCTCGTCGTTCTCGTCGAGACAGATTTCGATGAAGTGGTTGCCCGAGCCCAGCGTGCCGAGGTGCCCCATCGTCTTGCCGCGATCGATTGCACGGTGCTTGTCGACGATGTTGCGGTAGCCGCGATCGAGTTCGGCCCACGCTGCGCGCACGCCATCGGGCACGTCCTGCCACGAACCCTTGTCGTTGCGACCGCCGCGATCGGTCCAGCCGTGCGGCACGGCCGCCTCGATCGCGACGCGAACTCCGAGCAGATCATCGGGTAGCTGGTCCGCGCGCATCGAAGTGCGCTGGGCGATCATTCCACAACCGATATCGACCCCGACGGCGGCCGGGATGATCGCCCCCTTCGTCGGGATCACACTCCCGACGGTCGCACCGATGCCGACATGCACGTCGGGCATCGCGGCGACCCAACGGAAGATGAACGGCATCTGCGCGGTGTTGCGCAGCTGCTTGATCGCGTTGTCCTCGGCGTAGACGCCGTCGATCCACGCCTTGATGGGCACGTGGTCGGTCGAGATTTCGCGGTAGGTCTTGGTCGTCATGGCAGCAGTCCTCTTGGAATGGAGAATCGGGAACTGTCCGCCCTTGAGCAGTTGCCGTGCCAGACCTTCAAGATTTGCAATTGGTTACCCATAACTCCCTTTGCATAAACTCGTTGTGGTCATCCACGCACTCCTGCCAACAATCCAGCGGGATCGCACGAGACGCTCCTCTAGTATCGTTCCTTATCTTCATGGATAACCTCGGATACACCGTGCTGGGCCTGCTCGGGACCCGACTCGACGACGGCTTCAGCGAGCGTCGCTGGCAGCGCTGGCGCCCGACGGTCGCGCTCTGCCAGCACGAAGACCTTCTCGTCTCACGCCTCGTGCTGCTGTTCGATCGGCAGCATTCGAAGCTCGCCCGCCAGGTGCGCACCGACATCGCGACCGTCTCACCCGAGACCGAGGTCGAGCTCCACACGCTCTCGATTCGTGACTACTGGAACTTCGAAGAGGTCTACGAACGGCTCTACGAGTTCGGCCGCGCGTTCGACGGCTGGCACGACGACCGCAGCAAGAACCTGGTGCACATCTCGACCGGCTCCCACGTCGCGCAGATCTGCACCTTCCTACTGACCGAGACGCGCCACTTCCCGGCCCGGCTCGTACAGACCGGCCTCGAGGACAAGCGCGCCGATCCGGTCGGCAGCTACCAGATCATCGACCTCGACCTGTCGCGCTACGACCGCATCGCGACCAGGCACCGACGGGACCGCGACGAGGCCGAGGTGTTCCTCAAGGGTGGCATCGCGACGAAGAACCGCGCCTTCAACGCGCAGATCGCGGCGATCGAACGCGTCGCGCTCGCGTCGACGGACCCGATCCTGCTGACCGGACCGACGGGCGCCGGCAAGTCCCAGCTCGCCGGCCGCATCGCCGAACTGCGTCGCCACCGTCAGAAACTGACCGGCCCCTTCGTCGAGGTCAATTGCGCGACCCTGCGAGGTGACCAGGCACAGTCCGCGTTGTTCGGCCACGAGAAGGGCGCGTACACCGGCGCCGCCAGCAAACGCGAAGGCCTGCTGCGCACCGCCCACGGCGGCATGCTGTTCCTCGACGAAATCGGCGAGCTCGGCGCAGACGAGCAGGCAATGCTGCTGCGCGCACTGGAGGCCAAACGCTTCCTGCCGGTCGGCGCGGACCGCGAGGTCGAATCCGACTTCCAACTCATCGCAGGCACCAATCGCGACCTCCACGCCGCGGTCACAACGGGCGGATTCCGCGAAGACCTGCTCGCGCGCATCAACCTCTGGACGTTCGAGCTGCCCGGGCTGTGCCAGCGCCGCGAGGACATCGAGCCCAACCTCGATTTCGAGCTCGACCAGTTCCGCGAACGCTCGGGCCAGAACGTCACGTTCCGCGCCGATGCCCGCACCCGCTATCTCGAGTTCGCGACCGACGTCGAAGCGCGCTGGCCCGGCAACTTCCGCGATCTCAATGCCAGCGTCACGCGGATGTGCACGCTCGCGCACGATGGCTCGATCACCCGCCAGGACGTGCGCGACGAGCTCGCGCGACTGCAGCGCGCATGGCAACGCCCCGCCGCGGTGACCGACCAAGATGACCTGCTCCGCAAACTCCTCGGCACCGGACGCGTCGAAGAACTCGATCTGTTCGACCGCGCACAGCTCGCCACCGTCGCCACCGTGTGCCGCGAGAGCCGCACGCTGTCGGAGGCGGGCCGGCGGTTGTTCGCCGCCTCGCGCACCCGCCGCAAGTCCGCGAACGACGCCGATCGCCTCCGGAAGTATCTTGCGCGCTTCGAGCTGACGTTCCGCGACCTCGCCCCATGACCCGACCGACCTACCGAACCGCCCCCCTCCTGCTCCTCCTCGCCAGCTGTGGCGCCCCTGACGGCAATCGCTTCGTTCTCTTCGACAACGCCTACGACACGCCCGGGAACGAGGAGTCTTCCGCGCTCGCGGTCGCGCCGAACGGAGAACTCCTGATCGTCGGAAAGGCCAAGAACGACTTCGGCGAACCGACGACCGAAGATCTCACGTTCGTTCGCGTCGCGAAGGACGGCCAGCAGATCGCGGCCCGAACCACGGATCTCGGCAACCTGCTCGCACCGCCGAAGCTCGAAGAGACGATCTGCGTCGGCCATCGCGCGGCTGGGTTCGTCGCTTACGGCTCGCTCCACACGCCGGGCGAACGTGATTCCACGCGCGCCTTCCGGCTGCGCGGCGACCTGACGGCAGACAAACCCGCGACTGACGTCGGCGCCCTGCCGGTCCTCAGCAGCTACGACGGCCTCGTCCATGACGATGGCGCATGGATCTTCGGGTGCTGGTCAGGCGACGACGGGTATCGCGTCCACGCCCTGCACTTCGCTTCCGACCTGACCGCCCCGACGGAGATCCTGCACGAACACCCCGGCAAGAACGCGTACGTCGGCGGCACCGGGCAGCTCCGCGCGGACGGCTCGATCCTGCTGGCGGTGAGCTACGGGGAACGCCATGGCAGCGTCGACAGCCAGCACGAGATCGTCCACTTCAAGCTCGGCCAGGAACCGCGCGCCATCACTCTCGGGGCGATCGCCGAAGTGGCGTTGACCGGGATCGCCGAGCTACCGAACGGCAACCTGCTCTGCACGGCATCGATCGGCCCGTTCCGCGATCGCCGCGGCCTGCTCATCGGTTGCGACAAGGGCGGCGCGATCCAGTGGCAGAAAGAGGTCAGCCTCGGCAAGGAAACCGTGATCTCGGGCGTCGGCTCGATCGGCGATCGGGGCTGGCTGATCGGCGGTTCCGCCTACGACGGCAACAACGACGCTGCGAGCGCGTGGGCCGCCCGCGTATCGACGAACGGCGAACTCGCATGGATCTGGCAACGTCGCCGCCACGGCACACTCGGGAACCCACCGACCGTTGCTGTCGCGGGCGACCGCGGCTATCTGCTGACCCAGGCGCTGCGCAACGACTCACCCGACCTCAACCTGATCGCGTTCGATCTGTCGAAGTAGCGACCGCCCTCGGCCTCGCGCTCGACACGGCCGCCGGCCTCACGTCCCCGGGCTATTCCACGAACGCGATCCGGTGTGACATTGATCTGAGCCGCGACCGCGGCTCAGTAGTCGCCGATCGTGCCGCGCACGCCATTGCTCGCGGCGAGCGAGTAGGCGTTGAGGCCAGGCACGAACGCGCCACCCTGGGCGTAGAGCGACACCCCGATCAGCCCCGGGTCGTTCGGGATGAACTGGCGGAACGCGGGTCGACCAATCGGCAGGAACAGCAACACCGTGACTGCACCATTGGTGTAGATCGTGCAGCCGGGCGCCTGGGAACCGATCGTGAAGTTCGGGTTCGTCAGGTCGAGCTGGATGAAGCCGAGCACGGCGTTGGCCGGAACGTTGCCGACATCGAGCAGCCAGTCCTGACAGAGCACAGGGCGGGTCGCTGCGGCGAGACTGATGCCGTTACAACTGGTGCCGATCGACGTGTTCGTCGCGGATTCGACCGCCGGGCGATCCGTGAGGTAGAACAACGAGAACGTCGCGTCCGTCGAGACGCCGCTCGCATTGAACGTGCGAACCGTGACATAGGTGCCGGTCGGCGAGCCCCCAACCCAGGATTCGACCCGCGCGAACGTCGGGCTCGAACCGTGACCCGTGACCTGCACGGTCGAGCTGCCCGAAGGCGCGACGTTGGGCAGATGCACGCGGTAGCGGCCGTTGCCGAGGCGGGTGATCGTCTCGGCATTGTCCGGGCCGAGCGTGCCGTTGCTGTCCGTGTAGGTCGCGTTCGGAGTGTAGGTCGCGGCCGTCGGATTGTTGGCCCAGACGTGCGCGCCGGAGCCACGGCCGATCGGCATCGGCGAAGCGACCTCGTTGTAGCTGCACACGAAACGGCCATCGATGCGGTTGCCCGCGGCGTTGTAGGTCGCGACATTGACGAGAACGTCGGAACCGCTCGTGAACCAGGACGTCACCTTCGCGCGCAGCATTCCGAACGAATGGGGCGACACCTGTGCGTTGCCACCCTCGCCACTCGTCGAGCCAAGGTTCGGGAACCGGACCTGATACGTGCCCGGGCCGGATCGCGTGACAATCGGCGCACCGCGATCGCCGTTCCAGGACCACGTGGCCGGCGGCGTGTAGCTCGCGGCACTCGGTTGGTTGGCGTAGCAGTAGGCTTCTCGCGCCTCACTGCTGCCGCCGAAGCGGTAGTAGATGTTGAATGCGCCGGTCGTGATCGGCACGCCCGACGGCGTGAACGTCTCGACGGTGGCGACGATGTCGTCCCCTGAACGGATCCAGCTGTTGATCACCGTCGTGTGGTTGCCGCCCCAGGAGCAGGCATGGAACGAGCCACCGGTGACCGGTGCGATGTCGGGAATCCGGACCGTGTAGACATTCGGCGTCGTGCTGTTCCGGGTCACCGTGATCGTGGTGCCGTTACTCGTGTACTGATAGCTCGAGGACGGCGTGAACGTGCCCGTCGAGTTGCCGGGCACGCACCACGCCCAGGCGATATCGGGCTGCACCGCCGGACGGTTCGTCATGTAGCGCAGCACGAAGCGGGTATCGACGGGCGCACCGATGTTCGTGTAGGTCTCGACGCGCACTCGCGCGCCGCCACACGGATCGTTGTTCCAGCTGCGAATCGTCGCGTAGTAGTTCGAGAAGCCGTAGGTCGTAGCCTGCGCGTTCGAGCTAACCGCTCCGACGACGCTCGGCAGCCTCACGATGTACTGGCCAATGCCGACCCGCTCGACCGTCTCCGCCCCGGGCGGGCCGTTCTGCCCATTGCTGAAGCGATGCGTCGCAAGCGGTGAGTACTTCTCCGCCGTCGCGAAGTTGGCGAAGACGTGCGAACCCGAACCCTCGTTGGGGTCGATCGGCACCGCGGTCTCGTTGTACGACAGGACGAAGGCGGAGTCGGCGAGCACACCACCAGGCGCATGGGTGCGAACCGTCACGACCAGGTCATTACCGGAGTTGGTCCAACCCGCGACGTTGGCGCGCACGAGCGAGTTACCCCAAGGCGTCACCTGGACATGCCCGCGGTGCGTGCTGTTGTTGGCGAGCCCCGGCAACAGCACCGAGTAGACCCCCGTCGAAGCGCGCGTAATCGTCGGATTCGCGCGATTGCCGTTCCAGAGATAGGCGGTTGCCGGCGTGTAGGACGCGGCCGTCGGATTGTTGGCCCACATGTGAGCCTGCCGCGCATCCGGGTCGCCCTCCTTCTCGTAGGAGAACGAGAAGTTCGCGTTGTCCGCGGGCCCACCGAGTGGCGTGAACAACTCGATCGTCGCACGCAGCTCACCGCTCAGGAAACTCCAACTGTTCACGACGGCCGTATGGTTGCCGCCATGGGCCGTGGCGTGCACGACGCCACCGATCGCGGTCATTCCCGGGACCCGCACCGTGAACCGATTGGCCTGCGACGCGTCACGCGTCACCGTGATCGTCGAACCCGTCGACGAATACTGCCAGGACTGCGCCGGGACGAATGTCGCGGGTTGGGAGCCGGGTGCGACCCAGGCCCAGGCCACGTCCTGGGCGAGCAACACAGGGGACAACAGGAACGCAGCCGACAGCGCGGCCGCACAGGTAGTGATCTTGGTCATGGGATGTGCGAGCAGGGGCTCACACCGGGAAGCGAGAGTTCCCGCCGCAGCGTTCGCAGAATCTGCCGCCCGCCCGGGCCATGCATGACCGACCCAGCGGCGCTACTGGATCTCGATCACCTGCGCGTCGCTGAGCGCGAGCGGGAACTGCGTCGACCCCACCGGCCCACGACTCGTGGCCTGGATCCAGAGGCTCATGCCCGCCATGCCGTTCGGGATGGTCTGCGTCACCACGCCACCGGTCAGATCCGGAACCGAGAACCATGACACCATCAGCGAGCGATCGAGCTGCAGCCCGGGGATCGAGCCGGCGTTCGGGAGGGCGCCCGTCGGCAGCCACTGGTAGAACACACCCGCCGGCGCCGACTCGTTGGCGTCGAGCGGCGAGATCAGCCGGATGTTCACGGTATCCCCCGCAGTCGCCGTCTTCGTCGACGTCAGGTTCGTGACGTTCGCGTTGATACCGACCCGCATCTGGAAGTCACTGTCGCTGCCGGGGAACGGCCGTGAGTCACGCGGCTGTGAGCGGTCGGCGTAGCCGACGATGCGATCCCACTGCGTTTCGTCGATGCCGTCTGCGAGCAGGCGCGTGACGAGCGGCGTCGAACTCGCAAAGTCGATCGGAATGTCCTCGATGCGGCCGCCATAGATCGCGATGTAGTAGAGGCAGGCAACGAGCACCTTGCCGCGCGTGCTCAGGTGATGCAGGTCCGACTCGTAGAACAGGAAGCCGTAGCCGATCGTGTTGGCCCAGCACGTTCCCTGCTTCGCGATGCGGACGTCAGGCGCCCCCGGATGAGCTTCGTCGATGGCCGCCGCTGCTTCCGCGTACGCCGCCTGCGGGAACGAGAGCCACTCTGCAGCATCGTCGAACCAGCTCGGATAACGCGAGCTGTTGGGATGATCGGCGCCGGTCTCGTGACCGACGAACAAACCCTGTGGACTGTGCGCGAAGTAGGTGTTCGCGAGCGTCAGCATGTTGGTCTGGAACGCCGCGGGCTGCCCCATGAAGTCCGTCGTCTCGAGCGTGCCACCCTGCACGATCATCGCATCCCAGCTCTGCCCCGCCGGCAAGCTCGACCCGATCAGACCCTGGTTGTTGACGTAGTTGGTCGTCGTGCCGTTCGCATACAGCGCCGGAACGACGTTGGGCGTCGGCGCCCCGGTCTGGGTCACGAGATCGGTCAGATACCCCGCCGTCGGCCCGAACAGGATGCTGTTGCCGAAGATCAGGATGTTGTCCTGCGCCGGGAGCTGCTGGCTCGCCGTGGCGAGCAGGCTCAGGGTCGCGAGAGCCGAGAAGACGGACGATCGGAAGAGTCGAAGCATGACGTTTGACGCGAAGGTGAGCGGTGGCCAGAGTCCTGGCGCCGGAAGGACGCCCTCTCCGGCCGCGCGTCACGGCGACCTCGGATTTCCGCCGCGTGTCGACGCTACTGGTAGCGCACGACCTGAACCTCGAGCCGCTGCGTCGTGTAGACCGTGTTCCCGGCGGCGTCGAAGTGCGCACCCTGGAAGAACAAGAACATGGGGCCCAGCTGCCACGGCAGCGGCAGACTCGTCGTGATCGTCGGTCCGAAACCGAACGGCAGGGCGCCCAGAGAGGTCGCGCCGGTGTTCGGGACGAGGGCCCAGCAAGCCGGATGGACTGGCGGCACGCCGGCGAGCGGCGCGGAGAACGGCGCGAGGCCCGCGACCACGACCCCGAGCGCGCCGTTGGGAACGCCAGTCAGCTGCACGCCGCAATCCTCCGAGCCGAGGAACTGACTGCCGGCCCATTCGACCTGTGCGGGTGAGCCACAGCTCGGACCGGTGTCGATCGGCGCTGGCGCTGGGGTGCCAGCGTAGAGCTCGACATGGTTCCAGGTGCTCGTGAGGGTGCGCTCCGTGAACCCGATGAGGAAGCGCCCGGCGCTCGCATCGAACGCCACGGCGCCACCGAAAGCTCGACTCGATGCGGGCAAAGCCTCCACGACGAAGGCCCCCAGACTGGCGCCACCCCAATGACACAGGCGCATCCAGACATCCTGCCGTGTCCGATCGATCATGCTCACGAGCAGGTGACTGCCCGAACGACTGTCCATCGCGACGCCCGTCAGTTCCCACTCCGACGATCCGCTGGCCGGAGCCAACCAGGTCGCACCGGGCGAAGACAGGGTTCCGCCGGCCCATTCGTAGCCCCGCCGACCGATCCGTCGACCGAGTGGAGAATCCGGCCGCCCCCCCAACTCGGCTACGTCCCCGGACGCGAACACGATCAGGAAACGGTCGTCGAAGCCGCCGACGCGCGGCGCGATCTCGTGCGCGTGGACCGAACTGAGCACCCGCGTCGGAGCCGAAACGTTGCCGAGTCGATCGACGCGGCAGATCTCGACATCCCAATCGAGGTGCGGGCTCACTAGCGGGCTGTTGCCGATGACCTGATAGGCCACGGTCCACGGTCCGCCCGTACGGATCATGCCGACGTCAGGGCGCTCATTGTCCTCGCCTGGCGCGTCGGCGATCGGGAACGTGGTCCCGGCCGTGCCGTTGCCAGCGAGATCGACCAACGAACCGCGGACGTGGCTCGTCAACGTCGGCGCGAAGGTGCTCAGGTTCTCCTGCTGGAAGACCACGAGCAGCTGGTTGGGTGCCTGGGGATGCAGGCTACTCGAGACGTCCGGTCGCCAAGATTGGTTGCCCCCGACATCGATCGCTGTCCAGTGCGTCTGCTGCGCGAGCACGGCGATCGAGTGCTTGTGGAAGCGCACCCGTCGCGTATTGCTGCCGTGAAAATGACGCGAGAACGCGGCGAGCACCGAGACGTCGCCGCGGTGCTGCCCGAGGCTCGGTTCGATCGTCGACCACGACGCCGTGATGTCGGTGTACATCCACGCCGCCCCTACGCCATTGTCACTCGTTCGCTGCAGCCGCAGATCCGCGTCCGTTTGCGACGTCCAGTAGGTCGCGACGTGCCAGATGTTGTGCGAGACGCCAACCGTGGTGCGCAGCAGATCGGTCTCGTCGAAGGCCAAACCCGTCCAGCTGTACAGCACGCCGAGCAGGGGATCGACGACGAGCGGGAAAGCCGCCGCTTCGAGCCATTCGCGATCGAGCCGCAGGGTAACCACGTCACCTTCGATCGTCGTCGTCATGGCCTGCCGGCGCCCCCGTGCGTCGATGGCCGTCGCGGCACCATAACTCGCGATGGGCCGCCCCTCGCTGTCGACGAACTCGATCGCTGCATGCCCGCCGGGCTGCTCCATCCGCCCTGCAAGCGCGGATTCCACGACTCCAGTCACGACGAGGTCACCGGCTTCCGCCGGTCGTTCGGCGATGACGAAGGTCTGCTCGACCTCGTCGGCCCGCAGGTCGTAGGCCTCGACGATCGCACCGAGATCGAACTCGGCCCGCTCGTCGGTATGGGTCAATTGTGGCGCCCCCTGGCGCTCGTAAAGCAGGTGTTCGCCGATCCGCACCGACCGCGTCCGCCACTGCAGTGACTGCGCGACCGGGTAGTCGCGCCCGAGGTACGGCACGAACGTCATGCCGTCGTGGAACGACACCTTGTATCGCCGCCCCGCTCCCCAGATCCCGTACTCGACCCCCTCGTCCGATGCCTGGGTATGGATCGGCACGATATGCGGCCCGAACCCGGAGAGCCTCGTCGACGCCGGCCGCGCGTCTTGTGCCGTCACGCATCCGAGCAACGCGACGATGATCGCGCCGACGAAGCGAGTCGAATGGATGATTGAGTTCATGGATGGTCCTCCTCGGAATGGAACCGAGCCGCCGCGCTCCCTTGTTGCACGACGACCCGGCTCGTCTCACTTGCTCGGGTTGGGGTCGACTTCACTTCACGACCGGCACGGCGAAGCGCTCGGTCGTGACCACGGTGGTGTTCGCCGCGTCGAAGTGCACACCCTGGAAGTAGAGGGTCAGCGGCGGCAGCCACTCGGGCAGGTCAAAGTCGTAGAGCAGCGTCGGGCCGAACCCGAACGGCATCGTGCCCAGCGCGCCAGCGCCCGTGTTCGGCACGTTCAACCAACAACCGGGCTGCACCACGGGGACTCCGGTAATCAGCTGGTTGATCGGCGTGAGCCCGACCAGCACGGTTCCGAGCGCGCCGTTGGACAGTCCGTCCAACCGAACGCGGCAGTCTTCATCGCCGATGAGCTGGCTGCCGATCCAACTGAACGAGGCCGCGCTGCAGCCGAGGCCGCCCGTCGTCGGCAATGGCGCTGCAACGTGCTGATAGCGATCGACGTTGGCAGGATAGAACGCCGTGTCGACGCCGTAGGCGACCAGGTAGTCGTCTGCACTCGCGTCGTACGCGACCACACCCGCACTCGTCGGATTGCCGCCGGACAAATGCACGACCTCGGCCGTGACTTGCTGCATTCGATAGCCGAGCACCCGCAGATAGATGTTCTCGGTCGCGGTACTCCGGAACGCCATGACCGCATGGCTCCGCGTCGCCCGATCGAAGCCCAGGCCATTCAGCTCGAGCCGCGGATCCTGCTGCACGTCGTGCACTGCAGTGTGCAGCGAGGACCAGGAGCCACCGCCCCACGACATCGAGTGGGCCAGGATACGGTCGCCGTTCCTGCTCGTCGGGCGCGGACCAACGTCCGCCGGATCAGCCCGCGTGAACGCTAGCACGACATGTTCGTCGTGGCCGGCCAATCGCGGGGCGAGTTCGTGATAGCCGGAACGGAACCCCGTCGTCCAAGCCGCCGACAAGGTGCCCGAGCGATCGGTTCGTCGCATCTGGACATCCCAGTCCCGATGCGGACTCGTGGTATTGCCGATGACCTGATACGCGACGGCAAACTCGGCGCTCCCGCTCTCGTTGCCCGCGATCGTTGGCCGCTCGAAGTCCTCCAGACTGGACGTCGCGATCTCGAACGGCGAGCCCGCCGCCTCGTTGTTGAGGTCGACGAGCGCCGCCTTGATCTCGCTCGTCTGTGACTCGGAGAACGTCACACCGTCATCCTCGACCTGGAAAACGACGAGCAGGAAACGCGGCGCGAGGGGATCCAGCTCGATGGCGACGTCAGGGCGCCAACCGTGATCCACTCCGGTGTCCACGAAGAATACGGATTGATTCAGAGTGAAGTCATTGCGCTCGTGGCGGTGCAGCCGAATCCGGCGCAGGTCGTTGCTGAAGTGCCGCGCGAAGGCTAGCAGGGCGTAACCACTTCGTTGGTGCCGACCGAGGCTCGGGCCCGTAGTCGACCACGTTGCGGAGATGTCGTTGAAGACGGACACGAGGTTGTTGCCGTTGTCGTCGGACCGCGACATCCAGATGTCGGCATCGCTGGCCGAAGACCACCGTTCCCTGGCGAACCACAGCCGGCGCCCGTTGCCACCCGGCATGTGCATGATGTCCATGGCCGTGGCGAGCGTGTTGCCGGTGACGTCGTGAAACACACCGATGAGCGGATCCACGACGACCGGGTACCGTGCGCTCTCGAGCCACGGGGCTTCGAGGCGCAGCGTCACCTCACCACCATCCACCGCCGTCGTCATCGCACAGCGCCGGCCGTCGGCGTCGACTGCCGTAGCAGCGCCGTACTCGATCACGGCATCGCCCCGCGTATCGGAGAACACGACCGGCGCGTGCGCCGGCCCACGCACGGGGGCAGTGACGTTGCCGGAGACTTGCCCGCGGATCAGCAGGCCCCCGCTCGCTGACGGACGCTGCGGGATCACGAACGTCTGCTCGAGTCCTTCGGCGCGAACGTCATAGGCTTCGACGATCGCCCCGAGGTCGTATTCAGCGCGGCGTTCACCATGGCTCAGCCGCGGCTCCGTTCCGGCGACCAACTCGAGGCCGCCGATCCGCGCCGACAGCGTGCGCCAGCGCCACGCCCGGTTCGTGGCAACACCTCGACCGAGGTACGGTACGAACGTCACCCCATCGTGGAACGAGACCTTGTAGTCCAAGGCCGCGGCCCAGATGCCGTAGTCGAACCCCGAGTCCGATTCACCGGTATGGATCGGTGTCACGACCCCCGTCACATGCGACGGGGGCGACACACCGTCCAGCGCCGACTGGGCCGCGACCGCAGTTGCGAAGAACAGGGTCGCGAGCCTCGGGCCGGCAGTGAACGCGACGGTAACGACTTTGCGATGGTTCATTGTCAGCTTCGAAGGGAGTCGGTGGGACACGCCGGGCAGGCGCAGCCCGCCCTCCAGCGTCACACCGACCCCGAACCGGACATGGGTTTCGGATGGCCGACAGATCGCGCGAAATCGACCGGATTTCGTGTCCGGACGGCCCCCCGCGCGTCGCTGAGGCCGTGTTGCGGCTTCTGCGATAGGATCGCACACCTCCATCATGACCCAGCGTCAACACGACGACCGCGAAGAGTCCGACGGCCGGGATCCATCCGAGCGCCTCGATCGGCTCGCCGAAGCGATGGCCGTGGTCCTCGCGCATCGTGCCGGCGCATCCGCGGCTTCGGCCACGCCGGCCGATCTGCTCGCCGCACACCCGCATCTGCAGGATCTCCTCGAGCCAATGCTCGATTCCACGGCCCACGATTCGGCGGAGATCGAGGCCGAGGCGGTCGCGGCGTCCCCTGGCGAATCCCTGAGACCGAGCGCTCTGCTGGGAGACTACCGCGTCATCCGCGAGGTCGGGCGAGGCGGCATGGGCACCGTCTACGAGGTCGAGCAGATCTCGCTGCGACGTCGCGTCGCGCTCAAACTGCTGCACGAACATCTGAGCGTCACGCCACGAGCGATCGAGCGGTTCCGCCGAGAGGCTGCCGTCGCGTCGAGCCTGCAACACCGGTCGATCGTGCCGATCCACGAGGTCGGAGAATGGCGCGGCCGTCACTTCTTCACGATGGACCTCGTCGATGGGCAGCCGCTCGACGTCGCGATGGCCACCCGAGTCTCTGCCAGGGAGCCCGACGCCGCGGCATTCTCACGCGTCGCCGAACGTATCGGCGCGATCGCCGATGCCCTCGAACACGCCCACGCGCACGGGCTGGTTCACCGCGATATCAAGCCACACAACCTCATGGTTGCGCCGGACGGCACGGTGCGACTACTCGACTTCGGGCTCGTCAAGGAGCGCGATACCGGCGACTCCGTCTCACGCGAGTTCGTGGGCACACCCCACTACAGCAGTCCCGAGCAGATCACGGGCGGACTCGCCGACGCACGGAGCGACATCTTCTCGCTCGGTACCGTGCTCTACGAACTCCTGTCGGGGACCCGACCATTCGATGGCGCGACTTCGCACGCGATCCTCCGCAGTATCGAACGCGGTGACTTCGAGTCAATTCACCGTGCAGCACCGCGCGCCCCGGCAGACCTCCGAACCATCTGCGCCAAGGCAATGGCACATCGACCGGAGGATCGCTACCAGAGCGCGCGGGCGCTCGCCGACGATCTCCGGCGCTTCCTCCGCATCGAACCGATTCTCGCGCGACCCGGTGGATCACTGGCACGCGCGGGCAAGTGGATCCGACGCAACCGCCTCAAGGCGGCGCTGATCGCCACCGCGACGCTGCTGATCCTCGGTGCCCCGACGCTCTACGCGGTTCAAGAACACCGCACGCGCATGCTCGTGGAGCAGGAGCGCCATCATCTGGAGGAGGCCGAACGCATCGCGTTCCGCGGCATCGAGCAGACGCTTCGCCTCCTCGTGGATGCGGCCCCCCAACGACACCGCACGGGGGTCGCGAGCCGCGAACTGATCGACGACGTCGTCGGGCTCTGTGAGGACTTCCTCGAAGCCCGTGCCAACGACTCCCGCCGGCGACAGCGCGTCGCCAACGCGATGCGCGTGCTCTCCGAGGTCTACCTCGAGTTCGGCGACCCGCCACGAGCTCTCGCAACCTGCCGCCGCGGCCTCTTCCACCTCGGTTCAGGCCCCGCCACCCCACGAGTCGCCGACAGTCAGGCACTCGTTCGCGGTCGCCTCCTGCGGCAGGAGCTCCGGATCTTGCAGCTCGTCGACCCCACGGGCAGCTCCAAGAAGATCGAGGCCAGCATCGCGTACTGGCGCCGCCTGGTGGCAACGCCGGAACCTTCCGATCAACTGCTGACAGACTTCGCCAACACGCTCGAGTTGCGTGCCCGGGCCATGATCGACCAGGAGGGCGACCCCGACCACGCCGCGCGACTCTGCGACGAAGCTCTCGCCGTGCTCCCGACCGCGCTGCGCGAACGATCGCCGCGAGCCGCAACCATCGGGCTCCGACTCGAACTGTGCCGCGCCTTGGCGCGGCTGAACGCGGGCGACACTCGGGTCGCCCGCGCCGAACTGGAAGCGATCGAACACCGCCTCATCGACCGCCCCACCTCACTGCCACTCGCGACCGATCGCATCCTCGCAGCAGTCGGTATCGCGGAGGCCCACCGCGTGTTGCGCGACCACGCCACCGCGACCGCGAAGTTGCAGGCAGCGGTCGAGACCGCCAAGGAGCTGGTCCGCGAATATCCCGGTTCGATGTCCGTCCGACAGACGGCCCTGAGAGCGCGCGTTCGCCTGGCCCAGATCTGGACGGCGACCGGACGGCCCGCTGCCGCGGAGCAACTCTTGCGCGACGCCGGCGTTGGACGGCCTGCCGTGTTGGACGCCGCCCCCGCACGCCACCGAGAACTCCGGGCCAATGCCGAAACGCTGCTCGCGAGCGCGATCCTCGTCAGGAGTGGCGGCACCGACCACGAATCAGCCGCGACCCTGCTGCGGGGCGCAACCGCAGCATTCTCCCGTCTGGTCCACGAGCAACCGGATCGCCCCACATTGCGGCGTCATCTTGGCGCCGCGCAGAACAACCTGGCGGCGATCAGCAACGAGATCGGCGATCACACCGAAGCGAACGAACTCGCGAACGCAGCGGCGATCGCGTTGCGGCACGTGCTCGAGCAGCGACCGCGAGATCGACAGGCCGAGACCTACCTCGGAATGGCCGAGAGTCAGCGAGCAACCGCGCTCGCGCACCTCGGCGACTCGGAGGGCGCGGTAGCCGCGGCCGGGCAGGCGCTCGCACACGGCGGCGACAACGCGGGCGCGCTACGCATCGCTGCCACGGCAGCCGCAGTCGCGGCCCAGGCGAGCGCCCGGCCGGACCACCAGCGAATCGCGGTCACCGTCCTCGAACGCCTCGCGGCCTTGAGCCCCCGAGATGCCAGAATCTGCCTGACCGACGCCCGGTTCGAGACGCTGCGTGAACATCCCGATTTCACGGCTCTGGCCAATCGCGTGCGGCGATGACGGATTCGATCACGGAACAGCTCGCGCTCGTGCACGGCGGCGATCAGGCAGCGCTGAAGAAGCTCCTGACCGATCACCTGCCCTGGATCGAGCAACGCGTGCGGCGCCGACTGTCGAACCTGCTGCGACGAGACGGTGATACGCAGGACTTCGTCCAGGCGGCCATGGTCGACGCCCTCTGCGACGGACCGCGGTTCTCGATCCACGACGTTGAGGGCTTTCGCGCTCTCATGGCCCGCATCGTCGAGAACAACCTGCGTGATCGCCATCGCCACCTGCACCGCGATCGCCGCGACATCCGCCGCCAACGTGCGATGCCGGACGACTCGGTCCTCATTCTCGGTCAGGCGGCGCGCCCGATCACCGAACCGCCGACGCAAGCCGAACGCAACGAATGCGCCGCCTGGCTCAACCTCGCCCTCGAGATGCTGCCGCCAACCGATCGTGAAGTCATTCGCATGCGAATCTGGGAGGGCGCCACGTTTGCGGCGATTGGCGAGGCGATGAGCCTTACGGAAGATGCTGTCCGCAAGCGCTATCGTCGTGCCCTGCCGCGCATGGCCGACAAGCTCGAACTCCTCAGAACCGGCGACTGGGAACGCTCGCTGTCCGACTAGTGAGTCGATGTAGTTCGCATCGCCCCCCCCCTTACAGCGCGCGCCAGGATTCCTGGCACGCGCACGCGGAACGCCCGAACGCAAGAGCGGGAATCACCGCGATCGATTCCGCTACGAATCACGCTGAGCGAACCGACCATTCGCTTCGGGAGTGGCTCGTCCGGCCCGGACGCGTTCCTCGTCGTCGGCAGCCTGGCTCGCCGACCTCTTCCCGGGCTCGATCGGTAGCGACCCGCGAGAGTTCACCTACCTGAACGGCGACGTGTTCTTCCTCGCCTGGCATCCGGCGCACGGGCAGGCCGTCATGCGCTGGCGGTGACGGTCGCCGACATCGACCATCAGAACGATACGTCGCCGCAGGCACGATCCCTCACGCATCGCAGCTGCGCCCCATCACCGACCAATCGTCACCCGCCGCCCGCCCGCCGCGCTGACGTATGCGGAGTACACCAAACGCACGACCTCGAGACCGAGTTCGCCGTCGACGTCGCTGCGCTCGCCGCTGCCGATGTGATCCGCGACGGATTGCACCAGGCCGAGCTGGCCCGAGCTCCAGTCCTCGTTCGGCATCGGGGTCGACCAGCCGCTCTGCCCCGACAGTTTCTCCATCAGGTACTCGTCGCCGAACGCGCCCTCGTTGACCGCGTAGGCCCGCAGCGAATCCATCGGCGTCAGCGAGCACTCGAAGCGGTGATCGCTCGCGAGCACGGTGAGGTGACTCTGCATGCCGCCGAGCATCGTGTCACTGCCGTAGGCCACGCCACGCGAACCGTCGTCGAAGTGCAGCACGCAGTTGCCCCAGTTCTCGACGTCCTGCCAGTCGCGCGCGACCTCGCACGGCGCGTCCCCGACGGCACGCGACAGGTCGGCGACCTCCGCGGTGACCGCGACGACCTCGATCGGCCGCCCGCGCCGACGCAACCCTTCGCGGCGCTTGAGCCACACCATCGCGCCGATCGGGTGCGCACCGAGTCGCAGGAGTGCACCACCGCCCGCGTGGCGCCAATCGCGCGCGTAGCTCGCATGCGAACCCGAGTGACTCTCCCAGCCACGCATCTCGAGCACGACTCCCTCTGCCGCAGCGCCGAGCTCGGCGGCGCGCCGGATCGCAGGAGCGAACGGCCAGTTCTCGCCATAGAACAGCTGCGTGCCCGCGCGTTCACACGCCGCGATCATCGCCTCCGCATCCTTGATCGCTGCGGTGAGCATCGCGCCGCGATCGGTCGCGGCCACGTCAGCAGCGCTCGCGTCGGTCGCGAGCCCCTGCCCCCAGAACGCGGTCAGGGGCTTGGTGCAGAGCACGTGCTTGCCGGCCGCAGCGGCCCGCTCGCAGAGTTCGCCATGCGCGTGATTCGGAACGCAGAGATCGACGAGGCCGACTTCCGGGTCCGCAACGGCCTCGTCGAGGGTCGCGCTGCGATGCGCAGATACCTCCCGCGCGAACTCGTCGGCCCGGGCGCGGTCGCGGCCGACCGCGACGATCGTGACGTCGGTGCCATGGACGCGACGCCAACAGCGAATGCGTGTGCGAGCAAGAAACCCGGTGCCGATCACAGCGACGGTTAGGGGGCGGTTCATGAGACGCGGAGTGTAGACGGCGGATCGATCGGTATCCTGCCGCGCGATGACTTCGCTCACCGCGGTGGCGCAGGCGCGTATCGGCCTGCTCGGCAACCCGTCCGACATTTACGCCGGGCGAGGCCTCGGTTTCAGCGTGGCCGAACTCGGCGTCACCGTGACGCTGACGGCGAACTCCGAATCGAGCCTGCCGAACGAGCTCTTCGGCGCCGGCTGGCAGCTCTTTGCCGACGACCTGCGGGCGTCGGGCGGCGAGCCGGAGTCGCGCCCGTTCGTGCTCACGTTCACGAGCAGCGTGCCGTTCCAGGGCGGACTGTCGGGCTCGAGCGCGCTCCTGGTCGCCGCGCTCAGGGCATGGAGCCGCTGGTTCGACCTGCCGCTGTCGAACGGCCGCATCGCCGAACTCGCGTGGCGTGCGGAGAACGAGGTGCTCGGCATTCGCGCTGGCCCGCTGGACCGCCTCGTGCAGGCCCATGACGGCCTGCTGGCGATGGACTTCTCGCGACCGTTCGAACCCGACGCGATCGAACGGCTCGACCCGACGTTGCTGCCGCCGCTCCTGCTCGCGTGGCACGGCGTGCCCGGTCAGAATTCGGGTGACGTCCACGCTCCGGTCTATGAACGCTGGCAGGCCGGCGACGCGGCCGTCACCGAAGTCATGACCGCGCTCGCCGACAACGCGATGAAGGGCAAAGACGCCCTGTTCGCCGGCGACCGCGCGACATTCATCGCCTGTGTCGATCGCAACTTCGAGCTGCGCGCGAGCATCTTCCCGATTGCCAACGCCGACCGCGAGCTCATCGCTCTCGGCCGAGATCTCGGTGCCGGCGCCAAGTTCCCGGGCTCGGGCGGCGCAGTGCTGTTCGCCTGCCGCGACGAAACCCATCGCGAAGCCATCGAAGCCGCATGCCGTGACCGCGGCCACGAGACACTGCGCCCGACGGTGCAGGCACCAAAGCCCCGCCTCCAGGCCGTGTTCCTCGCCGCGGGCTTCGCGACCCGGCTCTACCCGCTGACCGAGAACTGCGCCAAACCGCTGCTCGAGGTCGGCGGCCGACCGATGTTGAGCCGCATCGTCGAGCAGGTTCAGCGAACAGACGCGGTGGAACGCGGCGTCGTGGTCGCCAACGGTCGCTTCCACGCCGACTTCGAGCGCTGGCACGCGCAATCCGGGACCCGTCTGCCGCTCGCAACGGTCAACGACGGCGCGAGGACCAACGAGACTCGGCTCGGCGCCGTGCGCGACCTCGCGCTGGGGCTCGAAGCACTTGCCCGCGACGCCGACCCCGATCACCCATCACCCGACGGCTATCTCGTGCTCGCGTGCGACAACCTCTTCGACTTCGATCTGTCCCGGCTCGTCGATCGTTTCGGCGCCAACGGCAAAGGTCAACTCATCGTCCGCCAGGTGCCGAGCCCGGTGCCACCCGGCCGCTACAGCGAAGTGATGCTGCGCGGCACGTCGGTCGAGCGCTTTCGCGAAAAGCCCGCAGACCCCGAGTCCGACCTGTCCGCGATCGCCGTCTACCTGCTGCCACCGAACCTGCCGACACTGATCCGCGACTACCTCGACGCCGGCGGCAACCCGGACGCGCCGGGCTTCCTGCTCGCGTGGCTCAGCGAACGGATTGCGCTGGAGGCCACCCGCCTCGACGGCGAATGGCTCGACATCGGCAGCACCGAAGACCTGGAGCGCGCGCGTCGCGCATACGACCGCAGTTAACAGGCCGGGACGATTCCCGAGAATCGCCGTCATCGTTCCGCCGGCCCCTACGCAGACGTCCTGGCCCTTCACGATCCCTCAGGCGAACTGGCTGTGCGGCATCGACATCTACTCGCAGTTCGCCCATTTGGACAACGGCGCCAGCCACGGCATCGCATTCTCACGCGGGCTGACGTTGAGCCTCGGCATGTAACGGCAAGCACGCCGCGGCTGGTATGCTGCCGCGATGGACGCCGAACGCGTGGATCTCGAAGCCAAGGTGACGTTCCTCGAGCGCGCCCTCGATGCGATCAACGAAGCGATGATCGACCAAGGCCGTCACATCACGAAGCTGGAAGCGCGCATCGAGGAGCTGCACCAGAAGGTCGAGGCGAAGGACGCGCCCGAGATCGAGGGCCACGACTCGCGGCCGCCGCACTACTGACACGTGGTAGAACACAGCTCAGAACCTGAGCGGAGTGCCGAAGGCGCTCGGCGTGGTCCTGAGCAGGCTTGCTCGCGAAGCGAGCGAGCCTGCTCGGAGCCGCAAACGGACCGGTGGCCCGGCGCGCGCCTCGACCGGCGCCAGTTCGTCACCACCGCGGGGCTCGCGCTGGCGGCGTGCCGCGGCCAGCCGGAGGGAGAACGCGCGGACGACGACGCGCTCGACCGCCTCTTCACCGCCCACAGCAACCTGCCGCCCGAGAACAGCGCGGGTGCCAATCACTACCCGATGGCCGCCGAGGCAATGACGACGCTCGGCTCACATACGATCCCCTCCGAGTGGCATGCCGGCGCCCGCTACTACCGGGCCGAACTCGCCCGTGACGAATCGGGCGACACCGGCGATCCGGCGCTCGGCGAACGCGACCGACACGGTGACTGGCTCGACCACTTCCGTCGGGAACTCGAACGGCAACCCTGGCGCGAAGCTCTCGGGCAGTGGGTGCCGGTGCTGGCACCCGGCCTCGGCGGCGCGATGTTCCATGGCCTGATCCGAACCGCGCACGCCGTGCGGGCGCTGCGGCGACGCACCTCGCGGGCGCGACAGGACGAGCTCGCGGCCGGCCTCGCGTACTGGGCGAGTTGCTACACGACGCTGCCGACCCACGACCAGGAGATTGGTGCGTCAGATATCGACGCGCGGCACCTCGCCGACCTCGAGCACCCCTGGCTCGCGGACCGTCGCGACGTGGACTTCCACGCCACCATGGCGCGGTTGACGGCCAACCCGCTGACGCCGCGGGTCCGCACCACCACGCCAGCCGATCCGACCCGCGAACTGCGCGGTCTGCTGCGCGCGGCAGCGACCGCATTCCTCGAGATGCTCGTGCAAGAACGCCATCGCATCTGGCTCCTGCACGGTTTCACCGGCCCGGCCGCGATCGACCTGCTGCTGCCTGAACTCTCAGCCGCGACGGGCCAGGGGCTCGTGAAGCACGCGGCACAGGCGACGATCGCCTTGTTCGCCGCCTACGGCGCCCCGTTCGAACCCGGCGCCCACGTGCGCGGCGCGGCCCTGCCGTGGGCAGCACTGGCGCAAGAGGCCATCGCCCGCCGATCGATCCATGGCCTCAAGCTCATCGAGGCGCTGCGACGCAGCGACGACGACGCCGACCTGTTGCTGCGTTCGGTCGCAGCGCAGTGGCTCGAGTGGGTCTGAGAGCGCGACGCCTCAGCGGCGACGCACCGGCGTCGCTCGATTCGGCTGCTGCAGCGTCGCCGCGACCTCGTCGAGCGCCCCACGCAACAGCCACGCGCGCTCGCGCACGTCGGCGACCTTCGCTACTTCGCGTCGCGCCACGAGCAGGCGACGGAACACCTGATCGCCGAGGTCGCGGCCGCCCAGCAACAGCATCGAGTCGACGGCGATCTCGTAGACTGCCGTGCACGCCGGGACGTTGCCGGCATTGAACAGCGGCGCACCGCGATCGATCGCCGTCGCGTAGACGCCGAGCGCCGCTTCGTTCAGATCGAGCTTGGTGATGGCGACCCCCACCTGTTCGACCGCGGCATCGCGCGGCGTGGCAGGCAACAGGACCGCATCGATCTGATGGATCGTGACTTTCCCGGCCTGGAGGTCGGTGGCGACCACCGCGACGCTGCCGTTGAGACTCAACCGACCGTTGCGGATCGTCGCCGAGATCCGCGAGCGCCCGAGGCTCTCGAGCCGCACGCCAGCCAGCAGTTGTTTCGCGGTCACGCGACCTGGAACGACGTGGCGGCCAAGGAGCTTGCGGAGCTCGCCGCGGTTGGCAGGCTCGAGCAGCCGCTGCACCGCGGCCTGCGGCAGCTTGGCGAATGCGCCGTTCGTCGGCGCGAAGATCGTCACGGGCATCCGCGGCACGTCGATACCCGCAGCCTCGACGCACTTCAGCAACGTCGTCAGCCCGGCTGCTCGCGCAGCCCGGACGGCATCCTCGCCGGTCTGGGCGCCGCGCGCCTCAACCGGCGATGCCAACCGCGCGGCGGCAGCGGTCGCCCCCACGTTTTCCGTGGCGGCCCCGAACGGCCGGATCGATCGGATCTCGAGCCGAAAGTTGCCGGGCTTCTTGTCCGAGAGCGTGACCCCCATCGACTCGACGAGCGTTGGGTCGAGGTTCGGGGCGTTGCGGACGAAACGCCCGAAACTCTGCAGCCGGAACCCTTCGAACGGCAGACGCACCTCGGTCCACTCGCCGGCCGCCGTCGCGAACGCCTGACGATACCCCGCCGCCATACGCCGCACGCTCGAGACCCGGAGGTCGAAGTTGTATTCGCGGCCATCGCCGCAGCACTCGATCACCAGACCTCGCGTGCCCTGCAGTCGGCGCCCGTCCAGCGCGCGCCGCATTGACGAGAAGCCGCCGTTGTTCTCCAGCGACAGCTCGCCAGCGAACGCAAGGACATCGCCCGCGGCCGGCTCCACACGGCCCGTGGAGAGTCCACCCATCACGCCATCGAGCACCGTGCGCCACGAACCCGGTTTTCCACGGAGATCGTCGACTCCGGCCTGGGCCGTGGCCACCGCGGTCAGAACGCTCAGAAGGAGGGTGAAAATCGCCGGCAACTGCATCGGAATCATGGGCTCGTCGTAGGCCAGTCTGGCCACGACGCTGCGTTCGCCGACGGCCCGGCGGCGGATGCGCCGAACTCGCCGCTCCGGCCCAGGCCCCAGCGCCCCGCCGGAGACGCGAACCTCGCCCTGCAGGTACTGGTGCGACAGCGGCACCATCTGCGAACCAATCCCGAGCAGCGAGACCCCCAGCGTACCCGGGGCGAAGCCCATGACATTTGACTCGAACGTCGTACCGATCCAAGGCAGCCTCGCGCACGTGAGCGCGTGAGGACCGCCCGGCCCGGTGCATGCCGTCGGCACGTCGACCAGGGTTGCCGGGCAGCTCGAACACGGCACGCGAAACGGGTGCGTCCCGGCCACGGAACCGGTACGACTCCGGCATGTCGCGACTCTCCTTCGCCGCGCTTCTGCTGACGTTGCTCGCCGCGCTAACCGCTTGCCAGTCGGCGGGCTCGACCGCCCAAGGAGCGACAGCACGGCCACCGAACGTCGTGCTGATCATCTCCGACGATCAGGCCTGGGGCGACTTCGGCTTCATGGGCCACCCCGAGATCCGCACGCCGCACATCGATCGACTCGCGGCCCGCAGCGTGGTCTTCGAACGCGGCTACGTGCCGTCGAGCCTGTGCCGTCCGAGCCTCGCGACGATGATCACGGGGCTCTACCCCCACCAGCACCTCATCACGGGGAACGATCCGCCCAAGGGAATCGAACGCGATCGCATGCTCGCGCACATCGCCGCCGTGGACACGCTGCCGAAGATGCTGGCGCCGCTCGGTTATCGCAGTCTGCAGACCGGCAAGTGGTGGGAAGGCAACTGCCAATGCGGCGGGTTCACCGAGGGCATGACGCACGGCGACCCCGCGCGCGGCGGTCGCCACGGGGATGTCGGGCTCCGGATCGGCCGCAAGACGATGCGGCCGATCCAGGACTTCCTCGACGACTGCGGCGAGTCACCGTTCTTCCTGTGGTACGCACCGTTCCTCCCCCACACGCCCCACAACCCACCACAGCGACTGCTGAAGAAGTACCAGCGCGAGGGCCGGACGGTTCATATCGCCCGCTACCTGGCGATGTGCGAATGGTTCGACGAGACGTGTGGTCAGCTGCTGGCCGATCTCGACGAGCGCGGGCTCACCGACAACACGATGGTCGTATTCGCCGTGGACAACGGCTGGATCCAACGGCCGAATCGTCGCGGCTACGCGCAACGCAGCAAGCGCACCCCGTATGAAGGTGGCGTGCGCACGCCGATCATGGTCGCGTGGCCCGGGCACATGCAGGCGGCGCGCAGCACTGCGCTCGCGAGCACGGTCGATCTTGCGCCGACGATTCTCGCCGCGTGCGGCGCTCCCGTTCCGGCGAACCTACCGGGTCACGACCTCCTGGCAGTGGCCGCAGGAACGACCGCACCGCGCACGCAGGTCTACGGCGAGATCTTCACGCACGACGTCGTCGAGGTCGGCAAACCGACCCGCAGCCTGCTGCATCGTTGGATCGTCCGCGACCGCTGGAAGCTCATCGTGCCGCAGGCCACCGGGGCCGCGGCAGAGCTCTATGACGTGGTCGCCGATCCGAGCGAACGGCGCGATCTCGCAGCGGTCGAGCCGAGTCGCGTCGCGAATCTGAAGGCCGCGCTCGACGCCTGGTGGCCGGTCACTCGTTGACGACCCGCCTGTAGGTAGCGCGACTCACTGGCCGGAACCAGGCGTCAACGGGTTGCCGTTGCCGAGCCCCCAGCCCCAGGGGCCGCTCGCAGCTGCGCCCGCAACCGCGATCGTCTGCCGCATCTCGCGCGCCTCACGGTTGGACGGATCGAGCGCGAGCACCTGCTGCACCCACTCCATCGCGCCGACGAAGTCGCTGCGCACGGTCAACGTGTTGGCTGCATGCAGCGCGGCGCGAATCGAGTGATCGTGCAGATGGTTCGCGAGGCTCTCGATCTCGACGGCCAGCGGCTTGTCCTGCGGGAACTTCTGCTGCAGTGCACTCGCCGTCCGCCATGCGGACCGGTAGGTGTCGATTGCCTTCGAAGCGAGGTTCGCCGACTTGGTCATCTGCCGCGACTTGGCGATCGCCTGCCGCAACAGTCCATCACCGCGCTGCACCGTGCGCCGAATCGGCTCGAGGCGCTTCTCGACGTGCTTGCGAATCTTCTGATCGAGCCGCGCCTGCCGCTCCGCCCGGCGCCGAGCCGAGCGATCGTTCTCGAGTTCTTCGACGGCAGCCGCGAACTCTTCGAGTTCGGCCTCCGGAACCGTGTTGGCGAACCGCGTCGACAGTCGCTCGAGCAGCGTGACCGAATCTTCGATGCGCTCGCTCTCGATCGCCTGTCCGAGCCAACGGCGAAGCTGGCGGCTCGCGAACGACTCGAGCAGACCCCGAGCCTGCTCCGGCGACTTCTTCTCGTGCAACCGCTCGAGCGCGCGCGCAACGTGCTCGCTCATCTCGTTCGGCAGCTCGAGCCGCGCGGCTCGACGCACGAGCCAGAAGTGATCATCGAAGCTCTTCGGCGGTCGCGCCGCGAGCTGCAACCGGAACGCCGACTCGGACTCGAACTCGTCGAGCTCGTGCTTCACCTCGATGCTGCCGTCCAGCGCCAGCAAACGCAGACGGGCGGCTTCACCGCGAACCTCGAGGACCTGCACGCGAGCGTAGGTCCCGTTTTGGAACTGCACGTTGAGGATACGGTCATCGGGTTGCTGCAAGCCGAAGACCACGAACGCGGTTGCGAGAACGGAAGCGGTCATGTGATGGGTCGGGTTGAATCGGGCAAGGTCGCCCGCACCCTCTCCATGGTCGCCTGACCGGCCCGATTCAAGCCGATATCGCCCGATTGGCGGCCGAATCCGCCGTTCGTCAATCGCCGATGCCGAGGCGGAGTCCGCGTGACATCGTGAAGCCCCCCGGCGCGCTGGCATCGAGCGCAGCGGCCTGGAAGAAGAGCTCGGTGCCGAGGAACGTCGGCGAACTCGGCAACGGCAGCGACGCCGCGACGAAGCCGACAGGCGACGTCGGCAGCAGCACGACCGCCTGGCCGGGTTGCACTAGCTGGGTGCAACTGCCGATGGTCAGGTTCGCGGAGCCGGTCGCACCGAGCAGCGCGACGAACGAGCTGGCCGGTGCGTGCGATACCTCGACCGCAAAGTCGACCGCACCCAGCTGCGGCGACTCGTTGGCCGACAGTTCCGGTGCTGTCACCGTGCACGCGGTCCCGTATGCCGCGACCTCGGCCTCGTCGATGTTCAGCGAGTAGAGGTTGTGCAGATCGGCCAGCAGCAGACCGTTCTGTCGCGGGAACCCGGCGACGATGCCAGGCCCGAACAGCCGACCGATCGTGATCTGCCCGCGCGGCGCCAGCCGCCAACCCAGCGGGTCGAGCTGCCACAATCCCATGCCGAATGCCCCGCGCTGCGGCGAGACGAGCATCACGCGGTTCTTGCGGCTGTCGAACGCCATCGACGGCTGAACCGTCAGCGGCTGCACCGCGCTCGCCACCGGCGACCAGTTGACACCGTCCCAAGACCAGGTGTCCTGGAGATGCGAGCTCGCGAAGAAGTCGCGGCCACCGAACAGGATCATCCGCCCGCCCGCGACGTCGTAGGCGATCGCCGCAGCCCCGCGGACCGAAGGCCGCATCGCCGGGTTCAGCTGACTCCAGCTCGTGCCGTCGAACACCCAAGTGTCGTTCAGCGCAGCGGTCGTCCCCGGCAGAAACCCGCCGAAGAGCACCACCTCGTTGCGACTCCAGTCGTATTCGATCACCGCGTGCCGTCGCGGCCCCGGACCGGTCGCGGCGGGCGCGAGCAGGCTCCAGGCAGAACCGTCGAAGCCCCAGAGGTCGCTCAACACGCCGGCTGCACCGAAGCCATCGCCACCGAACACGTAACCGTAGGCCAGTCCCGTGCACGTAGCCGCGTTCTGTCGCCGCGACGGACCCGAACCCGGAATGCCCTGCCACGCGGAGCCGTCCCAACGCATCGCTGCGAAACTCGTCGAGGACTCGCCGAGCCGAACAGGGTCGTGGTTGACCGGATCGAGGAACACCTGATCCGCCCAGATGTTGTTGCGATCGTCGCGCCAGCGCGCGGCCCAACGCGTGCCGTCCCACGACCAGGTCTCGACGCCTGGCTGGGCGGCGGTCACGGTGGTGCCACCGAGCAACAGCGCTTCCCCGAGGTTCTCGTCGAACACGAAGGCTCCCGGGCTCGCTGGCACCGTGCTGCTCGGGCTGATCTGCTGCCACGTGGCGCCGTCGAACTCCCACACGTCGGGGTTGGCCGTCGCACCGTTGAGGCCACTGCACAAGACCAACCGACCGCGCACGGGATCGTGAGTCATGCGAGCGTCGGTCAGCGCCGCCGGTGGCGCGACTGCCGGCACGAGCGACCAATCGATGCCGTCCCAGGCCCACGTGTCGTTCGTGGCAACCGCACCGACGGATCCGCCACACACGAACACGCGCTGGCCGTCGGCTGCGGCGGCGGCCGCCGAACGCGGCAGCGGCGAATTGGCCGGCTGCTGCAACTGCCAGTCGTCGCCATCGAACAGCCACGTGTCGTTGAGCAACGTGTTGTTCTGACCAAGGCCGCCAAACAGCAGGAACGAGCCAGTCGCCGGATCGCCCTCGAGCACGAACAGCCCCCGCTCCGGCGGCGTCGTCGCCGGAGCGCGATGCGTCCAAGAGCCGCCGCGATGCAGCCAGGCGACGGCCGGCCACGACGAGCCCTGCAGCAGGAGCGTGCGCCCGCCGACCCGGTCATAGGCCATCACCGAACCCCGAAGGTCGGCTCGCAGCGCCTCCGGCGCGATGCGCCACTCGGAGCCATCGAACTCCTGAGTCTCCCCGGCCACGCCGATCGCCACGGTGCGACCACGCGCAGCATCGAAGACGCCGGCAGCGAACGCCGAACGATCGATGACTCGCAGGTTCTGGCCCGGAAGCATCGAGAGCGACGCCAAGAGCGCGACAACGGTCGATGGTGCCGTGATCGAGAGAACAGGTCGGTGCAGGTTCATGGCAGTACCTCCTATCTGCAGACTCGAAGTCACGTCACGCGCGGTGTGAACACGCGCGCCCGGCAGGCGGAATCGCTCAACCGAGCGGTTTCGCTCAGCGCGAGCCTACCCGAAACGGAACGCTCTGCCCCAGACGCTCGCGATCGCCACGCCCGGTTCAGGTCTCGGGCCGTACTTGAATTCGAATTCGTATTCGGTTTCACTCGTGAGCCATGCCCGATCCGAACGAGACCCCGGACGCCGCGAACACCGCCAGCCAGGAACGCAGCCGCCGGACGCTCGAGCGCATCCTCGCAAGCGCGGAGCGACTGCTGGCGGACCGCGACTTTCGCGAGCTGACGATGCAGGACCTCGCGGCCGCGACGGGCTGCGCGGTCGGCACGTTGTACGCCCGGATCCCCGACAAGGACGCCCTTCTGGAGTGCCTCCACGAACGCCATGTGCGCCTCGGACAAGAACTCAGCGTCCGCGTCATGGCGGCGGCCGCCGAGGCCGATCTCGCCGGCCGGGCGGCGGCGATCTGCGGGCTCGTGGTCGACTACCTCGGGGCGTCACCGGGCGTGACACGAGCCGTCACGACCCATCTCTTCCACCTGCGCGAAGACGCCAGCGATCATCGGGCATCAGCGACGGCAGCCCTACGGGAAGCCGCGAAGTTCCTGGCCAACGGCGTTTCTGCCAAGCCAACCCAGAGAATACGGCGTGACGCGGAGTTCGCGCTGCTCGCGGTCCTCGACGTGGCGGAGGGACGCATCGTGTTCGGTGACCGCTCTCGCACCCAACTGCGCTTCTCGAAGCGCGAACTGAAACAGCGCCTGACGCAGCTGATGTTGCGCTACCGGACCGGTGACTGCCCATGATCATGACGCTCCTCCGCCTCCTGGCCTGGACCACAATCGGCACCATCGCCGTCGCGCAGTCGGCGACGACCACCCGGCAGCTACTCGATGCCGTCATCGCCAGGGTGGAGACCAACTACGCGGGCTTCGTCATCGAAGTCGCGTCGAACCCTGATCGATTGGCAACGTATCGGGCGTTCTGCGCCACGCTGTTCGAGCGTGCCGCGAGCAGCGAACCGGACGAGGCACTCGCACTCCTCCACGAGTACGTGGACTGGTTCGACGACGGCCATCTGTTCGTCAAGGAACACCCCCGATTCGACCCTGCGCAGCTCGCAGCGCTTCGGCAGGCAACGCCAACGCGATCGATCGACGGCCTCGCGGGCCGCTTGCGCCAGCCCGGTCGTGACCTGGCGCCCATCGAGGGCCTGTGGTTCACGCCCGACCACGAAATCGCGGTCGAACGCGTGGATGCCACCGGCGTACGCTACGTCGCGACCATTCTCGAAACCCGCAGCGAGCACTGGCGTGCCGGGCAGGAGATCGCCGAGTTCGAGCTCGGCGAAGACCAGCAGTTCCACGCCACGCTGCGGCTGGACGACCATTCGCCGCGCCGCCTGCAAGGTTATCTGCACGAGCCGTGGCTCCGCATGCCGCCGCACACCTGGGGTCGCCGGTATCCGCTCGCGACCTCTGATCGCGAGCGCCTCGACGCGCAGGACCCCCGCGCCCCCCGTTTCCGCAGCCTCGGCGACGACGCCTGCGTGATGCACCTGCCGTCCCTCTCGCCACGCTACGGCAAGCGACTCGGCAAGCTCGTGCACGAGCATCGCGCCGCAATCGCAGCGCACGACCTCCTGATCGTCGACCTGCGCGGCAACTCGGGCGGCAGCTCGACCGCCGCCCGCCCGCTCGCGCCGTTCTATCACGGCGAGGAACGCGAACCGCGCGCCCGCGCCGACGCGATCCGGCATGTGCTGTCGTGCCCCGACACGTTGGCCTACTACCGGCAAATGAAGTCCGGATTCTTCACCCCGGCCTGGCTGCGGTCACTACGCCACCGGCTCGAGAAGAACCCGGGCAAGCTGATCCCGTTCTGGGATCCACCGCGCACGCCAAAGGACTTCGTGCCGCGCCGGGTAAGCAAGACGCCCGCGCACGTCGCGCTCCTGATCGACCGCGTGGTCGGCAGCGCGGCCGAAGCGTTCCTGCTCGAGGCGCGCCGACACCCGCGCGTGACATCGTTCGGCGAACCGACCGCCGGCATGATCGACTACCAGAACGTGCTCATGGTCGCCGTCGAGGCCGCGGGGCATCGCGTGCTGCTCGGGTATCCGCTCATCGCCGCGTCACATCAGCTGCCGAAGCATGGCTTCAACCGCGACGGCATCCCGCCGGACGTCGCGATCGGCGACGAAATCGCGGACCCGATCCAGTGGATCCGCGATCGCTACCGCTGAGCCACTGGCCACTCAGCCCCTCAGCTACCGAACTCGCGACGCGAACCGGAGGCCTCGGCCGCGCTTCACGTCGAAGCGAGCCGAATCACGATGGCCATGTGCCCCTTGCCATTGGCAACCGGGGCGCGCCGCAGCACGGTCCACTCACCCAGGTTCACGACCGTGGCACCATGCGTCGAGTTGTCGCCGACATCGACTCGGTTCACGCCCGCGATGCGCGGGTGCCGGAAGGGCAGCAGGCCCATCTCGGTGTCATGGGCAAGCTGCGACAGCCGGAGGTCGAGCAACGCCGCCCCGCGATCCATCGGCCCGACTCCGGCATTCAGCAGGAATCCCCGGACCGTCGAACCGAACTCGGGCGCGACGGTCGAACTGCCCGATGCGACGCGCGCGTCGTAGTCTTTCACGTAGGGCGTATGCCAGGTGCTGCTGACCTGCGCCCGCCGGCTGGCGGACACGGTGGCGAGACAGCGATGCGGTAGTTTGGTCGCGAGCTCGGCGGCAGCTGCCGTCGTCAGCGAGTCGGCGAAGCCCTCGGGAATCCGACCGAACCGCACATCCAGCGTGTACTGGCGCGAATCGAGGTTCTGCAGCGCCTGCAACTGCTCGGCAACGGCCGCCTGCGTCTTCTTGCCGGCGCGCACCATCAGGTGGCCCCCCGTATAGGTGACGGTGTTCGGCGAGCTGTCCCAAGATTCGGGATCGACCTCACACGTGAGCCAATCGATCAATCGCCCCTCGTCCATCACCGTGGGCAGCGGATCTTCGTCCCGCTCGGGAAAGAGCGCGCCCTCGGAGTACGGCACCCGAACGTCGGCGGGTAGAGCCGCTCCCTCTACCAGATTGGTCACCGGGTACATCGTCAGCTCACCGAAGGTGAGATCGAACGGCTGATCGGGTCGCCGCACCTTGACGCACAGCACCGTGCCACCGGACGTATCGCTGCCGACGAGGAGCGCCTGACCGGGCTGCAGGTAGGCGCTCGCGTGAATCGTCGAGATCCGGGTCACGGGCAGCGTCAAGGCAGCCGTCTCGCCCGTGGCCATCGACACTTCACACGGCGCGCCCTCGTGCAACGACCGGTCCGTTCCGGAGATCGCGACCAGCAGCGCGCCGCCGAGCGTGCGATTCGTACGGATCGACCAGCTCGGGCCATAGCTCTCGGTCACCGGCCGAAGGTCCGGCGCCAGCGCTTCCTGAGCGACCTGAATCCGCAGCTCGGCGAGTCGGTTCTGGATCCGCTTCGACTCGAGCAGCAGCGGGCGGCGCGGATTCGCCCGCCCCGTGAGCACCCGATGCGGTTGGGCACCGGCCAGCAACTCGTCCGCCTGCTCCGCCGTCAGAACGGTCCGACCAACGGCGAGCGCCGAGCCCGGCAGCTCGTGCACCTCGATCAGAATCGGCTGGAACAGCACGCGACGCAGTTTGCTCACGAAGCTGCGAACGCTCGCGTGCATCTCTTCGTCGCACCGGACGGCGAGGAATCCCGCTTCTTCAGGGCGGATCTCGACGCCGTCCCCGTCCCAGTACTCCTCATCCGTGGCGACTCGAATCACGCCGACGAGTTCGTCCATCTCGAGCGCGCAATCGGGATCTTCGGCTTCGGGCTTCCTCGACAGCGGCATCGACGCATCGATCGCCCGCGCGGGGAGCACGAGTGCTTCGGCGCTCGCTATGTCGCGCACGTCGTAGAGCCGGACGCGAAGCGCCGCGGGATCGTCCTGCGCGGCAACTGCGATGGTCAGCAGGGCGACGACGAACCAGGGTAGGACACGCGTTTGGGCAACGGTCTTGTGGGGGGCAACGATCATGGGTGGCTCTTGAGCGCTGGACAGAGTCGCCGCGGCATACCCGTCAGGGCACGCACGCAAGGGATGACAAGGGTGTTTCGAGGCGACTCGAAGCGTCACAGAGACCCGCGCTGCAGCGCCCCGTAAGGTCGGTTTCCGCAGCTTTCGGTTCTCAGCCGCGGTCGGCAGCGCGCAGGCCCGCGCGTCGCAGGCGATCCGCGACCGCCTCCCATTCCGGCCCGGCCGGCAGCCGCTCGACGTAGGCGACCTCGCAACCGGCCTCATCGAGCTCGTGCAGCGCAGCGAACAGGCGCCGCGCGTAGCCCGTGACGTCTTGCGGCATTCGCTGGTCCACGGCCGCCCCCGTGAACGGCGTCGCATCGCCTCCCACCATGCGAACCAGGCCCCATGCGCTCGCCTCGCCGGGCGCCGGCGACAGAACCAGCTGCCCGCGCGAGTCTCGTTCGACCTCGATCAGCCGGGCTCGCGGCGAGTAATGCCGTTCACTCATCCCGGGCGACGCCTGCGGCGCATCGAGCGCAGCATCGCCATCACGAGTGGGGCGCTGGACCGGACCGACAACTGCCTCGAGCTCGGCAACCGAGACGCCACCGGGTCGCAAGAGCACAGCGCGCTCGCCGCTGGCATCGACGACGGTCGACTCGATCCCGACCTCGGTCGGCCCGCCGTCCAGCACGGCGTCGACGCGGTCGCCGAGCTGCCGCCGCACGTGCGCCGCGGTGGTCGGTGAGATCCGCGTGAACGGATTGGCGCTCGGCGCTGCCAGCGGCACGCCAGCGGCGGCGATCAGCGCGCGCGCGAGTGGATGCGCGGGCACGCGAACGCCGACCGTGTCGAGCCCGGCCGTCACCGCATCCGGAACGGCAGAGGCGCGCGGCAACACGAGCGTCAGGGGACCGGGCCAAAACGCCTGCGCGAGCCGCAGAGCCAATTCCGACTGGCGCGAAGTAACGATCGGCAGCTGTTCCACGGCCGCCAGATGCACGATGAGCGGCACGGTCGCGGGCCGCCCCTTCGCGGCGAAGACCCGCGCCACGGCATCCGCGTCGAGTGCGTTGGCTCCGAGGCCGTAGACGGTCTCCGTCGGGAACGCGACGAGCCCGCCCGCGCGCAGCAGCTCGGCGAGTCGCTGAATCTCCGCGTATCGCTCGCCGTGATCAGTCATGACGGAATCAGAAACAACGGGTTCACGCCCGGCGACCCGCCGCGACATCGGCGCGATACTCCTCGAGCACACGGCCGAGAATCTCGACGTCCGCCTCGAACGTCTCCGGCAGCAGAGGCCCGAACGAGAATCGGAACCAACCGTCATAGGGCGAGACGTAGTTCGGATCCTTGCTGTGCGGTCGCGCCATGTCACAGTCGATCCCTTCGAGGATCGCCGCGCCGTGCTTGAAGAGCCGTTGGTTCAGTTCGCCGGCGTTCAGGCCCTCGGGCAACCGCAGCCAGTGATAGAAGCCGCCTTCGCCGGTGTAGACCCCGAGCCCCATCTTCTCGAACGCTTCGCCGTAGCGCGTCCGCTGCATGCTGTAGTGCTTCTCCACTGCATCGCGGGCCTGGGCCACGCGAGCCGGCTCCAGCAACTCCACCGCATACAGTTGGGACGGGTGGCTGACCCCACCCATCCCGAAGCTCGAGAAGTTGGCGAGCGTTTCGATGTTCTTGCGACTCGCGATGATCCACCCGATGCGGATGCCGGGGCACTGCAGCCCCTTGGTGCACGCGCCGGCAAGGAACACGTTGCTGCTGTCGAGATCCTTGACGTAGCGAATCCCGCTCACGCCCTTCGACGGGTGGAACATCTCGTAGGCCTCGTCGAGCAGGATGCCGTTCTTCGGCTGCTCTGCCATCGCGATCAGCTCCTCGAGCTCGGCGCCCGCCCGCGTGTGACCGGTCGGGTTGCCGGGATTGGAGATGATCGGCAGCAGATGTGTCTTGGCGTTGAGTCCCGAACGGTCGAAGTAGGCCGAGTTCGGCGGACGGAAGCCGTTCTCTTCGGTAAACGGCACGACCCGCCAGTTCGTGTCCGTCTGCGTCATGATGTCGAGATAGGCCGGCCACTCGACGTTGCCGATGCGAACCTCGACGTGCGCTTTCAGGAACGCGAGCACTGCATAGATGCCGGGTCGGCCGCCCGCGAAGATCATCACGTTCTCGGGCGCGATGCTGGAACCGTAGAACTCGTTGTAGTGCCGCGCGATCGCGTCACGCAGCCGCGGGTGCCCCCACGCCTTGGGGTAGAACCGATCTTCCCACGTCACCTCGACCTGACTCGGCAGCGGCGGGCCGCCATCGAGCTGCGTCGTCAGCGGAAAGCCCTGCGACCAAGGATGCGTACCCGCGGTTCCCATGAACTGCCCGTAGCTGTCACGGAACGCATAGAGGGTCTCGTAGATGCCCATCGGCGGGCAGTTGTCGGACAGAAAGGTTTCGCGCTGCATGGAGAGAGTGAATCGAGAAGGCGAGGCCGCGGCGGTGGATCGATGGCCGATCCTGCCGCGTAACGTAGCCCGACGGCGACCGCAATCGACCCCGCCGCGGAGCGGAATCGCGGCGGCGGGCCGCCCACTCATTGCGCTCGGCTCGCGGCCCGGACCTCGGCCTCCGTGAGGCCGAACAGTGGCGGGCGCTCGACCCCGAGCGCCCCGAGGACCGAATAGAGCTGCCCGCGGTGATGGATCTCGTGCTCGACCATCACTCGCAGCAACAGCCAGACCGGCACCTCGCTGGCGGCGACCGTTCGGCACGGGCCCGCGATCTGCTCGGGCGTCAGACCCGCGAGCAACTCGAGAGTCTCCGCGTGCGACACGTCGAGATACTCGAGCACCCGGTCGTGACCCGTCGCGAGTTCGAGACCGTGGCCCGGATAACGACTCTCTCGCCCGAGAACGTTCTCCACGTACATCCAGCGTTCAGCGCCCGCGATGTGCCGCACGAGATCGCCCGCACTCATCACGCCTTCGTGGAGCCGAGACTCGAGGTCCGCCGGCGGAATCACCTGCGCGATCGCGCGCGTTCGCTTGCGCACCGATCGCAGGAACGACAGGAACGGACCGATCTCCGTGATCATCATCGCGCCGACCGAGCTTACCGTTCGGACCGCCGATTGGGGCACGAGCACCGCAGCCGCTACGCTCTCGCGCATGCGTTGGATCGCCACCGCCGCCATCTTCGTTCTCGCGCTCGCCCTGGTCGCGCCGGCATCTGCCCAGCACGTGGTGTTCCTCGTCGGCGAACAGGAGTACGGCTCGCACGAGACGATGCCGCGGTTCGCCGAGCGGCTCGAACGCGAACTCGGGCTGCGCACGACCGTGCTGCAGAGCGAAGACAAAAGGCTCCCGGACCTCGCGGCCCTCGACGATGCCGACCTGCTCGTGCTCTACCTGCGGTTCCGCGAAGCGAGCCCGACCCAGTTCGAACGCCTGCGGGAGTGGTTCGACGCCGGCAAGCCAGCTGTCGCGCTGCGCACGACGAGCCACGCGTTCCTGGCGAACAAAGGGTGGTTCCCGCCGTTCTTCGGCGGCCACTACAAGGCCCACGCACCGAACGGTCAGGGCACGGTCAGCCACGTGCTGCCGAGTTCCGCTGCGCATCCGATCCTGCGCGGCATCGCGTCCGGCGTCGCGATGGGTCACGGCGGCACCTACAACGCACAGCCGCTGGCCGACACGGTGACGCCGTTGCTGCTCGGCCGCACCGGCGACCTGCCGTGCGAGCCGATCGCATGGGTCAATCGCTATCGCGCGGAGTCGCGGATCTTCTACACGTCGCTCGGCAGTCGTGAGAACTTCGAGCAGCCGGACTTCCAGCGACTGCTCGGCAACGCGGTGCTGTGGTGCCTGCGGCAACCCGTAGAGGAAACGGGCGTGTTCGGCGGCAAGAAAGTGCGGCCGACATTCACTGCGCCGCCCGTTCCGTCACCGCCACGGCTCGCAGCACCGGCGACGGCAACCGTGCTGTTCGACGGCGAATCGACCGCGGCCTGGCGTCACTGGGATCCGTCCGTCGCCCCACGCGCGATCGGCATTGATCGCCGCGCCGACTCGTCGAGTGGCGGCCCGAAGTACGACGCCGCGCGCTGGGGCGTCGAGGACGGCGCACTCGTGGCGCGCCCCGGCTTCGGCGACATCCTCAGCCGCGACGCCTTCGGCGACTACCACCTGCACGTCGACTTCTTCGTGCCCGTCGAGCCTTCCTGGGTCGCGCCCGACGCGCGCGGGAACAGCGGCATCTACCTCGGTGGCCGCTACGAGCTGCAGATCCTCGGCAGTGACACTGCAACACCGGACGATCATGGCCTCGGCGCGATCTTCGACCAACGAGAGCCGCGCGTTGCTGCCGGTCTCGCACCCGGAGAGTGGCAGCACCTCGACGTACACTTCCGACACCGTCAGGATCGTGACCCGACGCTCAGCGCGTGGCTCAACGGCAAACCGATCCACGAGCGCGTCCGCCTCCGCGAACGCACCGTGTACGGCTTTCGCGACGAGCCGGCAGGGGCTCGCTCGAGCCCGCGCAGCAGCGGCGTGCGCTACTCACGCCCGGCAGACGAATCGTTCGAGTTCGGCACGGGTGAGTTCACGATCGCCGCCCGCTTCCGCACCCGACGTGGCGGCACGATCACTTCGAAGTCGCCGCGCAGCGGCCGCTGGCAACCGAACGGTAAGTCGCTCTTTCTGCGCAACGGCCGGCTCGTCTACGACATCGGCTGGGTCGGCGCCATGCAGTCCCCGCGAAGATTCGACGACGGCCGCTGGCATCGCGTCATCCTGACCCACGAAGGTGAGACGGCGTACATGTTCGTCGACGGCGAGCTCGTTGCGGAACGCGAAGACTTCGTCGCCGAAGACGACCCCGCACACGTGTTCAAGATCGGCGCGACGGCGCCAGACTTCGGCGGTCGGTACACGGGTGAGATTTCGGACGTGCTCGTCTTCGAACACGACATCCCCGCCGACAAGGCGCGGCAATGGACGAGGAACGAAGTCGTCGACCTCGGCACGCCGGCGCTCGATTGGCAGCCTCCGAAGCGCCCGATCAAGCAGGGACCGCCGCCGGAGCCGCCGCTCGTGAAGTCCCCCATCCGACTCCAGTCCGACAGCTCTGCGGTACGCTTCGCGAACATCTGGGTCGACGCGCTGCCGCCCACACCCGCGGGCCCACCCATCGACGAGAGCCGCGACTGGCCGACCTATCGCCGCATGGACCACGGCAACGCGCTGCATTGGACCTACGAGGTCGGCGACGACAACATCGCGCAGAAGGCGATCGCGATCCGGCTCGACGACGGCACGGGCGGGATCTCACGCGGCAACGCGTTCGTCGCCTACGACCACGACACCATGCGCATCGCGGCGGCGTGGTCGGGGCCGGGCTTCATCGACTGGCGCGGCGTCGCGTTCGACGGCTCGCACAACTCGCACGCCCGTATCGCGGGCGACGTTGCGTTCACCAATCCGCCAGGTCCAGGCTGGGCGAATCCCGCAACGGGGAAGTTCGACGACCCACGACCACACGGCCGTGACAGCCGACCCTACGGCCCGCTGCCGCGATCGTGGCTGCGCTATCGCGGACGGCACCAGCACGGCACACGTTCGATCCTCGAATACACGGTCGGGCAGACGCGCGTGCTCGACATGCCCGATCTCGCTCCCGATCCCGCCGGGGTGGTTTTTCGACGCACCTTGTCGATCGGCCCGCGCACGCGCGGGCTCACGATGCGGGTCGCACCCGTCGACGTTCGCGTCGAACTGCACACGGATTCGTCCACGACGAAACTGGAACGCACCGACGGATTCCACGTCCTGCACATGCCGGCCGGCGCCAATCCGGTGCAGTGTGCGATCGCGATGACTTCGAATGCAGCTGTCGGCAATGGCTTCGGCCCCGGCGAAGTGATCGATCTCGAAACGCTGCTCGGTGGCGGGCAACCACGGTGGTCGCAGACCCTCGAGACCAAGATGGTCGTCGGCGCCGCGGACGGGCCGTTCGCCGTCGATACGTTGACGCTGCCGGATACCGGAGCAAACCCGTGGCACAGCTGGCTGCGACTCGGCGGCATCGACTTCTTCGCGGACGGCAACCGGGCGGCGGTCTGCACCTGGAACGGTGACGTCTGGACCGTCGAAGGACTCGTCGACCCCGAAGGGGCGCTGCGCTGGCGTCGCATCGCCGCCGGGCTCTATCAACCACTCGGACTCTGCATCGTCGACGGCCGGATCCACCTCGGCTGCCGCGACCAGATCTGCGTGCTCGAAGACCGGAACGGCGATGGCGAAACCGACTTCTATCGCTGCTTCAACAACGACCATCAGGTCACCGAGCACTTCCACGAGTTCGCGATGGGCCTGCAGCGCGATCAGGCCGGCAACTTCTACTACGCGAAGTCGGCGCGCCATGCCAAGCCCGCACTCGTGCCCCATCACGGCACGCTGCTCCAGGTAGCGGCGGACGGCTCCCGCACCGACATCCTCGCCAACGGTTTCCGCGCCGCGAACGGCGTCTGCATCAACCAGGACGGTTCGTTCTACGTCACCGACCAGGAAGGTCACTGGACGCCAAAGAACCGGATCAACCGCGTCGTGCGCGGTGGGTTCTACGGCAACATGATGGGCTACCACGACCGCACCAGCACCGCGGACGCCGACATGGCACAGCCGCTGTGCTGGATCACGAACGCGTTCGACCGTTCGCCGGCCGAACTACTGCGCGTTCCCGACTCACGATGGGGACTGCCGCAGGGCTCGCTGCTGCAGCTCTCCTACGGCATGGGGCGGATCTTCCTCGTGCTCGAGGATCGGGTCGGCGACGTGCACCAGGGCGGGATGGTCGCGCTGCCGATCGAACCGTTCCCGACCGGCATCATGCGTGGCCGCTTCCATCCGGCGACGGGCGACCTCTACTGCTGCGGGCTCTACGGCTGGTCCGGTGCGCGCACCCGACCGGGCGGCCTCTACCGCGTGCGCCACGTCGGTGGTGACGTGACGATGCCGATCGCGATGCGCGCGGTACCGGGTGGCCTCGAGCTGGTGTTCGGCACGAACCTCGATCCCGAGACGGCGAACGACACCGACAGCTACGGCATCAAGGCGTGGCGGCTGCAGCGCAGCAAGCGGTACGGCAGCAAGCACCTCGACGAACGCATGATCGCGGTGACCGCGGCAAAGCTCGCGGATGACGGCCGCACGGTTCGACTGACGACCCCCGACCTCCAGCCCACGATGGGCCTCGAGATCCGCTGCAACATCGAGACGCCGGACGAGAAGGTGTTGCGCTCCGTGATTCACGGCACGCTGCACGCCGTTAAGTAGCTCGACCTGGCCGGCGCCGACGCTCTGCCTCCCCACGGTCGAGCGGCGAACTCAGTCAGGGTGTATCATCCGACGATGCCATCGCAATTCGCCCTCGGTGCAGTGCTCGGACTGCTGTGCTTCGGGAGCCTCACGGCGCAGACCTACATCGTCGATGTGAACGTCGGCCCCGGCCACCACTTCCAGCAGATTCGCGGCGCCCTGTCCCAGGTGCCGGACGGAGCAACGTTGATCGTTCGCGCCGGCGACTACGCGCAGTTCTCGATCACCAACCGCAGCATCAACATCTTCTGCGAGCCCGGCGTGAAGGTCGCGGTGCCTTATCCCCTCGGCGTTCCGATCCGCGACGTCGCCGCGGGACAGCGCGTCGTGATCCGCGGCCTGCAGGTCCTGGAATCCCACTCGGTGTTCGACGTCCAGAATTGCGCCGGCGAGGTCCTGCTCGAGAACATCGCACACTCACCGCCGAGTGCAGGACCAGGAATCGGCAACCAGGTCGCCCTCGTCTACCGCAGCGACCAGGTCGTGATCCGCAACTGCAACTTCGGCGGTGCGCTATCCATCGTGGACAGCGAAGCCGTGGTCGAAGGCTGCGTCATCCGCGGCTCGGACGCGCGCGACCACTTCGGGCAATTGACCCCCGCGCTGCCCGGCATCATGAGCCTGAACAGCACGGGTTACCCCGGCGTCCTGCGCGTCGTCGACTGCGACGTACGAGGCGGCGCAGCCCTGCAACACATGCCGGGCAGTGCACCCGCACCGGCACTCTCCCTCTCCTATGGTACCGGCCACCTGCTCGGCGACACGATCCTGACCGCCGGTGACCCGAACGGTCACGCGCCGGCAGCCGCGATCGGCGGCCTGTATGGCCACGCCAACCCGAGCGTGCTACGCATGGACCCGAGCGTCACGCTGGTCACAACCGCGAGCCCAGCGATTCATCCCGCGGTTCAGACGACGGCCACGCCGCTGCTGCACGTGACGAGTCAGTCCGCCAACCTCGGTGGTTCGATCACTGCCGAAGCCCACGGCCCTGATGGCACCCTGGTGATACTCGTCGTCGGACTGCCGGGTCCCCCCATCGCATTCCCAGGCATCGACGGTGACTTCTGGCTCGACCCCACGATCTCGGCGTGGGCCGCGCTCGGCACGATTCAACAGGGCGCGCCAATCCCCGGCAGCGCGACGATTCCCAACGATCCCGGCTTCCGAGGACTCATCATCGGCTGGCAGTCGCTCGGCACGCTCAACGGGTTCACGACCTCGAACCCGTCGTGGGCGCTGGTCTACTGACGGCCGCGCTCTCCGGGTGACTCAGGTGACTCGGCCGCTTCGCCGGCGCCATCGCGGTTCTCGTCGGTCGACGGCTGCGAGGCCGCCCGGCAGATCGCGTTCGTCGCCACTTGTCCGTCAGTACGAACGTGTGAACACCCTCGAGCTCCGGCAACTCATGGTCATCGCGACCGTCGCCGCCGGAGGCTGCGGCCAGCGCGCGCACGAACGCGTGCCCCTGGGGCACGACGGGGTAGATCGACCAGTGGAGCGATCCTTGCCCTCCGACACCCAGCTCGTGGTGAAGCCATAGAGCGCGACGTGTGCGCCGAGGCGAACGAACGGTTGCTCGACATCCAATCCCAGGAAGTACCACCAACGCCAAACGATGATCATGCGCACACTCTCCTCTCAGCCAGCTGTAGCTGACGGATCCTTGGCCGCTCGAACCCGCCCGTGGACTCGAAAGCCTACCGGAACTCGAGCGTGCGACGCGTGAAGTCGGCCGCGCCGAACGGCTCGCCATCGACGACCAGGTGACCGCCGAGTGCCGCGTCGACGGAGCCGGCACGGATCGCCTCGAGCAGTAGCAGTACGACGAGCACGATCAGACCGCGCGTCGGTGACCGCAGGATCGACCAGCGGTCCAGGATCGGCGCCAGCACGACCGCGACTCCGATCGTCACGACGGGGACGCATACTGCGCCCTGGCGCGCGTAGCCGAAGAACGCCGCGATCACGAGAAGCTTGCTGGCCGCGAACGCGAGCAACGGCCAGAGCGCGCGCTCGCGGCGGACGCGCCAGAGACCGAGCGCCGCAACGAGCAAGACTGCGACGCGCCAGATCACGGGCCAGGCGCCCGTCGCCGTCGCGATGTCGACGGGTCGCCGGACGCCGGACATGCCGATCGGCAGCGCGTAACCGCCAACCCCACCCGTCGCGCCCTCGATTGCGTGCCACAGCTTGGTCGCGACGCGCCCGGCCGCGCCCGTCGGATCGTCGGCGAGCTCGCCGAATCCGCGCGCGTAGCCATGGTTCACGTAGCCGAGATGCGGCGGATAGCTGAACGACATCCCTTTGCGCTGCCCGAGCGTCCGACGCACGGACTCCGGGTAACGATCGACGCCGCCGAGCAACGGCGGATCACGATCGAACGCGTCCCGCGAATAACCGCCGTCCGCTTCAGGCGTATTCGCGAGAAAGAAGTTCAGCGGGCCGTAGAGCGCGACGATCGGGGTCGCCAGCGGCTCTGGCCAGTAGCCGTACGCCTCGTCCACGATGCGCAGATCTTCGAGTTCGACGCGGCGGCCACCACGGTGGCGCACGGTGGCATCGACCAGCTCGAGCACGGACTTCTGCGCGAAGCCCGGTAGCGACTGCACCCGACGCAGCGCCGCATCGTCCCACGCCAACCGCGCGACGCCGGGCTGCGGCTTCGTGTTGTAGGCAGACACCATGCCCGCCGCCTGCACCTGCCACGGGATCAGCACGATGACGCCGCTCAGCAGCGCGAGGAGCAACGAACGCCAATTCGCCCCGCACACCTTGGCGGCTGCGAGAAAGACGACGAACGTCAACAGATGCTCGGCGCGGATCAGAACCAGCAGGCCGTTGAGCGCACCCCATCGCACCGGCACCCAGAAGCGGTGAGGGCCAGCCATCGTCTGCTGATCCAGGAGCGTCAGCAGAACCAGCGCGAGGTAGAGCCCTTCGACCTGGATCCCGGTGCCGAGCAACATGAGGTTGCTCGACGCGGTGCAGAGCACGCCTGCGAGCAACGCGACGTCGCGAGCGAGCGACCGGCGCAGAACGAGCCAGACGAGCGGACCAATCGTCGCTCCCACGATCACGAACAGCAATCGCGCGAGCCACACACCCTCCCCGCCGTCCCACAGTCGTGAGACTAGCCAGAACATCCCCGGCGCACGCCACGGCAGATCGAGCTCGAGGTTGGGGCGGTCATTCGCGGCGGCGCTGGCAAGGAACTGCCAGACCGGTCCGTCACCCTGGAACGCAATGTGCCAACCTGGCCCGCCGTCCGGACCACCCGCGACGAACAACAGGCGCAGCAGCAGGCCGAAGACGAAGAGACAGGAGGCGACACGCACGGGAAGAACCGACGGAGGTCAGTGGAAGCGCCCGAACTGTAGCGAGCGCATCATGGCCACGACAGCCGCATTCCTCAGGGCTACGCCGGAGGACTGCGATCCCGAAGCCTGACCGCTGCGCGACGGCACCCGGCTCGTTCAGTTCGGACCGACGACGCGCAGTCCGTTCGACGTCGTGATGACGTTGTTCGAATCGAGCACGACGGCCTGCATGTGCACCGCGAGCCCTGGCGGCAGGGCCGGCAACGACAGCGGCAGGTTCG
Source organism: bacterium (assembly GCA_024743115.1). Taxonomy (GTDB): domain Bacteria; phylum Planctomycetota; class UBA1135; order UBA1135; family UBA2386; genus JAGQRA01. The sequence goes on along the minus strand of JANSXC010000015.1, from coordinate 31,128 downwards.
CCTCTCCACCAGCCGGCACCACCGGCAGGAAGTACAACACGTCCGTGAGCTGGAAACAGCCGGGAGTGAACGGCAACGCGATCTGCGTCGGGTTCAGACCGAGCGCATAAGCGGCCAGCGAACCTGCACTCGCAGGGCAACGCAACGTGACTGCCCCCGTCGCGTCGCGCGTGTAGGTCTGGGCAATGCAACCCGTGCCGTACGCCTCGACCGGGTAGGCATTGGCGTAGGCCGTCAGCTCCACGTCGACGAACGCGCTGACGTTCGCAAACAACGCGGCTCCAGAGCTCGAATGCTGCAGCCCGATCGACCGCCCGCCCGGCCCGACGAGCAGCCCGATCTCGAGGTCGATCTGCCCGCTTGGCGTGAGCCCGGTCAACGACGCCTCAACCGACCCGTCATCGTCGATGTCGATGTCAGTCTGCGTGATGCCGCCGATCTGGTTCGTGCCCTGGATGTGCAAGAGCATGGGGGTCGGAGTCGGCATCGTGAAGTCGAGCACGACGCGACCCGAGTTGCTGAAGCTGCCGGCGCCCGAAGTCCAACTCAGGATGCCCCAACCGCTCGCGTGCAGCTCGAAGCCCGCGACACCTGCCGGATGGCCCGTCGTCGGTTCCCAACGCATGCGCGCCGCTGCTCCCGGTGTCGAGACCCACAGCGTCGCGCCTCCGGACGGCAACGGACCGACGGGCACCACCTGCTGCTGCATCGTCGAACTCGAAGCCCGCACGGACAGCTCCTGCGTGATGGTGCCGGTGATCGTCGGCGTCTGCGCGACTGCCGAGACGATCAGGACGGGAACGACGACAAGACGAACGGTCACGTGCTTCCTCCTGGTTCGCGATCGCTGACGCACGATTCGAGCCCGACCCTTCCGACGACCCATCGCCAACTCGCCGAGCCCATGCGTCAGCGCACTTCAGCAGACGGGCTCGCGGAATCCCCCACAAGCCCCACGCGAATCGCTCGGGGCTCACGCTGTCGGCCAACCGCCGTCGCGACCGGCGGCCGATCGACGTTCGCGGCGCAATGCGACACTCGATGAGAGGGACTTGCACACGACCGGTAGATCGCTATGGTTTACTATATGGTTAACCATTCGGAACAGCTCGACCGCGTCTTCCGCGCCCTCGGCGACGCGACGCGACGCTCGATGGTCGCCCGCCTGGCCCGCAGCCCGGCGACGATCGGCGAGCTCGGCGAGCCGTTCGACATGACCAAGCCCGCGGTGACCAAGCACATCAAAGTCCTCGAGCGCGCCGGCCTGCTGAGCCGCGAGGTCGACGGCCGGGTGCACCGCTGCGAGATCGACCCCACCCCGCTCAACCGCGCCCAACGTTGGGTCGCGCGCGTGCGAGAGCACTGGGAGGGTCGCCTCGACGACCTCGGCGAATACCTCGACTCCGTCCAATCCTCCCCCCGCAAGAAGAGCCCGAAACGATGACCGATTCGCAACCACTGTCCGTCACGATCACCCGCGAGTACGACGCCCCCATCGACCTCGTCTTCGCCGCCTGGACCGATGCAGACAAGGTCTCGCGCTGGATGAAATGCGACGATTCCGCCGTTCTCGAATGCTCGAACTGGCAACCCGCGACCGGCGCGGAGTTCACGACGACGATGGAGATGCCCGGCCAGTGGAAGGTGCAGACGACCGGCCGCTTCACCACGGTCGAACCGCCGCACCTGCTCGCCTACGTCTCTGACGAGAACTCCGCCATGCAGATGCCGCAAATGACCGTTCGCGTCGAACTCGAAGATCTCGGCAACGAGCGTACGCGGTTGACGCTCACCCACACGGGCATGCCGAACGACGACATCTGCGGCGTGATCCAAGGCGGTTGGAGCAACAGCCTCACCGCGCTCGAAGCGATCGTCGCAGTCGAGATCTGACCTTCGACTCGTGCCGAACCAGCGGTCCGATCCACCGACATTCGAGATCGGCAACTGCAAGTGAAGGCGCGCGGTCGAACGGTCACATCGGGTAGTCTCCCGGCCAGTTGAACCCGACCCAGTCTTCCGCCAGCACCGGCACCGTGGGCGCGGACAGCGCCGCATTGCCGGCGTTCCGCCCCGCATGGTGGGCGCCGACCGGCTTGCTGCAGACGCTCGCAGGCCCGCGCCCGGGTTCCCCCGCACCCGCCTGGCGGAGCGAGACCTGGCCGACGCCCGATGACGACGAGGTTCGTGTTCACTTCATCGACGTGCCGCGACCTGACGCTCCGATCGTGCTGCTGCTGCACGGCCTGGAAGGCAGCCGCGACTCGGCCTACGTCGCGGCCGCGGCGAATCACGCGGCCGCGCGCGGATGGCGATTCTGCGCCCTCGAGTTCCGCACGTGCAGTGGAGTGCTGAATCGCGCAAGGCGGACCTATCACAGCGGTGAGACCACGGACACCGCCATGGTTGCCGAACGGCTGCGGTCGCGATTCCCGGCTGCGTCACTCTTTGCCATCGGCTTCTCGCTCGGCGCCAACGTGCTCTTGAAGTGGCTCGGTGAATGCGGTGACCGCTCGCCCATCCGCGCGGCGGCCGCGATCTCGGCGCCGTTCGATCTCGCGGTCTGCTCTCGGCAGTGCGACACGCGATACGGCGGCGCGATCGCGCGCCGCTTCCTGCGCACGCTGATCCCGAAAGCGATCGCCAAGGCCGCGCAGTTCCCCGACTCCTACGACGCCGATGCCGTCCGCCGCTGCCGCACATTCCGCGCGTTCGACGATCTCGTTACCGCTCCGACCCACGGCTTCGCCGACGCCGACGACTACTACCGCACCCAGAGCTGCGGCCAGTTCCTGCGCGCAATCCGCCGACCGACGCTCACGATCACAGCCCTCGACGACCCGCTCGGCCAACCGTCCGCCGTGCCACGAGACGTGCTGCGGGAGTCGAACCACCTGCACCCGCTGATCAGCCGGCGCGGCGGCCACGTCGCGTTCCTCTCCGGCGGCACGCCGTGGCGACCGCGGCGTTGGGCCGAAAACGTGGCCCTCCAATTCTTCGCCCGACAGATTGGCGGCACCTGAAACGCGCGCCTGCTTTCACCCAACGCGAACTCGCGCCGAGGCGACGAGTCCGCTTACCTGCACCTCGCATGAGCGGATCGCTGCGAGTCACCGGTGCCCGGGAGCACAATCTGCGCGGGATCGACGTCGAGATCCCGCACGGTGCCCTGACCGTGGTCACCGGCGTCTCGGGCTCGGGCAAGAGTTCGCTGGCATTCGACACGCTGTTCCGTGAGGGCCAGCGGCGCTACCTCGCGGCGCTGTCTTCGCACGCCCGCCAGTTCCTCGGCAAGTTGCAGCGCCCCGCGGCAACGGCATTCGAGGGTCTGCCACCCGCACTCGCGGTGGATCAGCGCACGACGGTTCGCAACCCGCGTTCGACCGTCGGGACCCTGACCGAGGTCTACGACCACCTGCGCCTGCTGTTCGCCCGCATCGGCACGCCACCCGACCCGGCCATCCAACTGCACCTCGGGTCGTTCTCGTTCAACACCAAGGATGGCGCGTGCGAGAACTGCAAGGGGCTCGGCGTCGTCGACCGCGTCGATCCGGACCTGCTCATCGCCGACCCGAACAGGACGCTGCGCGCAGGCGCCCTCGTCCCGACGACCAAATCAGGCTACATCGTCTACTCGCAGGTGACCGTCGATGTGCTCGACCAGATCTGCCGAGCGCACGGATTCGACGTCGACACACCGTGGCAGGAACTGTCGGCGGAGCAGCGCGAAGTGATCTTTCACGGTTCGCGACGACTGAAGGTGCCGTTCGGCAAACACACGCTCGAGTCACGCATGAAGTGGTCCGGCATCACGGCACGACCGCGCGATGAGGGCTACTACAAGGGCCTGGTGCCGACGATCGCGGAGACACTGACGCGCAACCGCAACCAGAACGTGCTGCGCTTCGTACGATCGGTGCCTTGCGGCGACTGCGACGGCACGCGGCTCAATGCGATCGCGCGCACGACCACGGTCGCCGATGTCACGCTGCCCGAGTTGCTCACGCTGCCGCTGGATCGCCTCGCAACGCGACTCGCAGACCTGAGGTCGGCCGACCCGACGGTCGCGGCGCCGCTGGTCGCGGCCATCTCCGACCGCCTCGATGTGCTCGTCGAACTCGGGCTCGGCCACCTCGAACTCGGACGCGAATCAACCTCGCTCTCGGGCGGCGAAGCGCAACGGATCCGCCTCGCGCGCCAGGTCGGCTCGGGCCTGCATGGGTTGCTCTACGTTCTCGACGAACCGTCGATCGGCCTGCACCCGGCCGAGACCGATCGCCTGCTCCACGTCCTACGCCGGCTCCGCGACCTCGGCAACACGGTCCTGTGCGTCGAACACGACCCCGACACGATCGTGGCGGCGGACCATCTCATCGACCTCGGACCGGGTGCTGGTCGCGACGGCGGCGAACTGCTCTTCGCCGGCCCGCGACAGGACGCGGCCGCCAGCCCGACGTGGGCCTGGCTCGTCCAGAACGCGGCCGAACCGATCGACCAGGCCGCGACCGGGTCTGCAGGACCGGAACTGACGATTCGCAACGCGACGACGAACAACCTGCGCGGCATCGACGTCACGTTCCACCTCGGGCGATTCAATGTCGTCACCGGCGTCTCCGGCGCCGGCAAGTCCTCGCTCGTCGAAGTCACACTGGCGCGAGCGCTGCGGCAACATCTGCACGGCGCGCGGGAGACACCGGGAGCGCATGCGGCGATCGCGGGGCTCGAGCATGTCGGCAAGGTGATCGCGATCGACGCCGGCCCGATCGGTCGCACCCCCCGCAGCAACCCCGCGACCTACACGGGTGCGCTCGACGGCATCCGTGACCTGTTCGCGGCGCAACCGGCGGCCAAGGCCACGCAGCTGAAGAAGAGCCACTTCTCGATGAACGTCGCGGGCGGCCGATGCGAAGCCTGCCAGGGCGCGGGTCACACCGTGATCGGCATGCATGGCCTCGCGGACGTCGAGATCCTGTGCCCCGATTGCCAGGGTCGACGCTTTCGCGAAGAGGTGCTCGCGGTCGAATACCGCGGGCACTCGATCGCCGATGCGCTGGCACTGCCGATCGCCAGTGCGTGCGAACTGTTCGCCGACGAACCGGGAATCCAAACCGTTCTCGCGACGCTCGTCGAACTCGGGCTCGGCTACCTGCACCTCGGTCAATCCGCGACCACGCTGTCGGGTGGCGAAGCCCAGCGCGTCAAACTCGCGGCCGAACTCGCCCGCCCCGCCGGACGCGCGCACGTCGTCTACATCCTCGACGAACCGACGACGGGACTGCACGGCCGTGACACGGCAACGCTCCTCGCCGCCTTGACCGGACTCGTGTCACAGGGTCACACGGTCATCGTGATCGAACACGACCGCGACTTCGTTCGCCGCGCGGACCACGTCATCGACCTCGGGCCCGGCGCCGGCGTTGCGGGCGGCGAGATCGTGTTCGCCGGGCCACCTGCCGAACTCGCGCGCCACCGGGACTCGGCGACGGGCAGGGCATTGGCCGAACCCTCGAAGCTCACTCTGCCGCCGACCACGAGACCGGCACCCGCGGTTCCGAGTTCGATGCGCTGGTCCGGAGTCCGCACGAACAACCTGCGCGACATCGACGTCACCATCCCGCTGCGGCAACTCACGGTCATCACCGGAGTCTCCGGCAGCGGCAAGTCGTCGTTGGCGTTCGACACGATCTTCGCCGAGGGCCGGCGCCGGTACGCCGAGAACCTCACGACCCAGGCCCGCCGCCACCTGCCGACGCAACACCATGCACGCTTCGACGACGTGCACGGCATCACCCCGGTCGTCGCACTCCGCCAGCGCCTGGGTGCTCCGGGGCAGCTCTCGACAGTCGCGACGCTGACCGACGTTCATCACTACCTGCGAATCCTGTTCTCGCGCGCCGGGACACCGCGCGGCGCGCTCACTGCTTCGGCGTTCTCGTTCCACCATCCGGCGGGCGCCTGTCCACGATGTCACGGCGCCGGCGAGGAACTGCGGTGTGACCCCGACAAACTCATCACCGACCCTTCGCGCTCCCTCTTCGACGGCGCAATGGACGGCACCAAGACCGGACGCTTCTACGGCGAGCGTGACGGCCGTTACCTCGCAACGCTGACCGCAGCCGCCAGCCAACGCGGCCTCGACGTGACCCGACCCTATGCCCAACTCGACGACGCAGCACGCGAACTCGCGATGTTCGGCAGTGACGACACCGAATACGACGTCACCTGGCGGTTCAAGCGCGGTAAGCGCACGGGCGAACACTCGTTCCGCGGCACGTTCGACGGGTTCGCGCGCTACGTCGACGAAGAGTACGGACGCAAACGCATCGACTCACGCGGCGATGCGATTCGCCCGCTGCTGACAGCCCGCCGCTGTCCCGAGTGCGACGGCAGCCGCTTGCAGGCGCCGGCGCGGACCGTGACGTTTGCCGATTGCACCATCTCGGCAATGTGCGAGCTGTCGGCATCGGCGATGCTCGATTGGATCGCGATGGCCCGTGCCCGACTCGATCCCAACACACTCGCGATCGCCGAGCAACCGCTCGCCGAGATCGAACGCCGCGTGCGGTTGCTCGTAGACCTCGGTGTCGGCCACCTCGCGCTCGACCGATCGGCGCGCTCGCTGTCGGGCGGGGAGCTCCAACGCACGCGCCTCGCGACCCAGCTCGGCACACGCATGCACGGCGTGACCTACGTACTCGACGAGCCGACCACTGGCCTGCACCCGCACGACACCGACCGGCTCATCGAACTGCTGCAGGAGCTGCGCAACGAAGCCGGCACGGTGATCGTTGTCGAGCACGATCCACGGGTCTGGGCCAGAGCGGATCACGTGCTCGTGCTCGGCCCGGGTGCTGGACGCGAGGGCGGCACGGTCGTGGCCAGCGGTGAACCGTCGCAGGTTCCGCCGCCGGCGATCGCCGACCTGCCTGTGCGCGAGGCGCCCGCCGAGCGCCTCCGCGTTCGCGGCGCAAGCCGCCACAACCTGCGCGAGGTCGACGTCGAACTGCCACTGCGATCCCTGATCGCAATCAGCGGAGTCTCGGGCAGCGGCAAGTCGACGCTCGCGCACGACGTGATCGCGGCTTCGCTGGCCGATGGCCGCCCGAACCATTGCGGCGCCGTCGAGACCGATCTGCCGATCGCCGCCGTCGTCGTCGCCGGGCAGCACGGGATCGCCCGTTCGCCGCTCTCGACACCGATCACCCACCTCGGACTGTTCGATGTGATCCGTGGACTGTTCGCCAAGGCATCCGGTCTACCCAAGGCCGCGTTCTCGCTGGCGACCAAACCGAAGGCCGGTGAGACGGGCCCACTCGGTCGCTGCGAGAACTGCCAGGGTCACGGCGCCGTTCGCACCGACATGGACTTTCTCGCAGACGTCTGGCACCCGTGCGAAGTCTGCGAAGGCCAGCGCTTCACGCCCGCGACACTAGCCGCGCGCTGGCGCGACCACTCGATCGCGGACGTTCTCACGTCGACCGTGACCGCCGGCCTCGAACTGTTCGATGATGACAAGCGCATCGCGCCCGCACTCCGAGCCCTCGACCGGCTGGGGCTCGGCTACCTCAAACTAGGCCAGCCCGGCAACACGCTCTCGGGCGGGGAATCGCAGCGGATCGAACTCGCGCGCGCACTCGTCGACGACTCGGCCGCGGGATCGCTATTCGTGCTCGACGAACCGACCACGGGTCTTCATCCCAGCGACGTCGCTCGCCTACTGCCGGTGCTGCGTGAACTCGCGGAGCGCGGCCACACCGTGATAGCCGTCGAACACGACCCCGCAGTGATTCGCAACGCCGACTGGGTGATCGACCTCGGCCCAGGAACCGGCAGCGCCGGCGGGCAGGTGCTGTACTCCGGTCCGCCCAAGGGCCTGCGCACGGTCAGCAGCTCGGTGACGGCACGCTACCTGTGACCCGGGTGTGCCGCGCCGCCGGGACGGTCGCCGACGGAGCCGGAATCGCAACGGGATCTTCCACGAGTTCGTAGATCGCGAAGCACTTGCCCGGATCCGCATCGAATGCGCGAGCCATCGCGCCCATGACTTCGCCGTCCTGGCAGCGACGGTAACGCGATCCGAAGACCTGGTCCCACCAGTGCAGCGGTCGCAGCGTAATGTGGCCGAGATACTGGAACTCACACAACGCGATCAGCGCGACGACCCGCCGCACTCCGAGACGCGCGAAATCGTCGATCATCGCGGGGAGCCGTGATTCAGGAATGTGCTCGAAGACATCGAGCGCGAGCAGCGTGTCGAACCCGTCTTCCGGACCGTAGGGGATCGCCGTGACGTTGCCCTGACGCAGGTATCCGCGGACCTCCGGGTAGGCGATCGCGTCGAGATCCGCGCAGAGATCGAAACCATGGGCATCGACGCCGCGGGCTCGCAACTGCCGCACGACCTCGCCTGCCGAGCAACCGGCGTCAAGTATCTTCGTCGGTCGAACGATGTCGATCAGCGCGTCGACGATGCGACGCTTGTAGCGGGTCTCGAACTCGAAGTTGGTCGAGTAGTTCTGGTCCGCGTGGTAGGCCCCCGCGTAGATCGCGCGCAACTCCTCGTCGCTCACGTCCGCGAACGCCGCCTGGTGGAACGGCAGCAACAACTGGCCACACAGGTCGAGCACTTGCCGCACGTCGGGATGGGACGGGTCGCCAGCATGCACCTCGAAGTGCGGCCCGGGCCGACGCCAGTCACAACGCACGACGCCATTCGTTCCCCGCAGCGTCTCGCAGAACTCGAAGACGCACTCGTCGCCGGTCCAGAAGCCGCCCCGGACGACCAGAACCCCGCGCTCGCCGTTGCTGCCCTGGCACTCGTATTGGACCTGGATCACAGGTCCCTGATCGGCAGCAACGGACGCCGAGATGGAGCCGAAACCGCGCTGGCAAGGCGGTTCGGGCTCGGGCAACGCGGTCAGCTCGCCAACGGCCCGCCGAGCACCAGCTGCAGGCCGTTCGACGGTTCCAGCGGTGGTGTGGCGGCCGGCGTGAACCAGAAGGTCTGCAGGTGGAAGCCGACCCCGACGAGCCAGGGTTGGGCCGGCAAGGTCAGCGCGAACGAGAACGTCGACTGCGGGCTCGTGGCGAGCACGATTCCACCCCCGCCCCCAACGCTGGCCCAGTCGCAACCGCCGATCGTCAGCCCCGGGAAGGGTGCCGCCGGCAGCACGGCGGGACCGCCGACGAGGATCCCGAGCGCACCGGTCGGCCCCACCGAATCGAGGTCGATCGTGACCCCGAGCACGGGCGCCGCGGCGTTCCGACTGCGCAGCGTCGGCTCACTCGGGAGCCCACCAACGCCCAGCACCTGCATCACGGCACCCGGGGTCGCGACCTCGAACAGTTCGTTGCCGAATGCCGGGTCGTTGGCCTGGAAGAACACACGACCATTGCTGACCGTGAACTGCTGCGGGGTGCTGCTGCCGCTGCCCGGATTGATGTCGCAGATCCGGAACGTGTTGGTCGCCGTGCCGTCCGAGAACCACGGCTCCGCACCGTTCGAGTCGCTCGCATAGAAACAGACACCCGAGCCGCTCGCGACGAAGTCCTGCGGAAACGAACTGCCGAAGCCCGCGACCAGATCCGTGACCCGGGTCGTGCCCGCCGCAGTGCCATCGGAGACGTAGAGTTCACGCCCGGTCGCGAAGTCCTCCGCGGAAAAGAAGATCCTGCCGTCGGAGACGGTCAGATCGCGTGGCGTACTGGGCAGCGAACCAGCGACCAGATCGGCCACGATCGTCGTGCCGGCCGCCGTGCCGTCGGTCTTCCAGAGTTCGCGACCTTCGGTCGGCGTCGTTGCCACGAAGTACAACAGGTCACCGAAGCACGTCAGGTACTGTGGATCCGAACTGCCCGAGTTCGGGCTGAGGTCCGCCACGACGTGAGTCCCGGCCGGCGTGCCATCCGTCGTCCATAGTTCCCTGCCACGCGTCGGATCCGAAGCGGAGTAGTACAACCGCCCGTTGCACTCGACCATCCGCGTGATGTTGGAACCGACCGAACCCGGCCAGACCAGCGAGGTCCCGCCAAACGTGCCGTCCGTGATCCAGAGATCGCGCCCGCCCTGTGGAGTCCACGCGGTGAAGTACACCAGACCGTTGAGGCTCGCGAGCGGCTCGGGCGTCGACGAAAGGACGCCGAGGTTGATGTCACTGACCTGAGTCGTCCCCGCCGCGGTACCGTCCGAGACCCAGAGCTCGATGCCGGTGCTGCCATCCGAGGCGGCGAAGAACACGCGGTCGCGCACGGCGATCATGTCTGCGACGTTGGAACTCCCGATCCCGGGATTGATCTCCTTGACCATCGTCGTGCCGGCCGACGTGCCATCGGTCATCCAGAGCTCGTAACCCGACCCGAGCGAACTCGCGCTGAAGAACACGCGTGGTCCGAACCGCGAGCAGCAAGGCGTGAGCTGTTGTGGCGTCGAGCCATTGCCGCCCGTGCCGATGTCCGCAACGAGCTGGACCCCACCGCCCGCCGTCCACCGAAAGAGCTCCGCGCCATACGGCGAGACGCTGGCGCGGAAGTAGACCTCTTTCCCGAACGCGGGTGTCATCTCGAATGGCCAGGTGCCGGTCGAGCCGCTGACGAAGTCGTGGATGACGCACTGCGTCAGACCGTGACCGGCCAGCAGGCCGATGGAGAGCGACAGCAAAGTGGGGCGCATGGGCTGCGTCCAAGGTTACCGTGATTCCGGGCTCGCGGATGACGTGGTGCCAACCGCGGCGGTTTACGCCGGACCTGACAACCGAGAGCGCCGCAGCAATGTCCGAACCACTGCGCTAACCTCCAGCCGTGCGACCGGCAGAGCTGCAGGAACGACTCGCGGAACACTTCGACAAGGAAGGAGTCGACCGCTCGTACGTGCACTTCATCCTGCAGCACGTCGAACGCCCCGATCAGCAATGGCGCAACTGCTGCCACAGCAGTTGCGATCCCTGCGTCGAGCGTCTCGGCCGACTCGTCGACCGCGCACGGCAGATTCTCGACGTGGCTCCGCCGCGCTGAGATCCGATTGCCGGACAGGTAGCCTGAGAGCCTGGTCCTACGGCACGATGACGACGGCCGGCGAGGAGGTCGCGAGCGCTGTGTGATCGAACGTCACGGCCTGCAGAGCGAGCGGCAGTCCACCGAACGACCCCGGCACGGTCAGCGTGTGCGTGACCTGCTCGGTCGCGCCAACGACGCCGCCGACCAACACGACCGCGGTCGATTCATCGAGCCAGACGTCGCCGATCGGCCCCACCGCGGGCCCCGCCGGGAAACCGGCGTAGATCCCGAACAGGTGACCCTGCGGCGCGTGTAGTTCGATGGGCACGGAACTGGCGGTCGCGCTCGCGCGCACGGTCGCCACGCGGCGCACGTTCACGGCACCCTGATACGGGGCGCCACCGTTCTGCGGCGCGAGTTGCACACTCGGCTCGAGCTCGACGACACCGGAGCCAATCGCGGCGAGCGCCGTGAGAGCACCGTGGCCGGCACCCGGCGCGCCAGCTTCGACGATCGTATTGCGCCCGGCGACGACCATCGTGCCACTGCGGCAGATCAGACCCGGCGCGGCGAAGATCGGTAGTCCGAACGCCTCGCCTTCGCCGCCCCGATAGCGGCCACCGGTGATGAGCACGTTCGAAGTGCTGGCGTCGACCGCTGCCGGACTGCCGATCAGATAGACGCCCTTCTCACCGAGGAACGTGCAGTCGACGAGCGCGACGTCGCTCGACTGAACGTGCAGGCAGCCACGGGCATTTCCCGAGCACCGGGTCATCGTCACGTGCGCGCAGTGGTTGAGCCGGAACGCGGCGTTCAATGGCCCGCGGAAACTGACGTCCTCGAAGTGAATCCGGCCATCGTTGTATTGCAGGCTGCAGTAGTCGGCGGGGCAGAACCCCGCGCACGAGAACGTGATCCCACGCATCACGAACGCCTCCCGGGCCGGCAGACTCACGACGGTCGTCGGCTGTTGCCCACCCGCGATCGTCGCGCCGGGCTCGCCGAGAACCTTGATCCCCTTCGATGTGGTGAACGCCGAGTAGGTACCGGCGCGCACGAGCAGGGTGTCCCCACTCTGCACCGCCTGTGCCGCTGCCGCCAGCGACGTGAAGTCGACCCCCGGCCCGGCCTGCGGCGCCACGACCCAGGTCTGCTGCGCCACGAGGGCGCCACTGCCAAGCAACGTACTGCCGAGCAATGCCGCGAGGCCAGGCGCGACGAACCGGGCAAAGTTCGGCGAAACAGTAGATCGCGTCGCGATCGACGCCCGACGAGGAGAGGAGTGAGCCATGGCAGCACTTAGTCGGGAGCGCGGCCCACGCTCCCGGGAAAACCGTGTTTCCACGAGCCGTCGCTCCGCCGACAGCGACCGGGATCCCGACGCGGAATCACGTATTCCGCCGCTTTCACCCGATCGCAACGTGACAGCGACTGCGAGCGCGAACCGACCGGGCGCGCGAGTCGCGCACATTTCCCGGCCCACCCCACAGCCTGGTCGGTACGTCAGTTGCCGACGGTCAGTTGCCGACGACCGCGTGCACCGCGTTGCTGACGCCGCCGATGCCGTTGCTGGTGGCCGCGTCGAGCACCAGCGCCTGAGTGAACAACCGCACACCGATCAGCCCCGCGTTGTTCGCAATCTGGATGTCGTTGACGGCTTGCCCGGCCGCCATCACCAGGAGCCGCGACGCGTCGATCCCGATCTCCAGCTGGCAACCCGTCAGACCGAACCCGCCGAGATCGGCGGGCAGCGGACCGAACGCGGAGGTCGTGTTCGAGAAGCCGTAGGACATGACGCCGATGCCCGCGAACGTGCCGTTGGTCAGCGTGAGCTGGTAGGTCGTGCCGAGAGCCGGCGTCGTCGTGGGCTGTAGCGCGGGCACGCCGAGGCTCGTCGCACAGCCCGTGCCGAACGGTGCTGCGATGGCGGTCGGCGAGCCGTCGTAGACCCACGTCGAGTTGGACGTGCCGCCGGGGCCGCTGCCCCCGAAGTGCACGGTGCGGTTCTGCAGCGGGTCGTAGCCGAAGTAGGCCTCGGTCGACTTCACGGGACCGCCGTTCAGCACGGGCGTCCAATCATTGCCGTCGTACTCCCAGGTATCCTGCAGTGCCATCCCACTGCTGAAGCCGCCGTAGAGGATCACGCGACCGCGCGCGATGTCATAGGTGCAGCTGGCGCGAAAACGCGCGCTTGGCGAGTTCGCGAGGGTGCGAAGGACCCAGTCGTTGCCATCGTACTCCCACGTGTTGTCGTACATCGTCCCGGGCGAAGAGCCGTTCCAGCCACCGAACATCACGGTAACGCCACGACCGCGGTCGTAGGCCATCGCCGGCGTCTCGAGACCCGGCGGCGTGAACGGCGTGTTGATCTGCAGCCACGTCGTGCCGTCATACTCCCACGTCTCATCGCCGCCGGAGAACACCGAACCGCTCTGCGTGCCATAGAGCACGACCCGACCGCGCCGCTCGTCGAACGCCATCGAGTAGAACGCGCGCGGGTTTGGTGAGTTCGGCGTGTTGATCTGTATCCAGTCGGTCCCGGTCCACTCCCACGTATCGTTGGCTGTGGTCGTGAGCGTAGGCGAACGGCCACCGAACATCACGATCCGCAGTCGCCGCGTGTCGAGCACCATCCGATGCCCCCAGCGCGGTGGCGGCGTCGTGGCGGGCGCGAGCTGCGTCCAGGCAGCGCCGTCGAACGCCCAGGTGTCGTCGAGCGACATCGTCGGCCCGGACTGCAGGCCGCCATGGATCAGGAACCGCGCCTGAATCGGATCGAACGCCGCGCTGCCAGCGCGGCGGGCGGGACCCGCGGGATAGGGCGCTGGCAGGAGCTGGGTCCAGGCTTGCGCCAGGGCAGGCGAGGCGAGCGTGGCGAGGAGAACGACGGCAGGCCGAAGGTTTGTCATGGCTGATCGGGGTCGTGCGAGGTGCTGGGGCGCGCCAGAGCGCCCCCCTGTTCCCTGGCGACGAAACTACCTGATCGGCCGGCGCGAATCTCGACCAGCGGACGCTACAGCCCGACGGTCGTCAGCACAGCGTTGCTCAGATCCCACCCCGCCGAGTGCGGTGTCACGGTCACGGCGACCTGATTGGCGAGTCGCAGGCCGAGCAGCACCGTGGAGTTGGGCACGAACGTCGAAAACTGCGCTGCGCCAGAACTGACGAGCGCAAACCCCGCATCCACCGCCGTGCCGGGCTCGAGCAGTAGCAGACAGTCGTTGGTGACGGGCAGCGGCAGGAACGGTCGCAGGCCGAGCAGCAACCAGGCTGCGGTCCCCGACTGGATGTTCGTGCACCGCGACGTGACCGTCGTGCCGAGCACCGGATCGTCGACGCGAAGTTCGGGCCCGCCGCGTCCCGCGGCGCACGGTCCGCCGAGCGGCACGGACGTCGCGCCGACATCGAGCGCCCAGAGTTCGCCGCCCGTGACGCCATCATCCGCGACGAAGTAGATGCGCTCGCCATGCACCGCGGCAACGCGCGCCGCCGCGAGCCCGGGCGTCGGCACGACTACGGTGCCCGCGGGCGAGCCATCGGTGCGGTAGAGCACCGAGCCCGACGACGTCGCGAAGAAGTACGCATGCCGCGAGCCGCTGACGAACGGAGAGTAGATCAATGCGCCGCCACTGCCCGGCACCGAGTCGACGAGCAATTGCGTACCCGCGGCCGTGCCATCACTGACCCAGAGTTCGTTGCCGGACGCAATCGTGCCGGCCGTGAACAGGACGCGGTCACCGAACGGCACGAGTTCACCGAACTGTGCGCCGCCGGCACCCGGCTCGATATCCATCACCAGGGCGGTCCCAGCAGTCGTGCCGTCGGTCACCCAGAGCTCGGTGCCCGCGCTGCCGTCATCGGCGACGAACCAAACCCGTCCGCCCGCGACGACGAGACCCGACGGCGAACTGCCGGCGGGCCCCGGGTTGACGTCGGCCACGAGCTGCGTTCCGGCCACCGACAGGTCGCTGATCCAGAGTTCGCGACCTGCACTCGTGGTCTCTGCGACGAACAGAACGCGGTCGCCGAGCACGACGATCTCCGCCACTTCGGAACCGGTGCTACCAGGCACGACATCGATCACGAAGGTGTTTGGCCCGTCCGTGAACATGAGCTCACGCCCCGTGCTGTTCTGGGTCGCCGAGAAGACCAGCACCTCGCCCATCGCGGCCAGTGAGTTCGGGAACGAACTCACTCCTCCGAGTCCGATGTCGCGCACGAGCACCGTACCTGCAGGAGTCCCATCGCTAACCCAGAGCTCCCGCCCACGCGAGCCGTCGTCGGCCACGAACGCCAGGCGCCCGTCCCAGGCCGTGAGCTCTGTCGGGTCGGAGCCGGTCGCACCCGGCGCAACCTCCAACATCGTTGCCCCCGCCCCGCCGGCATCCACGCGCCATAGCTCGCGACCGGCAACGCTGTCGTTCGCGCAGAAGTAGACGTACTGGCCGGCCCGGGTGATCGACTCCGGGTTGCTGCCACCGAACGACGCGAGGTCCGCGACGAGCGTCGTCGTCGCGAAGTCGGTCTGCCAGAGCTCACGGCCGTTCGCGCCATCGTCGGCCGCGAAGAACAACCCACGATAGTCGTACACGATCCCCGCCGGACCCGACGAGTTCGGCGTGCCGCTGCCCGGAGCGAGGTCGACTACCTGTCGCGTGCCGGCCGTCGTGCCGTCGGTGGCCCAGAGCTCCTGCCCGGACACGGCATCGTCGGCGCCGAAGTACAGGTTGCCGTTCAGCACGGCCATCGAGCTGACCACGGGCAACGCGCTGCCCGACGGGTTGATGTCGCGCAGCAGCTGCGCGTTCTGCGCCGACGCGAGATAGAGCTCCCGCCCGACCCCCGTGGCCCGCGCGGAGAACGCCACCTCGTTGGTGCCGAACGGCGTGATTTCGCGCGGCTGCGACCAGCCGAATCCGGTGGCGAGATCGGCGACGAGCGTCGCCGCGCCATTGGCGTACGAGTAGAGCTCACGACCGGTCGCCGGTGGCGCCGCCGTGAAGTAGAGCGTGTTGCCGGACGAAACGAGCTGGTCCGGGAACGACGACGCCGTTCCCGGTTCGATGTCGGCAGCGAGCACCGTGCCGGCCGCCGTGCCATCAGAGACCCAGAGTTCGTGGCCCGACTGACCGTCTGCGTGCACGAAGAACAATCGGTTGTCGTGCCCGGTAAGCAGAGCCGGGCCGCTGCCGGTACCGCCGATGTTGACGATCAGCTGCGTCGTGGCCTGTGTTCCGGCAGTCGCGTAGATCCCCCGAAACCCGTTGGCGGTGGCTCGGGCCGAGAAGAAGACGCGGTGACCGATCCCCGGCACGAACGCCTCACACAACCAGGCCGGGTCGGAGGCACCGCCCGCGAACGGCTGCA
Organism: bacterium; assembly: GCA_024743115.1. GTDB lineage: Bacteria > Planctomycetota > UBA1135 > UBA1135 > UBA2386 > JAGQRA01. The sequence continues at coordinate 14,769 of JANSXC010000015.1, read as the reverse complement.
GCCGTTGCGTGCCAGCAGTCGTGCCATCGGTGACCCAGAGTTCAGCCCCGCTCCCGTCGTTATGGTTGAAGAACACCTGCGACCCGCCAAGGCTCGCGGCGTACCGGGGCGGGAACCCCCCGGGACCCGGCGTGATATCCCGGAGCAGTGCAGTGCCCGCCGCCGTGCCGTCGCTGACCCAGGGTTCGAACCCGAAGCCCTGCGCCGAGGCGAAGAACACCACACGACCGCCACCGATGTCGAAGAAGCGTTCGGGGAAGCTGCCCGCGGTCCCGGGTTCGAGATCCGCGACGAGAACGGTGCCCGCGACCGTGCCATCCGAACGCCAGAGTTCGCGACCGACCTGGGCGTCGGTCGCGGTGAACCAGACCTCGTTGCCCACCGGGGTGAGCCATTCGATCACGGCCTCCGCCGCGAAGAACGCGCGCAGCATCCGCGTCCCCGCTGCGGTGCCATCCGAGCAGAACAGGCCCGGACCGGCGATCGGGTCCTCTGCTTCGAAGAACACGTTACCGCCAGCCGTGACACACTCGCGCACTCTGGACGATGGCGGGTCGAAGAAACCGGGTCGGATATCGGCGACGAGAGTCGGGGACTGCGCCAGGACCGAGGTCGAAACGGCGAGAAGAGACAACAGAGAACAGCGTGCGATCATCGGGAACTCCATGCGAGTCGACGGCGGAGAGCCGCGCCGAGAGGGAGAGCGACTGGGGCGCAGCCGATCGCACACGGTTTTCCGAGCTGCTTTCCCGGCCTGAGCCCCCCCCCAAAAGACCGCGCGAAAGCGGTAGCCTTCGCGGCATGGACGAGGCCTCAGCAGACCAGGTCGAGGACCTGCTCGCCGCGGTGATCGGCCTGCCCGACGCGGCGCAGGAAGGCGCACTCACCGATCTGTGCGGCCGTCGGCCCGAGCTCGCAGCGGCACTGCGCGAGCGCTACGCGGCCTATTCGCGACTGCAGCAGCTCACGCCGGCGGAGCAACCACCCGCGCTCGGCACGCTTTTCGGCGAGTTCGAACTGCAACGTGAACTCGGCCGCGGCGGCATGGGCATCGTGTATCTCGCGCGGCAACAGCGTGCGGGAGAAGAGCGGCTCGTCGCGCTCAAGATCATCCGCGATCGGGGCCTCATGTCCGATCGCGCGCACGAGCGCTTTCGACGTGAAGCGGCAGCATCGTTCCGACTCGACGACCCCGGACTGTGTCCCGTCTTCGATGCGGGCGAGGTCGACGGCGTGCCGTGGCTCGCGATGCGATACGTTCCCGGGCAGACGCTCGCCGATCACATCGCGGCGGCGCGCGGACGCGGCCTGCTCGAACTGCCTTCACCGACGCGCAGCGATTCGGACTCGAACGGTTCGGGAGCGCCGACTACGACGGCCACGACAACCCCGGGCGACCGGTTCGCCGCGATCCTGACCTTGGGCGAGAGCCTGGCACAATCGCTGCACTCGGCTCACGAAGCCGGCTTCATCCATCGCGACGTCAAGCCGAGCAACGTCATGGTCACGCCCGACGGCCAGGCGGTGCTGCTCGACTTCGGGTTGGTCCGCGGCGAGAGCGAGGATCAGTCCTTGACCGTGACCGGCGAGACGCTCGGCACACCGGCCTACATGGCGCCCGAGCAGATCGACGGCTCGACTCCCGCGGGGCGCGCGAGCGACGTCTATTCGCTGGCCGCGACACTGTTCGAAGCTCTTACACTCGAACCGCCGTTCCGCGGCCGCACGCGTCAGGAGCTCTTTCGCGCGATTCTCGAACACGAAGTCGCCGACCTGCGGCGCCTTGCGCCCGGGGTGTCGCGTGACCTCGTGACCGTCCTGCAGACCGCGCTCGCCCGCGACCCGGGCCAGCGCTATTCGACCGCTCACGAGTTCGCGCTCGAGCTCGGGCGCGCGCGCCGCAACGAACCGATCCTGGCCCGGCCACCGGGCGTGCTGCACCGCCTCGGACTGTGGTCGGCCCGCAACCGGCTCGCCGCGGCACTCGTCGTCGCCCTGGCCACGGCGCTGACCGTCGTCGCGTTCGTCGCCCTGGAAGCGCAGAACCAAAGCAATCAAGCAACGGCGAATCTGCGCGCTGCCCGGCAGGCCGTCGCGGAGATCGTGCGAGTCCAACAGAACGAACTCGACGGCGTACCCTGGCTCGAAGACACGCGACGCGAGCTACAGCAGAAGGCACTCGCGTTCCTCCGACGCTTCGTCGCCACGAGCAGCGCGACACCCGAACTCCTGCACGATCTCGCGGAGGGCCTGGTCCTCACGGCGAATCTCGAGCTCTCGCTCGGCAATGCGACAGCCGCCGCAGACTTCCATCATCGGGCGCGCTCGGCACTCGCAGGGCTCGACGAATCGGCGCCGAACGAACGCCTGCGGGGCCGCTGGTTCGAGTTCGAGGGCAAACGGCTCGCCAGCCGAGGCAACCTCACTGGCGCGCGCGTGGCCTACGAACGCGCCATCGATCTACTCACCCGCAATCGTAGCGACGACACGGACACAGCCGCCGTGATGGGATGCCTGCGCAACCTCGCCGAGGCCTACGACGACTCGAACGACGGCAAGGCCGCACTCGCCACGCTCGACCGCGCAGTCGATCTGTTCGGCGAGGTCGACGATCCCGAGTCACGCGCGGCAGTTCTCGACCTGGCGAGCGTGCTTCGCAAGCGCGCCCGGATTCACTACGAGGACGGCAAGCTCACGTTGGCCGCGAACGACTGCGCGCGAATCATCATGATCCTGACGGCGCTGCTCGCGACGAATCCACACGAACGACGCGCTGTCGCCACATTGGCGAACACGCATCTTCTGAACGGCAAGATCCACCGGCTGAGCAGCCGCGAAGAAGAATGGGGCACCGAACTCCTGAAAGGCGAGGCGAGTTATCGCCGGCTCGTCAACGCGTTCCCCGCGGCGCGGGTGTATCGCTACCAGCTCGCGATGGCCTTGAACGACCTGGCCACGTTCCACAAACGCAGCGGTAATCTCGCAGCGAATCTCGAAGCACTGCAGGAGTCGCGGGCGTTGACCGACGCTCTCGTCACGGCGGAACCCGACAACGTCCATTACCTCATGCAGCTCGCGATGGTCACCTACAATCAGGGCAACGGACTGCGCCGCGCCGGCAAGGACGGCGCCACGACCTGCTTCCGCGTCGCTTACGACACGGCACTCGGGCTGCTCGCGATCGACCGCCGCGACTTCAAGGCTCATCAGCTCGCCGCGCGCTCGGCAACGAACATGGCCATCGATCGAGCCCGCGCGGGCGACGAACGCGCCGCGGCACTGTTCGCCAAGGCGCGACAGCACCTCGACGACATGCTCGAACTGCGCCCGAACGACCTGCGCACCGCCAGCGTTCGGGGCGTCACGCTCTTCAACGAAGGTAGCTTCCGCAGCGAGCACGGTGACTTCGAGGGCGCCCGAAACCGACTGGAGCTGGCGTTCGAACAGGCCCTGCACAACGTGGCCGCAACCCCCCGGGATCTGCGACGCGTCACCGAGGTCCTGGTCTGGGGCGTACGCCTCGCGCAGACCACCACGATCGCGCAACCCGAGAAGGCCAGCGCAACCTGGCAACGCGTGAACGACAACTGGCAGGCCATTGCCGAGCCCCAGCGCCAGCGCGTGGCTCGCGACCGGATCGCAAACTTCGACCATCTGATGCTCGAGCGCGGCCTCGCCGCCCTCGCCCTGCGAGCAGGCGAGCCCGAGGCCGTGGCGCGCCTGACGGACGTCCTTGGTCGACTGACCGTGGAGTACGACAAGATGCCGTCGCCAACGAACGAAGTCGAAACCCTGATCTGCCTGGCGAACCTGATCGCCGATGCCGAAGCCTCCGGCGACCCGGCCCGCACGGCGGCGCTCCGCGAGCAGGTAGCATCGCGACTCGCTGGCTGGGACCGCTCGCTGAAGGGGCTGTCGCGCCTGAGCAACGCCCGCCTCGAACGCGTCGCTGCAGGGCTCGAACCGGCAGTGTCTCGGAACCCGGCTGCCCGCCGACGGCTGCACGCGCTGCTGGGCCGGTAGCCCGAGTCTCGGCCTAGCCGGCTTCGCCCTCGGCCTCCTCCTCCTCGAGCAGACGTTCGAGTTCGCCCTGCTTGAGCCGCTCGATGATGCCGGCGAGGCGCAGCAGCGCCCGATTGAATCGCATGCGCGCCGTGTTCGCCGGCACGGCAAACTCGTGGCCCATCGCCGCGAACTCCAGCTCCTCGAACGTTCGCAGCTTGATCAGCCGACGCTCATCCGCAGGCAGGAACTCGAGCCCGAGACGCATCCAACCGAGCTCTTCGGATCGCGCCGCCGCCTGCACCGGCGGCGTTACGGCTTCGTCCGCCGTGAGATTCAGTCGCGCGCTCATGGCGTCGGTCTCACTCATCGTGAACGGGCGCGGCGCCCGCCGCGCCGATCGCGAGCGATCCACGAGCAGGTGGCGGATCATGCGAGCCACCAGCGCACGAAACTGCCCACGATTGGCCACGAGAAACCGCGGCGCGTACTCCATGGCGCGAAGCATCAGCTCCTGCACGCCGTCACCCGTTTCTTCGAACTCACGCAGCAGCGGCCCACGGCGACTCCGAACGCTGTTCTCGATCCACTCCCGGTTGCGATCGAGCAACTGCAGCAGCGCCTGCCGATCCCCGTCGTGCCAGCGCAACAGCAGCGTGACGGTCTCGTCGTTCCCGGCCATGACCGGGAACATAACCGCACACCGCAGCGATCAACGTATGCCGACCTTCAGACCGGGCGTCGTGTGCCAGGAGACCCGCAGGACCAAGCCCGCCCGGCCAGGGTTTGCCGAATCAACCGTCGCCGAGCTCGGGAAACCGGTGCTGTTCGCCAACCAGCGGCAGTTCCTTGGCCCACACCACTTCGCGGCTTCGCATCGCGCGGTAGAGGTGCGGGAACAGCGCACCGCCGCGTGACGGCTCCCATCGCAGGTCATCGCCAAGCTGCTCGGCATCGAACGCCAAGAGATACAACCCGGTCTCGTTGGCGAAGTGACGAGCCGCCGTCTCCTCGACCTGATCCGCCGCAGACAGATGAACGAAGCCATCAGCAAGGTCGACAGGCGCTCCTGCCGACTCCTGGTGTGCGGACAGAGCGGCCCACTCGTGGGCACGTAGGATCTTGTAGACGAGCATCCGCCCCACGCTACTCGCCGTCCCCCCGACTACCGTTGCATTGCCGCCGCAAGTCGCGCGATTGCCTCCCGAGCTCAGCCGATCCAGGTCTCGAGCCCGTTGGTCAGCGCAACGCCGGATGCCGCAGCTGGATCCAGCACGAAGCCCTGCACGAAGAAGCCGAGACCGACGAAAGCCGGATCGTTCGGCAACGTGGTCGGGACCGTAACGGCACCGGCGCCGACCTGGCCGCTACCGCCACCAAGAACGACCACGAGCGTAGCCAACGGATCGACGAGCAGTTCGCCCGCCGAACAGCGGGATCGAGTCTTTGTGAACGCCGAAAGCCATCAGGCCGGGCGCACCCCCCAAGGCGTTGTCGATGCGATGGTCGACCGTGGACCCGATCAGCGCGACGCCCTGCCCGAAGGCGCGCGGCACGACGCCGCCAGTACCGATCGTACCGACCCCATACGGAACGAACCCGAACGCGGCGTTGATGTAGATGTCGTTGAGACCGTTCCGGTCGTCGTGCCACGCCGCCCAAGGCGTCGCGCCATCGAATGCCAGCGACCGCAGTTCGGCACGGCTCGAACCCGCGGGAACTCCGGTGTTGAGCCGCAGGTCGGAGACGAGCCAGGTCGTACCCGCGTCCATCGAACGATTGCAGTGCACGTCCCGCGTCGACCCCACGACGTTCGTCCAGGCAACGACGACACTCGTGCCAGCAACTGCGAGACGCGGCCTTTGCGGCAACTGTACCGGCCCACTACGGGGCGTATTGACCCCGACGTCGGTCGCCAGCCAGGTCACGCCACCGTCGAGCGAACGGTTGAAGCGAATCCCGCGTCCCGCAAACGTGTCGAGCCAGGTGGCGAAGAGCGCACCGCCGACCGCACGCAAGTCGGTGAGGACGGTACTGGCACCGCCCGCCGGCACCGCCGTGTTGATGCGCAGATCGTTCGGCTGCCAGGTCGCCCCTCGATCCGTCGAACGATTGCAGTAGACGTCGTTATTATTGCTCGGACTGCTGAACGGCGAACCGGACCAGGCCACCGATACCGCGCTGCCGACCGCCGCGATCTGCGGCCCCACCGACTGCCCCGAACTGGCGCCCGCGACGTTGTCGATCCGCACGGCAACGGGCAGCCAGGTCACACCACCGTCGAAGGAACGGTTGTAGAAGATGTCGAACACCATCGAGCGAGCGTCGATAGAACACATCACGATCACCTGCCGGGCGCGCCTCCCAGGTCACGTGCACCGTCTGCCCGACGACGCTGACCTGCTGAAACGTCGCGAAACCGACTACATTGCTCACGTCGAGTTGGACATCGCTCGCGAGCCACGTAACGCCACCGTCCAGCGAACGATTCGCGAAGATGTTGGTCGCCAGCCCGAAGCCGGTGTTGCGGTCGTCACGCCACACGACCACGACACCAGAGCCCGACAACGCGATCTCCGGTGCAAACGAAGAAGCGGCACCCGGCGCCGAACCGGTGTCGAGCCGCACGTCGGCTGGCAGCCAGCTGCGACCGCCGTCGATCGAACGGTTGAAGTAGATGTCGAAGTCGCCGCCATTGCGCTGGTCCGACCACGCCACCGCAATGGTGTCCCCTGCGATCGCAATCGTCGGAGCAGTGGATGCGGACGCGCCGGGCGGAGTACCTCGATCAATGCGAAGGTCGGGATGACGTTGAGCCGGCAGGGTTGCGGCAGCCAGGAGAACCACGACAAGCTCGCGAGAACGCATGTCGCGAGTATTGGGGAGTACGAACCGTTCGAATAGCCCTCCCGCCGCATGGAGTGCGACCGCGATTGCTCTGCAACCAGGTATCCTGCGCACATGCTCGCGCTACGACTGCCGGCGACCCTCATCTCGATCGCGGCCGCACTCGCCGCCCAGGCGATTCCCGATCCCGCGGGAGTCACCGGCACTCGCATCATCGCCGGAGGTGGCAGGCTGCCCGCCACCGTCCATGACCGCTTCCTCGAACTCGCCGGCGGCGCAACGGGCAAGATCCTGATCGTGCCCACGGCCAGCCGTCGAGCCGACACCCCGGAGGGGCGCAATCAAGCGTTGCAACAATGGCGCGCGGCCCATCCGGGTCACGAGTTCGCGATCCTGCACACGCGCGAGCGCACCGTCGCCGACACGGCCGGGTTCTGCGCTCCGCTCCGCACGGCAACCGGAGTGTGGTTCGGCGGCGGCTCGCAGCGACGCATCGCGGCGGCCTACGTCGGCACACGCGTCGAACGCGAGCTCGTCGCGCTGCTTGCGCGGGGAGGCGTCGTGGGCGGTTCTTCGGCGGGGGCCGCGGTTCAGTCCCGGACCATGATCCAGTCCGGCCGCGACGAGCCGGTGATGGCCCGCGGCTTCGATTTCGTGCCCGGCGCGATCATCGACCAGCACTTCCTCGCCCGCGAACGGCTGCCCCGTCTCCGGCGCGCGCTCGCGGCTCAACCGGGGCACTTCGGCGTCGGAATCGACGAGGGCTGCGCACTCGAGTTCCGCGGCCGCGGGATCCGCTGCCTCGGCACTTCGAAGGCGTTGCTCATCCTGCCGCGGGGCGGCGGTCGCGAAGAACGATTCACGCAACTCATGCCTGGCGACCGCGCCGACCTCGTGAGCCTGCAGCGCGCCGCGATCGCGCGCAGAAACCCGCCGTGGCCACCGACGCCGATGGCCCGGCCCGTGGTCGCGAACGGCACGCTCGTGATCGCCGGCGGTGGCCGATTGCCTGCAACCGTGATCGATCGATTCGTCACCCATGCCGGCGGCGACGACGCGGTCGTCGTCGTGATCCCGACGGCGAGCCCCGCACGCGGCCCACGCCGCATCCGACTGCGTTCGGCGTTCGAAGCCCGCGGCGCCGAGGTGCACGTTCTCGATCGCGCTCATCCGAGCGCCGTCGAAACCTCGGACCTCGAACTGCTGGCCAAGGCCACGGGCGTCTGGTTCGGCGGCGGTCGGCAATGGCGCCTTTGCGACGCGTTCGAGGGCACCCCCGTGATCGCCGCGTTGCACGCGGTGCTCGCCCGCGACGGCGTCATCGGCGGCAGCAGCGCCGGCGCAACGATTCAGGGCGAGTTCCTCGTGCGCGGCAACCCGCTCGGCAATCGCGACGAGTGGTGCGAAGGCTACGAACGCGGCTTCGGCTTCCTGCCCGGCTGCGCGATCGACCAGCACTTCGTCGCCCGCAACCGCACGGCCGACCTGCGGGGCCTCATCGAACAACTCCCGCAACTGATCGGGCTCGGCGTCGACGAAGGCACGGCTGCGATCGTCCGCGGGTCCGAACTCGAAGTCGTCGGCGCTTCGAAAGTCGCCGTGTTCGACCATCGCAAGGCCGCGGCCGGTCCCGCCGCCGAACGCGCGAAACCGCAGCCGATCTGGCTCGAGCCCGGCCAGCGCTGGGATCTCGCGGCGCGCGCCCGACGATAGGCACGCCGACGCGCCTCGGTAACGCTCGGAGATCGGCGGATGGATCCGCACGCGACTACCTGGGGCGAAGTACACTCTTACCAATGCGAGCATCGGTCCCAACCGACCCGGACGGTCTGCAGTGCATTTGCGTCGCTGGGAGGCGCCGGGCGTGAAGCCGAAGGCGGCAATCCTGAACGTTCCGACGAACGTGATCACGGGCTTCCTCGGCACCGGGAAGACTTCGGCCATTCTTCACCTGCTGGCGCAACGCCCCGACCATGAGCGCTGGGCTGTTCTCGTGAACGAGTTCGGGGAGATCGGTGTCGATGGCAGCCTGTTCGAGAGCCAGCATCGCGAGTCACAAGGGGTATTCGTGCGTCAGGTTCCCGGTGGCTGCATGTGCTGCACCGCGGGGTTGCCGATGCAGGTTGCGCTGAACGAACTGCTGCGGCGCGCGCGTCCGGATCGCCTGCTGATCGAACCAACGGGCCTGGGTCACCCGAACGAGGTGCTGGGAGTGCTTGCCGGCGATGCCTACCGCGGCGTGCTTGCCATTCAGAAGATCATCACGCTCGTCGATGCGCGCCACCTTGCCGACGGCCGCTTCACCGAGCTGGCGACCTACAACCAGCAGATCGCGATGGCCGACCTGATCGTGGGCAACAAGGCCGATCTCTACGGTGACGGCGACCGCCGGGCTCTCGAGGAGTACGCGGCGCAGCATGGCGCGCCGCACGCCGAGGTGTTCATCACGGAACGCGGCGCCATCGAAACTGCCTGGTTGCGCGGCGCGACGCGCGCCGTAGGTGCATCGCACGATCTTGGCCGCGACCATGGCCACGATCATCCGCAGGGGGAAGAACCTGCGCTGCCCGACATGCCCGTCCCGAAGTCGGGTTACCTCAAGGCGGAGAACGAGGGCGAGGGCTTTCGAAGCGTCGGGTGGCGTTTCTCGCCGACCCGCGTATTCGACCGACAGAAGCTGCTGCGGTTCCTGCAACAGCTGCAGGCCGAGCGCATGAAGGCGGTCTTCCGCACCGATTGCGGGGCGTTCGGCTACAACCTGGCGTCGGCAGACCTTACCGAAACGGCCTTGGACGACTGCCCCGAGAGTCGGATCGAGATCCTCGCGCCCGGGATCGACCCGGGCTGGGAGGAGCAGCTCATGGCGTGCGTGACCGGCGGCCCGGAGACCTCCAGCGCGAAGATCGATTAGTCGGCTGGATCGTAAGCCAGGTTCGGCGCGAGCCAGCGCTCGGCTTCCTGCACCGACATCCCCTTGCGACGCGCGTAGTCCTCGACCTGGTCGCGGTCGATGCGGCCGACGCTGAAGTAGCGCGTCGCCTCGTGCCCGAGGTAGATGCCGCTGACGCTGGCCGCCGGAGTCATCGCGAAGTGCTCGGTCAGGCCGATGCCGAGCTCGCGCGCGCCGAGCACGGCGAACAGCGTCTCCTTCTCGGTGTGGTCCGGGCACGCCGGGTAGCCGAAGGCGGGGCGGATCGAGCGATAGCGTTCGCGCACGAGGTACTCGCTGTCGTCCGCGTTCTCGCCAGAATCGGGGAAGCCCCAGTCCGCGCGCGCCTGCTGGTGCAGCTTCTCGGCGAACGCCTCGGCGCAGCGATCGGCCAACGCCTTGGCCATGATGGCGTTGTAGTCGTCGTTGTCCTTCTCATACTCGGCCGCCAGCTCCTCGGCGCCGAATACGCTGACCGCGAAAGCGCCGACATGGTCGGCGAGTCCGCTGTCGATCGGCGCGACGAAGTCCGCGAGCGACAGGGTCGGCTTGCCCTCGTCCGCCGTGCGCTGCTGGCGCAGCATCGGGAACCGGCAGCGTTCTTCGCTGCGCGTCTCGTCGGTCCAGATGACGATGTCATCGCCGTCGCTGTTCGCCGGCCAGAAGCCGTAGACGCCCCGCGCGGTCAGCTGGCTCTCGTCCTGCATGCGCTGCAGCATCGCCGTGGCGTTCTCGTGCAGCTCGCGGGCGGCAATGCCGTAGTCCGGGTGGTCGAAGATCTTGGGGTACTTGCCCTTCAGCTCCCACGCGGCGAAGAAGAACGTCCAGTCGACGAATGGCACCAGGTCGCCGACCTGCACGCCGTCGAGCACGCGCGTGCCGGTGAACGACGGTGTCGCGATCTGCTCGGCATTCCAGTCGATCGCGAACCGCTTCACGACCGCCTTGGTGTAGGGCAGCAGCGGGTGCTCGATCTTCTGACGGTGTAGCTCGCGCAGGTCCGCCTGCAGCGTGCGGTTCTCGGCGTCGAACGTCTTCTTGCGCTCGTCGTCGAGCAGGTCGGAGACCGCGTTGACGACCCGCGACGCATCCTTGACGTGCGCGACCGGCTGATGGAACACCGGCGCGATCTTGACCGCCGTGTGCTGCTTGCTTGTCGTGGCCCCGCCGATCAACAGCGGCTGCCGCATCTCGCGCCGCTCCATCTCCTTGGCGACGTGGACCATCTCGTCGAGCGACGGCGTGATCAGGCCGGACAGACCGACGATGTCGGCGCCCACGCGGTGCGCGGTGTCGAGGACCTTCTCGGCTGCGACCATCACGCCGAGGTCGATGACCTCGTAGTTGTTGCAGCCCAGCACGACGCCGACGATGTTCTTGCCGATGTCGTGCACGTCGCCCTTGACGGTCGCGAGCACTACCGTGCCCTGCGAGCTGCTGTTCGTCTTGGCATCGGCGGTCTCGCCGGCTGCGGCAGCGGCCGCGCGCGCGGCTTCCTTCTCGGCCTCCATGTAGGGCGTGAGCACCGCGACGGCCTTCTTCATCGCGCGCGCGCTCTTGACGACCTGCGGCAGGAACATCTTGCCCGCGCCGAACAGGTCACCAACGACCTTCATGCCGTCCATCAGCGGGCCTTCGATCACCTGCAGCGGGCGGTCGAACTGCTGTCGCGCCTCCTCGGTGTCCGCTTCGATGAAGTCGACGATGCCATGCACGAGCGCGTGCGCGAGACGCTTCTCGACCGGAGCCTCGCGCCAGGACATGTCGACGACGCGCTGTTTGCCGCCGCCCCTGACCTTCTCGGCAAACGCGATCAGCCGCTCGGTGGCGTCCGGTCGCCGGCAGAACAGCACGTCCTCGACGTGCTCGAGCAGATCCTTCGGGATGTCCTCGTAGAGCTCGAGCATGCCGGCGTTGACGATGCCCATGTCCATGCCCGCTTCGATCGCGTGGTAGAGGAACGCCGAGTGCATCGCCTCGCGCACGACGTTGTTGCCGCGGAACGAGAAGGACAGGTTCGATACGCCGCCCGAGATCTTCGCGCCCGGACAGGTCTCCTTGATGATGCGCGTCGCCTCGATGAAGTTGATCGCGAAGCGGTCGTGCTCCTCGATGCCGGTCGCGACCGCGAGGATGTTGGGGTCGAAGATGATGTCGTGCCGATCGATGCCGACCTGCTCGGTCAGCAGCTTGTACGCGCGCTGGCAGATGTCGACCTTGCGCTCAACGGTCTCGGCCTGGCCCACCTCGTCGAACGCCATGACGACGACGCCGGCGCCGAAGCGCTTGATGTAGTGCGCCTTCTCGAGGAAGTCGGCCTCGCCTTCCTTCAAGCTGATCGAGTTGACGATGCACTTACCCTGCGCGCACTTGAGGCCCGCTTCGATGACCGACCACTTCGACGAGTCGATCATGATCGGAATCCGCGCAACCTCCGGCTCGGTGGCGATCAGGTTGAGGAAAGTCGTCATCGCCTGCTCGGAGTCGAGCATGCCCTCGTCCATGTTGACGTCGAGCACGTTGGCGCCGCCGCGCACCTGGTCGAGGGCGACCTCGAGCGCGGTCTGGTAGTCGTTCGCCAGGATCAGCTTGGCGAACTTGCGGCTGCCGGTGACGTTGGTTCGCTCGCCGACCATCAGGAAGCCTGAGTCCTTCTGGATCACGAGCGGCTCGAGGCCGCTGAACACCGCGAACGGGCGTTCGCCGCGCGGGCGCTCGCGCGGATCGGTCTCCTTGATCGCTTCGGCGATCGCGTGGATGTGCTCCGGCGTCGTGCCGCAGCAGCCGCCGAGCACGTTGACGAAGCCGTCCTGCGCGAACTCCTTCAGCAGCTGCGCGGTGCGCTCGGGCGGCTCGTCGTATTCACCCATCGCGTTGGGCAGGCCAGCATTGGGGTAGCAGCTCGTGAACGTCGTCGCGTGGTTCGACAGGGCTTCGACGTAGGGCCGCATCTCGTCGGCCCCCAGCGCGCAGTTGATGCCGACGCAGAGCGCTTCGGAGTGCGAGATCGACGCCCAGAACGCCTCGATCGTCTGGCCGGACAGCGTGCGGCCGCTGCGGTCCGTGATCGTCACCGAGATCATCAGCGGTACGTCGCGGCCGGCGGCCTCGATCGCGTCCTGGTAGGCCATCACGGCGGCCTTGCTGTTCAGGGTGTCGAAGATCGTCTCGATCAGGATGAGATCCACGCCGCCTTCGACCAGGCCCTCGATCTGCTCGCGGTAGGACGCGTAGAGCTCGTCGAACGTCGCGGCGCGGAACGAGGGATCGTTGACGTCCGGCGAGATCGACAGGGTCTTGTTGGTCGGGCCGACCGCGCCGGCCACGAAGCGCGGCCGGTCCGGGGTCTTCTCGGTCCAGCGTGCCGTCGCCCTGCGGGCGATCTGCGCCGCCGCGACGTTGATGTCGCGGACGAGGTGCTCGGTCGCGTAGTCGGCCTGCGAGATCGACGTCCCGTTGAACGTGTTGGTCTCGACGATGTCCGCTCCGGCTGCCAGATACTCGTCGTGCACGCTCTCGACGATGTCCGGGCGGGTGAGCACGAGGATGTCGTTGTTGCCCTGCAGGTCGCTGCCGTGATCGGCGAACCGATCGCCGCGAAAATCGGCCTCGGTCAGCTTGTGGCGCTGAAGCATCGTGCCCATCGCCCCATCGACGATCAGGATGCGGCGGGCGAGCAGGTCTTCGAGGGCGGCGCGGATATCGTTCATGCGGCCAGCAGGAGTCAGCGGCGTCGAGACGGTCATGTTCGTTGTTCTGCCGGTCGGTCGGCGGATGCGATGAAGGTGGTCGGCAGGTCCTGGTCGTCGGAGCGAGCTTCGTGGAGCTCGATCTCGACGTTCGTCAGTCCCGCTTCCTGCAGCCACTCGCGGATGCGAGCGATGGCGAAGCCCTGCCAGATGACCCCGAGATCCTTCTGCAGCCACTCACGATCGGGCTGCGGTCGGTCTTCGGGGGCGGTGAAGTCGACGAGCACCACGCGTCCGCCCGGGCGGACGATGCGGGTGAGTTCGCGGATCGCCTCGCGCGGGGAAGGCACGTAGTGCAGCACCATGTGCGCGAGCACGGCGTCGACCTCGCCGTCTTCGAGCGGCAGGTCGGTGGCGGTGCCCTGTCGCAGTTCGACGAAGGTCGGATCCGGCAGGTCTTGCCGTTTGGCGTCGGCCGCCGCCAGCATCGCCTCGGACTGATCGACTGCCACCACGTGCATGCCGAGCAGAGCCATCTCCATCGCCAGGACGCCCGTGCCGGTCCCAATGTCGGCGACCCGCAGCCCCCGTGGCACGAGGCGCCCGATGGCGCGGGCCCGCTGGAGGTCGTCCTGGAAGACCTTGCGCAGCCGGTCCCAGTCGGAGCCGAGCGAGTCGAAGAACTCCCGGCTACCCAGCGTTCGGGCTCGCAGCAGCGCGTCGAGCGCTTCCGCATCCGCGGCGATCTGGGGGTCGTCACGCAGTGACTCGCGGGCCAGCGACCACGCGGCGCACCAGGCCCCTTCGCAGGGCGGCGTGAAGCGCGAGTAGCAAAATGCGCCGTCGCGCCGCTCGCTCAGCAGGCCCTGGTCCTTGATGTGGGCGAGGTGCCGCGACACCGTCGACTGCGGCAGGTCGAGGACCTTGACGAGGTCCGCGACCGACAGCTCCTGCCGTTCGAGCAGATTGAGCAGACGCAGGCGCGTGCTGTCGCCGAGGGTCTTTACGACTCGCTGGAAGGTGTCGACGGTCATCAGTGCTGCGATCGGCTCTGGCGCTGGATAACTATATCCAATAATCCGGATATGTGAATGCCTTTGCTGGGCCAAAGTTCGGCGCCAGCTGCTCATGATGCGGTGGAGCGAATTCTTCATCGGCCTGCCGGTCCGCGGAACTGATCGAATGAGTGGGAACCGATAGTTGCGACGTAACGCCCGCGGATCGCGGGGCACGGGACCATCGGAGGCTCCGGTCGCATCGGCCGCCTCCGAGGAGGCCCGATGTCGTTCACCCCACCGCGCT